>NZ_CP069128.1:0-1200000 GCF_029637485.1 Sphingomonas sp. LHG3406-1 | reverse complement strand
GCAGGAAGGAGAGTTGCTTCTTCATGGTTCTTTCCTTGTGCTCGGGGGCGCTCACAGCTTGAACCCGGGGGCGGGCAGGGCCGCCGGCGGGCTGGCCGCTGCGGCCGGCGCACCGGCGGCCCCGACCGACACGCCAGGCGCCGGCTGGACGGCGACCGGGCGCGGGCCCGAGACGCCGTTGTAGCTCTGGCCTTCCCAGGTCAGCGTGCCGTCCCGAACGATTCGGTAGCCGTCGACCGGGGTCGGCAGCGGTCCGTTGGTCGGACGCACCAGATACGGAGTGACGATGATCACCAGCTCGGTTTCCGCCCGGCGATAGTTGTTCGACCGGAACAGCGTGCCGAGGATCGGCAGGTCGCCGAGGAACGGCGCCTTCTCGATCGTCGTGCGGCTGTTGGTGCGGAGCAGGCCGGCGAGCATGAAGCTCTGGCCCGAACCGAGTTCGACCGTCGTCTCGGCGCGCCGGGTGGTGATGGCCGGAACGTCATAGCCATTGAGCCGCAGCGCGCCTTCGGTGCTCAGTTCGCTCACTTCCGGACGGACGCGCATCGAGATGCGGCCGTCGGCCAGAACGACCGGGGTGAAAGCGAGGCCAACGCCATATTGCTTGTATTCGACGCTGATCGCGCCGCCGACGCCCTGGCTGATCGGAATGGGGAATTCGCCGCCCGCGAGGAAGCTTGCGGTTTCGCCCGACAGAGCGGTCAGGTTGGGCTCGGCAAGCGTCGCCGCGAGGCCGTCCGAAGCGAGGAGATCGAGCGTCCCGAGCAGGTCGAGGCCGAACAGCTTGCCGCCGGCCGCGATCGTGGTGCCGATGCTGCCGACCCGGAAGTTCTTGCCGCTGGCATTATTGGTGCCGGGGTCGCCCTGGCCGATTCCGAACTGGAAGCCGCTGGTGCGGTCGAACGACAGCAGGTTCACGCCGACCTGCTTGAGCGCCGAGCGATTGACCTCCGCGATGCGGACCTTGAGGTTGACCTGCAGCGGGACCGCCGAGCGCACCCGGCTGACCACCTGCGTGCCGTCGCCGACATAGGCCTGGACCAGGCGCTGCGCCTCGGCGGCATCCTCGGGCGAGGCGACGGTGCCGGTGAGCAGCAGCAGGTTGTTCATCGGAGTCGCCTGGATCTGCGCCTCAGGCATGGCCGCCCGAAGCATCTCGTCGAGCGAGCTGATGTTGTTGCCGACACGGACGTTGGCGGCATAGACCACCCGGCCCGACTTGTCGGTCGCATAGACCGTCGTCTCGCCCCGGCCCTTGCCGAACACATAGAGCTGGTTGTTCGAGCGCACCTGGACGTCGGCGATGGCGTCGTTGGCGATGAACAGGTCGCTCATCGGTGCCGACAGCCGGACCAGGGTGCCGGTCCCGACCGACAGGTTGAGGGTTTCCGACGGACGCGCGGCCATCGGCTGCGCGGCGGCGGGCGTGGCGGCCAGGCTCAGCGCCGAGGCGCCGAGGGCCAGGGCGGCCAGGGCCGAAGCCACCCGCCCCATGGTGTGATGTACCTTGCTCATCTTAGCGAGCCCCCACAGGAACGAAGCTGACATTGTTGCCGCGGGCGACCCGGACCACCGGGCCAGACGGCGCGCCGCCAGCCTGGCCGGCCGGAGCACCGCCCTGCGCGGCGCGGACCATCTCGCCGGTCATGCGACCGACGGCGGCAAGCGCCTCGCCCGCCTTGTCCTGCCCGCGGGCAGGGACGGTGCGGCGCTGGAAGCGCGACACGTCACCGCCGGTGGCGAAGGTCGGCGCATTGTCGATCGGCTGGTTGGCAATCGCCAGCAGCATCTTGCGCTCTTCCGCCGGATTGGCGCCGGCCGGAACCTTGACCTGGCCGCTGGCGACCAGACGCTCCAGCTCGGCCTGGCTGTCGGCAAGGCTGCGCAGGGTGAGGCTGATCGTGCCGAGGCTCTGCGCCACGGCGATCTTCTCGGCGAGCTTGGGGGTAACCTCGAAGGTGACCTTGCCGAAGCTCTTGACGACCGGCTTGCCGTCCTCGCCGTTGCGGTCGATCGCCTGGTCGGTCGCGAGAACGCGAAGGTTGCGGATGATCGTCTCGGAGACCTTGAGCGGCGGACCGTCGCCGCCACCGGTCACGGTCTGGGTCAGCACCATGTCGACCCGGTCGCCCGGGAAGATGAAGCCGGCGACACCGCTGATGTCGTTGACCGGAACCGTGACGGCGCGCATGCCCGGGCTCAGCGCCGCGGCGAGGAAGCCGCGGTCCTGCGGGCCGACGAGCGAACCGCGGGTGAGCGGCTGGCCGGCGGTAATCGGATTGCGGACGACCATGCCGATCATCTTCTGCATGTCGGCATCGGGGCCGCCTTCCGAGAAATAGGTCTGCTGCATCAGCTCGGCCGGCCAGGGCTGGAAGGCGAAGCTTTCCGCATCCACCATCGCACCGACCGGGAGCGGCTTGCGCGCCACCAGGATCTTCGGACCAGCCGGCACTGCGGCCGCCTGGGCCTCGGGCGCCGACGCGCCGGTGAACATATTCTTGGCCATAACGGCGGTAACCGCCGCGACCAGCAACGCTCCGACCAGAAGCGCAATCTTCTTCACATCCATGGCGACACCCGCCCCTTCCTCACAACCGTAGGAAATAATTCGAACGCCGAACCAATCCGCCAAAATGGTTAAGATATGGTTCGGCGAACTTCCGGCGCGCCGGCTCAATCGCCGGCACCGGTCGCAAGACTGGACGAAATGCCTTTCCAAGCCGTAACCGCCGCGACGCAATGCGTGAGATCGACCTGCTGATCGTCGGCGCCGGAATCGCCGGCGCAAGCCTCGCGGCCGCGCTTGCCGGCCGCCTGTCGCTGCTGCTGGTCGAAGCCGAGGCCCAGCCCGGCTATCATTCGACCGGGCGCTCGGCGGCTTTCTGGCACGAAGGCTATGGCGGGCCGCTGGTGGCGCCGCTCAGCCGCGCCAGCCGGCCCTCGCTGGAGGCCGGCGGCTATCTTTCGCCGCGCGGCGCCATCCACCTCGCCCGCGAGGGCGAGCAGATCGACCTCGTGGACGGCGTGGCGGCGACTCCGCTCGACCGGGCGGTGCTGGAAGCGCGATTGCCAGGGCTTCGGCCCGAGTGGAGGCACGGGGCGGAGGAGCCGGGTCTCGCCGACATCGACGTCGCCAGGCTTCACTCGGACTGCCTCGCCGCGGCCCGGCGGGCGGGAGCGGACGTGCGCAGCGACGCCCGCTTCGCCGGCGCGGTCGCGGTTTCGAGTGGCGGTTGGACGGTGCGGCTTGCCGACGGAAGCGAGATCAGGTGCCGCCGAATCGTCAATGCCGCGGGGGCCTGGGGCGACGAGGTGGCGCGGGCGGCGGACATCGCGCCGCTCGGACTGCAGCCGAAGCGCCGGACGATGGTGCAGCTGCGGGTTGCCCGCAGCGGCATCGCGCGCCTGCCGCTGGTGATCGGCGCCGACGGCAGCTTCTACTTCAAGGGCGAGGGCGACAAGTCGCTGTGGCTGAGCCCGCATGACGAGATCGACTGCGACCCCTGCGACGCAGCGCCGGAGGAACTGGACGTCGCCACCGCCATCCACCGTTTCGAGCAGGTGGTCGACTGGCCCGTCGAGAAGGTCGAGCGGCGCTGGGCGGGCCTCAGGACCTTCACGCCGGACCGGGTTCCCGCCATCGGATTCGCGGCGGACAACCCCGACTTCTTCTGGTGCGTCGGCCAGGGCGGCTTCGGAATCCAGACCGCGCCGGCGGCGGCGACGCTCGGGGCAATGCTGATCCTCGGCGACGGAAGTGTGCCGGAGGGAGTCGATCCGTCAGTGTACGATCCGAAGCGCTTCTAGCCTTCACGGCCCTCCGCCGCGGCGCAGGCGAGCTGGTCGGCCCGCTCGTTCTCGGCATGGCCGGCGTGCCCCTTGACCCACTTCCATTCGACCCGGTGCCGCTCGGCGGCGGTGCACAGGGCCTGCCACAGCTCGGCATTCTTGACCGGCTTCCTGTCCGCGGTCCGCCAGCCGTTGCGGCGCCAGTTGTGGACCCACTTGGTGATGCCGTCGCGGACGTACATGCTGTCGGTCGACAGCGTCACGCGGCAGGGGCGGGTCAGCGCGTCCAGTCCCCGGATCGCCGCCATCAGCTCCATCCGGTTGTTGGTGCTGGGGTTCTCCGCACCGCTCAATTCCTTTTCGCGCGCACCCATGCGGATGAGCACGCCCCAGCCGCCCGGGCCGGGATTGCCCTTGCAGGCGCCGTCGGTGAACATCTCGACGTGGGGGAGTTCGGTCATGCGCAGCCCGATGCGAGGGCCCGCGGCCGAAGGCAAGGACCTTGCGCTAGGCCACCAGCTCGCGCGGCAGCTTGAAGGTCAGGCCTTCGGGCACATGTTCCTGCTCTTCCATCGTCAGCAGGAAGCGCTCTGACAGGGCCTCGATCACTTCCTCGACCAGCACTTCGGGCGCCGAGGCGCCGGCGGTGAGGCCGATGGTCCTGGGACGGCCGAGCCAGTCCCAGTCGATCTCGACCGCGCGCTGGATGAGGCGGGCAGGCACGCCCTCGCGCTCCGCGACCTCGGCGAGGCGGAGCGAGTTGCTGCTGTTCGGTGCACCGATCACCAGCATCTTCTCGACCCTGGGCACGATCGCCTTGACCGCCGCCTGCCGGTTCGAGGTGGCGTAGCAGATGTCCTCGCCGCGCGGCGCCTTGATCGCAGGGAAGCGCTGCCGAAGCGCGGCGACGATCGCCGCCGTGTCGTCGACCGACAGGGTGGTCTGCGTCAAGAAGGCGAGGTTCTCGGGGTCCGGCACCTCGATCCCGGCGACATCCTCCTCGGTCTCGACCAGGGTCATGGCGCCGGAAGGGACCTGGCCGAAGGTGCCGATCACCTCCGGATGGCCGGCATGGCCGATGAAGACGATATGCCGCCCGGACTCGATCAGCCGTTGCGCCTGGCGATGCACCTTGCTCACCAGCGGACAGGTAGCGTCGAGATAGTCGAGCCCGCGATCGCGCGCCTCGGCCGGCACCCTTTTCGGCACGCCATGGGCGGAAAAGACCACCGGCACGCCGTCCGGCACCTCGCTCACTTCCTTGACGAACACCGCGCCCATCGCCTTCAGGCGGTCGACCACGAACTTGTTGTGGACGATCTCGTGGCGGACATAGACGGGCGCGCCATATCGTTCGAGCGCGAGCTCGACGATGCGGATGGCGCGCTCCACGCCCGCGCAGAAGCCGCGCGGAGCGGCGATGATCAGATGAGCGGGAGAACGGCCTTCGAGCATGGCGGCCATGTAAGCCATCGCTTGCCTGCCGAGAAGGGGCTTCCTATGAGCCTGTGTCCATGACCATGTCACTTCGGGCCGTCACGGCGGCCGCTCTCGCCCTCGTCCTTGCCGCCTGCTCTCGCGAGGGGCAGATTGGCTCGGGCGGCGTCTATGTCACCCGCTCAGGCTGCCCGCAGGTGGCGATCCCCGCCGCGACCGGTGACATCACCCTGTTCGATCCGGCAACCAGTCGCGATTCCCGGGCGATCGACGTGGTGGCGACCATCACCAACGTCCGCTCGACCTGCACCGAGGATGCGCAGAACCTGGTCAGCACCGCGACCTTCGACGTCGTCGCCACCCGGCGCGATGCGGGCGCGGCGCGCCAGGTGGTGCTGCCCTATTTCGCGGTGGCGGTGCAGGGCGGGACCAACATCATCGCCAAGAAGGTCGGCGCGGTGGCGCTCGACTTCCCGGCCGGCAGCCAGCGCGCCCAGACCAGCAGCCAGACGACCGTCCGCGTCCTGCGCTCGGCCGTGGCCCTGCCGCAGGACATCCAGCGCGAGCTGACCCGCGAGCGTCGGCCGGGCGACGTCGATGCCGCGGTCGATCCGCTGTCGGATCCGCGAATCCGCACCGCGGTCGCCAACGCCACCTACGAGCAGCTGGTCGGCTTCCAGCTGACCCCGGACCAGCTCCGCTACAACGCGACGCGCTGATCGCCGCTGTCGGCCCGCCTGGTGACGAGCCGGGCGGCGACCAGCGGCAGGACGATTCCGCCCGTCGCCATCCACCATGGCGTCGGGATGGTCAGCATCGTCGCGACCACGCCGACGATGACCAGGGCTGCGGCGATCCAAGCCGCGCCGCCCCAGCGTGCAACCGACACGCCAACGAAGCCGCCGATCAGCGGGCCGATCGCCCAGGCGGCCAGCACCCACAGCATCATCGGCACTGTCGCCTGTGCCGGGTCGGACGGCGTGCCGGTCACTCGGTGCCCGATCGCCTCGACCGCCATGATCGTTGCAACCGTCGCCGCCACGCCCGCCAGCGAGCCGAGGACCCGCCGAACGATCATGACGCCGTCCCTTGTCCCATTGCGGCGGTGCCGGGCGCGTTCGTTGCGGGTCGATTTCTGAAGCGCACCATCGTTTCCCCCTGAAATGCCGCGGGCAAAGCTAACATGGGCCACCCGCTTCCCCACGTGGAATCTTCACACCTCGCCTTAAGCCGCGTTGACAGAAGGGCTCACCTGCCTAGAGCCCGTCCCCAGCCAGTCCGGCGGCAACGCCGGGCGACTCGCGCGGGAGAGGCTCCGGCATGACCGGGGCGCCGAAGGAGCAACCGCCCCCGGAATCTCTCAGGCAGAAGGACCGCGCGGGTCGAAGGCCGTCTGGAAAGTGTCCCGGCCTCACCGCCGTGGCCGCCGAAGGGGTAACCTCGGAAAACCCGGGGGAAAGCTCTCAGGCAATTGGAGACAGACGGGGGTTCCAAGCTTTCCGGTCGAGCGGGCTTCTGCCCGGGCGGCGGGAGGAGCCGAACCTGCCGGAGTGTCGTTCCTTGGCCGAAGTGCTTGATCTCGAACTGAAGTCCCTGCCGCTCGATGGCTGGCACCGCGCCCGTGGCGGCCGGATGGTGCCGTTCGCCGGCTATTCGATGCCGGTCCAGTACGAGGGCATCATCGCCGAGCATCGCTGGACCCGCACCCATGCCGGCCTGTTCGACGTCAGCCACATGGGCCAGCTGATGATCCGCGGCGAAGGAGCGGGCGCGGCGCTCGAGACGCTGCTGCCGGGCGACATCACCGGCCTTCAGCCCGGCCGAATCCGCTATTCGCTGCTGCTCAACGAAAGCGGCGGAATCGTCGACGACCTGATGGTCACCAACGTCAGCCCGGACGGGGGCGGCGAGGAATATTATGTGGTGGTCAACGGCGCGACCAAGCAGGGCGACATCGCCTTCATCGAGAGCCGTCTCCCGGCCGGGATCGCGCTCGAGCATCTCACCGACCGTGCACTGCTCGCCCTGCAGGGACCCGATGCCGCTGCCGTGATCGGGTCGCTGTTCCCGGGCGTGCCGGACGAGACTGTCTTCATGCAGGGCACCTCGCGCGACTGGAACGGGGCCACGATAGGCTTCGGCCGGTCGGGCTACACCGGGGAGGACGGATTCGAGCTGTCGATCCCCTTCAGCCATGTCGAGGCCCTTGCCGACGCCCTTCTTGCCGACGAGCGGGTCCGCCCGATCGGCCTTGGCGCCCGTGACTCGCTTCGGCTCGAGGCCGGCCTTCCGCTCTATGGCCACGACCTCGACGAGCAGACCACACCGGTCATGGCCGACCTTCTGTTTGCGGTGAACAAGCGTCGCCGGGCCGAAGGCGGGTTCGCCGGGGCAGAGCGCATCCTCGCCGAGCTTGAGCAAGGCGCCGTCAGCAAGCGGGTGGGCTTTACCGTCGAGGGTCGCCAGCCCGTTCGCGAAGGCGCCCGCATTCTCGACGAGGAAGGCAATGAGATCGGCCGCGTCACCAGCGGCGGCTTCTCGCCCAGCCTCGAGGCGCCGATCGGCATGGGCTATGTCGCCGCGACGCTTGGCCAGCCCGGGACCGCAATCACGCTCGAGCAGCGCGGCAAGCTCTTCAGCGCCGCCGTCGCGCCCATGCCGTTCGTGCCGCACCGCTATCATCGCAAGGGGAAAAGCCAGTGAGCCTTCATTTCACCAGGGAACATGAGTGGATCCGCGTCGAGGGCGACACGGCCACCGTCGGCATCACCGATCACGCGCAGGGCCAATTGGGCGACATCGTCTTCGCCGAGGCGCCGGAGGCCGGCAAGCAGCTGACCAAGGGCGGCGAGGCCGCGGTGGTCGAATCGGTCAAGGCCGCGAGCGACGTCTATGCGCCCGCGTCGGGCGAAGTGACCGAGGCCAATCCGGCGATCGCCGACGATCCGTCGATCATCAATTCCGATCCTGAAGGCGAAGGCTGGTTCTTCAAGCTCAGGCTGTCGGACCCGTCCGAGCTCGACGGCCTGATGGACGAAGCCGCCTATCGCGACTGGGTGGCGACTCTTTGATCCTGCTGGGCGGCCTTGCCCTGGTCGCTGCGGAGCTTCCGGCTCCGGCGAAGCCGCCTGCCTATTCGATCCGGGAAGTCTGGCAATATCATCAGGTGCTGGACGGCCAGGTCATCCGCGTCCGCGGGATCGTTACCAAGTGCCAGGATCTCGGCTGCAGCCTGCGTGAGCATGGAGGCATGGACGCTCGCACGCTTGCGATCGGCACATCGGCGGACTTCGATCGTCGCATCCAATCGCGGCTCGGGGCAGTGGTGACGGTGGAAGCGCGCTTCGACCCGACCTGCCTGCATGACCGAGCAGACAAGCAATTCGGACATGGCGGCTCTGGCGAGATCCTTGTGTGCACCGATCGTGCGTCCATGCTCATCGATCCGAGGATCGTCTCCAACCGATGACCGACACACCGGCTTCCACCTCCAGCTGGGACGCGGCCGACTACGTCCGGGTGGGCGGCTTCGTGCCTGAGCTTGGCGCGGCGGCGTTGGCCTTGCTCGATCCGCAGTTCGGCGAAACGATCCTCGACGTTGGCTGCGGCGACGGCACGCTCACGCTCCGCATCAAGGAAGCGGGCGCGGAGGTGGTCGGCATCGACAACAGCCTGTCGATGATCGCCGCGGCCAAGGCGAGAGGGCTGGATGCGCGGCTGATGGACGCGGCGGACCTGCGCTTTTCCGAAGCCTTCGACGCGGCCTTCTCCAACGCCACCCTGCACTGGGTGCTCGACAAGGAGCGCGCCGCCCGCGCCATCTGGTTCGCGCTCAAGCCCGGCGGGCGTTTCGTCGGGGAGATGGGCGGGGAGGGAAACCTCGCGGCGCTCCGCCAGCATCTTGATGACGAGCTGGTGGCCCGCGGCTTCGGCCCGCCCACCTACGCCTCCAACTGGTATCCGAGCCCGGACGAGTTCGCCTCCATCTACGAAGCCGTCGGCTTCCGCGACGTCGAGGCCGAACTGATCGACCGTCCCACCCCCCTCGACCACGGCGTCGCGGGCTGGGTGCTCGCCTTCCGCAAGGGCTGGCTCGACCGGGCCGGCGTGCCCGAGGAGGAGCGCCCCGCCATCGCCGCCGCCGTCGCCCGGCGCCACGGCAGCGACACCGCCGACTACGTCCGTCTCCGCTTCACCATGAGAAAGCCCTGATGCGCTATCTTCCCCTCTCCAATGCCGACCGCTCGGCGATGCTCGACACCATCGGCGTTGCCCACGTCGACGAGCTGTTCCGCGACGTTCCGGAAGAGGCGCGGCTCGACGGCCCGATCCGCGACCTTCCGCTGCACGCCTCGGAGATGGAGGTGGAGCGCCACCTCACCGCGCTGTCCCGCAAGAACGTGCCGGCCGCCGACGCGCCCTTCTTCCTCGGCTGCGGCGCCTACAAGCATCACGTTCCCGCCAGTGTCGATCACCTGATCCAGCGCGGCGAGTTCCTGACCGCCTACACGCCCTACCAGCCGGAAATCGCGCAGGGCACGCTGCAGGTCCTGTTCGAATTCCAGAGCCAGGTCGCACGCCTGTTCGGCTGCGAGGTCGCCAACGCTTCCATGTACGACGGCTCGACCGCCTGCTGGGAAGCGATTGGCATGGCCCGCCGCATCACCCGCAAGCCCAAGACCATCATCTCGTCCGGCCTCCATCCGCATTATGTCGGCGTCTGCAACACCATGGCGAAGTTCACCGGCGATCGGCTGGAAACCTCGCTTCCGGCGCTCACCGCCGAAACCGACATCGAAGCGCTGCTCGGCGCCATCGACGACGAGACCAGCGCCGTGGTCGTCCAGTATCCTGACATCCTCGGCCGGGTCGCCGACCTGTCCGGCCTTGCTGCCGCCGCGCAGGCAAGGGGGGCGCTGCTGATCGCGGTAGTGACCGAGCCGGTCGCCCTCGGTCTCCTCAAGTCGCCAGGCGAGATGGGCGCGGACATCGTGGTGGGCGAAGGCCAGTCGATCGGCGTCGGGCTCAACTTCGGCGGCCCCTATGTCGGCCTGTTCGCCTGCCGCGAGAAGCACATCCGGCAGATGCCGGGCCGGATCGCCGGCGAGACGATCGACGCCGACGGCCGCCGCGGCTTCGTGCTGACCTTGTCCACCCGCGAGCAACATATCCGCCGCGAGAAGGCGACCAGCAATATCTGCACCAACTCGGGCCTGTGCGCGCTGGCCTTTTCCATCCACATGACCCTGCTCGGCGAAAAGGGCCTTCGCCAGCTCGCCGAACTCAATCACGCCCGCGCCTCGCAGCTCGCCGCCCGCCTTGCCGCCATTCCGGGCGTCCGGCTGGTGAACGACCTTTTCTTCAACGAATTCACGCTGGAGCTGCCGGTCGAGGCCCGCCCCGCCGTCCACAAGATGGTCGAGAAGGGCGTGCTCGGCGGCGTGTCGCTCGGCCGCCTCTATCCGGGCGCCGACACCCTCAGGAACGGGCTGGTGGTGGCGGTCACCGAGACCGCCACGGACAAGGACATGGACGCGCTGGTGCAGGCGCTCGAGGAGGTGACCAAGTGACCATCAACCAGAGCGGCTGGAAGCCCACCACCCCCGTCGCCAGCGCGTCCGAAACCGGCACCGTGACCGGCAACCGCGCCCTGATGCTGGAAGAGGCGCTGATCTTCGAGATCGGCGATACGGAGACGACGGGAGTCGATTTCTATCTCCCCTCCCGTTCGCGCGAGGGGCTGGGGGAGGGCCTGTCGTCGCTCCTCCGTACCGCCCCCATCGGTCTTCCCGGCCTGACCGAGCCCGAGACCGTCCGTCACTACACCCGCCTGTCGCGGCAGAATTACGCCATCGACCTCGGCCTCTTCCCGCTCGGCTCGTGCACGATGAAGCACAACCCGCGCCTGAACGAGAAGATGGCGCGGCTGCCCGGCTTCGCCGACCTCCACCCGCTCGCTCCGCGCGAAACGGTGCAGGGTGCGCTCGAACTCATCAACGAGCTCGCCTTCTGGCTGATCGACCTCACCGGCATGCACGGGGTCGCGATGAGCCCCAAGGCGGGCGCCCACGGCGAATTGTGCGGCCTGCTCTGCATCCGCGCCGCCCTCGAAGCACGCGGTGACCCGCGCGAAGTGGTGCTGGTGCCCGAAAGCGCCCACGGCACCAACCCGGCCACGGCCGCCTTCTGCGGCTACCGGGTCGAGAATATCCCGGCGACGTCGGCCGGCCGGGTCGACCTCGAGGCGCTGAAGGCGCGGCTGGGCCCGGACGTCGCCGCGGTGATGATCACCAATCCCAACACCTGCGGCCTGTTCGAGCCGGAGATGAAGGCGATCAGCGACGCGGTCCATGCCGTCGGTGGCTTCGTCTATTGTGACGGCGCGAACTTCAACGCCATCGTCGGCAAGGTCCGCCCGGGCGACCTCGGCGTGGACGCCATGCACATCAACCTCCACAAGACCTTCTCGACGCCCCACGGCGGCGGCGGTCCGGGGTCCGGCCCGGTCGTCCTGTCCGAAGCCCTCTCGCCCTTCGCGCCCTTGCCCTACACGGCCCGTACCGCCGACAGCGTCGTCCACCTCGTCGAGGAAGAGCAGGCGGATGCCTTCTCGGCCGAGCATTTCGGCGGCAAGGTCCAGAGCTTCGGCCGAATGACCGCCTTCCACGGCCAGATGGGCATGTTCGTCCGCGCGCTCGCCTACATCCTCAGCCACGGCGCCGATGGCCTGAAGCAGGTGGCCGAAGATGCCGTCCTCAACGCCAATTACATCCTCCGCAGCCTGGAGGACGTGCTCGACGCACCCTTCGCCCATTCGGGTCCCTGCATGCACGAGGCCCTGTTCAGCGATAAGGGCTTCGCGGACGGCTTCTCGACGCTCGATCTCGCCAAGGCGCTGATCGACGAGGGCTATCACCCGATGACCATGTACTTCCCGCTGGTCGTCCACGGCGCCATGCTGGTCGAGCCGACCGAAACCGAGAGCAAGGCGGCATTGGACCAGTTCATCATGGCCCTGCGCTCGGTCGCCGAGCGGGCCAAGGCGGGCGATCCCGCGCTCAAGACCGCCCCGGTCCATGCGCCGCGCCGCCGCCTCGATGAGACGCTCGCCGCCCGCAAGCCGATCGTCGCCTGGAAGGAGCCGGTCCCGGCCGCAGCCGAGGCGCCGACGCCGAGCGAGGTCGGCGACCGCTGACCGACTGGGACCCGAACGGCCTGGTGATGAATGTCGCCGGGCCGCTCCTCACCCTCGCCCTCGTGCTCGCCTGGCGGCTTCGGCGGCAAGGCCCCGAGCGGGTGCTCGGCGCGCGCTTCCTGTGGCTCGCACCGGCGCTCTACCTGGCGGTGATCGCCTTCATCCTGTCGCGGCACCCGCCGGCGCCGGCCGGTTGGCTGCTGCTCGGCCTGGGCTTCTTCATCGGCGCGATCGCGGGCTGGTGGCGCGGCCGCCTGTTCATCCTCCGCTTCGACGAGGAAAGCGGTGCCTTGCTGCTGCGCCGCTCGCGCTGGGCGGTGACGATGCTGGTGTCGCTGGTAGCACTGCGATTCCTCGCCAATCTGTGGATCGGTGCCGATGCGCCCGAAAGCCGGACCCTGCTCGTCACCGACACCATGCTGGGCCTGGTGTTCGGACTGGTGGCGGTGACGCGGCTCGAGATTGCGCTACGGGCCCGGGCCCTGCTGGCCGACCGGGCCGGCGGGCGCTAGGTCTTCCTCATGCTCTGGGACAGCCTCTTCAGCCTCACCAATGCGGTGGCGGTCGTCGCCTGGGCGCTGCTGCTGTTCGCGCCGCGCCGCCCGCTCACCTATTCGGCCATCCTCTATGCCGGGGTCGGCCTGCTGTGCCTCGCCTATGCGGCGATGCTGGTCGCGCTCCTGTCGGGGCAGGTCGATGCCGGTCCGGTCGCCGGAGCCGGGCAATTCGATCCCGCCGACTACAGCATCGAGGGCCTGCGCAAGCTGTTCCTCAGCGACGGCGGGCTGGTCACCGGCTGGACCCATTATCTTGCCTTCGACCTGTTCGTCGGCCTGTGGATCGCGCGCGATGCCGACGGCAAGGGCTTCTCGCGCCTGGCGCAAGCACCGATCCTGCTCCTCACCTTCCTCGCCGGTCCGCTCGGCCTGCTGATCTGGCTGGCGGCTCGCGAGCGCCGTGCCCGTGTCGCGGCCCGCCGGTGAAGCGCTCCTCGCCCGCCGCCCTGCGCAACCGCGATCCGATCCTCGCGGTGCTGAAGGACTGGCTTCCTGCAGAAGGCCGGGTGCTCGAGATCGCCGCCGGCACGGGAGAGCACGCCCTTCACTTCGCCGCCGCCTTCCCGCACCTCGAGTGGCAGCCGACCGACCCCGATTCCGAAGCGCGCGCCTCGATCGAGGCGTGGCGGGAAGAGGAGGGGACACCCAACCTCCAGCCCGCGCTCCACCTCGACGTCATGGCGACGGACTGGCCGGTCGCTGAGGCCGTGGCGATCCTCGCCGTCAACCTCGTCCACATCTCTCCGTGGGAAGCGAGCCTCGGCCTGTTCGCAGGCGCGGCGCGGCTGCTGCCCGCGGGCGCTCCGCTCATCCTCTACGGCCCCTGGCGGGTGCGCGGGGAGCCGCTCGCGCCCTCCAACCTCGCCTTCGACGCGGCGCTGAAGGAACGGGACCCGCGCTACGGCCTGCGTGAGCTGACCGCCTTCGCCGCAGAGGCCCGGAAGCACGGCCTGGCGCTCGCCAGGCGCGTCGGCATGCCCGCCAACAACCTCATGCTGCGCTTCGATTTCCTCGGCTCCTGAGCCACCAGGCGGCAAGCGCCACGACCGTCGCGCCGAAGGTCCAACCGCCAGCCACGTCACTCGGCCAGTGAACTCCGAGCAAGGGCCGGGTCACCCCCATCGCCAGCGCCGCGACGAGGGCCATCGCCACCGCGGGTCGCCGCCAGCGCTCGGGCGCGACGAACAGGGCTAGGGCGAGAAAGGTCGCCATGCCATTGCCGGCATGGCCGCTCGGGAAGCTTTGCGAGAAGACCGCCACCGGATGCGCGTCGAGGCTCGGCCGGGAACGGTCGACGAGGAGCTTGAGGAGCTCGACCCCGATCCGCGTTCCCAGCACCGCCCCGAGCAGCGCCGCCGCCCGCGCTCGCTCGCGCTTCCACCACAGGAAGATTGCTCCTGCGGCGGTCATCGACAGCAGCGCGACGGCGCTTCCCAGGTGCGTGTAAAGGATGACGGCACCCGTCGCCCGCGGGTGCATCAGCCGCCACTCCGCACCGGCGCGGATGGCGGCGACGTCATAGGCCTGGCCTGCGCCGCCGCTCCAGCCGAGCAGCAGAAGCAGCCCGGATGCGACAAGCATGATGAAAAAGGGAGCTCGGCCGATCACTTGTTAAATGAAGTTTTACCTCGGCCGGATAGTTCCACCGTTATGGACGAAAGCACCCAGGTTCAGAATCGGCGCCAACGCCGCGCCAACGTCCTCTTGACGGCCGTGATCGAGCTGTCCGGCCGCTCGGTCGACGTCAAGCTGCGCAACCTTTCGTCCGACGGGGCCCTGGTCGATGCGCCTGACCTTCCGGTCGAAGGCGCCGAGATCCGCTTCAAGCGCGGCGACCTGGTCGTCGATGGCAAGCTCATCTGGGTGCGGGGCAATCGAGGCGGGATCCAGTTCCACCGGCCGCTCTCGCCCGAGGCGCTGCTTCGCCACGTTCCCGTTCCGCGTCCGCGCGTGCTCCCGGACTTCCGCCGGCCCGGCCTCGCCGCCAAGCCGCTCACGGAGGGCGAACTCACGTTCGGCACCAAGTGGCTGGCCGTCTCGACGCGCGACGCGCCGGGCGACTGATCCTTCGTCAGTTCTGAAGAAAAGAAGGCACGGGGCGCCTCAGGCGGCCCGCGACTCCCGCCGCTGCGACTTCAGCCAGTCGATCAGCTGGGGCAGCGGGATCAGGCGATTGAAGGTGATCCCGGCGCAGCCGTCGGCCGTCCAGCGCACCACGCCCGGCTGCGGCGCCATGCCGGGCAGGCTGACCACCACTTCCGAGTGACGGTCGAACGGCGCCTTGGTCGCGATCTTGATCCCGCCCTGGCTGATGTCGCACGCGCGCGCCCGGACGATCTGCGCGCCATCGCGAATGGTGACGAAGCTGGATGTCTCGATCCGCGGCATGCGCGGGCGGGGGCCGTCCTCGCTCTGGCTGAGCATGGCGATGACGTCGATCGGCGTATCGAAGGTGAGGCCGACATTTGGGGCGCTGACCCAGGCGACGGTCCCGCTCAGCGGCTGGCCGCATTTCAGCTCCACGCGCAACTGCTGGCCGATCGCCAGTCCGCCCGTATAGAGTCGGAGCATCGCGCCCCCGGCCGAGATGTTCTTAATCAGGCAGAGCTCGCGACGGTCCTCGACCAGCATGGTGCCGACCCGGAAGAGGGTGAGGTGCCGCTCGCCCTCGCGCCGCTCGTCCGGCTGGGGTGCCTGCTCGCTCAGCGAGTAGAGGGTCGTTTCGACGGGCATCTCTTCCACATTATAGCTCCCGGACCGCCGCACTCGGCGCCCGTCCGTCATTCCCCACGCATTGAGGGGTAGTCCAAGGAAGTTACCCATTGGTTTCCTTCGACTAAGCCAATGTGGTGCAATAGGCGAGGGCGCCTTGCCCCCGCCTGCCGCCCGTCGCCTCAGCGTCCAGGCATGGTGAAGCGCACCGGCGCGCCGCCGGTCCAGCCCTCGACTTCCTTGCCGCGGACGCGAAAGTGGAAGCGGGTGGCATTCCGACCGCCGTAGCGCCCCTTGAGGTGCGTGATTCCGTCGGCGTCGACGTGGCGCGTGTAGATCGCGCGGACGCCGTCGATCTCGATCGAGCGTGGCGCATTGACGGTGACGGCGCTCGGATTGGCGGCTGCGGCAGCCGCGGCGGCGATGATGGCGAACATGGGTGCTTCACTCCTTGCTGTGTCGATTCTGAAGCGCGGGGCTTCGGCGTGAGCAGAGCAGGAGGCGTGCCAGATGGGCTTTCATCACTAGCCGTCAGTGACTTGTGATCGACGGGGACGGCAAAGGTGAGCGGAACAGGGGTGACTGGCTGCTATAGTGTAGCAATACACACCAACAAGCCGGGATCAGGTCCCGGCCGCTTCAGAAAAGGGAGGGGCGTGAGCGGTGCCGGGCTCGAACCCCAGGCCGGCGCCTGCGCTGGCGCCTACGAAGACTCGGCTGGTTCGAAGCATGGCGTGAGCCGTGCTGGGCTCGAACCAGCGACCCGCTGATTAAAAGTCAGCTGCTCTACCGACTGAGCTAACGGCCCACGCGGGGGTGCACCTAGGGCCTGATGCGCCGCTTGCCAAGGCGCGCCGCGAGCTGTCTTGCGGTAAGGCTCCCACGCAGCCGCCAGCCGGGTGCGATCGCCGCCAGTGGAAGGAGCATGAAGGCCCGGCTCTCCAGCGCGGCGTGCGGGATGACGAGATCGCGACTCCGCCACCGGCCGCCGTCCCACGCGATGAGGTCAAGGTCGAGCACGCGGGGCCCCCAGCGCCGTCCTGGCCTGCGACCGAAGGCCCGCTCGATCTGCTTCAATGCCGCCAGCATTTCGGGTGGCCCAAGCGGGCTCTCGACGAGCGCCACCGCATTGGCGAAGTCCCGCCCCGCACCGCCGCTGGCCGGGTTGAGCAGCAGGGGCGACGCGGCGAACAGGCCGAAGGCACGGTCCAGCTCCCCGATCGCCGCCACTACCACGCCCGTCGGACGCCCGTGCCGCCCATGCGCTCGGTTGGAGCCGACGGCGACGGCGTAGAGGTGCGTTTGCGAGGTCACGCCCGCTCGCCTATCCCTCCATCATGCTGTTCGCCAGCCCTCCCGTCGTTTCCCCCGTCCCGCAGGCCGAGGCGCCGCGCGACTGCCCGCTTTGCCCGCGCCTGGTCCGCTTTCGTGAGGAATGCCGGGCCGAGCATCCGGGGTGGTGGAACTCTCCCGTGCCCGCCTGGGGAGATGCGGACGCCTGGCTGGCGGTGGTCGGCATGGCGCCGGGCAAGCAGGGCGCCAACCGCACCGGCCGGCCCTTCACTGGCGATTTCGCCGGCGACCTCCTCTATGCGACGCTGGCCAGGTTCGGACTCTCCACCGGGACCTACCGCGCCGACCCCGCCGACGACGTGCGGCTGCAGGGCGCGCTGATCCTCAACGCGGTCAAATGCCTCCCCCCGCAGAACAAGCCCGAGCCGATCGAGATCGCCACCTGCCGCCCATATTTCGAGGCGGCGCTCGCCAGCCTTCCGCGGGTGCGCGTGCTGGTGGCGCTTGGCGCCATCGCCCATGCCGCCGCCGCCCGTGCGCTTGGCCTGCGCCCCAGCCAGGCCAGGTTCGGCCACGGCAGCGAAGTCACGGCGCCGGATGGCCGCATCCTCCTCGGCACCTACCATTCCAGCCGCTACAACCAGAACACCGGCCGCCTCACTGCGCCCATGTTCGAAGCCGTCTTCGCCCGCGCGATGGAGCTTCGGCCATGATCGAGGCGATCACCACCGAACGCCTCGTCCTCCGCCGCGCCCGGATCGAGGATGTCGGGCCGATGCACCGCATCATGTCGGACCCCGAGGCCATGCGTTACTGGTCGACACTTCCGCACGACAGCGTGCAGGTCACCGCCGACTGGGTGCGCAGCATGATCGATGCGCCAGAGGGAGGGGACGACTTCATCGTCACGCTGGATGGCGAATGCATCGGCAAGCTCGGCTGCTGGAAGCTGCCCGAAGTCGGCTTCATCTTCGAGCGCGCGCACTGGGGCAGGGGCTATGCCTCCGAAGCCCTCACCGCCTTCCTTGCCCATCGCCGCCGGACGGGCGACCACGAGATCCTCGCCGACACCGACCCGCGCAACGAAGCGAGCATGACCCTGCTCAAGCGGCACGGCTTCGTCGAGACCGGCCGCGCTTCGAAGACCTGGCTGATCGGCGGTGTCTGGCACGACAGCGTCTTTTGGCGGCGGGAGCTTAGGGACGGGGCTTAGGGCCGCTTCCGGCCTGACGGCACGACACCATGTCCGCTTGAGATCCTGTGAAGACCTTGGCGCGACCCGCCCGGTGCCGCGCAGCCGCATCGGGAGGGATCGCCCGCGGAGCGAGTGGAAGGGGAGGCCTGCAATGTTGGGGATGGCCCCTCCAGCACTTGACCTCCCGGCTGAGCGCCCCCCGCCTCATTGCTGCGCAGCAAGGAGGTCGCGCCTAAGCCCACCCTCCATCCAGACCGACTTTCGTCCCGCCTTGCAGCGTAGGATTTGACCTGCAAAGGATAACCTTTGCGGTTGCTCGCCGCCGATCTTTCGCATT
Organism: Sphingomonas sp. LHG3406-1; assembly: GCF_029637485.1. Taxonomy (GTDB): domain Bacteria; phylum Pseudomonadota; class Alphaproteobacteria; order Sphingomonadales; family Sphingomonadaceae; genus Sphingomicrobium. The sequence goes on along the minus strand of NZ_CP069128.1, from coordinate 1,181,479 downwards.
GCTGCATAACGCCCGTCTGAGGTCCCACGCACCTCCGGCGAAAAGCCCGCCACCGGTGACCTTTGTGACCTTGTTCAGAAAGGTTAACGGGTCAGATGTCCTGGACCAGCCGCCCATACAGCTCCGGACGCCGATCGCGGAAGAAGCCGAAGGCGGCTCGGTGGCGGCGGGCGGCGGCGAGGTCGAGCTCGGCCACGAGCACGCCCGTCTCGGTGGCACCAAATTCCGCCAGAAGGTCGCCGCGCTCGTCGCAGATGAAGCTGTGGCCGTAGAAGCGCTGGCCGCATTCCGTGCCGATCCGGTTCGCTGCGACGACGGGAACGACGTTGCTGACCGCATGGCCGATCATCGCCCGCCGCCACAGCCGGCTGGTATCGAGGTCGGGGTCGTGCGGCTCGGTGCCGATCGCGGTCGGGTAGAAGAGGATCTCGGCCCCCATCAGCATCATCGCGCGGGCGGTCTCCGGATACCATTGGTCCCAGCAGATGCCGACGCCGAGCTTCTCCGCCTCCGGGCCGTCCCACACCTTGAAGCCGGTGTTGCCCGGCCGGAAGTAGAACTTCTCCTCATAGCCCGGCCCGTCGGGAATGTGGCTCTTGCGGTAGAGACCGGCGATCTTTCCGTCCGGGTTCACCATCGCCAGGCTGTTGTAATGATGCGGTCCGTCGCGCTCGAAGAAGCTGGTCGGGATCCAGATCTTCAGCTCCTCGGCCAGCTTGCGCATCGCAATGACCGACGGATGCTGCTCGGTCGGCATGGCCGTCGCGAACAGGCCTTCGTCCTCGACCCGGCAGAAGTAGGGGCCTTCGAACAGCTCGGGCGGAAGAACCACCTGCGCACCCTTCGCCGACGCTTCGCGCACCAGTTCGGTGACGGCCGCGATGTTGGTCCCAGTGTCGGCTCCGAGCTCGAGTTGAAGGGCGGCGACTTTGATCTTGGTCATCGGGCAAGCACTCTCACAGACGAACGCCGAAGCGGGCCAGCCCCGCGGTCATGGCAAGGTAGAGAAGGATGGTCATCCCGCAGCCGATTCCCAGCGCCGGCCAGAAGGCCAGGCCGCGCCGGAGCAGCATCGGGATGACCAGGAACATGGGAATCGACGGCAGGAAGAACCAGAAGGTGTTCTGGATATAGTCGGCGAGCTGCCCGCTTTCCGCCCCGTCACGCCACAGCCAGATGATGCTGAGGACCGAGACGAGCGGAAGCGAGACGATCAGTGAGCCGAGGGCGGGGGAGCGCCGCGCGACGGTGGAGGCAAGCGCGATCACCAGCCCGGACAGCGCGGCCCGGAGCCAGAAGGCGGTCACCGCGGCACTTGCTGTGAAATGCAGTGGAAGCTGCCGCCGCCGGTCAGGATGTGGTCGGCGCGAAGGCCGCTCACCTTGCGGTCGGGGAAGATGGCCTGGAGTGCGGTGACGGCCGCCGCGTCGTTAGCCGCCCCGTACAGTGGCACGACTACCGCGGCATTGCCGATGAGGAAGTTCATGTAGCTGGCCGGGATGATGTCGCCGTCGGCCTCGATCCGGCCGGGTGAGGGCAGGTTCACGATGTCGAGCCCGGCCGCCTTCAGCCGCTCCGCCGCATCGGCATAGACGGCCGCGTTGGGATCATCCTCCGCCGGTGATGGGAGCACGGCCCGTCCCGGAGCGACGAAGCGGGCGAGATTGTCGACATGGCCGTCGGTATGATCGTTGGCGAGCCCCTCGCCGAGCCACACCACCCTGGTCGCGCCAAGGTCGCGTGCCAGTCGCTGCTCCACCTGCTCGCGGGTCAGGCCCGGGTTGCGATTGGGGTTGAGCAGGCATTGCTCGGTGGTCAGGAAGGTGCCCGAGCCATCGCCGTCGACGGCGCCGCCCTCGAGGATCCAGTCGGCCTTCGCATAGGGCAGGGCGGCCGAGCGGGCGAGGCGATCGCCGATGCTGTCGTCGCCCTCAAGGTCGTACTTGCCGCCCCAACCGTTGAAGCCGAATCCCTGCGCGCGGCGATCCTGGCCTGATCCGAGCACGATCGGCCCGGTGTCGCGCAGCCAGATGTCGCCGAATGGCTCCTCCAGCACGGTTGCGAAAGGTGCCAGCCGGCGCGCCTCGGCCGCGGCTTCCGGGTCGGCGGCGACGAGGATGATCTCCTCGCCCGTGCCGTCCGCATGGAGTGCTCGGGCGAGGGCGGCGACCTCGGCCTGGGCGGGCTCGAGGTCCTCGACCCACAGTTCGGAGTCGCTCGGGAAGCCGATCCACATGGCGGCGTGCGGGGCCCATTCGGGGAGGGGAGGAAGTGGCATGGCGGGCAGATAGCGACGCTTTCCCTCAACTCCAAGCAAAGCGCTTGCCAGTGGGCTCCGGAGCGGGAAAGGGGCGGCCATGGGGGAAATGGCACGGACGCGCTGGCTGCTGGCAGGACTGGGCCTGCTGTTCGTCGCCGCGGCGCTGAGTGCGCCGATCAACCATGACGAGAGCCAGTATGTCGCGGCCATCGCGATGATGCGCGAGGGTCTGCCTTATCGCGACTGGCCCTACCTTCAGACCCCGCTCCAGCCTCTGCTGCTGAGCCCGCTGTCGCTGCTGCCCGCCGGCTGGCTGCTGGTCGGGGCCCGGCTCGCCAACGTGCTGTTCGCGCTGGTCACCTGCTGGGCGCTGATGCGCTTCCTCGCTGATCGCGTGCCATACTGGGTGCGGGTGGCGACGGTCGTCGGCCTTGCGACCACCAATGCCTTCCTGTTCGGCACCGAGGTCGCGCGCAACGACATGCTTCCGGCAGCGCTGCTGGCGCTCGGCCTGCTCGCCATCCTGCCGAACGACATGATGCCGCACTGGCGGCGGACGGGGATCGCCGGCCTCTGCTTCGGACTCGCCATCTCGGCCAAGATCAGCATGGCGCTGCCGGTCGCGGGGGCCGGCCTGTGGATGCTGTTGCGGGCGCGACGCCTGGGCTGGCCGGCGCTCGCCGCCGCCGCCGCCGGTGGGCTCGCGGGCATATTGCCGAGCATCGCCCTCTACGCCTTGTCGCCCGAGCGCTTCACCTTCGGCGTCCTCACCTACAGCCTGATCGCGCCGCAGCTCTACTGGACCGGTGTGGGCGAGGCCTGGCGGTTGCAGCCGCTCGGGAAGCTTGGCGGGATCGCAGAGCAGATGATCAAGGGCGCGCCGGCCGTTGCCCTCCTGCTGACCCTGGTCACTCTTCGCCGCCGGGCGCGGCAGCGTCTGCTCGAGATCATGGCGGTCGGCGGGCTGATCGCTGCCTTTCTGCCGGACCCCTTCTTCAAGCAGTATCTGGTGCCCCTGCTACCCCCGTTGTTCGCACGCGCCGGCATCGCGCTGCCGACGCTGGAGCAGCGATGGCGCCACGCTGCACTGGCCGCGGGCGCTCTGTGCAGTCTCTATGGCGTGGCTGGAACCATACTGGCGATCAGCAAAGCGGTGACCGGCGCGTCGCCGCTCTGGCAAGCGGTCGAGCGGGGCCGCGCGGTGGCTGCTGCCGCCGATGGTGGCACGGTCGTCACCCTGGCGCCCGAGCAGTTCGTGGGGGTGGACGTCGAACTGCACCCAGGCTTTACCGCCGGCCCCTTTCTCTACCGGATCGAGGGCGAGCCGGGCAGGTTCGTTCGGCGGGTGACCGAGGTTCCGACTTTCGAATCGCTCCACCTGCTCGATGTGGCGCGACCGGCGGTGGTGGTGACGGGGGGTGAGCGCAAGCAGTTCCCGCCCGAGCTTCCGCTCGGTCTCGACGGTCCGCTCGACCAATGGGCCGGCGCGCGGGGCTATCGCAAGGTGGAACTGCCCGGCACGGCCTGGTGGATGTGGATCGCCCCAACGCAAAAGGGCGGCCCCGAAGGGCCGCCCTCTGGTGTCACGCTGCCCTGAAGCTTAGCGCGAGTAGAATTCGACCACGAGGTTCGGCTCCATCCGGACCGGATAGGGCACCTCGTCGAGGGTCGGAACGCGGGTGTAGGTCACCTTGGCGTTGCCGTCCGGGGTCACATATTCGGGAATGTCGCGCTCGGCGAGGCTCTGCGCCTCGAGAACCAGCGCCATCTCCTGCGCCTTCGAGCCGAGCTCGACCACGTCACCGACGTTGATTCGGCGCGAGGCGATGTTGCACTTCACGCCGTTGACACGGACGTGGCCGTGGCTGACGAGCTGGCGGGCGGCCCAGATGGTCGGCGCGAACTTGGCGCGATAGACGACCATGTCGAGGCGGCGCTCGAGCAGGCCGATCAGGTTCTGGCTGGCATCGCCCTTCATCCGGCTCGCCTCGAAGAAGGTCCGCTTGAACTGCTTCTCGGTGACGTCGCCGTAATAGCCCTTGAGCTTCTGCTTGGCGCGCAGCTGGATGCCGAAGTCCGACATCTTGCCCTTGCGGCGCTGACCGTGCTGGCCGGGGCCGTATTCACGCTTGTTGACCGGGCTCTTCGGGCGACCGAAGACGTTCTCGCCCATGCGGCGGTCGAGCTTGTACTTGGCGCTGGTGCGCTTCGACATGATGGTTCCTTCAATTGCGTTCGTGTCAGTTGCCCGGGACCGCGCTGCTGACCATCGAAATGGGCAGGGCTACCGCTTCACCGGACGTGCGGAGCCAATTGCGAAGCGGCGCCTCTAGAGGGAGGGCTTGCGAAGGTCAAGCTTGGCCGCCAGAGCGGGGCCATGAGCGGCACGATCGATCCCGAACATTGCACCACCATGGAAGAGGTGCGCGCCGGCGTCGATGCAGTCGACCGGGCCGTGGTTGCGCTGCTCAAGACGCGCTTCGGCTACATGGAGGCGGCCGCGCGCATCAAGCCGGGCCGGGGCGCGGTGCGGGACGAGTGGCGGAAGGCCGACGTGCTGGCCAAGGTACGCGCGACGGCCGAGCAGCTCGAGCTGCCGGTCCCCGACCTTGCAACGGATCTTTACGAGCAGCTGATCGAAGCCTCGATCGCCTATGAGTTCGAGGTATTCGACCGCACCCGCGGCTGAGCGATGGCCCTCAGCATCCCGCGCATCGCCTTGAGCTCACGGCTCGACCAGCCGGGCTTGGTGAGGATGGTGCGGATGGTGTTTCTGGTCGCCTGCGTGCGCTCGGGCGGATGGAAATAGCCGACCGCGTCGAGATGCCCTTCGAGCTGGCCGATGAGGCCATCCAGCTCGGCCTGCGGCGCGCGCGGCTCCAGCTCGAAGGCCGTAGGTTGGACCAGGCTCGCGCTTCGCGACCATTCGTAGGCGAGCAGGATCACCGCCTGGGCGAGGTTGAGGCTGCCGAACACGGGATTGATCGGGACGGTGACGATGTGGCTCGCCTGGACCACGTCCTCGGTGGCGAGGCCGGAGCGTTCGGGGCCGAACAGGATGGCGGAGCGCGCAGGCGAGGCGTGGATGGCGCTCGCCATCTCCACGGGTCCGACCACCGGGGTCATGACGTCGCGCTTGCGGACGGTGGAGGCGAAGACCTGGCTGCAATCGGCGATGGCCTCGGCGACGCTGCTGAACACCTGCGCCCGTTCGAGCACGATGTCCGCCCCGCTCGCGGCGGGGCCGGAGTCCGGGTTCGGCCAGCCGTCGCGCGGAGCGACGAGGCGCATCTCGGTTAGCCCGAAGTTCAGCATGGCCCGCGCGGCCTTGCCGATGTTCTGGCCGAGCTGCGGCTGGACGAGGATGATGACAGGCGGCGGCGCGGCGGTCACAGCAGCTTGCCGACGGGGGTGGGCGAGCCGGGCTCGCCGACTTCGCCAGCGATTTCGGCGAAGTCGCTCGCTTCGGAAAAGTCCCGGTAGATGGAGGCGAAGCGGATGTAGGCGACGTGGTCGAGCGTCTTGAGCCCGGCCATGACCGCCTCGCCGATGTCGGAGCTGGTCACTTCGTCGCCGCGCGTTTCGAGCTGGCGCTGGATGCCGGAAACGAGGCGCTCGATACGTTCGGGCGCGATGTCGCGCTTGCGGCAGGCGAATCCGATGGCACGAGCGAGCTTGCTGCGGTCGAAGGGTTCGCGCTTGCCCTCCTTCTTGACCACGGTGAGATCGCGCAGCTGGACCCGCTCGAAGGTGGTGAAGCGGGCGCCGCAACCTTCGCACTGGCGGCGACGGCGAATGGCCGCACCGTCTTCCGACGAGCGGCTGTCCTTCACCTGACTGTCGAGGTCACCGCAAAAGGGGCAGCGCATCTCAGCCCTGGTAGATGGGGAAGCGCGCGCAGAGCGCGCGAACGCGGACGTTCACCGCGCGCTCGACCTCGCCATTGCCCTCGGCGCCATTGGCCTTGAGGCCATCAAGGACGTCGGCGACCATGTCGGCGATTTCACGGAATTCGGCTTCTCCGAAGCCGCGGGTGGTGCCAGCGGGCGAGCCGACGCGGATGCCGCTGGTCTTGAGCGGCGGGAGCGGGTCGAACGGAATGCCGTTCTTGTTGCAGGTGATGCCGGCGCGCTCGAGACTCTCGTCCGCATCCTTGCCGGTGATCCCGAGCGGGCGGAGGTCCACCAGAGCGAGGTGGGTGTCGGTCCCGCCGGCGACGAGGTCGGCGCCGCGCTCCTTGAGGCGGCCGGCGAGCGCGCGGGCGTTGGTGATGACCGCCTTGGCGTAGCTCTTGAAGTCCGGCTGCAGCGCCTCGCCGAACGCCACTGCCTTGGCGGCGATGACATGCATCAGCGGACCGCCCTGCAGGCCCGGGAAGACCGCCGAGTTGAACTTCTTCGCCAATGCCTCGTCGTCGGTCATGATCATGCCGCCGCGCGGGCCGCGCAGGGTCTTGTGGGTGGTGGTGGTGACGACATGGGCGTGGCCGAAGGGCGAGGGATGTTCGCCTGCCGCGACGAGGCCGGCGAAATGGGCCATGTCGACCATCAGATAGGCGCCAACCTTGTCCGCGACGGCGCGGAAGCGGGCGAAGTCGAGGATGCGCGGATAGGCCGAGCCGCCGGCGATGATCAGCTTGGGCTTGTGCTCGGTGGCGAGCCGCTCGAGTTCGTCGAAATCGACCAGATGGTCCTGCTCGCGGACGCCATATCGGACGGCGTTGAACCACTTGCCCGACTGGGCCGGGGGCGCGCCGTGGGTGAGGTGGCCGCCGGCGGCGAGGCTCATGCCGAGGATGGTGTCGCCGGGCTGGAGCAAGGCGAGGAAGACTGCGCCGTTCGCCTGCGCGCCCGAATGGGGCTGCACGTTGGCGAAGCCGCAGCCGAACAGTTGCTTGGCCCGCTCGATCGCCAGAGTCTCGACCGCGTCGGACGGGTGGCAGCCCTGGTAATAGCGGCGGCCGGGATAGCCTTCGGCATATTTGTTGGTGAAGACCGAGCCCTGCGCCTCGAGCACCGCGCGGCTGACGATGTTCTCGGAGGCGATGAGCTCGATCTGCGTCTGTTCGCGGGCGAGTTCATCGTCGATGGCCTTGGCGACGTCGGTATCGGCCTCGGCGAGGTGCCTAGTGAAGAAGCCCTGCGGCTGGACGAGGTTGAGGTTGGCGGCGGTAGCCATGGTCAGTCTCCGGTGGCGGCGGAAAGAAGGTCGACGCGGGCCTGGTGGCGCCCGCCGGCGAAGTCGGTCGAAAGGAAGGCGGTGACGCAGGCCTTGGCAAGGTCGATGCCGGTCAGCCGGGCGCCGAGTGCCAGGACGTTGGCGTCGTTATGCTCGCGGGCGAGGGCGGCCGACAGAGGCTCGTTGACGAGGGCGCAGCGGCAGTTCGGGTTGCGGTTGACCGCAATGGAGATGCCGATGCCCGAACCGCAGACGACGATGCCGCGCTCCGCCCGGCCGGCCGCCACGGCTTCGGCGAGGAGCGATCCGAAGCGGGGATAGTCGACGCTGTCGGGGCCATTGGTGCCAAGGTCGAGCACCTCATGCCCGGCTTCGCGGAGCCAGTCGGCGAGGGCGTCCTTCAGCGCGAATCCGGCATGGTCGGCGGCAAGGGCGATGGTCATGCGGCCCTCTAGCAAGGCGGAGGCAGGGAGGCCAATGGTGGGAGCGGGAGAGGACCGGAAAAAAGAAAAATCGCAGTGCGACCACTTCGTCCAGTTTGCCCGGTCTGTCCACTTCGGGCCAGGGTCATGGCAGCGCGGACAAGGGCAATCGGCATCGGCGCGGGCATAGCCGAAAGCGGTCCTGTAGGACAGGCTGGCGTTCCTGGTGGGAGCGCTTCATCATCGAGAAGATGCGCATTCCACTTCCCGCCCTGCTGCTCGGCTTCGCCGGCCTGATCCCGCCCGCCGTGCTGACCGGCGTGGCCCTATTCGACATCGGCTTGTTCGCGCCGTCGACGCCCGGTTTCGTCCGCACCTATGCGGCGGTGATCCTGAGCTTCCTCGGCGGCAGCTGGTGGGCCTTCGCCTGCCGCGAGGGACGGCCGCGCTCGTGGCTGCTGGGGATTGCGGTGGTGCCGTCGCTGGCGGGCTGGTGGGCAATCTTCAGCTTCAACCCGCCCCAGGCGATGTTCGCATTGGCGGTGCTGCTGGTGGCGGCGCTGGCGGTCGACGCGCTGCTGGTGCGGCGGCGGCTGGCGCCGGGCTGGTGGATGGCGCTCCGGGTGCCGCTGAGCGTTGGGCTGGCGGCTTGCTGCGCGCTGAGTGGGTGGACGCTGGTGCGGTGAGGGGCCCTTCGACGACGCGCCTACGGTGCTTCGCTCAGGACCAACGCCTTATTCATCGTTCGGCCTGGGCGACGCCGAAGGCCGCTGTACCCTAGGCCGCTTCGCGCATTTCCAAACGGTCCCAGATCTCGACCAGGGCGCCGGTCAGTTCGTCCTGCATCTCGGCGCTGTGCGTCGGGCCGGGGGTGAAGCGGAGGCGCTCGGTCCCGCGGGGGACGGTCGGATAGTTGATCGGCTGCACGTAGAAGCCGTATTCCGCGAGCAGGATGTCGCTAATCCGCTTGGCCTTCATCGGGCAGCCGACCAGCAGCGGCACGATGTGCGTGACCGAGTCCATCACCGGCAGGCCGGCGTCGGCGAACTTGCGCTTGAGCATGGCGGCGGCGGCCTGCTGGCCCTCGCGCTCCTCGGCGCTCTGCTTGAGGTGGCGGACGCTCGCCAGGGCGCCGGCGACCAGCACGGGCGACAGCGAGGTGGTGAAGATGAAGCCCGGCGCATAGCTGCGGATGCAGTCGACGATGTCGCGGGCGGCGGCGATGTAGCCGCCCATCACGCCGAACGCCTTGCCGAGCGTGCCCTCGATGATGGTGACCCGGTCGGCGACCGCGTCGCGCTCGGAGATGCCGCCGCCGCGGGTCCCGTACATGCCGACGGCATGAACTTCGTCGAGGTAGGTGATGGCGCCGTAGCGGTCGGCGAGGTCGCAGATGGCGGCGATCGGGGCGATGTCGCCGTCCATCGAATAGACGCTTTCGAAGGCGATCAGCTTGGGCCGGTCGGGATCCTCGGCCTCGAGCAGTTCCTCGAGGTGGGCGAGGTCGTTGTGGCGGAAGATCTTCTTCTCGCAGCCCGAATTCTTGATGCCCGCGATCATCGAGGCGTGGTTGAGTTCGTCCGAAAAGATGACGCAGCCGGGCAGGAGCTTTCCGAGGGTCGACAGGGCCGCCTCGTTCGAGACGTAGCCGCTGGTGAACAGCAGCGCCGCTTCCTTGCCGTGAAGGTCGGCGAGCTCGGCCTCGAGGTTGACGTGGTAGTGGGTGTTGCCGCCGATGTTGCGGGTGCCGCCCGAACCGGCACCAACGTCGTGCAGCGCTTCTTCCATGGCCGCGATGACGGCTGGGTGCTGGCCCATGCCGAGGTAGTCGTTCGAGCACCACACGGTGATCGGCTTCGGTCCGTTGTGGCCGGCAAAGCAGCGCGCGTTGGGATATGACCCCTTGTTGCGCAGAATGTCGATGAAGACCCGGTAGCGGCCTTCGTCGTGCAGCCGGTCGATGGCGGCCTTGAAGACGTTCTGGTAATCCACTCGCTCTTGCCTCTTGCTCGGTCGCGCCCTTAACCCAAGCTACGCGGCAAGGCCAATGCGAACGACTCGCAATTCTACGTAGTTCAAATGTTTCTTAGGTCACCGATGCCGAAGTCGGTCAAAGCTGCGGCGACTGCGGGCGCCGGTCCTTCCCCGGTGAAGACGGCAATGCCGGGCGGCGGCTGAACCGGCCATGGCTGCCCGGCGGTGAGATGGGCGATGCGGCGCGCGATGCCGGGGCCGCCGTCCACCTGCGCGACGCCGGGGAGGGCCGCCGCGAGCTCCTTGCTGAGCAGCGGGAAGTGGGTGCAGGCGAGGACGACCACGTCCATCCCCTGGCCCGTGAGCGGGGCAACGGCGGCGTCGATGTCGGCGGAGTCGATGGCCTCCCCGGCAAGCTTGCGTTCGGCCAGCTCGACTAGCTCGGCCGAGCCGTGGCGGAGGACGGTGCAGTCGGCAGCGAAGCGGGCGGCGAGGTCGTCGACATAGGGCTGGCGGACGGTTGCAGGAGTTCCGAGCACGCCGATGATGCGGGTCCGCGACTGTTCGGCCGCCGGCTTGATCGCGGGCACGGTGCCGACCACCGGAATGTCGAGCGCGGCGCGGACATAGGCGAGGGCGATGGTCGAGGCGGTGTTGCAGGCGATGACGGCGATGCGCGGCCGGAAGCGCTCGGTCAGCCGGCCAAGCAGGGCCGGCACACGCGCCGCGATCTCGGCTTCGGAGCGGGTGCCGTAGGGAAAGGCGGCGCTGTCGGCGACATAGACGATCGGCGCGGTCGGCAGAAGCGCGCGAGTGGGTCCGAGGACGCTGAGGCCCCCGACGCCGGAATCGAAAAAGAGGAGAGGGGTTTCGGGCTTCACGCAGGCGGCCTTATGCGGTCGTTGCGCGTCGGCGCAATGCTGACTAGCCTTGGCTCCAATGTCTCAAGGCCTGCTTCTCGCCCTCGCGCTTGGTTATGCGCTCGGTTCCATTCCCTTCGGGCTGATCCTGACGCGGCTGACCGGGCGGGGGGACATCAGGACCATCGGCTCGGGCAATATCGGCGCGACCAACGTGCTTCGGACCGGGTCCAAGGGGCTGGCGGCGGCGACGCTGGTGCTGGATGCGCTGAAGGGGACGGCGGCGGTGCTGATCGCGCAGCGCTTCCTGCCCGGCTACGAGATTGCGGCGGCGGGCGGGGCGATGATCGGGCATCTCTATCCCGTCTGGCTGAAGTTCCGCGGCGGCAAGGGGGTGGCAACCTATCTCGGCGTGCTGATCCCGCTCTTCCCGCCGGCGGCGGCGCTGTACGCGGGGTTGTGGATCGCCTTCCTGCTGCTCGTCCGTATCTCCTCGGTTGCGGGCATGACGGCGGCGCTGTCGGCACCGCTGCTGGCGGCGTTCAGGGATCGGTCGGACCTGCTGCCGCTGCTCGCCGGGCTGAGCGTCCTGGTCATCTGGAAGCACAAGGAGAACATCGTTCGCCTTCGCGCCGGGACCGAGCCGCGGGTCGGGCGGAGCAGGGCTTGAGCGAGGCCGATCTCCTCGCCCGGATCCGCCTGATCCGGTCGCAGAGCATCGGGCCCATCACCTTTCGTCAGCTGCTCCTGCGCTTCGGCAGTGCCGAGGCGGCGCTTCGGGCCGTGCCGGACCTTGCCGCGCGCGGCGGCGGGCGGATGCCGGCGCTGTTCGGCGAGGACCAGGCGCGGCGCGAGCGCGACCGGGTCGAGGCGATCGGCGGGCGCTACCTCAGCATCGGGCAGGGCCTCTATCCGCCGCTGCTGGCCGAGGCCGACAATGCGCCGCCGCTGCTGACGGCGCTTGGCGACATTGGCCTTCTCGACCAGCCGATGGTGGCGATGGTGGGGGCGCGCAACGCCAGCGCCGCGGCCTGCCGCTTCGCGCGCGGCCTTGCCCACGAACTGGGGCGCGAGGGGACCGTGGTCGTGTCGGGGCTTGCGCGCGGGATCGATGCGGCGGCGCATGAGGGGGCGCTGGACACGGGCACGGTTGGCGTAATCGCCGGCGGGCTCGACAACTTCTACCCGCCCGAGAATGAGCGGCTGCAGCGCGCGGTGGCGGAAAGGGGGCTGGTGCTGGCCGAGATGCCGCCCGGGACCGAGCCGCGCGCCCGCCATTTCCCCTATCGCAACCGGATCATCGCTGGGCTCTGCCCCGGGACGATCGTGGTCGAGGCGGCGCCGCGATCGGGCTCGCTGATCACCGCACGGCTGGCGGCCGAAATGGGGCGCGAGGTGATGGCGGTGCCCGGCAGCCCGCTCGATCCACGGGCGCAAGGCTGCAATGGCCTCATCCGCGACGGAGCGACCCTGGTCCAGAATGCAGCCGAGGTGCTTGAGGCACTTCGGCCCGGGCTGGGCCGGGTGCGGTCGCAAAGGGACCTGTTCTCGGCTGCTTCCGAGGTCCCAGGCTTCGCCGGGACGACGGACGAGCCGGGTGAAGCGGAGCGGCGCACTGTCGAGGAACTGCTTGGACCGTCGCCGGCGCCCGTGGACGAGATCGTCCGGTTGTCTGGTCTCGAGCCCGGCGCCGTGCAGCTGGTCCTGCTGGAACTGGATCTTGCGGGCCGGCTCGACCGGCATGCCGGGGGAAAGGTCAGCTTTCGTCAAGGGGAGTAGTACAATGGGAGCATGCCGACATGCAGTGTTGGGGATGGCGCTTGCGAGTGTCTCCGCGACCTCGCTGGCGCAGGATTATTGCCGGCGCGCTCCGCTGATGGCGCCGCTGCCAGTCGAGGCGCAGGCGATGCGCACCGCCGCCGGGCTGTTCCAGCAGGCGGCTTATGCTCAGCCCGATGGCACGCCGGCCGAGACGCAGGTCTGCCCCGACGGCTCGGTCATTTTGGTGACCGAAACCTGCCCGGTGCCGCCGCCGCCGCCGCCGCCGCCGCCAGCGCCGATGGCGGAGAGCGATGGGGACGGGGCCGACTCGATCGTCGTCACCGGCAGCTCGGTCACGGGCTACTCGCCCGGCGCCCTGACTCGGCGGGAGCGAAGGGGCATGCGGGGTCAGGGCAACGGACCGCCGGCCGGCCTGCTGACGTCCGGCGACCATGACGATCTCCTCAATCCCGAGCATTTCGCCTGGTTCGTCCATTCCAAGCGCAGCCTCGGCCAGCAGATCTCGGTTCTACCGCTGCTCGATACCCGCCGCAGCCTGACCGTCGAGTTGCGCGACGACCGTGGGCAGCCGCGGGCGCTGGAACGGGTGACGCTCGAGTGCGCCGACGGCAACAGGCTCGAACTGGCGACCGCCAGCGACGGCCGGGTCGTCTTCTTCCCCGAGCTCGACCGGCTCAGCGAGCGGCTCGTCATCCATGCCGGGAGCGAGAAAAGGGAGATCAGACTGGCCGGGGGACGGGGCGGGCAGCAGCACCGGCTGGTGATTGGCGGCGCCCCGGCCCCAGTCCGGGCGATGGACCTGATGGTCGTGCTCGACTGCACCGGTTCGATGGGCGACGAGATCGCCTTCCTCAAGTCGGAGCTGAGGGAAATCCTGGTCGATCTCAAGCGCCGCCATCCGCAGCTCGACTTGCGGGTAGGGCTGGTCGCCTATCGTGACATCGGCGATGATTTCGTCACCCGCACCTACCGTTTGTCGAGTGACCTCGACGCGCTCCAGGCCTCGATCGCCCAGCAGCGCGGCCATGGTGGCGGAGACATGCCGGAGGCAGTCGATGAGGCGCTGGCGCGCGCGGTCGAGCAGGACTGGCGACCGGAGGCGGTCAAGAGCCTGATGCTCGTCGCCGACGCGCCGCCCCACGACGACAAGATGGGCCGGGCATGGGCCGCTGCGGAGGCCGCCCGTGCCAAGGGCATCCGGATCGTCCCGGTCGCGTCGTCGGGGCTCGACGACCGCGCCGAATATTTTATGCGGCTGAGTGCGGCGCTGACTCAGTCGCGCTACGTCTTCCTCACCGATGACAGCGGAATCGGCAATCGCCACAAGGAGCCCGAGATCGCCTGTTACGTGGTGACCAGCCTCGCTTCGACCATCCGCCGGGTGCTCGACAGCCAGCTGACCGGCCGTCGGCTCGAGCCGCGCGAGGGCGAGGTCATTCGGGTCAACGGCGACTATGACCAGGGCCGTTGCGGACTGCCGCCGAAGGTGAGGCCCGTTCCGCCGCCACCCTGGGGCGTGGCCGACTGACCGTGGCGCGCCGAAGCTGCGGCTGCCGCTTGGCGGCGTGCCGCCGTCAGTTTGCGGGCTTGAGGCTGACCTTGCCGAGATAGGTCTCGCTCCAGCCGATGTCTTGGCTGGTCGGGACCCGGCGCCAGGCGATCTGGACGATGTAAAGGTCGCTCGCTCCCATCATCGCCTTGGCGATGAAGGTCTCTGGCAGGCCGGTGGTCGGATTGCGCGGGCAATCAAGGCGGACGGTCGCGGCGCCGCCGGTCTCGGTCACGGTGCCTGCCGTCGCGCCCGGACAGGAGCCGGTCGCCATGGCGGCGAGCCGCTCGAGAAAGTCGCTTGCAGAGAGGCGGCCAGCGAGGCCGCCGAGGCGCTGGGTCGTGACCATGCGCGTCCACTGCTGCACCGTCTCGCCCGCCGGCACTTCCTCCTTGAGGCTCATCGGGCCGGCGCTCTGCTCATTGCCGACGATGAAGCCATCGAGCGGCGGACGAACGAGGCTCTCCGGCGACACGGCGAGCGCGGCGGCGATGATGACGGCGAACATGCTTACACTCCCCCTTGGGCCGCAACGCCCTAGCCTGTCCGTCGCGCCCGGCCAAGGAACCGCCTTGACGAGGCTGTCCGCCGGTCCCCACCCTCGTGCGTATGCGTGAAGGCAATCGAAAATGAAGCTGGTCGTCGTCGAATCGCCGGCCAAGGCGAAAACCATCGAGAAGTATCTGGGGCCGGGCCACAAGGTGCTGGCGAGCTACGGTCACGTCCGCGACCTGCCGCCCAAGGACGGGTCGGTGAACCCGGACGAGGGCTTCGCGATGGAGTGGGCGACCTATGGCGACAAGGCCAAGCAGGTCAAAGCCATCGCCGACGCGGCCAAGGCGTCGGATACGCTGATCCTCGCCACCGACCCCGATCGCGAGGGCGAGGCGATCAGCTGGCACGTCCAGGAACTGCTGAAGAAGCGCCGCGCGCTGCCAATGGACGTGCGCCGGGTCACCTTCAACGCCATCACCAAGTCGGCGGTGCTGGACGCGATGGCGAGCCCGCGCGAGCTCGATAACGATCTCATCGACGCCTATCGAGCGCGGCGGGCGCTCGATTATCTGGTCGGTTTCACCCTGTCACCGATCCTGTGGCGCAAGCTGCCCGGCGCCAAGAGCGCGGGACGCGTCCAGTCGGTCGCGCTGCGCCTGATCGTCGACCGCGAGGCCGAGATCGAGCGCTTCACCGCGCAGGAATATTGGACGGTGACGGCGCGCTTCGCGGCGACCGGCCAGGAGTTCTCCGCGCGTCTGGTTGAGCTGGACGGCAAGAAGCTCGACAAGCTCAGTCTCGGCGACAAGGGCTCGGCGACCGAGGCGAAGAAGGCGGTCGAGGCGGGGCATTTCGCCGTCGCGTCGGTCGAGACCAAGCCCTTCACCCGCAATCCGCCCCCCCCCTTCACCACTTCGACCCTGCAGCAGGAGGCGGCGCGCAAACTGGGCTTCGCGGCCAGCCACACGATGCGGGTGGCGCAGCAGCTCTACGAGGACGGGCTGATCACCTACATGCGGACCGACGGCGTGCAGATGGCCGGCGAGGCGATCAGCGCCGCGCGCAAGGCCGTCGCCGATCGCTTCGGCGCGGCGCACCTGCCCGACAAACCGCGGCAATATACGTCCAAGGCCAAGAATGCGCAGGAGGCCCATGAGGCGATCCGGCCGACCGACTTCGCCAGAGAGCGGGCCGGCAGCGGCGACCATGCGCGGCTCTACGAGTTGGTGCTCAACCGCGCGCTCGCCAGCCAGATGGCAGCGGCGCGGCTGGAGCGGACCACGGTCGAGCTGGCTAACGACCGGGCGCGGCTGCGCGCGACGGGGCAGGTGACGCTCTTCCCCGGCTTCCTCGCGCTCTACGAGGAAGGACGGGACGAGAAGGCCGAGGACGAGGATGGCGCGAAGATGCCGCACCTCGCCAAGGGCGACCGGCCGGACAAGCTCGGCGTCGACGCCGTGCAGAGCTTCACCCAGCCGCCGCCGCGCTATTCGGAAGCGAGCCTGGTCAAGCGGCTGGAGGAGCTCGGCATCGGGCGTCCGTCGACCTATGCGGCGACGCTGCAGACGCTGAAGGACCGCGAATATGTGCGGCTGGAAAAGCAGCGCTTCATCCCGGAGGAGAGCGGGCGGCTGGTGACGGCCTTCCTCGAGCGTTTCTTCGAGAAATATGTCAGCTACGATTATACGGCCGAGCTGGAGGATGAGCTGGACGACGTGTCCGGTGGGCGTCTGGACTGGTTGAAGCTTCTCGAAAGCTTCTGGCGCGACTTCAAGCCCAAGGCGGGCGAGGTGATGGAGCAGAAGCCGAGCGAGGTGACCGCCTCGCTCGACGAATTCCTTTCGCCCTGGCTGTTTCCCGACAAGGGCGACGGCAGCGACCCGCGGCTGTGCCCGGCGTGCGGCAATGGGCGGCTGGCGCTGCGCGGCGGCAAGTTCGGCGCGTTCGTCGCCTGCTCCAACTATCCGGAATGCAAGTTCACCCGGAAGTTCGGTCAGGGCGGGGATGCCGCGGCGTCGAGCGGTGAACCGGCGGATCTTGGCGAGGGCATCATGCTCAAGAGCGGGCGGTTCGGACCCTATGTCGAGCAGGGGGAGAAGCGCGCTTCAATCCCCAAGGACGTGAGCGTCGATCTCGACTGGGCGAAGAGGCTGCTGAGCCTCCCGCGCGAGATCGGGACGCATCCGGAGACGGGGGAGATGATCACGGCGTCGATCGGGCGCTACGGGCCCTACCTGCAGCACCAGGGCAAATATGCCCGGCTGGCGAGCACCGCCGAGGTGTTCGAGACCGGCATGAACGCGGCGGTGGCGAAGCTGGCCGATGCGGCGAGCGGGGGCGGCCGAGCCCGCGGCGGGAGCCGGGAGCCGCTGGCGGTGCTCGGCAATCATCCGGAGAGCGCCAAGGAACTGAAGGTGATGGAAGGGCGGTTCGGTCCCTATGTCACCGACGGGACGACCCACGCCACGCTGCCCAAGGCGGCGGACCCGAAGGCGGTGACGCTGGACGAGGCGGTGGCGCTGATCGACGCCAAGGCCGCCAAGGGGCCGGCCAAGGGCAAGAAGAAGGCGCCGGCAAGGAAGAAGGCGGCTCCTAAGAAGGAGAAATAGCGGATCGTCCGACGGAGCCGCCGCAGGCCTTGCAGCCTGGGTCGGCGACGATCCGGATCAATCGCTGGGTGCCGTTCAGGCCGTCGACCAGGGTGAGCCTGCCTGGCTCCGCCTCGCCGGCATGCGCGAGAAAGCGGATGGCGAGGAGGGCGGCGAGGTTGCCGGCGAGGCCGGTCAGCGCGCCGGTGACGCCCAGCTCCGCGCAATTGTCGCAATCGTCGGCGTCGAAGGCATCGCCGACGAAGCAGCGGTAGCAGGGTTTCCCCGTGAACAGTGCGACCTGGCCCTGCCATTGAGCGGCGGCGGCGCTGATCAGGGGCAGGCCGAGGCCGACGCAGGCGTCGCTGACTGCGAGGCGGGTTGCGAAATTGTCGGTGCCGTCGATGACGAGGTCATGGCCCTCGAGGAGGGCGGCGGCATTGTCGGGGCCGATGGCGCGCTCGACTCCGGCGACTTCGACGAAGGGGTTGAGCCGGCGCACGAACTGGGCGGCGAGCGCAGCCTTGGGCTCGCCCTCGTCGCGCGAGCGGTAGATGGGCTGGCGGTGGAGGTTGGAGAGGTCCGCCCGGTCGGGATCGATGATGGTGATGCGGCCGATGCCTGCGCCGGCGAGCGCCGGGATGACCGCCGCGCCGATCCCGCCGGCACCGACCACCGACACTTTCGCGGCCTTGAGGCGCTGCTGGCCGGCACCTCCCAGTTGCGGAAGGACGATCTGGCGGGCGTAGCGGGTGAGTTCCTCGTCGGAAAGCAACTTCTACCTCCCTGACGCGAAGCGGTGGGAAGGGAGCCCGCTGACGAAGGCAGTGGTGGAGGGGCCATGGGCAGGGCGGCCGGCCCCCCCACCACTCCGCGTTGCGGAGCGGTCCCCCTCCCCATTGCTTCGCAACGGGGAGGTTGGATGATTCATCAACGCCCCGTGCTCCCGAAGCCGCCTTCGCCGCGCGCGGTCTGATCGAGCACCTCGACCTCCTCCCAGGCGGCCTGCGTCACCGCGGCCGGCACCAGCTGGGCGATGCGTTCGCCGCGGCGAATGGGGAAGGGCTCGTTGCCGTGATTGATGACGATCACCTTCACTTCGCCGCGATAGTCGGCGTCGATGGTGCCGGGCGTGTTGGGGACGGTGATGCCGTGCTTGAGCGCAAGGCCCGAGCGGGGGCGGACCTGCACCTCATAGCCTTCGGGAATGGCGATGCGCAGGCCGGTGGCGACCGCGTGGCGCTGGCCGGGCTGGAGGTCGAGATCCTCGGCGGCGACCACGTCCATGCCGGCGGCGTGGGCGGTGGCATAGGCGGGCAGCGGCAGGCCCTCCCCGTGGGGCAGGCGGGTAATCTGGATCCGGATCATGAAAGTTCCTGGGCGATGCGGGCGACGAGCTGGCGCGCGAGCTGTTCCTTGGAGCCGGCGCCGAGATCCTCGACACCCTCGGCGGTAACGAGGTGGAGGTGGTTGGACGGGCCGCCCATGACGTCACCGGAGACGTCGTTGGCGACGATCCAGTCGGCCTTCTTGGCCGAACGCTTCGACGCTGCGTTGGCGAGGAGGTCGTCGGTTTCGGCGGCGAAGCCGACCAGCAGGCGCGGACGGTCGGGATGGGTGCCGAGGGTGGCGAGGATGTCGGGGTTGGGCGCGAAGCGCAGCTGCGGCGGGCCGGCCGACTTCTTGAGCTTGGTCGGGCTTGGGCTCACCTTCCAGTCGGCGACGGCGGCGACGAGGATGGCGGCGTCGGCGGGAAGGGCGCTGTCGACCGCGGCAAGCATCTGGTCCGCGGTCTCGACGTCGATGCGGGCGACGCCGGGCGGGGTAGGCAGCGCGACGGGGCCGGCGACGAGGGTGACGCGGGCGCCGAGCGCGGCGGCGGCGGCGGCGATGGCGAAGCCCTGCCTGCCGGACGAGCGGTTGGCGATGACCCGGACGGGATCGATCGGCTCGTGCGTCGGGCCGGCAGTGACGAGGATGTGACGGCCGGTGAGGTCGGCATCTTGGATCTTCATCCCGGGCTCGGCCCGGGATCCCGCTTCTTCCTTTGGCTCTTCGGGCAAGAAGCGGGACCCCGGATCAGGTCCGGGGTGACGGAAGACTTGGGCGAAGATCTCCGCCGGCTCGGGCAGCCTTCCGGGGCCGTATTCGCCGCAGGCCATGGCGCCTTCGGTGGGGTCGATCACCGTGACGCCGCGCTGGCGCAGGGTGGCGACGTTGGCTTGCGTCGCTTCGTGAAGCCACATTCGGACGTTCATCGCGGGGGCGGCGAAGACCGGCTTGTCGGTGGCCAGCAGCAGCGTGGTGGCGAGGTCGTCGGCGATGCCGGCGGCCATCTTCGCCAGGAGATCGGCGGTGGCCGGGCAGACGAGGACGAGGTCGGCGGCGCGGCTGAGCTGGATATGCCCCATCTCCGTCTCGTCCTTGAGGTCCCACAGCGAGGTGTAGACCGGGCTCTCGGCCAAAGCAGCGAGGGTCATGGGGGTGACGAAATGGCTTCCGCCGCCGGTCAGCACCGGCGTGACCGCGTGACCGTGACGGCGGGCGAGGCGGATCAGCTCGGCCGCCTTGAAGGCCGCGATGCCGCCGCCGACGATGAGCAGGATGCGTGCCATCAGTGCGCCAGGGTCACGGCAAGATGAACAAGGTCACAAAGGTCACCGGTGGCGGGGGTGTCCAGCCGCCCAGGCCTTCCCTCGTGATGGCCAGGTCGGTTCAGGTCGAAGTTGCGCGGCGCGGACATGGCTCGGCAGCGATGCCAGACGAAACCCTACTTTGCTAGGCAGGAACATGAAGGTGCCTTCTTGAGCGCGCCGGTGACCGTCCCATGTCGCCGGCGAACGACAGGGAGAATGCACGCATGTCCGACGATTATACGCCGCCGAGAGTCTGGACCCCGAAGCCCGCGGAAGGGCGGTTCGCGTCCATCAATCGGCCGGTCGCCGGGCCGACGCACGACAAGGAACTGCCGGTCGGCGGGCATCCCTTCCAGCTCTACAGCCTCGGCACGCCCAACGGGCAGAAGGTGACCATCCTGTTCGAGGAGCTGCTCGCGGCGGGGCACGGCGGCGCCGACTATGACGCGTGGCTGATCGACATCATGGAGGGTGACCAGTTCTCGAGTGGCTTCGTGGAAGTCAATCCGAACAGCAAGATACCGGCGCTGCTCGACCGGACGGGTCCAAAGCCGGTGCGGGTGTTCGAGAGCGGTGCGATCCTGCTCCACCTGGCGGAGAAGTTCGGGGCCTTCCTCGGTACCAGCCGGGCGGAGACGTTGAGCTGGCTGTTCTGGCAAATGGGCTCTGCGCCCCTGCTGGGCGGCGGGTTCGGCCATTTCTTTGCCTATGCGCCGCGCAAGATCGAATATGCGATCGACCGCTACACGATGGAGGTGAAAAGGCAGATGGACGTGCTCGACCGGCGCCTCGCAGAGAGCCGGTTCGTGGCGGGCAACGACTATAGCATCACCGACATCGCACTCTGGCCTTGGTATGGCGGAGTGGCGCTCGGCCGCACCTACGAGGGCGCGAGCGAGTTCCTCGACGCGAACAGCTATCGCAACCTCATCCGCTGGGCCGAGGAGATCGATGCGCGGCCGGCGGTGAAGCGCGGGCGAGTGGTCAATGCGACGCGCGGCGACGTGCAGCTGCGCGAGCGGCACTCGGCGGCGGATCTCGACGCGCTGGGGCTCTGAACGGACACGAAAAAGGGGACGGATCGCTCCGTCCCCTTCGCGCCAAACGCACGATCGGAAAAGTTCAGCGGACCTCGCCGCGGAGGATGAAGCGGTCGTCGTCGCTGGTGCCGACATGGGCCTCGAACGGGCCGCTGCCGCTGATACGATGGTCGACGATCCCGAGCAGGTCGTCCTGGTCGCGATGAAGGTCGGAATAGTCGAAGGTGCCGTGGACAGCACTGCGAACCTTGCTGATGATCTCGCCGGTGTCGATCCGGCCGCCGCTGTCGCGAAGCTGCTCCTCGACCGCGGCATGGAAGGCATCATGCGCCTTGTCGACCGCGACCAGCCGGCCCATGTCCTCGTCGATCACCAGCGCGACGAAGCCGACATTGCCGCCGGCCGGCAGTTCGCAGGTGCCGATTTCCTGCGGGACCTGAAGGGTGGTGCCCGCCTCGATGTCGTTGGAGAAGGCCTCGCGCACGTCGGGGTGCCTGGGCGACTTCACCTCGATGTTTCCATCGGCGCCGATCGCGTAGAAGCTGGTGAAGAGATAGGGTTCGCAACCGCCCGGCTCCGACTGCGCTTCGCAGTGAAGTTCGCTGAGAGTGATGGTAACGCGGTCGCTCATGCTGAAGTCCCCTATGCTGGTTAACTGCCCTTGAGGGCCGGTTAGCATGGCTTCGACGAGTCGCAAACAAGGGCTGTTGAAGAGCGCCGGAAGGCTGCTACGCCTGTCATCGTCAGGAATTGTACCGAGGATGACCGGGTAATGCGCGATCAGGTGACCATGACTTTGCGTGGCGTGAAGCTGCTTCTTCTTTCCGCCGGCTGCACCGCTTCACTTGCCGCCGCGCAGAGCGCGCCGATCGTCCAGCCGGGGGCCCCCGGGCAGGCGAGCCGGGTGATCGACGCCACCACCGCCAGTCGCATCGCCGATACCAGCTTCTCGGCTTATGACGTCAGCTTCCTGCAGGACATGATCCCGCACCACGGGCAGGCGACAGTGATGACGGCGATGGTGCCCGGCCGCACCGCCCGGCCCGAGATCGTCCAGATGGCCAAGCGGATCGATGCCAGCCAGGGCGACGAGATCAGCTGGATGAAGAAGTGGCTGGCCGACCGCGCCCAGCCGGTCGAGGGGCCGCATGCCGCGCACATGATGCAGGATGCGGCGCACATGACCCACATGGGCATGGCGACCCCGGCACAGCTGCAGGAGATGAGCGCCGCCAAGGGCATCGCCTTCGAGCGGCTGTTCCTGACCCGCATGATCACCCATCACCAGGGTGCGATCCGGATGGCGCGCGAGCTGCTGCAGCGCGGCGGCACGGCGGCCGATCCGGCGCTCAACACCTTCATCGCCGACCTGATCAAGGAGCAGCAGGAAGAGATCAAGCGGATGAGCGCGCTGCTCGGCACCATCGCCGAGGATCCGCGCACCGCGCTCAAGGCCGGCACCAACGATGCCGGCCAGGCGATCCGCGGCCTTGCCCTGGTCGCCTCGTTGCCCAAGCCGACCGGCTTCTTCGATCCGGCCAACCCTTATGACCTGCCGGCCTCGGCCCTGGTCAAGAAGGGCGAGAAGGCGCCGGCCGGGGCCGGCCGATCGCCGCTGCTGAGCTTCGCCCAGACCGACATGGCCTTCCAGGGCGACGTGCTGGCGACCGGCAACTATCACGGCTTCAGCATCTACCGGGTGAGCCCGACCGGCGCTGCGCCGACCCTCGTCAGCTCGACCATCTGCCCGGGCGGGCAGGGCGACCTGTCGATCGTCGGCAATCTCCTCATCATGTCGGTGGAGCAGAACCGCGGACGGCTGGACTGCGGCCGGCAGGGCATCCAGCAGGACGCCTCGCCCGAGCGGTTCCGCGGCATCCGCATCTTCGACATCTCGAACCTCGCGGCGCCGCGCCAGGTCGGCGCGGTCCAGACCTGCCGCGGCAGCCACACGCACAGCGTGGTCAGCGGCCCCGGCCGCGACGGCAAGATCATCGTCTATGTGTCGGGCACGGCCAACGTCCGCTCGGCCAAGGAAGACGCCAATTGCGTCTCCGATCCGGGGTCGATGAAGTCGGCGCTGTTTTCGATCGACGTGATCGAAATCCCGGTTGCCAACCCGGCAGCCGCCCGCATCGTCGACCGGCCGCGCGTGTTCGGCGATCCGGCGACCGGCAGCATCTCGGGCCTGTGGGCGGGCGGCGACCATGGCGACGGTACGCAGGACACGGCGCAGACCGACCAGTGCCACGACATCACCGTCTTTCCGTCGCTCAAGCTCGCCGCCGGCGCCTGCTCGGGCAACGGCATCCTGCTCGACATCAGCACGCCGGCGAAGCCCAGGCGCATCGACCAGGTGCTCGACCCGACTTTCGCTTACTGGCATTCGGCGACCTTCAACAATGACGGCACCAAGGTGCTGTTCAC
This sequence comes from Sphingomonas sp. LHG3406-1, assembly GCF_029637485.1. Lineage (GTDB taxonomy): Bacteria > Pseudomonadota > Alphaproteobacteria > Sphingomonadales > Sphingomonadaceae > Sphingomicrobium. The sequence goes on along the minus strand of NZ_CP069128.1, from coordinate 1,158,268 downwards.
CGATGAGTGGGGCGGCGGCGGGCGGCCGCGCTGCCTCGTGTCGGATCCCCGCAACTGGGGCGCCAACGCCATCTACGACATCGAGGGCGGGCGGCTTCGCTTCCGCAACCACTACAAGCTGCCGGCGGCGCAGAGCGAGCAGGAGAATTGCGTCGCGCATAACGGGTCGATCATCCCGGTCCCGGGCCGCGACCTGTTCGTCCAGGCCTGGTACCAGGGTGGCATCTCGATCAGCGACTTCACCGACAGCAGCCGCCCGGCCGAGATCGCCTATTTCGACCGCGGCCCCGTCTACAAGGACGAGCTGGTGATGGGCGGTTTCTGGTCGGCCTATTACTACAAGGGCCGGATCTACGGGACCGAGATCGCCCGCGGCCTCGACGTGCTGGCGCTGCAGCCGGGACCCCAGCTGACCGCCAACGAGATTGCCGCAGCGGCGCTGGCGCAGCATCCGAACGACCGCTTCAACCCGCAGCAGCAGGCGCCGGTCAGCTGGCCGGCGGTGCCGGTCGTGGCGCTGGCCTATGTCGACCAGCTGGAGCGGTCGCAGAGCCTGCCGGCGGCGCAGATCGCCTCGCTCCGGACGGCGCTCGCCAGCCCGCAGCCGGCGCAGCTGCGCAGCCTCGCGGCGGGGCTGCGCGCGCCGGCCGACCCGGTCGCGGCCAAGCGCGTAGCGGCGCTCAAGCAGGTGCTGGCGCAGATCGGCGGCTAGCCCATGCGGCAGCTTGGCCGGGCGGGTTCAGCGGCACTGCTGCTGCTCGCGCTCGGCAGCTGCCAGCCACCGCCCTATCCGCTCGATCTCGTCGCGCAGGACGGCAAGCTGCTGTTCTGGACCAAGGTCGAACGCAGATGGTTCGTCTGGCCGCACCGCCCCGACGAAGAAGAATTGTGCAGCCTGGATGTCTGGGCCGGGCGTGAGTGGATCTGGCGGGTGAAACTCATCCCCTGTCGCAAGGGGGCGCTTCCCATACCCTTCGGCGCAAGCGGTCCCGGTTTGCGCACCCTGGTTCCCGCCAAGGCGCTACAGAGTGGCGTCACCTACGTCGCCAGGGCAGGCGCGGATTGGGAGGGCTGGATGGAGTTTCGGCTCGATGCGGGGCGGAAGCTCCGAACCGCAGAAGCCCACTATGTCCAGGACCCGGACGAGACAGCGTTTGCGGAGCGGCGAGATCGGCGCATCGCCGAACTGCAAGCCGGCGGGCTTCCGATCGAGGAAGCGGTAGAGATCTGGCGCAACGAGATGAACCGTGCTCCTGCCGTGCCGCTGTCGAAGGGACCAGTGGTGAGGTGAGCAGAACGTCCACCTGAGGTTTCCGCAGGCACGGGGCTGACGGCCTAGAGCAGCAGAAGCACCGCGGCCGCGCCGGCGGCTGCCGCGACCACCGCGACTCCGAGGTCGCGCCAGCCGGGCCTTGGCAGCTGCTTGACGTCGACCTGCACCTCGGGAAGTTCCGGCGGGGCGCCGCCCGGGGCAGGGAAATAATGGTCGATGCGGTCGATCAGGTCGGGGAGCTTCTCGACCGTGCGCTTCCAGCGGATCAGGCGATCGGCGAGCGCAGCTTCGGGACCCAGTTCGCCGCGGATCCATTCGCGCAGGAAGGGCTCGGCCGATTCCCACATGTTGATGTCGGGATCAAGGAAGGTGGCGACGCCTTCCTCCATGACCATCGTCTTCTGCAGCAGCAGCAGGTGCGGCTGAGTGGGCATGTCGAAGTCGCGGGTGATGGAGAACAGGCCTTCGAGCATGCGGCCGACGCTGATGTCCTTGACCGGAAGCCCGCGGATCGGCTCGCCGACCGCCCGTAGCGCCGTCGCGAACTCCTCGGCGCTGTGGTGAGCCGGAACGTACTGCGCTTCGAAATGGATGTCGGCGACGCGCTGATAATTGCCGGTGATGAGGCCGTAGAGGATCTCCGCCAGCCAGTTGCGAGCGCGGCGATCGATCCGGCCCATGATCCCGAAGTCGATGGCGGCGAGGCGGCCGTCGGGGAGTGCGAACAGATTGCCCTGGTGGAGATCGGCGTGGAAGAAGCCGTCGATCACCGCCTGGCGAAGGAAGGCGCGGACGAGGATCCCGGCGAGGGCGCGGGGATCGTGGCCGGCTTCGAGCAGCGCATCGCGCTTGGACAGCTTGATGCCGTCCAGCCATTCGAGGGTGAGGACCCGCCGGGCGGTCCGGCGCCAGTCAATCTCGGGGACGTAGAAGCCGTCCTCGGCGACCATATTCTCCTTCAGTTCGGAGGCCGAGGCGGCCTCCCGCTGGAGGTCGAGCTCGCGCCGGGTCCACTGACGGAAATGGGCGATGACGGTCTTGGGGCGAAGGCGGCGGACCTCGTCGCCGGCATGGGCTTCAAGGTGGGCGGCCGCCCATTCGTAGGTCTCCAGCGCCTCGGCGAATGTTTCCTCGATGCCGGGGCGGAGCACCTTCACCGCCACCTGCCGGCCTTCGGTGGTGACCGCGCGGTGGACCTGGGCGATGGAAGCGGCGCCGACCGGTGTTTCGTCAAAGTCGAGGAACAGGCTTTCGAGCGGCGCCTCGAGCGCCTGCTCGACCGCCTTGCGGATCAGCGGGAAGGGCGCGGGCGGGAGCGAGTCCTGCAGCGCAAAGAGATTGTGCGCGGCCTTCTCGCCGACGAGGTCGGGGCGGGTGGCGAGGGCCTGGCCGAACTTGATGGCGGCGGGGCCGAGCTGCTGCAGGGCCGTTGCATAGTCGGGCTCGTCCGGCTGGCGGAGGCCGAAGCGGGCGAGGCGCACGATGCGCCGCGCGAACGGCGGGGTGAGGGGATCGCGCTCGACCCCCTGCAGCGCACCGTAGCGCGCCAGGGTGCGTCCCCAGCGGAGGATGCGGACAAGATGCGTGACCGAAGAGGTCAAGCCTTCCACCCCGACCAGATGCAGACGAGGCCACCCATCAGCGTCTCGGTGTGGGTACGGATGAAGCCCGCCTCCCCGATCATGCGCTCGAACTCGAGCGGCTTGGGGAAGCGGCGGATGCTTTCGACGAGGTAGCGGTAGCTCGCCTCGTCGTTGGTGACGGCCTTCCCGATCTTCGGAATCGCCTTGTCGGCCCAGACCTCATAGGCCTCGCCGAAACCCGGCCAGTCGCTGGTCGAGAATTCGAGCACGAACAGGCGGCCGCCGAACTTCAGCACGCGGTGCGCCTCGCGGAGGGCCTTGGGGATGTCGGTGACGTTCCGGATGCCGAAGGCGATGGTGTAGGCATCGAAGCTGCGGTCGGCGAAGCTCAAGGTCTCGGCATTCTGAACCGACCAGCTGAGCCCTTCGATGCCCTTCTTCGCCGCGCGTTCCTCGCCGACTCCGAGCATGTCGGCATTGATGTCGCTGACGGTCACGGCGGCGCCGCGCGCGGCCATGCGGAAGGCGATGTCGCCGGTACCGCCGGCCATGTCGAGGACATGCTCGTGGCGCTGCGGCTTCACGCGGGAGACGAACCGGTCCTTCCACAGCCGGTGCATGCCCGCGCTCATCAGGTCGTTCATGATGTCGTAGCGGCGCGCGACCGAGGAGAAGACCTCGCCCACCTTGCGGGTCTTCTCTTCCGGGCTGACGAGCTGGTCGCCGAAGTTGACTTTGTCGGACATGGGGCAGGGCTCTAGCGGCGGACGGCGGTCCGCGCCATACGGCCAGACATGCCAGAGCTTCCCGAAGTCGAGACCACCGTGCGCGGGCTTGCGCAGGTGCTTGAGGGCCGGCGGCTGACGCGGATCGAGCCGCGGCGGGCGGACCTGCGGCGGCCGTTCCCGGTCGATCTCGGCCAGCGGCTGACGGGGGCGCGGGTGACCGGGCTCGGGCGGCGGGCCAAATTTGGCCTGATCCATACCGACCGCGACGACAGCCTGATCTTCCATCTCGGGATGAGCGGGCGGTGGCGAATCGATCCGGCTGAGGAGGAACCTCACGATCACCTGCTGCTGGAGACGGACGACGGTCACCGGCTGGTGCTGAACGACCCGCGGCGGTTCGGGAGCGTCGACCTGGTGCCGACCGCCGAACTCGACGGGTGGCCCGCCTTCGCCGAGCTCGGGCCGGAGCCGTTTGACCTGACGCCCGAGGAGTTGAAACGGCGGCTTGCGGGGCGAAGCGCGGCGATCAAGCTGCTGCTGCTCGACCAGGGCATCGTTGCGGGCCTCGGCAACATCTATGTGTGCGAGGCGCTGCACCGGGCCGGGATCAGCCCGAAGCGGGCGGGCGGGAAGGTCAGCCTCGACCGGCTGAAGCGGCTGGTGCCGGCGATCCACGACGTGCTGGCCGAAGCGATCGAGGCGGGGGGATCGACCTTGCGCGACTATGCCCAGCCGAGCGGGGAGCTCGGCTACTTCAGCAAGAGTTTCGCCGTCTATGACCGCGAGGGCAGCCCCTGCGCCTGCGGCGGGACGGTGAAGCGATTCGTCCAGGGCGGCCGGTCGACCTTCCATTGCCCGGCCTGCCAGCGCTGAGACGAGTTGACCCTTGGGGCCTCCTCGTATAGGGGACCGCCTAACCGGTGCGAGCCATCAGGCTTTCGCGCCGCTTTTCATTTGCCAGCCTTAAGGATTCAGAGTCAGCCATGGCGAACACGCCGCAAGCCAAGAAGCGCATCCGCCGCAACACCCGCCGCGCCGAAATCAATGGTGCGCGCGTCAGCCGCATCCGTACCTTCATCAAGGCGGTCGAGTCGGCGCTGCTGGCGGGCGACAAGGGCGCGGCGTCCGAAGCCCTCAAGCAGGCCCAGCCGGAGCTGGCGCGCGGAGTCGCGCGGGGCGTGCTTCACAAGAACACCGCGTCGCGCAAGTTCTCGCGCCTGACCAAGCGGGTTTCGGCGCTCGGCTGAGGCCGTCCACCGTATCATTTCGGGAAGGCCGTCGGATGCGAATCCGGCGGCCTTTTTCGTTACGGGCAAAAAACCCTTTTGTTACCGCGATTCGCATGGGCGTGCGGTTAACAGCCGCTAAGAAAATGGCGGATTTCTCCCGGTAACGGGCTCTTTCCCGGAAAAGCTGTGTCAAGCAGCTTTATTTCACTCCCGTGAAAAAAGGGCACTTGGCAGGGGCCCCCCGGTTGCTCCAAAAAACCCCTCCGGCAGTGATTCCACTGGGGGGGTCCACGCGAGGCAAGGATGGTACTCGGCGACTCGACGTCGCCGTGACCGAAATCCTGTGCCTGGACGACGCGGACTGTCGGCGCGGACATATGGAGGCTCGGGGCGAAGTGAACGGCAATGGCATCGGATTGGAGCGGAACGCAGCGGATCGGTCGGGCATCGAACTGGATTCGAATGTCTCGCCGCTTGCCGCCGCCTGGGCTGCGATCCGCACCGGCCTTCGTCGTGACTGCGGTGCGCGGACCTTCGACGGCTGGCTGAAGCCGGCCGAGCTTGGCGCGTTCGATCCCGACCGGGGCAGCCTCGAGCTGGTCATGCCGAGCCAGTTCATGGCCGACTGGGTCCGCAGCCATTTCGGCGAGCGGCTGCAGCTCGCCTGGCGGACCACCCTGCCGGTGGTGCGCGAAGTGCGCATCGTCGCCTGCGAGGGCGGGCCGAAGCCGGCGCCACTGCTGATCCTCGACGAGGAGCCGCTGCCGGTCGAGAAGGCCGCCGCCGAGGTCACCCCGCACCCGCGTCCCGCCTTCGACCCGCGCTACAGCTTCGACAGCTTCGTCATCGGCAAGGCCAATGAGGTCGCCGCCACCGCCGCCCGCACGCTGGCGGAAGCGCCGACCGTCACCTTCAATCCGCTGTTCCTCCATGGCGGCACCGGGCGGGGCAAGACCCACTTGCTGCACGCGCTCGGCCAGCGCTTCCTCGACCTCAACCCGCAGGCGCAGGTCGTGATGATGAGCGCCGAGAAGTTCATGGTCGAGTTCGTCCGCGCCATCCGCGAGAATGACACGATCGGGTTCAAGCAGCGCCTGCGCTCGGCCGACCTGCTGTTGATCGACGACGTCCAGTTCATCGCCGGCAAGGAATCGACGCAGGAGGAATTCTTCCACACGATGAACGAGATCATCAACGCCGGTAAGCGGCTGGTGATCACGTCGGACCGGGCGCCGCAGGACCTGGACGGGATCGCGCCGCGAATCCTGTCGCGCCTGAGCTGGGGCCTGGTCGCGGACATCAACGCTGCCGATCTCGAGCTTCGCTACAACATCCTGCTGGCCAAGCTCGCGCTGCTGCCGGGCGTGACCATGCCGGACAATGTGGTCGACTTTCTCGCCCGGCGGCTGACCAACTCGATCCGCGAGCTGGAAGGCGCGCTGAACCGCATCGCCGCCTATGCGCTGATGACCGGCAAGGCGATCGATCTGGCGTTCGTCGAGGAAGTGCTGGCGAACGTGCTGCGCGCCAACCAGCGCCGGATCAGCATCGACGAGATCCAGACCCGGGTTGCCGAGCATTATTGCATCCGCAAGGCGGAGATGGTGTCGGCGCGCCGCGCCCGCGAGGTCGCCCGGCCGCGTCAGGTAGCGATGTATCTGTCCAAGCAGCTGACGCCCAAGTCGCTGCCGGACATCGGCCGCCGCTTCGGCGGGCGCGACCATACGACGGTGATCCACGCGGTGAAGCAGATCGAGAAGCTGCGCGCGAGCGATCCCGACATCGACGCCGCGATCCGGCTTCTGACCCGGCAGCTCGAGGGCTAGTGTTACCCTGCGCAAGCAGGGACGCATTCGTCTTCAGGACCAGTGGAAAGGCACTGGGCTCCTGCTTCTGCCAGGGGAAAGGTCAGCCCTTGATCCGCGCCAGCCGTTCGCGGCGCTCGATCGCCCGCGCATAGGTCTTGAGCACCGACCCGTTAATGACATCCCAGTCCTGCGTCTTGGCGAAGGCGAGGCCGGCTTCCCCGTGCCGACGGCGGAGGTCCGGATCGGCGGCATAGGCCGCGATAGCCGCGGCGAGGGCGCAGATGTCGCCCGGCTCGGCGAGCGTGCCCGTCTCCCCGTCGCGGACGAGGTTGGTTGCGCCGGTGGCGACGGCGGCGACGACGGGCATGGCGCAGGCCATGGCCTCGAGCGTCACATTGCCGAAAGTTTCGGTGATCGAGGGATTGAGGAAGACGTCGGCACTGGCGAGCGCGCGGGCGAGGTCCTCGCCCTCCTGGTGGCCGACGAAGAGGCCGGCGGGCAGGGCTTTTTCGAACCATGGGCGCGCGGGGCCTTCGCCGATCACCAGCACGCGGTGGGCGATGCCACGGGCGATGAGCTCGTCGTGGACGGCCGCAAAGACGTCGAGGCCCTTTTCCATGACGATCCGGCCGAGGAAGGCGACGACCAGTTCCTCATCGCCGATGCCGAGGCTGCGGCGCCATTCGAGGCTTCGGCGCTCGGGATTGAATTGGGCGCGATCGACGCCCCGCGACCAGATGGCGATGTTGCGGTTCATCCGCTGGGCGCGGAGTACGGCGGCGGTCGATTCGGCGGGGACGAGCAGGGCGTCGCAGCGCCGGTAGAGCCGGCGCAGGGTGGCGCGGACGGCAGGCTCGAACAGCTCCAGATGGTAGTAAGCGAGATAGGTTTCGAAGCGGGTGTGAACCGAGGCGATCGAGGGAATGCCGCGCTTCCTCGCCCAGGTCACGGCGCGGTGCGCGCTGACGTCCGGGCTGGCGATGTGAATGATGTTTGGATCGAACGCCTCGAGGTCGCGGCGAACCCGGGCGGGAAGGCCGATCGGAACGCGATATTCGGCGCGGCCAGGCGCGGCGACGGCAGGCAGTGAGACGAGGTCGCCGGTCGGCGGGAAGGCCGGCTCGGCAACGGTAGGCGAATAGATTCGCACCTTGCAGCCCGAACGCAGCAGGAAGCCGACGAGACGGTTCAGCGCCTGATTGGCGCCGTCGCGCACATAATTGTAGTTGCCCGATACAAGGGCAATGCGGAGATCCTCCGGAGCCATGTCGCTGCCCTTAGCGGCGCTTGCCCGCGTTCGTCCAATCGCGCCTGCTGCTGCGGGTGAGAAGGAGGGCGAGGAGACCGAGGATGGCAAAGCGGAAGGGGCGGGGCATGGGCCGGAGTGTAGCAGCTTGAGCGTTCGCAAGCATGGCTTGTTGCCGGCCGCGCGGGCGGATGCGCGGCTGCTGGTGCTAGGCAGCCTGCCGGGCGAGGCGTCGCTGAGGGCCGAGCGTTACTATGCCCATCCGCAGAATCAGTTCTGGCGGTTGCTCGGCGAGGTGCTGGGGGAGCCGCTGGCAGGGCTCGGCTACGAGGAGCGGCTCGAGCGGCTGCGAGCACGCGGCGTGGCCCTGTGGGACGTCATCCATGCGGCGCGGCGGACAGGCAGCCTCGACCAGGCGATCAGGGACGTCGAACCGCGCGACCTCCGGGCGTTCGCCGAGGCCCTGCCGGCGCTGCGGGCGATCGCCTTCAATGGCGGGACGGCAGCGCGGATCGGGCGGCGGATGATCGGCGAGGGGCCGTGGACGCTGGTCGACCTGCCATCGTCGAGCCCGGCTCATACGTTGCCGTTCGCGGTCAAGGCGTCGCGCTGGAGCGCGCTCCTGGCCTTTCTCGATTGACGGACAGGCCGGGGGCCATTCTAAGGCCCTCATGTCCGAAGAAGCGGAAGAGACGGCCGAGCCGACCCAGCTGTCGATGGTCGACGAGGCGCTGGTCGCCGGAACCATCGCCAACACCAATGGCTTGCTGGTGATCCTCGCCAAGCTGGTCGCCCGGGGCGTGTTCGACGAGAGCGACCTCAAGGCCTTCAGCGACAGCTATTCCAAGCCGCTCGATCATGAAGGCATGCGCGAGAACGAGCTGGTCACGCAGATGCAGGACCAGATGGAGAGCACGCTTGCCGAGCTGATGCGCTACCTCGCCGAACATAAGTAGTTCGCCCGGGCTGACGGGGGCGAGGCGAGTGCCTATATCGCCGGCATGTCCTGGCTCGCCGGCATCATCCTGTTTACCGCGACGGTCATCGTGATGGAGGGCTTCGCCTATGTCCTCCACCGCTTCGTCATGCACTCGAAGCTCGGGTGGAACTGGCACGAAAGCCACCACCGCGAGCGCCAGGGCTGGTTCGAGAAGAACGACCTTTATGCCGTGGTCTTCGCGCTCCCCTCGATCCTGCTGATCTGGGGCGGAATCAACGCCGGCTGGGGCGATTGGGCGACCTGGATGGGGGCAGGCGTTGCCTTCTACGGGGTCATCTATTTCGGCTTTCACGACGTCATCGTGCACGGCCGCCTGCCGCACCGGATCGTGCCGCGCTCGACCTATTTCAAGCGGATCGTCCAGGCGCACAAGCTGCACCATGCCGTGGAGAGCCGGGACGGGGCGGTGAGCTTCGGCTTCATCTACGCGCCGCCGGTCGATGCGCTGAAGCGCGAATTGAAGTCCAGTGCCGAGGCCCGGGTCAGGGCCGCGAAGGGCGCGTCCACAAGCCGGTCCGCGGAACGGGCCTGACCGGCCAGAGAGCCTCCCAGAACGCTTCCATCACCAGCGCCGCCTTCTCCGCCTTTGAGGTGGTGATGCGGTCGTCCCACGCGCGCGGGCCGAGGGCGGCGGCGCGGGTGGCGATTTCGCCGTAGATGCCGCTCGCCGACAGGATCGCCCAGCGGCTGCGGAAGGGCAGGCGGGCGGCGCCGATGCGGGCCGAGCGGCGATAGTCATCGGCCATGTCGCTGAGGCGGTGGGCCATTCGGGCCAGGGCAGGCCGGTGGCGCGGATCGGCGAGGTCGGCGTCGTCGAGCCCTTCTGCTTCCAGCCATTCCGACGGGAGATAGACGCGTCCCACCTTGGCATCGTCGACGATGTCGCGGGCGATGTTCGCCAGCTGGAAGGCGATACCAAGGTCGGCGGCGCGGTGGAGCGTGTCCTCGTCCTCCGGCGCAACGCCCATGACATGCGCCATCATCACCCCGACCGCGCCCGCTACCTGGTAGCAATAGGAAAGGAGGTCGCCGGTGGTCTGCGGGCGCCAGCCGGAGGCGTCGCGCGCGAAGCCGGCGAGATGGTCCGCGGCGATTGCCGGTGGAATGGCGCATTCGGCGGCGACCACCCGCAGCGCCTCGAAGGGGACGAGGCCGGTCTCCTCGCCCGCGAAGGCCGCGTCGGTCTTTTCATGGAGGAAGGCGATGCGGGCGGCGGGATCGGCGACACGGACGGCATCGTGGCCGAGGGTCTGGCCATCGGTGATGTCGTCGCAGGCGCGGCACCAGGCATAGAGCAGCCAGCTGCGCTCACGCGTGGGGAGGTCGAACAGCTGGCTGGCAAAACGGAAGCTCTTGCTGCCGACCGAGATGCTTTCCAGCGCGCCCTGGACCAGCCGTGCCCGCTCATCCCCGGTCACTCTGACTGGCCCGGTCACGCGAGCATCAGCCCCGCGGTCGCCTCGGCGCTTCCGACCACGCCCGGGATACCCGCGCCCGGATGGGTGCCGGCACCGACGAAGTAGAGGTTCCTGATCTTGTCGTCGCGGTTGTGGGTGCGGAACCAGGCCGACTGCCACAGCACCGGTTCAAGGCTGAAGGCGCTTCCGAGATGGGCTGCGAGGTCGGTGCTGAAGTCGGCCGGCGTATAGTGGAAGATGGTGCGGATGCGGCTGCGGATGTCGGGGAACAGTCGCTCTGCCAGCGTGTCGAGCACGACTTCCTGATATTTGGGCCCTTCGACCGCCCAGTCGACGTCGGCGCGCTTGGCGTTGGGCACGGGCGCCAGCGCGTAGAAGGTAGAGCAGCCGGGCGGTGCCATCGACGGATCGGTGATCGTCGGATGGTGGAGGTAGAGCGCGGGGTCGGTGGCGAGCTTGCCGGTCTTGTAGATGTCGTTGACGAGGCCGCCGTAGCGGGGGCCGAAGAGGATGGTGTGGTGGGCGATGTCGGGGAAGATGCCCTCAAGTCCGAAGTGGAGCACGAACAGGCCGGGCGAGAAGCGCTTGCGCTTGAGGGCGCGGACCTGGCTCGGCCCGCGACTGGAGCCCTCGATCAGGCCGTAGCTGTGGACGACGTCGCCGTTGGAGGCGACCGCATCGGCCTCGGCAGTCCAGCCGGAGCGGGTGCGGACGCCGGTGACCCGGTCCTCGACGGCGGTGATGGCAGTGACCGGGTCGCCGAGGTGGATGGTGCCGCCGATCCGCTCGAAATGGCGGACCATGCCGGCGATCAGCTTGTTGGTGCCGCCCTTGGCGAACCACACGCCGCCGTCGCGCTCCAGCTTGTGGATCAATGCGTAGATGGACGAGCAGGTCATCGGATTGCCGCCGACCAGCAGGGTGTGAAAGGAGAGCGCCTGGCGGAGATGCTCGTCCTCGACGAAGCTCGAGACCATGGAATAGACCGAGCGCCAGGCCTGATACTTGGCGAGCGCCGGGGCCGCCTTCAGCATGTCGCCGATGCTCTCGAAGGCCTTGGTGCCGAGCTTCACATAGCCTTCCTGGAAAACGCCGGCGCTGTAGGCGAGAAAGCGCTGGTAGCCGGCCCAGTCATTGGGGTTGAGGGCGTCCATCGCGGCCTTCAGTTCGGCGTCGTCGTTGGTGTAGTCGAACACGACTCCATCGGGCCAGGACAGGCGGTAGAAGGGCTTCACCGGGACGAGGTCGACGTCCTCGGCCATGTCGTGGCCGCTGAGCTTCCACAGCCGCTGGAGGCAGTCGGGATCGGTGATGACGGTCGGGCCGGCATCGAACACGTGCCCGTCCTTCTCCCAGACGTAGGCGCGGCCGCCCGGCTTGTCGCGCGCTTCGACGATGGTCGTCTGCACGCCCGCCGACTGAAGGCGGATGGCGAGGGCCAGACCGCCGAAGCCGGCGCCGATGACGATGGCAGTCTTCAGATTGGGATTGGTCACAGACTGTCTTTCAGAACACGTAGCGCCCGGAAGAAGGGCACGGGGGGCTTGCCGGACAGGATTCGCGCCTTGTCCAGCCCCGTGCTTCGGCCAGCATAGAAGCGCGCGATCAAGGGGCCGGAAAGGCGGTAGAAACGCTCCAGCACGGCATAGCGTTGGCCGGGCTCGGCGGCGTGGAAGAGGAGGGCGGTGAGCAGCCGGTAAAAGGCGCCCCGCTTCCAGTGGCGCCGCGCGCGGGCGCGGGTCGCCTGACCGAGCGAAGCGTCGAGCGGCGCCTGTTCGGCGAGCCAGCAGGCGAAGCGCACGGCGTCGGGCAGGGAATAGCTGGTCAGCGGATGGAAGAAGCCGCCGCGGGCGCCGGCGCGGGCGACCGGGTCCTGTTTCGGCCAGAGGCGGTCGAAGTCTCCGCCGATCACCACGGGCAGCACTCCATCTTCCTCGCGGGTCCGGGCCGCAACCTGCCAGCCGCTCGCCGCCGCATAATCGCCGATGCGGTCGCGCAGCAGCTCGCGGTCGAGCTCGGGCCCGTCGCTGTAGTAGGTGTCCTCGACGAACAGTTCGGTGGGCGAGAAGGGCAGGCAGTAGACGAAGCGATAGCCGTCATGCTGCTCGACCGTTGCGTCCATCACGATCGGGCGCGTGAGGCCATGCCCTTGCGGGATGGTGAGCAGCTGGCCGACAAACTTCTGCCAGCCGAGCTCCAGCCCCTCGGCCTTGCCGCCGCGGGCGTCGAGCACCGCGCCGGCCTCGATCCGCTCGCCGCCAGCAAGCAGGACGTGGGTGGGGCCAAGCTCCGCGGCCTGGGCGCGGAGGATGCGTGCGGGGGCGAGACATGCGCGCACGGCCTGGTCGAGCTTCTCGCTCTCGATCGTCTGGTAGATTTGTTCGAGCGGGCGCTGGTGGGCGGGGAAGCGGACTTCGTAGCCCTGCCAGCGGTGGCCGATCAGCGGATTGGTCAGCCAGCGCTGCTTCGGCGCCACGTCGCTGTCGAAGAAGGACCAGAGATGATTGCCACCGATCGTCTCGCCGGGCTCGATCAGCAGAAGGTCGAGGTCGGGGCGGCGGTGGCGGAGCGCGAGGGCGCACAGCCCCCCGGCCAGCCCTCCTCCGACGATCACCAGGTCCGCACGCCGCATCCTGGGTCAGGCTGTAGCCGCGCAATCCCGCGCTGGCGACCCCGCCCGAGGTCCGTTAAGCGACCCTCAAGCATGCGGCGGCAAGAGGCGGGGCATGAGGATCGCGATGATGAGCGTGGCGCTGCTGGCTTTGGCTACAGCGGCCGGGGCGACACCGGATCAGGCCGGCACGGGGAGTGCCGACCTGCAGGTGCAACTGACGGGACTGAGGTCGGCCAAGGGACTGGTCCACCTGTGCCTGACGGCGAGCCCCGCCAAATTCCTCAATTGCAAGGACGATCCGGCGGCGGTGTCGCGGTCGGTCGAGGCCGGCAAGGCTGCCCGGCTGGATCTCGGCAAGGTCAGACCCGGCACCTATGCCCTGCTGATCGTCCATGACGAGAATCGCAACGGCAAGCTCGACATGACGCTCGGCATCCCGCGCGAGGGGTTCGGCTTCTCCAACAATCCAGCGATGAAGCCGCGCGCGCCCAAGTGGGAAGAGATCCGCTTCACCATGCCGGCGTCGCCCACCGTGCAGCAGATCCGCATCCGCTACGTGCTCTGACCTCCGTTCGTCGGTTCGACGAATGGAAAGTTGCGGCTTTCCGAACCTTTGCTAGCCTTCGCCCACGACCGCTGAAGAAGCGCGTGCCAGGGGGCTGAAGATGCTTGAGATTTCGGGGCTTTCGCACACTTATGCCAACGGCACGGTGGCCTTGAGCCAGGTCGACCTGTCGATCCCGCGCGGCATGTTCGGGCTGCTCGGTCCCAACGGTGCGGGCAAGTCGACCCTGATGCGGACGGTGGCGACGCTGCAGACCCCGACCGCGGGCAGCATCCGCTTCGGCGACATCGACGTGCTGGCCGAGCCCGAGACGTTGCGTCGCACCCTTGGCTACCTGCCGCAGGACTTCGGCGTCTACCCGCGCGTGTCGGCCTATGCGATGCTCGACCAGATGGCGGTGCTGAAGGGCATCACCGGCAAGGGGGAGCGCAAGGCGGTCGTCGAGACGCTGCTCAACCAGACCAACTTGTGGGCGGTGCGCGACAAGGCGATCGCTGGATTTTCCGGCGGCATGCGGCAGCGCTTCGGGATCGCCCAGGCGCTGATCGGAAGTCCCGAACTGATCATCGTCGACGAGCCGACCGCCGGCCTCGATCCCGAGGAGCGCAACCGCTTCCTCAACCTGCTGGCCGCGATCGGCGACAATGTCGTCGTCATCCTGTCGACCCACATCGTCGATGACGTCGCCGACCTGTGCCCGCTGATGGCGGTGCTGGCGGGCGGCAAGCTGCAGCTCCAGGGCAAGCCGTCCGACCTCATCGCCTCGACCCGCGGGCGGGTGTGGAAAAAGGCCATCGCCCATGCCGAGCTGGCCGAGCATCAGCAGCGGTTCGACGTCATTTCGACCCGCCTGTTTGCGGGCAAGACCATCATCCATGTGCTGAGCGACAGCCCGCCGGCCGGGTTCGAGCCGGTCGAGGGCGGGCTCGAGGACGTCTATTTCGCGACCCTGTCCACCCTCCGCCGCGCGGCCTGAGGAGCAACAGCCATGTTCCTCGGAATCACGCGCTTCGAGATCCGCTACCAGCTCCGGAACCCGGTCTTCTGGGTGGCCGTCGCCGTCTTCTTCCTGCTCGGCTTCGGCCTGACCGCAAGCGCGAATGTCAGCATCGGCACGCCCGGCGCGGTCAAGGAGAATGCTCCCTACGCGATCGGCGTCGCGCTTGGCGTATTCAGCTTCTTCTACCTGTTCGTGATTACCGCCTTCGTCGCCAATGCGATTGTCCGCGACGAGTCCAGCGGCTTCGCGCCGATCGTCCGTGCGACGCCGGTGACCAAGGTGCAGATCGTGCTCGGCCGCTTCCTCGGCGGGCTGACCGTCGCCTGGCTCGGCTATCTGGCGCTTCCCCTCGGAATGATCGTGGGCACGTTGATGCCGTGGGTCGATCCAGAGACGATCGGGCCATTCCGGCCGGGCCATTATGCCTGGTATTATCTGATCCTCGCCATTCCCAACATCTTCCTGCTCAGTGCAATCCTGTTTGCGACGGCAACGGCGCTTCGGTCGATGCTGGCGAGCTACATCGCCGCCGTGTTGGTGGTGATGGGCTATCTGATTGCCAGCGGGGTGGCCGGCCAGAAGCTCGAACTGCGCGAACTGTTCGCCCGCTGGGAGCCGCTCGGGACCGCCGCCTTCGGCTACACCAGCCAATATTGGACCCAGGCCGAGATGAACTCGCGGCTGATCGAGTTCAGCGGCGTGATCGCCTTCAACCGGATCTGGGCGATCCTGCTCGGCACGGCCTTCCTCGGCCTTGCGCTGTGGCGCTTTTCGATGAGCGAGCGGGCGCCGTCCAGGCGGCGGCTGAAGAAGCTGGCCAGACGCGAGGCCAGGGAAGCCAAGGCAGCCGCGGCCGTCCCGACACTCGGCGGCGATGCGGTCGTGGCCCGGTCGATGGAGCCCTCGCGCGCTGCCCAGTTCGTGATGCGCCTGCGGGTCGAAGTGCGGCAGGTTCTGACCAGCCCCGGACTCATCATCCTGTGCCTGCTGGCGTTCGGCTTCACCGCCGCCAATCTGTGGCAGGGCGGATCGACCTACGGCACCTCTGATTTTCCGACCGCTACCAACGTCATCGATACGGTGCGCGGCATGTCGTCCATCTTCCTGCTGATGGTCGCGGTCTTTTACGGCGGCGAACTGGTGTGGCGGGAGCGCGACCGCAAGTTCAACGAGCTGATCGACTCGAGCCCGGTTCCGAGCTGGGTGATGACGGTGCCGAAGATCGTTGCGATCTTCCTCGTGCTGGCAATCGTGAATTCGGCGGCGATGATCGCCGGCCTCACCTACCAGCTGTTCGAGGGCGCGCGGGAGTTCGGCATCGTCGGCTATCTCGCCTGGTTCATCCTGCCGTCCTCGATCGATGCGCTGCTGATCGCCATCCTGGCGGTGGTCGCGCAGGTGCTGAGCCCCAACAAATATGTCGGCTGGGGCATCATCTTCCTGTGGTTCGTGGGAAGCATCTTCCTCAACAACCTCGGCTTCGCGAACCCGCTCTACATCTATGCCGGCTCGCCGGCCGTGCCGCTCAGCGACTTCGCCGGGGCGGGCTCCTTCTGGCGCGGTCAGGCGGTGCTGCAATTCTACTGGCTGATGTGCGCGCTCATCCTGTGCGTCATCGCGCACCTCCTGTGGCCGCGCGGGACCGATCTCGGGCTGCGGACGCGGCTGAAGCGGCTGCGGCGGCCGGGTTCGAAGGCGCCTTACGCCATTGCCGGTGCGGCGGCGCTCGCCATGGTGGGAACGGGCGCCTACGCCTATCACAACATCAAGGTCCTGAACCGCTACCAGACCAGCGACGAGATCGAGGCCTGGCGCGCCGAATATGAGCGCAAGTACCTGAAATACGAGAAGCTGCCGCAGCCGAGCGTGGCAAAGGTCACGCTCGACGTGCAGCTTCATCCGGCCGAGCGGCGGATGGTGACCGACGGGCGCTACCAGCTCGTCAACCGCACCGGGGCACCGCTGAGCGACGTCCATGTCCGCACGACAGATCTCGACGTGCGTTTCGCCAAGCTCGACATCGACGGCGCGCGGCTCGTCTCCAATGACGAGAAGTTCGGTTATCGCATCTACCGCTTCGACCGGCCGCTGGCGCCGGGCGCGACCAGTGACCTGCTGTTCCGCAGCGAGGTGTGGCGGCGCGGCTTCCGAGCAGGGTCGCCCAGCACCGACCTGATCGAGAACGGCACGTTCGTGAACAACGGCGTGTTCGCGCCGGTCATTGGCATGGACCGCGACCAGTTGCTCGGCGACCGGACCCAGCGCCGCCGCCAGGGCCTGCCGGCGGAACTCCGCCCGGCCAGGCTCGAGGACATGAGCGCGACGCGGCGCAACTATGCCGGTGCCGACTGGGTGATGAGCGACATTCGGCTGACCACCGACGCCGGCCAGCGGCCGATGGCGCCCGGCAACCTCGTCTCCGACACGACGGCGAACGGCCGACGGACCGCGCGCTTCGTCAGCCCGGCGCCAATCCTCAACTTCTTCTCGATCCAGTCGGCCGATTACCGGACCGCCGCGAAGAGCCACGATGGCGTGCTCCTGTCGGTGCTCCACCACCCGAGCCACGACTTCAACGTCAGCAAGATGCTGCGGGCGATGGAGGTCAGCCTCGACTATTACCGGGAGAACTTCGGGCCCTATCAGTTCAACTATGCCCGAATCATCGAATTCCCGGGCTATCAGAGCTTCGCCCAGGCGTTCGCTGGCACCATGCCCTATTCGGAGTCGATCGGCTTCAACG
Source organism: Sphingomonas sp. LHG3406-1 (assembly GCF_029637485.1). Classification (GTDB taxonomy): domain Bacteria; phylum Pseudomonadota; class Alphaproteobacteria; order Sphingomonadales; family Sphingomonadaceae; genus Sphingomicrobium. Next base: position 1,141,061 of record NZ_CP069128.1, on the reverse strand, counting down.
CCAATACGAACGACCCGGAAAAGATCGACTTCACCACCTATGTCGTGGCCCACGAGGTGGCGCACCAATATTGGGCGCACCAGGTGATCGGCGCCGACCAGCAGGGCGGAACGCTGACCAGCGAGACGCTGGCGCAATATTCGGCGCTGATGGTGATGCGGAAGATCTACGGACCGGACAAGATCCGCCGGTTCCTCAAGTATGAGCTCGACCGCTATCTTGCCGGGCGCAAGGGCGAGGCGGTCGAGGAGCAGCCGCTCCTGCGGGTCGAGAACCAGCAGTACCTCCACTATCGCAAGGGCGCGGTGGCGATGTACCTGCTGCAGGAGCGGCTCGGCGAGGATGCGGTGAACAGGGCACTTAGCCGGTTCGTCGCCAGGTTCCGCTTCGCGGGGCCGCCGTACCTGCGCTCGACCGACCTTATGACCGAGTTCCGCAGGGAGGCAAGGACGCCGGAGCAGCAGCAGCTGATCACCGACCTGTTCGAGCGGATCACGCTCTATGACCTGAAGGTGATCGACGCGACGACCCGCAAGGTCGGCAATGGCTGGGAGACGAAGCTGACGGTCGCGGGCGAGAAGTTCGTTGCCGACGGCAAGGGCGCGGAGAGGCCGGAGCCGCTGGCGGAGCCGATCGAGATCGGCCTGTTCACGGCGCGGCCGGGGATCGGCGCATACGATGCCAGGAACGTGCTGGTGATGGAGCGCCGGCCGCTGAAGAACGGCAGCCAGACATTGGTCATGCGAACCGCCGCCAAGCCGACCTTCGCCGGGATCGATCCGTACAACTTCTTCATCGACCGCAACAGCGACGACAATGTGAAGGACGTGACGGGTAGCTGAAGCGGCGCCGGGGAAGGTTCGTCAGCCCATGCGGGCTTGCCTTCGAGCGGCATGGCGCCCATTTTCGGTAGCTCCCAGCGCATCTTGCTGGGTCGCCTGGCGCGCCGTCGTTCAGTCCAGCGGCGTCTGGCTTCTTCGCCTGGTCGGACGTTGCCATCATCGCCCCCGTTAGCTCTAAGGGAAGCACCGAGACCGTCCCGGAGTGGAATGTGAGCGACCGAGAAGCATGCATCGACCCTGATCGGGAGGCGTTCGAGCGCTTCAAGCTCTTGCCCCGCGATCGCCCGATCGAGATGTTGAACCTGGTTCGCTTTCGAGAGCAGGCCGAGTATCCGGCCGACCACCCTGCTTCGCGGGATCGCCTATCGGGCGCCGCGGCGTACAAGTCCTATTCCAGGGAGTCGTCACCCATATTCGAGCGGGTGGGCGGAGCCATCGTCTGGTCGGCTACTCCGCAGATGTTGCTGATCGGACCGCCAGACGAGCGATGGGATGTCGCTTTCGTGGCTCGCTATCCGACTGCCGCAGCATTCCTCGAAATGGTCGTGGACGAGGCCTACCGGCGAGCCGTGGTGCATCGTCAAGCGGCGGTGGAGACGTCGCGGCTCCTTCGAACCAATCCCCGGGATCCGGAACCTCGCCTGGCATTTGGCTGAACGCAAAGCCGCCCGATACCTGACGAGAACAACTCCGGCTGGTCGCCGCCGAAAACGATCCGGGTAGCTGCTTCCTTTCAGCTGCTCCCGCCCAGCCAGTCGATTTGCGCCGAGTCGATAGCGCCGGCTCCCCGCTCGAGAAGCGCCTGAAGCGCCAGCGCTCGCCTGGATACTTCGAGGGAATTGGGACCCTCGAGGGAGGCGGCAGCCTGGTCCCGGAAAAGCGCCGATTGCCTGCAGAGAACGTCGATCTGATCAGGCGTGCGGCAGGTCGCGGCAAGTTCGCCGACCACCCGGATCCAGTGCAGCGCGGCGATCACGTCGGCCGCCGCATACTGACGCAGCCGGCCGAACGCCCGATCCACATAGAAAGCAAAGCTATCCGCCTCGGCGACAAGGCGCGGCTTGCCGTCCCCGTCGTGCCGAACCGGCTCGGGCATCTCACGGATGGCGAATTCGCTCCCGCCCGCGCCCAGCCAGTCGAGGCAGGTGATCGCCGTCATCGGATCGTTGACGCCCGGTGACAGCGCCCTTGCCGCGATCTCGACCAGTTCGCTGACCAGGAACATCAGGTCGTGCTCGGGCGTGCGCTTGTTGCCGACGGTGAAGCAGTCCTGCAGTTTGCCGGTGCATTCGTCATTCCAGTGGCCGGACGGAGCGACCTCGGCGATTCCTCGACCGTCCATCACGAAGTCGCCCGGCCGATAACGCAGCCGGATCAGCACGTCGGCCTTGGATGCGATGGACAATAGCTGCTCGTCGTCGATGGATTGTATGTAGCCGGTCGCCGCTGCGGGCGCGGTCACCGAAGGGCCGCGCTCCTCCGGCGTCTGCCCGCGCGCCGCAGAGGCGGATCCGCTTCCGATCATGTCCGGGAAGCGCTTCCGCGCTCCCCGGACCAGCTGCTCACCGATGTGACCCACCACATTGTTGATGTGAATGCTCTGCGGCACGTGGTGGATGAAGTAGATCAGCACCCCGATCGAGCAGACCGCAAGCAGCATCGCCACGATGACCGCATATTGGGGAACGAAGTCGTCGTCCCCGCCGCGGATCGTCCGCAGGACCATCAGGCAGTAGAGGAAGGTCGCGATGAAGGTGCCGAGCGTGATCGTGTTTCCGCGATCGCTCATGAAGTTGGTGAGCACTCTCGGCCCGTACTGGCTGGATGCGTAGGACAGCGCCACGATGGTGATGGAGAATACCACCCCGGCGACAGTCACCATCGATCCCGCGATGGTCGACAGCACCTCGCGTGCGCCGTCCGCCCTGATCTGCTGATACCAGCTCAGCCCGCTGATCCAGCGGGACCCCAAGCGGACATCGACCCAGATCATCAGCGCGCCGAGCAGGATGGCCAGCAATGCCATGATGCTCGGGATGAACCAGTAGCTGGACCGGATCGCCTGCAGGGCTGCGCGGAAGCCTCCGTTCATTTCGGTTCCGTTCTCTGATTCACCGTCAGCACCGGCAGACCCGTGATCTCGAAGGTCGCGGAGGCAAGGCCCATGCCTTGCGCCTCGAGCCGGGAAAGGATCTCGCGGCTCATCGCATCCTTGATCTCGCGCGTGCCATGGTCGGGGGACAGGAAGCGGACGGTGAGTTCCAGCCAATTGTCGGTAAGGCGCCAGTAGACCTTCGGTTCTACGTCCCCGATGCGGATGCCATAGCGCCGCTCCAGATCCGCGCCGTGCCGGGGATCGAGCTGGTCCTGCCGGATCGCGTGTCGCCTGGCTGATTCGAGGAGAATGGCTTCGGCGGCGACGCGGTCGTCGCCATACTTCACCGGCAGGCGGATTTCCTCCCACACGTAGGGGAAATGGTAGGTGTAGTTGTAGATGGGCTCATCGAAGATCTTGTCGTTGCTGACCGTGACGATCCGCCCGGTGAATTGGCGCGAGTGGACCCACATGGCGGGCTCCGCTCCGCTGACGGGCGGCGGCTGGCCCATTTCGAGGATCTTGGTCTGCATGAAGGACAGCGCGATGACATCGCCGCGCACGCCGCCCATGACGATGCGGTCGCCTACGTTGAAGGTCTTGCCGCGCAGGATCACGAAATAGCCAGCAATGGCGGTGATCACGCGCTGGAGGGCGAAGGCCACGCCAGCCGTCACCAGCCCAAGCCCGGTGGTCAGCCGGGTCGGATCGTCGAACCAGATGGAGACGATGCCGAGCACAAGGATCGCTCCAGCGAGTAGGCCCACCGCCTGCCGTGCCCAGAAGCGGGAGCGGTTGAGGCGAGCGCGCTGCCCGAGCGTGCCGGCAAGCAGCCACCGTCCGACCGTCGCGAACAGCACGGCCGCCGTCACCAGGAAGATGGTGAGCAGCAGCTTCTTGCCGTTCTCCGGCGTGGCTCCGACCAGCGTGATGCCGAACAGCCGGAGCGCTTCGCTTCCTTCCATCACAGTCCCCTTGTGTCGGTGATTACGGTTCAGGAACCGGTTGGTTTCCGGGGCGACCAGGGAACGCCGTCCGGCCGACATGCCTTGACTGGCAGGCAGGCAATCACTGGAGACGATCATGGCATCGGCCGCGGAGCGCTGGAGCGTGCTTGAGGAACTCGACGAATGGTTGCGCCTGCCGATGGCGCTGCTTGGTCTTGCATGGCTGCTGATTGTCGTCGCCGAACTGCTGTGGGGCGAGAACGCCTTGCTGTCGCTGGCGAGCACGGCGGTCTGGGTGATCTTCATTGCCGAGTTCGCGCTTCGGCTGCTCCTTTCGCCGGATCGGTCGAGCTTCCTCAGGCGCAATTGGCTGACGATCTTCGCCCTGGTCGTGCCTGCACTGCGTTTCTTCCGGGCGCTGGCCGTGCTTCGCGCCGCACGTGGGCTTCGAGCGCTAAGGCTGGTGCGGATCGTCGGCACCGCCAACCGAAGCATGAACGCGCTCCGCATCACCATGCGCCGTCGACGCTTCGGCTACGTTCTCGGATTGACGATCCTGGTCATCGTGCTCGGCGCCGCCGGGATGCTCAGCTTCGAGCCGGTGGAAGAGGTCGAAGGCGGCTTCACCTCCTACGGCCATGCCTTATGGTGGACGGCCATGCTGGTCACCAGCATCGGATCCGACTTCTGGCCACTTACCACCGAGGGCCGAGCGCTCGCCCTCCTGCTGTCAATCTACGGCCTGGCCGTCTTCGGCTACATTACGGCGAGCTTCGCCAGCTTCTTCATCGGCCGTGACGCTTCCGAAGCTGATGCTCCGCTAGCCGGCTCGGCGGATATCGCGCGGCTTGCCGACGAGATTCGCGAACTTCGCCTGCAACTCTCCCACCTGGGCTAGATTCGGCGGACGCCCTTGAGCAGCTCGGGGTCGATGTCGCCGGTCATTACCGCGATGTCGCCGGTGGTCTCCAGCACGATGGCGCGCACGTCCTCGATCCGCTCCGCGACGGACATTCGGATCTTCTCCAACAGGGTCGCTCGGGTGACCCTGGTCTCCTCCATGGCGGCTGTGAGGAATCGACCATGTTCCAGCAACAGCACCGGTGTGTTGTCGACCGCATCGGCAAAGCGGTTCGAAATTGTTCGGCCCCAAGCGAGCAGATACTGCACCAGGAAGATGGCATTAATTCCTCCCATGGCCTGACCATATTCGCTCCAATTGCTGCGTGTCCCGGCCTGGGCGATCAGGGAGCCCGTCGCGATCGTCGCCGCAAAGTCGAAGGCGGTGGCCTTGCTGAACGCCCTGAGGCCCACGATGCGGGCAAGCAGCAGCGTCCAGGCGACAGCAAGGGCGGTCAGGACGCAAGCGCGTACAATCGGCGCCATTGCGTCCAAACTGCCGAAAATCTCCATTTCTCGCCGACGCCTCATCTTGCGCTGGGTTCGACTTGCCTGTCGTTCCCGGTTCCTTCGATTTTTCTCGAATAGTCGTTGACTCATCAGCCGGTTCGTGTGATTTCGAGACCCGTCGAAGTGAGGAGCATGATGTGATCACTGATGATGCTGTCGTGGCGCTTGCCGCGCTTGCCCAGGAGCATCGCTTGACGCTGTTCCGTTTGCTGGTGAAGGCGGGGGAGGGCGGCTTGCCGGCTGGGGCCATCGCGCAGGCACTCGGCGTTCCGAACAGCTCCCTCTCGTTTCACCTGGCCCAGCTGCGCAATGCCGGTCTGATCCTGCAGGAGCGTCAGCACCGATCGCTCATCTACCGGGCGAACTATCAGGCGATGAATGGCCTGATCGCCTTCCTCCTAGAGAATTGCTGTGCCGGAGCGGACTGCGCGCAGACGGCAAGCTGCATGACCACCGAACCCGAAAGGAAATCCGCATGAAGCGCTTGCACGTGCACGTCGGTGTGACCGACCTTTCCGCCTCCGTCCACTTTTACTCGACCCTGTTCGGCGCCGAGCCGACGGTGGCCAAGGACGACTATGCCAAGTGGATGCTGGACGACCCTCGCGTGAACTTCGCGATCTCCGTCGGCGGCCCCCACAAGGGCATCGAGCATCTCGGCATACAGGTGGATGACCGGAGTGAGCTGGTGGACGTCTATGCCCGCCTGAAGGCCGCCGACCGGCCGGTGCTGGAAGAAGGCTCCACCACCTGCTGCTATGCCAAGTCGGAAAAGAGCTGGACCGCCGACCCCGATGGAGTGCTGTGGGAGGCGTTCCACACCAGCGGGACCTCCACGGTCTATGGCGACAGTCCGGAACTCGCGGCGCTGGCATCATCGCCCGTCCCCGTGAACTGCTGCGCCCCGGCGACCGCATGAGCAGGATCTACACTGTCCTTTTCCTGTGCACTGCGAATTCGGCTCGCTCCATCCTCGGCGAACCGCTCCTGCACCACATGGGTCGAGGCGGTTTTCGAGCCTATAGCGCCGGCAGCCATCCCAGGGGCGAGGTCTACCCCAAGGCGCTCGAGGTGCTTCGCAAAGTACTGCGCGCCATCGGTCGCAGCGACGGCGCGACCGGCAAGGCGGAGGTCTGCTGATGGCGACGGTCGCGGCACGGGAAGAGCTAAGGGCAGCTGGGCTCGGCCTGTTCGAGAAGTGGCTGTCCGTCTGGGTCGCCATGGCCATCGTGGCGGGGGTGGTGCTCGGTAATTTGAGCCCGGGCCTGTTCCGGTGGCTGGCAAGCCTGGAGCATTCCTCCGTAAACTTGCCAGTGGCCATGCTCATCTGGGCGATGATCTATCCGATGATGGTGGCGATCGACTTCGGCAGCCTGCGGCAGGTGGGCGAGAAGCCGAAGGGACTTGTCCTCACCGTGGTGGTGAACTGGCTGGTCAAGCCCTTCACCATGGCGGGGCTGGCCGTGCTCTTCTTCGAATTCGTGTTCGCCGACCTCGTCAGCCCTGCTGACGCACAGCAATATATAGCCGGCCTGATCCTGCTGGGCGCGGCGCCCTGCACGGCGATGGTGTTCGTCTGGTCGCAGATGACCCGCGGCGATCCCAACTACACGCTGGTGCAGGTATCGGTGAACGACATCATCATGGTGTTCGCCTTTGCGCCGATCGTCGCCTTTCTGCTTGGGGTGACGGACATCATCGTTCCCTGGGAGACGCTGCTGCTGTCGGCGGTGCTCTATGTCGTCATCCCCCTGGCTGCCGGCTTCGTCACCCGTCGGGTGCTGCTGGCGAGAGCTGGCGGCGATGCGGCTTCGATCAGCAGCTTCACCGCTGCGCTGAAGCCAATGTCCATCGTCGGCCTGCTCGCGACGGTCGTGCTGTTGTTCGGCTTCCAGGCGGAAGTAGTGGTGAGCCGGCCGGGACTCATCGCCCTGATCGCCGCGCCGATCGTCATCCAGAGCTATGGCATCTTCCTGCTGACCTACGCCGCCGCTTATGCCTGGCGGGTGCCGTTCCCGATCGCCGCGCCCTGCGCCTTGATCGGCACGTCCAACTTCTTCGAGCTGGCGGTCGCGGTTGCGATCGGCCTTTTCGGGCTGGGCAGCGGAGCGGCGCTGGCGACCGTGGTCGGCGTGCTGGTCGAGGTTCCCGTCATGCTGTCGCTAGTGGCGGTTGCGAACAGGACCAGGGAAGCGTTCGACCTTCGCGCGGACGCCTGAGGGCCTTGCTCGACGTCGCTGGACGGATCACCAGCCCCGCCGAGTGCGCCCATCCACCAATATGAGACCTGCAGCAGCGTCGGTGAGCGGCTGTTCGGCATGGTTGGGGGACCATCAACGCGCATAATCCATGCTGCAGTGCAGCAAAATGCTGGTCTGCACGTTGATGCGGGCGCCTATCGTGGCGCGGGAGAAGCAACATCCGTGGCCTTCATCAAACGATCACCCGCCTGAACGCCTTCCGGGGCCGAATGCCGGGTCCGCTCGAGCACCAGCCAGACGAGCGCCTGGAACAGCTTACCGGCTTCGGTTCCAATCCAGGTGCTTTGGTCGCCCGATACTATGTCCCGGATGATCTGCCCGCCGGAGCGCCGCTCGTCGTGGTTCTCCACGGCTGCACCCAGACCGCCAGCAGCTACAATCGCGGCGCCGGCTGGACAGGGGCGGCGGACGAGCATGGCTTTGCCCTGCTGTTTCCCGAACAGCAGCGAAGCAACAATCCGAACCTTTGCTTCAACTGGTTCTCGCCGGCCGATAACGGGCGAGGCGGCGGCGAACCTCGATCCATCGTCCAGATGGTGGAGGCCATGTGTTCCCAACACGTTCTCGACCCTGGTCGAGTGTATGTGACGGGCCTCTCCGCGGGCGGGGCGATGACGGCCGTGATGCTTGCCACCTACCCCGAAGTCTTCGCGGGAGGGGCTTCGATCGCGGGCCTTCCCTTCGGCACGGCCATGTCGGTGCCGGAGGCGTTCGAGCAGATGCGTGGACCAACGGCACTGGATCCCGACCAGCTCAGCAGGCTCGTTAGGTCCGCCTCGGATCACCGCGGCCGCTGGCCAAGCCTGTCGGTCTGGCACGGCAGCAGCGACCAAACGGTCGATGCCGGGAATGCGGCTGCGCTGATCGACCAATGGCGCGGGCTGCACGCGATCGCCTCGATGCCATCAACCACCGAGAAGGTCGCCGGCCACCTCCGCCGCTCATGGAACAATTCGGAAGGCGTCGAGGTCATCGAGGAATATGTCATTGCCGACATGGGCCACGGAACCCCGATCAGTGCAGCTTCGGGTGGTGGCGGGGAGACTGCCGGTCCCTACATGCTCGACGTGGGGATTTCGTCTACCCGTAGGATCGTCGCCTTCTGGGGTCTCGATCGCGGCCGCGGCAAGCCGCGAAAAGCAGTGCCAGGGCAGGCGAGCAAAGCGGCCGAGGCCGCAAAGCCGACCCCTTCCGTATCAGCGCCGCCGCCACCCGGGCGACCGCTTCGACACGGAGGGGTGAGGGAGGTCATCGAAGACGCCTTGCGAAGCGCTGGCCTGATGCGCCGACCAGGGTCGCCTCCGGGCAAATCTGGCGGGGGAGCCGGTAAGTAGCTGCCTTTGAAGGTGGCGCGAGGGTCGGCGCGGAGGCGGCGGCCTCCAAAGCGGGCGAGCCGCATTCGCCCTTGCGGACCCTCGCCCCAAGCAGCAGCTCTCCGGCAGGGCAGGCTGGCGCGTCGTGCAAAGGTCTACTTCGGTTGCACTTTGCGAAGGGCTTCGAGGCGCTCAGCAGGGCCGCTGATCGGCGGAAGTGCGCCTTCATGACGATCAAGGTAGAAGTAAGCGACGGCCGCCACGTCATCGCTCCGGTAATAATTGGTATGCCCGTCCGGAAGCGAGGGATCGGACAGCTTCTTGCCGCTTTCCAGCAGCTTCTGGAAGTTGTTGCGGCTCCCTGGGTCGATGGTGACTGGAAGGAGAGGCGCCCCCTTGGCGAGGAGGCCCTGGACGATGTTCTTGCGAGCGCCTCCGATGACTTGAAGCGCGACTTCGATATCCTTGTGAAACCAGATCGGATCTGGAATGTGCCAACGGTAGAAGGTCCACCGCCCGTCGTCTTCCCACGTCGCGATCGGCGCCCCCTGATAGCGGTTGATGAAGGCGCCCTGGCCCCAGGCGGTTCCGATGTAATCCTCTGTGCCGGTACCGACGAGCGATGGCTGGCTCATCTGGTCGCCGTCTAGTGCAATCTTGACCTCTCCCTCGCCCCACCAGGTCTTCTCGTAAACGGGATTGGTCAGCACGGTAACGCTTGCGCCGAGGAACCGGCCCCGGCCTTGGATGCGAGGCAGGATACGGAAATCGCGGCCGAGCTTGGTTGCTCGCTCACGGCTCCACCAGGCGTGAAAGTAGAGGGTGTCGGCGGGCTGCTGCGCGAGTTGCCGGTAGTTTACGTCGAAGAAGATGAGATTCACGGGTTTTGGCGACTCGTTGATCACGACGATCCTGGCACCCGTGCGGAAAGGCATCGGGATGTACGAAACGAACGAGCGTCCTTCGGGGCTTGCCAGCAGTGCTGTTTCCATCGAGACCATCTGACCGGCGCCGTGGAGGAAGAAATCGCCGAGCGGCACGGAAACGGCCGGTGTGCGCGCACCGTCCCAGTACATTTCGAGCCTGAGACCCCGGAGCGCTTCGGGCGAACGGTCCTCGATCGTCATCCAGATCCGGTCGATGATGCCGGCGCCGCGAACATCGGCGAGGACGTGGGAGCCACCCTTCGGGATTGTCTCGAAGGCATGCCCCTTGGCACCCTTGTTCTCTCGGCCTCCTGCTCCCTTTGCGCCGGTCGGATTTTCCGGACTGACCCAGCGGGTCTGCTCGTGCGGCTGATAGCGGAACAGCTGATCCTGGGCGGCAGCGGGGAACGGAGCCACGAACGACAAGGCGACGGCGCGAAGCAACAATGTCATTGTAAATGTGCCTTTCGGATCAGCTCCTTACTGCCGCAAGGGCCTGCAGCAATCTTTGCGCCGAGACTAGCTTGGGACTCATCGTTGGCAACAGGGTGAAACGCGGGCTGGAGATCGCTGGTGATACGGTCCCAATGGCCGCACGCGTGCGGCCGGCGGATTGTCCGCTAGCTGCGGGTCGCCGAACTTCGAGCTGGTTGACCCGGTCATCTGCTCCCGGTGGCAAGCGGAACGGCGGGTTTCGGTTGAGCCCGATATCAAAGATGATTTCCGGGAGGGCTCCACATCACCGGCACATGCGGCACCGAACCGGCCGATGTCACCGCGATGCCGCCAACACGACCCACCGACGGGCCTGAGCTGTCGCCCAGTCCCATCGGCAAGCAGTCCTCGATCTACTGCCCCGAAGCCAAGCCGGCGGTGGCGAGATCAAGCTTGTCGGCCGGGACGATCTGGACGTTGGGGCGGAGTGCCTTCAGCTTATCGATGAACTTCGACGAATCCCCGACGATGATCAGGCTGACCCGGTTCGGCTGCAGGAGCCGTCCCATCACGGACGTGGCCGCAGTCCCGCCGACCGAGCGCACCCGATCCGCGTAGGAGAGCTGCTCGCCCGGCGAAACGCCGCGGAGCGCCGCTCCGGCCAAGTTGGCGTTGAAGCCGGCACTGCTCTGAAGCGAGCGCTGAAAGCTTCCGACCATGAACGTCTTGCGGTTCTCGACGTCCGCAGCGCTGAGCGGCTCACTGCCGATCCGCGAGAATTCCTCGAGGAACACCTGCGCCACTTCCGCCGCGCTCTCGTTCTTGGTGGAAGCGCTGGCCGACAATGTGCCGCCGCCCAAACCGGCCGCAAGCGAGCTGTTGGCGCCGTAGCTCAGCGCACGCTTGACCCGGATCTCCTGGAACAGTCGCCCGGTCGACGAGCCGCCGAGAATGCTGTTGGCGAGCAGGGCGTCATAGTAGGCCGAGTCTCCGCGCGAGATCCCGCGCACGGCGGCGATCACGGTCGCCTGTCCTGCCCCAGGCAGATCGATGACCAGCGTGCGGGGAGCCTGCTCACTTCCAGCCACGTCGGCCGGCAGTGCGGGGACGGTCCCTGTGGCTCGCCAGCGCCCCAAGGCACGATCCGTCAGCTGCCTTGCCTGTGCCGGGTCGATCCCCCCTGACACAAAGGCAGTGGTGAGGTCGGGGCGCCACCAGGTCTGGCGGAAGGACGCAAGGTCCTGGCGGCTCAGCGCGGCCAGCGTGGCCGGGGTGCCCCCGGGTACAGCCCCATAAGGCGCAGTGCCGAACAGCACCGCCGGCAGAACGCGTCCGCCGATCTGGTTGGGATCCTTGAGCGCGACCTGGAGCCCATCGAGGGCCCGCTTCCGCTCGCGGGCGAAATCCTCTTCCGGGAAGGTCGCGTTGGCGAGGATATCGCCGAGGATCTCCGCCGCCTGCGGTAGGGTCGCGACGGGCGCAGTCACCGACAGGACCGTTCCGTCAAGCGACGCCGACGAAGAAAGCTCGGCACCGAGGCTCTCCAGACCGGCCGCGATCTGGTCGGCCGAACGGGTGGTCGTGCCCTTGCTGGCGATCTCGGCGACCATCGCAGCCAGACCGGCCTTGCCGCGTGGCTCCACCGCCGAGCCCGCGCGAATGGCGACGGTCAGGGTCGCCAGCGGCACCGTCCCGGTCCGGGCAGTCACCAGCTTCATGCCATTGGCGAGCGTCACCTCGGTCAGGCTCGGCATTGCGTAGGTGGCCGGCGTGCCGGGAGCGGGTGGCGCCTGGCGTTGACCCTCGGGCAGAAGGGCCAGCGGCGGCTGCGCGGCGGGCGGCGGGCTGGAGAAGCGGGGGAGGGGCGTGGGATTGGCCCAGCCCTTGGCGTCGCCGTCGCCCCTGGCGTAGCGAAGCTCGATCCGTCTCGCAGGATCGAGGATGGTGCGGGCGACGCGCTGGACATCGGCGGCGGTGACCCGCGTGATGGCGGCCAGACGCTTGTCGGCGGCACGCGGATCACCCGTGCGGACGAGGCCCTCGCCGAGGGTGAAGGCGCGGCTGCTGGCGACCTCACGCTCCTGCAGTCCGGCCGAGAGCAGCTCGTTCTTGGCTTCGGTAAGCTCCGCCGCAGTCGGGCCAGTCTTGCGCAATGCATCCAGCGCCCGGTCCAGCTCGGTCGCGACCACCTCCGGTTCGCCCCCGCTCGCGACTATGGCCATCAGCGCATAATAGCCCTGTTCTTCCGTGTCGTTGAGCCGGCTGATCGGTTGCGTCGACAAGCCCGGCTTCACCAGGGCGGTTTGGAGACGGTTGCTGTCGCCCCGGCTGAAAATTCCGTCGAGCACTTCCAGCGCCGCCATGTCGGGGCTTGCGGCGCCCGGCGTCTGCCAGGCCGAGCCGACCACCGGCAAGGGCACATTGGGCCCGGTCGCGTTGACCCTCCGTCCTGTCAGCGGCTGGTCCTTGCCCTTGATGGCGAGGCTGGCCGGGCGGGCGCGCCGGGGAATTGCGGCGAAATACTTGTTCACGAGCGCGTCGAGCTGCGCCGGCTGGAAGTTGCCGGACACGATAAGGGTTGCGCTGTCCGGGCCGTAGAAGGCTTCGTGGAACGCGCGCGCATCCTCGAGCGTGGCGCTGTCAAGGTCGGAGATGCTGCCGATGGTGGGCCGCCGGTGCGGCAGGACGTTGTAGACGTTCTCGCCAAGCGCAAAGGAATAAAGCCGGCCATACGGCGGAGCGAGCACCCGCTGGCGCAGCTCCTCCTTGACGACGTTGCGCTCGGTTTCGAACACTTCCTTGTCGATCACCGGCCGGGCCATGCGCTCGGCATGGGTCCACAGCATGCGCTCGAGATATTGGGCAGGAACCGTCTCGTAATAGTTGGTCCGGTCGTACCAGGTGCTGGCGTTCCGCGTTCCGCCGATGTCGTCCACCATCTTGTTGATGGCGTTGTACGGCATGTTCACCGTCTTCCGGCTGAGGATGTGCTCGAACAGGTGGGCGAAGCCGGAGCGACCCGCGGGATCGTGCTTGGATCCCACCTCATACCACATCGAGACGGTCACGTCGGGCGTACTGGTGTCGCGGATGGCGATCACCCGAAGCCCGTTGGCGAGCTTGCGTTCAGCGAAGGGGATCGTCGGCGTTGCCATCTTTGCCGACTGAGCAGCGGCACTGGAAACGGGGTCGATGATCGCAGTGGAGAAGAGGAAGGCGCCCAGAAGGCGGCTCGCGGAAGCGTTCAAGGCGATGTTTCCCGGTGATGCTGATGACGCCTGCACCGTCCCGCCTCCCGGGCCCTGCCGCAACTGTCCTTCGACCAACGGCGGAACGGGGTCACGGGCGGATCGATGCCGACATCAGGACCGAAGGATCCTTTGCCGGCCGGACAATGACCTGTGGTGGCAAGCGGAAAGACTGGTGGTCGACGAGGTCCCCCGCCCAAGCTGATCGAAGCATCCGACTGCTGAATGGCGAAGGCGCCCACCAATACCCCGCACTTCGATTCGAGGTTGCGAAAGTCACCCCGGCATGGAAACGCGCGTTTGCGCCAGACCAGGGGAATTACCGAAAGCCATGAAGAAGAACCACGGGAGCGCTTCTGCCGACCGAGCGAACCTTGGAACGATCGTCGGGGTAGTCGCGGCGCTTGTCTTCTTCCTTGCGACCGGAGTCATTACCTATCTCAACATCCAGGCGGTCCGGACCGAGACCGACCGGGTCACCGCTACTCATGAAGTGATCACCGGCCTTGGCGACCTTCTGTCTGCCATGCAGGATGCGGAAACCGAGCAGCGGGGATTCCTCCTGACCGGCAATCCTTCCTATCTGGAACCCTATCGCGACGCCCAGGTCCGCAGCGCCAACAGCTTCCAAGCCCTTGATCGCCTGACGCGCGACGACGCGGTGCAGCAGGCCAACCTGCGCGCATTGCGCCCACAGGTCGCAGCCAAGTTCGAAGGGCTCGCCCGCTCCATCGCAATCCGGCAGAGCCGTGGCCTCGAGGGGACCCTCGCCACCATCGACGCTGACCGCGACAAGGCGGAGATGGATGCCGTTCGGGCGAGGATCGCCCAGTTGCGCACCGAGGAGCGTCGGAACCGCGTGGCACGGCTGGACTCGCGGGACGCGGCATTCCGCACCGCGACTCTCAGCGCGATCATGGCGACCCTGCTCGGCATGGCGCTGACGATAGGGATCGGCTTCCTCACTCATCGCACGACCATTGCCCGGCGGCGGCAACTGTGGCTGCAATCGGGTGAGGTCGGGCTCGGCCAGGCGATGCTCGGCGACAAGAATGTCCGCGACCTCAGCGGCGACATCGTCGACTTCCTGACCAGCTACACCGGTGCCCAGGCGAGCGTCCTGTTCAAGGGCGAGCATGGCGTGTTCGAGCGGAAGGCCATGCTCGGAGTGCCGGCCGACGCGAATGTCACGCAGCGATTTGCTCTGCGGGAGGGCCTGTTGGGCCGAGTGGCCGAGTCCGGCGAGCCGATGATCGTCGATGACGTGCCCGAAGGCTATCTCACGATCGGTTCGGCACTCGGTCGTGACAAGCCGCGCCATCTCGTGATCGCACCGCTGCATGCCGAAGGGGTCGTCAACGCAGTCATCGAGCTCGGCTTTCTCCGGGAAGTCGATGAGAAGGTGATGGAGCTTCTTGCGCAGATTTCGGGACCGGCCGGGACCGCGCTGCGGTCAGCCAAGTACCGCACGGAATTGCAGCTTCTGCTCGAGGAAACCCAGCGCCAGTCGGAAGAGCTGCAGGTCCAGAGCGAGGAGCTCAAGGTGTCCAACGAGGAGCTCGAGGAGCAGGGCCGGGCACTCAAGGAATCGGCGGTGAGGCTCGAGCAGCAGCAGGTCGAGCTGGAGCAGACCAACTCGCAGCTTGAGGAGCAGGCACAGCTGCTCGAACGCCAGCGAGACGACCTCGCCGAGTCGACTTCCGCAGTCGAGGCCAAGGCGCGCGAGCTTGAACAGGCCAGCCAGTACAAGTCCGATTTCCTGGCGAACATGAGCCACGAGCTGCGGACTCCGCTCAACTCGCTTCTGATCCTGTCCAAGCTGCTCGGCGACAACCCGACCGGCAACCTGACCGACGAGCAGGCACAATATGCCCGCACGATCCAGGCGTCCGGCAACGACCTCCTCAACCTCATCAACGACATTCTCGATCTGTCGAAAATCGAGGCGGGCCACGTCGAAGTGCGGCCCGAGGATGTTGCCATCGCGCGGCTGGTCAAGGACTTGCAGCGGACGTTCGATCCGATTGCGGCCGAGCGCCGCCTGTCGTTCGAGATCGACATCGATGAGGCTGCGCCCGCAGCCATCGTCTCGGATCGCCAGCGGCTGGAACAGATACTCAAGAACCTGCTCGCCAATGCGTTCAAGTTCACCGAGGCCGGCTCGGTCACCCTTGCCATCGCCAGGGCGGGCAGGGACCGACTTGCCCTGACCGTCACCGACACGGGCATCGGCATCGCGCCCGAGCAGCAGCAGGCGATCTTCGAAGCCTTCCGGCAGGCCGATGGCTCGATCAACCGCAAGTTCGGCGGCACCGGCCTTGGCCTTTCCATCTCGCGCGAGCTCGCCCGGCTGCTCGGCGGAGCGATCGCGCTCAAGAGCGAACCTGGCGCCGGGAGCAGCTTCACCGTCACCATCCCGCTGGACTATGATCCGGCGCTGGTGCCTTCCCGGCCGCAACCCGCCGCGCCGGCCCGCGCTTCCGCTCATGCCCTCGCCGATCCGGTGTCCGCGCCGGCCAAGCCGAAGCGCAAGGCTGTCCGGTCGGCGCCGCTCGACGACGACCGTGACGAGCTCGGGGCTGGCCGCCGGGTGCTGCTGATCGTGGAAGATGACCGCACCTTCGCCAAGATCGTCCGAGACATCGCCCGGGAGGCCTCCTTCCAGACGCTCGTCGCCGGCACTGCCGAGGAAGCGCTGGAACTGGCGCGCGAGCACAAGCCGAGCGGCATCGTCCTCGATCTGGGGCTTCCCGATCAGTCCGGGCTGGCGGTGCTTGACCGGCTGAAGCGCGAAGATGCCACCCGGCACATTCCCGTCCATGTCATTTCGGCCAGCGATCAGACGCAGACGGCCTTCTCGCTCGGCGCGATGGGCTATCTGGTGAAGCCGGTGAAGCGCGAGGAACTGGCGCAGGCGCTGGGAACGCTGGAAGCCCAGCTCACCCGCACCATGCGCCGGGTGCTGATCGTGGAGGACGACGAAACCCAGCGCGATGCCGTCGCCAGACTGCTGGCCGGGCCGGAAATCGAGACGGTGGGGGTCGGAACCGCCGCCGAATGCCTCAAGCTGCTGAGCGAGGAGACCTTCGACTGCATGGTCCTGGATCTCTCGCTACCCGATGCCTCGGGCTTCTCGCTGCTCGAGACCTTGAGCAAGGAAGGTGGCCACAGCTTCCCGCCGGTGATCGTCTACACCGGCCACGACCTGTCGCAGGCCGACGAGCAGCGCCTGCGCCGCTACTCGAACTCGATCATCATCAAGGGCGCCAAGTCGCCCGAGCGCCTGCTCGACGAGGTGACCCTGTTCCTCCACCAGGTCGTCTCGGAGCTTCCGCCGGAACAGCAGCGGATGATCCAGCAGGCTCGCAACCGCGATGCCCTGCTGGAGGGGCGGACGATCCTTGTCGTCGAGGACGACGTGCGGAACGTCTATTCGCTCACCAACATCCTCGAGCCGCGCGGCGTGCGCGTCGCCATCGCTCGCAACGGTCAGGAGGCGCTGGACGCTCTCGGCAAGGCCAGCACGGGCGGTGATCCGATCGATCTCGTCCTGATGGACGTGATGATGCCGGTGATGGACGGCCTTGAGGCGACCCGGCGGATCCGCGACGACCAGCGCTGGGGCAAGCTGCCGATCATCATGCTCACCGCCAAGGCGATGCCGGACGACCAGGAGAAGTGCCTCGCGGCCGGCGCCAGCGACTACATGGCCAAACCCCTCGACGTCGACAAGCTCCTGTCGCTCGTCCGGGTGTGGATGCCGCGGTGAGCAGGGAGCCCACCGAACCGGTCGAGGATATCGAGATCCAGCTCCTGCTGGAAGCGCTTTACCTGCGTTACCACTACGACTTCCGCCACTATGCGCGGGCATCGATCAAGCGCCGCCTCCGGCAGGCGAGGGAGCAGCTCGGCTTCCAGACCTTTTCGGCGATGCAGGACGCACTGCTGCACAGCGATGCGATGGTCGGCCGGCTGCTCGATTACCTGACCGTGCAGGTGAGCGAGATGTTTCGCGATCCGAGCTATTTCAGGGCGCTGCGCGAGAAGGTCATTCCCCACCTCCGCACCTACCCCTCGCTCAAGATCTGGGTCGCCGGCTGCAGCCATGGCGAGGAAGTCTATTCCTTCGCCATCATGCTGCTCGAAGAGGGGCTGCTCGACCGGACCATCATCTACGCCACCGACATCAACCCGGCGGCGCTCGATGTCGCCCGGAGCGGCATCTACCCGCTCGACCGGATCGCTGCCTTCACCCGCAACCACCAGCAGGCAGGAGGCAGGACCTCGCTCGCGGACTATTACACCACCGCCTATGGACGGGCCGCGTTCGACAAGAAGCTGCGGGCGCAGGTCGTCTTCTCCGATCACAGCCTGGTCAGTGACGAGGTCTTTACCGAGTGCCAGCTGGTGTCGTGCCGCAACGTGATGATCTACTTCGACCGGCCACTCCAGGACCGTGCGGTGGGCCTGTTCCGCGATTCCCTCACCCGGCGCGGATTCCTTGGCCTCGGGTCGAAGGAAACCCTCCGCTTCTCCGAGCATGTCGATGCCTTCACCGACTTCGTGCGCGAAGAGAAGATCTACCAGCGGAGTGATGCGTGACCGCGCAGGCGCCGACTGCGATCGTGATCGGAGCTTCGGCGGGAGCGGTGCAGGCTCTGTCGGAGATCCTCCCGAGGCTTCCGCACGATTTCTCCCTGCCGATCTTGATCGTGGTCCATGTTCCTTCCGCGCCGTCGGGGCTCACCGCCCTGTTCTCGGCCAAGTGCGCGATGGCGGTGGTCGAGCCTGACGACAAGGAATCCATCCTGCCAGGCACCATCTACTTCGCACCGCCCGGCTATCACCTGCTGGTCGAGCCCGACGCCAGCATCTCCCTCTCCGCCGATGAGCCGGTCCTCTTCTCACGCCCGTCCATCGACGTCCTGTTCGAAAGCGCGGCGGACAGTTTCGGCGCGGGGCTGCTGGGTGTCGTGCTGACCGGTGCAAACGAGGATGGCGCACGCGGTGCAGTCCTCATCGAGGAGGCCGGCGGAACCGTGCTGGTGGAGGACCCCGCAACCGCCTATGCCGCCACCATGCCGGCCGCCGCCCTTGCCCGTTGCTCTGCCGCACGGGCATTGTCGCTCGACGCCATCACCGATTACCTGCTCAGCGTGGGAGCTCAATGACCGACACCGCCACGCCCGTGCCCCTGCTGATCGTCGACGACCTCGACGAGAACCTCCTTGCGCTCGAGGCCTTGTTGAAGGCCGACAACCTCATGTTCCTGCGCGCCCGGTCCGGCGAGGAAGCGCTCGAGCTCCTGCTCAAGCACGACGTCGCACTGGCCCTGCTCGACGTGCAGATGCCGGGCATGGACGGCTTCGAGCTTGCCGAGTTCATGCGCGGCAACGAGCGGTCGCGGCGGGTGCCGATCATCTTCGTGACGGCCGGCAGTGGCGACACCCACCGCCGCTTCCGAGGCTATGAAGCGGGCGCCGTCGATTTCATCCAGAAGCCGATCGAGGCCGACATCCTCCGCAGCAAGGTCGGCGTGTTCGTCGACCTGCACCAGCAGCGCCTGGCACTGTCGAGGGCCGCGGATCAGCTCGAAGGCCAGGTGCGCGAGCGGACGGCCGAGCTCGAACTGGCGATGCAGCGCCTCAAGGAAGAGGTCGCGGAGCGGGAACGCGCCGAAGCGTCGCTTCGCCAAAGCCAGAAGATGGAAGCGGTCGGCCAACTGACCGGCGGCATCGCGCACGACTTCAACAACATGCTGACCGGGATCATCGGATCGCTCGACATGATGCGCCGGCGTCTCGCCGACGATCGCTTCGACGGCTTCGAGCGCTATCTTGAGACGGCCCTGAAGTCGGCAGAGCGTGCCGCTTCACTCACGCATCGTCTGCTGGCGTTCGCGCGCCGCCAGCCGCTCGATCCCAAGCCGCTCGACGTCGCCGCGGTGCTTCAGGGAGTGGCGCAGCTCGTCTCCCATGCACTGCCGGAGAACATCGAGCTTCGGCTCGAAATCGCCGACGATCTTCCCAATGTTTTGGCAGACGCCAACCAGCTCGAGAACGCCATTCTCAACCTCGCGCTCAATGCTCGCGACGCGATGCCTGACGGTGGCGAGCTGGTGATTGCTGCGGCGCTCGCCGACAACCCGGACGCCGGCCCGGAGACGGGAAACGGCAAGAGCCTGCGCATCTCCGTCGTCGACACCGGCAGCGGCATGCCGCCCAAGGTGCTGGAGAAGGTGTTCGAGCCCTTCTTCACGACCAAGCCCTTGGGACAGGGCACCGGCCTTGGCTTGTCCATGGTCTACGGCTTTGCCCAGCAGAGCGGCGGCACCGTGCAGATCCGAAGCGAACCCGACGCGGGCACCACCGTGTGCCTGTACCTGCCGACCAGCCGCATCAGCGCGCCGATCGAAAGCGCCGAGCAACCTCCCGCCGCCAAGGGCGCCGGCCAGCGGGTACTCGTCGTCGAGGACGAGGATGCCGTTCGCATGCTCGTCCGCGAAGTTCTGGAAGAACTGAACTACGAAGCGATCGAAATCGCTGACCCCTCGGCCGCCTTGCCCTGTCTCGAGTCCGACGAGCGGATCGATCTGATGATCTCCGACATCGGCATGCCGGGCATCAACGGCCGCGATCTGGCCGACCAAGCCCGCCGCATTCGCCCTGACCTGCCGATCCTGTTCATCACCGGCTATGCCGAGCATGCGACATCACTGGTCGACTTCCTCGAACCGGGCATGCTGCTCATCACCAAGCCGTTTTCGTTCGAAAAGCTGGCCGA
Source organism: Sphingomonas sp. LHG3406-1 (assembly GCF_029637485.1). Taxonomy (GTDB): domain Bacteria; phylum Pseudomonadota; class Alphaproteobacteria; order Sphingomonadales; family Sphingomonadaceae; genus Sphingomicrobium. The sequence goes on along the minus strand of NZ_CP069128.1, from coordinate 1,120,801 downwards.
GAGTATCGGAGAGCTCATTCAACCTGCTCGTGAATCGACGTGAGTTCGAGATCACCCTGAGGCCGGATGATCCTCTTGCGGGCCCCTCGAGGAAAAGCAAAACGGCGCTGAACGGCAGCTCTTGAAGGGTTCGGGGTGGGGCACTTGCGAGTTCTGCTGACGGCGAGCCCCACGTTTCAGCGCACTTTTCGCGCGCTTTACTGCTAACAGCCGTTAGCGACTGGCGGCCCCTATCGTTGCAGTTAAAGCGTGTGCCGCAAGCCTATTCTTCGACCGCAATCCGAATCCGGGGGTCCTGTGCGTAGCCTCTTTTTTTCATCGTCTCGCGACATTGCCATCGACCTCGGGACCGCCAACACCGTGGTGTATGTCCGAGGGGCCGGGATCGTCACCCGTGAGCCTTCCGTAGTGGCATTGGAGACCGTTGACGGCATCCAGAAGGTCCGGGCCGTCGGGAACGAGGCTAAGCTGATGCTGGGCAAAACGCCGCAGAACGTCAGAACCGTTCGGCCGCTTCGCAACGGAGTCATTGCCGATCTCGAAGTCGCTGAAGAGATGATCAAGCATTTCATCCGCAAGGCCGGGGGCGGCCAGAGCCGCTTCAAGCGGCGGCCGGAGGTCGTCATCTGCATTCCGTCGGGCGCCACCTCCGTCGAGCGCCGGGCCATTCGCGATGCCGTCAGCAGTGCTGGAGCGGAAAGCGTCTCCTTGATCGAGGAGCCCATGGCTGCAGCGATCGGGGCCGGGCTTCCGGTGGCGGACCCAGTGGGGTCGCTGGTCGTCGACATCGGGGGCGGAACCACCGAAGTTGGAGTTATCTCGCTTCAGGGGCTGGCCTATTGCCGGTCGGCCCGGGTTGGTGGCGACCGTATGGATGAAGCCATTTCATCTTATGTCCGCCGCAAGTTCAATCTTCTTATCGGTGAGGGAACTGCCGAGCGGATCAAGCTCGAGATAGGATCGGCGCTTCGGCCTTCGAATGGGGGCGGTCTGATCGCGCAGGTTCGCGGGCTCGACGTCACGCGGGGTGTCCCGGGCGAGGTGCAACTCACTCAAGCCCAGGTGGCGGAGGCGCTCGGCGAGCCAGTCAGCCAGATCATCGAGGTGGTGAGGACGGCTCTTGAGCATACTCAGCCCGAAATCGCCGCCGATGTCATAGACCACGGAATCACCCTTACGGGCGGGGGCTCGTTGCTTCGTGGGATTGATACGTTGCTTCACGAGGCGACAGGGCTCCCCGTCCACATCGCCGACGATCCCATGGACTGCGTGGCCCTTGGTGCGGGTAGGGCGCTTGAGCAGAAGATCCTGCGCGGTGCCTTGATGCCGGCGTGAGCGGGGCGGAGAAGTTGTCTTGATCAGCAGAGGCGCAGGCGACGGCCTTGGCATGGTCTTGAGAACCACGCCCGAGAGGCCGTGCAGGGCAGGTCCCAGCTGCATGGAGCCGGCACTCGCCTGAGCTGCTGGTGAGGCCCTCGCGAAGCCATTTCAGAGCGTCCGCTTGGACCTTTCGCTTGGATCGGGCAGGCATCGGCACAGCTCGGCGACCGGTTCCCCACCGCAGGGCAAGTCGAAATTCTTGGCTGCCCGCTGCCCCGAGGCGATCGCCGTTGGTTCACGAGCGGGGGCTCGAACGGCGACATTGCAACAGTGGTCCAATGATCACCGGATAGTCGGACGTTCCAAGCGCTGTGTAGCCGTCGAAAGCGATCGCGCAGATCGCGTCCTGGCAGTCGCCGTGACAACACCGGAACCGAGCATGACCGCCCCAATCATTCGAGCGTGAGACCTGTTAGCCAAGGCTCGAATGGCTTGCCGAGGAAGCAGGATGACGCGTAAATTGGAACGCGGTAGTAATCACCACATGCTCGGGCGATTACTATGCGGGGCCTTTGGCCTGGCGCCTGCACTGCTGATGTTGATGACGTGGGGAAACCACGAGCAGACATGGCTGATGAAGGTGTACGTTCCCACGATCGTCGTGGCCGAGCTTGCCACCGTCATCGCCGCTTTCCTGCAGGGCATGAGGATCCGCCGCAACTCGCCGACCATGTGCTTGGCGGCCCTGCTGACCTTGGCCTGGACTATGGTCTTCTTTTCGCCTGATCCCCGCAAGGCATTGTTGATGACCGAATTGTGGACTCTCCACGTGCTCTTCGGATTCGCCGCGGCTTATTTGTTTCGCGCCTCCGACCTGATCGCGGGATTGTTGTGGGGATTTGTTCTCTGCACTGCTCTGATCGGCTATCTTGCGCTCACGGCGCCGCCTGACTTCGCCTGGGTTGGAGAGATGCCGGGCCTGGGCAACCCGCGCTCATTTGCAATCTACGCGGCTGTGGCGATCGGGCTCTGCCTTGGCCTGCTTGGCAAAGGCAAGCTTTGGCCGCTTCCGGTCCTCGCAGCCGCGTTCATGCTGGTGTTCTGGTCCGGATCACGGGGTGCCGTGGTGGCTTCGGCGGGCACCCTGGCAGCCAGTCTTCTGCTTTTTCCAACTGTTCGCCGGTTCGAAGTGTGGGGCGGCTTCTTGGTGAGTGCCGCTGTGGGTGCGGCGCTTGCCCGATCGGCATCTTCGCCGGCTTCCCTGATCGGTGTGAACCGGATGACCGAAAGCAGCGACAATGGCAGAATCGAGCTTTGGCGCGACGTCATCGAGTTGATTTCGCAGCGCCCGTGGTTCGGATATGGCGAAGGCCAGACAGAAATCCTGACTGGCATCATCTGGTGCTTCCATCCGCATAATATCATTCTTCAAGTGCTGCTCGCATGGGGTGTTGTCGGGCTCGTGCTCGTCGTGATCCTGGCTGTTTGGGCGGCGCGAAAGACGCTGGAGCGAAGCTCGCCGGAAACCTTGCCGCTGGTCTGCTCCATCATCGGTCTGGCCTTCTATTCGTTTATCGATGGCGCGCTCTATAACATTCACACAGTTGCGATATTCGCGGCCTGTGTCGGCGTAACGATGGCCCTGAAGAAGGTCGATCTCGCCAGTAACGAAGCGCCGCTGTCGCCCAAGCTCCCAAATTGAGCCGCCAATCAAGTTGTTGTTTCGTTGCAGCCGCCGAGCGCGACCCAGTGGGTGTCGCTGCTTCCCTCGATAATGGGTACGGCGCGCCGGTGAGGTGGCGCTTGCCGGGTGAATAGCCCATCGCCGGAAGGCCGGTGTGGAAGGCGGTCGGATCGTCGGCGAGCATGGACGGCTCAGCCCGGATCGGGAGCGCGGCCGCGGCCTTGGAAGCGAGCAGGATCGGCATGTTCTTTTGTCCGCCGGAGGCCCCGGCCGGCGACCGGTTTCTTGCACCTTGCACGCACGGGCGGGCTTTCGTCCAGGACCGGAACAGAAGGGGTCGCGGGCCCGTTTGCTCCTCAACCCCTGAATCCACGCGAGAAAACAATGGCCACGCGCTTCCAGTCGACCCTGTCGGGGTCGCAGTTCTTCAACGACGTCTTCCAGCGGGCACTCAGCCACTGGAACCGGGAGCGGCTCGCTCCTTCCTTCCCCGGGCCAGTCGGCAGCGGGCGCATCGACCGCGACGCGCGGATGGTGCGGCTCGAAATGGGCTTCCTCGAGGAACTGCGCGCCGAGGTGCAGGACGAGGCTGCGGCCGCGCCGACCGATGTCGAGGGTTTCATCGCCTGGTTCGAAGCGCTCGAGGCCGAGGGCCCGGGGCAGCACGACCGGCTGTTCGACTGGCTCGAGACCGAGGCGACGCTGGATGACCTCGGCATCTACCTTACCCAGGAGGCCGCCGGCGAGGCGGGCTTCGACGATCTCGTCGCCTTGACCCAGGTGCGCCTGCCGGACCGTGCGAAGATGGAGCTTGCCCGCAACTACTGGGACGAGATGGGCCGCGGCAACATGAAGGCGATGCACGGGCCGATGCTCGAGTTCGTGGTCGAGGAACTGGGACTGAAGCCGAGGATCGGGACCACCTGCTGGGAGAGCCTGGCGCTCGCCAATGCCATGACCGGCATGGCGACGAACCGCGATTATGCCTGGCACAGTGTCGGGGCGCTTGGCGTGATCGAACTCACCGCGCCTGCCCGGTCGGCCGCGGTGTCGCGCACCATGCGCCGGCTCGGCCTGGAGGCGAAGATGCGCCGCTATTTCGACCTTCACGCCGTGCTCGACATCAAGCATAGCGAGGAGTGGAACAAGGAAGCGATCGCACCTTTGGTTGGCGATCGCGAGCAGGGTCCGGCCCGCGCCCGCGCCATGGCCGAAGGCGCGCTGATGCGGCTGAAGTGCGGTGAACGTTGCTTCGAACGTTACCGGGACATGCTTGGGGTGAGCTAGGCCTGCGCTTGTGTTGCGAGCCACCCCTGCTACCCGCCTGCCGATGACCTTTTCCCCCGAACCACTGGCCGCCCTGATCGAGACGCTCGACAACGAGGGCTATGCCTTCACCACTGTGACGCCGGCGACGCAGGAGCGTATCCTGCGTCGGCGCAAGGGCGAGCAGGCGCGCGACCTGCGCGACGTGTTCGGCTGGAGCCTGCCTTTCACGCGCGACCTGCTGTCGGCCGACCTGCTCGACCTGCTGCGCGAGGGCGGCGCGGTCGAGGAGAGCGGCGGCACGTTGCGGAGCCTGGTCCGTGTGTCCTCGCTATCTGGCCGGCTGTTCCTTCATTCCGCTTTCCCGACCGATGACGAGGACAGCGTCTTCTTCGGACCCGACACCGCCCGGTTCGCCCGGTTCGTCGAGGCGGAGGCGGAGGACATCGACACGCCCCGGCATCTGGTGGATCTCGGCGCCGGAAGCGGGGCCGGGGGCATCAGCGCGGCGGGCCTGCTCGAGCCGGAGCGGCTGACGCTCGCCGACATCAACCTGACGGCACTGGCGCTCGCCAATGCCAACGCGCTGGCGGCCGGCATGGAGGTGTCGATCGTCGAAGGTGGGCTGGAGACGGTGGAAGAGCCGGCCGACCTCATCATCGCCAATCCGCCGTTCATGGCGGACGCCAAGAAGCGCAACTACCGCGATGGCGGGGAGATGCTCGGCGCCGGCCTGTCGCTTGACTGGGCTCGGCAGTCGCTGGAACGGCTTGCGCCCGGCGGCACCATGCTCCTCTACACCGGTAGCCCGATTGTCGCCGGCGAGGACCGGCTGCTCGGCGCGCTGGCCGAACTGGCGGAAGAGGCCGATGCGGCGCTCCGGTACGAGGAGCTCGACCCCGACATATTCGGCGAGGAGCTGGAGCAGCAGACCTATGCCAAGGCCGGAGCCGAGCGGATCGCCGCTGTCGGCGTGGTCCTGAAGAAGGCCTAGGCCGCGCTCAGCGGCAGTTCGAGCCTGGCGCGCGCGCCGCTGTCCCGCCCGCCTGCCGTCAAAGTGAAGGTGCCGCCGAGCTGCCCGGCCAGCATGGTCGCGATCCTGAGGCCGAGGCTATCACTGCTCTCGAGCTTGAAGCCGCTTGGCAGCCCGCGGCCATTGTCCTCGATCTCCACGGCGAGCAGCTCGCCAGCGGGGTGAGTCAGCCGGATGTCGAGCCGAGGCGTGTCCTGCGTGGCGGTGAAGCCATGCTCGATGGCGTTGGCGATGCTCTCGGCGACCACCAGGGCGAGCGGAATGGCGGCTTCCGGGCTGATCGACGCCTTGCGGTCGGCCGAAACCTCATGCGCAATCTTGCGATCGGTCGAGGTCTCGATGACGTCCCGCGCCAGCTGGTCGAGGAAGCTGCCGAGATCCTGCGCCTCGCCCGACGGATCGTAGAGCTGGCGGCTGATCTTGCCGACGGTCTGGAGCCGCCGTGCGGCCTCGTCGAGCGCAGCGCGGGCGCTTTCGTCGCTGACCTGGCGACGCTGGACGGTGAGCAGGGCGGCGACCATCTGCAGGTTGTTCGACACACGATGCTGAAGCTCGCGGAACAGGAGCTCGCGCGTCTCGGCGAGGCGGGCATTGGCCTCACGCTCGGCGACCAGCAGGCGGTTGGACCGCTGCATCCAGTGGACGAGCGCGATCTCGGTGACCGTGATGAAGGCGTAGAAGGCGAGCGCCACCTGCCCATTGTGGGTCAGGACGAAGGCGTCGGTCGGCCGCAGGAACCAGTACCAGGAAGCCATGCCGCTGAGCAGCGCGGTCAGGGCGCCGGCCCGGGTGCCGAGCACGAAGGCCGAGACGATGACCACCGGGAAGTAGGTGAGGAAGGGAAAGCCTGGCGGAAGCTGACTGTCCATCAGGAAGCGCGTGAAGGTGGCTACGATGGTCGCCGCCAGCGCAACCGCAAGATCGCCGGCGAGTCCGAGCCTTGCCAGCGGGTAACGTTCGGTCCAGCGACCATGGGAGGGCTTGCTCAGCGCCACGCCTGCTCTCCTAACGTGTCAGGCGGATAAGTGAAGGGCAGGGGCCGCTCGCCGACTTGCAACGGAGGGAGCCGACCAAGACAAAGGCCCCGCAGGTCGCCCTGCGAGGCCTTTGCATTCATCGGACCAGCTGTTGCTTAGTCGTCGTTGCTGCTGCCGCCCGTCAGAAAGGCCGGGGCGAACTCGGGCGCGGGGCCGTTGTCGTCACGTCCACCGCCGTCACGATCGCGGCGCGGGCCACGATCACCGCGGTCGCCACGGCCTTCGCCGCGCGGACCGCGATCGCGGTCGCCGCCTTCGCGGCGCGGGCCACGGCCCTCGCGGCGGCGGTCGCCGTCACGGCCCCCACGATCGCCACGATCACCGCGCGGACCACGGTCGCCGCCTTCACGCGGCTCGCGCGGGGGACGGGTGTCCTCCAGCTCGGCGCCGGTCTCCTGGTCGACGACACGCATCGACAGGCGGACCTTGCCGCGATTGTCGACCTCGAGCAGCTTGACCTTGACTTCCTGGCCTTCGGTCAGGACGTCGCGGACGTTCTCCACGCGCTCGTTCTTGATCTCCGAGACGTGCACCAGGCCATCCTTGCCGGGCATGAAGGTCACGAACGCGCCGAAATCAACGATGCTGGCGACCTTGCCGGTGTAGATGGTGCCGGGCTCCGGCTCCTGGGTGATGCCCTGGATCCAGGCGCGGGCGGCTTCGATCTGCTTCACGTCGGACGAGCTGATCTTGATCAGGCCCTCGTCGTCGATGTCGACCTTGGCGCCGGTGGTGGCGACGATCTCGCGGATCACCTTGCCGCCGGTGCCGATCACTTCGCGGATCTTATCCTTCGGGATCTGCATGGTCTCGATGCGCGGCGCGTGGGCGGAAAGCTCGCCGCGCGTGCTGTCGAGCGCCTTGGCCATCTCGCCGAGGATGTGCGCGCGACCGTCCTTGGCCTGCGCCATCGCGACCTTCATGATCTCCGGCGTGATGCCGGCGACCTTGATGTCCATCTGGAGCGAGGTGATGCCCTCCTCGGTGCCGGCGACCTTGAAGTCCATGTCGCCGAGGTGATCCTCGTCGCCGAGGATGTCGCTGATGACGGCGAACTTCTCGCCCTCGAGGATCAGGCCCATGGCGATGCCGGCGACCGGACGCTTCAGGGGAACGCCGGCGTCCATCATGCTGAGCGAGCCGCCGCAGACGGTGGCCATCGACGAGGAGCCGTTGCTCTCGGTGATGTCGCTCAAGACACGGATGGTGTAGGGGAACTCCTCGCTGCTCGGGAGCATCGGGTGGAGCGCGCGCCAGGCGAGCTTGCCGTGACCGACTTCGCGGCGGCCCGGGGCGCCGAAGCGGCCGACTTCACCGACCGAATAGGGCGGGAAGTTATAGTGCAGCATGAAGCGCTGGTAGGAGAGACCCTCCAGGCCATCGATCATCTGCTCGGCGTCCTTGGTGCCGAGCGTGGTGGTGCAGATCGCCTGCGTCTCGCCGCGGGTGAACAAAGCCGAACCATGGGTGCGCGGCAGGAAGCCGACCATTGCCTCGATCGGACGAACGGTCTTGGTGTCGCGGCCGTCGATGCGGCGGCCCTCGTCGAGGATGGCGCTGCGGACGACGTCGGCCTCAAGCTTCTTCACCAGCTTCAAGGTGGCGAGATACTGGGCGGGATCCGACTCCTCGAGGTCCTTGAACGCCACGCGCGCCTTGGCGCGGGCCTCGTTGATCGCGTTCTGGCGGTCCTGCTTGGCCGTAAGCTTGTAGGCTTCAGCAAGGTCGGCACCGATGACGTCGCGCAGCTTGGCGAGCGTCGCCGACTTGTCGTCGATAAGGTCGAGTTCCCACGGGTCCTTGGCGGCCTTTTCGGCGAGGTCGCAGATGGCGTTGACCACCTTGCGGCTGGCGTCGTGCGCGAAGGTGATCGCGCCGAGCATGACCTCTTCCGAAAGCTCCTTGGCTTCAGATTCGACCATCATGACGGCGCCGCCGGTGGCGGCGACGACCAGGTCGAGGTCGCTTTCCTTGATCTGCTCAGGGCTCGGGTTGAGCACATATTCGCCGCCGATGTAGCCGACGCGGGCGGCACCGATCGGGCCCATGAAGGGCACGCCGGACAGGGTCAAGGCGGCCGAGGCGGCGCACATGGCGACCACGTCCGGCTCATTCTCGCCGTCGTAGGAGAGGACCTGCGCGATGACGAGCACTTCGTTGTAGAAGCCCTCGGGGAAGAGCGGGCGGATCGGACGGTCGATGAGACGGCTGGTCAGCGTCTCCTTCTCAGTCGCGCCGCGCTCGCGCTTGAAGAAGCCGCCCGGGATACGCCCGGCAGCGGAGAACTTCTCCTGGTAGTGGACGGTCAGCGGGAAGAAGTCTTGGCCGGGCTTGACGCTCTTGGCGGCGGTGACGGCGCAGAGGACGACGGTTTCGCCCATGGTGGCGAGAACGGCGCCGTCGGCCTGGCGGGCGATGCGGCCGGTCTCGAGCTTCAGCGTCTTGCCGCCGAGATCGACTTCTACGGTATTGATGTTGAACATTGAATTTCCTTCGTCCCGCCGCCGGATGCGGACGGGTTCAGCATTTGGCGGGCGATCCGGCCTGCCAGCGGTCGAGGCGTTCGTTTCAGCCCCTGAACGCCCCGCCGGATTGCGGGATGTCCGATACGCGAAGGGCGCCGCTTGGGCGCCCTTCGAAACTGGTTACTTGCGGAGACCGAGGCGACCGATGAGGTCGGTGTAGCGCTGCGCGTCTTCCTTCTTGAGGTAGGCGAGGAGCGAGCGGCGCTTGTTGACCATCATCAGGAGGCCGCGCCGGCTGTGATTGTCCTTGGCGTGGCTCTTGAAATGGTCGGTCAGCGTCTGGATTCGGCTGGTGAGGATGGCGACCTGGACTTCCGGCGACCCGGTGTCATTCTCGTCGCGGCGATATTCGCTGATCAGCTCGGCCTTGCGCTCTGCAGTGATCGACATCGTGTTACTCCTGTTCCTGAAGGTTGAACCCGCGCACGATCCGGTCCCCTTCGACCAGGGCGACGGGGGTAAGCCCATCGACGGCGAGGTGGAGACCGCTTCGCGGCGGAACCCGCGAAAGCCGCTGTCCGAACCGGAGCATGCGGGCTTCATCGGGGGTGACGGGAAAGGCCGGGATGTCGTCCAGCCCTGCTTGCAATGGCAGTAATGCCCCGTCGAGCGAGCCGCCCTTAGCGCATTGGTCCAGAAAGTCCAGCGATATCGCCTGATCGAGCGCAAACGGCCCGGCCTTGGTCCGGCGCAGCATGGTGACATGCCCGACCGTTCCGAGCGCCTGCGCGATATCCCGCGCCAGGGAGCGGATGTAGGTACCCTTGGAGACGGTGGCGGAGAGGGTGACGGACTCGACCTCCCCATCACTGCGCACTGGCGCGATCGCAAGTTCATGGATCGTCACGCGCCGGCTGTTCAGCGCCACCTCCTCGCCGGCGCGGGCGAGGTCGTAGGCGCGCTGGCCGTCGACCTTCAGGGCCGAATAGGCGGGCGGCACCTGCTCGATCTCGCCGGTGAAGCGGGGAAGGATTGCCTCCACCTCGGCCAGGGTCGGCCGGTGCGGGCTTTCGGCCACCACCGCGCCTTCGCGGTCGAGCGTGTCCGTCTGCACCCCGAAGCGGATGGTAAAGTCATAGACCTTGGTCGCGTCGAGCATCCGGCCGGCGAGCTTGGTCGCCTCGCCGAGCGCGATGGGGAGGACTCCGGTCGCAAGCGGATCCAGCGTGCCGCCATGCCCGACGCGAGTCTTCGGTATGCCGGCGGTGCGAAGCGCACGTTTGACGGCGCTCACCGCCTGGGTGGAGCCGAGGCCGAGCGGCTTGTCGAGGATGATCCAGCCCGAACGGTGGACGAGAGGGGGCGGGGACGTCATAGGCTGGTCGCCTAGCGCGCCGCGAGGCGGAATGGGAGCGGGGACACAAGCAAGAGTGCTGAAGCGCGCCGTCACCCACCCGCTCGTGCGTCGGCTGACGGTGCGGGAATATGTGCCGCTCGCCGCCATGATCGGGACCTGGGCAATGCTTGGATTGGCGCTCGGCCATGCCGATGCCATCCGCCTGTTCGCGGCCTACACCTTCGTGCAGGCAGTGCGGAACCTGTGCGCCCTGGAGATGACCGGGACCCTGATCCGGCGGATCGGCGCGCCCGAGGCGTTCGCCATCTCCCGTCGTCGTGCGCTGAGAATCGACCTGCTGGTGGCGCTTGCTGGAGTCCTCGTCGCGCTCGGCCTCGCCGCCTTCCTCTATTGGCGCGGCATGACGGCGGCGGCGGTGATGGTCGCGGTGCTGGCCTTCGGCATTCCGGCCAAGCACCCCGGCGGTGTTCTCGCCGCCGCCCGCGACCGCGAGGCGCCGTGGCGGCTTGGCGCCGCGCTGACCTCGATCGTCGGTGCGGCTCTGGTCTGGCAGTTCGGTGGCAATTGGTGGGAAGCGGCGGCGGCGCTCGCCGCACGCGACTATGGCGGGCTGCTGGCGACCCTGTTCTTCGGCAGGCCACGGCCCGACGCGCTGGAGCCCGACCCCGAGCCGCTCGCCTTTGCCGAGGTGGCCGGCCGGACGGAATCGAGCGCCCGCCGGCGGTTGACCTACCGCATGGCGAAATCGGTGCTCGCCGGACTGCTCGGGCCGCTCGGCACGTTGATCGCCCGCACCGGGCGGGGTGCGCGAATGGATGCCAAGGTCAGCCGGATGATCCCGCGCCACCGCGGCGGCATGTTCGTCCTGACCGCCGTCGCCACGGGAATCATGGCCTTTTTCCTGTTCGTCGCGCGCGAACCGGCGACGCTCGTCTTCGCGTCGGCGGCGGCGCGGATCGCCGGAACCGGCGGAAGCGCGCTGCTGTGGTGGAACTACGGGTCGAGCCTCGGTGCGGAGGAAGACGAGGACGACGACTGACCTTCGTCCGCGGCGCGCAGCCGGGCGAAGAAATGGCGGCGGCACATGGCGACATAGCGGTCGTTGCCGCCGATCTCGGTCTGCGCTCCCTGCGCCACCGCTCGGCCTTCGCCATCGACCCGCAGGTTCATGGTCGCCTTGCGCCCGCATTCGCACACGGCCTTGAGCTCGACCAGGGCATCGGCAAGCGCCAGCAACGCCGCGCTGCCGGGGAAGAGCTGGCCCTGGAAATCGGTCCGCAGGCCATAGCAGAGGACCGGCACTTCCATCTCGTCGGCCAGCCGGCACAGCTGCAGCACCTGCGATTCGGTCAGGAACTGGGCCTCGTCCACCAGCACGCAGTTGAGCCGCCGCCGGTTGAGCTCCGCGCCGACGGTCTCGAACAGGTCCGTCGCCTGGTCGAAGGCATGGGCGTCGGCGCCGATGTCGAGCCGGGAGGCGATCCGCCCCGCACCGGCGCGATCGTCGAGCGCGGCGGTCCACAGCATGGTTTCCATGCCGCGCTCGCGATAGTTGAAGTCGGCCTGGAGCAGGGTCGTCGATTTTCCCGCATTCATCGCCGCATAGTAGAAGTAGAGCTTCGCCATGGACGGCCTTGTACCCCGGCGCATGCCGGGGTCCAACCGACAGCGTCGCGGCTTCAGCGTGACTTGCTGGGCTCGTCGGGCGGCGGCAAGGACATGTCCGGTCCGACCCGGCGCCGGAGGCTGGTGGCGTTAGGCCACTCATCCTTGAGTATCGAGAACAGGACCGTGTCGCGGACGTGACCCGTCCAGGTAATCCGCTCGGCCCGCAGGATGGCTTCGCAGACGCCGCCAATCTTGGCCATCGCCGCCAGGCTCCGCTTGTTGCGGCTGTCCACGCGAAACTCCACCCGGCGGAAGCCGCAGCCGAACGCCCGCCGCAAGAACATGTCCTTTACCCGCCAGTTGAAGCCGGTGCCGCGAAAGTGGGGGCGGTAGTAGGAGCCGCCCATTTCCAGCGCGCCGCGCTCCTGGTCGATGGCGAGGAAGCTCGACATCCCCGCCACCTCGTCGCCTTCGAACAGCACGAAGACGTGCATGTCCGGCCTCGCCAGCCAGTGGTCGAGGCTGGCGTCGAAATGCTCGGGATCGAAGCTGAGCGCGTAGATCGGCCACAATTCAGGGTCTTCGGCGCAGGCTGCCCTGAGCGCCGCGCGATGCTCCTCCGCGAAGGGTAGCGCCGAGCATTTCTCGCCCTCCATCGGCGCCGCGAGGTCAGCCAAGTTCACACGCGGGTGGCGTGCCGACGACGGCTGCGTCAGGATACCATGCTTCACCTGCTACATCCTTCATCGTCGGGATAGCCCCGCGCCGGAGCGTAAGTTCCTTGCGCCTTACCGGCCTGCTCTCGTCGATCGGACCGGTGGCATAGCGGGCGCGTCCGAGCAGGTAATCGATGCTGCTCTCCGTCACGCAATGACCATCGGATCCAGTGTAATCATAGCCGATCAGGCGGAACTGACCTGCGTCCCAGCGAAAACGATAGAGATAATGACCCCGCAGGAGGTCGCGCCGAATCTCGAGATTGCCGCGGCTGATGGTGATGCCGTCCGGCGTAAGGCGGCCGGCAGACCCGTTCGACGTGCCCGGCGCTTCGATCAGTCGGCGCTCGTCCGCCGCAATCCTGACCGCTCCGCGGGGGAGCCCGAACCCGACCAATAATCGGTAAGGTGGCGCGCCGGCTGCATATGACGCCGCCGCGCCGGCAGCATGGCGCGACGGCCAGATGGCTATCGCGGCGTCGGGGATACGATCGCCATTGAGGTCGCCCCTGGCTTGCGAGACGATCGTCCAGCCGGGCGGAACCAGCTTTTCCGCTGCTCCGACGGGATTGGGTGGAGAGCTGGCCTGGGCAAGCACGAGGAGTGCCAGCAGCATCGTCCCTAGCTCTCGCCGAGGTCCTGCTTGACATGCGCGGTGCGCAGGATGGCGTCGATCTTGCCGCCTTCGTCGAAGCTTTCGTCGGCGAGGAACTTGAGCTTGGCGGCATATTTGGTGTTCACCCGCCGCGCGACCTCGCTCTGGAGGAAGGCGGTATTGGTGCGAAGCGCCTTCAGGACCACATCCTCGTCCTGGCCGAGCAGCGGCTTCACGAATACGGTCGCGTGGCGAAGGTCCGGGCTCATCCGCACTTCGGTGACGCTGACGAGATGGCTCTGCAGCGTCTCGTCATGGACGTCGCCGCGGGCCAGCAACTCGCTCAGCACATGACGCACCTGCTCGCCCACGCGAAGCAGGCGAACGGAGCGGCCTTCGGCGGATTCGGTCTTCTTCATCCTAAACTCCCCTCCCGCTTGCGGGAGGGGTGGGGGAGGGCATGTCGATGCCGTCCCCTACGAGCCCTCCCCCGGCCCCTCCCGCGAGCGGGAGGGGGGAGATGACTACAGCGTCCGGGCGCGTTCCTCGACCTCGAACACCTCGAGCTGGTCGCCAGCCTTGATGTCGTTGGTGTCGGCCAGCAGCACGCCGCACTCGAGTCCGGCGATGACCTGGGCCACGTCGTCCTTGAAGCGCCGGAGCGAGCTGATGGTCGTCTTGGAGACGATGACGTCCTCGCGGGTGAGGCGGGCGTGGAGGCCCTTGCGGATGACGCCCTCGAGCACCAGCAGACCCGCGGCCTTGTCGCGCTTGCCAGCCGGGAAGACTTCCTGGACACGGGCACGGCCGACGACGGTCTCGATGATCTCGGGACCGAGATTGCCGGCCATCGCCTCCCTGGCCCAGTCGGTCAGGTGATAGATGACGTCATAGTAGCGAAGCTCGGTCTTGTTCCGCGCCGCGACCTCGCGCGCCTTGGCGTTCGGACGGACGTTGAAGCCGATGATCGGCGCTCCGGTGGCCGATGCCAGGGTCACGTCGCTCTCGGTGATCGCGCCCACCCCCGAGTGGAGGATGCGGACCTTGATCTCGTCGGTAGACAGGCGGTTCAGCGCGTTGACGATCGCCTCGGTCGAGCCCTGCACGTCGGCCTTCACGACCAGCGGGAATTCGATGGTTGTGGAAGCGCGATTGGCAAACATGTTCTCGAGGCTCATCGGCGCGGCGGTAGTCCGCTTGCGGTCGAGCACGCCCTGGCGATAGGCGGCGACTTCACGGGCGCGCGCCTCATTCTCGACCACCGTGAGCTGGTCACCGGCACTCGGCACCGAGGCGAGGCCAAGGACCTCGACCGGCATCGACGGTCCGGCTTCCTTGATCTGGCGGCCATGGTCGTCGATCATCGCACGCACCTTGCCGCTCGCGGCGCCGACGACGAACACGTCGCCGACCCGGAGCGTGCCACGCTGGACCAGCACGGTTGCGAGTGGACCGCGGCCCTTGTCGAGCTTGGCCTCGATCACCGTGCCTTCGGCGGCGCGGTCGGGATTGGCCTTGAGTTCGAGGATCTCGGCCTGCAGCGCGATGGCGTCGAGAAGGCCGTCGAGGTTGGTGCCCTTGAGCGCCGAGACCTCGACGTCCTGGACGTCGCCGCCCAGCTGCTCGACCACGATCTCGTGCTGGAGCAGTTCCTCGCGGACACGCTGCGCCTTGGCCTCCGGCTTGTCGATCTTGTTGATCGCCACGATCATCGGCACGCCCGCCGCCTTGGTGTGGTTGATCGCCTCGACGGTCTGCGGGCGAAGGCCGTCGTCGGCCGCCACCACCAGGACAACGATGTCGGTGACGTTGGCGCCGCGGGCACGCATCTCCGTGAAGGCTTCGTGGCCCGGCGTATCGAGGAAGGTGACTTCGTTTCCGCCCGCCACCTTAACCTGATAGGCGCCGATGTGCTGGGTGATGCCGCCCGCTTCGCCAGAGGCGACCTTGGCACCGCGGATCGCGTCGAGCAGCGACGTCTTGCCGTGATCGACGTGGCCCATGATGGTGACCACCGGCGGACGTGGCCGCAGGGTCTCATCGGCATCGACGTCGGCGGCCGTGTCGATGTCGACGTCGCTTTCGCTGACGCGCTTGATCGTGTGGCCGAACTCGGTGACGAGCAGTTCCGCCGTATCCTGGTCGATGACCTGGTTGACGGTGACGGGCGTGCCCATCTTGAACAAAGCCTTCACCAGGTCCGCGGCCTTTTCGGCCATGCGGTTGGCGAGCTCGCCGACGGTGATGCTTTCCGGGACGACCACGTCGCGAACCTGCTTCTCGCGCGGGCCGGACTGCTGGTAGGCGCGCTTTTCCTTCTCGCGGGCACGGCGGAGGGCGGCGAGGCTGCGCGAACGGTCGTCGTCGCCGGCAAGCGCTCGGGTGACGGTGAGCTTGCCCGAGTGACGGCGATCGTCCCCGCGGGAGCCGGGACGGGCAGGACGCGCAGGCTCTGGCCGGCGCGGGCTCGACGGAGCCCCACCCGACGGAGCGCCGCCGGACGGAGCGCCACCCGGCGGAGCGGGCGCAGCCGGCGCCGCGGGAGCGGCAGCGGCAGGACGCGGCGGTGGCGGGGGTGCACGGCGGACCGGCTGGAACATCTGGCCAGGGCGGGCAGCGACGGTGCGCGGCGCGGCCGGGGCAGGAGCCTCGGTCACGGGCGCAGGAGCAGGCTCCGGAGTGGCGGCGGCAGCGGCGGCGGCCTCTTCGGCAGCGCGCGCTTCTTCCTCGATCCGGCGCTTGGCGTCTTCCTCGGCCTTGCGGGCGGCCTCTTCCTCGGCCTTGCGCTTGTCCTCGGCGCGCTTCTTCTCGTCCTCGGTCGCATTGACCTTGGCCTGCTCCTCGCGGCGGCGAGCGTCCTCGAGCGCGGCCATGCGCGCTTCCTCGGCCTCGCGCATGCGGCGCGCCGTTTCTTCCTTGCGGGCGGCGATGTCGTCGGCCGGCGACCGGCGCGGCGCGGCGGCAGGAGCGGGCGCCGGCGCGCTGACCGGAGCCGGGGCAGGGGCCACGGCTTCAGGCTCGGGCGCAGCAGCGGGCGCCTCGCCCGGCCGGCCGAGGATGCGGCGCTTCTTGACCTCGACCACAACCGTGTTCGACCGGCCATGGCTGAAGCTCTGCTTGACCTTGCCAGTCTCAACCGTACGCTTGATGCCCAGCGGCGGCCGGGTACCCAGCTTCGGCTTGTCGGTCTGGTCGCTCATAAAATCCTTTACTTTATTCGTCGTCAGCCGTGCCATGACCGACGGCGTCATCGCCGCGGCCTAGCCCAGCAGGTCCTACAATGAAAGCACGCCAGCGGGTCAGTGCTGCAAGCACGCGCGCGGCCGCTCCCTGATCGGTCAGCGCGGCATGTACCACATTTTCGCGTCCGAGCGCCATGCTCAAGATGGTGCGGGAAGCGGGGATTTCCAACCCATGCCGGTGACCAATCTCTTCCGACCCGCCGACCCGCCATGCCTGATCGAGCTTGCGGCGCCCGTCGGAACCCGCGTCGGCGGCATGGAGGAGGAGGCGGACCTTGCCCATCCGTGCCGCCTGCTCGACCCGGTCGGCGCCGTTGATCAGCGTGCCGGAGCGCGCCTCCATGCCGAGCCGGTCGAGCGCGGCGCGGGACAATGCCTGCTCGATGCGCTCGGGCAGGTCGGGCGCGATCTCCATCGCCTGAGTCCGGAAGGCGCGGGCGAGCGCGCCCTTGAGCTTGCCCTTGGCGAGTGCCGTTTCGAGCTCGGCGCGGGTGACCCCGATCCAGGCGCCGCGGCCGGGCGCCTTGGCGCGCACGTCCGGGTGGACCTGGCCGTCGGGGCCGAGGACGAGGCGGATCAGCGCCGCCTTGTCGGCGGTCCTGCGGCTGAGGATGCAGGTGCGCTGGGGATCGTCCCTCTCCCGCTGGCGGGAGAGGTCAGGGGAGGGCTCGTCCCCGTCCGATGGAGCGCCGACAAGCTCTCCCCCGGCCCGTCCCGCGGACGGGAGGGGAGAAGAAGGGTCCGCTAGCGGCTCATTGCGAGGTTTCCGCATCGACGGCCTCCTCGCTGGAAGCGCCTTCCTCGTCCTCGAACCAGTGGGCGCGGGCGGCCATGATGATCTCGTTGCCCTGCTCTTCCGACAGGCCATACTCGGCCAAGATGCCGCCCTTGTCCTGCTCGCGCTGCGGCGCGTTCTCGGCGCGTCGGCGCGGCTCGGGCCGCTTCTTCTGGACGAGCTCGTCCGTAGCAAGGTCGGCGAGGTCGTCGAGCGTGCGGATGCTGGCCTTGCCGAGCGTCACCAGCATCTGCTCGGTGAGGTGCGGAAGCTCGGCCAGCGCGTCCTCGACGCCGAGCCCGCGGCGTTCCTCGCGGGCGGCGGCCTCGCGGCGCTCGAGCGCCTCGCCGGCACGACTCTGAAGCTCGCCGGCGATGTCGTCGTCGAGGCCCTCGATCGAGGCGATCTCGTCGGTTTCGACGTAGGCGACTTCCTCGAGGCTGGTGAAGCCTTCGGCGACCAGCAGCTGGGCAAGGGTCTCGTCGACGTCCAGCTCGTTCTGGAACATCTCGGACCGCTCGATGAACTCGCGCTGGCGCTTCTCGCTGGCATCGGCCTCGGTCAGAATGTCGATCTGCGAGGAGGTGAGCTGGCTGGCGAGCCGGACGTTCTGGCCGCGGCGGCCGATCGCCAGGCTGAGCTGGTCGTCGGGGACCACCACCTCGATGCGGCCTTCTTCCTCGTCGATGACCACGCGGGCGACGGTCGCCGGCTGCAGCGCGTTGACGACGAAGGTCGCCGTGTCCTCGGACCAGGGGATGATGTCGATCTTCTCGCCCTGCAATTCCTGCACGACCGCCTGCACGCGGCTGCCCTTCATGCCGACGCAGGCGCCGACCGGATCGATCGAACTGTCATAGCTGATGACGCCGATCTTGGCGCGGCTGCCCGGGTCGCGGGCGGCGGCCTTGATCTCGATGATGCCGTCGTAGATTTCCGGCACTTCCTGCGCGAACAGCTTCTTCATGAAGTCGGGATGTGCGCGGCTGAGGAAGATCTGCGGCCCGCGGGTCTCGCGTGCGACGCGCAGGATCAGGCTGCGGACACGATCCCCGACACGGTGCATTTCCCGCGGGATCTGCGCGTCGCGGCGGATGACGCCTTCGGCGCGGCCGAGGTCGACGACCACGTGACCGAACTCGACCCGCTTGACGACGCCGGTGATGACTTCGCCGACGCGATCCTTGAATTCTTCAAACTGGCGCTCGCGCTCGGCGTCGCGGACCTTCTGGAAGATGACCTGCTTGGCGGCCTGGGCGGCGATCCGGCCGAACTCGATCGGGGGCAGGGGGTCGACGATGAAGTCGCCGATGCTGGCACCCGGCTGAAGCTTCTGCGCGCCCTTGAGGTCGACCTGCTTGTAATAATCCTCGATGTCGCCCTCGATCACCTCGAGCACGCGCCACAGGCGAAGCTCTCCGGTCTGCGGATCGAGCTTGGCGCGGATGTCATTCTCCTGGCCGTAGCGGGCGCGGGCGGCGCGCTGAATGGCGTCTTCCATCGCCTCGATGACGATGCCGCGGTCGATCAGCTTCTCGCGCGCGACCGAGTCGGCGATCGCGAGCAACTCGGCCTTGTTGGCCGTCGGAGCAGCAGGAGCGGCGGTAGCCATGTCTTATTCTTCCTCTTGGGTGAGAAGGTCATCGGCGCCCTCGGTGGGCGCTTCAAGGATTTCGTCGGCCCCTTGCGCGGAGAGGGGCTGGGTGGCGGCGATCAGCCGGTCGGTCAGCAGCAGCTTGGCCGAATGGATCGCATCGAACGGGATCTTGCGGGTACCCTGCGAGCCGGCGACGAGAATCATGTCGCCCTCCAGCCCGAGGAGGTCGCCGGTGACCTGCTTGGCGCCGTCGACCTCACGCGCGAGCTTGAGGCGTGCCTCATGGCCCTGCCAGTCGGCAAAGTCCTGCAGGCGGGTGAGCGGACGATCAATGCCGGGCGAGCTGACCTCGAGACGGTAGCCGCCCTCGATCGGGTCGTTGCCCTCGGCCTCGAGCGCGTCGAGCCGCTCGGACAGCCGCCGCGACAGCGCCTCGCAATCGGACAGGTCGAGCTGGCGGGTGTCGGGGCGTTCGGCCATGACCTGGAGGGTCGGGTCCGTCTTGCCGCCGATCATCGCCACGCGCACCAGGTCGAATCCGAGCGCCTTCGCCTCGGTCTCGATCAATGCGGTCAGATTAGCGTCCATGCGGCTCCCAACGTCAAAGCCCCCTCGGACCGCCGCGGAGTTCCGGGCAGCCTCGCCAGCATCAGCGATGTGAGGAGGAAGCCCGCCTATAGGAGCAAGCAAGCGCCGGCGCAATGCCGATCAGTGCGCCTTGAATACCCAGTAGCGGTTGAGCAGGAAGCTGAGGACAGGGGTCGCGGCCATCATCAGCGGCACGGGGGCGAGTGGCGGCAGGCCGAACTGCCTGATCGTCAGCCAGATCCAGAAATTGTTGATCGCAAAGGCGACGGCCGACGCGGTGAGGAAGCGGCCGAGCTGGAGAGTCTCGCTGTCCTTGCGGCCACCTTTGAAGCTCCAACGGCTATGGATGGTGTAGCCGGCGACGAGGCCGCAGGCGGTGCTCCCGACATTGGCGAGGTAGGGGCTGATGTGCTGGAGCACCAGGACCGAATAGATCAGCGCCGCGAACTGCGTCACCAGCAGGCCGGCGATGATGTAGCGGATCAGCTGGCGCGAGGTCGGGTGCGCCAGCAGATGCTGGGCGCGGCGGGCCGGCCCCGCCACCAGGGGACGAAGCATCAGGCGGTCTCGACCGCCCTGGCCGGAGCCGCCGCCGCCGCCGCCGTCTGGGCCGAAGCAACCGGCACCAGCCGCTCCTTGCTGTCGAACAGATCCGAGGAGACGAGGCCCATCTTGGCGAGGCGATAGAGGAAGGCGGTGCCGAGCACGCCGAAGCCGTAGGTGCAGCTGCGGCGGAAGTTGATGCTCGAGGCTTCCTCGAAATAGCGGGTCGGGCAGCTGATCTCGCCGATCTGGAAGTGCTTCCACATCGTCTGCGCGATCATCTGGTTGTCGAACACGAAATCATCCGAGCAGGCGGGAAGCGGAAGCTCCTCGAGCACCTTGCGGCTCCAGGCGCGGTAGCCGGTGTGATATTCGGAAAGCTTTGCGCCCATCAGCAAGTTCTGGAAGGCGGTGAGGCAGCGATTGGCGACATATTTGTACAGCGGCATGCCGCCGGCCAGCGCGCCGTTACCGAGAATGCGCGACGCGAACACCGCATCATAATGGCCGGACGCGATCATGCCCGCCATCGCCGGGACGAGCCTGGGGCTGTACTGGTAGTCGGGGTGGAGCATGATGACGATGTCGGCGCCACGTTCCAGCGCGATGGTGTAGCAGGTCTTCTGGTTGCCGCCGTAACCCTTGTTCTGCTCGTGGGTGGCGGTGAAGATGCCGAGCTCGCGCGCCAGGGCCGATGTGCGGTCCTTGCTGCAATCGTCGACCAGGATCACGTCGTCGACGATGGCGAAGTCGATCTCGTTGTAGGTTCGCTCCAGCGTCTTGTCGGCATTATAGGCCGGCAGGACCACCGCTACTTTCATTCCGTTGATCACGACATGCGCTCCTCGACGTCGCCCCGCGGGCACGGCGAATTCTTGCCAAGCAAGGTTAAAGAGGTCGTAAACGCTTGCAACAAAAGTTGCGTTTGGGGAAGAGGGCAGGCGGGTCGCATGCGGCGGCGAGTGGGGAATCGGTGATCAAGAGTTGGGATCGTTGGTTCCGGCAGCCCCTGCTGTCGGACCGGCCGCCGTCGGCCAACCGGTGGGCACGGGCGGGGCTCTTCCTCGTCTGGCTGGCGGTTACCGCCTGGCTGGCGAGCAAGCATGTGCCCTGGCGCGACGAGGCCCGCGCCTTCTCGCTGATGCTGATGGGCGACAGCTGGATCGACATGTTCCGCGTCGCCCACGGCGAGGGCCACCCTTATCTCTGGTACATCATCCTCAAGGCAGGCCACTCGCTGTTCGGCGTGCGCGAGGTGCTGCCGGCCGCCGGCTTCGTCATCGGCGTGGCCGCGGCGGCGACCCTCGCCTTCCGGTCGCCCTTCCGCCTGCCGGTCATCGCGGGACTGCTGTTCAGCCTGCATCTTGGCTTTGAGTATGTGGTGATGAGCCGCAACTACGGCATTGCGGCGCTGATCATGCTGGTGATCGCCTGGCAGTGGCCGCGGATCCGCGACAGCCTTTGGCTGGGCGTGCTGCTGCTGCTGCTCGCCAATACCAACGTGCCGAGCGTGTTCCTGGCCGGCGCGATCTTCCTCTATCGGATGCTCGAACTGTGGAGCGAGCAGCGCGATCTTCGCGCGCCCGAATGGCGGCGCTGGATCGGCAATGCGGTGCTGGTCGGGCTCGGCGCCTTGCTCTGCTTCATCGCCGTCTATCCTCCGGCGAACGATGCCGCGGCTTCGACCAATGCGGTGCCGTTGACGCCGATGAACCTCCTCGGGGCGCTGTTCACCAGCGTGCGATCCTTCGTCGACCTCGGTTTCGGCATACGGTCGATGATGAACCAGATCGTGCTCGTCGGGAGCCTGCTTCTGTTCGTCAGGCGCCCGCAGGCGCTGGCGGCCGCGGTCGCCGGCCTGGTGTGCCTCAAGCTGTTCTTCTTCTTCGTCTACCCGGGCCACTACCGCCATTCGGCGCTGTTCTTCTTCCTGTTGATCGCGCTGGCGTGGATCGAAGCCGACAAGGTCCACCCAAGGGAGCGTTCGAAGGATCAACCGCCGACGGCGCTGTTCCTCGGTGCCTGGTTCTTCGTGGTGCTGATCGTCATGCAGAGCGTGCTCTACTGGCGCTATCCGCTGAAGAGTACGCTGAAGGGCCGCCCGCATGGCCATTCGGCCGACCTGGCGAAGATCCTCGCCCGGCCCGAGTTCGCTGGCTCGCTGCTGATGATCGATCCCGACACCATGGGTGAATCGGTGGTCTACCAGACCGGCCGGCCGTTCTGGCTGATCCGCCAGGACCGGCTGGGCACGGTGACCCCGCTCGCTTCTACCGGCAACAAGCGGCTGACCCTCGACCGCCTGCTGGAGCAGGCCGACAGCCTGTACCGCCGGACCGGTCGACCGGTGGTAATCGCGCTCCGCCTGCCGCTCGACCGGTTCGAGACCGGCACCTACGACATGATGTACCACGACTTCACCGTGCTTACGCCCGCCAGCGTGGCGCGCTTCAAGGCGGCGACGCGGCCGGTCGCCTCGCTCCGGCGCGCGCGGGAGGACGAGGAATATGACGTCTATGCCTATCCGCGCGAGCCGGTGCAGCCCGCGCCCGCAACGATGACGGCACCGCGCTGAGCGGGCCGGTGTCGTTGCTCCGCGAACCGCTGATCGCACCCGGGCGCCCGCCCCGGCTGCCGCTGCGGCTCGCCTTGCTCGGGGCGTGGCTGCTGCTCGTCCTGTGGCTTGCCGCTCATCATGTCGTGTGGCGCGACGAAGCGCGTGCCTTCGCCATCGCCACCAGCGGGTCGAGCTGGGGCGAAATGCTTCGCACCCTCCACGGCGAGGGACATCCGGCGCTCTGGTACCTGCTTCTTCGCGCCGGCCACGACCTGTTCGGCGTGCGCGAAGTGCTGCCGGTTGCCGGTGTGGTCGTCGGCGCGGCGGCCGCGGCCCTGTTTGCGCTCCGCGCACCCTTCCGGCCCCTGGTGCTGGCGCTGGTCCTGTTCAGCGCCTTCTTCGTCATGGATTATACGGTGGTCGCCCGCAATTATGGGTTGTCGGCGCTGATCCTCTTCACCATCGCCGCCTGCTGGAGCCGGGTGAAGGACAGCGGGTGGTTCGGGCTGCTGCTCTTTCTCCTTGCCAACACCAACGTGCCGAGCCTGTTCGTCGCGGGCGGCCTGCTCCTCTACCGCGGCCTGGAACTGCTCGAAGGCGCACCGGGCGCGGGGTGGCGGCGGTGGTTCATCAATGCGGCCCTGCTCGGCGTGGGCGCGCTGGTCTGCTTCGCTACGGTCTATCCGCCCTTCAACGATGCTGCGGTGGGCCTCGGCGACCATGCTTACGGTCCGTTCGATGTCTTTCGCGCGCTGACCGACGTGCGGACCATGGCCGGTGACCTTGGTATCAAACGCAAGCGCGCCTGGATCGCCCTCTTGCTGCTTGCTGGAAGCCTGCTCGTCTTCGCCCGTCACCGCCGAGCGCTGGTCACCGCGCTGGTGGTGTTCGTGATGATGAAGCTGTTCTTCTACTTCATCTATCTCGCCTACCTCCGCCATGCGGCGCTATTCATCCTGTTCGTCCTGGCCCTTGCATGGATCGTCGCGGCCGAGGGGAAGGGCGGGGCGCCAAGGCGTTCCTCCGCTTTCGCGGCGGTCGGCGGATGGCTGCTCGTCGCCCTTCTCGCAATCCAATCGCTCACCCTGACTAGAAAGCCGTTGCTCAAGACCGCGCAGGGGGTGCCCTACGGCCAGGCGCAGCGACTGGCGGCGCTGATGGAGGCTCGGCCAGAGCTCCGGCAATCGGTGCTGATCGTCGATCCGGACATGCTCGGAGAGCCGCTGGTCTATTATCGCGACAAGCCAATCTGGCTGCTGCGGCAGCAGCGCTTCGGCGACTTCGCACTGTTCAGCCGGAGCGGGCGCAAGGTCATCAGTCTGGACGACATGCTGGCCGACGCCGCCATGCATCATCGCCGCACCGGCCGGCCGGTCGCCATCGCGCTGCAGCTGCCGCTGGACCGCACGGAAGACGGCGTGCATCCGGTCATGTTCCAGGACAGCACGGTGATCACGGCCGAGGGCCGCGCCCGCTTCCTTGGCCAGACCCGCCTCGTCGCCCGCTTACGGCCGGCGCAGACCGACGAACACTACGACCTCTACGTCTACCCGCGCTAGCCGCCGAGCGCGTCTTCCTCGGCGCGGATGCGGATGAAGAGGACGATGGCGTTGAGCAGGGAAAAGATCAGCGCCACTCCCCACAGGCCGAAGACGAGCGGCAGGACGGCGATCTCGCCGACCACGACCAGATAATTGGGGTGGCGGACGAAGCGGAAGGGGCCGCCGGTGACCAGGGGTGCGCCCGGGAGCACGATGATCCGGGTCGTCCAGCGCGGCCCCAGCGTCCGCAGCACCCACAGGCGGCCAAGCTGCAGCAGGATGAAGAGGGCGAACAGGGACCAGTGGATCGGCTGTCCCGGGGCCAGCCAGAACAGGGCGGCAAGCCAGAGGGTGTGGACCGCGACGATCAGCGGATAATGGCCGGGGGCGTGCTCATGAGCGCCGATCGTCTTCAGCCGCGCGGTGTTGGTCCTCGCCATCGCCAGCTCCGACAAACGCTGCAGGAGCACGAAGAAGAGGATGGCGTAGGCCGGCCAGTGATGCTCGCTCATGCCCGCTCCAGGCTGAGGGCCGAGCAGGTGAAGCCGGGGCCAAAGGCCGTCATCAGCGTGCGCTTTGGCAGGCCGCGCGCCAGCAGCCGCTCGAGCACGAACAGCACCGTCGGCGCGCTCATGTTGCCATGGTCGCGCAGCACGTCGCGTTCGAGGTCGAGGCTGCCTTCGCCGAGCTCCAGCGCCTGTTCGATGGCGGTGACGACCTTCGCTCCGCCGGGATGGGAGCAGAGCCGGTCGATGTCGCTGCGTTGAAGTCCGAGTTCGCCGAGGATCGAGTCCACCGCGCCCGCCAGCTCGGCGGTGACGAAGGGCGGAATGGCGCGATCGAAGATGACGGCAAGGCCAGGGTCCTCGACTCGCCAGCCCATGATCCCGAGCGTGTCCGGCCACAGCCGCTCACCGGCGCCGGTGACGTGGCCGACGCCGTCACCCTCGGTCGACACCAGGGCGGCCGCCGCACCATCGCCGAACAGGGCGGTAGCGACCAGCGCCGCGGGATCGTCGGTATCGAGCCGGATCGAAATGGAGCAGGTCTCGACGCAGACGAACAACCAGCGGCTTCCGGGCTCGGCAGCGGCGAGGCGCGCGGCGGTGGCAAGCCCACTGATTCCGCCCGCGCAGCCGAGGCCGAAGACGGGCACCCGGCGGACGTTGGCGCGAAGGCCGATGCGGCCGCCGACCCGCGCCTCCAGGCTGGGGGTGGCGATGCCGGTGGTGGATACGGTGACCACCCCATCGACATCGCCGGGCTCTAGTCCGGCGCGCGCGATGGCGGCGAGCGCGGCTTCTTCGAACAGCCGCTCGGACGCGTCGAGGTAGAGGCTGTTGCGGGCTTCCCAGCCATGATCGCCGGCATACCAGTCGACTGGCGCGACGATCGCCCGCTGATCTATCCCGGCATTGTCGAACACGCCCCCAAGACGGTCGAACAGGGCCTTGCGTCCGGCGAACAGCTCACGCGCCTTCGCCTTGGCTTCGGATTGCGACACGCGATACGGCGGAAGTGCTGTGGCGAGGCTGAGGAGAGAAACGGGCTGCACCGGGCTCTAACACTTCCTATGTCCGTTGGTGCATGGGTGCGACCACCCTGTTTGAACACCCCGAGGAGACTTAAGGATGCGGTTTCGTCCCCTGCAAGGCCTGATGGTCTTTGGTCTAGCACTGTCGGCCTGCGGAACGGCGGCGCAACCGGCGGAGGATCGGCCCGCCCCGGCAAGCGGTCAGCCGTTCAAGGTGACGCCCGTCGCGGACTTCGACACGCCCTGGGCGATGACCTTCCTGCCTGGCGGCAAGGAGGCCCTGGTCAGCGAAAAGGACGGGCGCCTGTGGGTGGTCGATGCGGCGACCGGCCGCAAGAGCCAGGTCAGCGGCGTGCCGAGCGCGAAGGTGGCGGGGCAGGGCGGCCTTGGCGACGTGGTCGTCGGACCGCAGAACCGAATCTACCTCAGCTATGTCGAAGGTGGCGAGGGCGGCACCAGCGGCGCGGTCGTCGGCTATGGCCGGCTGGTTGCCGCGGCCCCGGCGGCGGCAGGCGCGCCGGCGGGATATTCGCTGGATGGCTTCAAGGTGATCTGGCGACAGGCGCCGAAGGTGACCGGCAACGGCCATTTCTCCCACCGCATCGCCTTCGGTCCGGATGGCGCCATGTACCTGTCGTCGGGCGACCGGCAGAAGGGCGCGCCGGCGCAGGCGACCGACGGCAATCTCGGCAAGGTGCTTCGGCTGACCCCGGAAGGTCAGCCTTTCCCGGGCAATCCCACGGCTTCCGCAGGCGGAGTGCAGGCCGAGGTGTTCAGTACCGGGCATCGCAACGTGCTCGGGATCGCCTTCGCGCCGGACGGGCGTCTGTGGCAGAATGAAATGGGGCCGCAGGGCGGCGACGAGGTGAATCTCATACTGCCGGGCAGGAACTACGGCTGGCCGGTCGTCAGCAATGGCTCGGAATATGGCGGCGGCGAGATCCCCGACCATCCGACCCGGCCGCAGTTCGAAGCGCCCAAGGTCTGGTGGAACCCGAGCATTTCGCCGGCCGGCCTTATCGTCTATACCGGCGATCTCTTCCCGCAGTGGAAGGGCGATCTCCTGCTCGGCGCGCTGTCGGGCGAATCGCTGATCCGCGTGGACGTGAATGGCGACCAGGCGAAGAAGGCGGAGCGCTGGCCGATGGCCCGTATCCGCGAGGTCGAGCAGGGACCGGGCGGCGAAGTCTATCTGCTGGAAGACAGCGGAAGGCTGCTTCGGCTGACTCCCGCCTAGAAGCGGATAAGTCCGAACAGCACCAGCAGCAGTAGCGTCACCGCAAGCGAAATTGCGATCGAGCCAAGGCAACCGGTGCGATTGCTGAAGAAGAAGAACATGACGTGCGAAAAGGGCGGCTCCTCGCGGGGCCGCCCTTTTTAGGTTCGCTTAGCGCGTGGCGCGGCGGGTGCTCTTGCCGCGCAGACTGTTCAGAATCGCGAGGCCGAAGATGCCGGCGGCGGTGTAGCTCGCGGCAGGATTCTTGCGGACGAAGTCGCGGACCTGACCGACGCCCTTGCGAAGACCGCCCGAAAGCTGGTCGGCGGCGCCGTCCTGCTGCAGTCGGGTGTCCCCGGTGACGTCGCCGAGCCCACGCTTGAAATCACCCTTGGTGCGCGTGCCTTCGCCGGCGAGTGTGTCGATGTTCATGTTGCTTCTCCGTAACTTATGAATGTTCGGAGCCTCAACGCGCAAGGTCGGCTCAAGTTCGCCGAAAGCGCAGATAATAGGGCCGGCGGCCCTCGCGGCGGCTCTTGGCGCCATAGCGGGTCTCGATCCAGCCAGACGGCGGGTCGAGGAAGTCGCCCGCCTTTTCGGCCAGCCATTCGAAACGGTCCTGGTGGCGCTGCATGACGGTCAGCGTCCATTCGAGATAGACCGGATGGTCGGTCGCGATCCTGAGTTCGCCGCCCGGCTTCAGCTTGTCGGCGAACAGGCCTACAGGGCCGTCATTGACCATCCGGCGCTTGGCATGGCGCGCCTTGGGCCAGGGATCGGGATGGAGCAGGTAGAGCATCAGCAAACTCTCGTCCGGCACCCGGCGGAGTACTTCCAGCGCATCACCCATGTGCAGGCGGACGTTTCGCAAGGGGCCGTCCCGTACATGGCCGAGCGCCGTTGCGACCCCGTTGAGGAAGGGCTCGGCACCGACGAAGCCGTGGTCGGGCAGCAGGTCGGCGCGGTAGGCCAGATGCTCGCCCGAGCCGAAGCCGATCTCGAAGTGCATTGGCCGGTCGTCGCCAAACAGGGTGCGCGAGGTGATCGGCCCCTCGGCGGGCACGTCAATCTGTGGCAGGAGGCTGTCGATGAGTTCCTGCTGCCCCTGACGCAGCTTGTGCCCACTCGAGCGGCCATAGAGGCGATTGAGGGTCAGCGGGTCGCCGATCTTGAATGCGGTCATGGGATACGCCTTTAGAGGCCCGCGTTGCGCCTTCAACCGGTCCAGGAGAGTGACGAGCAATGTACGGAAACAATCCGCGTTCGACTGCCCAGATCGCCGGGCACCCGCTGCATCCGCTTCTGATCCCCTTTCCGATTGTCAGCTTCATCGGCGCGCTCGTTACTGACGTCATGTGGCTCAGCACCCGCGAAGGCGGCTGGGCGACGGCCAGCAACTGGCTGCTGGGAGTCGGCCTCGTCACCGCGCTGCTGGCCGCTGCGGCCGGCATGGCGGACTATCTTGGTGACGAGCGCGTCAAGAAGATCGGCGCCGCGACCCGGCACATGATCGCCAACATCGTCGTCGTCACGCTGGAAGCGGTGAACCTCGTCGTCCGGCTGACCGGGGGCACCGACCAGATCGGAAGCCTCGGCATCTGGCTCAGCCTCGCGAGCGTCGTCATCCTCGCCTACTCCGGCTGGCTCGGCGGCGAGCTGGTCTACCGGCACCGGGTCGGCGTGCAGGAGACCCGGGACGGGCATTCCGGCGATGACGACGGCCAGGCCGAAGGCGGGCTCGGCATTCCGCGCGGGCCCGCCCTCCAGGAAAAGCTCAGCCGCGACCGGCGCTAGGCTCAGGCAACCAGCCGCTTCAGTTCGTCGACGAGGTCGGTCTTCTCCCACGGGAAGAGGTCGCCTTCGGCCTTGCGTCCGAAGTGGCCGTAGGCGGCGGTGGGGGCATAGATCGGCTTGTTGAGGCCGAGGACGGTGCGGATGCCGCGCGGGGTGAGGCGGCCAAGGCGCTCGATCTTGCCGATCGCCTGCTCCAGAGCGTCGTCGCCGACCTTCCCGGTGCCGTGCGTGTCGACGTAGAGCGACAGCGGTTCCGACACGCCGATCGCGTAGCTCAGCTGGATGGTGCAGCGGGTGGCGAGGCCCGCAGCGACGATGTTCTTGGCGAGGTAGCGCGCGACATAAGCCGCCGAGCGGTCGACCTTGGTCGGGTCCTTGCCCGAGAAGGCGCCGCCGCCATGCGGGGCCGCGCCGCCGTAGGTGTCGACGATGATCTTACGGCCTGTGAGGCCGGAATCGCCGTCGGGGCCGCCGATGACGAAGCTGCCGGTCGGGTTGATGTGATAGACGGTGCTGTCGCTCAGCATCTCGGCCGGGATGACCGAGGCGACCGCCTCGCGGACATAGGCCTTGAGTTCGGCCTCCTTCTCGCCCGCGTCATACCCTTCCTTGTGCTGGGTCGAGACGACGATGGCGGTGGCCTCGACCGGGCGGCCGTTGGCGAAGCGGAGCGTCACCTGGCTCTTGGCGTCGGGCTCGAGGAAGGGCGCGCGGCCGGCGTGGCGGTCGGCGGCCAGACGCTCGAGGATCTTGTGGCTGTAGTCGAGCGTCGCCGGCATCAGGTCCGGGGTCTCGTCGCAGGCGAAGCCGAACATGATGCCCTGGTCGCCCGCGCCTTCGTCCTTGTTCTCGCCCGCGTCGACGCCCTGCGCGATGTGCGCCGACTGCGGGTGGAGGTTGTTCTCGAAGCGGAGCTTCTCCCAGTGGAAGCCTTCCTGCTCGTAGCCGATCTTCCGGACGGTCTCGCGGACGACGGCCTCGATCTCTTCCTGGACGCCCTCGGCCCAGTTGCCGGCCTCGTCCATGATCCCGCGCCCGCGGATCTCGCCCGCCAGCACCACCAGGTTGGTGGTGGTCAGCGTCTCGCAGGCGACGCGCGCTTCCGGGTCCTTGGACAGGAACAGGTCGACCACCGCGTCGCTGATCTGGTCGGCGACCTTGTCGGGATGGCCTTCGGACACGGATTCGGAGGTGAAGAGGTAGGAATTGCGCATAGGTCTCCAGGGCGCCCGGGAGGCGGACTTAAAGATATAAAGAAAGCTTTATATGCCGCGCCTGTAGCGAGCCCGCGCGTCCATGCCAACCGCCAGAATGAGGAGAAGGAAGGCGAGGGTGAGCGGCACGATGTTGCCGTGGCGGGCGAAGAAGGTCGGCGCCTTCGGCAGCGGCAGGTCGGCGTCGATGACGCCGGCGGTGCGCCAGGGCAGGCTGCGCACCAGCCCGCCGCGCGCGTCGATCACCGCGCTGATCCCGGTCGGCGTCGAGCGGATGATCGGCAGGCCTTCCTCGGCCGCGCGAAGGCGGGCCTGGGCGAGGTGCTGGGGCGGCCCCCAGGCGCCGAACCAGGCGTCGTTCGAGGGGTTGAACAGGAAATCGGGGCGGCGTTCAGGATCGACGACCTCACCGGAGAAGATGATCTCGTAGCAGATCTGCAGGCCCATGCGGCCCCAGCCGGGCAGGTCGAGGTTGCGGGGTCCGGGTCCCGGCAGCGTGTCGCCGACGCCCGGCGCCAGCTGGCTGAGGCCGATGGCGGTCAGCAGCGGTCGCATCGGCAGATATTCGCCGTACGGCACGAGGTGCGCCTTGTCGTAGCGGCCGAGGATGCGGCCGGAAGGCGTGATCGGCATGACGCTGTTGGTGCTGCCGACGATGTTCTGCTGTTCGTCGATGACGAGGGCGAAGGCGCCGGTGACGAGCAGGTCGCCGGGCCGCAGCAGCCGGCCAGCGCGCGTCGCCGGCGGCAGCGACGCGGTGAGGCGCGCCGGCGGCGGTCCCTCGAGCTGATAGGGAACGGGCACGGCGACTTCGGGCCAGAACAGGAGGCGCGGGCCGGTGCCGCCGGCGGACAGGCGCGCGAGGCGCTGGAAGGCCTCCTCGTCGAGCCCTTCGCGCCATTTGTCTTCCTGGCCGATATTGGGCTGGACGATGCGAACCGACTTGCCGGTCGCGACCTGCGGCACCGACCAGGGGCGCCAGCCAAGCAGGCCGATGGCCAGGATCGACAGGGTCAGCAGCGCCGCCGTCCGCCTCGCCGACGCGAGGGCGAGCGCGAAACAGCCGCCGAGCAGGATGACGAGCATCGACAGGCCGTAGGTGCCGATTGCCGCCGCGTCGTGGCGCCAGAAGGTGTCGAGCAGGGTGACGCCGACCGGGTTCCAGGCAAAGCCCGTGAACATGGTTGCGCGCAGCCACTCGGTCAGCGCCCAGCCGCC
This sequence comes from Sphingomonas sp. LHG3406-1, assembly GCF_029637485.1. Lineage (GTDB taxonomy): Bacteria > Pseudomonadota > Alphaproteobacteria > Sphingomonadales > Sphingomonadaceae > Sphingomicrobium. The sequence goes on along the minus strand of NZ_CP069128.1, from coordinate 1,089,901 downwards.
GGCGAGCGCGAGGACCAGTGCCAGCGGCGAGCGCCGTCCGAAGCGCCAGGCGAGCCCCACCCCGAGCGCCGGATAGATGGCAAGGTAGAGGCTGAGCAGGAAGACGGCGATCCAGCCCAGCCAGACCGGCATCGCCGCCTGGTAGGTGAAGGCGGTCGCGATCCAGTTTAGGCCGAGGATGAATTGGCCGACCCCGAACAGCCAGCCGATGAGCAGCGCCCGGCCAAGGGTCTCGGTGCGGCCAAGCAGCCAGGCCAGGCCGGCAAAGGCGAGCGGCATCAGCGGCCACCAGCCGACCGGCGCGAAGCCGAAGGCGGACGCGAGACCGAGCAGGAAGGCGGCGCCAGCGGCGGCCTTCAGGCCGGGAGCCGCTCCCTTCGAAGAAAAAGGCATAGCGTCCAGATCGTCCAGTTCGCTGTTTGTTTTCGCAACGGCGGTGTCAGAAGCGGCGGTGGACCCAGCGATGTTCATCGCGGCGCTCATGACAGAAAGCAGGGGGTGTAGGACAGGAATTTTCGTCGCGCGTGAACGGGGCCGCTAGCCCTCGACCTCGACGCCTTCGGGTGCGTGGAGGCGGAGGCGGTGCATCTTGCGCTCGTCGGCTTCGAGGCTTTCGAGCCGCCAGCCGCTCGGATGGGCGATGCTCTCGCCGGGGCTGAGGATCCGGCCGGCAAGGAGGAAGGCGAGGCCGCCCAGCGTGTCGACCTCGTCCTCCTCGGCGATGAGGCGTGCGTCGACCGACCTGGCGACTTCCTCCAGCTCGAGCCGCGCGTCGGCTTCCCACAGGCCGTCCTCGAGCCGGGCGAGGCGGGGCAGTTCCTCCTCGTCATGCTCGTCCGCGATGTCGCCGACGATCTCCTCGACCACGTCCTCGATGGTGACGAGGCCCTCGGTGCCGCCGAATTCGTCGATGACGACGGCGAGATGGACCCGCTCGGCGCGCATGCGGGCAAGCAGGTCGAGGACGCCCATGCTTTCGGGCACGAACAGGGGCGTGCGGATGATCTCGTCGACGCTCTTGCGCTCGGTGGCGTCGAAGTAGGCGTTGAAGACATCCTTGATGTGGACCATGCCGATGATCTCGTCGAGGCTCTCCCCGGTGATCGGCAGGCGGCTATGGCCGGCTTCGGCGAACATCCGGGCGAGCTCGCCCATGCTGGCATCGTGGGGCGCCGAGATGATCTCGCCGCGGGTGACACAGATGTCGCCGGCGGTACGATCGCCGAAGTGCAGCAGGTTCTTGAGCATCTGCCGCTCAAGGGGCGAGAGGTCGCCCTTGCGCGGCTGATCGTCCTCGGCGTCGTCAATCGCCTCCTCGATCGTGTCGCGGAGCGTCGGCTCGCTGTCCTCGCCGAACATCAGGCTGCGAAGGCCGCGCCAGAGGCGGGAGCCGGTGTCGGGTTGCGTGGCCATCAGGCGGCCACCTCGTAAGGATTGGCGAGCCCGAGGCGGGCGAGGGCGCGGATCTCGCGCGCCTCCATGTCCTCGGCGGCATCATCCTCCATATGGTCGTAGCCGAGCAGGTGGAGCGTTCCGTGGACCACCAGATGGGCGGCGTGGTCGGGCAGGCGCAGCGCCTTTTCCGCCGCCTCGCGGGCGCAGGTCTCGTGCGCCAGGACGATGTCGCCGAGCATGAGTTCGGGGCCGGGCGAGTCGGCCTCGTCCAGTTCGCTGGGCTCGGCCTGCGGGAAGGAGAGGACGTTGGTCGGCTTGTCCTTGCCCCGCCATTCGGCGTTCAGCGCCTGCACTTCGGCGTCGCTGGTGAGGACGAGCGAGAGTTCGACCGGTCGCTCGGCATCCGCGAGCCTGGGCCAGGCGCTTTCGGCGATGGCGGCCCGGGCGGCGGCCTCGGCGAGACCGGCCCAGTCGGTGCTACTGTCCCAGTCGTCGTCGGCGTCGAGCATCAGTTCAAGCGTCATTGGCCGGGGCCCTCATAGGCCTCGACGATCCGTCCGACCAGCGGATGGCGGACGACGTCGGCAGCGCTGAAGCGGACCGTGGCCAGCCGCGGGATGCCTTCGAGCTTGTGGACGGCGTCGGCCAGCCCCGACTCGACCCCGCGCGGAAGGTCGGTCTGGTTGGGATCGCCGCAGATCACCATCCGGCTGCGCATGCCGAAGCGGGTGAGGAACATCTTCATCTGCTGCGGCGTGGTGTTCTGCGCCTCGTCGAGGATGATGAAGGCGTCCGAGAGGGTGCGGCCGCGCATGAAGGCGATCGGCGCGATCTCGATCTCGCCGCTGGCGATCCGCCGCTCGACCTGCTCGGTCGGGAGCATGTCGTAGAGCGCGTCGTACAAGGGCCGAAGATAGGGATCGACCTTCTCCTTCATGTCGCCGGGCAGGAAGCCGAGGCGCTCGCCCGCTTCCACCGCCGGGCGGCTGAGGATCAGCCGGTCGACCTGGCCGCCGATCAGCATCGACACGGCCTGGGCGACGGCGAGATAGGTCTTGCCGGTGCCGGCCGGCCCAAGGGCGAAGATCATGTCGTCGCGGGCGAGGGCCTCCATATATTCGGTCTGGATGGTCGAGCGCGGGACGATGGTCTTCTTGCGGGTGCGGATCATCACCGTCCCGGCGCCGGTCCGGGGCGCCCCGGCCTCGTCGGGGATGATGCCGTCCAGCTTGCGCTGCGCGCCCATGCCGATCTCGCTCTCGACGACAGCGAGGTCGACGTCCTGGCCCTGGTCGAGCCGATTGTAGAGCGCGACCAGCACGTCGCGGGCGCGGGCGGCGCTGTCGGGCTCGCCCTCGATCTGCACGCGGGTGCCGCGCGCGGCGATGTTGACCGACAGCCGGTCCTCGATCGCGACCAGGTGGCGGTCATATTCGCCGAACAAGGGTCCGAGCAGATAGGGCTGCTCGAACTCGATCTCGAGGCGGGCGCGGGTGGGGTCATCCACGGCGCGAAGGTCGGGGCGCTTGGGCATCTAGGCGATGCAAGCCATGGGGTGCGTCATCGTTCCCGAATGTAATGCGGATCGGCGCAGAGTCACGCGGCCTGTTGAGTCACTTTCGTGACAAGTTCACCGGCGATGCTGTTGGGGAGCGCCGCGGTGAGGCGGACGTCGACCATGTCGCCGATGCCGGCGTCGGTGTCGACGAAGACCGACTGGAGCCAGGGCGACTTGCCGATCATCTGCCCGTCGCGGCGGCCGTTGCGGTCGATCAGGATACGGGTGGTGGCGCCGACCTTGGACGCGTTGAAAGCGCGGCTCTGCTCCATGACCAGCGCCTGGAGCCGCTGGAGCCGCTCGTCCTTGACCCGCTCGGGCACCTGATCGTCCATGGTCGCGGCGGGGGTGCCGGGGCGAGCGCTATACTTGAAGGTGAAGGCGGAGGCGTAGCCGACCTGCCCGACGATGCGCAGGGTTGCGGCGAAATCCTCCTCCGTCTCGCCCGGGAAGCCGACGATGAAGTCGCCGGAAATGGCGATCTCGGGGTTGGCGGCGCGGACCCTGGCGATGGTGGCGAGGTATTCCTCGGCCGTATGGTGGCGGTTCATCGCCTTGAGGATGCGGTTGGAGCCCGCCTGAACCGGCAGGTGGAGGTAGGGCATCAGCTCGGGCACTTCCGCATGGGCGGCAATGAGGTCGTCGGCCATGTTGATGGGGTGGCTGGTGGTGTAGCGGATGCGTTCCAGCCCATCGAGCATGGCGAGGCGGCGGATGAGGGTGGCGAGCGTCTCCTGGCCGTCTTCCCACGCATTGACGTTCTGGCCGAGCAAGGTGATCTCGCGGGTGCCGCCATCGACCAGCTGGGCGGCTTCGTCGAGCAGGTCGGCGATCGGCCGGCTGACCTCCGCGCCGCGGGTGTAGGGCACGACGCAGTAAGTGCAGAACTTGTCGCAGCCTTCCTGCACCGAGAGGAAGGCGGACACGCCGGCGCGCCGTCGGCGGGGAAGGGCGGCAAACTTGTCGAGCGGGGGCAGGTCGGTATCGACCGGGCGCGCGCCGCCCTCGACGTCGCGAAGCAGCTGCGGCAGGCGGTGATAGGCCTGCGGGCCGACGACCAGGTCGATCGACTTCGACCGGCGCTTGGCCTCGGCGCCCTCGGCTTGGGCGACGCAGCCGGCAAGCGCGATGACCGGACGGCTGCCATCCTCGCGGCGCAGGCGCCCGACCTCGCTATAGGCCTTTTCGGCCGCCTTCTCGCGGATGTGGCAGGTGTTGAGGACGACGACGTCGGCGTCCGCGCCCGGTTCGGCCGGGGCCATGCCCTCGGCGCCGAGCAGCTCGGCCATGCGCTCGCCGTCATAGACGTTCATCTGGCAGCCGAATGACTTGATCGAGAAGGTCTTGGGAGCGCTCATGGCGCCGGGCCTATACGCCCGCCGGGGCGACACCGCTAGGCGCAAGGGCAAGCGCGATGGAGTCGTGGCTTTCGCGCGCCATCTGCTTGCGATTCCTGCCGGGCTCCAGCGGGTCGAGGAAGCGCAGGGTGACGACGACCGTCCCCTTGCGGCCGAGCAGGCGAAGGAAATTGGCCTGTCCGCTCTCGCCCGCCGGCCAGCCGAATTCGGGGCCGGCCCCATGATAGTCGATCGCCACCGGCTGCACGGTGAGCGGAAGGGGCGGTTCCTCGGCGAGCTTGAGCAGGGTCGAGCGGAAGGGCAGCAACCGGCCGCCGTCGCTGACCGTCCCTTCGGCGAACAGCGTCAGCGGCTTGTGGCTCCGGAGCGCGCGCTCCATGTCGCTGAGCTGGTCGCCGACGCTCTTCTTGCGGTCACGATCGACGAAGACGGTGCCGTTCTGGTCGCACAACCAGCGCATCACTGGATGGCCCTTCAGCCCCTGCTTGGCGACAAAGGCAGAATCGGTCGCGCCGGCCAGCATCGGAATGTCCAGCCAGCTGACGTGATTGGCGATGATCAGGGTCTGCCGGCCCGGTCTCGCACCCGTTGTGCCGACGCGGGCGCCGGCGATCCAGCCGATCCCGCGCAGCAGCCGCCGCGGCCAGGGCGATGGGCCGAACGGGCGGACGAGGAGATGGACGAGGACGCACAAGGCGAGCCAGCCCGCCATGGCGAGGAGGCGCAAGGCGGCGCGAACGGGAGAGCTGCCGGGCCGGGCGCGCGTCCGATCGGCGGCTGCCTCCTCTAGCGGAGGCGCGACCTGGTCAGCGGTCGCGCTCAAGCGGGACGCCGTAGAGCTCCAGCCGGTGGTCGACGAGCTTGAAACCGAGCCGCTCGGCGACCCGCGCCTTGAGGAGCTCGAGTTCCTCGTCGTGGAACTCGATCACCTTGCCCGTTTCGACGTCGATCAGATGGTCGTGGTGCTCGTCAGAGACCGCCTCGTAGCGCGAGCGGCCGTTGCCGAACTCGTGGCGTTCGAGGATGCCCGCTTCCTCGAACAGCCGAACGGTGCGGTAGACCGTCGCGATCGAGATGTTTGGGTCGATGGCCGAGGCGCGCTCGTGCAGCGTCTCGACGTCCGGATGATCTTCGGACTCCCCGATGATCCGCGCGATGGTACGGCGCTGCTCGGTGATCCGCAGCCCCTTTTCGGCGCAGAGCGCCTCGATGTCGATCGTGCGGTGCATGGGGGCGGATTAGTTGAGCGGGAGCGGGGCGTCTAGGCCCTCAATCCGTCGGTGCCGAGCGACGTCGAGGAACGATGTGCCTCGACTTCGCTCGACACGAACGAATCTTGCTACTTGGCCGTGCGGCCGCCGCGCTTGCGCTTGGTGCCGAGGCCGATCGACTTGGCCAGTGTCCGGCGCTGTTCGGCATAATTGGGGGCGACCATCGGATAGTCGGCGGCAAGACCCCACTTCTGACGATACTGGTCCGGGGTCATGTTGTAGTGAGTCATCAGATGCCGCTTCAGCATCTTCAGCTTCTTCCCGTCTTCGAGGCAGACGAGGTAATCAGGCTTGACCGACGAGCGGATCGGAACCTTGGGTTCCGGCTTCGGCTCGGGCGCCTGCGAGTTGGCGCCAAGGCCGGCGAGAGCACCATGCACGTTCTGGATCAGGGCCGGCAAGTCATTGACCGAAACGCTATTGTTGCTGACATGAGCGGCGACGATGTCGGCAGTCAGCGTGATCAAGGTTTCGGCACTTTGATCATTATCGTTCATTGAACAATCCTTGATGAAACGGAACTGCTACTGGCGCGGGCACGCGCAATTCCGCCGCTGTAACGGTTTTTACCGCTAGAACAAGCTTGAGTGCCTCGGCTTTGGTACAGGCCCGAAGATCAGCGGCTAAGAACCATGGTCAAGGCGTCGAACAGTTCGCCGTCGGTGCCGCGATAATAGTTGGAGCGACGACCGGCGATTGCGAAACCGCGGCTTCGGTACAGGAAGACAGCCGGGTTGCCGTCGCGAACCTCGAGATGGAGGTGGCTGGCGCCCGCCGCGCGCTGGTCGGCGACGAAGCGGTCGAGCAGCTGCCCGCCAACCCCGTGGCCGGCGGCATCAGGGTGGACGGCGATCAGCAACAGTTCGGCCTCGTCGGCGGCGCGGCGGGCGAGGCTGAAGCCGATCGCATCGCCACCGTGGCGGGCGACGAGCAGGGTAACTCCGGTCATCGGCAGGATCCCGGCGACCTGTGCACGGGTCCAGGCTTCGCCGAAGAGGCGGTCGAAGGCGGCCCCCATGATTGCCATCACCTCGTCCAGCTCGTCGCCGCCGGCCCGGACGATGGTCAGGGCGAAGGGGGCGGTGCTGCTCATGCGGCCTTCGGCTTGGCGTCGGGTGCGCGTGCGTAGACCGGGCGGGCAGGAAGGGCGCGGAGAATTTCGGGCAGGCGAAGCGCGGCAGCAGCGGAGGGGAGCGCGTCCACCGCCTCGCCGTGGCCACGGGCGGCGACCAAAGCGGCGGCGCCGGAGCCCGCCACCAGCGGCGCGTCGATGACCTGGGCCGCGGCCTCGGGTGTGAGGCTGGCCACCGGTGCCGAGGGGACGAGACCCCGGCCGAACTGTTGGACGAACAATTCTCCATGCCCGCCGACGAGGGCGACGGCGACCGGGCCGTCACGGTCGAGCGAGGCGGCGAGAAGGGCGAGCGTGGACATTCCGACCAGCGGAACGCCCCAGCCGAGCGAAAGGCCATGCGCTGCGGCGATCCCGACCCTCAGGCCGGTGAAGCTGCCTGGGCCGCAGCCGACGAGGATGGAATCGGCGCGCCGGCCGTCCAGCAGCCGGTCGAGCAGGGGCATCAGCCGCTCCGCATGGCCGCGCGACATGACCTCGCTCGCCTCGGCGACCAGCGTGCCGTCGGCGTCGAACAGGGCCGCGGTGCAGGCGGGCGTGGCAGTGTCGAGCGCGAGCAGCATGGTGTGCCGATAGGGGCATGAAAGTGGCGGAAGGGCAAGCCTGACGTCGTCGGTCGGCGCTTTCCCGTCGTCACCCCGGCGTGATCCGTGGCCTGCCTCAGGTGGTTGGAAATCGTCCGAGGCAGGAGGCGGATCTTAGGCTCAAGCCGGGGACGAAGTTCCTCAGGATGTTGCTTCACCCCCGGTGACCTTCTTGAACTTGGTCCAGCCGGTCGCATGGCGGCGCCGATCCTCGCGGGGCGGCAGGTCCGCCACGTCAGTCGTGGCTGCCGATCTCGATATGCGTCGAGTAAGCGAAGCGGTCGCCGGGATGGTGGCTGACCGAGATTTCGAACAGGCGGTCGCCGGCAAAGTAGGAGCGGATGACGCGCAGGCTGGGCGCGCGCATCTTCATGCCCAGCAGCCTGGCAAGCGGGGTCGGGACGGGCACGGCCTGGATCTCCTGTGTCACCCTGTCGACCGACAGCCCGCCCTGTTCGGCCAGCTGGCGGAAGAGGGTGAAGCGCTTGGGATCGAGATGATCGACGATCTCGCCAAGGGCGGGTTCGATGAACACCTCCGTGTAGGCGAGCGGGGTCGTGTCCATCTGGCGGCGGAGTCCGGCGAGGCGAATCCAGGGGCCGCCGACGTCCCCGGCGATCTGCTCGGCATAGTTGGCGGGAATGGGCCCGTCCGCCAGCCGCTCGAAGCTGATCTTGGTGCCGCGCGCATATTGGAGGATCTCGCCGACGTTGGAGAGCGGCTGGTGGAGCGCTCCGCCGCGCGCCGCCGCAGGCTGGAGTACGGTGCCAGAGCCGCGTCTGCGGGCGATCAGTCCCTCCTGCTCGAGCCGGCGAAGCGCCTCGCGCACGGTGAAGCGCGATACACCGTAGGTACGGCAGAGTTCTGCCTCGGTCGGGAAGGGATCGCCGACCTCGGCCTTGGACTTGAGGATCAGCCCGCGCAGCTCTTCGGCCAGCTGCTGGTAGCGCGGCGCCTTGGAGCTTTGACGGATTCGTGCACCTGGCGTGGGCAAGGGGGCGGGGACTCCATGGTCGCGATGCGGCAACAGGCCGGATGAGCGGGCTTCTCGACCGGCTGCCAGCGCATGTAGCGCGGCGCGCGTCGGAATGCGACCGGGCATGGGCGGCGGGGAGGGCCGGCCGGCTGCACGATCCGGCCAATCCGGGCGGAGGTGCAGCACGCCGGACCCATCTGTCGCCTTCCCTGGACCGACGGCGCGGCTAGGGGATCAGCAGCACCGATCCGCTGGTCTCGCGTGCCTCGAGCCTGCGGTGAACCTCGGCGGCTTCGCTCAGCGGAAAGCGCCCGCCGATCGTGACCTTCACCTTTCCAGCGCGGATCATCGACCACAGCCGCTCGACTCCGGCGCGGCGTTCCTCGGGATCGGCATAATAGTCGAACAGGGTCGGCCGCGTGCTCCACAGGCTGCCCTTCTGGGCAAGGATGCCGAGGTTCACCCCCGTCACCGGTGCCGAGGCGTTGCCGTAGCTGACGATTGCCCCGCGCCGGGCGGCCGAGTCGAGGCTCGCCTCCCAGGTCGCCGCGCCGACTCCGTCGAACACCACTTCGCAGCCCTTGCCGCCGGTCAGCGCGCGGACGCGCGGCGCTACCTCCTCGGAATCGTAGCGGACGATGGCGTCGGCTCCGGCTTCGGACGCGAGCCGCGCCTTCACCTCCGTCGACACCGTTCCGATCACTCGCGCGCCGACGGCCTTCAGCCACTGGACCAGGATCAGCCCGACGACGCCCGCCGCCGCATGGACCAGCACGTCCATGTCGCGAGTCACCTCGGCGCAGCGCTCGACCAGGAATTCCGCCGTGCAGCCCTTGAGCAGGGCGGCCGCGGCAAGGTCCGAGGGCACGTCCTCGGGCACCGGGAGGAGTGTCTCCGCCCGCACGATCCGTGCCGTCGAATAGGCGCCGCGGTCGGGCCCGAAGGTCGTCACCCGATCACCCTCGCGCAGCGCGACGCCGGGCCCTGCCGCGAGCACCCGGCCAGCCGCCTCCAGCCCGAGCTTGCCGGGCAGTTCCACCGGATAAATTCCGCGACGGTGATAGATGTCGATGAAGTTGAGGCCGATCGCCTCATTGGCCATCAGCACCTCGCCCGGCCCGGGCGGAGGTAGATCAACTTCGACCCATTCGATCACCTCGGGGCCGCCGGTGCGGCGGAAGACGGCGTGAATCGCTTTCATGCACGAAGCCTTAGCCCGGCCTCGTTGTCCGGACAACGAGACCCGGCGGATGCACATGCTGCTCGCCTTTGCCGCCGGCAGCCTCGCTTCCGTGCCAGGTCGATGGTCCACGGAAGGTGGTGACGAAAGCCGTGGCGGCTGCTCGGGACTGCAGAAGATGGCAGGGTCGATTGCCACGGGCGACCGACGGCGGCCTGACTTCTGGACCTGAGAGGGCCAGAAGGTCGCGCGCATCGGCTGCAAGGTGATGACCGGCCGTGGATCGGCGGTGATGGTGCGCACTCCGGTCTGGAAGGTAATGACGTAATTGCTTCCGGCCGTAAGATCGCCTTGCGTTCGGCACGAACTTGGCGGCGACCGACTCGCCTGCGCCTCCTGTTCCCACCGACCACGCCGCGGACGCCATCTATGGCGCCGAGGCCATGGCCATGGGCCGCCACCACCTGGTGAAGTATCACGGCGGTCAAAAATTCTCGCAGGTGATGCTGAACGTCGCCGAGGTGCAGTGGCGCAAGGGTCGCCAAGCTTACGAATGGGACGGTGAAGCCTGGTACGGCGGCGACATCGGGCGCTTCGTTCTGAAAAGCGAAGGCGAGGGTGAGTTCGGGGGCGCTCTCGAGAAGGTCGAAACCCAGGCGCTCTACAGCCATGCGATCGGCCCCTACTGGAACCTGCAGGGCGGCATTCGCTACGACATCCGGCCGAACCCATCACGGGCGTATGCGACCCTCGGTGTCGAGGGGCTCGCGCCGAGCTTCTTCGACGTCGAGGCTGCCCTGTTCCTGTCGAACAAGGGCGAGCTGCTGGGCAAGCTGGAGGGATATTACGACCAGCGCCTCACCCAGCGCCTGATCCTGCAGCCTCGCGCGGAACTCAACTTCGCGGCGCAGGACACGCCCGAGCTCAGGACCGGCGCCGGCCTTAGCGATGCCGAAGTCGGTTTGCGCCTGCGCTACGATGTCCGCCGCGAATTCTCCCCTTACGTCGGCGTGCAATTTCGCCGCGCCTTCGGAGAAACGCGACGCTACCTTCGGGCCGACGGCGAGGATGCAAGCAGCTGGAGCATGCTGACCGGCATTCGACTGTGGTTCTAGTCCACGTAGAGGCTGACGGCATGACGCTACGTCGCTGGGCTGCTGTTCTCGCAATCCTGCTGGCCATCGCCGTGGCTCTTCCGGTTCCCGCTCACAAGGGCGAGAAGCACGGAAAGGCGCAGGTTGTCTGAGCAGTGCCGGCGCTTCCCGCCGCGACGGCGCCGGAGCCTCCGCACGACGAAAGGCGAGCCAGCGATCTTTGGGGTAATCACATCCGGCCGGCACTTGCAGATACTTGAGGCCAGCTCGCGCGCGGACATCTGCGTTGGAAGTCACGCATTTGTTGTCAGCAACTCAGAACTGTTCGGAGCGAGGATTCGTTGGCTGGTCACTTCGTCGGTACGCCGACATCTCGCCCACAGGAGTCCTTATGCGCGCGACATTGAAGCCAATTGATCAGCAAACCATCGTCGTCACCGGAGCGACTTCGGGACATGGGCTGGCAACTGCCCTGCAAGCCGCGAGGGAAGGCGCAAACGTTGTGCTCGTTGCGAGAGACGAGGCCGCTCTGAAGGAGGTTTGCAAGAACATCGCCAAGCAGGGCGGCATCGCCGCTTACGTTGTTGCCGACGTTGCCGACGCAGATGCGATCGACAAGGTGGTGGAGGCAACCAAGGAGCGCTTCGGCGGCTTCGATACCTGGGTCAACAATGCCGGTATCGGAGTCTACGGCAAGGCGCTCGAGACTCCGATCGAGGATCACCGGCAGGTTTTCGAAACCAACTACTGGGGCGTTGTGCACGGCTCGCTGGCCGCTGCCCGCCACCTCAGGGCCAAGGCCGAGGGCGGAGCGATCATCAATGTCGGATCGATCAACGGCGACATGGCAGGACCGCTCTTGTCGGCCTACAATGCATCCAAGCATGCAGTGAAGGGCTTCACCGACTCACTTCGCATTGAGATGCTTGCCGAAAGTGCGCCGGTCTCCATCACTCTGATCAAGCCAAGTGCGATCGGGACCCCATTTCCGGAACACGGTCGCAACCTCACCGGCTCTGAAGCCAAATTGCCGCCGCCCATCTACGATCCGCAGCTGGTTGCCGGTGCCATCCTTCATGCAGCACAGCATCACCGCCGCTCGATCACCGTTGGCGGTGCAGGCAAGATTCAGGTGCTAGGCGCCACGATCCTGCCCGCTCTCTACGACAAGATCGCCAGCAAGATGGGGCCCGCCCTAGTCGACAAGTCAAAGCCCGTCGGCATGAAGAAGGGCAACCTTTATGAACCCCAAGGCAACGATGGCCGAGTGGATGGTCGCCAGCAGGGCCGCAACTTCAGCCTTTTCACCAGCGTGGCCAGGCGGCCGGCTCTTGCGGCAGGAACGCTAGCACTGGTGAGCGGAGCGGCCTGGTGGGCGGCCGATCGCCGAGCCGGCTAAGCATCATGTCTTGGCTGCCCACTCCGGCGTGTCTTGCGTCGGAGTGGGACCCCGGCGTTATCGAGACGATCCGTTCGGCAGGGCTGCCTTCGAGGCTTTCCCAAGCGTCGGAGCGACGGGCAGATGCGTGACCTTGCGCCGAGGCGAGCCAAATGCGTGCCCTGAGCGCTTGTCGTTCAATGCGGGAAGAGAAATGAAGGCCCGAAGCGGAATTCCTCAACGGCGATAATTCGCCATTCTATATGCCTAACCGCCTCAAACTGCTCGAAACGAAAACAATGGCTTAGCTATGCGGTGTCTAACTGCGTGGCCTTCTTCTGACCGGCTGCTTTGCGCCCTTGTCGGACATAAAATGCACGACCCTGTTTACTCGTAAGCAGACGTTGGCCGGCAGCTTCCCAGCGAGCTGTTTCAGTCCGGTCTACTCAAAGTAGGTCGCGAGGACCGCGAAGAAGGCGAACCCGCCTACGAACGCCGTGGTTGAGGTGGCGCGCCCGGTGCCAGGCTTGTCCGCTTCCGGCACTAGGTCCTCGATCGTCGTCACCAGCAGGATGCCCACGATCACGCCGAGGGCCGCGTCTTGCGCCGTCTCGCCAGCGCCTCGCAGCATGGTGAAGCCGATCGTCACGCCGATGAAGACTGGCAGGATGAAGGAAGTAGCGGCAAGCAGGCGGGTCCGCCTTGGCACGCCTTGCGCGCGGAAATTGCTGAGCGAGGCGAAGCCGGCGGGCACGTTCGCGACCACCTGGCTCAGGGCCAGCAAGAGCCCGAGTTCCGGCGAAACGGCGGCGCTCGCGCCGGTCATCAGCCCATCGCTCAGCAGGTCGGCGGCCGTCGCCATGTAAACGACCCATGCGCCGGCGCTGCCCCCTTCCACCCGGCGGGACACCCAGCACGCAGCCTGCGCCAGCAGATAGGCGAGCACAGCACCCAGCATGAACATGGCCAGGAACAGCGGCGTTTCCGTCGTCTGCAGGATCCGTGGCATCAGGTCGACGCTCACCAAGGCCACTGCAACGCCGGCCGCTGCGTGAAGGGCAGCGCCGATGACCCACTTGGGCGTGCGTGACAGCTCGGCAGCCGCCGTGCCGAGCAGGTTGCCAAGCACCGGCAAGAGCGCGAGGGCCAAGACGGATAGGTAGGCGCTCACGGCCGGTCGGCCACGCGTAGCGCGGGCTTAGCTGAGGCCGAGCCGCGCGGCATGGTCATGGCGCCGTCGCCTTGCCCTTCCGCTGCTGCGCCCTACGCGACATCATGTTGAGCGCCTCGACCAGCACCGAGAAGCCCATGGCGGCGTAGATGTAGCCCTTGGGCACATGAACGCCGAAGCCGTCCGCGATCAGAACCACGCCGATCATCAGCAGGAAGCCGAGCGCAAGCATGACGACCGTCGGATTGCGCTCGATGAACCTGGCGAGCGGCTCAGCGGCAAGCAGCATGACGGTCACGGCGGTGAGCACCGCGATCACCATCACCGCCAGATTGTCGGTCATGCCAACGGCGGTCAGGATCGAGTCGATCGAGAAGACCATATCGAGCAGGATGATCTGAACGATCGCGGATCCGAAGTTGACGGCGGCGACCTTCTTCTTGTCGAGGACATCGTCAGTCGGGGTTGTGTCGACGTTGTGGTGAATCTCCTTGGTGGCCTTCCAGATCAGGAACAGCCCGCCTGCGATCAGGATAAGATCCCGCCAGGAGAAGGCCGTCTCGAAGGTTGGCTGGCCATAGGCGCCAGGCGAGCCCGCCAGTCCGAGGTCGAGCACGGTGGCGGTCAACCCGACGATCCAGGCGATCATGGACAAGAGGATCAATCGCATGACCAGCGCCAAGCCGATGCCGACGCGGCGAGCCTTGCGGCGCTGCTCTTCGGGCAGCTTGTTGGACAGGATCGAGATGAAGATCAGATTGTCGATGCCGAGGACCACCTCCATCACGACCAGAGCGACGAGCGCAGCCCATGCGCCGGGATCGGAGAAGAGGGCGTTCAGGCTTTCCATGTTCGTATCCTGTCTTGCCGCGTTCGCAGCGGCGTGTTCAGTCAACGCCGATGGCGACTGGGGAGTTCAGAAGGCGAAGTGCGCTCATCACCTCAGAGCCGCTTGAAGTTCAGCGTCGCGTTGAGGATGAAAATAGCCAGGCCCGCAAATACGGAGACGACCACCCGCGCCACCAGGTAGTTGAGGCCGGTCCAGCGCATCAGCGCTGCGAACAGCAGTACGGTGATGACCAGGCCCACTGCGGCATTCACGAGAAAGTAGAAATAGCCATCGGCAAGGCCCCGGTCCGATCCATGGAACACCCAGCCTTGAGCCAGCGCGTAATGGACCGAGTTGGCGGCAACGAAGGACGCTCCGGCGGCAAACACGTCGTTGCTGCCGAAGCGTTCCACCATCACCCACATCAGTGCCAGCCCGAGCAGGAAGGTGCCGCTGCTGACGAGGAAGTCGCGAAGGAGCAGGCGGCCTGCCTTCCGGGTTAGCAGGCGTCCACGAAGCGACTGTGCCTCGCCGCTCTCCTCGCCGGCGCAGTGAATCTCCCTCCTCGCGCTTTCTAGTCTGTTCATGTGCGGGGCAGTCCCAACTCGTTCGGACCTTGAACCGGCCCAACCGCATTCACTTGGGGCTGCGGCAGCGTCTCCGACTGTATCCACCATAAGGCGGCCGCCACGACCAGCGCCGCCAGCACGAGGATCGTGCATCCCCGCCGGTTCATCCTTGGACGCATGGTCACCAACCGCCATGCGGTGGGAGCGCGTCACTCAAGGCGCTCAGCGAGCCCGCTCCGCGAGGCGCTGCAGTTCGGCAGCGCTGAGCCCCAGCACCGCACCCTGCTCGCTAGAGGCGATCGAGTTGCGAGGCATGCGCACGAGTTGGCCTGAGGTAAGCTTCAGCGTAACGACGGCGTCGTCGATTGCGTCGATGGTTCCAGCAAGCGTGCCACCGGGGCCGTAGACGGACGTTCCGGCTACCAGCTTCGCATTAGCTTCAGTGATCGCCTTCAGGCCCGGCCTTGCCGGATCGCCGCTGACGGAACCACCGACACTCACCTGACCGGACTCTCAAAGTGTCTGCCGGTCCGCCGGCGCAGGTGAAAGACGAACTTCCCGATGATCGATTGCAAGGGCGCGATGCGCCGCTTGGCTGCCCCCGTGGTTGGGGCCGCCGCTCTGTTGCTCGCGACCCCCGTGGCGGCGCACGAAGGCGAAGATCACGGCACGCCGCCGGCGGCCAGCGCACCGGTGCCTGAGGCCGCAACTGGCGCGGCGGCGGGCGAAGCGCACAGCGACCGGTACGAAGTTGTGGTGCAGGCGGGCGAAGAGCCGCGTGTGACGATCTTCCTCGACGATTATGCGACCAACACCCCGGTCACCGGCGCGCGGGTTTCCGTGGTGATCGGCGAACAGACTGTGGCCGCTCGGGCGACCGCGCCCGGCACCTTTGAAGCGCGACTTTCAGGGCCGCTGGCGCATGGCACCACCAATGTCGACGTGGTGGTGCAGGGGGCGGGCGGGGACGACCTGCTGAGTGTCCCCGTGGTCGTTCCGGAGCATGACGACGCGTCCGAAGCGGGCGGCTTCGCTTGGCGGACATGGCTGATGGGCGCAAGCATTGTCGGACTGATCGCGGCACTCGGTTGGGCAGCTTTTCGCCTGCGTCGGCGCAATCCGGTGCTGGTCGCGATGGCGGCGACAGTGGTGACCTTCGCAGCCCTCACCCCGGGGGTGCAGGCGCATGGCGACGAGCCGCACGGCGACGAGCCGGCCGATCCGGCGGCAGGTGATGCCATCGCCGGGAATCGTCCGGTCCGCTCCGCTGACGGCAGCCTGCTGGTTCCCAAGCCAAGCCAGCGCCTGCTCGGCATCCGGACGGTGATCGGGACCGTGGGCACGGGTACGGCGGCAAGCCGCCTTCAGGCGCAGGTCATTCCCGATCCCGCGCGCCTCGCCCGTCTGGCCACCGCGCGTGGCGGGCGGGTGCTGGCCGGCGGCGCGGGATTTCCCCGGCCCGGCCAAGCGGTCAGCGCCGGGCAGGTCCTGTTCCGGCTGCAACCCGCGCTGTCGGCATCCGAAGCCGCCAGCAGCGCGGCCGAAGTTCGCTCGCTCGAGCGGGAGGTCCGGCTTGCCGAACAGGAGCTTCGCCGCCTGGAGCAGCTTCGCGGGATCGTCGCCCGCGCGGAGATCGAGCGGGCGCGGACCAATCTTGCCGGCCTCCGGTCGCAACGCAGCGCGGCCGCAGGTCCGGTGCAGAGCGTCGAAGCGGTGCGCGCGCCGATCAGCGGCACGGTGTCGGCGATCAGCACCGCCATCGGCGCGGTGGCCGAACCGGGAAGCCAGCTGGCGGAAATCGTCGGAAACGGCGGATGGTTGGTTGAGGCGCGGGGCCTTGCGGCGGGACAACGACTGGCCGGGGCAAGCGCCGTCGGTGTCACCGCTGACGGACGGCGCTTCGGCCTTCGCCTGGTCGGCCGCAGTCCGCAATTGGTGGATGGCTCCGACCGCTTCCTCTTCACGGTCGCCAACGGCGCTGGGTCGCTGCGCGGGGGCGAAGCGGTGACGGTGGAAGCGACCCTGGTCGGCGCCTCGGTCCAGCGGGGCGTGGTCCTGCCCGCCGACGCCATCTCGCGGGGTGAGGACGGGCAGCTTGTCGCCTGGGTCAAGCCGAGCGCCATGCGCTTCGTGCCCCGGCAGGTCCGCACCCAGCCGTTGCCGGGCGGGCGGGTATTGGTCGTCGCCGGTCTGCAACCGGGCGACCGGGTGGTGACGCAGGCGGCCGGACTGCTTGGGCAGATCCGCTGATGTTCGCCAGGATCGTCACCTTCTCCCTGCGCAACAGGGTGTTCGTGATCGCGCTGTCGGCGCTGCTCATGGCCTATGGCGCGTTGGTCCTGACCCGTCTTCCGGTCGATGTATTCCCCGACCTCGACAAGTCGGTCGTCACCGTAATGACGGAGTCCGAAGGGCTCGGTACCGAGGAAACCGAGCAGTTGGTGACGGTCCCGCTCGAGAATGTGCTGAACGGAACGCCGGGTGTCAGCCGGGTACGCTCGACCTCCGCCGCGGGCCTGTCGATCGTTTATGTCGAATTCGGCTGGGGCGAGGACGTGCTGGTCAACCGGCAGCAGGTCGCCGAGCGCCTGCAGACGGTGCGCACGCAGCTCCCCCCGGGCGTACAGCCGCAGATGGCGCCCATCTCGTCGATCATGGGCGAGATCATGCTGATCGCCATCACCAGCGATCGCGCTTCGCCGATGGAGCTGCGCGAGCTTGGCGAGTTCGTGGTCCGACCCAAATTGCTCGCCATTCCCGGGATCGCCAACGCCATTCCGCTGGGCGGCGAACTTCGCCAATATCTGGTTGCCCCGCGCGCCGGCGACATGGCCCGGCTCGGGGTCGACTTGGAGGCGATCGAACGCGCGGCCCAGGACTTCGCCCGCAACAGCGGCGGCGGTTTCGTCGAACGGGGCGGGCGCGAACTGAGCGTCCGCAACGTCGGCCGCTCGATCGCGATCGACGATCTCGCCGCGCTTCCGGTCGCCACCGCCACCCAATCCACCATCCGCCTCGACCAGGTGGCCGACGTCCGCTTCGCCGCGGCGCCGCGGCGCGGCGACGGCGGGTCGATGGGCAAGTCGGCGGTGATCGTCTCGGTCTCCAAGCAGCCGGGCGTCGACACGGTCGAACTGACCCGCGCTATCGAACGCTCGCTCGCCGAACTCGACCGCACCCTTCCGCGCGATATCACCGCCGACCGCGTCCAATTCCGTCAGGCCGACTTCATCGAGGCCTCGGTCAGCAACGTCGAGCGCGTGCTGATCGAAGCGCTGATCGTGGTCGCGGTCGTGCTGTACGTCTTTCTGCGCAACTGGCGCACCACCGCCATCTCGCTGCTCGCCATTCCCTTTTCGGTGCTGGTCACCGCCATCGTGCTCAGCCTGTTCGGCCTGTCGCTCAATACCATGACGCTGGGCGGGATCGCGATCGCGGTGGGCGAACTGGTCGACGACGCGGTGGTGGACGTCGAGAACATCTTCCGCCGCCTGCGCGAAAACCGCGCCGCAGGCGATCCGCTCCCGGTGATGCAGGTGATCGCCTCGGCCAGCCAGGAAGTGCGCTCCGGCATCATCTACGCGACCGGGATCATCGTTCTGGCCTTTGTGCCCCTGTTCGCGCTGGGCGGGCTCGAGGGGCAGCTCTTTCGCCCGCTCGGCATCGCCTACATCTGCGCAATCCTCGCCAGCCTGCTGGTGTCGATCACCCTCACTCCGGCGCTGGCCTCCTACCTCCTGCCGCGCATGAAGAGCCTCGATGAAAAGGAGAGCGGGTTCGTCCGCTGGCTCAAGCAGGGTTACCAGCGGATCCTGCGCTGGGCGATGCCGCGCGAGCGGCTGCTTTACGCTTTCGCCGCCGCCGCGATCCTGGTGGCCGCGGTCGGCGCGACCCTGTTGCCGCGCGCGTTCCTGCCCGACTTCAACGAAGGCACGCTGACCGTCAACATCACCTTCCAGCCAGGCACCTCGCTGAGCGAATCGGCGCGCATTGGCTCGACCGCCGAGCGGCTGCTCCTGACCATTCCCGAGGTTCGCAGCGTCGGGCGTCGGACCGGCCGGGCCGAAATGGACGAGCATGCCGAAGGAGTTCACTACAACGAGCTCGACGTCGACCTCCGTCCGGGCGAGCGCAGCCGCGAGGAAATTTTCGCCGCCGTCCGCGACCGGCTGGCGGCAATCCCCGCCTCGGTCAGCGTCGGCCAGCCCATCTCGCACCGCCTCGACCACCTGCAGAGCGGCGTTCGGGCGCAGGTCGTGGTCAAGGTGTTCGGCGAGGATATCGACACATTGCGCTCGGTCGCGGGCGGGATCGAGACGGGGATGCGGGACTATGCAGGCTTCACCGACGTCAGCATCGAACGGATCGTCCGCACGCCGCAGCTCGACATCGTGGTCAACCCCTCGGCCGCCGCCTTCTACGGAATCACGCCGGCGCAGGTGACCGAGCAGCTCGAAGTGCTGACGAGCGGTCGGCGGGTGGCCGAGGTGATCGACGGCCAGCGCCGCTTCGACGTCGTCGTCCGCTTGCCCGAAGCCGACCGGGACCCCGCCTCGCTTGCCGCCGTCCTGATTGCGACGCCCGGTGGGCAGGTTCCGCTCGGCGCCTTGGCCGAGGTCCGAGAAGTCGATGCGCCCAACCAAGTGTCGCGCGAAAACGGCCGGCGTCGCCTCGCCGTGCTGGCCAATCTGTCGGGTGAAACCAGCAGCCAGGCAGCGCTGGAGGAGCTTGAGCGCATCCTGGAAACACAGCGCCTGCCCGCCGGCTACTCGACCAGCGTCGAAGGCACCTTCACCGCGCAGCAGGATGCTACGCGAACCATCGGGCTGCTGTCGCTCCTCTCGCTCGGGCTCATCTTCGCAGTTCTCTACGCCCGCTACCGCTCGGCGGCGCTGGCACTGATCATCATCGGCTCGGTGCCGATGGCCCTGGTCGGGTCGGTGCTTGCGCTCGCCATCGCCGGGCAGACTTTGTCGGTCGCCTCGATGGTCGGCTTCATCACCTTGGCCGGGATCGCGGCGCGCAACGGCATCCTCAAGGTCAGCCACTATCTCAACCTCGTCCTTCACGAGGGCGAGCGGTTCGACGATGCGATGATCATGCGCGGCAGCCTCGAGCGGCTGGTGCCGGTGATGATGACCGCGCTGGCGGCGGCGTTCGCCTTGCTGCCGCTGATGATCGATGCCGATTCGGCGGGCAAGGAGATCCTCCATCCCGTCGCGATCACCATCTTTGGCGGGCTCATCACATCGACCCTGCTCGATTCCCTTCTCACCCCCTTGCTGTTCCGGCGCTTCGGAAATGCAGCTGTCGCACGCCTCGCCGAGGTCCGGGACGTCTCCGGCGGACGACCGGCAGAAGTCTATTAAGGAGTCCCCTCATGAAGCCTCTTCGCTTTTTCGCCGCCGCCTCGCTCGCCCTCGTTGCCGCCCCGGCATCGTCCCACGCACCCCACGTCGGACCCGCTGGCGGCCAGGCCATCCACTGGGGAGCCTATCATTTCGAATTCGTGCCGGGGGTCGGCGGTTCGCGCATCCTCGTCTACCGCGCGTCTGACAAGAAACCGGTGCCGGCCGTTGCCATGTCGGCCACCGCACGGCTCCTGTCGGGCGGAAAGCTGGTCAACGTCCGCTTCCGGCCCGGCGGCGGCAATCAGCTGATCGCTCCCGAAGCTCGATTGTCGGGCGACTGGACCGCCTCGGTAAGCTTCAAGCTGCCGGGCGCCGCGCCGACCATCCGCTATTCGGCGCGCGATCTTGCCACCCTGCGGCGGGCTGGAGCAAAGGGCTGATGCGGCGCGCCTGTCTCGCTCTGCTTCTGGCGGGCGCCGCCTCGCCGGCAGCAACGGCACCCATGACCTTCGGCGAGGCTGCGGCGCGGCTGGTGACGGAAGCACCGGCGTTGCGCGCCGCGGACGCTGCCAGGCGCGCGGCCGAGGCCGGTCTCTTGGATGCCGACCGCCGCCCCAATCCGAGCGCCGACATCGAGATCGAGAATTTCGCGGGTACGGGCCCGTATCGTGGTGTCGACGGGGCCGAAATCACCGCAGTGATCGAGCAACCGATCGAGCTTGGCGGCAAGCGGCGCGCGCGCACGGCAGTGGCGAGGGCGGACATCGCGCTTGCGCTTGCCGAGCGGCAGGGGGAAGCCCGCCGCCTGCTTGCCGAACTGGCCCGCACTTACGGTAATGCCGCCGCGTCCCGCGCGCGGGCGACAATCGCGCAGGAACAGGTCGCCCTTGCCGAAACCCTCGCCGCGCAGAGCGCACGCCGGCTGGCGGTCGGCGACATCGCCGAGGTCGAACATGATCGCGTGCTGGTCAGCCTTGGCGAAGCTCGCACGGAGCTTGAGCGGAACCGCCGCGACACCGAGACCGCCGAACGCAATCTGGCGCTGCTTGTCGGGGCGACCGAGGCGGTTGAGGCGGATCCTTCCTTTCTGGCGACCGGCAGCGTCGATCCCGCGCAAATTGCGATCGTAACGGCGGACGACTCCCGGATCGCGGCGATCGCCGACCGGGAACGCGCGCGGGTTGCGGCCGCGAGGGCCGGGCGGATTCCCGACCTTACCGCCCGTGGCGGGGTGCGCGTCGCCCGCGAAGAAGAAGCCGTAGCGCTTGTCGCGGGCGTCTCCATCCCGCTTCCCTTCTTCAATAACGGCCGCGCCCGTGTCGTTCAGGCCCAGGCCGAAGCCGAGCGGGCGAACCTCGCCGCCGAAGCTCAACGGCGCGACGCCCGCCGCACCGCCGAACGAGCGCTCGGCAACTGGCGAAGCGCGCTGCGCTCGCTTGAAAACATCGAGGGGCGGACGCTCCCCGCTGCCGAGCGCCTGGTTGCGCTGACGGAGCGCGGATACCGCCTCGGGGCCTTGCCCTACCGCGATCTCGCCGACGCCCAAACCAGCCTTTACGCATCTAGGCGCGCCAGGATCGACGCTCAGGAACAGGTCGCGACGGCCAAGGCAGACGTGGCGGAGGTAACCGGCGCCTATTCCGCATTAGGTCTTCCGATTTTGTCGGAAAGGAACCCGGAGGTATTTAAATAGAAGATGCTAAGGAAAGCGCGCGAAGCATGCAGGAATGCTGCTCCACGGCTTAGCAAGACAACTCTACGCTAACGCTTTGGACGAGGTTCGATCGACGACGGAATCTTTGGCTATTTCATTGTACGCTCCACTTCGCTGGCCTGGGCCGAGCTTTTTCGATAAGCAGAGCAAGTCTCTTCCGCTTGGCAAGGGCCGTCTGGTGGTCGTGGAGTGACCGATCGGGAGGCACGGCGAGTTTATCCTCGAAGGCCGGAAGGGGGCATCGGTTGTTCTACCCGACCATTAACCAGTGATTGCGCTGGTAACCGAAATCCAGTGCGACGCCGCCGGTACCCGAGCATAACCATGGTACAGGCCAAGACCGACTATGTGCGTGTCACAAGGACTTATGTATCCGGTCACGAGACGGCCGGATAGCTGTTGCCTATGTCAAAAGAGGGTAAGGGATTTGCATTGGTCCAAGGTTGCCTTCTGACAATGACCAAGACTGGGCTGAGGCTTGCGAAAGAGCGGTAAGCGAATGTCCGCTTCGTCCGTGCTGAACCGACAAGCGGATAGGCCGATAACGGCCACTTGCCGACGCTCTGGCGATCCCACCTCGAACGTCAATGGTTGGTGGAAAGCGGAACAGCAGCTTTCGGGTGAGCGCCGGCGGAAGCCGACGTTCGTTCATGCGGAGGGTTAGGTCAGCTCAGTGCCCTCCTCAAACACTTCAACTTAATAGCCGACCATTCGCCGGCAGACGTCCGTTCAGCTGGCGGGCCAAAGTTCGCCTTGATCCATTGCGGAAACTGATGCTGCGCGCATGCCCTCCGGGCATCAAGTGCCGGCGCATCTTGCTTGGGCAATGCACGAGCTTTCGTGCAATTGAACCTTCATAGCTATTGCGTGCACGGGCTTGCTAGATCGAAAGCCTCGCAGCAGTCAGGAAGGCCAAGTCCCACACGATTGTCCCTCCCGCAGCGCAGCGCTCTTCCTCAAGCCGCTCGGCCAGTGTTTCCAGTCCCACATCTTCAACGCTTGCTACCTCCCGCTCGACAAAACGCGGAAGCATCATCGCAGTAAGCGTCGGCAGGAAGGATGGTTCGCCGGGCTGGAGCAAAATAGCCTCACTTCGTGCTTGCTCGATGGTGAGGCCTTCCGCCTGAAAGAGATCGACCAAGCGAAGCGCTAGCCCCACATCGCCACCCTCTGCCGCGACAGTTGTCCACATCCAGTCGTAAAGCTGGCCATGCAGGTCGAGCCGTCCAAGACCGGAAGGCAGGCTGGAGCGGGCGTGCTCCTGAAAGGCCAGGACCGCACCCGGCTTTGCCAGCCGCTTCAAGCGGGCGATCGTTGAAGCTGGCTGAGGAAGGTACATCAGCACGCGCCGCCCCACGATCGCATCGAACAGGCCGAGATCCGGCAGCTCAACGGACAATTCCATCGTGCGATACCGAATTGGCGCCGCAGAGGAACTGATCGGCATGGTGCGCGCCATGGCCAAGGCTTCGTCGCTGCGATCGATCGCAACCACCTCGCCCTCGGGTCCTGCCAATTCGGCCACGAAGCGGCTAAGGTCGCCACTTCCGCATCCAACGTCGAGCACTCGCGCGCCCGCCTCGATACCCACGCTTTCGAAGAAGCGGGCGGTAGGGGCATTTGCAGGATTGATCATGGCAACCTCAAAGATGTAATATTATTACATAGATAGCGGTGCGAGAGCAGAGTGCCAAGATATGCAATTAATCGCATCGCTGATCGCAAAGAGGACGCTGCGCGCCCGCTCAAAGTCTGCTTTCGACCCATCGCAGACATTCGGACCTGAGCAGGTCTGAGCGGCCGCCGCTGGTGGAAAACTGGAGTGACGGCTTCCGGGCGGTGTCCACGCGAAAGCAGATGACTCTCCGAGAAAGCATTGCGCCAGGAATGCGCTCTGATCGGCCCTCAGCCTCTTGAAGCGCTAACAGAATGGTGCCGAACACCGATCACTTTATAGCAGCGCTTGCTCGCCATGCTCGAGAAGGGCCGGAACAACCAGTTCCTCCTCGTCACCAAGATGCTGTTGTAAGAGCTTCAGGAGATGCTCGATCCTGCCGGCGAAGGTGTCAGCGGCCTGGCGTTCGCCACCTGCGGTCTGCGAGAGCGCCGCCAGCAGTTCCCGCGCATGCGCGACCGTCTGGACAAGGCTCTGATGGATTAGCTCGTGATCCGCCTCCAGCAGATCAAAGCCCGCGATCAGGCGCCCGTCCAATAGCCGGAACTTGGGAAAGTAGACGTTATCCTCAATCCTGTGATGGTGATCGAGGTGCTGCAGAAAGGAATTGAGCTGCGGAACGAAGGCCTGCTGCAGCTGCATTCTATCGATCTCCTGCCCGCGATAAGCGTTCACGATTCGAACGACCTCGCTGCCTTCGCTGCGCAGACTGGAATGCACATGAAGCCAGAAATTGGCCAGTTCGCCGAAGTTAGCATGCGATCGCCAGTCGCTGGTCGGGTATAGCGGACGCAAGTAGGCGAGGTCGTCAGCCAAGCCCTTGCGGGCTCCGAGCACCAAGGAGTTGCTTCCTGCTCCGTCGACGCTCGTCATCACTCCGGTCCTAAGCCTGCTTGGAAAGACCTGTCACATACTATCGGCAATGGCGAGCTCTTCAGGGCTTTGCCCGGGAAAGCGAGGTCGAGATGATCTAGTGACCGGCGACGCGTTCGCCAACAGCAGGCGCGAGGATCGAGCGCTCGCAGTACGATCTGCGAATTCCCCGCCGCTGATTTATCGCGAGCACACGGCACTCGGCTTGGCAAAGCGTTGGCAGGTGGTGGGAAGCGGAACTGCTGTTTGCGGGCAAGTGAAGGCGATCAACCGAAGCTCGTTCACGACGGCGGACGTCTTCGGTGCGCGAACTATACTTGGTCTTAAACTAGCCGAGATCTGTTTGAAGCCAGCGAGAACAGTCATGCACGTCAATCGTTTGAAGGCGGCCGGGACCTAAGTTCTCGAAGCGATGCGGAACACCTGCAGGTCCCAAGACTACTTCGCCCGCTGAAGCGTCGATAACGCTGTCACCGACATGGAAGCGTGCGTTTCCCTCGATGACTACAAAGATTTCGTCATAGGGATGGATGTGAAGCGGCGGTCCTTCGCCCGGCATATCGTTGCCGTAGGCTAGGATGGTGCAGGGCGCATTCATGACCTCACCCTCAACACTGCCGTGCCACGGGCCATCCCCATTGCTGTGGAACAGCCGCGCCTTGGTCGCTGGTCGCCCGTCGGGCGGAACCGTCGAGGGATCGAAGTCCTTTCGCATTCACGCAATCTCCTAGTTTTAGCGCAGGAAGGTGAGGTGAATGGTGCCGCTTTCAGCCGTTTCCGATGACACCGTGAAATTTCCTTCCAGACCGCGAAGGTCATCCCACAGCCGAATCCCTCGTCCAAGTAGGATCGGTGCAATTGCAACGTGCATCCGATCGACGAGTCCGGCCTTCAGAAAGTCTTTCACTACGGTAGGGCCACCGCCGATGCGAACATCCTTGCCGGCCGCCATTTCTTGCGCCTGCGCAAGCGCCTCAACTGGGCTTTTGTTAATGAAGGTAAAGCTGGTTCCGCCGGCCATGGTCAAGGGCGGGCGGGCGGTGTGGGTCAGCACGAACACAGGGCATCGGAACGGCGGCTCGTCACCCCACCAGCCTCGCCAGGCCGGATCATTGGGAAATGCATGTAAGCCGAACTTCCCCGCGCCCATGATCTCGGCACCGATATTTTCGAAATAGTCTTCGGCGTAGCGATCATCGATGCTTGTCGTGCCTCGGCCACTCATGTCTCCCATCACACGTTCGCGGAACGTTCGGGTCGACACATAGGCCTCCACCAGCCGCGTCCAGTCCTGGCCGAAAGGGTCGTCGGGAGTCTGGTCGGTGGTCGTCGCGAATCCGTCTAACGAGATTAAGAGGTCGACACGAACGGCCACGGCGTTCTCCTGATAGACTTAGGCACATACCTTTGTATCAACCTAGACGTTGAGGCAAGTACCTTTCTTTCTTGACCCGATGATCTGGTGGCGCAAAATGGCGGCATGCCGCATCACTCGTCGCCTCTCGATCTGGCTTTCAACGCGCTCAGCGATCCCACTCGCCGCGCAGTGATTTCGCGGCTCGCGGAAGGCGAGGTGCCGGTCACGGTGCTTGCGCAGCCGTTCGACATGGCTCTGCCATCCTTTTCTCAGCACCTGAAGGTGCTCGAGGACTCGGGTCTGATTACGAGCGAGAAGCGCGGGCGAAGCCGCTGGTGCAGGCTGGTGCGGCCACGCTTCGAAGAGGTGGCGGACTGGATGGAAACGGAACGCCGTCAGTGGGCCGAGCGGCTGGATCGCTTAGAATCCTACCTTGATGCCAAGAATGGTGAGGCATGATCACGCATGAGGCCTGGTCGCGGGATCGCGAGCTCGTCGTTGTGAGGGTGCTTTCTCATCCCCGTCACCGCGTCTTCGCAGCCTGGATGGACCCCGATGCACTAGCGGCTTGGTACGGCCCCAACAATTTAGCGATCGAGACCCATGAGGCCGATCTACGCGAGGGCGGCCACTGGCGTTTCGACATGGTCGGCACCTTCGAGGGCAGGCAACAGCGTTTTCCCAATCTGATGCGCTTCATCGAAATCGTTCCGAATGAACGGATCGTCGTGGACTATGGGACGCCGGCACCGGACGACCCCGATCGCTTCCGCATGACCGTGACCTTCGACGAACAAGCCGATGGCAAGACCGTGTTGACGTTGTGGCAGTTCCATCCCAGCCGGGAACGCCGCGATGCCGTAATCAGCTTCGGCGCAGTCGAGTACGGATTGCAAACACTCGACAGCCTAGCGGAATGGTTGAGGCGAGAAGCCGAGCGTAGCCATGAAGATAGCGGCTCATGAATAAGTGATCGTCAACGTCATGTAAGCGTGAAATGGTGGTGGAAAGCAGTCTGACGGCTTTGCAATCCGCATAGGCAAATTGCTGACGCTCGCTTGGCGATCTGACCATCTAACCTTCTGCCAACGGTAACCGCTGATGGCGTAGAACGCTTGATAGCGGTAGAGTGGACATGTGGGCAGCTTCTTCGATCCTAACGAGCGCATACGGCTAGAAGCAGATGGCTCGCGATCGAGATGAGCGCGATTTTTGCTGAAGGGAAGGTAAGCGCCGCGGAACTGCAGAAGCGGCGCAGCCTCTTCAGCGGCTTCGATCTGAGCCTCGCAAGGTTCGAAATCCGTAATCACATGCGCTGAGCCGATCTGCCACCAGCTTAGGTGCGAGCACCTCCCGACTTGGGTGTGATGCGTGATCGTCGGCTCATGGTGGGAAGCGGAACGGCCGCTGTCGGGTGAGCAAGGGCGAAGAGCCGCCATTCGTTCAAGCGGAGAGAGGCGGCGGCTCAGCGCCCTCCTCGGACGCTTGGAACTGATTGGGAGCATCCGACAATTAGGACGTTCGTTCAGCCGGGGGAGGCCCTCGTCCGGCTCGCCTGCGTGTCTGTGACTATCCAAGGTCACGGGGATGAAAGGAATGATTGTATGAAAGGCATTCTGAACCGGAGTGGCCGGCCTGTTGCCGTGCTCGACATTGAGGCTTCGGCACTGGGGACCGGAAGCTATCCCGTCGGAGTCGGGCTCGCGTTGGTTCGCGGTCCCACCAAGATCATCGGGGTTGGTGCCTCGCTGATTTGACCGACGGAAGCATGGCTTCGAAGTGGTCTGTGGTCGGACGCATCCGCAGCGGTCCACGGCATCCCGCTGGAGCTTGCGTTCACGGAGGGCCGCGAGGTGGAGCAGGTTTGCGATTGGCTCATTGCCCTGCTGGAATCGAGAACGATCGTCGCGAGTGATGCTCCACGCTACGATCAGGACTGGCTCGACACCTTGTTCAGGGCAGCAGGCCGTGAACAGCAATTCACCTTACACGACTTCGAGATCCTCACATCCGATTTCAATTCAAACCAGCATCGGCAGCTCGCCGACCTCTTCAGTCGCGCTCCTGTCCCTCATCGAGCGGGGGCCCGATGCCCTGAGGCTCGCGTCGAGGCTGATGGAGGCACACCTGGTCTATCCGCCGAGGTCCGAGCCTATCGATCCCATTGCCCATGTCTGCGCAGCGACGGCAGCCCTTCAGACAAATAATTCGCTGCCCGCGCTTATGTCTGCTTTCGACCCAAAGCGGACATTCCACCGAGCGACTGAGTTCTACTCCTTGCTGACACTCTCCTAAACCCCAATACTCGGAGGGTGAGCAGTAAACCGTGGTTCGTCTACAGGCGCGAAGGTGGTCGCATCAGATTTGCCCCCGCGACTTGGCAGGGCTGGCTGACCTTTGCCGGTGGCATCGTGACCACTGTTCTTGTGACCGTCTCAGTCATGCTAGCTAGCGGTGGTCAACCGTTCTGGGTGCGGTTCGCCTTACCGTTCCTCGTTATATCGACTGGTGTCCTTGCACTCTGTGTAGTCGCCGTTCGGAAAGGGAGACCTTCTCTATAAGGGCCGCGTCCCCTCCTTTGGTGGGTGTTCGGTCGATCACCAGTCTTGAGTTGTCGGAGGCTCGAATGGCGGTGTTTTGGAGGCCCTCATACACGCGGTTACGGGGCAAAAGACAGCAGCGGACAGCGGTCTGACGACTAGAGCCGCTGTCACTTCAGCCCCGTTCTTGATCTATCGGTCGTCTATCTCGTGAGCTGCTGAGCAAGGTCAGTAAGCCCAAGGCAGTCATAGCGGCACAGTCCACTTCCCACCCATGGCGGACATTAAGCTGCCAAGAGGATCAGGGCACTCCACGAAACTCAAGCGCAGATCCAGAACTTGCCGGAGCTGTGACGCATCGCGACCAACTCTGAGGGATCGCGTTCGCGGCAGCCTTGCTGATTGCGACGTCAGCGCCACTTGGCAGGGTTTTCGTCAGCCAAATCTGCTGACCTGACGGGCCCGCGCCACCATAGAGAAGATACTTGTCGTCACAGGAGAAGACGCCCTTGAAAGCGGCGCTTCGACCAGCAAGGCTGGGCACGATCCATTCACCGGCGGACGTGCTTCCGTCAGCAAGCGTCGTCGGCATGCGCCAGGTGCCAACGTGAGCGCTGCCATCGTCGCTGTTGTAGCTCAGCAGAAGTTCGTCACTTTTGAGCCGGGACACCTCGACTGCATCCAAGCGGCGGTGATTGAGTATCTCGATCGCTTGGCCTGGAGCCCTCAGTTCGTACAGCCTGCTGCGTTGGTCATTGGAATTGTACTGCTCAAGCAGGACCAAGCTTGCTCCGCCCCGCGCCCAAACGAAGTCCCAAGCCCAGGGACCGCGTAACCACTCGGTACTCGAGCG
Organism: Sphingomonas sp. LHG3406-1; assembly: GCF_029637485.1. Classification (GTDB taxonomy): domain Bacteria; phylum Pseudomonadota; class Alphaproteobacteria; order Sphingomonadales; family Sphingomonadaceae; genus Sphingomicrobium. Next base: position 1,061,043 of record NZ_CP069128.1, on the reverse strand, counting down.
ATCGTTCAGATCGTACACCATCAACGCTCCCCCGGTTGCAGCTCGATATGCGATGCGAGTGCCGTCAGGGGACAGGTCCACTGCCGATCCTGGATAGATGCCAGTGAGCAGGGTGGTGACGCTCGTGCGACCAAAAACACCCGAACTATTTTTGGCGTATCGAACGAGCCTCAATTCGCCAGTCCGTGAGCCGATGATGATCACTCCACTGTCGGCCGATCCCACATCGAAACCGAAGTATGAGCTTCCCGCGTCTTCATATATTCTCGAGAGATTGCTGCCGTCCCTCGCCGTGGCTACGAGTTGCGTCCCCTTGCCGTACGGCGCCCGATAGAAGATTTCCTGAGGCTGACTTCCGCTACTCTTTTGAGCACTTAGCGGAGCAGGCAAGACAAGCAGGCAAAGCAGAGCGCAGCGTCCAACGGTCATCGGCTCTCTCCCCGATCCGCAATTCGACGACTCGGCACGAAACCGAAGCTCAAGGATCAACCTAAATTAACAAAAAGTATATAGCCCCTGCAGGCAGTGCCGGAAATTTCTCGAGTCCAGCTTGGGCCCGCTTTCCATCCAAGCAGACATTTGGCCCTGGCCCGCTCCGAGGGGCTCGAACCCCCAACCTCCGGGTTCGAAGCTTGGCGTCCTATTCAGTTGAGCTAGGAGCGGTTGCTGTGGCCCAGCCACATTCGCAGTCAATGTCCGCAACGGGTGGAAGCCGGACATGGCGGAGGGTAGATGGTAAGTGGGACGACTTAGCTAAGCGGCAAGCGTGCTCAGAGCCCCGTCAGACGCGGTGGCGATCGGCGAAGGCTCGCGCCTTTTCGTCAGTGTCCTTCACGAGCGGCCACACCATCTCGATCACCTCTTCGTTCGCCCGCCATTTGTCCGGTGCAGGATCCGACACGGTAGTTCTCGATTTTGGGAGGTGGGCACCCAGCGAACGATCCCAGGAGAGGTCGAGCGATGCTGAAAGTTCTTGCATTGCGTGCTGAGGCGCAGCGATGACATTCTCGTACGTCATCGCTCGCACCTGCTGCGGAGGCAAACTGGCAAGATCGTTGATCAGGAAATCCATGGCCGTTGCCCATTGCCGGGCCACGATGTGAGGCAGTGGAAGGCCCTTGAGGTTCTCCCAGCCGGGAACGAGCAAAAGTGACCACGGATATCCGGTCCAGCCCGGCAGGCGCGGATAGGTCCGGAACATGCCGGATCGCCAAGCCTCCATCATGCTTGCGATCGTCTCGCGTGCATCCCGGTAGAGGAAGAGGAAAGTGGCATCAGGCCAAGCAGCGGCGAAGAACGGAACTCGCAGGGCATTCTTGGGCGTCTTCTCGAGCATTCTCACGCGCCCGCTAGCAGTGCGGCCATTCCGATCGTGCAATCTTTCGTAGAACGCCTGTGCCAGTAACTCGATCTGGTCAGGATCGGCGTCCGCTTCGGTCAGCCGGTTGGACGTGAACCCCCGCGCCGGCGTCGAAAAGGCGCGAATGCCCTCGATCACATTATGACTCTCCCGGCCAATAGTGAACAGGCCTGGCGACTGGGCCAGCGTTTCGAACAACAAGGTCGAGCCCGATCGCGGCGAACTCATGATGAAGACGGGCCGCTCGATCAGCGCCCGGAAGCTTCCCGCAGGCAATGTCGCGGCCAGCGATAACGTCACGAAGCGACACGGGCGGACGCCGTGGCTCCGGCTGCCGGCTCTGCCTGGATCCTAGTCACGGCGTTGGCGAAGATGAGTGCATCGAGTGCGTAAGCGAATGGTACACTGTTGGTAAGGCTAATCTGACCGGCACCGAGCGCGGCCAGATCGCCACGCGCCGTTTTGATGAGCCGGCGGTAGGCCGGCTGACCGTCCTCCCGTTCACCGAATTGCGCCCAGACCGCGTGCCAGGCCGAGATAAACCGCTCCATCCGGCTGATCACGTCGCTGGCCGGGACGCCGGCGGGCAGATGGCTAGCGAGATAATCGAGATGGCACCTCATTTCCCAAGGCGTCATTAACTGCCGGCGTGTTGACCCGCTCGAAGGAGAGGGGCGGTAGTTCTCGATTGCCCGGCATCCAGGGTTCCGATGGCGCGAGGTCACGTCCGGCTGCGTCGAGCAGCGCCCACAACTGCTCACCGCCCACAGTGTCGAGAACAAGGTGCACGCGCTTGTCCTTGCCCTTGTTCTGGACATTGTGGCGCTGGAAGGAATCGAACACCCAGCATTCTCCCGCCGCCATGTGGACGCTCTCGTCGCCGCAGGTGAAGGTGACCTGTGGGTTGGTGATCACTGGGATGTGAATCCTGATGTGGGTGCGCCAATAGTGATTGGTGTCGACATGGCCGGGGACCTCGGCCCCGGGCCCAAGGCCCATGAGCCGGCTCCGCCCCCAAACGCCGCCGAGCTCGGCCATCAGTGCGGCGATGTAGGGACAGCGCGCCAGATGCTCAGTTGGCTCCATGACGCCGCGCAACCGATCGTTGAGCCCGCCATCAGCCGCAACGAGCGGAACGGCATCATTGCCGGGAAAGCCCTGCGGATGCGGCATCCACGCTGTCGGCGGCAGGGCCGCCACTTCTGCCGTAAGTGTCTGCACACAGAAGGTGATGGGTAGTCGCAGCAGGGGCTTGCTAAATTGCATGGGCGAAGCTTCGCGGTCTTCCTCTCTGGAATCAACCGCTCTAGCGGCTAGCCGTGATACAGGACTCTCAAACGGCTGCTGTCCGCTCTGGGTGGGAAGCGGACATGCGTTCCGAACATCGTTACGGTATTGTAAGGCATGCATTGCGTCTCCCCTGCTGAAGCCTTCGAATCCTTCGATCTCTCAGACTTCTCTGTGTCCGATGAACATCGATGGTATCGAAGAGCATTAGTCCTCAAGGCTGACATTGCGAGTACGCAGACGAGGCTGGTTGCAGCTCCCCCTTCTAATGCATCGCGCCTGCCTTACTTCATCGACGCGGTAAACCGGTGGTTTCCCTCACAGACGAGGCGTCTCCTATGGATCGCCCACTGGGAGGAGAACACCCACCATTTCGGATCATCCTTCCTGACGGCTGCACGCCGTGGCTTAGGCGAAATGCGGTCGATAGATGAAGCGCCGGGCCATGTGTTCGATGCACATCCGTACGCTGAACTAGACCAACTTGAGCTAAGCCTTGAACATCAAACCGAAGCTGGCCTTTTGGCAGGTTTTCTCGGTCAATTAATCGTCACTGAATCTGATGGTTGGCTCATCGCCGATGGATGCACCGACCGGTTCGAGGTCTGGGAGGGCAACGTTCTTTTCCACTCGGCGAGTTCCGAGAGGATTGCCGATGCCCGAGTCATCATCAAGGCTTTTGATTGCGGTGAAATGAGATGATCTGATTGTCAGCAATGGGTCGAAGGCGGACATTCGCCCGCATGCCTGGACGGGCAACAGTAGTCGCCATCTGTCGGGGAGGTTGCGAGTCATAAGGCTTGCCCTCGTCCAGTTAATCCGATCAACCGGCAACGGCGGCCAAGTACCTTCTCACACCACCCTTCAGGCAGTGCAAAGTGGCATGACAAGTCGAACAGTTCTTGGTCTCTTCATCCCGCTGGCCTTGGTCGCCGCGACAAGCTGGGCGGCCACGACTCCATCGCCCAGCATCCCTGCAGTTCAGCGGCTCGAGCCCCAGACGAGCAAGCTCGTGCCGCAGGGGGCGGCCGTGCAGGTGCTGGCAAGCGGGTTTCGCTGGAGCGAAGGACCGGTGTGGATCGCCAAGGGCGACTACCTCCTTTTCAGCGACGTGCCCGCGAACCGCATCTACCGTTGGACATCTGCCGGGGGTGCGGCACTCTTCCTCCATCCGTCGGGTGGAACGGCTTCGAGCGGATTTCGGGAGGCGGGTTCCAACGGGCTCAAGCCTGGCGGTCCGGGAGCCATCCTGCTGGCCGATCAGGGCAATCGCGCCATTGCCGTGCTCGACCTCAGGACCAAGGCGAAACGCCTTCTGAGCACCCGTTACAACGGACGGAAGTTCAACTCGCCCAACGATCTTGCGGTGGCGCGCGACGGATCGGTCTGGTTTACCGATCCGCCCTATGGCCTCGAAGGGCTGGATTCGTCGCCGCTGAAAGAGCAGTCCGTCAACGGAGTGTACCGGCGGTCACCCGATGGCAGCGTGCGCCTGGTGGAAGACAGGCTAAGCTTCCCCAACGGGATTGCCTTCTCGCCGGACGGAAGGACCTTGTACGTGTCCAACTCCGACCCGGCCCAGGCCGTCATTCTGGCCTTCGATGTTGCCGCGAATGGGACAGTGTCCCGGCGCCGCGTCTTCGCGGACATGGGGGCCCTCGCCGCCAGCGGACTGCCGGGCCTGCCCGACGGCATGGCGGTCGACGAGCATGGCAACCTCTGGGCGACCGGCCCCGGCGGGGTGCACATCCTCGCCCCCGACGGGCGGCGGCTGGGGCTTATCTCCACCGGCGCGGCCGTTTCCAACTGCACCTTCGGCGGAGCGGATGGGCGAACCCTGTTCATGACCTCGAGCGACAAGCTTGCCGCCATACGCACCCGCGTTCGCGGCGCGCCCCATCGCTCCCCGAGGTTCGCGCGATAGGACGGCCGGAGGCGGTGCGGCCGAAGCGGATCAGCTCCTCAGGCTGCCATCGCCGTTCAACCTTATCGCACGGTCGGCCGCCGCGGAGGCATAGATGGCCTCGATCAAGCGCAGGTCGCGAAGGCCCATCTCGCCCGGGGTCCTGATCGGGCTGTTGTCCCGGATGGCATCGGCGAAGTGATCGAGCTGGCCGGCAAACTGGAGGGTCGGATCGCCCATGTCGAACGCACGGCCATCGCGGCCTTCCAGCCGCATCTTCTGGCCGGAATAGTTGGTGGCTGGATCCATGATCAGCGTTCCCGACGTGCCGCGAACTTCGGCGAAGTTAGCGCCAGCGGAATCATAGGACGTGGCGAGTTGCGCCATGGCGCCGGACGGAAAACGGAGCTGCGAGGCGACGCTTGCGTAGATTTCGGCGAAGCGTGGATCGCCCTCCGGGCGGAAGACGGTTGCGCTCACCGTCTCGGGCATCTCACCGGTGAGGTAGAGCGCCGCCTGGAGACCATAGATGCCGAGATCCTCGAGCGGACCGCCGCCGGCCAGGGCGCGACTCGCGCGCCAGTTCTCGCGGGGAGTGGTCGGCCCCATGCGATAGGATTGCACGCTGTGCAGCATCCTGACGCGCCCGGCCGCACCCTGGCTCATCAACTCCATCGCTTTGCGATTGTGCGGCTCGAAGTGCGATCGGTAGGCGATCATCAGCTTGCGCCCGGCCCGGCGCCCGGCCGCGATCATGTGCTCGCACTCGGCGCTGGAGAGCGCCATCGGCTTTTCGCACAGGACGTGCTTGCCCGCGGCGAACGCCCGGACTGCCCATTCGGCATGAAGACCGCTCGGCAGCACGATGTAGACGGCGTCGATCCGGCGATCGGAAGCGATCTTCCCGAAATCCTCGTAGGAGTAGCGAGCGTTCCTGGGGATGCCGTAGGCGTCGCCGACCTGGCCGAGCTTGTCGGCGTTGCCGGAGACGAGGGCGGCGATGTGGGCTCGCCTCGATTGCGCGAAGCGCGGCATCATCTGCTTCAGCGCATAATCCCCGAGGCCGACGATCGCGAAACCCACGCTATCGGCTCCCCTTCGTGCCGGCGGACTTCCAGGAAGCTCCACACCATTGGGCATCTTCTGACCTGCAGCGCGTACAGTCACCCGTGATTGCGCCAGCCCGGGTCCGGCAGATAGTCCAAGAGCCAACGACACCGCCGTCGCCCCGCCCCCGACTTCCAGAAAGCTTCGCCGTGAGATGCTCTGGCCGTTCATGCATGCCCTCCGTGTCGCCATCGAAGCCTTGTTCTCCGCAGGAGGCGGCCGAAGGGCGCTACCCTGCGGACGATGGTAGCGCTAACCTCAGCCAAGAAGGACGCGTATGGCAATGGCCTTTCTGCAGGCTCGGGAGGGAACGCGCTTGAAGAAGCAGGTTATCGGTGCACGGGAGCAGAGCTTCGGCGAGAGGGGAGAAAGCGACGATGTTTAGGGCGCTGACATGCGGCTTGGGGGCACTGTTCCTGGCCTCGGCCATTCCCGCGGATGCCGCCCCTCAAGAGCGCTCCACGGCGGCCTCCACGACCTTTCAGATCAACAAGCCGAGGATCGATCGCTCACTCGCCGGCATGGTGACCAGCGGCCGGGTCGCGGGTGTGTCCGCGCTGATCTGGCAGAACGGACGTGAGGTCTACTTTGCCACCGCCGGCAGTGCCGACCTCGAGGCAGGTCGCGCGATGCGGCGCGACACGCTGTTCCAGATCTACTCCATGACAAAGCCAGTCACCGGCGTTGCCCTTATGCAATTGTGGGAACAGGGAAGGTTCGGCCTCGACGATCCGCTGGCGCGCTACCTTCCGGAGTTTGCGCAGACCAAGGTGTTCGAAGGCGTCGATGGCAGGGCAAGCCCCATCCTGGTCTCGCCCGAGCGCCCGATCCTCATCAGGGACGTTCTCCGTCACACTGCCGGCTTCGGGTACGGGTCTGGCGACAGCTATCCGGAGCGCGAGTGGGCCCGGCTGGATCCGCTCAATCCCGGTCATGACTTAAGCGAGCTCGGCCGCCGCTTGGCACAGGTCCCCCTTCTCTTCCACCCCGGCAGGCGCTGGCATTACAGCGCGGCCGTCGACGTGCAGGCGCTCCTGGTGGAGAGGCTCACGGGAGTCCCCTTCGAGCAATTTGTGCGGGAACATATCTTCACGCCGCTCGGAATGAAGGACAGCGCCTGGACTCAGCCGCAGGAGCGCCTTCCCCGGCTTGCGACCATGTATGAGACGATCCCTGACGGAAGGCTCCAGCGAAGCTCGGAGCAGGAACAGCGCGGCCTGAATTTCGATCCTGGTCGGAAGCTCACCATGGGAGGTGCCGGTATCGCCTCCACGGCAGACGATTACATGCGCTTCGCGCGAATGCTGCTCAACGACGGCACTCTTGACGGCGTTCGCATTCTCAAGCGGTCAACGGTCAGGCTGATGGCCACCGATCAGCTCGATCCTCGCGTGACGGAGCGGTCGTGGCTTCCGAGCAAAGGCCAGGGCGGCTTCGGCATCGACTTCTTTGTGCGGACGGCACCGCCGCTGGACGCAGGCGAGAATCGCGGGGCCACCGGAGAATTCTTCTGGGACGGGAGAGCATCGACCCTCTTCTGGGTCGATCCCGTCAACAAGCTCACCGCAGTGTTCCTCGTGCAGCGACTACCCTTCGACGGCACCCTTCACCATGACTTCCGACGTGCCGTCTACGGCGACAATTATCTGGGCCCTAAGGTGCAGTGATCGCCCTTAGTCATGCAAGCGCCAGGCTGGCCGCCGTTCGATCAAGGTAAACTCAGGTCCGCGGCCACAAGTCCGGTGCCGCATCGACTCCAGCGAACGCTGCACGCTTCATTCCGGAAGGTGTGAAATACAGACGTTCGGCCTGAATGTCCGCGATGGGTGGAAAGCAGTCATTGAGTGAACGCGGCCAGTGCCTTTTTGGCGACGCTGCGAACGTCATTCCATCGAGGGTCGGACCAGAGCGCCTCACGCTTCCAGAAGTCGGCGTGTGATTGGCCACTCCACTGTTTGAGTATTGCGTCGAGGGGCAGCGCGGCGTCACGTTGCCAAGGCGTCAGCTCGCCTGCATCAATCATGTGTCCCGCTGCATGGAAAGTGTCATCAAACTCTAGGGCGAGTTCGTCATTGCTACAACTGGCCGCGCTAAGTCCGCCCGTCAGGGGGGCATGTATGTGGTCAAGATAAGTCGCCTGTTCGTCGGCAGATGCCGCCAAGTTCGCGATGGCTCCTCGCAACTGCTCATACCTGCTCGGCACTACTCTAAGTTACCGCGCTCGCTAATGTCCGCAATGGGTCGGAAGCAGACATTCGCCCGACCGATGAACCGGCGGCCGCTTCCTGCTCTAAGCAGCGAAGTTTGGCTGGTCCCCTAACGACCACTGCCGGAACTGTTGGTCTCGATGCCCCAGCCTCCCGGACTGGAAAGCAACTTCCGACGCCGCTTCAGACGAAGTCGGCCAGTTCGAATGTCTTGTCGGCTTTCTCGCCGGACCGAGAGATCGAAAGCACAACCCTTTGCCGGCCGGTCCTTCGATCGCCCGCAGCACTTCGGCACGACTACCCTGAACCCGGTCGCCAGCCCGGATTCCGGCCCGAGCCGCCGGACTTCCGGTGCCGACGTCGGCGACGATCGAAGCTCCGCCCTGCTCGTCGAGCCACAGACCGGACCGATTGTAATCGTCCATCAGTGGTCGCGCCACGGCGTGCCTCTGCACCCGGAGCGACCGACTAGAGACTTGGGTCGAGAGTCTGAAATTGCTAATCAATTTGATCCCGATGATGCCGTCTTCGCCCTGCATGATGCCATCTCGGCGTAGGAGAATAACCGGCCGCTCGAAGCGATGGTCGCCGAAGCTAATGTTTTGCGCTCTTAGCTGGCGAATGTCGCAAGGTTGGTGCGGCGGTCACAGACCTCGCGCGACGGTGACACCCGCAAGGGCTGCCATGATCGAAGCGCACGGCGGGCCGCGGAAGACCTGACCCGGTTCGAAGGTGAACAGTCCGTCCGGCCGCAGAGAGTAGCCGATCGTCGTCACCCCGCTCATCATCGCGACCTCGATTTGAACGAACCACTGATCGCCGATTTGCAGGGGCTGGACGAAGCGGACCGGGACTTCTTCCGACTTCGGTTGGCCTGGAGCGTCAGTCCGAAGCAGAGGGGCGCCGCGGTCACCGAGCTTACTGGTCGCACCGACCCGCTCGTCAAGATCGGTACGGATGCTCTCCGGAAGTTTCGCTATTCGATCAGCAAAGGCGATGGCATTCACCTCACGAGCGCAGTTCGGCTCGGCTCCAGTCGGCGCTGGATAGATGCCGGCCGTCGAAAGAGCCGCAAACAAGACACTCGCGAACATCAAGAAATGCCTCGCAAACCCGCACAGCGTATCGCAACCATGCACTGGTTGTGCAACGGATCGGGCGCAGACGTCGGCCGATCACCTGAACAAGCGTCTGGTTCGCTCACCATCTCGCAAAAACCGGTCTTTCTGTTCACGGGCACTTGCGGCCTTCTGCCAGGCTCAGCGAAAATCGGTTTTCTACCCAACCTGATCATCCACAGAGCGTCGGGTTAGCGTCGCGCGGGGGCCGATATCCCAATGGCCAGGGACTCGCTGCTCTGGCGGGACTTAAGTCGTCGGGGCCAGTTTCGCTCCATTAGCCCCCGTGGCACAGGGCACTCATTTCAGGTGGACTGAACTCGTATCGTTGCAGCTATAGGGCGACGATTCGTTTGGAGTTGAACGCTCTTCGATGATCATGGTCGGCAGCCACGATAGCGTGTTGGTAGTCCTGTCGATCCTGGTCGCCAGCTTCGCCTCGTTCACAGCGCTCAGCCTCGCCAGCCGGGTTCGTGCCTCCTCGGGCTGGATGCGCCGCTTTTGGCGGGGGGCCGCCGCCGTGGCCCTCGGAGGTGGCATCTGGGCGATGCACTTCGTTGCGATGCTCGCATTCAGCATGCCCGGCATGATCATGACCCACGAGCCGTGGCTGACACTCCTGTCGTTGGTCCTCGCGATCCTGTTCACGGCAGCTGGTTTTGTCTTGATGGGCGGGCGTGCAGCATCGCCGCAGCGGGTGCTCGGCGCAGGCCTGCTCATGGGCAGCGGCGTGGTAGCCATGCACTACGTCGGAATGGCAGCCATGCGCACGGGGGCCACGCTCGGGTACGAGCCAATCTGGGTCATCATTTCTGTCCTGATCGCGGTCAGCGCGGCTTCCGCCGCAGTCTGGCTTTCATCGCTGGAGCATAAGCTGAACGGTCAGATCGCGGCCGCTCTGGTGATGGGCGCTGCCATTTCCGGCATGCACTACACGGGCATGCGGGCGGCCGTCTTCACGGCCAGACAGGGCGTCGACATGGCTGGTGGCGTGGCGAGCGTAACGCAGACCCTGCTTGCCTTCTCCATCAGCGGCATCACTCTGCTCATACTGGTGTTCGCCTTAGGCGCCGCGGCGCTCGAGCGCTCCTTCCAGGCCTATGCTCGTCGGGAGGCACGGGCAACGCTGCGGGTCGAGATAGCAGACGTGCTGCGGGAGGGCGACACGACGGAAGCCTTGAACGAGGTGGCTGCCTTGATGGGGCGCCATTTCAAGGCGAACCGGACCGGCTACGCACAGCTTGATCCCATAGATGACGTGTTCGACTACGAGGTGTGTTGGACCGATGGCTCGGTTCCGCCGCTGCTGGGCCGCTACCCTGCGGCCGACTTTGGCGTGAAGATCGTGGCCGAACTTGCAGCCGGACGCACCGTGGTCGTTCTCGACCTCTTCGAAGCGGAAGTCAGCAACGAAGACAGGACACAGCAAACCGCCCGAGACGTGGATACGAGATCAATCTTGGTCGTGCCGTTCGTTCGTGATGGTCGCCTCCGCACGATCGTCTACCTGAACTCCTCGGCGCCTCGCGCGTGGCGTGAAGACGATGTTCGCTTCATGGAGGAGGTCGCGGAGCGGACGAGACTGGTGGTCGAGCGCGCCGCTGTCGAGGAAGAGCTGCGCCTGCTCAATGCTACGCTTGAGGCCCGCGTGGAGGCGCGCACCACCGAGCTGCGTCAGGCTGAAGAGGCTCGGCGCGAGGCCGACTCCCTCTATCGCGCTTATTTCCAACACACGCCAGACCCCCTGTTCGTCATCGGAGTGAGCCCGGATGGAGACTTCATTATTGAACAGGTGAACCCAGCGCATGAAGCGGGTGTGGGGTTTGCCGCCGAAGAGGTGCGCGGCCGCAGGGTCGAAGACGTCATGCCCCCTGAGGCTGCGAGCAAGGTGCTCACGACCTATCGTCAGGTCGTCGCGACGGGTGAGATCCTCCACTATCGCGACGTGTTCGAGCTTTCCGACGAACCGCGACACTGGGACACAACTCTTGTGCCGCTCAGGGATGACCACGGTCGCGTGGTGCGCCTGATCGGAGCCAGCCGAGACGTGACTGCTCAGGTCGTTGCCGAAGAAGCGCTGCGTCAGTCTCAGAAGATGGAGGCCATGGGGCAGCTCACAGGAGGAGTCGCCCACGACTTTAACAATCTGCTGACCCCGATCGTTGGTGCTCTCGACATGCTTCAGCGACAGGGTGTCGGGGGCGAGCGCGAACAGCGCCTTATCGACGGCGCCGCTCAGTCGGCTGAACGGGCAAGGACACTGGTACAGCGCCTGCTCGCCTTCGCGCGGAGGCAGCCGCTGCAGCCTGTGGCGGTAGATTTGCACAAGCTCGTAGCCGGCATGGCGGAGCTGATTTCCAGCACGACCGGGCCCCAGATCAAGACTGTGGTCGATGCTCGACAAGACCTGCCGCCCGCGAAGGCCGATCCCAATCAGCTGGAAATGGCCGTCCTCAACCTAGCCGTGAATGCCCGCGACGCGATGCCCGAGGGTGGGACGCTTCGGATCTCGGTCGAGGCCGCAACGGTCGGCCGTCAGCACCGGTCGCAACTGAAGCCCGGCCGTTACTTGGTCCTTTCTGTCGCGGACACGGGCACCGGCATGGACGAGGCGACACTAGCCCGCGCTGTGGAGCCGTTCTTCTCCACCAAGGGCGTCGGCAAAGGAACCGGCCTTGGCCTTTCCATGGTGCATGGGCTGGCGCTGCAGCTTGGCGGCGCCGTAACCATCCGGAGCACCGTTGGCGTCGGCACCAATGTCGAGCTCTGGTTGCCGCAAGGCAAAAGCGCCTCGGTCGCGACCGAAGCTGCAGAGACTGAGCACCCTGATGTGGTCGGCCGAGGAACGGTGCTACTCGTGGACGACGAGGATGTGGTGCGTCTCAGCACGGCCGACATGTTGATCGAGCTCGGCTATCAGGTCGTGGAAGCCAGTTCCGCCGAGGAAGCCCTGAAGCTACTTAATCGTGGGCTGATCCCACAGCTTGTTATTACCGATCACCTGATGCCAGGGATGTCTGGGACAGAGTTGGCGAGAACGGTGCAGAGCCAACGGGAGGGCATCAAAGTACTTGTGATCTCCGGCTACGCAGAGACCAGCGGTATTGCTCCTGACTTGCCCCGCTTGGGAAAACCGTTCCGCAATGCCGAGCTCGCAGCGAGCTTGGCTGCACTCAACTAGTTCGGAACTAAACAGCAGCCGGAACAGGCATCACCCGCTGAACGTCCGCTGTTGACCTTACTAGGTCCGGAAGCAGACCGTCTCTGACCAGCCATAGGTTGCCGCTCGGTTCATAACGACGAAAGCGGCCCGCCGGGAGGAACGGCGGGCCGCGCGTGCCGGCCCATGCTGGGCCTGCAAGTCGGTGCGGATCAGTCGTCGCTGGACTTGCGGACGCTGCCCTGGGCGGAGCCGCTGGCCTGCCCGGATGCGGTCAGCGAGCCGCTCGTCCGGCGAGCCGACGAGATGGCGCCGCCGGCGGTGCCTTCGGCCCGGCCCTGAAGCTCGCCGCGCACGGCACCCGCGCGCTCCCGCGCCGCCGCCAGCTGACCACTCGCCATGCCGGTCGCGCTTCCAGCGACGGAGCCCACGTGGTCGGTGCCGACACCCTGGACGCCGAAGCTTGCGTTCTTCTCGCCCGACGCATTGCCGGTGAGCGATCCTGCAAGGCCGCCGGACTGGCCCATTCCGGTCGCCGCAAGTGCGCCCTCGGCAGTGCCGGCAAGCGATCCGGCAAGCCCGAGGTTGCCGCCGGCCGAGCCGCTGCGGGTGTCGACCGAGCGGCTCGAGCGGACCTCGCCGGTGCCCGCGACGCTACTGGTCACGCTCTTCGTCACGCTGCCCGAGACGTTGTTGAGCGTGCCGCCGAGCGCGCCGCTGCCGCCGAGCGCACCGCCGATGGTGCCACCGACCGAGTTGCTGCCGTTGAGCGTGCCGTTGACCATCCCGCCGATCGAGCCACCGGCATTGCCGAGAAGCTGCGCGGAGGCCGGGGTTGCAATGCCGGCGGCGAGGGCCAGCGCGATAGTGAAGCGGATCATGTTCTTGACCTTTCCTGTCGTTCTACGTCGTGCAGCAACGGGGTGCTTGCCTGTTGAGAACGACGGCTACTTCGCGCTTCATCCCCGCGCGGGCATTTTATTTCGCGTGGACAACTTTCGGGTCGGTGCGGCATGTCCGGCAGAGGATTCCACGGCCGATCCGGCCTCTGCCCTTGATCACCTCGCGTTCAAGCGCCTGCACGGAAGGGGTGGCAGCGAGCCGGGCGGCCACGAGCGGAGTCGCGAAGCTGGTGCCGCGAACCTTCGCATAGCCACGGCCAGGCAGGGCCGCGGCCATGTCCGACCCTGGCGCGGCATAGTCGAGACGGGCGGCGCGGCCGGCTTCCGGCAGTGCCCGGTCGCGTGCATCGACGGCGGTGACTGCGGTGACGCCCGGATAGGCGGCCGGATATTGGATCGGCGCTGCGGGACCGTCATTGCCAACCGCTGCCGCTATCCGGATCTGGCGCCTCGCCAGGATCGCGACGGCGCGCTGCAGCAGGAGATTACTGGGACCCACAAGGCTGATGCTGATGGCGTCGGGCCGCTTTGACGCGGCCCAGGCGAGCGCCCTGACGATGGCGCTTGCGCTGCCCGCCGCCGGGCTGCCGCCGTAGACGTCAGCGACGAACAGCCTCGTTCCAGCGGCGGCACCGCGAAAGGCACCGTCCCGCCCCACCAGGAGCGACGCGACTGCCGTGCCGTGTCCGGTCGCCTTCGCCGGCCCGGCAAAGCCCTGTTGCACGATCGAGGCACCGGCGAGGCTGGGGTGCGGGGCCACGCCCCCATCGATCATGACGATGGTCTTTCCAGCCGGCATCGGCGGCGGCGCGGCGGCGGCGAGCAGTGCGCCGGCACCCGGCAGGAGCGCTCCGCCCGCCGGTTCGTAGACATGATCGTAATCGGCCGTGAGCCCGGGTGCGACCTCCGTCAGCCGCCGCATCGCTGCCCGGGCGGAAAGCCGCACGGGAACCTTGAGCACGACACTGACGAGGCCGCCGAGGTCCTCGCGGGTCTCGACCGTGAAGCCGGCCGAAGTCGCAGCCCTTAACTGGGCTTCGGTCGGGTCGATGGCGACCAGCACGCCGCGCCGGATCGGCGCCCCGTCGGGCCCGACGTCGAGCAGCGCCGGATTGGCGCGGATCAGCTCGGCAAGGCGAAGACGGCGCAGCTCTGCAAGCGTTTCCCGGCCAAGGTCACCGACGGCCGCACCGACCCCGAGCCGGTCGAGGCTGGGGACCGTCGCCGCGCGCCGTTCTGTGGGGGTTAGGCCGCTCAGAAGCTCACCCACCAGAGGTGCCCCGCGAACGGCGTCCGGCAGCGGCACTGGCAGGTTGCCGACCGGAAGCGAAGGCAGCAGTTGCGCCCGGGCCGCGCCACCAGCGGCAAGTGCGACGCCGGCCAGCAGCAGGGCGGCAAGGGCGTAAGAGTGTCTGGACATTTCCGGGCATCCTAATCAGTTCGTCGTCAGGGATGAAACGGCGCAGCCTCCTCGTTTCATCCCCATGGAGAGCAATGAACAGCCAGGACGAGTTTGCCCAAGGTGTCGCATCGCTGCTGCCACGGGTGCGGCGCTTCGCCTTCGCGCTGTCGCGTCACCCGGCGGACGCGGACGATCTGGCAGCGCTCGCGGTCGAGCGGGCCCTTCGCAGCCGGGCGCAGTTCACGCTCGGCACCAGGCTCGACAGCTGGCTGTTCCGCATCACTCGCAACCTGTGGATCGACGAGGCCCGCAGCAGGCAGCGCAAGGCGACCTGGGAAGCGTCACCCGAAGAGGGCGAACGTCAGGGCTTCGACGGTGCGGCCGACATCGAGCGCTCGGCGGAACTGGCGAACGTCATGCGGGCAATGAGCCGCTTGCCCGACGAACAGCGGGAGGTTGTCGCCCTGATCATGATCGAAGGCCTCGGCTACCGGGAGGTCGCCGAGCTGCTCGGGCAGCCGATCGGCACGGTGTCGAGCCGGTTGGTGCGCGGGCGCAATGCCCTTCTTGCGGCGCTTGGCGAGGGAAGTGACGAATGACCGACGATCCCGACTTCTACGCCTGGCTGGACGGAGAGCTTCCGGAGCCGGAGGCGAGCGCAATGGCCGCGAGGGTTGCGGCCGACCCCGAACTCGCCGCCATTGCGGACCAGCACCGGGCACTGTCGAACAGGCTGTCCGCGGCGTTCGCACCGGTCCTCGCCGCACCCGTGCCCGAGCGCCTTCAGAGCGCGGCGGAGCCCCGAAGCGCCGACGTGATCGACTTCGCCGCCGTGCGCGCTCGCCGGGGGCAGTGGAGCGTCGCCGGGCTGGCCGCCGCTGCGAGCCTGGCGCTCGGACTCCTGATCGGCACCTATGTACCACGCGAGGGTGATTCGTTCCGATCGACGGGCGGACAGCTTGCGGCCGCCGGGCCCCTGGACGCGGCTCTCAACCGCCAATTGGCTGCTGCCGGCGAGCAAAACGGCGTTCGTATCGGCCTCAGCTTCAAGGACCGGGAGGGCCGCTACTGCCGCACTTTTGCTGCTGAAGCCCAGAATGGCCTGGCCTGCCGCAGGGGCGAGGATTGGGCAATCGAGGGCCTAGTCCGTTCCCGCTCCACTCAGGGGGACTATCGGATGGCCAGCGGCCAGGATCCGGCACTCTCCGCCCTCATCGACAGTCGGCTTGCAGGGGAAGCATTCGATCCGGCGGCAGAGGCGCAAGCCGTCGCGCAGCAATGGAAGTAGTAAGGACCTTCGCTCAAGCTCGCGTCTGCCTCGCGGGCCAGGCGCGAATAGCGGAGCACCTGGCTGAACCAGCGGCAGCTTTCCTGGTGAGGACCCCAACTCCGGAGTGGCAGAGTACGGCCACTTGCCGACGCTCTGGCGATCCCACCTCGAACGTCAATGGTTGGTTGTAAGCGGAACGGCTGCTTTCGGGAGAGCGCCGGCGGATTGCGGACGCTCGTTCATCATGAGCAGACGACAGCAACACGCATCTTCCAACGAAAGACCGAATTGGCGCTGACAGCTCTAAGGCGTTCGACATGCCATCTGCCGCTTCTTGCGATCGAAGAGACCTCAGGTCTCGGCAGATGAGCAGATCTCGCGAAAGCCGGCGGCCATGAACCGGGCCATGCGATCTTTGACCGCATGGAAGTCGTCGGAGCGGCACAGGCCTCCAGATAGCTTGTCGATGCGCCCAGTGCGGGCAAGCGTCAGCATCAGCGCGCCGGTCACGAAGTGATAGCCCCAGAAGATGTCGGTACGCGGGCAGCCGGGCAGGGCGCGCTGCAATAGGGCGATCAGCCGGAGCACTACGGGATCAAAGTGCTGGTCCATCAGGTCGGCGCCCCACTCGGGCGTGTTGGCAACTTGGGCACCGAGCTTGGCGTAATTGCGCCATCCCTCGCCACCGCTGATGTAGGTGTCGAGGTCGGTATCGAGGAACGCGTGCAACGCGCCCTCGACCGTGACCTTGTCGCCGGCGGCAGCCTCATAATCGTCAAGCGCTTTCATCCGGCGATTACTGGTGATCACTGCGCGCCGAGCGAAAACGGCGTCGAACAACGCCTTCTTGTCGATAAAGTAATAGTTCAGCAGAGTGTGGTGGACGCCGACCTGCTTGGCGACGTCCTTCAAAGTGACGCCGTGCAGGCCGTGCTTGGAGAACAACTCCTCGGCGGCGTCGTAGATTGCTTCCATCGTTTCGGCGCGCTGCTCTGCCTTACGGGAGCGGCGAACGGGTTGCGGTGCCTCGGTCACGACCCTTTCCTGTGCTGCGGCGCAGCATTGGTCAAGCCGCACAAGCAAGCCTCAAGGATATTCACACACGAGTTAGCGTGCATTGACTTCGCCGCCGGGCTGCTGTCCATTCCCCATGGTGCAGTGGAGGCGTCGGCGGCTTATGACGGTTGGGGCGGAGAAGGTGGGCACGGCTGCGGCAGCAGCCGCGCGCCGAAGCCCGAGCGTGATCCTGATCACCCTGACCTTCGTCTACGTTCTGAACTTCTTCGATCGGCAGCTGCTGGCGATCCTGGCCAAGCCGATCCAGGACGAATTGCAGATTACTGACGGGCAATTGGGGCTGCTCGGCGGGCTCTACTTCGCCATGTTCTATTGCTTCATAGCCATTCCGGTTAGCTGGGTCGCAGACCGGACCAACCGGGTCGCGGTGCTGAGCCTTGCCTGCGGTATCTGGAGCGCGGCGACGATCGCCTGCGGGCTGGCGCGAACCTATCCTCAGCTGGCACTGGCTCGAATGACTGTGGGGTTCGGAGAAGCGGGAGGCGTGCCGCCTTCCTATGCGCTGATCACCGACACCTTTCCCCCGGGCCGCCGCGGCATGGCGTTCGGGATCTTCAACCTAGGCCCGCCGATCGGTGCGGCGTTAGGGATCGCGCTGGGCGCTTCGATCGCCGCCGCCTTCAACTGGCGCGATGCCTTCATTGCCATCGGGATAGTGGGACTCGTCACCGCTACCGCGCTGCCGTTCATCGTGCCCGAGCCGGCCAAGGGCGCAACCGACGGCCGGGTTGGCGAGCCGCTGGGCCATGCGCCGTTTTGGGGTACGGTGAAGGCGTTCTTCGCCAATCCGGTGCTGAGCCTTGCCGCATTAGGCAGCGGCGCGACGCAGTTTGTGACCTATGGCCTGGGCAATTTCGCGGTGCTGTTCCTAATGCGGGAAAAGGGCATGACCCTGTCCGAGGTGGCGATCTGGTATGCGCTGGTGATCGTGGTCGGAATGGGCGGCGGAATGCTGGTGTCTGGCCGAATCATCGACAAGGTGACGAGAGCCAGCCGCCGTGGGTTCGCGATCCTTCCCGCCGCCTCGCTGGCGGTGGCCATGCCCTTCTACCTGGCATTCGTGTGGGCGCCGTCATGGCCGCTGGCGCTGGTGCTGCTGACCGTAGTCATGTTCTTCAATTACTTCTACCTGTCCTGCTCGGTAACCCTGGTACAGGAGGAAAGCGCGCCCAATCAGCGGGTGCTGGCCGGTGCTCTGCTGCTGCTGGTGATGAACTTCATTGGGCTTGGCCTCGGGCCAACGTGGGTGGGGGCGGCGAGCGACTGGTTTGCGGCGCGCGGCTCCACCAACAGCCTGCAACTGTCGCTCTACACGCTGACACCCTTTTACGTGATCGCCATCGCCCTGTTCATGCGGTTGGCACGCACGCTGGGGCGACAGGAGGCCCGGGCATGAAGAACTGGATGCTTGCACTTGCCGTAATAACGGCGACCCCTGCTGCGGCGCAGGTCGTGAATGCCCCTGCTGGAACCGTGCGCGGCACCACTTCGGGGAGCCTTCGCGTGTTCAAGGGCATTCCTTTTGCAAAGCCGCCGGTGGGCGACCTACGATGGCGGGCGCCGGCGTCGCTTGAGCGGTGGAGCGGGGAGCGCGCGGCGACCGACTTCGGCCCGGCCTGCGTGCAGCCGTCGGCTGGTGCGCCCAACATCTACAATGGGGTCACCCTGCCGATGAGCGAGGATTGCCTGTCGCTCAACATCTGGACCCCGGCCAAGGCCCGCAATGCGCCAGTGATTGTGTGGATTCATGGCGGATCGCTGCTGACCGGCAGCAGCCGCGAAGCGCTTTATGACGGGCAGCGGCTTGCCGAGCGCGGGATAGTGGTGGTCTCGATCAATTATCGTCTTGGCGTGCTCGGATGGCTTGCCCACCCTGACCTCGGCAAGGAGAATGCTAGCGGGCGGTCGGGGAATTACGGGCTGCTCGACCAGATCGCCGCCTTACGCTGGGTGCAGCAAAATGTCCGGGCGTTCGGCGGCGACCCGGCAAAGGTGACGATCGCTGGCGAGTCCGCCGGGGGTTTAAGCGCGTTGTACATGATGACCTCGCCTGCGGCGCGCAGGCTGTTTCGCGGTGCGATTGCGCAAAGCGCCTACATGGTCTCCATGCCGGAGCTGAAGCGGGCGCGCTTCGGGCTGCCAGCGTGGGAGGCGGGAGGGCAGCTGCTTGGCCTGGCGCTCAAGGCACCGTCTATCGCAGAGATGCGCAAGCTCGATCCGGCGGCCCTGACCGTGGCGGCGAGCGCGGCCGGCTTTTTTCCATTCGGCGTGGTCGATGACGAGGTCCTGCCGCAGCAGATGGTCGATGCGTTCGATCGCGGCAACCAGGCGCGGGTTCCGGTGCTGGCCGGCTTCAACCAGGGCGAGATCCGTTCGCTGAGGATGCTGGCACCCAAGACATCGGCCAGCCCGGCCGACTATGAGCGCGAAATCACTGCTCGCTACCGCGACCTCGCTCCGGCTTTCCTGCGGCTGTACCCGAGCGCCGATCATGCCGAGAGCACGCTCGCTGCGACCCGCGACAGCCTGTATGGCTGGACGTCGGAACGGATCGCACGCAAGCAGACCGCGGCCGGGCAGCCCGCTTATCTCTATCTGTTCGACCACGGTTATCCGGCGGCCGATTCCGCAGGGCTGCACGCCTTCCACGGCTCCGAACTGCCCTATACCTGGGGCACGTTCAACGGCACGCCACCGCGCTGGCCCAAGGTGCCGGAGACGGGGTCCGAGCGGCGCCTATCGAGCATCATGATCGATTATTGGACCAGCTTCGTTGCCACCGGGCGGCCCGTCGCAAAAGGGGCGCCGGCGTGGCCCGCCTATGGAGCGGCGCAGAACTATATTCGGTTCGCAGGTGGACCAGAACGGGGGCGCGATCTGTTCCCCGGCATGTTCGAGTTCAACGAAACGGTGATGTGCCGCCGCCGCGCCGCGGGCAAGGACGGCTGGAACTGGAACGTCGGGCTGCTCGCGCCCGAAATCGCGCCGCCCGTCGCCGGCTGCTGAGCTAAGCCGCGCCCGCATAATCGGCGCGCAGGCGCTGCTTGTCGATCTTGCCGGTGGTGGCGAGTGGCATGGCGTCGACTTCAATGACCCGGTCGGGGATCCACCAGTCGGCGATCCTGCCCTTGAGCAGGGTGAGGAGGTCCGCGGCTTCGCCGCCGGCCGAGCGCTCAACTACCATCAGCGGGCGTTCGCCCCATCTAGCATCGCTGCGGCCGATCACCGCGACATGTCGGATGGAGGGATGGTCGCCGACGATCGCTTCGATCTCCGCCGGGTTGATCCACTCGCCGCCCGATTTGATCAGGTCCTTGGAACGGCCGCAGATGACGAGGTTGCCAGCCTCGTCGATCAGCGCGAGGTCGCCGGTTTCGAAGTAGCCTTCGTCGTCCAGCGCGTCTTTGTCAGCGCCAAGGTAGCGATCGAGGACGCTGGCGCCGCGCACCTTCAGATGACCCTGCGTTCCGCGCTGCTGGGGCAGGGGAGTACCATGCTCGTCGGTGAGCTTGAGGTCGACGCCGATGGCTGGCCGGCCAGCAGTGCCGGCCACGGCTGCTTCGCCGGGCGGCGACATGGTCCCGATCGGTGACAATTCGGTCATGCCCCAGCTGGTCTGCACCCGCGCGCCGAGCCCCTTTTCAAGCCGGCGCAGCAGCGCTTCGGGGCAGTTGGAGCCGCCGATCAGCACGCGCTGAAGCTGGGGGAGCGTCATGCCGCTGCGCTCGAGATGGTCGAGGAGGCCGAGCCATACGGTCTGCACGCCGACCGCGACGGTGACCTCTTCCTCTGCCAACAGGCGGGCGAGGCTGGCGCCGTCGAGCTGGCGTCCGGGGAGCACCAGCTTGGCGCCCACGGCAGGCGCCGCAAACGGCAGGCCCCAGCCGTTGGCGTGGAACATCGGAACGGCCAGCAGCAGGCTGTCGCGCGCGGTCAGGCCGACCACATCCGCACCGAGCGCGCGCAGCGTGTGCAGGTAGTTGGAGCGATGCGTGTAGGGCACGCCCTTGGGCGCGCCAGTGGTGCCAGAGGTGTAGCATAGCCCAGCCATCGTCCGCTCGTCGAACCGGCCCCAAGAGTAGGGTGTGCCGGCGCGCTCCAGCAGCTCCTCAAGCGAGGAAGGGCCGTCGGTGTCGAGCAGTAGCAGATGGTGAAGGCCGGGGCAGAGCTGCATCAGCTCCTCGGCCAGAGGGAGAAGGTCAGCGGAGACGGCCAGCAGCATGTCCTCCGCTTCGACCACCATCGCCGCGAGCTGGGCGGCAGTCAGGCGCGGGTTGAGGGTGTGGCAGACGGCGCCCATCCCCATGACCGCGAAATAGAGCTCGACATGGTGACGGCTGTTCCACGCCAGCGAGGCGACTCGGCTGCCTTCGCAAACCCCCAAGCTGGCCAGCGCACCCGACAGGCGATTGGCGCGATCGTGCACCTCCGCGTAGGTGTTGCGGGTGGGCCGGGCGCCTGGGCGAGCGGACACGATCTCGCGCGTGCCCGACCATTTGGCGGCATGCGTCAAGAATCGATCTACCGTTAGCGGATAGTCTTGCATGGTGCTCGCCCGCAGGAAAAAGGTGGCGGTTCTAGAAACCCTTCTGTATCTTCAGCCCATATTGCCGCGGCGACCCGGCGAAGTAGAGCCCGCTGTTCAGCGCCGCCGGATAGTGCTGGTCGGTGAGGTTGGTCGAATAGGCGGTCACCGTCAGCGAGCCGCTTCGCAGCGTCAGTTGGGCGTTCACGATATTGCGTTCCGGAATGCGATCGCCGCGGGTGCGGTCCTGGAACAGGGTCGCCCACTGCTTGCCGATGTGCCCGAAATTGATCCTCGGCGTCAGCATTATATCCCCGCCAAGGGCGAAATCGTAGCTGGCGTTGGCGTTGAAGGTGAAGTTCGGCGCATAGGTCTGGTCGTTGCCCTGGAGGTTGCGGCACAGCGGCGTCGCCGGGCCGGTTTCGGGCAGACAGGGCGACAGGCTGAGCGTTCCGCGCTGGTCGAGGGCGAAGAACCGGCCGACCTTGCTGTTGAGCACGTTCGCGCCAAGCCCGAAGGTGAGGGCGCCGAACCGCGCTTCGATCTCGCCCTCGATGCCGGAGATCTTGGTGGTGCCCGGCACGTTCACTTCCAGTCCGAACACCGGCAGCGTCGGATTGCCGATGATGACTTGGAAATCCTTGTAGCTGTTGTGGAAGGCCGCGAAGTTGGTGCGGATCCGGCGATCGGCGAAATAGCCCTTCCAGCCAAGCTCGTAGGAGGTGACAGTTTCGGGCCCGAACGGTTCAGGCGTGCCCAGCCCAACCGGCACATTGAGGCCGCCCGGTTTGAAGCCGGTGGCGACGAAGCCGTAGAGATATTGGTCGCGGCTTGCCTCCCAGCCAATCGAGGCCTTGTAGGAGAAGTCGTCAGACTTGGTGACCTGCTCGGCCACCAGCGGCACGCCAAATTGCAGGATGTCGACGTCGTTGCGGCTGCGGCTGGCGGTGTAGCGGCCGCCGACCTCGACCTTCAATTGCGGAGTCAATGCAAAGCCGATCTGCCCGAACACGGCGAGCGAACGATTGGGATTGATGCCTTGGAGGCGATATTCGCTGGCCGGGCCGGGTGCCGAGCTGTTGTCGCTAACGAATTGGAACGGTGCCTTGAAGTTGTACTTGTTCCAGGCCCCGAACGCCCCGATCAAATAGGTGAAGCGCCCGGTCTCGGGCGAGATCAGCGTGACTTCCTGGCTGAACTGGCGCTCGTCGACGCTGTCGAAGAAGGTCCGGTCGGCGGTGACCGGGGTCAGCGCGGCGGTTCCGTCGAGGTCGGCGCGATATCTGGTATTGCCCTTGGAGAAGCCGCTGACCGAGCGCAGCTGCATGCCGCCGGCGAATTCGTAATTCACCCGCAGGATGGAGCGATAGAACTTGTCGCGGGCCTCCTGCGGCGCGTTGAGGCTGAGGTCGTACAGGTCGCGGTAGGTCGGGTTGGGAGTGCTCGAGCCGACCGGAAAGTTGCGGTAATAGTCGCGGAACGGGCTTGCCGGATAGGCGCCCATGTCGAGGTAGACGAGGTCGGTTTTGGACAGCACCGTTAATTGGCTCGACG
The DNA here is from genome assembly GCF_029637485.1 of Sphingomonas sp. LHG3406-1. Lineage (GTDB taxonomy): Bacteria > Pseudomonadota > Alphaproteobacteria > Sphingomonadales > Sphingomonadaceae > Sphingomicrobium. The sequence continues at coordinate 1,038,171 of NZ_CP069128.1, read as the reverse complement.
GTTTCCACAGCAGGCTGAGGCGTCCCGCGAGGTGGCGCTGGTCGCCGTTGTTGCCGGTGTAGGGCGCCCCGCCCGGGCCGCTAATGTCGTAGAAACCATCGCGGCGCAGACCGTAAACGGCGACGCGGGCAGCAAAGGTATCGCTGACCGGGAGGTTGACTGCGCCTTCGAAACCCGCCTGCGAATAGTTACCTATGTGGCCGCTGACGTAGCCGCGGTTGCCGCCACCGATGACGGGATCGTTGGTGTTGACGAACACCGCGCCGCCGGTCGCGTTCTGGCCGACGATGGTGCCCTGCGGACCGCGCAGCACCTGCACATTGGCGACGTCGTAATAGGGTTCGAGCTGGAAATAGCCGGGGAAGGTCGGCGCCCCGTCGCGATAGGTGATGACGCCGGTCGCGGTCTGGGTGTTGTGTTCGCCCTTGCCGATGCCACGGACGTTGAAATCAATGCCTTGACCGAAGTTGTTGACGACTATGCTGGGCGTGCCGAACTGCAGCGCATCGACGTTGGAGATGCCTTTTTCGGAGAGGTCGGTGCCGGACAGGACCGACCCGGACAGCGGCGTGCGCTGAAGATTCTCGCTGCGACGGCGGGCGGTGACGATGATTTCGCCCTGGGCCGGGGCCGGTGACTCCGCCTGTTCGGTCGAGGCGCCTGGATCGGCCGGCGGCGGCGTCTGCGCCGTGGCGACGCCTGTCCATGCGAGTGCGATCATTGATGCGCCGATCAGGCGGTTGCGGATCCCCATCGTTCCCTCCTCCAGAGATAGCGCGTTGCCGCGCCATGAAGAGGAAGGTGCCGTAACTTAGCCGGGCTGGCAATGCTAATTCTCTTAAGAGTGAATATCCCAAGCGCTCGGACTTTGTTGTCCGCCAGATCAACGATCTACTCTGGTGGAAAGCGGAACGGCGGCTCGCGAGTGAGCGCAAGCAGATTGCAAACTCCAGGCCGACCATCTGTTTGACCTCGACCCGCTGTATGCCTCCAGCATGATGTCCCGATCTTTCTGTCCGAGCCGCCCGGCGCTTCGCGCATCTGCCAAAGATTGGTTCGGCAGCTTGCGGATCGGATGTAACCGATTACAGTCCTCGTCGCAGGAGGATCTCACCATGGCCACGACTCGCACTTCGTTGATGCGCGCACTGCTGTTGAGCGTTGCAAGCGTAACGGTTATCGCTGGCGCAGCCGTTCCTGCGTCCGCGCAGACGGTCACTGCGGCGGTCAGCGGCAAGGTCCGCAATGCCGAGGGAGCACCCGTTGGCGGGGCCGTGGTCACCGCGCGCAACGAGGGCACGAACCAGACGGTCACCACGACTACTGATGCGAGCGGCAGTTATACCCTCGTCGGCCTTCGGCCCGCTTCCTATACGATCAGCGTTCCGGTTGGTGACGGCACTGTCAGCGAGCGGGTCACGGTCGGAATCGGGCAGAGTGCGACGCTGGATCTCGCCCCCGTGGCGACCCTTCCAGCGGGTGAGCAGGTTGCTGCGAGTTCCGGAAGCGAGGTCGTCGTCACCGGCCGCCGCTTGACTGAAACCAGAACCAGCGAAGTCGCGACCAACGTCAGCCAGCAGCAGATCCGCAATCTTCCGCAGACCGATCGCAACTTCCTGTCCTTCGCCCAGCTCGCGCCGGGCGTGAAGTATAACGACAGCGAGACGGACAAGGGCATAACCTCCGGTGCGTCGACGGCCAGCCAGGTCAACGTGTTCATCGACGGCGTTAGCCTGAAGAACAAGCTGCGCGAGGGCGGCATCGCCGGGCAGCAGAACAGCCGCGGCAACCCGTTCGGTCAGCTGGCCGTGCAGGAATTCCGTGTTCTCACCCAGAACTACAAGGCGGAATATGAGCAGGCGGGCGCGGCGATCATCACCGCAGTCACGAAATCCGGCACGAACACCTTCCAGGGTGAGCTGTTCGGTCAGTATACCGACAAGAGCCTGAGCGCCCAGGATGCGATCAGCAAGCGTCGCGGTCAGCCCGAACCGGACTTCGAGCGGAAGCAATATGGTGTTGCGCTGGGTGGGCCGATCATTCGCGACAAATTGTTCTTCTTCGGAACCTATGAGGGCAACGATCAGGATCGCGCCTTCAACGTCGCGGCGGGCGGCACGCCTGCGCTGCGCGCGGCCGTGGAAGCGTCTTCCGGTCGCAGGCTGGCGGACTTCGAAGGGGCCTTCGTCAGCCCGTTCCGGGGCGACTTCTACTTCGGCAAGCTGACCTATACGCCGGACGGCGCCAACACCGTCGACTTCTCCGCTAGTCGCCGCGAAGAAACCGACATCCAAGGCTTCGGCAACCAGGTTGCGTTCGAAGCTGCTGAGAACAAGAAGAACAAGGTCGATACTTACCTACTGAAATGGGCGCATACGAACGACCGTTTTCTCAACGAATTCAGCGCCAGCTATCTCAATTACAACTTCAATCCGACATCGCTGAATCCGGATTTGCCGCAGTTCGAATATGCGGGGATCATCACCTTCGGCGGCAAGGATTCGACCCGCGACGAGACCCAGAAGAGCCTGTCGTTCCGAAACGACTTTACCTATACAGGCTTTGACAAACACACGATCAAGGTCGGCGCGCGGATTGAGCGGCTCGACATCCGTTTCGACCAGCTCAACTTCGTGCAGCCGCGCTACACCTTTACCGACAATGGCGGAAACGGAACGGCGACCACCGATGACGATCTGAGCTTCGCCTTTCCATCCGAAGCGCGTCTCGGGCTTGGCAACGGTCGTATCCGCGGCAAGAACACCCTCGTTGGCATCTACGTCCAGGACGATTGGGACGTCACCGACAAGCTCCAGCTGAACATCGGTCTGCGCTGGGACTACGAAAGCAACGGCTTCAACAACAATTACGTGACGCCCGACAATGCGGCCGCCGCTTTGCGGGCTCTGCCGATCACCTTCTACTTCGATCCCGAAGACTACATCACCGACGGCGACGATCGCTCGCCGTTTCTGGGTGCCTTCGCTCCACGGATCGGCTTCTCCTTCGATGTGAAAGGTGATCGCTCGACCGTTATCTTCGGTGGCGCGGGCCGTTACTACGATCGCAACAACTTCAACAACACGGTCGACGAACTTTCCCGCACCATCAATCCGATCGGCTTGTTCCGGTTCTCGGCCACCGGCGCCCCGCGCAACGGTCAGCCAACAGTCGCCTGGAACCCCAGCTATCTCACTCGCGAAGGGCTGATCGCCTTGCGGAATACCGCAACCAGCGGTTTGCCCGAGCTGTTCGCGGTCAAGAATGATGCCAAGCCGCCGGTGAATGATCAGTTCAGCCTTGGGGTCCGTCAGCGCCTGGGCATCTTCCAGGCTTCGATCACCGGCTCCTACCAGCGCGGTCGCAATGGCTACACCAACCTGTTTGCGACACGGACCAACAACGGGCTTGGTGGGTGCTGCAACACGGGGCCGGTTGTTCCGTTTGGCTATGCCAACGTGCTGATCGGCTTCGACGGCCTCGACACACGTTACAAGGCGCTCTACTTCACCCTCGACAAGAACTATACCCGGCAATCGGGCTGGGGCGTCAACATCGCCTACACCTTGTCCAAGGCCGAACAGAACGGCGGAGACCTGTTCAGCCTCGATGGGCTGACCCCGGATGCCTATGGCTATCGTCCGCGTGCCGGCGACGAGCGGCACCGGATCGTGTTGTCGGGCACTGTCGACATTCCGCTCGGCTTCCGCCTGTCGACGCTGACCAATCTCGGCAGCGGTGCGGCTTATCAGGTGACCGACGCGACGCTCGGCTTTGAGCCGGGCCAGCTGCGGCAGACGGCGGCCTACCCGACCAAGAACTGCATCGGCGGCCTGTTTGCCTTCTGCGAGGTCAACCTGACGCTGGCCAAGACCTTCCGAGCCTTCGGACTTGGCGAGACGGAAATCGCTGTCGACCTGCTCAACGCCCTCAACAACAAAAACTACCGGGACTTTGACGGCTTCTTCAGTGCCACCGATCCGCTGCTTCCGGGCAGTCCCGAAAACGGCAACAATCTCGTCACGCTGCCGCGCCGGGTCCAATTCCGCCTCGCGCATCGTTTCTGATCATTGTGGCGCGCGCCGGTCCGTGGCCGGCGCGCCTTGCCTTGCGGGAGACTGGAATGCGCGCTTCAGCGCTCTTTGCCCTGGCCTTGTCAGCCGCTCCGGCTTCCGCCCAGCAGCGGACGACCATCAACCCGGTCGATATCGACTACCGCTACAATTTCGAGCAGATCAACGACGGTGCGTCCTACCGTACCGGCGCGGACCCCGCGATCGTGCGCCACAAGGGCGCCTTTTACATGTTTCAGACGCTGGCCGACGGTTACTGGCGCTCGAGCGACCTGATCCACTGGCGCTTCGTCACGCCGAGCCGCTGGCCCTTCGACAGCATCGTCGCGCCCGCCGCCTGGTCGGACGGCGAAAAGATCATCCTTCAGCCTTCCATGATGGAGCCGGAGGCGATCCTGTCCACCTCGGCACCGGAAACGGGCAAGCTCGACTTCTTTGTGCGCCGCATGCCGCCGCTGCCGGGCATGACCAACAAGCCGGCCGAAGAGATCAAGTCCGGCGAGGTGCCGCCGGGTCCTTGGGATCCCGCGTTGTTCAAGGACGATGACGGCCGCTGGTACATGTATTGGGGCTCGTCGAACGTCTTCCCGCTTTACGGGACCGAGATCGAGTTCCGCGAAGGGCGGCTGTTCTACAAGGGCGCCGGCAAGCCGATGTTGAACATGGATCCGAGTCGCCACGGCTGGGAGCGGTTCGGCCAGGACCATTGCGCCTGCTGGGGGCCGGGTAAGCCCAGTCCGTCCTACATGGAAGGCGCCTGGATGACCAAGGTCGGCGGCCGCTACTACCTTCAGTACGGAGCGCCTGGTTCGGAATTCAATGCCTACGCCAACGGCACCTATGTCTCGGACACGCCGCTGGGACCCTTCACCTACGCGCCGTGGAACCCGGTCGCCTACCGCCCGGGCGGCTTTGCGGAAGGCACCGGCCACGGCTCCACCTTTCCCGACAATCACGGCAACTGGTACAATAGCGGGACCAGTTGGGTTGGGCACAATTGGGGAATGGAGCGGCGGATCGTCATCTATCCCGCGCGCTTCGAGCCGGACGGGCAGTTCCATGCTTCCACCCGGTTCGGTGACTGGCCGCGACTGATACCGAGCGGACCCGTGCAGGACCTCGATAGCCTGTTTCCCGGCTGGATGCTGCTTTCCTACCGAAAGCCGCTGATCGCATCATCGACGCTGGGCGACTATGCCGCGGCGCGCGCTGGCGACGAGGACCCGCGCACCTTCTGGGTCGCCGGGTCGAAGCGAGCGGGCGAGACGCTGAGGATGGACCTCGGCGGCATTCGCACGGTCCGCGCGCTCCAGGTCAACTTTGCCGACTACAAATCCGGGCGCTTTGCCGACGCACCCGACATCTACACAGATTTCGAGCTGCAGGGTTCGCTCGATGGCCGCAGCTGGTCGCCGCTGGCCCGCACCGAGCCGCCTCGCCGCGATCGGCCAAACGCCTACTTCGAGCTGCCCGTCGCTGCACGGGTCCGGTACGTGCGCTATGTGCATGGCCATGTCGGTGCCGCGCACCTCGCGATCAGCGACCTGCGTGTGTTCGGCTCAGCCGAAGGACGCGGGCCTGCCGTTCCGGGCGGGCTTGGCGCCGATCGCCACGCTGACGAGCGCGATGCCACCGTGCGCTGGTCGGCAGTGCCAGGCGCCACCGGCTACAACATCCGTTGGGGTCACCGTCGCGACCGGCTGGTCCAGACCTACCAGTTGTGGGCGGACGAGCTTGGCAACGGACGCACGCTTCAGAAGGAGATCCGCGCGCTCAATAAGGGCGTTGCCTACTGGTTCGCGGTGGAAGCCTTCAACGAAAGCGGCGTATCACGCCTCACTGCGCCAGTGCTCGCGCGCTAGGCATCGAGCCAGCCGCCACGAAAACCCGCGAGCCGCAAGCCTCGGCGCAACGCCGGCTCGCCGCGCATCACCCGCCAGACGAACTCCTGCCGGTGGTTGGCGGCCTGAAGAAGGATCGGACCCTGGTCGATGCCGAGATAGTCTCGCCCGACCCAACCATAGACCTGATCAACCCTCCCGCTCTTCGAGGTCACGTCGGTGTAGCGGAAGCTGGGATTGAAGGCGTCAAGGAAGCCGTATCGTGAGTAGATGCGACTGCCGTGCACTCGCAGCATCGCCTCGGCGCATGGCACCACGATCTCCGGCGCAAAGGGGAGCGAACCAAGGGCGGCGGTGGGGGCCAGCGTTCCATCGTCGCGGCCGTCGGGCTGATCGATCGGCCCGCGTGCGCTGTAGCCGAAGTACTGGCGATCGCCCACCTTCACGTCGGCCGGGCCGTCACAGGCGGTCAGCCCCCAAATCTCGCCTGAATAGCCCTCCCAACCCATGGGATTGGCCGCACAATAATCGCGGGCGGCATAGGTCGCGCGGCGGCTGTTCTCGGCATAGTCGAAGCCTGCGGCACGCATCGGCGCATCCCGGATGCCGCGAAAGTCGACCCAAATGTGGCTGTACTGGTGCCCGAACAATGGTGCGAAGGCGAGGTGGCGTGCACGCCCTTCGCCGCGCCAGACCTTGGGATAGGGCCTAGTCCATTCATTCCAGCTTGTCGGCGGCACCGCATGTACCGGAGCGCCGAGCGCCAGCAGATAGACCGCCATTCCTTCGTTGTAGCCGTCCCAGTTGCGGGCGATGAGGCCGGATTCCGGATGCCAACCCATCGAGATGGCGTCGCGGCCGTCATGCCGGAAGAAGTTCCAGTCGGCTCGAGCGTAGATTTGCTGCGCCAACGTCCGGATTTCCCGCTCCGCCGGATCGCTCCCGTCGAAATACTGGCCCGCGAACAATATCCCGAGCAGCAGCAGGGTCGTATCGACGCTCGACAATTCGGTCTGGCGAAAGCGCTTCCCGCTTTGCATATCGAGAAAGTGGTAGAAGAAGCCCTTGTGGCCGGTGGCACCGGTGGAGCTCGGGTTCTGCGGAGCATTCCAGAAGAAGCGCAGGGTGGTCAGCGTCACGTCGCGAGCGGCGGTACGGCTGATCCAGCCTCGCTCCACACCATAAGGATAGGCCGTCAAGGCGAAGCCGACTGCGGCGATGCTCGAGAAGGACGGGGTAGGCCAGCGGTCCGGTACGAGCCCGTTGTCGCGATTAACTGTCTCCCAAAAGAAGGCGAAGGTCCGTTGTTCGATATCGTCGTAGAACGCCGGCAAGCGCGTCGGCGCGCTCAGCGTTACGCAGCCTGTAAGGCTCCCGCTAGCGAGGAGCGCCGAGCCTTTCAGCAGCGTTCGGCGATCGCTAATCATGAACCCACCGTCGTTTGACGCTCGACCAATGTCGGCGTGTGGCGCTCCGCCGTCAGCGGGCGGGCAGGGTCGGCAAGCTCGTCTATCAGCAGCCCGAGCGCCCGGCGGGCGAGCTCGGCGATGCCGACGCGGACGGTGGTGAGATGAAGGTAGGAGGCAAGGGGCACGTCGTCGAAGCCGGCCACGGCGATGTCGCTTGGCACACGACGACCCGCCGCCTCCAGCCCTCGCAGCACGCCAAGCGCCATCATGTCGTTAGCCGCGAATACCGAATCGAACGCCACACCCTCTTCGAGCAGGTGGCGAATCGCCAGCTCTCCGCTCTCGACCGAAAAGTCGCCATCTCGCATCAACGCGCTTTCACTTTCGCCGGCTGCCGCGGAAAAGGCGGCGGCTCGTTCCTGTGCGTCGATGTTGTCGGAAGGGCCCCCGATATACGCGATGCGCTGCCGGCCGAGTTCTCGCAGGTGTGCGACCACCGCCTGCACGCCCACGTGATTGTCGACACGGATGTTGCTGTGGCTCCGCACATCGCCGGGCGCATTGATCAGCACAGCCCGCATCGAGGGTGGCAGGACCTGCGCGATGGTGACCTCATTCAGGTGCGGTGCCATCACGACCAGTCCGTCGACCTTGCCGCGCATCGCCCGGAGCGCCGCCACGCCCTGGCTCGAACCAGCATGAAGGTTGGAGAATAAGAGCAGATAGCCGCGGCGGTTGGCTTCAAGGTCCATCCCGCGCAGCAGTTCGGAAAAGAACTCTCCATGCAGGTCGGGGAGCAGCACACCGACGGTATGGCTCTTCGCCATGCTGAGGCTGCGCGCTCCCGCATGCGGGACGTAGCCGAGTTCGTGGGCGGCCAGCTCTACCCGCTCGCGCGTTCCGGCGCTGACGTTCGCAAGTCCGTTCAACACCCGCGAGACGGAGGCCACGGATACTTCCGCCCTTGCTGCCACGTCCCGGATTGTCGCCTCACCCATCGTCACACTGCCTTGTCGCGTTCCATAGCCAAGACCCTGCGACGAGAGGCATCCTAACCAGTAGAAGGGAACGATGTAACCGGTTACGGTGTGCCTCGCCAGTAGCGAAAAGGAAGCCGAATATGCTCGACACGACCATTACCCGCCGGGCCGCGTTGATGGGTGCGGCGTCGGTCGGCGCATGGTTGGCCAGTCCGGCGCGCGCTCTCGTGCAGGCGGGGAAAGGCTTGCCCGTCCCGGCCTTTATCGACCAGCTCATCGGCCGCATGACGCTCGAGGAAAAGGCCGGCCAGCTCAGCCTGATGGCTGCGGCCTGGGGCGGCAGCAAGGCGATCTCCCTTAATCCACCGAGCGGAGGGCCCAGCTTCGAAGGCCAAGTCGAAGAGGCACGGCGGGGACAGCTTACGGGCGTATTCAACGGCAACAGTGCCCGCATGGCGCGGATCATGCAGACCGCGGCCGTCACGGGATCCAGACTGAAGATCCCGCTGATCTTCGCCGCCGACATCATACACGGTCATCGCACCATCTTTCCCGTGCCGCTAGCCGAAGCCGCAAGCTTCGAGCCTGAGCTTGCCCGCCGTACGGCTGAAATGGCCGCCTTCGAGGCGGCAGGCGCCGGCATCGACTGGAACTTTGCTCCGATGGTCGACATCGCTCGCGACCAGCGCTGGGGACGTGGCGTGGAGGGCGCCGGCGAGGATGTTCTGCTGGGGAATCTGTTCGCGGTGGCGCGGGTGAAGGGCTTCCAAGGCGATGATTTTCGCTCGACGGAGCACATGCTTGCGACCGCAAAGCACTTCGCCGCTTACGGCGCGGCCGAAGCAGGGCTCGACTACAACACTGTCGATATCTCCGAACGCACGTTGCGGGAGGTCTACCTTCCACCATTCAAGGCAGCCCTCGATGCCAATGCCTTGTCGGTCATGGCGGCCTTCAACGAATTGTCCGGAATTCCGGCAACCGGCAACGAATGGTTGATGACCGGACTGCTTCGTGGGGAATGGGGGTTCAAGGGCTTCGTCGTCTCCGATTACACGGGCGACGAGGAGATGATCGCGCATGGCTTCGCCAAGGACGCGCGCGAAGCGACCAAGCTCGCCTTCCTCGCCGGCGTCGACATGAGCATGCAGAGCGGCTTCTACCGGCAACATCTCCCTAGCCTGGTCCGCGCGGGCGAAGTGCCTGAGGAGCGGGTCAATGAAAGCGTTCGCCGCGTCCTCGCCATCAAGGCCATGCTCGGCCTGTTCGATGATCCCTTCCGGCGCATCGACGAGAAGCGCGAAGCCGCCCGTTCGATGACGCCCAGGGCACGGGCCCTTGCCCGTGAAGCGGGCCGTAAGTCGATCGTGCTGCTGAAGAACGACGGCGATTTGTTGCCCCTGCCGCGTTCAGGCAAGCGGGTCGCGCTGATTGGCCCATTCGCCAGCGGGCCGCAGAACCTCAACGGGCCTTGGGTGGTCTACGGAGACGACTCCAAGTCGGTCGATCTCGCAACGGGGATGGGCGCCGCTCTGCGCGACAAGAATGCACTGGTGGTCGCCCCCGGATCAGGGGTGGAGGAAGCAATCCCCGGTGGGATCGAAGCGGCAGTTGCCGCTGCCCGTCAAGCCGACGTGGTCGTGCTTGCGATCGGGGAAAGCTTCAACATGTCGGGCGAAGCCCAGTCCCGTACGGAAATTGTCGTCCCGGAGCCACAGCAGGCGCTGGTCGAAGCCGTCGCGGCGCTCGGCAAGCCAACGGTGATCGTGCTGAAGAACGGTCGCGCACTCGCCCTCGACAAGGCGGTAAACGGGGCCCAGGCCATCCTCGTCACGTGGTTCCTCGGGACCGAGACGGGGAACGCCATCGCCGATGTCCTGTTCGGCGCTTACAGCCCATCGGGCCGCCTGCCGGTCAGCTTCCCCCGCTCATCTGGCCAGCAACCCTATCATTACGCGCACAAGCCGACCGGTCGCCCCAATCCGCCGGGCGAGAAACTTGAAGAATATAAGACTCACTTCCGCGGCATCACCAACAGTGCGCTTTATCCGTTCGGCCACGGCCTCACTTACGGCCGGATGGAATATGGCAGCCTGACGGTAAACGCGCAGGGCGGGAAGGAAATCATCATCACCGCGACCGTGACCAATCGCGGTACCCGAGGTGGGGAGGAAGTGGCGCAGCTCTACATCCGCGACCGGGCCGCAAGCATTACTCGCCCGGTGCGCGAGCTCAAAGCCTTTCGCAAGCTGGCGCTGGCGCCAGGTAAGTCGGAGCAGGTCCGATTCGTCCTTCGCCGCGAGGACCTCGCCTTCATCGGCCGTGACAATCGCCCAGTGGTGGAGGCCGGAGAGTTCGATGTCTGGGTGGCGCCCTCGGCCGAAGCCGCCGGCGTCACCGGTCGATTCACCCTCAGCTGATGACGGCCTAGTCCAGTTCGCGAACGATCCTGCGGTGCACGCCGTGGGCCAGCGGATTGAACATCATGGCAATGCCGCTGAGCAGCAGGAACAGGAATGGCATGAACGCGACTGACCAACGCAGCGCGTCCAGCGTTTCGGAACTCGCCGCCTGATTGGCGACATATCCGGCACTCCCCATGGTCCAGCCGAGCAATGCTGTGCCGAAGCCAATGCCAATCCGCTGCAGAAGAGTGGCCAGGCCGAAGATCAATCCCTCGACATGGACCCCGGTATGGCGGTCACCGAACTCGATGGTGTTGGGCAGCATCGCCCAGAAAACGAAGTTGAGGCCCATCAGCATGGCCTGGACTGCAACCAGGAAGAGCGTGGCCGGTCCCTTGCCGGTGACATCGCTGGCCGCGAACATGAGCAGGCTGATTGCCGCGCCGCTAGTTGCCAGGAGCCAGGTCCAGCGTAGTCCGCTGGCCCGGGCAACCAGCATCCAGCAGGGGATGGCCACCGCGCTGACGAGGGCCATGGAAGCCAGGGCGAGCTGCCCTCCCTCCGGCTGTCCCAAGGCGTATTTGAAGAAATAAAGCACCGACTTGTTGAGGAGGGTCGCGCCGATCACCGTGGCCGCCATTGCCGTGACGAGACTGACGAAGGCGCGATTGCGCGCGAGACTGGAGACTGCGGCGCTTATGGTTGCCGAACGATGCGAGGAGGGTGCCTCGCATTCGAAACGCTTACGGCCGACCAACATCAGAAGCAGCGCCCCGACCACCGCGAACGCGAGCGCAGCAGCGATAAAGCTCTCAGCTCCATCTGCTGCTCCGGTAAGCCGATTGCCGAGCGGGACCGTCACAAGTGCGACCAGTACAGCGGCGCCTGTTCCGAACAGCATTCGCGTGCCCGCTATGAAAGACCGATCCCGGCTGTCGCGGCTGATCCGTGCCGACATCGCAAGGTAAGGCAGGTTGACTGCTGCGTAGATGGTCCGGAACAGGATGTGAGCGGCAAACAGGCCGACGATTCCCACATCCCCGCTGGTGAGCGGCGGAAGATAGGCAGCGACGAAGGCCAGAGCTAGCAGCGGTCCGCCTCTGCTCAGGACACTTGGACGTACGAGGTGCGGCTTTCGCTCCAGCAGTATTCCTATTCCGAGACTGACAACACCATCCCAGATCGCGCCCACGGTGAAAATCGCCGCCGCTGCACCAATCGAGACGCCAAGCACATCGGTATAGTAGAAGAGCAGAAACAACATGCTGCTCTGCCAGAACAAATTGAACGCGAAGTCGGCTGAGGCAAACGAGAGCAGGGACCACATGCTTGCTCGTGGAGCAATAGCGTCAACGTTACCGCCAAGGGCATTCGGTTTGGCCAAGTCTTCTCCTAAGGTGGATTAAGTCATCGCCCGCTTTGCGTGCCATAGGTTCAGCGCCATGTCAGGACTTGGTGCTTAACTCACCTCTATACGGCCGAGTGCGTGTAGAACCTAAGCTTCATAGCCGTGCACGCTCCTGTGAAGGTTTCTACCGCAGAGATGTCGAAGGGGCTGCGCCGCAGCTCCTTGGAGCGCTGATCGCCTCGAAGCCCAACGATGGCGCGGCTGCCTTCGTGCTCAACGAGCTGGGGCGTCCGTTTTCCCGCAAGGGTTTCGGAAACAAGTTTCGGCAATGGTGCGATGAGGCTGGCCTCCCTCACTGCAGCGCTCACGGGCTCAGAAAGGCTACTCTGCGGCGCATGGCCGAACTGCGCATGCCCAACAAGAGCAGGAAATCTTTCAGCGGGCACAGCAAAGGCGACGACATTGCGAGGTACACAGAGGCGGCCAAGCAAGCGCAACTGGCCGGGAAGCTATCGAGCGATTGTCCAAATGGGAGGCGACGCCTCAGGAGGGCCGGGACGATCCGATGGCCCGGGCTGCCATTAGAGCCTTCAGAGCATTAGACCGATCGCTGAGCGCCAGGCATTCTTGCAGAAGATCGGGGAAGTGGAGGCCCGAGCCGGAATCGAACCGGCGTGCAAGGATTTGCAGTCCTCTGCGTAACCACTCCGCCATCGGGCCTCGAAGGGGTGTGCGGGCTGCCTAAGCCCGAGCGCCGCCGGGCTGTCAATCTTTCCCGTTGCCCTTTGTGGTCACCGCGGCGGCGGCCGTGGCGGGTGCGGGGGCGCCTTTCACCACCTTGATGCGGAGCGCCTTGCCGGTTGCCAGATACTGGCGTGCGGCCGCCTGCAGCGCCGCCGGCGTGACGGCCTCGAGATCCGGGCGCTGGGTGCGGATGCTCTCCAGGCGGAACGGATCGTCGGCGACCTCCTCCAGCGCACCAAGCCAGTAGGCATTGCCGTCCCGCGCCCGCTCGATCGATTCGAGTAGCGGCCGGCGGGCCCGGTTCAGTTCGTCCGCATCGACCGGGCGGGCCGCAAGTTCCGCCGCGATGCGCTGGGCAGTCTTGAAGAAGCCGTCGAGGGCGGTCGGCGGTGCTTCCATCTGGGCGGCGAGATAGCCGTAGCTACGAAAAGTCGAGGAAGCGCCATGCGACGCGCCCGGCGAATAGCTGACGCCTTCCTTCTCGCGCAGCTCCTCGGTCAGGCGCAGCTGGAACACTGCGCCAAGCAAGGTGAGGGTGCGCGCTAGCTGGCGGGTTTCGGGTGAATAGCCGGTGGTCGGCCAGGCGATGAACGCCATCGCCTGATCGTCGCGCCCCTTGTGGGTGAGGGTGATCGGGGTGGCCGGAGGCGCGGGGAAGCGCATCGGCCCGGGCGTGGCGCGGGTGGCCGGGCGCGGGGGCAGCGAACCGAAGGTCGCCGCTGTCTGGGCGATGGCCTCGCCGACCGTAATGTCGCCGGCGATGACGATCTCGATTGGCCCCGAGCGGAGCGCCGGTTCGACCAACTGGCGCCCTTGCGCGATCGTGCTGGTCCGCATGGCGGAGCGGTCGGGAATGCCCCAGCGCAGGTCGCCCGAGCGGACGATCGGCCCCAGCTCGCGGCTCAGCACGCCGCCAGGCGAGCTCTCGAACCGGTCGTGGATGGAGGCAAATTGCGCCCGTAGCCGCTCCCAGCCGAGCGGGCGCCATGCGGCGTCGGTCATGTAGGCGGCGAGCAGCTGCATCTGGACGGGGAAGTCGGCCGGGCGGGTACCGCCGCTCAGGACGAAGCGGTCGTCGGCGATGCCGAAGCTGGCGCCGACCAGCTTGCCGGTCAGCGCACGATTGACCGCGTCGGCGTCGAGCTTCGTCGTCCCGCCGAAGGTCAGGGCGGAGCCGAGCGCCCATTCAGGGCTGAACCGTGCCGGGTCCATCGCCAGCCGCCCGTCGCCGAAGCGCACGTTGACGAGGATCTGCTCCTTGCGGGCGCTGCTCGGCCGGACGGTCAGGCGGACTCCATTGGCGAAGCGGACGCTGGTCGCGCCGACTTCGGCGAACTCGCGGCGCTCGACCACCTGGCCTGGCGTCCCGAAGCTGCCATAGGGCCAGGCGACGCGGGCCTGGGCGGCGGGCGCGGTCACCGCCACCTTGCGCGACTGGTCGTACGCGGCGAGCAGCGCCTCGCGGGTCGCAGCGGGCCGTGGCAGGGTCATGTAGAGGAGCGGGCCGGAGCCGCTGAACATCCGCTTCGCCGCCACATGGATGCTCTCGGGCGTCAGCCTGGGAGCGATCGTCTCGAAGAAGGCAAGCCGGTCGGCCGGACTGGTCACCACCGATTGCCGGTCGACGGCCCCGACGAGGCTTTCGGCAAGCGCGTTGCTGCTGCGGGTCGCGGCCGAGGCGACTCCGGCCTGTAGCGCCGCGCGCACCCCGGTCATCTCGCGCTCGAGCTCGTCGGCCGTGATCCCGAACTGCACCAGCCGCCGCTGCTCCTGGTCGATGGCTGCGAGCGCGCTCTTCCAGTCGCCGAGCCGCGCCTGCGCGCTGATGGCGGTGGTTTCGGCGGTCTCCTCCATCTTCGAAGTGCCGACCCCGGCACTGACGAAGGGCGGGCGATCGTCCCGCTGGGCGAGCTTCTCGAGCCGGCGGTTGAGCACGGCGCCGGCGATCTGCTCCTCGAGGTCGGTGGTGCGCTCCGCCACGCTGTCAGGATCGAGGTCGGCCGGGCGGATCCAGTTGAGGCTGACCCCCGCGGCGACCGCCGGATCGACGAACAGCCGCGCGTCGGTGGTGCGCGCCGGCGGCTTGCCCTGGTCTGCGGGAATGCCGGCCGGGCCGCTCCCGCGCCAGTCGCCGAACTGGCTCGCCAGCCGCCGCTCGATCTCCGCCGGATCGATGTCGCCGACGACGACCAGCGTCGCGCGCTCGGGCCGGTACCAGGCGCGGTAGAAGTCGACCAGGCGCTGGCGCGGTGCGGTGCGGATCACCTCGGTAGCGCCGATCGGCAGCCGCTGCGGCAAGAGCTGCCCAGGGTAGAGCCAGGCGAGCTGGTCGAGCAGCTGGCGGTAGCCCGGAGTCGCCCGCGCCCGCTCTTCCGACAAGATGATCCCGCGCTCGCGGTCGACCGCCGCCGCGTCCAGCTTCGCCCGCCCGGCCACTTCGCGCAGCAGGAAGAAGGCCTCGTCGAGCGTGTCCTTGTCGGTTTCGGGCAGGTCGAGCTTGAACACCGTCTGCCCGAAACTGGTCGAGGCGTTGGTGTCGGGGCCGAAGCGCAGGCCATGGCGCTCCAGCCGCTTGACGAAGTCGCCCTCGGGCACGTTCTCGGTGCCGTTCAGCACCATATGCTCGAGGAAATGAGCGAGACCGCGCTGGTCCTCGGCCTCGTTGAGCGAACCGGTGTCGATGCGCAGCCGCAGCGAGGCCTCGCCCGGCGGCGTACGATTGCGGCGGATGACGTAGCGCATGCCGTTGGGCAGGGTGCCGAGCTTCAGCTCGGGATCGACCCGCAGCCCGTCGCCGCGCATCCAGCCGGCCGGACTGGACGGCTGCCCGGCTTGCGTTGCCAATCCCTCCGCTGCGGCAAGCGTTGCGAGCGGCAGCGCCGCCAGTGCGAGGGAAAAGGTCAATCGCTTCAAGGTCGTCAACTCCTGCCCGAATCACAGGCACTTGGCCGGCAACAGTTAGAGCCCAGCACCATCATGCTGCCAAGGCGCTGAACGGTCACGGCTCGACCTTGAGGCGGCTGCGCTCGACGAACAGCGGCTCAGCTTGCTTGGCGGGACGGGCAGGGGTCGTTACATGAAGCCTTGCAAGAAGGTGTGATAGTATAGTAAAACACCTGTAGCTGGATTGAGGAACGAGATGGATTTTGCCCAGGCCCGCCGAGCGATGGTCGACAGCCAGCTGCGCCCGCAGGCGGTGACCGATCCGCTGGTGGTCGCGGCCATGGCCGGAGTCGCGCGCGAGACCTTCGTTCCGGAGGCCTCGGCGCCGATCGCCTATATCGATCGGATGGTGCCGATCGCGCCGGGCCGCGCGCTGAGCCCGCCGGCGAGCGTCGGCCGGATGCTGGTCGAACTCGGCTGCCGCACCGGCGAAAAGGCGCTGATCGTCGGCGCGGGCACCGGCTACAGCGCCGCCGTGCTCGCCGAGATGGGCCTCGACGTGATCGCGGTGGAAAGTGATCCCGTCCTCCTCGGTCGCCTTCGCAAGGTCGAGGGCATCACCATCGTCGAAGGTCCGCTCGAAGCCGGCGCGCCCGATTGCGGACCTTATGACGTCATCCTCGTCGACGGCCAGATCGAGGATCTGCCTGAGGCGCTGGTCGAGCAGCTGAAGGTCGGCGGCCGGCTCGGCGCCTGCCTGGTCGAGGGCGGAGTGCCGCGCCTAATGGCCGGGACACGCTCGATTCATGGCTTTGGGCTCAAGTCCTTGGCCGACGCTTCCATGGCGCCGCTGCCTGGGTTCGCCCGGCCGGCGGTCTTCACTTTCTGATGTCTCGGAGTCATCCGCTCTTGTCACGATTCCTCACTGGCGGCGCGCTTGCGGCGCTCGCCCTGGCCAGCCCCGCCGCCGCCGACACGCTGCGCGAGGCTCTGGTCTCGACCTACCAGTCCAACCCGACCCTGAACGCCCAGCGCGAGTCGCTCCGCGGCACCGATGCGGGGGTCGCCGTCGCGCGCGCCGGAAGCCGGCCGCAGGTGTCCGGCGTCGTCGGCGTCAACCGCGACCTCACCCGCTCGGGCGTGCTCGACACGGGGCGGAGCAAGGGGCCGATCATCTCGGGCGGACTCGACCTCAGCCTGCCCATCTTCCAGGGCGGACGGGTCCGCAACTCGATCGCCGCGGCCAGGACCCGCGTCGAGGCTGGCCGCGCCACGTTGCGCGCCGTCGAGGGCGATGTCTTCACCGATGCCGTCGCCGCCTACATGGACGTGATCCGCGACCGCGCGATCGTTGAACTGAACCAGAACCAGATCCGGGTGCTCACCACCAATCTCGAGGCGACCCGCGACCGCTTCGAGATCGGCGACGTGACCCGCACCGACGTCGCGCAGAGCGAGTCGCGCCTCAGCCTGCAACGCGCCACGCTCGCCAACGCCGAATCGCGGCTTGCCGCCAGCGAGGAAAGCTATCGCCGGATCGTCGGCCGTTCGCCGGGCACGCTCAGCCCGCCGCCGCCGCTTCCGCCGCTGCCTGCCAGCGCCGAGGAAGCGGTGCGCATCGCCATCGTCCAGAATCCGGACGTGATCGCCGTCCAGCGCCAGGCCGAGGCTGCCGGCTTCGACGTCCGCACCGCGCGCGCCGACCGCCTGCCGACCGTCTCGGGCGTCGCCAGCGGCGACTATGTGAACACGCGCGGCGGCGGCGACACGCCGGGCCTCCCGCGCTCGGGGACGCAGACCAGCGTCGGCATCAGCACGCGCATCCCGCTCTACCAGGGCGGGCTGCCGTCGGCCCGCATCCGCCAGGCGCAGGCCGCCGAGGGCCAGTTGCTGGAGCAGACGATCGGCACCGAGCGCGCGGTCGTCGCCGCGACCCGCTCCGCCTTCGCCGCACACCAGGCGTCGCTCCGCGCGATTCAGTCGAACGAGATCGCCGTGTCGGCCGCCAGCCTCGCGCTCGAAGGCGCCAGGGCTGAACGCAGCGTCGGCACCCGCACCGTGCTCGACGTGCTCAACGCCGAGCAGGAACTGCTCAACGCGCAGGTCCAGCTGGTGAGCGCGCGCCGCGACCAATATGTCGCCGGCTTCCAGCTCCTCAACGCCATGGGCCAGGCCGAGGCCGACGATCTCGGACTCGAAGGCGGTCCGCTCTACGATCCGACCGGCAATTATCGCCGTGTCTCGGGCTCGTGGAACGACTGGGCGGGGGAGGGGCGCCACACTCCGCGTTCGACCCGCACGGTAACCCCGAGCGAATCTCCGGTGGCCGGACCGCCGGCAGGGGTGACAAGCCCGGCGCAGTAAGGGTAGCGTGAGGCCATGCCCGGCCGCGAACCCTCGATGGAAGACATACTCGCCTCGATCAAGAAAGTGATCGCGGAGGAGAAGGAGCTGCGCTCCACCGGCCAGGTGACGGTGCCCGCGCCCGTGGTCGAGCCGATCGAAGAGCCGTCACCCGACGCGCCGCCAGTCGCCGCGCCGCACGAGGTGCTCGAACTCGACGAGATGGTCCCCGAGGAAGCGCCCAGGCCGCCGGCGCCCTCGGTCGACCTCGGCCCGCCGCTGGTCAGCGAGGATGCCGCCGCGGCCAGCCGCGCCCGGCTCGCCGCGCTGCAGGAGGCTGCCGCCGCCGCGCCGCCGCCGCCCGCGGTCAATCCGCTCGAGCAGATGGTGCGCGACATGCTCCGGCCGATGCTCAAGGACTGGCTCGACCAGCATCTGCCGGCGATCGTCGACGAGCATGTGAAGCGCGAGATCGGCCGCATCACGGGGCAGCAGCTCTAGCCCACTTGCGGTTCATCCCGGCGCTGCTACGCCTCGCCGCCATGATCAAGCGCACCCTGCTCCTCGCGGCTGCCGCCGCCGTCCTCGCCCCCGTCGCCGCCGCCGAAGCCCGGCCGATGACCGCCACAGACCTTCAGAACATGCGTCGCCTCGGCGCGCCGGAAGTGTCGCCGGACGGCCGCACCGCCATCTTCAGCCTGTCGACCACCGATCTCGACAAGAACCGTCGCAACAACGTGCTGCACAGCCTCGACCTCACCAGGGCCGGCGCCGCGCCGCAGCCGGTCGCCGGAGCCGAGGGCGCGAGCGATGCCGTGTTCGGGCCCGATGGTGCGATCTACTTCCTCAAGGCCGTCGGCGAGCGTGCTCAGCTGCACCGCATGGTGATGGGCCAGGCCGCGGTGGCGATCAGCGACTTCGGCGCCGATGTCTCCGGTTTCAGGATTGCGCCGGACGGCCGCAACGTCATCGTCTGGGCCGACCAGCGCGACTGCCCGGACCTTGCCTGCGCCGCCACCACCTTCGCCGCGCCCGAGCCCGGGTCCGGCAAGGTCTATAACGAGCTGTTCGTCCGCCACTGGGACACGTGGGTCGAGCCCGGCACCCGCAGCCGCATCTACTCCTTCCCGTTGAGCGGCGGAAAGCTGCAGGGCATGGGCGTGCGCGTCACCGGCGAGCTGGTCGGCGACACCCCGTCCAAGCCCTATGGCGGCGGCGAGGAGATCGCCATCTCGCGCGATGGCCGGACCGTCTATTTCGCCCTTCGCGAGGCCGGCCGGATCGAGCCCAAGTCGACCAACCTCGACATCTTCGCCGCGCCGATCGACGGCTCTGCGCCGCCGGTAAACCTCACCGACGCCAATGCCGCGACCGACAATCTGCCGACCGTCTCGCCCGACGGCCGGACGCTCGCCTATGTCGCGATGAAGCGCCCCGGCTACGAAGCCGACCGATTGGTGATCATGCTGCGCGATCTCGCCAGCGGCCGCACCCGCGCCCTCACCGAAGGCTGGGATCGCTCGGTCGGCTCACTGACCTGGGCGAGGGACGGCAGGAGCCTCGTCGTCGAGGCGCAGGACACGCTCGAGACCCCGCTGTTCCGGGTTGACGTCGCCAGCGGCAGGGTCACGCGCCTCACCCGCGAAGGCACTGCCCACAATGCGCGCGCCCTGCCGAACGGCGACGTGCTGCTCGCGATCAACTCGGTCCAGGTACCCGACGACCTCTACCGCCTCGACCGGCGCGGCCGGCTTGCCCAGCTCACCGCCGTCAACCGCGCGCTGCTTGCCGAGCTCGATCCGGTCACCTTCGAGAAGTGGAGCTTCGCCGGCGCCAGCAACGACACCGTCTGGGGCTATACCTTCAAGCCCGCCAATGCGCCGGCGGCCAAGCTTCCCGTCGCCTTCATCGTCCATGGCGGACCGCAGGGCAGCTTCAACAACAGCTGGTCCTACCGCTGGAATCCGCGCGCCTTCTCGGCCGGCAAATATGCCGTGGTCAGCGTCGATTTCCACGGCTCCACCGGCTACGGCCAGGCCTTCACCGACGCCATTCGCAACGACTGGGGCGGCAAGCCGCTCGAGGACCTGCAGAAGGGCTGGGCCTTCGCCTTGTCGAAGGATGCGCAGCTCGACGGCACCCGCGCCTGCGCGCTCGGCGGCAGCTACGGCGGCTACATGACCAACTGGATCGCCGGCCGCTGGCCCGACGCCTTCAAGTGCCTGGTCACTCACAATGGCATCTTCGACACCCGTTCGATGGGCTACATGACCGAGGAATTGTGGTTCACGGAGTGGGAGAATGGCGGCTCGCCGTTCGAGGTGCCGGCCAACTACGAGAAGCATAATCCGCTGAACTACGTCGCCAACTGGAAGACGCCGAACCTCATCATCATCGGCGACCGCGATTATCGCGTGCCCTATACGCAAGGGCTCGGCGCCTTCACTGCGCTCCAGCGCCGGGAGGTTCCCAGCCGCCTGCTCCGCTTCCCGGACGAGAACCATTGGGTGCTGAAGCCGGTCAACTCCATCCAATGGTACCGCGAGGTCCACCGCTGGCTCGACCGGTGGACCGGCGGGCAGCCGATCATGGGCGGGGGAACGACCACGCAGAAGTAAGCGTCACCCCGGACTTGATCCGGGGTCCGCCTGTCTTTCGCGCCTGCCGGTCCAAGGCAGATGGATGCCGGGTTCGGCCCGGCATGACGGTTGAACGAAGCCGCCGCGCTCTATACCGCAGCGCACCATGACCGATCTGCCGAAGACCTTCGAACCCGCCGCCATCGAAGCCCGCTGGTACGACCATTGGGAGAAGACGGGCCAATTCCGCCCGGCGCGCCCTGACGCCGAGCCGTTCACCATCGTCATGCCGCCGCCCAATGTCACTGGCAGCCTCCACATCGGCCACGCGCTCGACGATACGCTGCAGGACATCCTCGTCCGCCGCGCGCGGATGCAGGGCAAGGACGCTTTGTGGGTGGTCGGCACCGACCATGCCGGTATCGCCACCCAGATGGTGGTCGAGCGCCAGCTGAACGCCCAGCAGCAGAAGCGCACCGACTTCACCCGCGACGAGTTCGTCGCCAAGGTGTGGGAGTGGAAGGCCGAGAGCGGCGGCCAGATCACCCGCCAGCTGCGCCGCCTCGGCGCCTCCTGCGACTGGTCAAACGAGCGCTTCACCATGGACGAGGGCTTCTCGAAGGCCGTCCTCCACACCTTTGTCGAGCTTCACAAGCGCGGCCGTATCTACCGCGACAAGCGCCTGGTGAACTGGGACCCCAAGTTCCAGACCGCCATCTCCGATCTCGAGGTCGAGACGCGCGACCAGCCGGGCAAGTTCTGGACCCTCAGCTATCCGCTGGCGGACGGCAGCGGCCATATCGAGGTGGCGACCACGCGGCCCGAGACCATGCTTGCCGACATGGCGGTGGCGGTCCACCCGTCGGACGAGCGTTACACCGCGCTCATCGGCAAGCAGATCAGGCTTCCGATCACCGGCCGCCTCATCCCGATCGTTGCCGACGAACATGCCGATCCCGAATTGGGCTCCGGCGCGGTGAAGATCACGCCCGGCCACGACTTCAACGACTTCGAGGTCGGCCGCCGCGCCGGGATCAAGCCCGCCGACATGTTCAACATGCTCGATGCGTCCGCCCACGTCTGCCAGACCGCGGACGGCTTGGTGCCCGAAGAACTGCTCGGCCGCGAGCGCTTCGACGCCCGCCGGCGGGTGGTCGAACTGCTCGAGGCCGACGGAGCGCTCGTCAAGGTCGAGGACCGCACCATCGCTACCCCGCTCGGCGACCGCTCCGGCGTGGTGATCGAACCTTGGCTGACCGACCAATGGTATGTCGACGTAAAGCCGCTCGCCGAGCGCGTCGTCGCTGCGACCAGGGCCGGCGAGATCAAGGTCGTGCCCGAGACCTGGTCCAAGACCTGGTTCAACTGGCTCGAAGGCATCCAGCCGTGGTGCGTGTCGCGCCAGCTATGGTGGGGCCACCGGATCCCGGCGTGGTACGACGAGTTCGGCAACATCTTCGTCGCCATGAGCGCCGAGGAAGCGCAGGCCATGGCCGGCGACGAGCGCCCGCTGATGCAGGACCAGGACGTGCTGGACACCTGGTTCAGCTCGGCACTGTGGCCCTTCGCGACCCTGGGGTGGCCCGAAGGCTCGCCCCTCCCGCTTCCGGGAGGGGAAGGAGGCGCGTCAGCGCCGGAAGGGGAGGGCGTGTCGCCATCCTCGCCGACAAGCCCTCCCGCGGCCCCTCCCGCAAGCGGGAGGGGAGATCTCGCCCGCCACTACCCCAACGACGTCCTCATCTCCGGCTTCGACATCCTCTTCTTCTGGGATGCCCGCATGGCCATGCAGGGGCTCGAGTTCATGGATGAGGTGCCGTGGCGCACGCTCTACCTCCACGGTCTCGTGCGCGACGCGCAGGGCCAGAAGATGAGCAAGTCGAAGGGCAACACCGTCGACCCCCTCGTCCTTATCGACAAATATGGCGCCGATGCCCTCCGCTTCACCATGGCGGCGATGGAGAGCCAGGGCCGAGACATCAAATTGGATGAGAAGCGGGTCGAGGGTTATCGCAATTTCGCCACCAAGCTGTGGAACGCCGCCCGCTTCCTGCAGATGAACGGGGTCGGGCCGTCCACTTCGATCGCGGCGCCCGAAGCCACCAAGCCGGTCAACCGCTGGATCATCGGCGAGGTGGTGGAGACGCTGGGCAAGCTCAACCGCGCCTTCGACGAGCTGCGCTTCGACGGCATGGCCGACGCCATCTACCACTTCACCTGGGGCACCTTCTGCGACTGGTATGTCGAGCTGGTGAAGGGCGGCTTCGACGAGGAGACCCGCGCCGTCGCCGGCTGGGCGTTCGACCAGATCCTGGTCATGCTCCACCCGTTCATGCCGTTCGTCACCGAGGAGCTGTGGCACGGCATGGGCGAGCGGCCGTACGACCTCATCGTGGCCACGTGGCCTGAGCCGAATGCTGCAAGCGACGCGGATGCGAAGGCGAAGGTCGAATCCGTGATCGCCTTCGTCGAGGGCGTCCGCGCCCTTCGCTCCGAGCTCAACGTGCCGTGGACGGCGGCGCTCGTCCCGCACGTGCTGGCAGGGGAGGGCGGCAGCGCCCTGATCGGCCTGATCGAACAGGAAGGCGCCATCCTCGGACGCATGGCGAAGATCGGCGCCCCGGTCGCTGCCGACGCTCCGCCCGCCGGTTCGGCGCAGATCGTGGTCGGCGGAGCGACCGTGGCCTTCCCGCTTGGCGATGCCATCGACCTTGACGCCGAGCGCAGCCGCCTCGCCAAGGCCGCCGAAGCCGCGGAGAAGGACCGCGACAGCCTTGCCGCACGGCTCGGCAACCCGGCCTTCGCCGAGCGTGCCAAGCCGGAGGCCGTTGCCAAGGCCCGCGCCGACCACGACGCCCGCGCCGCCGAGGCCGAGCGGCTGCGGGCGGCGCTGGCGCGGCTGGGCTGAGACTGCACCCCGGCGAAGGCCGGGGCCCAGGAGCGCCCTCAAGGCGCTTTCCTCGCCCGGCGTGGCGCCGGGCTGGGCTTCGGCTCGCGCCGGGGAACAGCTTAATCCTGTCCTACATCGGCCAATCAGGCTAAGCCGCAGACGTGCGTCTTGCCGTCCTTTCCAAGCACCCCCACTTGCCCCCGCGCACCGGCTTTCCTGAACAAGTGGACGAAGTGGACGATATGCCTTTTTCCCGTCCCTCGTCTGCCGCGGGCCCGCGTGGCTGACCAGGATGCGCCCGCCGCCGGCGCGCGGCCCCACCAGCGCGACCTGACGACGGGGCCGATCGGCAAGACCCTGCTCGCCTTCGCGATCCCGACGCTCGGCTCGTCCATCGTCCAGAGCCTCAATGCCTCGATCAACAGCATCTGGGTCGGCCGGCTGCTCGGCGAGGAGGCGCTGGCGGCGACCGCCAATGCCAATATGGTCTGGTTCGTCCTCATCGCCTTCACCTTCGGCTTCTCGATGGCGACCTCGATCCTCATCGGGCAGGCCTGGGGACGCCGCGACGTCGAGGGCGCGCGGCGGGTGCTGGGGACGGCGGTGACCTTCTTCTTCGGTGTCGGAATCCTCGTGCTGATCGCCGGCGAGCTTGCCGCGCCCGACCTGCTGCGGCTGCTCGGCACGCCGGGCGAGGCGCTTCCGCTCGCCGCCACCTATCTTCGCACCTTCCTCCTCGGCACGCCCGCCGCGGTGGTGCTGGTCGCGCTCTCCATGGCCCTGCGCGGGTCGGGCGACAGCGTGACGCCGCTCTATTTCATGCTGCTGGCGGCGGCCTTGGACGTGGTGCTTAATCCGCTGCTGATCGCCGGCATCGGTCCGTTTCCGGCGCTCGGCATCGCCGGCGCGGGCTATGCCACGGCGATCGCCAACTGGGTCGCGCTGACCGGCCTCATTCTCTTCGCTTATGCGCGCCGCCTGCCCCTGACGCTCGGCGGCCGCGACCTGCGCTTCCTCGTCCCCGACCGCGGGCAACTCGGGACCATCATGGGCAAGGGCCTGCCGATGGGACTGCAGATGATCGTCATCTCGGTCTCCAGCCTGGCGATGATCGGCCTCGTCAACGCGCAAGGGGTGGAGACCGCCGCCGCCTATGGCGTGACCATGCAGCTATGGGCCTATGTCCAGATGCCGGCCATGGCCTTCGGCGCAGCGGTCAGCGCCATGGCCGCGCAAAATATCGGGGCAGGGCGCTGGGATCGTGTCGACCGCATCACCAGGATCGCGATCATCCAGGTGACGGTCATCACCGCCGCGCTGATCGGTCTGTTCATCCTCTTCGAGAAGCCCGCGCTCGGCCTGTTCCTCGGCATGGACAGCCCGGCGCTTCCGATCGCCATCCGGATCCAGTGGATCGCAACCTGGAGCTTTCTCATGTTCGGCCTGGTGCTGGTCCTGTTCGGCACCGTCCGCGCCGCCGGCGCCGTGGTCGCGCCGCTGCTGATCCTCGCGGTCGGCCTCATCCCCGTCCGCCTCGGCTTTGCCGGCGGCGCGCAGGGCTGGCTTGGCAGCGACGCCATCTGGTGGAGCTTCCCCGTGGGCACGATCGTCAATCTCGTGCTCGCCTGGCTCTACTATCGCTCGGGCCGTTGGCGGAAGGCGAAAATGGCGCCGACGACCTAGCGCGGCGCCGCTACCCACACCGCCGCCCGGGCTACGGTGACCGTCACCGGCGTCCTGGCACTGAGCTCGCCGTCTATGGAAATCTTCTGCGGCGGCCGAGTCTCGATCCGCAGCTTCGTGCCGCGGTATTCGGTCACGGTCTGGCTCCGGCTGCGCAGCTTGAAAAGGGTCGCGAACCAGCTCCACGCCAGACGCCCGAGCCCGCGCCCGGTCACCGCCTGCACGACGATCTCGCCCGACTGCAGGTCCGCGCTCTCGGCCAGCTCGATCCCGCCATGGTGCGTTCCGTTCAGCACCCGCGCTTCCGTCGCCCAGGTGCGGTGGATGCGCCTCCCGTCATCCACCACCAGCCGGAACGGCCGGAACTTGAACGCGACCCGGGCCGCCCAGATGATGTAGCCAAGCATCCCGAGGGTCCGCTTCAGCTGGTGCGGCACCGTCTCGGCGATCATCGGGCTGAGGCCCATGGCGGCGGCATTGGCGAAATAGTCGCCATCGATCGCGCCGAGGTCGATCCGCATCTTCCGCCCCGTGGCGATTGTCTCGACCGCCGCCTGCAGGTCCGTGCCGATGCCCAGCGTCTTGGCGAAGCTGTTGGCGGTGCCGAGCGGAAGCAATGCGAACACCGTCTCGCTGCCGAGGAAGTCGTCGATGGTCGAGGACAATGACCCGTCCCCGCCGCCGATGATGATCATCGGCGCCTTTGCGGCCAGTGCTTTCCGGACGGTCGGGAGCATGTCGTCCGGATTTTCGATGGCATGAGCGGCGAGCAGCTCGACCCCGCGCTCCTCGAGTAATTCCCGTGCGTGCTCGAACGCGTCGGCACCGCTGCGGCTCATGGCGTTGACGACCAGGATCGCCTGTTTCGGGAGCGTATCGTCAGTCATCGGCGTCACAATGCTTGGAACGGGCAGGCGGTGCCGTATAGTGCCGCCATGAACGCCGCTTTTCCCGCCCTGCGTCTCCGCCGGGGCCGTTCCGCACCCTGGATTCGCTCCCTCCTTGCCGAGCACCGGCTGAGCCCGAGCGACTTCATCCTGCCGCTCTTCATCTGCGACGGCGTCGGTTGCGAAGAGCCGATCACCTCGCTGCCTGGCGTCAGCCGCTGGACGGTCGACCGCATCGGCGCCCGCGCCCGCGAGGCCCATGAACTCGGCATCCCCTGCGTCGCCCTTTTCCCGAACACGCCCGGCCACCTTCGCAGCGAGCGGGCGGAGGAAGCGCTCAATCCCGACAATCTCATCTGCCGGGCCGTGAAGGCCGTGAAGGATGCCTGCCCGGACATCGGCGTTCTGACCGATGTCGCGCTCGACCCCTATACCGCGCACGGTCACGACGGGCTGATCGACGAGCGCGGCTGCGTCCTCAACGACGAGACCACCGTCATCCTCGTCCAGCAGGCTCTGGTGCAGGCTGAAGCGGGCGCTGACATCGTGGCGCCGTCGGACATGATGGACGGCCGGGTCGGGGCCATCCGTGGCGGCCTCGAAGCCGCCGGCAAGTGCGACACCGCGATCATGGCCTATGCCGCCAAATATGCCTCGTCCTTCTATGGTCCGTTCCGCGATGCGGTGGGGTCGGGCGGGCGCCTGAAGGGCGACAAGCGCGGTTATCAGATGGACCCGGCCAATGCGGCCGAGGCGCTGCGTGAAGTGGCGCTCGACATCGCCGAGGGCGCCGACATGGTGATGGTAAAGCCCGGGCTGCCCTATCTCGACATTTTAAAGGCCATTCACGACCGATTCGACGTGCCGACCTTCGCTTATCAGGTGAGCGGCGAATATGCGATGATCGAGCATTCCGCCGCAGCCGGGGCGGCCGATCGCGACGCGCTGATCCTGGAGACGCTGCTGGCCTTCAAGCGGGCTGGCGCGACCGGCATCCTCACCTATCACGCGGTCGATGCGGCGCGGCTCATCGCTGGCTGACCAGCGGCATCAGGAAGCAAAAATGGCCACGATCGCTCAACCCTTGAATGCGGCAAGTGCGCCGCGCTGGCTGTTCACGGCGGCCATCTTCACCGGCTCCTTCCTTCTCTTCCTCGTGCAGCCGATGCTGGCGCGGATGGCTTTGCCGCGGCTCGGCGGCGCTCCGGCGGTGTGGAACTCCGCCATGCTGGTCTACCAGGGGCTTCTGCTCGCCGGCTATGCCTATGCCCACTGGCTGGGCCGCTTCGGCTCGCGCACGCAAGTCGCCGTCCATCTTGGCGTGCTGCTTCTTGCCGCCCTGACCTTGCCGCTGTCGCTTGCCGCCGGAAGTCCGCCCGCAACCGCCGAGCCCTTCCTGTGGGTGCCGTGGCTGCTGCTCGTGTCGGTGGGTCCGCTGTTCTTCGCCATCTCCGCACAGGCGCCGCTGCTGCAGCGCTGGCTGTCGATCGGCGGTGACGATCCCTATCCGCTCTACGTCGCGTCCAACCTCGGCAGCTTCTGCGGCCTGCTGGCCTATCCGCTGTTGCTGGAGCCGCTGGTCGGTGTCGCCGAGAACAGCCTGTGGTGGTCCTGGGGCTATGGCGTCATGCTGCTTCTGGTCGCTGCCTGCGGCCTTCCCTTGCTCCGGAGCGATGCGCCGCCGGCCGACCGCGCCGTCATCGCCAGGGTGCCGTGGCGCACCTTCCTGCGCTGGGCCCTGATCGCTGCCGTGCCCTCAGGGCTGATGCTGTCGACGACGCTCCACCTCACCACCGACGTCGCCGCCATGCCGCTCCTGTGGGTGATCCCGCTCGGCCTTTATCTTCTCAGCTTCACCGTCGCCTTCGCGGTGCGCCGGACCGCCGCCAATATCTGCGCGGCCGCCGCGCCCTTCTTTCTGCTGCTCGCCGCGGCCATGCTGTTCGTCGTCACGGGCAACCTGCTGCCGATCGTCGCGCTGATCGCGATCCTGGCCATGTTCCTCGTCGCCACCGCGCTTCATTCCAGGCTCTACGACGAGCGGCCGGAGCCCGCGCAGCTGACCCTCTTCTACCTTGCCATGTCGGTCGGCGGCGTGCTCGGCGGCCTGTTCTGCGCCCTCATCGCACCGCTGATTTTCGACTGGACCTACGAGCATCCTTTGCTGCTCCTCGCCGCAGCCTTCCTCCTCGGCGGACGCCAGCCGCTCGCGGGCATCTGGTCACTGGTCGCCAGCAAGCGAGCCGGGCACATGCTCTGGCTGATGCTCGGACTGCAGTTCGCGGGGGCGATCGCCGGTTCTGCCTGGGAGGAGCGGACCTTGCTCGCGCTCGTCGCGGCCGCATCCGCCGGCCTTGCTTCGCTGGCGCTCGGCCGGCGCTGGCTGTTCACTGCGGCCCTTGCCACGTCAATGCTTGCGAGCGGCGGGCTCGATCGCCTGCACGACACCATGGTGCCCGGGCAGCTCACCCGCAGCTACTTCGGCGTCTATCGCGTACTCGACGGCTGGGGGACGCGGGGACTGGTTCACGGCACGACCACGCACGGGGTGCAACTGGTCGGTTCGCCCGAGCGGGAGCGTACGCCGACCAGCTATTACTGGAGCGGCTCGGGGGTCGGCCGGGTGATGACCAACCTGCCGGCGCTGCTCGGGCCGCAGGCGCGTGTCGGGGTGGTCGGCGTGGGGCTCGGCACGCTCGGCTGCTATTCCCGGCCGGGCGAGCGCTGGACCCTGTTCGAAATCGATCCCACGGTGATCGAGATCGCCCGCTCGCCTTCCTTCAAGTTCCTGTCGCGGTGCCTGCCGGATGCGCCCGTCGTCATTGGCGATGCGCGGCTCAAGCTGGCCGAGGCGGCGCCCGCCAGCTTCGACATCCTGGTGATCGACGCCTTTTCGTCCGACGCCATCCCGATGCATCTCCTTACCCGCGAGGCTTTCGCCATCTACCGACGCGCCCTTCGTCCGGGCGGGTTGCTGATGATCCACATCTCCAATCGGCACCTCGAGCTGCGGCCGGTGATCCGGACCGGGGGAGAGAGCGTCGGCATGAAGGGCGTGCTCGCCTCTGCCGTCGGCGATCCGCTGGTGCGCGGCTATGACTCGACCTGGACGGCCTTGTCGTCCGATGCGGCGCTGATCGAGCGGGTCAAGGCGACCGAGGCGGACCTATGGGTCGGCCTGCCGTTCGGACCGAGGGTCCACTGGACGGACGACCATGCCTCGATCCTGCCGGTGCTGGTGCGACCCTGGTGAGCGCCATCGTCGCCGAAACCGAGCGTTTGCGCCTGCGCGAGTGGGACGAGGAGCGTTGGGCCGAGTTCCTGCGAGTCACCAACACGCCTGCCGTGATGCAATGGCTGGGCGGAGTAGGGGACGCGGCGCAGATGGCGGCCGCGAGGGCCCGGCTCGATACCTATATGGCCGATCATGGCTTCACCTTCTGGGCGGTCGAACGGCGCGCCGACGACGCGATCCTCGGCTTCTGCGGCCTGAAGCGCGCCAATGCGCCGGGTGCCGAACCGCTGCACGGCGAGGTGGAAGTCGGCTGGCGGCTGCGCGAGGATGCCTGGGGGCAGGGCTATGCCAAGGAAGCCGCCATTGCCTCGCTGGACCTCGCCTTCGATCGCTTCGGGGCGGAGCGGGTGATCGCCTTCACCGCCGCGGGCAATGCGCCGAGCCAGGGGTTGATGAAGCGCCTCGGCATGCGGCGGCTTCCCGAGCATGACTTCGAAGATACGCGCTTTCCCGGCGATGCCGCGCCCAATCCGCAGGTGACCTTCGCCATCACCGCGGCGGAGTGGCGCGCTCAGCGCTGAAGGCGAGCCTTGATGGCGTCGAGGGCGTCGAGCTGACGGCGGTCGATGGCGCCAAGCTCGTCATTCACCCGCCGCGCCGCGGCGAGGTCCTGCGCCACCAGTCGCTCCGCGCTGCGGGTGTGCCGGGAGACGAGGGCATCGAGGTCGCCGAGCGCCGAGACGAGGGCCGCGCGGGCGGCGATGGCAGCGGACAATTGCTCCTGCGCCGTGATCCAGCTTTCCGACTGGACCGGGCCCGCACCGGCGGCCGCGGCAGTGGCGGTGCGGATGGCCGGCTCGGCCACGTCGGCGCCGGCCAGCGCGCGCGACCGGACGGCCTCGAGCGCCGCGAGGAAGGCGGGGGTCGGCGGGAGGTCGGCCGCGCGGTCGGGGATGGGGAGGCGCGGATCGATCGCCTCGGCCGCCCGCGGCGCGAGCGACGGCCCGTCCTTCAACGGCGCGCAGGCGGCGGCGGCCGTCAGCAGCAGGACGGCGAGGGCCGGGCGGACGGGAAGGCGGCGACGCATCCTTTTCCCTCTAGCAAGCAACGACGGGCCAACAAGGGGTTGCGCACCGCGCCGCCTGTCTCTAGACGCCGCCCTCGGCAAGCGCCCGTAGCTCAGCTGGATAGAGCATCAGACTACGAATCTGAGGGTCGGACGTTCGAATCGTTCCGGGCGCGCCAGCCACCCAAGAGGTCCACTCGAAAGAGTGGGCCTTTTTTGTTTGCGCCGACAGCGGCCGCGCCGTCCCCGCTGTCATCCACAGCTTTCTCGCGCGCAGTTGTTCCTGTTTCGTTCTATCGGGCGTAGAAGCAGGCGCCATGTCCGCCAAGCATATCCGAACCACCGGCGACCTTGCCCGTTTCCGGGCCAGCATCCGCATCGACTGCCGCGATTGCGGCGCGGCGCGGACGCTGGACAGTCATTCAGCGGTCAGGGCGCTCGGCAATTGCGGCTTCGAGGAGGCCGAGGCGCGGCTGAAGTGCGCGCGCTGCGGCGGCAAGGGCGCGCGGGTGACGGTGCTTCCGCCGGTGTGAGGGCGTCTTCGCGGTCCCCGGCCGGCCGATTCGAGCGGGAGTCCTTGTTGCCCGCCGCCGAACCGCGGCATAGTCCGGCTCGTCCGCATCCTCGAAGAAGTGCACGGCGGGCACGATCCGCTCCTGCTGTTCGCGCAGCCGCGCTTCGGCGTCGCGCTCGGCCGCCTGGCGGCGGCGGATGGTTTCGGCGGGTTTCTGTGGCTGGGCGGCGCGGGATCGGCCGCCCCTCAACGCATCCGTCAGCCGTGCCTGGACGGTCCAGGCAAGGTCGAATTCCTCATCGGAGCTGCAGTCGTTGAAGGTCGGGTCGAACAGCCGGTCGGCGAGATGCTTGTCCATCGACCAGGGTAGGACAGTTGCAATCCTACTAGTCAAGCGAGCAACCGCCCGGAGCACGAACGAAGAAGGGCGCGCGACCCTTCGGCCGCGCGCCCCTTTATTATCCCGATGCGGGGCCTAGCGGGCCCGGCTCAGGCGCAGGTTGGTCACCCGGCCGGAATAGTCGACGGTGCAGTTGAAGCGCAGGTCGCCCTGGGCATAGGCCTGGCGCTGGTTGTAGCCATAAGGCGTCTGGGCATAGCGGCCGCTGTCGACGAGGCCGGTCACGCGCAGGTTGCGGTTGTTGCGACGCTGGACGTTGGTGATGGCGGTGACTCGAGCGGTGCCCGGATAGGCCTGGTTATAGCCATAGGCCTGGCCGTAGGGGCGCTGGCCGTAGCCCTGCTGGCCATAGGCGGCCGGGTAGCGGCGGGCGACTTCGGTCTGGGCCGCGGCGGCGCACTGGGTGACCAGCTGGCGGTCGTTGGCCGCATAATTGCGGTTGCCGAGCAGCTGGGCGATGATCCCGGGCAGGCCGCCCTGCTGCTGCGGATAGGTCTGCTGGTTGTAGCCGTAGCCGGGCTGGCCGGGGTAGGGCTGCGGGGTCTGCGGCTGCGGATAATATTGCGCGGCGGCGGGGATCGCGACGGCAGTCAGCGCGCCGGCGGCGGTGAGGATTGCGAGGGTTCGCATGGGGTCTTCCTTCGTCTCGACCCGGAAAGCGCCGGGGGAGTTCAAGGGATAAACGGGCGGAGCGCCCCGGAAGTCGCATGAACCGAAAACAACAAGCGAAGCGCCGAGCGCAGCGAAGCAGCGCGAAGAGCCGCGAAGCCGGCCGGCCGACAGGTGCTTGGCGAGGCCTCAGGCCGAGGCGGGCAGCCTGATCGACGACACGGATTTAATCCGTGACGGCTTCTTCTTCTACTTCTTCGACATCAACTCATACGGCCAGCTAAAGTGAGTATAGAGGAAGGACGTCCCGTCTTCTTTAGACACTTCCTTCGCGAAGATGCGGAATTTGGACCCCACTGGGTAACGCTTCCGCATATCACGTGAGCACTCGACATTCATTGACTGAGGGTAGAACTGGCCAGGAGTGGGCCTTGCCCGAATGCTGCCGTGAGAACCTCTCGGAGGACCAGCATAGGTCTCAATGATGATCTGGCGGTAAGGCGACCAAGGCTTGCTCAGTGTCATACAGCGATCTTGATGTTCCGCCGTGCCCAGATCAAGCCTTCAGTCAGTTGCTGGACGGGAGCAGCGTCGAGGCGTTCAACACGATCAACGCCAAGCGCGTCGACTTCCTGCTGGTTGACGCCGACCAGCGCCCAAGGGTGGCGATCGAGTATCAGGGGCGGGGGCACCACCAGGGCGAAGCGGCCGCCCGCGACGCCGTGAAGCGCGAGGCGCTGCGGCGGGCGGGAGTCGGCTATGGCGAGGTGTTCGCGGGCGACGGACCGGCCGAGCTGGCGCAGGTGGTGGCGCGGGTGATGGCTGGGGCGGGGGTGGAGCGGACGTTTGGGGTGCGGGTTTTGGATGTTTAGGTGACTGTCATCGTATTCTCTAGTGCAGAGACCATCAGGAAACTGCCGCCATGCTTATCGCATGTCGCATCAGCTAGCGCCCGTACGCAAGTGCGCGGGCATGTCGGAAACTATAATCTGGCGTGTCTGCTCGTCGAAGCTATAGTAGATGCGGAGGCACCGTTCAGGCTGTCTGGTATTTCCGCCGTTCTTCAAGTGCCACGTGGCTGTCAGCCGCCTTCCCTGAAAATCGAAGGTGTACTCGTCATTTCCGCATGGTGCGTTCGTAATGCCTTCGAAGACGGGAATGTTCGCCAGCGTTCCCCCACCAATCATGAAGCGGTCGCGAGCAATGCTAGCTAACCAGCGGATGCATTGAGCAACCTCTTCGATGTCTTGAAACTGAGCCTTACGAATGCCTCTGCGGGCGGATGGCGAGAGCGTGACCTTGCCAGCAAATTCCGTATCGCACCACCCTACGAACTCCTCCCATGAGGTGGGGTCGGCGACCTCTTGTGGTTTGGCTCCAGTTTCAATGAGGGCATGCTCAAGGTGCTCGATGCGCGCGAAGGAAGAGAAGAGCTGTCGCTCCGAAGCCTCAGCGCGTTCACTTTCCTCTTCGGACAACTGCCAAGCTTGGTCCACCTGCGCCTGAAGCTCCACAACGCGATTGTTCATGGCCTCAATCTGCTTCAACAGAGCCTTCAGCTTTTCGTCATCAGCTGCCTCCGGCACACTTCCAGTGTCGCTATAGGACTCGCTTGCCGCACTTCGGACTGCCGCAAAGGTAAGGACGTCATGGCCAAGCCGCGTTCGCCTAAGGCTTTCGCGAGCAACACCGCGACGAAGTTCAGCCATGACCGAAGCCGGTTCGCGCTCAACAACGTGGCCGAGAAAAAGTTGATGATCGCGGGGGTCATCGATAATTGTAAGTCCGGGCTGGTAAACGCGCAGACCGCCGTGGAAAACGGAAAGTTGCTTACCCAGAGCGTCGCTCAAGCCGAACGTAAGGTTAGCAGGTATCCAAACAACATGTGCCAATCCGACTAACGCATTTGCGAAGCCATCAAGATTAAATTTAGGCGCGTGCGGGTCATCGGCCCGTCCGTCACCAGTCGCGACGATGACAGGCAAGCGTCTTGCGTCCGAAAGGACCCACTCAGTGACCGTTTCGACATGCTCTGCGTGCTCGGCCCAGTGGAAACCGTTTCTTACGGGCACATCGCCGTCGCGCAATCCGCACGTATCTGCAATTTGCCGTACGAGCCCCGGCACTGCCGGCTCGATGACGAGCTCCGGCTCAGCGGAATTGACAACTAGGCGAACGCCGAGCTGAACTTCTTGGCTCGATGCCGTTCGGCCCAAGCTTACTTCTGTCGACCAAATGCGGCCGGCAACATTCTTATCGGGGTCATCGGCCCGAAGGGACCACAGGGTGGTGCCGTCCACGGATAAAAGCGACCCCATGGTCGTTCGGCCAGCCGCAAGGGTTTCGAATGTGCCACCGGACCAAGCTTCCACGGGAAGCCGTTCAGCCATTCGCCTTTGCGCCCAGCGCAAAACCTCTTGGCGAGCATCTTCAAGCCGGTCTCGCTCATCCGCGCCGGGGATAGTCGCCACCACTCGCAAGATTTCGCGCTCGACCACCGCCCGCGGCATTCTCGCCCGCAACGGCGCCAAGGCCGCGGCCATGGTACCGCCTGAGGTCAAGCTTGGGCCACTTGCGTATCTCACACTTAGCTCTCCATGACGCGCTTTGCCGTACCAAGGCGGCTTCCGCAGCGCTTTAGAGCATCACTTGCTCCGAAGTCACTCTGCTGCCTCAGTCACCTTCCGCCGGCGCGGCTTCTTTGGGCTCCCCAAGCTCCCGCCATCTCGCTCGGTCGCCGGCCCTCCCCCGGCCCCTCCCGCAAGCGGGAGGGGAGAAGAGGGGGAGGCACCCGCGAGCGGAGTGTTTTTGCCCCGGGCCAGCAACGGCCGCAGATAAGCCCCCGTAAAACTCCGCTCCTCCTTCACCACCTCCTCCGGCGTGCCCTGCGCGACAATCTCGCCGCCCTTGATGCCGCCCTCCGGGCCGAGGTCCAGCACCCAGTCGGCGGTCTTGATGACGTCGAGGTTGTGCTCGATCACGACCACGGTGTTGCCCTGCTCGACCAGGGCGTGGAGGACTTCGAGCAATTTGCGGACGTCCTCGAAGTGGAGGCCGGTGGTGGGCTCGTCGAGGATGTAGAGGGTGTTGCCGGTGGCCCGCCGGCTGAGTTCCTTGGCGAGCTTGACCCGCTGCGCCTCGCCGCCGGACAGGGTCGTCGCCTGCTGGCCGACCTTGATGTAGCCGAGGCCGACTTCGGCCAGCATCGCCATCTTGTCGCGGATGCCGGGGACGGCCTTGAAGAATTCGACCGCATCCTCGACCGTCATGTCGAGCACGTCGGCGATGCTCTTGCCCTTGTGCAGGACCTCCAGCGTCTCGCGGTTGTAGCGCTTGCCGTGGCAGACGTCGCAGGTGACGTAGACGTCGGGGAGGAAGTGCATCTCGATCTTGAGCAGGCCGTCGCCGGTGCAGGCCTCGCAGCGGCCGCCCTTGACGTTGAAGGAGAAGCGGCCGGGCTTGTAGCCGCGGGCCTGGCTCTCGGGCAGGCCGGCGAACCAGTCGCGGATCTGGGTGAAGGCGCCGGTGTAGGTGGCCGGGTTGGAGCGCGGGGTGCGGCCGATCGGCGACTGGTCGATGTCGATGACCTTGTCGAGCTGGTCGAGGCCGGTGACCTTGTCATGCTTGCCGGCGAGGATGCGCGCGCCGTTCAGGGCCCTCGCGGCGGCGGCGTAGAGGGTGTCGATGGTGAAGCTCGACTTGCCCGAGCCGGACACGCCGGTGATGCAGGTGAAGGTGCCGAGCGGGATGCTGGCGGTGACTCCGCGCAGGTTGTTCTCGCGGGCGTTGTGGACGGTGAGCTTCTTGCCCGAGCCCTTGCGGCGTTTTGCGGGCAGGGGGATGGAGCGGCGGCCGGAAAGATAGTCGGCGGTGAGCGAGCCTTCCTGCTCCATCAGCTCGGC
Source organism: Sphingomonas sp. LHG3406-1 (assembly GCF_029637485.1). Lineage (GTDB taxonomy): Bacteria > Pseudomonadota > Alphaproteobacteria > Sphingomonadales > Sphingomonadaceae > Sphingomicrobium. Next base: position 1,002,383 of record NZ_CP069128.1, on the reverse strand, counting down.
GAGGGAGCCGGAGTGGAGCACGGTGCCGCCATGGACGCCCGCGCCCGGCCCCATGTCGATCACATGGTCGGCGGCGCGGATGGCGTCCTCGTCGTGCTCGACGACGAGGACTGTGTTGCCGAGGGACTTCAGCCGCTGAAGGGTCTCCAGCAGGCGGTCATTGTCCTTCTGGTGGAGGCCGATCGACGGCTCGTCGAGGACGTAGAGGACGCCGCTGAGGCCGCTGCCGATCTGGGACGCCAAGCGGATGCGCTGGCTCTCGCCGCCGGACAGCGTGCCGCTGGTGCGGTCGAGGTGGAGATAGTCGAGCCCGACGTTGTGGAGGAAGCCGAGGCGCTCGTTGATCTCCTTAAGGATCGCGCGGGCGATCTCCTGGTGCTGGGGCGTGAGCCTGGGTTCGAGCGCGCCGAACCAGGCATAAGCGTCGGCGACGGAGCGGCGGACGGCGATGGAAATATCCTCGCCGGCGATCTTCACCGCCAGCGCTTCGGGCTTGAGGCGGGCGCCGTGGCAGGTCTCGCACGGATGGGCGGCCTGATAACGGCTGAGCTCCTCCTTCATCCACGCGCTTTCGGTCTGGAGCAGGCGGCGGTTCAAGTTACCGATGACGCCTTCGAACGCCTTCTTCACCTCATAGCTCTTGCGGCCGTCGACGAAGCGCAGGGCGACCGCCTGGCCGCCGGTGCCGTGGAGGATGGCTTGTCGGTGGGCGGGGTCGAGGTCCTTCCACGGCGTCTGCAGGTCGAAGCCATAATGGCGGGCGAGGCTGGAGAGCACCTGCATGTAATAAGGCGAGGGCGGCTGGCTCTTGGCCCAGGGCACGATCGCACCCTTGGCGAGCGACAAGTCGTGGTTGGGAACGACCAGATCCTCGTCGAACTCCTGCCGCTCGCCAAGGCCGTCACAGGCCGGGCAGGCGCCCTGGGGGGCGTTGAAGGAGAACAGGCGCGGCTCGATCTCGGCAATGGTGAAGCCGCTGACGGGGCAGGCGAACTTCTCGGAGAAGCAGATTCGGCCGGGAGGGGCGTTGGTGGCGAGGACGGCCCGCTCGGCGGCCTTGTCGAGCGCGGCGGCGACTCCGGTCTTCTCGGTGCCGGCCGGCTCGGGCGTGGGGTCGGCGGGGTCGAGATAGGCCAGCCCGTCGGCGAGCTTCAGCGCGGTCTCGAAGCTGTCGGCGAGGCGGGTCTGGATGCCGTCGCGCACCACGATGCGGTCGACCACCACTTCGATGTCATGCTTGTACTTCTTGTCGAGCGCGGGCGCCTCGTCGATCTCATGGAAGGTGCCGTCGATGCGGACGCGGGTGAAGCCCGCCTTCTGCCATTCGAGCAATTCCTTGCGATATTCGCCCTTGCGGCCGCGGACGACGGGGGCGAGCAGATAGTGGCGGCTGCCTTCGGGGAGCGCCATCACCCGGTCGACCATCTGGCTGACCTGCTGGGCCTGGATCGGCTCGCCGGTGGCGGGCGAATAGGGGATGCCGACCCGCGCCCACAGCAGGCGCATATAGTCGTAGATCTCGGTCACGGTGGCAACGGTCGAGCGCGGGTTGCGGCTGGTCGTCTTCTGCTCGATCGAGATGGCCGGCGACAGGCCGTCGATATGCTCGACGTCCGGCTTCTGCATCATCTCGAGGAACTGGCGGGCATAGGCCGACAAGGATTCGACGTAGCGGCGCTGGCCTTCGGCATAGATGGTGTCGAAGGCGAGGCTCGACTTGCCCGAGCCCGACAGGCCGGTGATCACCGTCAGCTGATCACGCGGGATCGAGACGTCCACGCCCTTGAGGTTATGCTCGCGCGCGCCCTTGACCGTTATGTGAGTCAGCATCTGGCTAGCGATGCTTCTTGATGTGAGTCAGCATGGGAGGGAGTTTGTTCCGTTTTCGTTCTGGAGGCAATCCCTCCCTCGACGCTGCTAGGGATAATCGGGATGGCGGAGCGGGCGAGATGGGTGGAGAGCCGCATATTGGCAAGGAGTAGAGGGTCCTAGCCGCTGCAAAGGAGCTTGCTAGCAATCTCGTCCATCAACATAAAAGGGGCGTCGGCAAGGGGGCCGCGAATAACTGGGGGCGTACATGATCTTGGTTAGACTTGCTGTGGCGGCATCGGCCGCTGCGATGTTGAGCGCGTGCGGCGGTGGCGGCGGAAGCGATCCCAATCCCCCGGTACAGGTGACCCCACCCATCACGACCGCTACCCTTCCCGTGACCCTCTCGGCGGCGGCCGCGGACGTCACCATCGCGGAAGGCGAGAGCTCCGACTTCGGTTTTACGGCGACCTATAGCGGAACGAGCACGCAGCCGATCGTGGCGGACGTCACTGTAGGGAGCGACCGCTATCAATTGGTGGGAACGCCGACCGCATCCGGCTCAAGCTTCAATGTCGCTCTGCGGACGGCCGCGCTGGCGCCGGGCGGAAAGAACTCCACGAGCGTGACCTTCAGGCTCTGCACCAGCGCAAATTGCACAACCGTCTATCCCGGTTCGACGCAGACCTTCACCGTCAACCTCGACGTCCAGATGAAGGACTGGTCGACGCTGCAGCGTGATGCCGGCCATACCGGCTATGTCGCGGTCAACTACAACAGCAGCAAGTTCGCGGAGGCGTGGAATGTCCCGACCGCGCTATCGGTCAAGGGCGTCGCCGCCAGACGTGGGGGCATCTTCTACAATACGAGCCTGCCGAATGGGCGACTGGTCACCCGGGCCATCAATCCTGCCACGGGCGCGCAGCTGTGGGAGACCGACCTCGGTGCGGGCAGCTACTTCAGCCCGCCTTCGACGGCGAATGGGCGGGTGATCTCAATGGGAATGGACATCTCTTCGGGCGCGGTGCCGATGTCGATCCTGCGCGCCTCCGACGGTGGAGTGCAGGGTGCGCTCTCCTACGCTAGCCAGTTCAGCAACGGCGGCTCGCCGACGCCGTTCGGAGACGATCTCTATTTCCAGGCGGGCTATTACGGGAACGAGGTGTACGGCGCCAATGCTGCCGCCGGAACTCAGAGCTGGCGGACCGACGCCACCCAGGCGGTGCGCGGCTATGTCCAAGAAGGGCAGAGCGTCGCGGTCGACAACAGCTCCGTCTATTTCTTCGGCGGGGGCGACCTGACAATCCTGAGCCGAGCGACCGGTGCGATCACCCGGCGCATCCCGAACCCCCATTTCACCATGTTCGGCCTCAGCTACTTCGGGGTCTATTATGGCGGGCCGCTGCTCGACGGGAATGGACGGATCGTTACCTTTACCGACAACAAGGGGCCCGAGCAGCCGCTTCCGCTGGCGGCTTTCCAGTCGACCGGAACGGCGCCGCTGTGGCGGAGTTCGGCCAGTTATGTCGGCGACCCGGCGCTGCGCGACGGCAAGCTCTATGCCGCCCGGGCAGGCACGGCGATCGTCGACATCCTCGACATGGCGACCGGCGCCGTAACGGGGTCGATCAACCTTGGCGCCGACAAGGGCGGCCTGTCGAGCAACATCGTCCTGACCGGCAGCCACATGTTCGTCGCCACCGACACGGCGACCTATGCCGTCGACCTCAAGGCGACGACCCCGGCCGTGGTGTGGACCGCGCCGCGCGGCGGAAGACTGGCGATCACGCCGGACAATCTGCTGGTGGTGACCACCAACAATGGGTTGTTCGCCTATCGCCTCGCCTGAAGGGCGGATCGGTGGGGAAAGGACAGGGGGTGCAGCCGGGCTGCGCCCCCTTCTTCCTGTCGTGCGACCCTAGCGCCGGCGGCGATATTCCTCGTCGAGGTCGTGGGCCTGCTGGCGGCGTTCGCGTTCGCGGCGTTCGAGGGTGTAGCGGACGTCCTCGGCGGTGAATTCGACGCGGTAGCCGTTGCGGCGTTCGTCGTAGCGAAGCTCGTTCCACTGGACCGGGAAGAGCTGCTCGTCGAGGCCGAGGAAGCCGGTGCCCTGGCTGAGCACGGCATAGCGGACCTCGCCGCGATACTTGTCGAGCATCAGCGTCTTGATGGTGCCGAGCCGTTCGTCGTCGCGGCCGTAGACGGCGGTGCCCTCGACCTTGTGACTGGCGATGAGGTCGCGGGTCTCGTCCATCTGCACCGCATTGCGGCCCTGCCCGGAGGAGCGGGCGCCGCGTTCCTGGGCGCGGGGGTCGCGGTCGTGGCGGTCGTCGCGCTGGCTGCCGGGGTCCCGGTCGTCGTGGCCGCCGCTGAACAGGCCCCGGCCACGATCGCGGTCGCGTGGCCGGTCAGGATCGCGGTCGCGGTCGTGGTCGCGCATGCGCTCGCGGCGGTCGTCGTCGGGATAGCGGTCGTAGGCCATGGCTGCTTCCTCCTGCCGTTGGGGCAAGCAGACAAAGCGGGACGGGCGCGGGCTGTTCCGCGGCCAGACGGCGTGACCGGGCGGTCTGGCGCGGGCAAGGTGCGGGCGCGGCGATTCGCGAGGAGGGTGAGGCGCGGTGGAACTGGACGAAGCGCGGATCATGGGCGGGCTCTATGGCGATGGGATCATCGCCTGCCGCGGCGCCTTCAGCCCTGCCTGGGCGGACGGACTTGCGGCCGACATCTGGCGGGTGTGGGAGCGGGTCAAGGACCGGCCGGGCGGCGCGCTGCCGCGCGGGCCGCACCGCTTCTATGTCGAGGTGGCGCCCGAGGACATTGGGGGCTTCGTCGACATCGCGACCCACCCCTGGTTCGTGGCGGTGTGCGAGGCGGTGCTGACGAAGGACTACCGGATCGTCGAAGTCGGCTTCGACATTCCCTTCCCGGGCGCTCAGGACCAGCCGTGGCATCGCGACTTCCGCGCGCCGGAGGCGACGCTGGAGGGCCGGCGGCTGAACAGCCTGGCGTTCAACCTGACCGCGATCGACACGAAGGCGGAGCACGGGCCGTTCGAGGTGGCGCCGGGGACCCAGTGGGACCGGATCGAGGGGGCGGTCGACGGCATGTTCCCCGATCGCGCGCTGTGGGGGCGATACGAGGCGCGGGCCGAGCAGAAGATGCCGCAGCGCGGCGACATGTCGGCGCGCTCGGCGCTGACCATTCACCGCGGCACGGCCAATCGCTCAGATGATCCGCGGCCGGTGCTGGTGGTGGGGGTGGACGCGCCCGACGCGACCAACGCAGGGCACCATGATCTGCAGGTGACGCGGGGCTATTTCGACGCGCTGCCGGCGCGAGTGCGGGACCATCTGACCTGCCGGGTGGTGGATGAGCTCAGCATGATCGAACAGCATCATGTGATCGAGGGATTGCTTTAGAAGCGCGTCAACTCCGTCGCGAAGCGATGGGGAGGTGACCGTGCGCAGCACTGACGGAGGGGAGTGTCGCGGCGCCGGGCTGGCCCCTCCACCACTCAGCTTCGCTGAGCGGCCCCCCTCCCCATCGGCTGCGCCGACGGGGAGGATGCCGGCTGAGCTCAGTGATACCGGCGGATCAGCCCTGCCAGCTTGCCCTGGATCTCGACCCGGGCGGGTTCGTAGCGCTGGGGCTCGTGGGTACGGTTGGCGGGGTCGAGGCGGATCATCGAGCCTTCGCGGCGGAAGGTCTTCAAGGTCGCTTCGGCATGGTCGATCAGCGCGACCACGATCTCGCCCTCGCGCGCGACATTGGTCTTGCGGATGAGGACATAGTCGCCGTCGAGGATGCCCTCGTCGACCATTGAGTCCCCCGACACTTCGAGCGCATAATGTTCGCCCGGGCCGAGCAAGGCGGCGGGGACGGGGAAGCTGTCCTGACCCTGCAGCGCCTCGATCGGGGTACCGGCGGCGATCCGGCCGGCGAGCGGCAGGTCGATGGTGTCGTTGGCGGGGACCACCAGGCGCGGCTGCGGCGCGGCCGGTGCGGCGGGAGCGCCGCCGAGCCCGTCGGGCAGGCGGACCACCTCCAGCGCTCGGGCGCGGTTGGGAAGGCGGCGGATGAACTGCCGTTCCTCCAGCGCGGAGATGAGCCGGTGGACGCCCGACTTGCTCTTGAGGTCCAGCGCCTCGCGCATCTCGTCGAAGCTGGGGCTGACGCCTGAAGTCTTCAGGCGCTGGTCGATATAGGTGAGCAGTTCGCGTTGCTTGGCCGTCAACATGTCCCACGAGCCCCGAAGTGAACAGACGGAGAACGAGTAAGGAACGTTTCAGGGTGCGTCAAGAGTCCTGACGAAGGAAGTTCGCGAGCAGGGCGAGGCCATGGTCGCTGGCGATGCTTTCGGGGTGGAACTGGACGCCATGGACCGGAGCGCTGCGATGGCTGAGCGCCTGGATCGTGCCGTCACTGCCATAAGCGGTGGCGTGGAGGTCGGCCGGCAGCCGTTCGACGACCAGGCTGTGGTAGCGGGTCATGGTGAGCGGGGTGGGAAGGCCGGCGAACAGGCCGCGGCCGTCGTGGGCGATGGCGTCGGTCTTGCCGTGCATGGGCGCGGCGCGGGCGATGGTGGCGCCACATGCCAGTCCGATGGCCTGGTGGCCGAGGCAGACACCGAGCAGCGGCTTGCCGGCCACGATGCAGGCGGCGGCGAGGGCGACGGAAATGCCCGCATCGGCGGGATGACCGGGGCCGGGACTGATCAGCAGGGGACCCGGGTGGGCGAGCGCCTCGGCCACGGTCAGCGCATCGGCGCGGACGACGTCGACAGAGGCGCCGAGCTGGCGGCAATAATCGACCAGGGTGAACGTGAAGCTGTCGACATTGTCGATGACGAGAAGGTTGCCCGCCGCCGGCCGACGCAACCCGGCGGGCGCGGCCTCACCCCGCTCGCCTTCGTGCGAGTCGACCCTCTCCCGATCGGGAGAGGGTGGGATCACTGCGCGACGCTGCCGCCGATGATGCGGCTGCGGGCGGCGCGGATGGCGGCCTCGTTGCGCTCGACGCCGAGTTCCTTCTGGGCGGCGTTAAGCCACTGCAGGGCGAGCTCCTCGCTGGCGCTGCGCTGGAGCGAGGTCAGCTCCGAGGCGATCAGCTGCGGGTTGCCGGCGGCATTGCCCGGCACGACCTTGTCGAGCTTGACGAGGTAGATGCCCGACGGGCCGGCCGCGCGCTGCGCCTTGCCGGGCGCGAGGGTGAAGAAGATGCGCAGCGGCGGCGGGATCTCCTGGCCCTGCTGCGCGAACTGGCTGAGCGCACCGCGGCGCAGGTCGATCGCTTCCGGCGGCCGGACGCCCGACTGGTTGAGGGCGGCGACCGCCTCGGCCATCGGCGTACCCCGGTTGATCGCGGCCAGCACCTGTGTCGCGGCGGCATTGGCCCGGTCCATTGCGCGGCGGCCGATGAAGTCGCTGCGGACCTGGTCGGCGATACGGGCGAGGGGAGCAGGGGCGGGCGGCACCACGTCGGTCACGTCGACCAGCACATAGCCGGCCTCGTTCGGAAGCGGCTCGACGATGGGGTCGTCGTCGACGCCGAGGTCGAAGCTGGCGCCGGGCACCGCGGCATAGTCGGGCGGAAGCTTGAAGGCGGGCTGGTCGAAGGCGCCGCCGGCGCGGGTCAGCGGCGGGGTCGTCAGCACCGGCAGCCTCTCGGCGGTGGTCACTTCCTCGAAAGTGCGGCCGGAAGCGAGGCCGTCCTCGACCTTGGTGACGAGGTCGGCGAGGGCATTCTTGCGCTTGTCGGCCGTCAGCTTGGCGGCGATCTCGCCGCGCACGTCGGCGAGGCTGCGGCCGCCGGCGGCCTGGATGCTCTCGACCTTGATGACGTCGAAGCCGGTCGACGACTGGACCGGCCCGATCACCGCACCGGCGGGCGCGGCGAAGACCTGGGCGGCGACCGCCTCGCCCGTCTTGGCGGCAAGCTCGGCGCGGGTCTGCGGACCGACGCTGACGTCGCTGGCGGTGAAGCCGGCCGGCGCGGCGGCGGCGGCGAAGGTGCCGCCCGCCTTGGCGCGCTGGGCGATGGCCGCGACGGCGGCCTGGTCGGGCAGTGTGGCGCGGCTGATGACGCGCCGCTCGACGCCGCCATAGGTCGCCTGGTTCTGCTGATAGTAAGCCGCGATCTCCTGGTCGGTGGCGGCGATGTTCCCGAGCTGCTCGTCGGTGATTCGGGCGATGCGGAAGGCGCGGCGCTCCGGCACCGTGTAGCGCTGAACGTTCTGGCGATAGAAGGCCTGGAGCTCGGCGTCGGTCGGGGCCGGGCCGGCGGTGTAGGCGGCGAAGGGGACGAGCGCGAGGCTGCCGGTGCGCTGTTCGAGCAGCAGGTCGGCATAGGGGCGCGCGACGCCCTGCCCCAGGCGGGCATTGGTGGCGACCGGCGCAATGACGAGGCGCTGGAGAAGCGCGGTCTCGATCTCGCGGCGGAGCTGGGTGTCGGTAAGGCGCTGCTGCTGCAGGAAGGCTTCATAGGCCGCCTGGCTGAAGCGCCCGTCGAGCCCGCGCGTGCCTGGGATCTTCACGATCTCGGCATCGACCAGCTTCTTCGACACGGTGAAGCCATGCTTGCGGGCATAGGCCCACAGCGTCCGCTCCTGGATCAGGGCATCGACGATGGCGTCGAAGTCGCCGGCAAGATCGGCATAGGTCGCCTGTGGGTTCTGCTGGCGGACCTGCGTCAGGCGCCGCTGCATCGCTTGGTCGAGCTCGGCCGCGGTCAGTTCGACCTTGCCGACCTTGGCCAGCGTATTCTGCGGCAGCGATCCGCCGCCGGTGCTGAAGTTGGCGATGTCGGCGACCGCGAAGCTGGCGAGGATCAGCAGCAGGAAGAGGATCAGGATGCCGGTGCCGAACTTCGACTTGGACAGGCGGCGGAAAGTCTTCATGGAGTGCGGCGTTCCTGATCGTCTGAGAATGCGGTGACGCGCTTTAGGGGCCGCGCCGCCTTCCTTCAAGTTGACCGGCTTGCTAGGCGCGCTGGCGAAAACGACAGGTGAACGGATGACAATGGTGAAGCTGATCGCGGGCAACTGGAAGATGCATGGCACGTCCGAGGATCTCGGCGAGGTCCGCACCATCGCCGAATGGTCGAAGAAGTTCGAAGGCGCGGTCGAGGTGGCCTTGTGCGTGCCGGCGACCCTGATCCACCGCGCGGCGGAGGCGGTGCCCGGCTTCCTGATCGGGGCGCAGGACATCCACCACAAGGAGAAGGGCGCGCATACCGGAGACGTCTGCGCGGCGATGCTCCACGATGCGGGCGCCGGAATCGTCATCGTCGGTCATTCGGAGCGTCGCGACGCTCATCGCGAGGCGGACGGGCATGTGAAGGCCAAGGCCGAGGCGGGGCTCGGCGCCGGGCTCAAGGTCATCCTCTGCGTCGGCGAGAGCCTGGAAGAGCGCGAGGCGGGCCGGGCGGTCGAGACGGTCGGGCGGCAGGTCGATGCCTCCCTGCCGGCCGGGCCTGTCGACACTGGGACCTTTGCGCTCGCCTATGAGCCGATCTGGGCGATCGGGACGGGCCGCGTGGCGGAGGTCGAGGACATCGAGGAGATGCACTCCGCCATCCGCGAGCGGTTGGTCGCCGCTTACGGGGAGACGGGCGCGGGGGTTCGGATCCTGTATGGCGGGTCGGTGAAGGCGAGCAATGCGGGCGAGATCTTCGCCGTGCCGAACGTCGGCGGCGCGCTGGTCGGCGGGGCAAGCCTCAAGGCGGCGGACTTCCTGCCGATCGTCGAGGCGGGGGCGGACTGAGCCGCGGCTCCCTCGCCCGAGGGGGAAGCGAGGCTGTCATTGAACTTGGCCGCCGCCGCCGCTAAGTGCCCGCGCGAACCTTCCCATTGCCGAAAGCCTCCATGTTCACCTTCCTGCTCATCGTCCAGACCCTGGTCGCCATCGCGCTCTGCACCGTCATCCTGCTGCAGCGCTCGGAAGGCGGCGGGCTCGGCGTCGGCGGATCGTCGGCGGGCTTCATGACCGCGCGCGGTGCGGCCGATTTCCTCAGCCGTGCGACGTCCTGGCTGGGCGGGGCCTTCATCATCCTGTGCATCGCGCTCGCCGCGATCGCCGGCACCCGCAACAACGGCCAGCAGGTGGACGCGGCGATCGCCAATGCGCCGCTGCCGCAGGCCCCGGCCGCGCCGGTCCAGCAGGCGCCGGCGACTCCCGCCGCTCCGGCCGACAATGGCGCGGTGCCGCTGGCGCAGTAACCGTCTTCGTCCCGGCGAAGGCCGGGACCCTTGGCGATCAAGCGCTTTCATCTTCCGAGGTCCCGGCCGGCGCCGGGACGACGAAATATTTGGCTTGCCCCGGCGGCCTGTTCATCCCTAAGGCCACACTCCCATGGCGCGGTTTGTTTTCGTTACCGGCGGCGTGGTTTCCAGCCTCGGCAAGGGTCTCCTCTCGGCTAGTCTTGCAGCATTGCTGCAGGCGCGCGGCTACAAGTGCCGCATCCGCAAGTTCGACCCCTATCTGAACGTCGATCCGGGGACGATGAGCCCCTATCAGCACGGCGAAGTCTATGTCACCGACGACGGGGCGGAGACCGACCTCGACCTTGGCCATTACGAGCGCTTCACCGGCGTGTCGGCGCGCCAGTCGGACAATATCACCACCGGCCGCATCTACCGCGACATCATCGCCCGTGAGCGGCGCGGCGACTATCTCGGCGCGACCGTGCAGGTCATTCCGCACGTCACCAACGCGATCAAGGAATTCGCGCTGGCCGAGACCGAAGACCTCGATTTCGTCATCTGCGAGATCGGCGGGACGGTCGGCGACATCGAGAGCCTGCCGTTCATCGAGGCCATCCGCCAGCTGAGGAACGACCTCGGCCGCGGACAGACGGTCAGCGTCCACACCACTTTGGTGCCGTGGATCAAGGTGGCGGGCGAGCTCAAGACCAAGCCGACCCAGCACAGCGTCCGCGAGATCGCCAGTCTCGGCGTCCAGCCCGACGTCCTGCTGTGCCGCTGCGAGATGCCGATCCCCGAGGCCGAGCGGGCCAAGATCGCGCAATTCTGCAACGTGCCGAAGAGCGCGGTGATCGAGGCCCTCGACGCCCGCTCGATCTACGACGTGCCGCTGCAATATCATCGCGAAGGCCTCGACGACGAGGTGCTGAAGGCGTTCGGCCTGCCGACCGATCCGCGGCCCGATGTCAGCCGCTGGGAAAGCGTGATGGACGCCATCGACCACCCCGAGGGCGAGGTGACGATCGGTGTCGTCGGCAAATATGTCGGCCTGCCGGACGCCTACAAGTCGCTCCGCGAGGCGCTGGTCCACGGCGGCATCGCCAACCGGGTCAAGGTCAACATCAGGTGGCTGGACGCGGAGCTGTTCGAGAAGGGCGAAGAGAGCATGCTCGGCGAACTGGAGCCGATGCATGCCATCCTCGTGCCCGGCGGCTTCGGCGAGCGCGGGACCGAAGGCAAGATCGCTTCCGTCCGCTTCGCCAAGGAACGCAAGGTGCCCTTCTTCGGAATCTGCCTCGGCATGCAGATGGCCTGCATCGAGGGTGCCCGCGCGGCCGGCGTCGAGGGCGCCTCGTCGACCGAGTTCGGCGACACGGCGGAGCCGGTGGTCGGCATGATCACCGAATGGATGAGCGAGGAAGGGCTGCAGGAGCGGCGCGCGGGCGGCGACCTCGGCGGCACCATGCGGCTCGGCGCCTATGAGGCCGTGCTCGGCGGCAACAGCCATGTCGCGGCCATCTACGGAAGCACCACGATCAGCGAGCGGCACCGCCACCGCTACGAAGTCAACGCTCATTACAAGCCGGCGCTGGAGAAGAGCGGCCTCGTGTTCAGCGGCGTATCCCCCGACGGGCGGCTGCCGGAAATCGTCGAACGGCCGGACCATCCCTGGTTCGTCGGCGTCCAGTTCCACCCGGAATATAAGAGTCGCCCGTTCGACCCGCATCCGCTGTTCGCCAGCTTCATCGCGGCGGCGGTCAAGCAGAGCAGGTTGGTCTAGCCGGCGGGCGACCTATATCGGCCGGCATGAACCGGCCTGCTTCCCCCCGAACCCAAGCGACCCTCGTCCGCATGGTCATGCCGGGCCATGTCTGCCCGTTCGGGCTGAAGGCGCTGCACCTGCTGAAGAGCCGCGGCTATCAGGTCGAGGACCGCCACCTCACCACTCGCGAGGAGGTTAACGCCTACAAGGCACAAGCCGGGGTGAAGACGACTCCGCAGGTGTTCATCGACGGGCAGCGTATCGGTGGTCACGACGACCTTCGCCGTTTCCTCGGCCTGCGCGTCGCCGAGCCGGGTGCCACCAGCTACCGCCCGGTGGCAGCGCTGTTCGGGATGACCGCGGCCATGGCGCTGGGCTTGAGCGTCGCGGTCTACGGAACGCCGCTCACGGTCCGCTCGGGCGAGTGGTTCATCGCACTGTCGATGTGCGTGCTCGCGCTCCTGAAGCTGCAGGACGTAGAGAAGTTCAGCTCCATGTTCCTCAATTACGATCTGCTGGCGAAGCGCTGGGTGCCTTATTCCTATGCCTATCCCTGGCTCGAGGGCCTGGCGGGCGTGCTGATGCTGAGCGGCGTGGCCACGTGGCTGTCGGTGCCGGTCGCCCTGTTCATCGGCGGAATCGGCGCGGTGTCGGTGTTCAAGGCCGTCTATGTCGAAAAACGCGAGCTCAAATGCGCCTGCGTCGGCGGATCGAGCAACGTGCCGCTCGGCTTTGTCTCGCTGACCGAGAATGTCGGGATGGTCGCAATGGCTGTCTGGATGGTGGCGATGTGAAGTGGTCGCGCACCAAGGCCGGCTCGGCAACCCTGGCCCTGCGGAGCGGCGCCATGGGCCAGAGGCGTGGTGATTCGGCTGTTGCTCACCCTCGTTGGCTTCATCGCCCTGGCGGTTGCGCCGCTCGGCATGCCGGGGATGTTCGGGGTCGAACGGCGGCCCGGCGGGGCTGAAGAGCTGCTGCCAGCCGGTCTTCCTGCTGATGTGGCAGGAAGCGAGCGGCCCCAGCTTTCGCAGGGAAACAGCTTGAGCTAGGACGAACCAACTTCGAAGGATCCGACCATGATCGCATTGATGACTTCCGTACTGCTCGCCGCTTCGGCTCCGGCCATCGCCCCGGCGCCTGCCGCCGACGCCCACAAGGACCATGCCAAGCACCAGGGCATGAAGCACGAGGGCGAGTGCACGATGGACTGCTGCAAGGGCGACAAGCCCATGCCCTGCTGCGAGAAGATGAAGGCCAAGGCCGAGGCGCCCGCCGCCGAAGGTCATGGCGGCCACGAGCATGATCACTAAGTAAGAGCGATGAGCGAGACCATCCACAGCCGCATGATCGTGCTGGGCTCCGGCCCGGCCGGCCTCACCGCCGCCATCTATGCCGCCCGCGCCGGGCTGAAGCCGATCGTGATCCAGGGCATCCAGCCCGGCGGCCAGCTGACCACCACCACCGACGTCGAGAATTATCCCGGATTCCGCGACGTCATCCAGGGTCCCTGGCTGATGGAAGAGATGCAGGCCCAGGCCGAACAAGTCGGCACCCGGATGGTGTGGGACCATATCGACCGGGTCGAGCTGAACGGCCGGCCGTTCCGGCTCCACGGCGACAGCGGCACCACCTATCTCGCCGACACGCTGGTGATCGCGACCGGCGCGCAGGCCAAGTGGCTGGGGCTTCCGACCGAGGAGCGGATGAAGGGCAAGGGCGCCAGCGCCTGCGCCACCTGCGACGGATTCTTCTATCGCGGCAAGAAGGTGGCGGTCATCGGCGGCGGCAACACCGCGGTCGAGGAAGCGCTCTACCTCACCAACCACTCGGACGACGTAACCCTGATCCACCGCCGCGACAGCCTGCGGGCGGAGAAGATCCTCCAGGACCGGCTGTTCGCCCACAAGGCGATCACCGTCGTCTGGAACAGCGAAGTGGACGAGTTTCTGTCGGGCGGTGAGCCCGAAGCCCTGACGGGCCTCAGGCTCAAGAACCGCCTCACCGGCGAGTTCAGCGAACTTCACGTGGACGGCGCGTTCGTCGCCATCGGCCACAAGCCGGCGACCGAGCTGTTCGCCGGGCAGCTGGACCTCGACGAGGACGGCTATCTTGCCGTCGAGACCGGTTCGACCCGGACCAACATCCCCGGCGTATTCGCCTGCGGCGACGTGATGGACAAGGTCTACCGCCAGGCGGTGACGGCGGCCGGCACCGGCTGCATGGCCGCGCTCGACGCCGAGCGCTTCCTCGCGGCGGAGGAATTTGCGGAGCTGCAGGCGGCGGAATAATCGCCGCGGTCGACGATCCTGTCGATCGGCGGCACTGAGGGCTGGGCTCAGGCGGCCCTGACGAGGCCCAGGAAGTCGCCCACCTCGCTTTGCAACAGCTCTGCGCCGCGGCGCAGGTCGTTGGCCATGGCGTCCAGTTCCTTTGCGCTCGCCGCCGCCGAGCGGACCGAGTGGACGATCGTTCCGACCGCATCCTCGATCGAGACGGCCGCGTCCTGCGCCTCGCCGACGGTCCGGGCGATCAGCCGGGTCGTATGGGCTTCGGCGGTGATGGCGCGGTCGATATCGCGGCTGCTCGCGGCCATTTCCTCGATGGCGGTCTCGATCTCGACGAAGTCACCGGCGACGTCGGCAATTCCGCTGCGCAGAGCGCCGATCTCACCGCTGATGCCTTCCGTCGCGGCCTGGGTCTGGTCGGCAAGCCCGCGGATCTCGGCGGCGACGACGCCGAAGCCGGCACCCGCCGCTCCGGCCCTTGCGGCTTCAATGCTGGCATTGAGCGACAGCAGGTTCACCTTGCCGGCGATCTCGCCGACCAGCGCCATGACCTGGTCGATGGTGCGCGTGCCGTCGGCCAGCCGGCGCGAGCGGTCGACTCCGCTGCTGACCCGTTCGGCCGACCGGCGGGCGACTGCCCGGCTCTGCTCAAGGCTGCGCTCGATCTGGTCGAACGCCGCCGCCAGACCGACCCCGCTGCGCGCCACGTCGACCATGCTGGTGCGGGTCTGGGACGCGGCGCTGGCCACCGCGGCCGCGCGCGTTCCGGCGATCTGGGCCCGATCCACGGTCGCTTCGGCAAGGCGCTGGACGCTGTTGGCAAGCCCGACCATCTGGCTCGACAGGGACGCCACCTGGCCCTCGAAGCGGGTGGAGAAGCTTTCGATCCGCTCGGCCCGCCGGAGCCTCGCGGCGGCGGCGGCCGCTTCTGCCCCGGTCGCAAGCATTAGCAGCCGCCGGTTGGACAGGGTGGCGTGGAGCAGGCCGCGGCGGGTCAGGATCATGCCCTCGCGGCCGTCGCGGCGGCGATAATGATCGACCAGTGCGCCAATGTCTTCCGTCACCTCCATCGTCGGGCAGGGGCGGAGGAAGGAGGCGATGTCGGCGCTGACCGTCGGGTTCTGGAGCAGGGCGTGGCCATAAGGGTTGAGCAGGAGCCGGCGCACGTCCTTCTCGAAGATCGCGCCGCGGGGTCGCCTGTCCGCATCCAGTACCGCCAGCAGGCGCAGGTCCGCATCCTGCTGGAACATGGCGACCGCCTCGCGCAGCGTTCCAGTTGCGGCGAGAAAGCGAGGGCTCAGTTCAGCCTCAGTCAGGAAGGTCGCGCGGGAGTTCATGTGACCGCCCATTACCGACCAAGCGTTAACGAAGCTTTCACCATTTCTCGCAGGATTATGACAAGAAAGTGAAAGCCGGTGCGCGAGTGGCGCGGCGAACCGGCCTTATGCGGCGAGCCGCTCCACGAAGGCCCGCAGGCTGCCGTAGGTGGCGAAGTCCTCGGCTTCGACGTCGCTGTCCTCGATCAGCACGCCGAACCTTTCCTCGATACCGGTGAGGAGGTTGGCGACCGCCATGGAGTCGAACTCCGGCAGGGCGCCGAACAGCTCGGTGTCGGCATCGAAGCCGGCGACGCGCGCCTCGGTCAGGCCGAGCGTCTCGGCGAGCAGGGCGCGGAGCGCATCGTCATGGCCCGCGTTGGGCGAGGGGTTGGGCTTGGCCGCCATGGTGCGCCGCCCCTAGGGGAGGGCTGGCCAAGGCGCAAGTTAGCGGCCATTTCGGGCCCGCCATGGCTGCTCCCGATCCCCGTCCGAGGCCGCTCGACCATCTTGCCCTGCGTGGCGGGCTGCAAGCGCCGGCGCTGCGGGTCGGCGCGGAGCGCTGGACCTATGCGGCGCTCGACGAGGGGGCCGGGCGAATGGCGCATCGCTTCCTCGCGCTCGGGCTGCGGCCGGGCGACCGCCTAGCCAGCTGGATGGGGAAGACCGCCTTCGCCTGCATCGCGCCGCTTGCCGCCGCCCGCGCCGGGCTGGTGCACGTGCCGATCAATCCGGTGCTTCGCCGAGCGCAGGCCGAGCACATCCTTGCCGACAGCGGCGCGCGGCTCCTCGTGGCGAACCGGGCGCGGCTGGAGACGCTCGAGGAGCGGCCGGAGCAAGCGATCGCGCTGGAGGAGTGGGAGACAGGCAGCGATGCCTTGCCGCCCTCGGCCTGCGAGCCGGAGAGGCTGGCGGCCCTGCTCTATACCTCGGGTTCGACCGGGCGGCCCAAGGGCGTCATGCTCAGCCATGCCAATCTCTGGCTCGGCGCGGTGAGCGTGGCGCATTACCTCGGGCTCGGGGCCGACGACCGCACCCTGTGCGTGCTCCCGCTCGCCTTCGACTATGGCCAGAACCAGTTGCATTCGACCTGGGCCGCGGGCGGGGAGGCGATCGGGTTCGATTATCTCCTGCCGCGCGACGTCGTGCGGGCGGTCGAGCGGACGGGCGCCACCGTGCTCGCCGGCGTGCCGCCGCTGTGGGTGCAGCTCGCCGAGCAGGCGTGGGGCGAAGCAGGGGCGAGCCTCAGGACCCTGACCAACAGTGGCGGGCATATGCCGGAACCGCTGGTGCGGCGGCTGCGCGCGCTGTTCCCGCAGGCGCGGCTTCACCTCATGTACGGTCTCACCGAGGCCTTCCGTTCGGCGAGCCTTGATCCTGCCTTGGTCGACGAGAAGCCGGATTCGGTCGGCACGGCCATTCCGTTCGCCGAGCTGTCGGTACGGCGGGCAGACGGAAGCGTTGCGGCGCCGGACGAGGAGGGCGAGCTGGTGCACGGGGGACCGCTCGTGGCGCAGGGCTATTGGAACGATCCCGAGCGCACGGCGCAGCGCTTCCGTGACGGCCCAGGTGGCAAGGAAGTCTGGTCGGGCGACCGGGCGGCGATCGGCGCCGACCGCCTGCTGCGGATCAGGGGGCGCGACGATGCGATGATCAAGGTGTCGGGACACCGCGTGTCGCCGTCCGAAGTCGAGGAAGCGGCGATCGCGAGCGGTGCGGTGGAGGATTGCGCCGCATTCGGGGTGAAGGACGAACGGCTGGGGCAGCGCATCCTGCTGGTGGCGGTCGCCAGGGGCGAGCATTCGGACGAGCGGCTCAGGGCCTGGTTCGCCGCCGAGCTTCCGGCGCATTTGCGGCCGAGCGAGATACGGTGGATGGAGGCGCTGCCCCTGTCGCCCAATGGCAAGATCGATCGCGCGGCGTTGAGCTTGGAGGTGCGGCCATGAAGGCGATGGGACCGACCCCGACGGACTTTCGGGCGGACGAGGATGGCCACCTGCTGATCGGGCGCGCGCCTGGCATGGTGCGCCGCGCGACCGATCTCGCCGTCGACGCCGGTCCGGTCTTCGCCTACGACTGGTCGGTCGCCAAGGCGCGCATCGACCGCTTCCGCGCCGCCATGCCGGCAGAGGTGGCGCTCCATTATGCGGTGAAGGCCAACCCCTTCGGTCCCCTGCTGCAGAAGTTCGCGGGGGAAGTGGACGGCTTCGACCTCGCCAGCATGGGCGAACTGCAGCGCCTGGAGGAAGCGCTTGGCCGGCACTCCGCCCCCTCCGATCCGCCCGGCCCGTCCAACGCTCCGAGCACTGTCAATCGGTACGGCCCCACCAGCGCCACCCGCTTCGCCTTCCCCGTCAGCTTCGCCGGGCCCGGCAAACGCGACGAAGAGCTGCGGTACGGACTTGAAAGGCGAATCACCTTTCAAGTCGAGAGTGAAGCTGAGTTGGAACGCTTGCTGAGGGTGTCAGCGGCAGCGGGAGGGTCGGCTGCGGCCGGGGCTGCGGCTGCGGCTTCCCCTGTGGTCTTGGGAGGTAGTGAAATTGCGGCACGGCGGCCGCGGGTGGCGGTGCGGGTGAACCCGCCGTTCGGGCTCAAGGGCTCGGGCATGAAGATGGGCGGACTGGCGAGCCAGTTCGGGGTGGACCACGAGCTCGTGCCGGGCCTGGTGCGGCGGATCGTCGAAGCCGGGGCGGAATGGCGCGGGCTGCATGTCTATGCGGGCTCGCAGTCGCTGAGCGCCGAAGCCTTGATCGAGATGCAGCGGGCGACGGTGGCGCTCGCCGGCGAGATTGCCGAGGAGCTGGGCCTCACGCCACCGGAAGTGAACCTCGGCGGCGGGTTCGGGATTCCCTATTTCCCGGGCGACCGGCCGCTCGACGTCGCGGCGGTGGGCGCAGCGCTCGAGGAGACTTTGGCGGAGCGGTCGGCGATCCTGCGCGACACCAACTTCATCGTCGAGCTCGGCCGATGGCTGGTCGGCGAATGCGGGGTCTATCTGACGCGGGTGGTCGACCGGAAGGTCAGCCGCGGCAAGACCTTCCTCGTGGTCGACGGCGGGCTCCACCACATGCTGGCGGCGAGCGGGAACTTTGGCCAGCTGCTTCGGCGCAATTACCCGGTGGCGGTGGCCAACCGCTTCGGTGCCGAGCCGGAAGAGGAAGTGACCATCGTCGGCTGCCTCTGCACCCCGCTCGACCTGCTGGCCGACGAGGTCATGCTGCCCCGGGCCGAGGTGGGCGACGTGATCGCCATCTTCTGCGCCGGGGCCTACGGCCTCACCGCGAGCCCCCAGGCATTCCTGAGCCAGGGGGCCGCGCGGGAGGTTCTGGTCTAGCTGTTCAGCGGGATGGCGCTGGCGCTGGTGTCGGCGCTGGTGCCGCGCGTCTCGCGGGTGAGGAATTCCGTCACGTCGCGGCAGAAGCGCTCCTTGTCGGTCTCGAAGATGCCGTGCGGGCTGCCGTCATATTCGATCAGCGTCGCATGCGGCAGCGCCTCGGCGACCTTTCGGCCGGTGCCCTCGATCGGGACGTTCTGGTCGCTGGTGCCGTGGAGGATCAGCGTCGGAACGCCTTCGAAAGCGGGCAGGTCGGGACGGAAGTCGGTCATCGCCCAGGCTTCGGCCGCGGCATAGGTCGGGCGGGCACCGGCCTGAATCGCCTGGTGGAAGCCGGCGTCGATCACCCCTTCGCTGACCGGACGGGACAAGACGCCCCAGCCGTAGAACTGGTGAAGGAAGGTCTTGAGGAAGCCGGCCCGGTCGGTCTTCATCTCGGCCGTGATCTGGTCGAGCTTCGACTGGGGCACGCCGTCCGGCCAGTCGTCGCTCTGCGCCACCTTGGGCACCACTGAGCTCGCCAGCACCGCCGCGCTGACCCGGCCCTTGCCCTGCTTGGAGAGGAAGCGCGCGACCTCGCCGCCGCCCATCGAGAAGCCGACCAGCGCCACCGGCTGGTTGATGTCCGCCTCCTCGAGGATAGCGGCGACGTCGTCGGCGAACGTGTCATAGTCATAACCGGTCCACGGCTGGTCGGACCGGCCGAAGCCGCGGCGATCGGGGATGATGCAGCGCTTGCCGGCGTCCACCAGCTTGATCGCGAGATCGTCGAACGTGTCGCCCGTCAGCGGCCAGCCGTGAAGCAGCACGACGGGGTCGCCCTGGCCCCAGTCCTTGTAATAGAGCATCGTGCCATCCTTACCTTTGGCATAGGGCATAAGTCTTCTCCTGCTGGGTTGCGGATCGTTAACGGATCAGATCGCCGCCCGTTGCCTGCGCCGGGACTGATCTTTAGGCCGGGCCGGCGATGGCCAAGTTGAAAGCTCGATACGTCTGCCAGGCCTGCGGGTCGGTCCAGCCCCGCTGGCAGGGGCAATGCCCCGACTGCGCCGAATGGAACACGCTGGTGCAGGAGAGCGCGGCGCCGACCGTGTTCAGCCAGAAGCACGACCTGCAGAGCGGCGGGCGGGCGATCGAGCTGGTCGGGCTCGATGCCGAGGTCGCGCTGCCGGTGCGCATTTCGACCGGCATCGCCGAGTTCGACCGGGCGGTCGGCGGCGGGCTGGTGCCGGGCTCGGCGATGCTGCTGGCGGGCGATCCGGGGATCGGCAAGTCGACCCTGCTGCTGCAGGTGGCGGCGGCGGTCGCCGCGGCCGGCAAGGGCGCGGTCTATGTGTCGGGCGAGGAAGCGGTCGACCAGGTCCGGCTGCGCGCGCTCCGGCTCGGTCTCGGCGCGGCGCCGGTACGGCTGGCGAGCGTCACCAGCGTGCGCGACATCCTCACCACCCTCCAGGCCGAGAGCCCGCCGGCGCTGCTGGTGATCGACAGCGTCCAGACCATGCATTCGGACCTGATCGAGGGCGCCCCGGGAACGGTCAGCCAGGTCCGCGCCAGCACGCAGGAGCTGATCCGCTTCGCCAAGGAGCGCGGCACGGCGCTGATCCTCGTCGGCCACGTCACCAAGGACGGCTCGATCGCCGGCCCGCGCGTGCTCGAGCATATGGTCGACGCCGTGCTCGGCTTCGAGGGCGAGCGCAGCCACCAGTATCGCATCCTCCGCGCGGTCAAGAACCGCTTCGGCGGGACCGACGAGATCGGCGTCTTCGCGATGGAGGGCGCGGGTCTTGCCGAGGTGCCGAACCCGAGCGCCCTGTTCCTCACCCGCCGCGATGATCCGGTCAGCGGCACCGCCATCTTCCCCGCGCTCGAGGGCACGCGCCCGGTGCTGGTCGAAATCCAGGCGCTGACCGTCCGGCTGGCGAGCGGGGCGACCCCGCGGCGCTCGGCGGTCGGCTGGGACAGCTCGCGCCTCGCCATGCTGCTGGCGGTGCTGGAGGCGCGCTGCGGGGTCAGCTTCGCCACCGCCGAAGTTTATCTCAATGTCGCCGGCGGCTACAAATTGCAGGATCCCGCGGCCGACCTGGCCGTGGCGGCGGCACTGGTCTCGGCGCTGAGCGAACGGCCGGTGCCGGCCGAAGCGGTGGTGCTCGGCGAAGTCGCGCTGTCGGGCGAGGTCCGTCCGGCCGCCCATACGGCGCTGCGCCTCAAGGAAGCGGCCAAGCTCGGCTTCGAGCAGGCATGGGTGCCGGGCGGGGTCGAGGCCAGCGGCATCCAGGTCGCGCGCTTCGGCCAGCTGCGCGGGCTGGTCGAGAAGGTGATGGGGCGGTGAATGATTCCCCTCCCGCTTGCGGGAGGGGCTAGCGGAGGGCCTGTCCTCCCTTTCAAGCGACAGGCCCTCCCCCGACTCCTCCCGCAAGCGGGAGGGGAGTTGCGGTGGCACCGGCCTCACCCTATCCCGCACCGCACCATGACCGCGCTCGACACCTTCGTCCTCCTCGCCCTCGGCGGCGGTGCGCTGGTCGGGTTCGTGCGCGGCTTTGTGCAGGAAGCTTTGGTGCTGGCGGCCTGGGCAGCGGGGGTGGTCGTGCTGATCCTCTTCCATGCGCCGGTCGCCGAAGCGGTCAGCGGCGTGGCGAAGGGCCCGACGGGCGCCGCGGCGCTCGCCTTCATCATCCTCTTCCTGCCCGCCTATCTCGGCATCCGCTTCCTTGCCTACCGCTTCGGCAAGCAGGCGCGCGCCTCGGCCCTCGGCCCGCTCGACCGGCTGCTCGGCGGCGGGTTCGGGATGCTCAAGGGCCTGATCGGCGCGACCCTCTTCTTCCTGCTCGCCAACCTCGGCACCGACCTCGTCTATGGCGCCCGCGCCGAGCGGCCGGAGTGGATGCGCGAGAGCCGGACCTTTCCCCTGCTCGACGCCAGCGGCCGCGCCCTGCTCGCCACCTGGAACGAGACCCGCCTCAAGCGAAACGACGAGCCATGATCCACCTTTACGACACCGCCGCGCGCGAGAAGCGCGCCTTCGAGCCCGCCGACCCCGGCCGCATCACCATGTATGTGTGCGGACCGACCGTCTATGGCCGCGCCCATATCGGCAACATGCGCCCGGCAGTGGTGTTCGACACGCTCGCCCGGCTGATCCGCCATAGCTACGGCGAGGACAGCCTCGTCTATGCCCGCAACGTCACTGACGTCGACGACAAGATCATGGCCGCCGCCGATGCGGAAGGGGTGCCGACCTCGGTCATCACCGAGCGCTACGAGCGCTTCTATCTCGAGGATACCGGCGCGCTCGGCGTCCGGCCGCCGACCATCGCGCCCCACGCCACCGCCGAGATCGCGCCGATGATCGCGATGATCGAGGCGCTGATCGACAAGGGCCATGCCTATGCGGCGGAAGGCCATGTGCTGTTCGATGTCGCCTCCGATCTCGATTATGGCGCGCTGTCGCGGCGGGACCGGGAAGCTATGCTCGCCGGTGCCCGGGTCGAGGTCGCGCCCTACAAGAAGGCGCCGGGCGATTTCGTGCTGTGGAAGCCCTCGGCGGAAGGCCAGGTCGGCTGGGACAGTCCCTGGGGCCGCGGCCGGCCGGGCTGGCACATCGAATGCTCGGCGATGATCCGGCGCCACCTTGGCGAGACCATCGACATTCACGGCGGCGGCATCGACCTCGTCTTCCCGCATCACGAGAATGAGGCGGCGCAATCGCGCTGCGCCCACGGCGGCAAGCCGCTTGCGCGCTACTGGCTGCACAACGGCTTCGTCGATTTCGGCGCCGAGAAGATGAGCAAGAGCCTCGGCAACGTGGTGACGCCGGAGGAGCTGCTCGGCGCCGGTCACAAGGGCGAGGTGCTGCGGCTGGCCCTGCTCAGCGCCCACTACCGCTCGCCGCTGCCATGGACGGAAGCGCTGATCCAGCAGAGCAAGGCGACGCTGGACAGGTGGTATAGAGCCAAGCTGCTCCTTGAAGGTCACGGCACCGAGTTTCCAGAGCCACAGACTGACTTCCTCGAAACACTCGGCGATGACTTAAACACCCCCGCAGCAATAGCCAAAATCAACGCAGGCCTTGACGGCGTGCTCCACTTATTCGGGGCTCCTGGCCGTATGGAGAGCCCTGCCGCAGCTGCTGCAATCTCGGCAGCAAAGTTGCTGGGCCTGCTTCAGCAAACTGGTGAGCAATGGTTCCGCGGCGATGGCGACGCGCGCATCGACGGCCTTGTCGAGGCCCGAACCGCCGCCAAGAAGGCGCGCGACTTCGCCGAGGCCGACCGCATCCGCGACGAACTCAAGGCCGAAGGCATCCTGCTCGAGGACGGACCGCAGGGGACGACGTGGCGACGGGCGTGACGCCTGGCTTGCCTTTTCGAACCAGATGGGCTAAAGGCTTGGCGCAGCCCAGCGGCGGTCCCATGTCCATTCGTGAAGCCCTCCTCGCTCCTCGTCCGTCCCGCGGGGCAACGGGCCCTGGCGCGAAACTGGACGAAGTGGACGCTATGCCTTTTTTCCGTCTGCCCGGCGCATGACCCGCGAGCCGCCCTACACGCTCGACATCCTCCGGCTGGCCGCATCGCTGCCGGTGGAGACGAGCGTCGCGGGCGCCACCCATGCCGGCGAGGCGCGGTCGGTGACGTGCGGATCGACCATCCGCGCCGAGCTGCGCACCGCAGACGGGCGGATCGAGGCGCTTGCGCAGAAGGTCACCGCCTGCGCCTACGGCCAGGCGAGCGCGGCGCTGGTGCAGGGCTGGGCGCCCGGACGGCTTCGGGCGGAAGTGATCGTCATGCGGGCGGCGCTGAAGGCGTGGCTGGAGGGCAGGGGCGAGCTGCCGGAGACGCTCGCCGCGCTGGCGCCGGTGCAGGGACGGACCGGGCGGCACGGCGCGGCGCTGCTCCCGTTCGATGCCTTGCTGAAGGCGCTGGACTCGTGAGGCCATTTGCTCCCCTTCGAATGCAGGGGCCCGGTTGTTCTTGTCGGCGTCCCACGGAAGATGGCACCGGTCTTCTGCCTTCGCGGGAGAGCAGGGGAGCAGCATGAACGACTTCCTCACCTGGATGACCGTCCTCCTCGGCGCAGCCTTGCTGTTCGTCGGTCTGTTCCGCCGCCTGGGGCTCGGTGCGACCCTCGGCTATATCGTGGGCGGCGTGGTGGTCGGGCCGTCGGTGCTCAACCTGTCGGGCGACGCGGCGGCGATCAACCGGGTGAGCGAGATCGGCATCGCCCTCTTGCTGTTCCTCGTCGGCCTCGAGCTGCAGCCCGCGCGGCTGTGGCGGATGAAAAAGGAGATCTTCGGCCTCGGCCTCGCGCAATTGCTTGCCGCCGGCGCGGTGCTGTCGGTGCTGGTGAAGCTGGTGCTCGGCCTCGCCTGGGGGCCGGCGCTGGCGATCGGGCTTGCGCTCGGCCTGTCGTCGACCGCGCAGGTGCTGCCGATGCTGCGTTCGACCGGTGAGATGAACAGCCCGCATGGCGAGCGGGCCTTTTCCATCCTGCTGCTTCAGGATCTGGCGCTGATCCCGCTCATCACGCTGACGGCGGCGCTGAGCGTCGGCGGCGATCCGGACAGTCCGTCCGGGCTGGAGATGACCGGCCTCACGATCGCGGCGGTGATCGGGCTGGTGCTCGCCGGCCGCTTCCTCATTGCGCCGCTCTACACGCTGATCGGCCGCCTCGGCGAGCGCGAGCTGTTCGTGGTCGCCGGCCTGCTGACGGTGATCGGCGCGGCGGCGCTGATGCATGCGCTCCACCTGTCGGTCGCGCTCGGTGCCTTCGTCGCCGGCGTGATGCTCGCGGAGAGTCCCTATCGGCACGAGCTGGAAAGCGACATCGAGCCCTTCCGCTCGATCCTGCTGGGCCTCTTCTTCATGTCGGTCGGCATGCTGCTCGACCTGCGCGTGATCGCCGCCCAGCCCCTGCTGGTCATCGGCCTTGCGGCGGCGGTGATCGCGCTCAAGGCGGGCGTGCTCTACCCCATCGCCCGCGCTTTCGGCAGCGTGCCCGGGCGGGCGGCGACGCTGTCCCTGCTCTTGTCCCAGGCAGGCGAGTTCGGCTTCGTCCTGTTCGCCAGCGCCGCCGCCGGGCGGCTGATCACGCTCGAGCAGGCAAGCCTGCTTGGCGCCGTCGTCACCGCCTCGATGGTGGCGACGCCCTTCCTCATGCGCTTCATCGGCTGGCTCCAGGCGCGCCAGCCGGAGAAGCACGTCGACCTCGAAGGGCCGGAATTCAGCCCCGCGACCAATGTCATCGTCGTCGGCTACGGCCGCTTCGGGCAGACCGTCGCGCAGATGCTCATGGCCAAGCGCATTCCGGTGACCCTGATCGACCTGAAGCCGAGCCAGATCGAGCTGTCGGGCCAGTTCGGGACCAAGGTCTATTATGGCGACGGAACGCGGATCGACCTGCTCCGGACGGCGGGCGCGGCCGAGGCCGAGGGCATCTTCTTCTGCCACGACGACGCCGACTTCGGCCGTGACCAGCTGGAGACGATCGTCGAGGCCTTTCCGAAGGCGCGGGTGATGGTGCGGGTGTTCGATCGCCGCCAGGCGATGGCGCTCGAAGGCCTCGACGTCGTGCTGCTGCAGCGCGAGGTGTTCGACAGCGCGGTGGCGATGGGCCGCGCGGCGCTGGCGACCCTTGGCATCGCCGAGCGCGAGGTGGCGCGGGTCGAACGCGAATATCGCGAGCGGGACCACGAACGCTTCCGGCTGCAGACCGAGTCCGGCGACCTCCGGAGCGGAATGGATCGCAGCTTCGCCCAGGCGCCGCTGGAGGACTAGGCGGCGCGATCGAGAAAGGCGGCGAGCACCTGCTCCTCTACTCCCTCGCTGAGGAAAGCGTCGCCGATGCCGCGGGTGAGGACGAGGCGGAGCGCTCCCCCGTCGTTCTTCTTGTCGGCCCTCATCAGCGGCAGGAGCGCGGCGCGGTCGACCCCGGTCTCGGCGATGGTGGTCGGGAGGCCGATGTCCGCCAGGTGCCTGCGCACCCGTCTTGCCTCGTCGTGCGAGCAGAGGCCGAGCTCGGCGGAAAGGTCGAATGCGAGGATCATGCCGATCCCGACCGCCTCGCCGTGGAGGATGGTGCCGAGGCCGGCGGCGCTTTCCAGCGCATGGGCGAAGGTGTGGCCGAAGTTGAGCAGCGCCCGGGCGCCATTGCGGTCGGTGACGTCGGCTTCCACCGTTCGGGCCTTGGCCGCAACGCTCTGCCAGATGGCCTCCTCGCGATATTCCCGCTGCCCGGCGATCAGCGCCGACCCATGCCCCTCCAGCCAGCCGAACAAGGCCTCGTGGCGGATCAGGCCATATTTGACGACTTCGGCATAGCCGGCGCGAAGCTGGCGGGGGTCGAGCGTGTCGAGCAAGGTCACGTCGGCGATCACCAGGCGCGGCTGGTGGAACATGCCGACGAGATTCTTCTGCCCGAGCGCGTCGATCGCCGTCTTGCCGCCGACCGCGCTGTCCGCCTGGGCGAGCAGCGTGGTAGGGATGTGGACGAGCGGGAGCCCGCGCTTGAACAGGCCGGTGGCAAGTCCGGCGAGATCGCCGACCGATCCGCCGCCAAATGCCGCCACGGCCGCCGAGCGGTCGAGGTTGCGCTCGGCGAAGGCGCCGATCAGCGCCTGCAGGTGCGGCCAGTCCTTGGCCTCCTCGCCTTCGGGAACGAGGACCGGGTCGCAGGGCAGCAGGGCCTGGAGGCGCGCGCCATGGATGCCCCACACCTTGGGCTCGGTGACCACGGTCAGCGGTCGCCCCGCGGCGAGGGGCAGGAGGCGGCTTCGGCAATCCTCAAGGCGGCCGACGAGCACGTCATAGCGTTCGTCCCCGGCTTCGACGGTAAGGTTCTTCACACTTGCTCCTGAAGGTGGCGTTCGAGCGCGGCGACGATCTTCTCGACTACCTCATGGTGCGCGCCGCCTTCGCTCATGATGCGGATATGGGCCTCGGCATAGGACGGTCGGCGTTCGTCGATCAGGCGGGCGAGAGTCTCGGCCCGGCTGCCGTTGGCGAGCATCGGGCGGGTCTCCGGCCGGCGCGCGGTGCGCTCGGCGAGGAGGTCGACCGAGGCGTCGAGCCAGATGGTGATGCACTTGTCGTTGAGGAGGCGACGGGTGGCCGGATCGACGAAGGCGCCGCCGCCGGTGGCGATCACCCGCACCGGTCCCCCGGCGAGCCGCGCCACCACCCGCCGCTCGCCGTCGCGAAAATCGCGCTCGCCGAAGCGGCGGAAGACTTCGCCGGCGCTGAGACCGGCCGCATCCTCGATCTCGCTGTCGCTGTCGACGAACGGAAGTCCGAGTCGGCGGGCGAGGCGGCGGCCGACCGTCGACTTGCCCGCGCCCATGAGTCCGACCAGCACCAGGGGGCGGTCGAGCTTGCCATCGAAGGGGAGAGGACGCCTGGCCATGACCAGCAGGGCTATACAGCGTGGCTCTCAGTCGGCAAAAGCCCGCCTCATGGCGATACGTAGGCGTCCCCCGCACCCGGCGCGCGGGCTCATCATCTGGTTGGTCATCCTTGCCTTGGCCGTGGCGCTCGCCATCTGGCTGGCCGGCAGCGCGAAGGAAGTACCGACCCGGCCGATCGAGGTGGACGTTGCCCGCCCGGCCTAAGCGGGCACTGCTGGTCGGGGCGGCGCTCGCCGGACTGGCGCTGCCGGCGCTTGCGCTGGCGCAGGAGAGCCTGCTTCCGCCCGGCTTCAACGAAACGGCACCGCCGCCCGAACAGACGACTCCGCGCGGGCAGTCGCCCGACAGCAGCGCTGCCGAGGCGAACCGGGCCGAGCGCCAGGGCCGCGGCGAAAGCTCGTCGGTGGTCGAGACCGAGAGCTTGACCGAAGAGGATCTGGCCGAGATTCCGGCCCCCTTGCCACCGGTCGAGATCCCGGACGATTCCCGGCGCGACCCGCGACTGGTCGGAGCGATCGATCCCGCCGCATGGGGGCTCGGGGCCGAGCCCTGGGGGCGGGCGCACGGCGGCTTCCTGTCCGGGCTGATGCGCCGGCTCGACACGCCGATCCCCAATCGCTGGCTGCACATCGGCCTGCGCAATGCCTTGCTGGCGCGAAGCCCGGCACCGCCAGAGGTCAATCCGGTCGACTGGGTTGCCGAGCGGGCGTGGCTGCTGCTGCGCATGGGCGAGGCCGATGCGGCGGCGATGCTCGTCGCTGGCGTGGACGTTGCCGATTTTTCGCCGAAGCTCACCCAGGTGGCGGTGCAGAGCGCCCTCGCCAGCGCCGACCCCGGCGCGCTCTGCCCGCTGCGCGAGAAGATGCAGCGGGTCGAGGGCAAGGTGCTGCCGCTGGTGGACGCCATGTGCGCCGGCCTTGCAGGTGAGGCGACCAGTGCCGCGAGCCGGATCGAGCAGGCGCGGCGGCGCGGTCCGATTACCGGCATCGACCATGTGCTCGCCGACAAGGTGGTCGGCGCAGGGGCCGATACCGGGCGTGCCGTGACGGTAGAATGGGACAAGGTCGAGGGGCTCACCGCCTGGCGCTTCGGCCTGTCGGCGGCGACCGGCATGGTCCCGCCCGAAAATCTCGTGAACCGCGCCCCGCTGCGGCTGCGGGCCTGGCAGGCACGGGCGCCGATGCTGAGCCCCGAGCAGAGGCTCGCCTCGGCGCGGATCGCGACCGGGCTTGGCGTCTTTTCTTCGGCCGCGCTGACCGATCTTTACGCGGCGATGTACGATGCCACCGATCCGTCGGACCTCGCCGAAACCGATGCCTGGCAGCTTCGCCTCGCCTTTGCCGCGCGCGACGAGGCCGAGCGGATCGAGGCCATGCGGCGCCTGTGGGGAGAGGGGAACGATCCCATCCAGAAGCTGGCGAGCGAGGCCATGCTGTCGCTCGCCGCGGCCCGGGTGCGGCCCAATGCGGCGCTCGGATCCGATGTCCCGAGGCTGATCGCTTCCCTGCTTGCCGGTGGGCGCGACCAGGCGGCGGCACGCTGGGCGGCCGCGGTCGGCGAACTTGGCGACGACAAGGCGGGCGATGAGTCCTGGGCGCTGCTGGCACTCGGCACCGACGCCAACGTCGACCTGTCGGAAGATCGCATCGACGACTTCATCGGCCGCGACACGAGTGCTGGAAAGGCGCGATCGAAGCTGCTGGTGGCGGGCCTTGCTGGGGTCGGCCGGATCAGTTCGGAAGCCGCGACCAACCTCAACCGCGAATACGGCTTCGGACTGGGCCGCGAAAATAGCTGGACCCGGCTGATGAACGAGGCTGGCGAGCGCGGGCAGGCGGGTAGCGTGATGCTGCTGGCAGCAGTCGGCATGCAGGCGCGCGATCCCGTTCGCATCCCGGCCTCTCACCTCTTCCGCTCGCTTCGCGCCATGCGGGGCGCCGGGCTCGACCATCAGGCGCGCATGATCGCCGCCGAGATGCTCGCCCGAACCTGATTCCATGAGGGCGGAGGATCGGGCCCTCGTCGACCGGTTCGCCGATGCGCTCGCGGCCGAGCAGGGCGCCGCGCGCAACACCTTGCTCGCTTACCGCAGCGACCTTGCGTCCGCCGCCGACGTAATGGGCGTGCTTGGCGACGCCAGGGCGGAGGAGATCGGCAAGCTGGCCGGCGCCTGGGCGGAGCTCAGTCCGGCGACCCTGGCCCGGCGCTCGGCGGCGCTTCGGCGCTTTTACGGCTTCCTGGTCGACGAGGGGCTGCGGCGCGACGACCCGTCCGGCTCGCTGCCAAGGCCGCGGACAGTCCGCCCTCTCCCGCGCATCCTCGAGCCAAGCGAAGTCGATGCCATGTTCGCCGAGGCCGAGGCGCGGGCGGCGAGCGGGGAGCCGCTTCGGCTGCGCAACCTTGCACTCCTCGAACTGCTCTACGGCTCGGGCCTCCGGGCGACCGAGCTGGTCAGCCTGCCGTTTCGCGCGCTGGCTCGGCCCGAGCCCTTCCTCATCCTCGCCGGCAAGGGCGGCAAGGAACGGCTGGTGCCCATTTCCGACCGCGCCCGGACGGCGGTCGCGCGCTGGCGGGAGACCATGCCGAAAAGCGGCACCTGGCTGTTCCCCGGCGGCAAGGCGCACATCAGCCGGGTGCGACTGTTCCAGCTCGTGCGCGCCATGGCCGCCGAGGCGGGAATCGCGCCCGAACGGGTCAGTCCGCACGTCCTTCGTCACGCCTTTGCGACGCACCTGCTGGCGAACGGCGCCGACCTGCGCGTCCTCCAGGCACTGCTCGGCCACGCCGACATTGCCACCACGCAGATCTACACCCATGTCGACGCCAGCAGGCTGGTCGAACTGGTCAACCGGGTCCACCCGCTCGCGCGGCGCTGAAGCAGCAGCAGCAATGCTTGCCAAGGCCGCGCGCCGGGCCTAGCCGCCAGCCGGTATGCGGACCTATCTCGATTTCGAAAAGCCGATCGCCGAACTGGAAGCGCGCGTTGCCGAGCTGAAGGACACGGCGCGCGGAGGGGACATCGATCTCGACCCCGAGATCGAGCGGCTGGAAGGCAAGAGCGAACGGCTGCTCAGGGAAACCTACGGGCGCCTGACGCCGTGGCAGAAGACGCAGGTCGCGCGCCATGCGGAGCGACCGCACTTCCGCGACTATGTGGCGGGGCTGACGGACGAGTTCGTGCCGCTGGCCGGCGACCGCGCCTTTGCCGACGACCAGGCGATCATCGGCGGCCTTGCCCGCATCGACGGGCGCAAGGTCATGCTGATCGGCCATGAGAAAGGGGCCGACACGCAGAGCCGCCTCAAGCACAATTTCGGCATGGCCAAGCCCGAGGGCTATCGCAAGGCGATCCGGCTGATGGACCTTGCCGACCGCTTTGGTTTGCCGCTGGTCACTCTGGTCGACACGCCGGGTGCCTTTCCGGGCGTCCAGGCGGAGGAAAGGGGCCAGGCCGAGGCCATCGCGCGGGCGACCGAGCGCGGCCTGGGGCTGAAGGTGCCCTCGGTCGCCGCGATCGTCGGCGAGGGCGGCTCGGGCGGGGCAGTCGCCATCGCCGCCGCGAACCGCGTGCTGATGTTCGAGCATGCCGTCTATTCGGTGATCAGCCCCGAGGGCTGCGCCTCCATCCTGTGGCGCACCGCCGACAAGGCGGCAGATGCTGCAGAGGCGATGAAGGTCACTGCCGCCGACCTCCTCTCGCTCCACGTCATCGACCGGATCGTGCCCGAACCGCTCGGCGGCGCCCACCGGAATGCGCCGGAAGCCATCGCCAATCTCAAGCAGGCGATCGTCGAGGAACTCGATACGCTGGGCGCGCTGTCGCCCGAAGCCTTGCGCAAAGCGCGCCGCGAGAAATTTCTCGCCATCGGCTGACCCGAAACGCCTTGCACCCTCGGCAAGGCGCGGCTAGAGGCCCGTTCCAGCGTGGGCGTGTAGCTCAGTGGTAGAGCACTGTGTTGACATCGCAGGGGTCGCAAGTTCAATCCTTGCCACGCCCACCATCATAAGCCTCGGAAAACCAAGCGGTTTTCTGGGGCTTTTTCTTTACCCGGACGGTGGGATGAGGGGATGTCCGGGTGAAATCCGGGTGTACGCCCTTGATGGTCGCGAACATCGTGAGGACGCGCAGCCTAGATAAGCCGTTGATGCATGCGATCAGGCTCGGACAGTGCCTCCTTCGAGGACATTGATGGATTGCTGGCCCTTGTGCGTGGCGGCAGGAAAGACCCACTCTCGGCCGTTCAGCCCTGCACCGAGGCTGCCGGACAGAGGACGGTCGTTCAGGTAAGGCGAACGCCCGCATCTGGCCGACAGAAGACCGTCTGCTTATGAGGAGCTAGCAGTCACATGCGGACGCTTACTGCGCTTGCTGCCGCTTGGCGAAGACGGAGTCCATAAGCCTGCACTGACTCGAAACCGTTATCGCTGCCAGTGCTTGGGCTTGCGGGCGATTGCGAGAGCGGTCCTAGCAAAATCATCGTGCCTAAATAGCACATGCGGAGTTGCTCGAAATGAGTGCTGGCAGAAACTACGTTGAGCACGCCCCGCTGCGCCCGCGCGTCCTTACGACTTGCGCACGCGCCCGAAGACGAGCAGGCCGACTGCCAGGCTACCGCTTACCAAGCCCAGCAGCGGTTCGGTTCCTGCCAGAATGGCTCCGGCGACGATCAAGGCGGCGGGCAGCAGTTGGGGATCGGACCGCACGTGCGAGGAGCGTCGCTGACCAAGCTGTTCGATCGTTTGCGGATTGAGGCTGACCGGCAGACTGCCGGTGCGGGCCACCTTCTCCACCTGTCCGATAAGCTCGGGCGCGCTGAGCGCCGCCCGGCCGAGCGCGGCCGCCAGCTTGCGCCCCTCCCTGGCTAGCCGGGCGGGGCTGGTGCGCTGGCTCACCAATTGGCGGGCGATCGGCGCCAGCTCGCCACCAATGTCGAAGGCTGGGTCGATACGACGGACGAAGCCCTCGGCGGTGAGCAGGGTCCGAAGCACAAGCGCAAGGTCGGGCGGAAGCGCCAGTTCGAAGCCCCTCAGCAGGCCGAACACCTGGTTGAAGATGCGGGCGAGGTCGACCTGCTCCAGAACCACGTTGCGAAATTCGTCGATCAGCGCCGCCAGCTCGAATTCCAGCCGGATGCGGTCGACCGGCGGATCGCCGGCCCAGACCATCAGCACGTCGACCACTCCGGCCGGATCGTCGGCCGCGATGGCGAGGGCCAGCCGGACCAGTTCTTCCCGCCGGCGGGGAAGCAGGGTGCCGACCGCTCCGAAGTCGATGAACCCGATGCTTCCGTCCGGAAATATCAGCACATTGCCGGGGTGCGGGTCGGCATGGAACTGACCGTTGAAGATGATCATCCGAAGCACGGCTTGGGCGTAGGTGCGGGCGACTTTTGTGAGGTCGATTCCCCGCTCTCGCGCGGTGGCAAGGTCGGTGGCGGGGATCGCCTCCAGCCGTTCCTGGACGTTGACCCGACGCCCGGTCAGCTCCCACTCGAACCGCGCCGTCCGCACTCCGAGGCCGGCGAGGAAGGCGCCGATCGAATCGCTTGCCCGGCCTTCGGCGGACAGGTCCATTTCCCGGTCGAGGCTTTCGGCGAAATAGCGCAGCAGTTCGTCCGGCTTCATCCGGGCGATTTCGGGAACGCGCTTCTCGGCGGTGCGCGCCAGGCGGCGGAGCAGCCGCAGGTCGGCATCGACCGTTCGCTCAATCCCCGGCCGGCGGACCTTGACGATCACGCGCTCTCCAGACGGCAGGGTGGCCGCGTGGACCTGGGCGATCGAGGCGGCCGCGATCGGTTCGTGGTCGAAGCTTGCGAAATAGCTGTCGAGTGGCCCACCGATCGCCTCCTCGACCGCAGGCCGGACGCGGTCGAAAGGCAGGGCCAGGACCCGGTCCTGAAGGGTGGACAGCGCCCGGATCCAGTCTGGACCGAGAAGATCGCTGCGCATCGCCAGGATCTGGCCGAATTTCACCGCCACCGGACCGAGGTCGCGAAGCACGGCGACCACCGCTTCAGGGCGGGCTGTTTCCATCTCCTCGTCGCGAGCACCGCCCAAGCCGAGACGGGATGCCAAGCCTCTCAGCCCGTGCCGTCCGAAGATCCCGACGATCTGGCCGAAACGCTCCCGTTCGCCGATCGCCCGGCTGATACTGGTCTCGGAGGGAGTTCGCTCGTTCATTCTCGCTCCCTGCCCGACCCTACGCAATCGCTGGCGCGTGTGAGCTCGGCTTCCACGGCTTCGATCCGCTGAGACAGCTTGCACAAGGCGGCATCCAGTCCGGCCAGTTCGGACTGTTCCAGCGTTCCCACGGTTTCGGCGAGCAGGCGCTCATATTCCGGCTGGGCTCGGTCGAGCACCTCGCGTCCGGCAGGGGTCAATTCCACCAGCTTGACCCGGCGGTCTTCGGGAATAACTCGGCGTCTTAAATGTCCTGCCGCTTCGAGCGCATCTATCGCCTCGGTGACGGTGCGCGGCGCATGACCGAAGAAGGATGCAATGTCGGTGGAACGCTTGGGTCCGTCGGCAACGTAGGCGAGCAGCCGCACCCGCGCGACCGACGCCTCCGATCCGGCGAGACAGCGATCCAGCATCCGCTGCAGCCGCAGGTAGGTCCAGGCGAGCTGCTTCGAGATTTCGATAATGGGGCGATGCTGAGGTGCCATATGAAATGGTATTGCGGCAGAATGGAGTTTGGTGCAATGCGCGGCTTCAAACGAACGAGTCTTGATCGAGGACCCACATGGACATGGTGACCCAGTCGGGTGACGTTGCGGCCGACACTGGGGAGGAGAAGCGCAGCTCGCCCTTGTCGAATCCCAAGGTGCGTCTCGGCCTGCTGATTTTGGCTGTCATCGTGGCGGGCGGCGTCCTGTGGTGGTATCTGCGGAACGAAAGCTACGGCAAATACCAACAGAGCACGAACGACGCCTTTGTTCAGGCCGACAGCGTGATCGTTGCGCCCCGGGTCGGCGGTTACGTCGAGCGGGTGTTTGTCCAGGAGAATGCGGAAGTCCGTCGGGGCCAGCAGCTCGCTCTGCTCGACAATCGTGATTACCGTGCCCAGACCTCGCAGTTGCAGGCTCAGATCGAGGCGGCACGGGCGAGCGCGAACACCGTCCAGGCGCAGATTGCCGAACAACAGGCATCGGCGGAGCGGGCGCAGGCCCAGTTGGCGGCAGCGCAGGCTGACCTCGCTTTCGCCAATCGTGAAGTCGCGCGCTACCGCCCGCTGGCGGCCTCCGGCGCGGAGCCGCGCGAGCGATTGGACCAGCTGGTTCAGCAGCAGCAGCAGGCTCGTGCACAGCTGGCGACACGACAGGCCGACCTGCTGGCGGCGCAGCGCCGTTTCGGCACCCTGCGCACCCAAGTCGAGCAAGCCCGCTCGCAGGGCCGCGCCGCTGAGGCTCAGCTCGAAGCGGCCAACGTGACCCTGGAATCGACAGTCTTGCGCTCAAGCATCGCGGGCCGAGTCGGAGATCTGGCGGTCCGCGTCGGTCAATTCGTGCAGCCTGGAACGCGGCTGATGACCATCGTTCCGACGCAGCAGCTCTACATTGAGGCGAACTTCAAGGAAACGCAGGTCGGGCTAATGCGGGCGGGCCAGCCGGTCCGCGTTGAAGTGGACGCCCTTCCGGGCCTAGAGCTGACCGGCCGGGTTGCCAGCTTCGCGCCCGGGACAGGCGCGCAATTCTCCGTGCTTCCGCCGCAGAATGCGACCGGCAACTTCACCAAGATCGTGCAGCGAATTCCGGTGCGGATCGCGATCCAAGCCGGGCCGGAAGTCCGCCGGCTGCTGATACCGGGCATGTCGGTCCACGTGACGGTGGATACGCGCGGCGCGAAGGGCGAGCTGGAACGCGTGCGTCAGGCGCAGGAAGGGCGTCGCTAAACCCGATGGCGACCGCCGCCGCCTCCTCCATTCCTGCCCGACGGGGAGAGGAACGGGCCGACCTATCTGCCTGGCTCGCCGTTGCGGCAGGCAGCCTCGGCGCGCTGCTCGCCACCCTCGACGTGTCGATTGTCAATTCCGCGCTGCCCACCATTCAGGGCGAGATCGGGGCGTCCGGCTCGGAGGGCACCTGGATCGCGACGTCATTCCTGGTCGCGGAGATCATCATCATCCCGCTGAGCGCCTGGCTGGAGCGATTGCTAGGCTTGCGCACGCTGCTGCTGATCGCCGTCGTGATGTTCACCGCCTTTTCGATGCTGTGCGGAATTGCCACTGACCTCACCACCATGATCATTGGCCGGGCCGGCCAGGGACTGATGGGTGGCGCGCTGATCCCAACCGCCATGACTATCGTCGCCACCCGTCTGCCTGCCCGGCAGCAGCCAATCGGCATGGCCTTGTTCGGAGTCACCGTCATCCTGGGTCCGGTGGTGGGCCCGCTGTTGGGCGGCTGGCTGACCGAGAACCTCAGCTGGCATTATGCATTCTTCGTCAACGTGCCGGTTTGTGCCGTGCTGGTGCTGCTGCTGCTGCTCGGCCTGCCGCACCAAAAGCCTGACTGGGATTATCTGCGCTTCGCCGACTGGTTCGGCATTGCCGGGATGATCCTGGGTTTGGGCGGCCTGACCGTCGTGCTAGAAGAAGGACATCGCGAGGAGTGGTTCGAATCCACCCTGATCGTTCAGTTGACTATCATGACCCTGCTTGGCTTCGCCATGCTGGCCTGGGGCCAACTGACTGCCCGCAAGCCGGTGCTGAAGCTCAGCCTTATCTTCAACCGGCAGTTCGGCAGCGTGGTGGTGATGGGTCTCGTGCTCGGCATGGTGCTGTACGGCACGACTTATGTCATTCCGCAGTTTCTCGCGATCATTGCCGACTACAATGCGCTTCAGACCGGGTGGATCATCTTCTACATGGGGCTTCCAGCGCTTCTGCTGATGCCGATCGTGCCCTTCCTTATTCCCAGGCTCGACATCCGCATTGCAGTGGGTGGCGGCCTGGCCATCATTGCATGGAGCGGCTGGATCAGCGCCGGCCTGACGGCCGAGACCGCCGGCTCTCACTTCATCCCGGGCCAGCTGATGCGGGGCGTGGGCATCGTCTTCTGCATGCTGTTCCTGAACCAGGCGACCGTAGCATCGGTCACCAAGGAAGATGCCGGTGATGCTTCCGGAATCTTCAACGCCGCGCGCAATCTGGGAGGGTCTTTCGCGCTTGCAGGGCTGGCGACCGTGCAGGACCAGCGCAGCTGGCTGCACAGCCGGCGGATGGAGGAGTCGCTGAATGCCAACGGTTGGGACGTCCAGTCCTACCTCGGCGGGCTCCAGCAGTCGCTCGGCAGTCTCGAGGCCGCCTTTCGGACTCTTGCCGGTACCATTCAGCGCGAGGCCTTTGTCATGTCCTACAACGACATCTTCTTCGGCATGACCATCATTACCACGCTGTCGGTTCCCCTTGTCCTGTTCCTGCGACCCCTTCCCAAGGGAATGTCGCTGTCAATGCATTGATGCCCAAAGGATCGAGATGCGCTTCCCGCTGATTGCCCTTACTGCCGCCCTTCTGCTCGCCGGCTGCACCTCGGGACCTGACTACAAGGGTCCGGGAACTCTTGGTGCGGCAACACCTTCCGCAAACTTCGTCCGGGGAGCGGGCTTGGTCACCCCAGAGTCGCCCAGACTGTCTTCGTGGTGGACGCAGCTCGGCGACCCAGTCCTTACCGAGTTGCAGACGCGGGCGCTCAGCAGCAATCCGTCGCTCGAAATCGCGCGGGCGCGGATTGGCCAAGCTCGCGAGTCGGTGCGTCAGGAACAGGCGAACCGCTATCCTACCGTCGCGGCGCAGGGCACCTACGTGCGCGCCGAGTTGCCGGGCGTCGACCTTGGCACGGACAACAACGGCAGCTCTGCCGGCGCTCCGCCAGCGGAGGGCGGATCAGACGACATCTCGTCCCTCAACTTCTTCAATCTTGGCCTGAACGCCAACTGGGAGCTGGAGTTCGCCGGCGCCTCGCGCCGCCAGATCGAGAGCCTAAACGCCCAGCTCGGGGCGGCCGAGGCAAACGCGATCGACGCTCAGGTGCAGCTGACAGCGGAGGTTGGTCAGGCCTATGTCAATCTGCGCGAACGGCAGAACCGGATCGACACTCTGGGCCGCGCTCGGGCGCTTCAAGAGCAAGCCGTTGCGACCGCCCGGCAACGCTTCCAGCGTGGGACCACCGCTGCCTACGAGGTCGAGCGTGCGCAGGTCGCCCTCCGGAGCACTGAGGCCGAAGTCGCAGCCGCCGAAGCCGAAAGGGACGTGTATCTCAACGCCTTGGCGACCCTGACCGGCAGCGCCCCCGGCAGTGTCGACGGGCTATTGGCTGCTCCGGCCGAAGTGCCGCTTCCGCCGGCGGTCGTGTCGGTCGGAAATCCTGCCGAATTGCTTCAGCGTCGCCCAGACGTGCGCGCCGCCGAGCGCAACCTTGCCGCAGCGACAGCGCGGATCGGGGTCGCCGAAGCCCTGCGCTTCCCCCGGATCAGCTTCATGGGGATCCTTGGGCTTGGTGGCACCAAGCCGGGTGACTTGTTCGATCTCGGCAACATCAGCGCCATCGCCATTCCGCAGATACAGTGGCAATTTCTCGATTTCGGTCGCAATGCGTCTCGTGTGAGGCAGGCAAGGAGCGGTCTCGAGGAAGCCGAGGCGCGCTACCGGCAGGCAGTGCTCGGTGCCCTTCAGGATGCGGAAAACTCCCTTGCCCGCTTCGGACAGCAGCGACGCCAGGTGAAAGCGCTCGCGAACGTCCGAGCTTCCGCGGAGCGCCAGGCCAGGCTGACCCGGCAGCGGTTCAAGGCCGGAACCACGGCCCGTGCCGAACTACTGGAAGCAGAGCGCCAGTTGAGCCTTGCTGAGCAGAACCTGCGAGGCGCCACAGCGGCGCTCACCGGCAGTTACATCGCCGTGCAGAAGTCGCTTGGACTAGGCTGGGCACCTCCGGTGGTGCCCGCGAGACTTGGCAACTGATGGAAACACGGTCCAACCGTTTGCTCGTCGTCATCGTTTGCGGGCTGTTGGTTGTCGGACTGGTTTTCTTCGCCTGGTACATCGGTGCCGGGACAAGCACCTATGGTGCGAAGTACAGGATCTCCTTCAACCAAAGTGTTTCGGGCTTGGCAGTCGGAGGGCCGGTGACCATGTCCGGGGTTCGGGTCGGCCGGGTAGATAAGATCTATCTGTCGGCCGGCGAAGTTGGCGGGCCCACCGTCGAAGTAGCGCTCGACACTGATCTGCCGGTGCACGCCGGCTTTCGAGCGGACATCAGCCGGTCACTGCTCGATGGCTCCGCAGTCCTGGTGCTCCTGCCATCAACCGACGGACCGTTGATCAACCCGCCTGATGAGGACATCGTCGGCACGATTGCCGCCGTTCAGGGCGGGACCGCCACCGATCCTGCCGCGAAAGCAGTGCAGGTGTCGCAGACGCTCGACCGTGCGGTTCGGGCGCTTGATCAGACGGGCCAGGCTGACGCGGCAAGGAAGCTGGACCAGACCCGGCGTTCGACAGCAGAATGGCAGCAGAGTGTAGAGCGGCTGTTGGGTAGCGTGCGCCCTGAGCAGGTGCGCGGAGCAAGCGAGGGTATCAACAGCTTTGCTCGCAGCGCCGAAAAGCTTGAGCGCGACGTGGTCTCGAGCCGTGACGACATCGCAAATGTCAGGCGTTCGATCCGCAACGCCGGCAATCAGGCCGATCAAGTAGGACAAGCAGTCCAGCAGCAGCGCAGTTCGGTCCGCCGACTCGACGAACAAGCCGATGGGGTAGAACGGGACATCCAAGATATCCGTAAACCGGTGCAAGACCTTGGCGAGAAAGCTGACAGATTAGAACGAAGATAATCTTGCCTGTGGCGTCGTGCGGCGGTGTAGGCACGACAAATTGTGAACGCTTTTTTCTCGGCAGCACGCGGATTGAGCGCCCTTCAGCGGCAGTGTGCATGCCCTCAATCCGGCACCTCCAATCTTAGCGGCGAGGATTGCAGGGTCTGCTATCGGGTGCCCTTAGCGATTCTATCAACGACCTGCATGGGCGCTCAACCGACGTATAGGTCCGCCTGAACGAACGGCAGCTAAGCACCATTGCTTACTCGAAAGCTGCCAGTCCGCTTCCCACCAAGAGCAGACGAGGGGGGTAGCTAATCTGAGCGGCGGCAAGCGGCCGGAAGTAGACCGTCTACTTATGGGCGCGATGCGAATTAAGAGCTATAAGCAGACCGGCAACCTACGGGCAGTACAGATCCTACTCGGCCACACCAAGATCGAGACAACGGTTCGATACCTTGGCGTCGAGGTCGAAGATGCTCTGGCACTGGCCGAAGTGACCGAGATTTGAGGTTCGATGGTGGGCTGGTTCGCCAGCCCACCATACGCTCCCCGAGCGTCCGTATGTGGCCGAAAGCAGAACGGCTGGTCTTTAACGGCGATAGAAGAAAGCAGTCACTCGCGAGATCTATCAGGAGGAGCAGCAGCTACTTGCTGCACCGGTTCGCCGAGCCTCCTGGATCGGAGGGCACGCCACGTCTGCATACGAGCAGAAGACGCAGCAATCGCCCTGAAGGGGGCGAAGCACCTCGCCGCAGTGCTTGCAGTCGTAGAAGAACTGACAGGCGTCCGTCGGCATCGTCTCCGTGGACGCGCCGCCGCACTTGGGACAGGTAAGCGTCGATCGCAGTTCCATCATGCGCCTCCAAGCGCGCGCATGAGCGGCGCCTCGATGAAGCCCCAGCAAGCCGAGATCGCCACGAACACAGTCGCTACGCAGAGGAGGACGAAGGTGCTCTTCGCCGGCGCCGGCATTTTGCAGGCCGCATCTCGCGCGCACGCCGCGCGCTTGCGAAAATAGAAGAGCCACCCGGCCGCGACCGCGACGATCGCGGCAACCGTCATCGGCCAGTGGAACGGAACCAGCGGCGCAAGCCCTGCCGTGCCAACGCCAATGGCCGCAAGCCCGAGCGGCAGGATGCAACAGGCCGCTGCTGAGAATAGGGCTCCGATGCTCGCCAGAGTACCCAGAGTGGCAACGCCTCGGTCAGCATTTGCGGTGATCCGGGGCGCCCCCGGGCCGCCCCGTAGCACCGTATTTTCAGTAGGCAAAACTCGTCTCCAATTCGATTCGCTGCTATATGCATCCTGTAGTCACTACAGGATCAAGCGAAATCTCATGAACCGCTTCACCATCGGCCAACTCTCCCGCAGCACGGGAGTAAACATCGAGACGATCCGCTACTTCGAGAAGGTCGGGCTCATCGAGCCGCCGCCCCGCACCGAAGGTGGTCACCGCGTCTACGGCGACGACCACCTGCGCGCGCTCGGCTTCATCCGCCGAGCTC
The DNA here is from genome assembly GCF_029637485.1 of Sphingomonas sp. LHG3406-1. Classification (GTDB taxonomy): domain Bacteria; phylum Pseudomonadota; class Alphaproteobacteria; order Sphingomonadales; family Sphingomonadaceae; genus Sphingomicrobium. The sequence continues at coordinate 961,966 of NZ_CP069128.1, read as the reverse complement.
GCGAACTTGGCTTCACTCCGGAAGAGGTTCGGGGGATTCTCGCGCTTGGCGGTCCCACGGACGCCTGCTGCGACGAGGTTCGGGAGATCGCTTCCGGCCACCTCCACACGGTGCGTAGCAAAATGGCGGATCTTGCTCGGCTCGAAAAGCTCCTCGCCTCTACCATAGACCGCTGCTCTGGCGATCACGTCCCGCAGTGCGCGATAATTGACATGATCGAGCATGAGCCCATGGGCGAGCCGAAAGCGGTCGGACGATAGGATCAGCCGCCCACTGTCAAAGCATATTGCCCAGGTCGGAGGCGCCGGTCGGGTAGGCGAACATCGTGGACTTGAGGTCGTCGGCCGTGAGGCCATGCCGAATTGCAAGGCCGAAAAGGTTGATCACCTCGTCAACATGGGGGCCCACCAAATGCGCGCCGAGAATTCGGCCCGTCCCCTCCTCGACAAGGGTCTTGTAGCCGTAGACGCGCTCCGCGACGCGCCTCGCCGTGTACCAGTCGGAAGTCCTCTCCGTCTTCAGCTTGAACCGCAACCCGGCCTCGCGCGCCTGCGCTTCGCTCAGGCCCACCGAAGCGATCGGCGGGAGGGTGAAGGCGACGCTCGGGACGCCTGCATAATTCGGCTTGCTCTGGTTGCCGTTCAGGAGGTTCGCTGCGACAACCTTGGCGTCGTGACTTGAGACCGGTGTGAGTGGCGGACCCAGCTGGGCGGCGTCGCCGGCGGCATAGACGAAGGGGTTGCTGACGCTCTGCAGATAGTCGTTCAGATGAAGCCGACCTCCTTCGGCCGCCACTCCGCCGGCCGGCAGGTTCAGGTGGTCTAAAGCAGGCGCGCGCCCAGCCGCGTGCACGACGCGGTCAACCTCTATGCTCTCCCTGTGACCGCCGCTGTTCGTATGGACGAGGAATGATCCCTCGCCCTGCTCGATAGCGACGACCTCGGTATGGGTGCGCACATCCACGCCGATGGCCTCGAAGGATTCCATGAGCCATCCGACGAGCTCAGGTTCGAAATGCGGCAGGAGACGCGAGCCCCGCTGGAGGATCGTGACGGCGGCGCCCGCACGAGCGGCGATGTGGGAGAACTCGGCGGCTATATAGCCGCCGCCCACCAGGGCGATACGGGCGGGCAGCTGCTCCATGGCAAGAAACCCCTCATTGTCGATGAGAAGATCTTCGCCAGGAATGCCGAGCCGCACCGGCGCAGCGCCCGACGCGATCAGGATATAACGGGCCCGAACTTCGTTTTCGTCGATCGACAGCGAGTTTGGGCCGATGAAGCGGGCTCGGCCATGGAAGGTGGCGATACCCTTGTCATCGTACCGCTGCTGATGCTTTTCAGGAACGGGATCTGTAAAGCTCCGCTTGAACCTGATCAGCTCGCTCCAGTCGATGCTAACTTGGCCGCCGACGCCATGTCCCTGCATTCGCCGTCCCGCATCGACCACTTCGGCTCCGGAAACGAGCATCTTCTTCGGGTCACAGCCACGCAGCGCGCAGGTGCCGCCGAAGGGCTTCTCATCGACGAGCGCCACGCTCCACCCGGCGGCGCGGACTCGGAAGGCGGCCACCATCGCAGCCGTTCCCGAGCCGATGATAACGAGATCAAAGTTCATGTCCGATCCTCCAGCCCCTCAACGAAGCTGGAGTGGCTACGGGTTGCAGCTACGGGTTGCATTCGCCCGTTGGCTGCACCGGACGGTCTGCTTCCTGGAACGTCGGCAAGCCTCTGTTACGACGACTTTGGGCGCTTAGCCGACGTGACCGGAACTGGCCGCCAACTGCCGGTCTGCTTTTGAGTTGATTTGGGCAATTGCAGACATTCGTGTTCGCCCTCACGATGACCACGTGGCTGACGTCTAGAAGGCTCGCTTGGCGGCTATAAGACTGCACGTATGGTCTTCACACTGCGGCTCTCTCGAGATCAGTGACGTCAGAAATTCATGCTGCTTCAGCCCTTGTCCGAGCAACGGGGTGCGAAGTGGTTGAGCGGTATCTTCAGGAACGATCGGCCGCACGCCTCAGGGTCGGGTAGTCGTCCGCCACGAATGTTGACCTGCAGCGCGGCCAGCATCAGTTTCGGCAACGGCAGGGTCGCATCGCGTTTATCGCGAAGTGCGATGAATTGAGCCTCCGACCGGCCGTTGCCAACATGCGTGTTGCTCTCGCGGTGCTCGGCGACGGTAGCGCAGCACTGCGCATCGCGTCCTTCGGGAGTATAATCGTGCCCGATGAACAGGGCTGTCTCCTCCGGCAGAGCGAGGATGCGCTGGATCGAGGCGTAAAGTTGTCTTGAACTGCCACCGGGAAAGTCGGCGCGTGACGTGCCGCTGTCCGGCATCATCAGCGTGTCGTGAACGAAGGCAACCTGGTCTGTGACGTAGGCGATAGACGCCAAGGTATGGCCGGGTGTGAATAGCGTTCGGATCGCTGTTTCCCCGAGCTCAAAGCTTTCGCCATCGGCAAACAGCCGGTCCCATTGCGAACCATCGGCAGCGAAGTCTTCAAGGCAATAGATGTCGGTCCATAGTTTCTGCACATCCACGACCTTCTCACCGATGGCGCGCGGAGCCCCGAGCTTTTCAGCAAGGTAGGGCGCGGCCGAAAAGTGATCGGCGTGCGGATGGGTGTCCAGGATCCATTCAACAGCCAGACCACGCTCCGCGATATGCTTTAGCAGCTTGTCGGCGTTGCCAGTGGACGTCGCACCTGCGTTCGGGTCGAAATCAAGCACCGGATCGATGATCGCAGTTTTGTTCGTGGCTTTGTCTGTGAGGACATATTGCCAGCTTCCGGTGGGCTCGTCCCACAGGGCACCGACGGAGATCTTGCCGAATTCGAACATCTTCATGACGTTACCTCGCGGGTCAGAACCATTCAGCGGCGACCTTTCTCCAAGGCCCGCATTTCGCTTGCGAGCATGGCTCGGGAAATCTCACCGAGGTGAGCGGTTTCGATCTCACCAGCTGCATTGATGAAGAGGGTTGTTGGATAACCGCCCGTCCCGAGTGAGGCAGCAAGGGCTGCGGCGGGATCGAGGTAGACCGACTTTTCGGGAAGTCGATTGGCTTGGAGAAACTTTGCGGCGGCTGCGCGCTGCTCGCCGCTGTTGACCAGAAGGATAGGGATCGGCGATCGTGAGGCCGCGTCCATTAGCATCGGCATCTCCCGCCGGCAGGGCAGACACCAGCTCGCCCAAAGGTTGATAACGAATGGCCGGCCGCGAAAGTCGGCTAAGGTGACTGACTCGCCCGACCATCCCTCAAGGGCGATCTGACCCGGAAGCGGTAGCGCAGCAGGCCGTAGCTGGCTTGCACCGATGAAGTATGCGCCACCGAGCATTACGACCAAGCGGGCGAGCGCCGCTGCGGGTTGCTTTCGAGGCATGGTGAGGACGATGGCTGCGAGAGCCCCGGTTATTCCTGCGATCAAGGAAAAGCCGCCCTGCCAAAGCGCGAGAATCGACGTTGGCTCCAGAGCGAACGCGTCCCAATTGTTCGCCACGAACCCGGCACGCGCCGCCACGATGCCCGCGACAAGTGCCCAGAAGCTGGAGCGTTCAGCCCGCTGGTCCAGCTTCCTGGCGATCAAGCTTGCAAGGACGATGAAGGCAGCGATTAAAACAACGGCCAGCGCCCGGTCGGCAGCAAGCATCAACGGCCCGATCTGGAAGGACGACGGCATCAATCTTCCTCAGAACGCCGCGCCCGCGCTCTTCCAGAGCATGTAGGCCGCCACCACGAAGATCAGCACAGCGAAGATGCTGGTCAACTGGCCCGAGCTCGACAGACGCTTGGCGGCGCGCGTGCCAGCGAAGCTACCGATGACACCGCCGGCGATGAACACACCAGCGAGGACCCAGTCGACAAGACCAGAGAAGGCGTAGTTGGCGGCGGTCGTGAGGCCAAAGGCGGTCACCGCAACAAGGCTGGTCCCGACCGCATTGATCATCGGCATGCCGGTCGATGCGATCAGGCCGGGCACAATGAGAAATCCGCCACCGATCCCGAAAAAGCCCGAGAAGCCTCCGGTGCCAAGGCCGGCCCCGAGCACCTTGCCGGCATTTGTGCGATCGCACTGAGCGCCTGCCTCGCCCTCATGCTTGCGGCGGCGGAGCATCAGGACGCCGACGACGATCATCACAATGGCAAAGAGGAAGAGCAGCCTTTGCCCGTCGAACGCTTTGCCGGCGGTCGAGCCGAAGAAAGCGCCAATGACGCCAGCACCCGCGTACATCAGGCCACACCGCCACTTCACCGTGCCCGCGCGAGCGTGATTGGCGAGCCCCATTGCGGCATTGGCGGCCACCGCAAGAGCGCTGGTGCCGATCGCGACATGCGGGCTCTGGACGCCTACGAGGTACACCATCAGCGGGACGGCAAGGATCGATCCACCGCCCCCGACCAGCCCAAGTGTGAAGCCGACGAGGCTGCCCGACAGAAGGCCGAGGATGTATTGGACGGTATCGAGCATCACCCAGCCTTCTTCAGCTCGGCGGGAGCGGCCATCCACTCCCGGCCTTTCAGCATCGCATCCCAGTAGATGGCGGGAAGAAGGTCTTTCTTGAGGAGCCAGGCCAGCCGCGACGGCTTCGTCCCATCGATCACGAACTTCGGGAAGCTCGGCAGGAGCCTGCCGCCATAACCGAACTCGGCCAGCAGGATCTTGCCGTTCTCAACGGTAAGCGGACAGCTGCCGTAGCCATCGTAAGCCGCCCCCAAATGCTTGCCTGCAAGTACGGCCAACGCGTTTTCTGCAACCACCGGCGCCTGTTTGCGAACGGCTGCCGCCGTTTTGGCATTCGGCATTCCACCAATGTCGCCAAGCGCAAATACGTTCGGGAACAACTTGTGCTGCAAGGTGAACTGGTCGACATCGACATAGCCAGCTGCATCGGCGAGCGAGCTGTCTGCCACTGCTTCGACCGGCTTCTGCGGCGGAGTGACGTGCATCATGTCGAAAGCGCGGGTTACTTCGCCGCCGTCTGCCCGGAAGGTGGCAGTCCCGTCGGGTCCGTCGACCGCAATCAATGTGCTGCCGAACCGGACGTCAATGCCGTAGCGTTCGACCGTTTCTTCGAGTGCTGGAACATAGTCTTTGACCCCAAACAGGGTCGGGGCAGCGGTGTGGAACTCGACGTCGATGCTGTCGAGCACATGCTCGCGCTCCCAATGACTAGCGGACAGGTACATGGCCTTTTGCGGCGCACCCGCGCATTTGATCGGCATCGGGGGTTGGGTGAACAGCGCTTGCCCGCCGCGAAGCTTACGGACTAGCTCCCACGTGTAGGGCGCCAAGTCATAGCGATAATTAGACGTCACGCCGTTGCACCCGAGCGTGCCAGTCAGCCCGTCAATGGCTTCGAAGTCGAGCCGATTCCCAGTTGCGACAATCAGAAGCCGATAACCGAGCCGCTGACCATTCTCGAGACCCAGATCATTGTCTTCCGGCTGAAACGACCTCACTGTGGTTTTAAGCCAAGTTATGCCCCGTGGGATTACCTTCGCCATTGGGCGTCGCACGTCCTGCGGCTTGAAGACGCCGGCGCCGATGAACGTGTAGCCTGGCTGATAGTCGTGAAAGTCGCGTGGTTCGATCACCGCAATGTCGAGTTTCGGTACACGGCGCAGCAGCGACGCCCCCGCAGCGAGACCCCCCGCACCGGCGCCGACGATGACAATGTCATGCTTGAGCATCGTCGGTCTCCCGCGAAAGGCGTTGGCGGAAGGGCTCGAGATCGTAGCCTTCCTTGGCGGCAATCGCGATCCGCTCATCGACGGTGAGATTGGCCTGGTTGGCCAGAGCCCACAGAAGGGCGGCACGCGTCCCGGTGCGGCAGAAGACGGCGATCGGCTTCGGGAGCGTTTCCAAGGCGTCGCGGAACTCGGCGACCTGCTCGTCGGTGATCTGCCCCATGACGACCGGGATGTGGCGGGCTTCAAGGCCCTGCTGGATCGCGGTGGCTTCGAGCTCGGCCCATGCGGGCTGATCATCGCTTTCGCCGTCAGGGCGGTTACCAATGATCGAACGATAGCCGCGCTCAGCGAGGTTGGCGATGTCGTCGGCCGACGGCTGGGCCAGTGCGGTGACGTTGGGAGTGAGGACGGCGAGCTTCATGGTTCAGGCTCCTTGAGCAGCGAGCGCGCGGCGCTCGGGGATGAAACGGTGAAGGGCCATGCCGACGAGCATGGCGGCTACGAACGGGAGAACGGCCGTGGGCGCCAGCGCGAGTGAAGCGACGGCAGGCCCGGGGCACAGGCCGGCAATGCCCCAACCGATGCCGAACAAAGCGGAGCCGGCGACCAGCTTGCCATCGAGGTCGGTCCGGTCCGGCAACGCAAAGCGCTCACCGAACAGCGGTCGCGCCATCCGCGCCTGCAATCGCCAGGCGATCGCCATGACGATCACCGCACCACCCATGACGAAGGCGAGTGTCGGATCCCATGCGCCGAACAGGTCGAGGAAGCCTCGTACCCGCGCGGGATCGGTCATCCCGCCGATGCTGAGACCGCCGCCGAACAGCGCGCCTGACAACAGCGGCGGAAGGAAGCGTCGTGCGACACTCATTACAGGCCTCCGATGAGATTGATGACGGCAACCGTGGCGATGCCCGCAGCCATGAAGGTGGCAGTGGCGATCATCGAGCGCTGCGACAGACGGCTGACGCCGCACACGCCGTGTCCGCTGGTGCAGCCGCTGCCCATCCGGGTGCCGATACCGACCAGCAGGCCAGCGGCGACGAGGACGGGCCACGAGGCGAACTCGGCCTCGCCCTGTCCGATGATCGCAGCGACCAGCAGCGCTCCGAGCGGCAGGCCGATCAGGAACATCCACGCGCTGCTGCGCGACATGCCGCTGTCGGCAAGGCCGGTGGCGCGCGCGGTGATACCTGAAACACCGGCGATCCGACCGGCCCCTAGCAACATCAGCGCTGCCGCAAGGCCGATCATCACGCCGCCGACGAGGCCGTGGAGCGGCTGTGCGTTGGCGAATAGCGCGCTCACAGCAGGTCGATCGGCTGCTTGAGGTAGCGCACGCCATTATCCTCCGGCTCAGGCAGGTGCCCGCCGCGCATGTTCACCTGCAGCGACGGCAGGATCAGCTTGGGCATCGACAGCGTGGCATCGCGCTGGGTGCGCATGGCGACGAAGTCGTCCTCGCTCACGCCCTCGTGGATGTGGACGTTGGCGGTGCGCTCGGCGAGCATGGTGGTTTCCCACACATATTCGTCGCGGTTCGGCGCCTTGTAGTCGTGGCAAAGGAACACGCGGGTCTCGTCCGGCAGTTTCATCAGCCGGCGAACCGAACGATACAGCTGCCGCGCGTCGCCGCCCGGAAAGTCGGCGCGGGCCGAGCCATAGTCCGGCATGAACATCGTATCGCCGGTGAACAGCGCGTCGCCGACGACATAGGCCATGTCTGCCGGGGTGTGGCCGGGTACGTGCAGCGCGACTAGCGGAATGCCGCCAATGTCGAGCACGTCGCCATCGTCGAGCAGGCGGTCGAATTGCGAGCCGTCGCGAGCGAACTCAGTGCCCTCATTGAAGATCTTCCCGAACACGCCCTGCACGGTCACGATTTCACGCCCGATCGCCATCTTCCCACCCAACTTCTGCTGGAGGTAGGGCGCCGCCGACAGGTGATCGGCATGGGCGTGGGTCTCGAGGATCCAGTCGACCGTCAGGCCTTCTTCCTCGACATAGGCGACGATCTTGTCGGCGCTGTCGAAGCTGGTGCGGCCCGACGCATGATCGAAGTTCCAGACGCTGTCGATGATCGCCGCCCGCTTGGTGGCGGCATCGCTGACGACATAGCTGACGGTGAAGGTCGGCTCGTCAAAGAACGCCTTCACCTGCGGTGCGCGAAGCTCCCCGTGAATAACGTCGGCGACCTGCGCGACGGCGTGCTCGATGTGGCGATCGTTGGTTGAAGCGGTGGTCATCAGACTAGCTCCTGCTGGAATTGGAGGCCCCGAGCTCGGGGCAGAAAAGGTCGTGGAGAAGCGCGAGCACCTGCTGCGCCTTGGGATCGCAGACGCTGTAGAAAACCGTCTGCGACTCCTTGCGGGTGGCGACGAGGCCTTCCTCGCGCAGCTTGGCGAGGTGCTGCGACAGGGCCGACTGGCCGAGGCCGACGCGGTCCTGCAATTGCCCGACCGACAGCTCGCCCTCCGCCGCGAGGTGACAGAGCACCAGCAGCCGGCATTCGTTGGCCATCGATTTAAGCAGACCCACAGCTTTTTCGGCCTGGGCGCCAAATTGAGCCAGAAGCTCCGTATCCATGCGACTCTCCATAAGACATCGCTTATTTAGAGTTCTCTAATGTCGTGTCAAGTCTTGGCGTCCACGGCCCGCTCAATGAGCATCCGAGATGTCAGCAATTGCGGCATGATCTCGGGCGATTTCCCTGGTGCCACGAAGAGGTAGAAGGGGATGCTGTTGCGGCCCTGGCGGGCCAGGAAGCGGGTGATCGTGGGATCCCCGTTGGTCCAATCCCCTCGCAGCGTCACTAAGCCAGCCTTACCGAACGCGGCTCTCGTCTCCGGCCGCTCAATGGCGACCTTCTCGTTGACCTTGCAGGTCAGGCACCAGTCGGCGGTGAAGTCGACGAAAACGGGAGTGCCCGCGCTACGAAGCTCCGCAAGGCGCTTCTCGGTAAAGGGCTCGATCCCGCCGATCGCAGGCGCAGGCGCGGCGGCGACCGTTCGCGGTGGAGCTGTCACAATGAGCAGGCCGATCGCCAAAGCGGACGCCGCAAGGGGAAGCCAGCTCCGCGATCGGCCAGCTTGTTGGCGCAGGCCGACCCACCACAAACCAACCGCGATCGACAGTGCGGCAAGCGCTCCTGCCGTCATCGCGGCCGTTCCGCCTTGTCGGCCCAACAGCCACAGCAACCCGACAGTCGTCAGGAGCATCGGAAGCGCCAGGATGCGGCGGAAGGTCAACATCCACGGTCCAGGCTTGGGCAGCCAGCGACGGCTCGCGGGAACATAGGCGAGGATCAGGAACGGCAAGGCGAGGCCAAGCCCTAGTCCAAGGAAAATCGTCATCGCGCCCATCGATGACAGCAGCATTGCGGCTCCGAGAGCCGTCGCCATGTTGCGTGAGGCGGTTGAAGCCGGGCTCGCGCTCGCCGGATTCACCGTCGATGCCGTCGACAATTTGCATGATGCGAAGGCGGCTGCGACCGACTGGAGCTACGACGCCATCGTTCTCGATCTCGCCCTTCCAGACGGCTTCGGGCTGGACCTTTTGCAGGAGTGGCGAAAGGCCGGAAGTTCGACGCCGGTGCTGCTCCTCACTGCCAGGAACGCAACCTTCGATAGGATCACTGGCCTGGATAGCGGGGCCGACGATTACCTCGGCAAGCCGTTCGACCTGGACGAACTTGCGGCACGGCTTCGCGCCATCGTCCGTCGCGGCCAAGGACGTGCAACTCCCGTGCTTGAATGGGCCGACCTGAGCCTCGATCCTGCCAATCGCGTGGTGACCAAGGCCGGGGAGAGCCTCACCCTTTCCCGCCGCGAGTTCACGGTCCTCGAGACCCTGATGGAGCATCCTCAGAAACTGTCATCCAGGGCGCAACTCGAGGAACGGCTCTACGGCTGGCAGGAAGAAGTCGAGAGCAATGCGGTCGAGGTGCACATCCACAACCTCCGGGCCAAACTCGGACGCGGCTGCATCGAAACCGTCCGGGGTGAAGGCTACAGGATGGCGGCGCTCCGCTTCTGCTCCCTGCAGTTCCCGATGGGCTGCGGTCAGCCGGAGTTGAAGCTGCTCAACACCTTGCGCCTTGAAGGTGCTGGCCGTTTGCTCAAGCTTGTTCTGAGTTACTGCGCGGGATTCTGCCAAGCGCATTCTTACGTCCGCCAATGACATAATCTCTTGGCGTAGGTGTGTTGGCGTAAGCGCCGCCCGGATGGCAGGTCCGAAGAAAGTGAAAGCCGCGATTCCTAGGAAAAGCAGGACGAAGAGCAGTGACTTGCTGGCAACCCACCTTAACAAAGCTGACATTGCGACCTCGGGTTGACCGTGCTTGGGATCTCAACCCCTTTGAAGCTGCTTGGGGCGAGCCTGGCAAGCGCAAACCTGCGCTTGATCAAACAGATAGACGTGGTCTTGCGTGAAAGGACGGAAGGACCGAGCACCTGGAAATCCATCCGGGTGCGATCCGGGTGTAATCCGGGTGAAAAAGCTCACAAAGCGGGTGAAATGGGCTAAATCCGGGTGCGAACCAGCATTCTGAAGCGCAGTTTTCCGCCATTCCCGCTTTCCACGCTGCGTTGACATCGCAGGGGTCGCAAGTTCAATCCTTGCCACGCCCACCATTACAAAGCCTCGGAAAACCAAGCGGTTTTCTGGGGCTTTTTCGTTGGCCGCACACTCCGGGCGGCTGGCCAGGGCGGTGAAGCTGGCTGGTCGATGGTCAGCAGCGCTCATGATTATCGGGCCCCTTGCGATGGCCGGAAGCTGTCCGCAGTTCGGTTGAGATCGCCTGTCGAATTCCTGCGGACGTCGGTAGATCGCTGGCAGATGGAGGTTGACCGGGCAGGGCCGTTCCGCTCCCTTGCTGCCTCGGCATCGAGCGGAACTGGGGTCGTCTGTGCAGGAAGAAGTGGCGCTGTCGCTGAGCGGGGTGACGAAGCGCTTCGGGGCGGTCACCGCGGTCGACCGGTTGAGCTTCGACGTCCGTCATGGCGAGGTGTTCGGCTTCCTCGGTGGGAACGGGGCGGGCAAGACCACCTCGCTGCGCATGGTGCTCGACATCATCAGGCCGACCGAAGGGGGCATCTCCGTGCTGGGGCGCGCGCCGGGGCGCGAGAACCGGACCCTGCTCGGCTTCCTGCCCGAGGAGCGCGGCCTTTACCGGAGCATGTCGGCGCTCGACACGATCATCTATTTCGGTCGCCTGAAGGGCATGACCACCGGCGACGCAAAGGCGGAAGGGCTCGCCCTGCTCGATCGCTTCGGCCTCGCCGCCAATGCGCGCTCGACCATGGACAAATTGTCGAAGGGCATGGCGCAGAAGGTCCAGCTCGCCGCCGCCGTGGTCAACAGGCCGAGGCTGCTGATCCTCGACGAACCCTTTTCCGGCCTCGATCCGGTCAACCAGGGCCTGCTCGAGGACGAGATCAAGCGCGCCTCGGCCGGGGGTGCCACCGTGGTCTTCTCCACCCACGTCATGCAGCATGCGGAGCGCTTGTGCGACCGGTTGCTGTTGCTGGCCAAGGGGCAGAAGAAGTTCGAAGGCAATCTCGACGATGCACGCGGCCTGCTGCCCGGTCGCCTCACCATCGTCGCCCAGCAATCGCCCGCCGGCCTGCCGGGCGTGACTCGGGCGGAGGCGGGCGGGGAAGTCGGCGACGGTTGGCATGAGTGGGCGGTCGAGCTCGAACCCGCCCACCAGGCCGCCGACCTCCTGCAGCACATGACGGCGGCCGGCATTCCGCTGCGCCGCTTCGACGAACGGCGGGCGAGCCTTCACGACGTGTTCCTGCACGTGGTCGGGCCACAGGAGACGCAGCAGTGAAGAACATCATGCTGGTGGCGGCCCGCGAGTTCCGCCAGATCACCCGCATGCGCAGCTTCTGGCTGACGCTGCTGATCCTGCCGCTGGCCTTCGCCATCGCACCGCTCACCCAGCGCTTCATGGACAATGACGAGGCCGACCGGGTGATGGTCATCGACCAGAGCGGCGGCGCGGCGTCGGCCGCCATCACCGAGCGGCTGCGGCTCGATCATCAGCGCGATGTGCTGAATGCCCTGGCGCGCTACGTCCAGCGTCACAAGCTCGACGCGGTCGCTCCGCGTGCGCCCTGGGCGCAGCATGATCGCTGGTTTGCCGACGCCGAAGTCGCCCGGTTCGCATCCTCCGGCGGCTGGCAAGCAGCGGCTGCGAAGCTCCGCCCCGCGCTGCCCGAAGGCACGCCCGAATTCGAGCCGCCGAGTGAGCGCACCGAACTGGTGGCGCCCGAAGCCGACCTGGTCCGGCGTCCCGCCGCACAGCTCGACGGCCGGGTCAGGCAATTGCTCCAGCCCGCCGACGAGGCGGCCAAGCGGATCGACACGGTGGTGCTGGTCCCGGCGGACTTCGCGGCGACCGGCGCCGTGCGCCTGTGGACGGGCGGGCAGCCCAACTCGCGGCTCGTCTCGACGGTGCAGGACGTGCTGACGCGCAGCCTCCGCCAGAGCCTGCTGACCGAACGCGGAGTTGCGCCGGAGGTCGCGGCGGCGGCCGCGACGGTCACGCCCGCGCTGCAGATCACCCAGCCGCCGCCCGGTGGCGGCGCGCGCGAGTCGCTGCTGGTCCGTTCCATCCTGCCGCTCGCCGCTTCCTACCTCCTGATGATGAGCCTCATGCTGTCGGGCAGCTGGATGCTCCAGGGCACGGTCGAGGAGCGCTCCAACAAGCTGCTCGAGACGGTGCTCGCCGCCGTCAGCCCGGAAGAGCTGATGTATGGCAAGCTGGCCGGCACGGTCGGCGTCGGCCTCACCATGATCGCGGTCTGGATCGGGTGCGGGGTGGTCGCGGCCTATGCGACGCAGGGGGCGATCGCCGACCTGATCCGCCCCGCACTGGCGCCGCTCACGTCGCCCGGCACCATTGCGGCGATGATCTACTTCTTCGTCGTCGGCTACGTCGCCATCTCGGTCTTTTTCCTGGCGGTCGGCGTGATCAGCGATTCGATGAACGACGCCCAGGGCTATCTGATGCCCATCATCCTCCTCATCATCCTGCCGATCACCATCCTGATCCAGGGCATCATGGACGGCGGCACCGGCATCGGCATCACTGTCCTGACCTGGATCCCGGTGTGGACGCCGTTCGCCGTGCTTGCCCGCCTCGGCGCTGGCATTCCGGCGTGGGAAGTGATCGGCTCCGGCCTCGTGCTCGCGGCGTTCGTCGTCCTCGAACTGGTCCTGCTCGGCCGGCTGTTCCGGGCCAGCCTGCTCGCCCAGGGACAGAAGCCGGGCATCGCCGAGCTGGTCGCGCGCATGCGGCGGCAGGAGGCCTGAACACCCCTGTAAGCCAGCGCCACCCGCCGTCAGTCGGTGCGCGTTGAGCCGCCCGCTTCGTTGCCCGCCGAGTCGGCTGCGTTCGCGGCCGCGGCGAGGTTCTCGTCCAGCTGCCGCGCCTTCTGCTCCAGCTTGTCGCTCGTGTCCGAATAGCGCTCGTCAAAGCTCCGCCGGTCGCCGCAGGCGGTGAGGGCGAGGAGAAGCAGTGGAACCGCGCTCGGGCGCATCAATAGTTCTTCCGGTAGCGCACGTTGACGTTGGTGCCGCCCGATCCGCCGGCCTGGCTAAGGATCGACAGGCTCCGGCTGAGCGTGACTTCCAGCTGCGTGGCGGTGAAGCCGCGGGCATCGGTGATGACCTCGAGGTAGATGTCGTCGCCGATATACTTGCCCGCTGCCAGCGCGGTTCCGCGGCCGTCGGTGTCGTCGGGCCCAAGGATGCGGAGCCGGTCGACGCCCGCCAGCTGGCGAAGCTGGCCGAGCGGGTTGAGCCCGCCGCCGGACCCCCGCAGCGTGTTGAGCGACGCCGCCAGCTGCACGGCCTGGAGCGTCGACAGCTGGCCGACCGAATTGCCGAACAGGATGCGCGACACGATCTCGTCCTGCGGGAGGCCGGGCGAGCTGGTGAAGCTGATGCGCGGGTCGGTGGCGGCGCCGGTCACGTTTACCGTCACGTCGACATCGTCGATCGTCTCGGTCGCGCTGAGCGCCACCGTGGCATCGCCGGTGCGCCCGCCGTTGAAGCGGATGCGTCCTTCCTGGAGGGCAAAGGAGCGGCCGGCGAATCCAAGCGTGCCGCGCACCAGGTCGACGGCGCCGGCGACCCGCGGATCCTGGCTGGTGCCGGTCACGCGCAGGTTGGCGCGCCATTCCGATTCCAGCCCCATGCCGCTGACGAACAGCTCGCCCGGCGCGACGATGGTGAGGTCGAGGCGAACGTCGCCGAAGCTGGCGCTCGCCGACGGTGGCGGCGCGTCGCCGGTGACCCGGGGACGGCCCCTCGGCGGCTTGAACCGGACGCCGGTGAGGACCGGCACGTCGGCCGCGCCTTCGCGCACGATCTGGTAGCGGGTGGCGGGCAGCCGCACCGTGCCGCGCAGCACCGGCGCCTCGTTGGCGGCCTTGACCAGCCGGACATTGCCGGTGGCGGTCACCCGCAGGGCGTCGCTGTTGGCGAGCCGCGCATCGTTGAGGGTGAGGTCGAAGTCGGCCGGGTAGCCGCTCGCCGACGCCAGGCTGACATAGCCGCTGCCGCGCACGGTGCCGCTGCCGGCGCTGGCCGTCAGCTGGTCCACCTGCAGCCGCTCGCCGGTGAAGCGGCCCTGGATGGCAAGGTTCGTGAGCCGCGTGCCATAGGTCGCATTGGTATAAGTGAGGTTGCGTCCGCGCACGACGCCCTGCAGCGACGGCTGCTCGACCCGTCCGGAGAAGTCCGCGGCGACTCCGAGTGGGCCGCTGAGGCTCTGGTCCGAAAGGCCCGCCAGCGAGAAGAGCGCGTCGGCCGGGCCGACGTAGCGGATGCCGCCGCGCAGCGGTGCCCGCGCGACCCGCTCGGTCCAGCTTCCGCCGCCCGCCGGGGCGATCGCCGCCTGCACCCGTCCGACCACCGTTCCGCGGGTGCGCAGGACGGCGTTGAGCGACCCGCTTCCGCCATTCAGTCGGGCGACCACATTCGCGTCGATCGGCCGGCTGACGGCAGCGGCGGTGGTGCGGGTCAGCCCGCGCACGGCGAGGCTCACGTCGAGCATCGGAAGGGCATCGCCGCGCTGGGCAAAGTCGATGCTTCCGGTTGCGCGTCCGCCGAGGCCGAGGTCGGGCGCGAAGATGTTGATGACGGTGAGGTCGACGCCGTCGATCCGGCTTTGCAGGCGAAGCTCGGAGCCATAGCTTCCGGCGATCCGCGCGCTTCCCTGGTCGAGCTGGAGGCGCGTCGGGAGCAGCTCGTACGTCCCGCCGCGAGGCACGATGCGCGCCGGGCTGGCGGTCCGGACGTCGACGCCGTTTACCCGTCCCTTGAGCGCGGCGCGCCACAGGTTCGGCTGGAGGTCGGCGTTGAAGGCGAGGCGGAAGGGGACTCCCGAACTGCCCTCGGCAATGCCGCGCGCG
Organism: Sphingomonas sp. LHG3406-1; assembly: GCF_029637485.1. Classification (GTDB taxonomy): domain Bacteria; phylum Pseudomonadota; class Alphaproteobacteria; order Sphingomonadales; family Sphingomonadaceae; genus Sphingomicrobium. The sequence goes on along the minus strand of NZ_CP069128.1, from coordinate 946,844 downwards.
AAACCCTGTCCGCCGCGATAATTGACGATGGCGCGGAAGGCGGAGACGTCGGTGGTGCCGAAGCGCGCCTGCGCGAGCTGCGCGTCGGCAACGATCTCCGGCTGGTCGTAGAGGATCACGCGAGCGTCGACGATGGCGGCACCGACCGCGATGCCGGCCGGCTCGGGCAGGACGGCGTTGCGCGCGCGCAGGTTGATGACGGCCTGCTGGTAGCGGCCGACCGCGTCGAGGCGCACCAGCCCGCCGATCCCGTCGCCGGTGGCGCGGAGCTGGCCGGCGAACGGACCCGCCGCCGTCTGCCTCACGCGACCCTGTGCGGTGATCCCGGCAAGGGTCGCCCGGCGGATGTCGATGGTCAGCGGCCCCGCAGCCGTCTGGACGGACACGTCGGCGGTGAAGTCGCCATAGTCGCTCCGGCCGCGGGCCAGCACGTCATAGGCATTGCCCCTGCTGCGGATCTCCGCACGCAGGCCGGCGATGCCGAGTCCGAAGCCCGGGCGCGCTGCGGTGACGGTCGCGCGCGGGTTGGAGGCGGTGCCGGTCACCTCGACCCCGACCGGTCCATATTGCCGCGAGACGCCGCTCGCGGTGACGGCGACGCGGCCGTCGGGCGCATAGAAACCGCGGCCGTCGGTGACGCGGAGATCGGGCGCATTCAGCCGCAGCCGCGAGAAGCGGATCAGTCCGTCGGCGCCATAAGCCACGTCGCTCGAGGCAACGAGGTTGCCGCCGAGGAAGTCCCGCACGCCTTCGTTGAAGAGCCGGGTCGACTGGGCTCTCACCCGCCCGACGAGGCCGATGCCGCCGCTGGCGAGTCTCCTCACGTCGGCGTCGGTGGTGATGTTGAAGATGCCAAGGCTGTCGACGCGGTAATTGTTGATCCGTCCATCGAGCGCGCCGGTGTAAAGGCCCCGGCCGACGTCGGCGAGGATGATCGCCCGGGCGTCGATCCGGTCGGAGCGGATGCGGATGTTGTCCGACACGATCCGCGGCCAGTCGACTGCTAGGTCGCCGTCCAGCCGCACGTTCAGAAGCGTTCCGCCCGCCACCGTGTCGAGGCCGGTGATGGCGCGGGCTCGGGCGGCGATCGGTACGAGCAGCTGGGGCCCGTCGAAGCGTGCCTCTCCTTCCGCCACCAGCCCCTGCAGGCCCATGTCGTTGAAGGCGAGCGTCGAGGCGGTGAGGCGGTAGTCGACCGCCGGGCGGCGCATTTCGCCGTTCAGAGTCGCGACACCCTGAAGCTCGCGACCGGTGAGATTGGGCGCCAGCACGCTCGGCTTGAGGAGAGCGAAGTTCAGCCGGAGGTCGTCGAACCGGTTTCGTCCGACATCCGCCATACCATTGGCGACGAGGGTGAAGGCGTCGCTGCCGATGCGCCCGTTGAGGTCGGCCCGGCGGTTCTGCCAGCTCGACTGAAGGTCGATGGTGGTGATCGGACCGAGGAGTGCCGCCGTCGGACCTTCGACCAGCCGCGCGATGCGGGTCGGCCCGCGCACCCCGAACCGTCCGTCGCGCGCGGTCAGCTGGAGCCGGGCAAAGGGCGCATCGTCGAGATCGGCGAGCAGGCGCCCGTTCCACTGCTTCCAGTCGCCCGACCCCTGGAGCCGCGCGGAGAAGGCTTCGTCAACCCCCGCCATCCGTGCCAGCACGCCGCCGGTCGGCGCACTGACGAAGGCGTTGAGCGCCAGGCGATTGTCTTCGGGCACGGCATCGAGCGCCAGAACGAGGCGATCCCCGCCGGCGCGACCTTCCCCGCCGAACACCGACGCCTGGAGCGCCACCTGCGCACGGCGGTCGGCGATGCGCGCACGGCCCTCGACGAAGCCTACCCTTCGCTCGCCGGTGACCGACGGGCCGACCACCAGCCGATCGATCTTGAGCTGACCGATGCTGATGTCGAGATCGGGAAGGAGCGGGCCGTCGCTCGGCGGCGTGGCCCGGAACTCCGGCAGCCGGGCAAGGGTGGCGGTCGGGGCCGTCAGGCGCCGGATGTCGAGATGGTTGTCGAGATAGTCGAATGGGCGCCAGTCGAGCCGGACGAGCGGCGCGGCGAAGAAGACGCCCCTTGGATCGGACAAGGTGAAGCCATGGATGGTGAGGTCGCCATAGATCGAACCGTCGATCCGGCCGACGCCGATCTTCATGCCGTTGGCGAACTCGAGCCCTTCGATCTGGTCGGCGACGAACCGGCGTCCTGGGTCGGTGTTGATGCCGAGGACGATCAGTCCGGCCAGCAGGAAGAAGCCGATGACGAGGCCCAGCAGCCATCTGGCGAGCCGCACCGGCCAGTTGGCCCGCTGCCGAACGACGATCCGCTCCTCGACCGGCGCAGCGCCTGCTCCTGCCTCGGCCGTAAGCTCGCTCATCAGAAGGCCTGGCCGATGGAAATGTAGATGTTGAGCCGACTCTCGCCCTGCCGGCGCCCGAGCGGGGTCGCCACGTCGATGCGCATTGGGCCGAAGCTGGTATAATAACGGGCTCCGATGCCGACGCCGGCGCGCAGGTCGTCGAAGGTCGGCACGCGCCGGTCATAGACCTGGCCGACGTCGACGAAGCCGACCACGCCATAGTCGCCGAAGCGATAGCGCACCTCCGCCGCGCCCTCCACCAGGCTGAGCCCGCCGAGCGGATCGCCTTCCGGGTCCTTGGGGCCGAGCTGTTGATAGGCAAAGCCGCGCACCGATCCGCCGCCCCCGCCATAGAAGCGCCGGGACGGGGCGAGGTCGAAGCGGTCGACGTTGAGGATGGTCCCGATGCGCGCCCGGCCGGCGAGGACGATGCTGTCGCCAAACGGATAATAAGCGCTGCCGTCGAGCTGGCTGCGGAAATAGGGATTGAAGCCGCCGCCGAGCGCCGCTTCGGGCTGGGCGAGGATCTGCGCCCGGAAGCCGCGGGTGGGGTCGAGCAGGCTGTCGGTGCGGTCAAGGCCGAGCTGGCCGATCAGGCTGCCGATCAGGAACTTGCGGTCGCGGCGGCCGGACCGCGCCAGATTATAATCCTTCTCGACCGTTCCCAGCACTTCCGCACCGATTCCCCAGGTGATGGGTTTGCGCCAGATCGGCGTGCTGTCGTAGCTGAGCCGCGCGAACAGCCGCCCGGTCAGCGCCTCGAACGCGTCGTAATTGCTGCGAAGCGCCTCGACGCCGGCCTGAAAGGTGCGGTCGCGCCTGCCCGCATTCGACCGGCGGAAGATGGCGCTTGCGCCGAGTTCCTGCGTACCCGCCACGACCGACGCAATCAGCGCACCCTCGGGTGGCAGCAGGTTGCGGTGTGTCCAGCTGCCCTCGACCCGGAAACCCTGCCCGGTGCCGTATCCAGCACTTGCCGCAAGGGTCCGCGGCGGCCCGGCGTCCTGGGTGACGAGCAGGGTCACCTGCTCGGTGCCGTCGGGGTTGAGCTGGCCGCTCCGCTCGGGGGCGACCGCGACGGTGGAGAAGAGGCCGGTGGCGACCAGCGCCTGCCGGAGGTCGTCGACGTCGCGGCTGTCGTAGAGCTCGCCCTGGTCGAAGCGGGCGAGGACGCCGATGTGCCGGGTGTCGAAGGCGAGGTCGCCGGTGGTGCGGATACCGCCGAACCGTGCGCGCGGACCCACCGTGACCGGAAGCACATAGTCGCCGAGCCGCGTTTCGGGATCGAGCAGGACGTCGCGCTGACCGACGGTGGCGAAGGGATAGCCATTTTGCGGAAGGGTCACCGCAATATTGGCTTCCGCCCCCTGGACGCGCTGGGCGACGATCGGCTCGCCCGGCTGCAGGGCAAGGGTGTCGCTGATGAGGTTGGCCGGGACCGTCGGATCGGCCTGGATGGCGATACTGCCAATCCGGTAGCGCTCGCCGGGTGACACGAGCAGCACGGCGGCGGTCGACTGGCTGTCCGGCCCGCTCGGCCGGTCGATGCGGGTGCGGACCGCCGCATCGTACCAACCTTCGGCCTGGAGGATGCGCAGGAGCAGTTCGCTGTCCTCGGTCAGCCGCGCGGAAAGCTGCGCTTCGTTCGCGGCCCGGCCGCTGCGGAGCGCCGACAGATCGTCGAACTGGTCGCGCAGCGCGATGTCGGTGGCGCCGTCGGCGGCCTCCAGTCCTTCGACGCGGACCTGGTAGCGGATCTCGGCCGCGGCCCGGTCAGGCTCCGGCTGGGCCAGTTCGACCTCCCGCACGTCGAACTGGTTCAGCGGGGGGAGCGGAACGGCAAGCTCGGGATCGGCGGTGGGCGCGATGTCGCCGGCCTGCGCCTCGGACGCGCGGAGGCGCTGCTCGAACTCGGCGATGCTCTCCAGCGGCTGGCCGAGCGCGGGATCGTCGGCGCCGAGCGGCGGCACGTCCTTCTCCACCTCCTCGCGGCAGACGATCGTCTCCACCTCGGGCAGGTTCGCGCCGGCAGGCGGGGCAGGGGCCGCCGTCGGCGGCTCGGGCGGGCAGAGCGGGCGCTCCTCGGGCGGCCTTGTCGGCTGTGCCGCCGCGGCGGGCGCCGCCCACAAGGCGATCAGGCCGACGGTGCCGGCCAGCAGTCGCCGGCGAAACATCGGCGCGACGTCGCCCGTCGGCCGGGCAGCCTCAAGCATCTTGGCGCTCATCGTGGGGACACGACTTGGCCGCTCGGGCAAGGTTCGGAAAGAGAAACAAGCAATCAGGGGTGAAGTCCTGCGGCGGAGGAGGGTTCCCGATGTTACTCGCCTGAAACCGGATCAGGGCGCTTCCGGGCGAACGTTATGGCCTCCAGGCCACACCCGTCATCACGAACGCCGCGACCGGCCAGGCGGCGAGACAGAGGAAGGCGCCGAAGGGCAGGGCGGTCGTGGCCGAATGACGATGGCGCAGCGCGAAGGCGAGGCCGAGGAGGGCGCCGCCGAGCAGGGTGAGGACGGTCAGTTCCGGTCCTACCCACAAGGCGATGGCAGCAAGGAGCTTGGGATCTCCGGCGCCGAGCCCTTCGCGCCTGCGGGTCAGTCGGTAGATTAAGCCGATCAGGAACAGCAGGGCCCCCGCCGCCACGGCCCCGATCAGCCGGCGCTCAAGGCTGGCGAGGTCGAGCAGGCTACCGCCGGCGAGTCCGGTCAGGCCAAGCAGGATGGTCAGCCGGTCGGGAAGCCAGAAGTGCCTGAGATCGAGAACAAGCAAGGGCAGCAACATCCAGCCGAACAGGGCGAGGGCCAAGCCGGCAGGGCTCGGCGCGATCCAGAGAGACAGGGCGCCGATCAGCGCCGCCGCCCATTCGACGTGTCGGTGCAGCGGGTCGATCCTCGCGCCGCAGCAGCGCGCCCGGCCCCCGGCCAGCGCGGCGCTCAGCAGCGGCACGAGGTCGCGGGCGCCAAGCTGCCGGCCGCAGCCGTCGCATTGCGAGCGGCCGCCGACGCTTCGCCCTTCCGGCCAGCGCAGGCACAAGGTGGCGAGGAAGCTGCCGACGATGGCGCCGAGCAGCAGCCCGGCGGGCACCGCCAGAAGTGGCGTCACAGGCGCGTTTCGAACGGCAGGGTCAGGCCGTCCGGCGAGGTTCGGAAGCCATAGGTCGACAGGATGGTGTCGAGGCCGGGAAGCGGGCTCCGGATGGTGATCCAGCCGCGCACCCGGCCCTCGTTGCTGACGAAGAATTCCAGCCGCTCGGTGCCGGCGTCGCTCGCCAGCCGGGCACGCACGCGCTCGCCCTCGCAGGCAAGGGCGCCGCGGAACCCGCGGTCCAGCGCGAGCGGGCCGAAGCGGACGGCGAGATTGGCGGCGATCTGGCCGGTCGCCTCGCTGCAGCGGCCATCCTCGAACAGGATCGTGGCGTTGGTGAAGCTGATCGCATCGACCGGCGCGCCGCCGAGGAGATTGGCGGCAGGCAGCGAGCCGTTGAGGCGCTCGACTCCGCGCAGCGATCCGCCGGCGCGGAGCACGCCGGTCAGCGGACCCTGCACGGCGTCGAGCCGCTCGAACGGCATGGCGATCCGGCCGAGCAGCAGGGCGCCGGGATCGAGCCGCACGTCGAAGGTGCCGAGCAACTGGCGGCCGAGCATCAGTTCACCGATCCGCCCATACCAGATCGAGCCGCCGACCTGCCGCGCGCTGAGGCCGAGCTGCTGAAGGTCCGAGGCGGGCAAGGCGACGCGCAAGGGCAGCATCAGCAGCGCCGCGAGGAGCGCGATCCCGGAGGTCCAGACGGCCCAGCGCCGGTTCATCGCCCAGCACCCTGGGTGAGGGTCGCGTTGACCACGACGAGGCCGTTGCCCTGCGGCGTGATGCCGAGCTCGCGCACGACGATCCCGCTCGGCTCCAGCTGCCGGAGCCAGCGAAGGGCGGCGGTGGGGCTGGCCGGCGCGAGGGTGATGGCGGTCGACGAGGGCCCGAGCGGCTGGTTGGCCGAAAGCGAGATCCCGCCGCGGGCCGCGGCATCGGTGACCCTCAGCGCGATCGGGGCGGCGGCGGTGCTGCCGGCCGCGATTCGCGGTGCCGAGCGCAGCTGGGTGACCTGCGCCAGCACCAGGCCGTGCTGGCGGACCGCCTGCACATGGCGCTGCTGGGCCTGCTCGAGCGCCACGATCAGCGGCCGCGCGACCAGCAGCCAGGCGAGCAGGGGGAGGAGGATGGCGAGCATGAGGGCGACGAGCCAGCGCTCGCGCACGGTCCGCCCCAGCCACCAGTCGCGCACCGCGCTCATTCCGCGCTCCTCAGGGTCAGGTCGGCGATCATCTGCCCGCCCGTACCGGCGCGCGTGGTGGCCGTCACCCGATAGCCGGCCCGCTGCAGCGCGAGCAGCAATCGATTGACGTCCTCGATACGCGTAGCCGCCAGACTCGCGGTAAGCGTTCCGTCGGCGCGCCAGTTGACGGCCATGGCGGTGGTGCCGGGCACCTGCTGGATCTGCTGGTAAAGCGCGGTGAGGGGCACGAAGGCCGAGCCGCTCGCCCCCGGCGTCTCGCCGATCCGCGCATCGAGCGCGCCCACGGCCGCCGTCGCCGTCAGCTCGCGGCCAAGGGTCGAGGAGGCAATCCTTGCTGTCTCCGCCTCGAGCCGGTCACTCGCCGCATCGAGCCGGAAGAGCATGATCAGCGCCATGGCGAGCCCGAGCACGGGGATGAGGAGGGCAAGGGCGGCAAGCTCGCGCACCCGCCGCCAGTCGAGGACGAACAGGCGCCGCCGCGCGAAGCGGCCGCTGCGGAGGTTGAGCGGAAGCGCCTGGGCGAGGAAAAGGATACGCTGCGCAACCTCGTCGTCGGACAGCATGGGCAGCTCCGCCTCGCCGACCAGCGCCTCGCGCAGGGCAGGTTCGTCGGGGGCGAGCAGGCCCCCGCGCCCGATCATCCGCTCGGAGCCGAGCACGGCTGCGCGCCACTCGTCGGCGGGCGGAAGCAGAAGGCCGACCGGGACGATGGCGACGGGGTCGACCCCGAAGCCGCCAAGCCAGTCGATCCACTCGACCATGCTGCCGTTGGCAACGGTGGCAACCGCGATCCTTTCTTCGACCATGCCGGCGACGAGATGGAGGGTGGAAGGATCGCCGACCGCGTCCCCGAGCGCGGTCGCCTTCGCCACGCCGAGCCGCTGGGGCAAGGTGGCGCCTTCCGGCTCCGGCCAGCCGAGGCAGACCGCCGCGACTGGCGCCAGGGCGACCACCGGCAGACCCGCGCCGCCCGTCGGCGGTACGGCCAAGGCGCGCCAGCGCTCGTCGCTGCCAAGCTCCGCGACGCTGCCGTCCGCCAGCCGCCACCAGTGGACGGCGGCGTCGGCCGGATCGCAGACGGCGGGCAGGAGGAGGAGAAGCAAGTCGGTCATCCGGCCTCCCCGTAGCGCCTGCGGACGATGCGGGCACGGGCTTCGCGCAAATCGATCAGGGTGGTGCTGGCAAGCGACTGACCGCCATTCGAAACTTCGGCGCTTAACTCGAACCAGCGGGACTTGAGCCGGATCTGCTCGCCCGCGCCCGGCGGCAAGGCTTGCGGAGCGACGCTCGCGGACTGCCAGAAGGCGACGCTGCTCTGATAGCCGCTCGCCGGACGATCGAGGATGCGCGCGCGGGCGGCGGCGAGGCCGAGCTGCGCCGGGGCGAGCATGGCGAGCAGGGGTGCCTGCTCCGGCAGCATGGTGTTCGGATTGAGCGCGCTCGGCGCCTGCTCGGGCAGCGCGCAGAGGAAAGGCGCGACGATGGTCATCATCTCGGGCGTGACTCCCTGCACCGCGCCAAGCTCCCCGACGTCGGCGAAGGGGGCGTTGGCAGGCGGCCAGCCGCTGCCCGACGCGCGCTGCTCGGACCCGCCGGGCAGGGGCGAGCGGTCGCTGTCGACCCAGTCGGCGGCGGCGGCGGCGATGCCGGAGGCGCGGCCCGAATCCACGCCGAGCAGCGTCAGCAGGCTGAGCATCTGCTGCACGGCGAGCGGGTCGGCGATGCTGCTTGCATCCGCCTGCGGCCGCGCCAGGCTGTTGAGATTGAAGCAATTGCCGGCATCCCGCACTTCCGCGCGGACGAGGCCGCCGTCGGGCAGGCGTATCTCGCGCCGCTGGCCGAGCCACGGCCCGGGGAGGGTGCGGGCAGCGTCGGCGCTGGCGAGATCCTCGAGGCGGGCGGCGGCAAGCTGCTCGGCAAGACCGAGCCACTGGCGCCCCTGCGCGGCGAAGGCGCCATTGGCGGAAAGGCGGGTGGCGACGGTCAGGCGGTCGAGCGCCGTCGCGGAGATGGTCGCGATCACCGCGACCAGCATCAGCACGGTGAGCAGCGCGGCGCCGCGTTCGGAGGGGTGGACGATCATGCCGGCTGCCCCGGCGCCGGTGCAGGTGGTGGAGGTGGCGGCGGAACCGGCGGGAGCGCGACGAGCAGGGTGATCGGGGCCTTGCCCTGCTGCTCGATCCGAACCTCGACGGCGGTCGGAAGCGGAGGATCGCTGGCGCTGCCCGGCCAGGTACCGCGCCAAGTGCCGTCCGGTGCCCGGTAGCGGAGCGCGATGGCCGCGACATCGCGGGCGAGCGTCGCGGGCGGACCGGCGGTGGCGCCATCAGGGTCGACCGTCTGGCGGACCAGCGCCCCGCCGGCGAGGCTCCAGCGCACCGCCTGGACATCGATCGAGCCGGCGCTCCGCTCCGCCGGCTCATAGGCGCGCACGAGGGTCATGCCGTCGGCGCGGCCGGCGAATCCGGTCGGGGCATCGGCGAGCGGTCGAACCAGCGCCTGACCAAGGTCGCCCTGGAGCAGGCTTCGCAGCCGCGCCGCCTCGCCAAGGTCGGCAAGAGCCTTGCCGACCACCTCCTGCGTATCGACGCTCGCTCGAAGCAGCCCGACACCGGCGCCCGCAAGAACGGCGAAGATAAGCAGGGCGACCACCATCTCGACGAGGGTGAAGCCCAGTTCGGACCGGCGGGGGGTCACGGCACCCTCCGGAACAGGGTCAGTGCCGCCTGGCCGCCGCCCTGCGCATCGCGGACTGCCAGGTCGATTCGGACCAGCCTCTTGTCAGGCGTCGGCGAAATGGTTTCGCGAACAAGGAATTGACGGCCGCCGTTCGATACGTTGCGGTCGGCGCTTCCGATCGTCGGCGCGCCGGGATCGGTAAGGAGGCGCGCGGCCTCGTTCTCGGCGGTCAGCATCGCCCCCTCGCGCGCGGCGAGATCGGCGGTGGTGGCGACCGCGACGGCATCGAGGCGCAGCAGGGCGAGCGCCGCGATCGAAAAGACCGCCAGAGCCACCAGCAGCTCCAGCAGGGTGAAGCCGTTGCGGGTCACCCGACCTTGATCTCCCCGTCGGCGAGGATCTCGACCGTGGACCGGCTCTGGCGGCCCTGAAGGGTGATGCTCAGCGCCGAATCCGGCAGTCCGACGCTGTCGAAGCGCAGGCGGACGCGCGGGGAGGGCAGGGCCGGGCGGACGTTGCCACTCCAGCGCCGCTCGCGCAGCGACGCGTCGGTGGCGGGCTGCCACCGGCCACCGGACCGAGCCTCGAAGCGATAGCCGGTCTGGTCGACCTCGAGCGCGAGTGGGCGGCCGGAGAGGATCGCCTGGTCGCGGGCGGCTGCGATGCGGCTGGCGAGCGCAACGGCATCGGTCCGCGCACGCTCGTCGCCCGCCGGCCAGCGCCACACGGCAATGCCCGCGAGCAGGCCCATCACCGCCAGCACAACCAGCAGCTCGACGAGGGTGAAGCCGGCCTCGCGGCGAGGATCAGGAAGCGTTGCCACGGATGTCGGCATTCTCGCCTTCGCCGCCGGGTGACCCGTCGGCCCCCAGCGAGTAGATATCGAACGGTGCGCTGTCGGGACCCGGAACGGCGAGCTGGTAGGGCCGGTCCCAGGGATCGTTTGGCAATCCCCGCACATAGCCGCCGCCGCCGCCCGGACGCGCCGAGGCCAGCGCCTGCAGGTCGGTGGGGTAGCGCATGTTTTCGAGCCGATACATCTCCATGGCCTGCGAAAGGGTCGCGATGTCGGCCCGCGCCTTGGTCGCCATCGCCCGGTCCTGGCTCGGCATGACGTTGATCATCACCACTGTCGCCAGCAGGCCGATGATGACGATGACCACCATCAGTTCGACCAGGGTGAAGCCGTTGCGCTGCGGCTGGCGGCGGCGAGGCCGGGCGACAGCGGGATCGGTGAACAGGGCGAGAAGCAGGCGCAGCATGGGTCAGGCTCCGACCAGTGACTGGAGTTGAAGGATGGGAAGCAGGATGGCGAGCACGATCACCGCCACGATCGCACCGAGGACGACGATGATCATCGGTTCGAGCAGGGCGAGGAAGGCAGCGGTGAAGGCGTCGAACTCGCGTTCGAGATAATCGGCGGCGCGTTCGAGCATGATCTCCAGCCGGCCGGCGCTTTCGCCGCTGGCGGCGAGATAGACGAGCAAGGGCGGGAAGACCTGCGCCCGGCCGAGCGCGCCCGACAGGCTGCCGCCGCGGCGGATCGCCTCGACCAGCCCGTCGGTCGCCTGGCGAAGCGCACGATTGTGGACCGTCTCGGTGGTGAGCCTCAGGCCCTCGATCAGCGGCAGGCGGCTGCCGATCATGGTCGAAAGCGTGCGGGCCATGCGGGCGGCGTGGAGGTCGCGCAGCAGGCGGCCGACGAGGGGCAGGCGGAGCAGAAGCCGGTCCAGCGCAAGCCGTGGTCCGGGCTGCTGGATCGCAACCGCCGCCAGGGCGAGCAGGACTCCGGCCAGCAGCAGCAGCGCCCACCACCAGCTGGCGAGGAAGCTGCTCAGCGCGATGATGATGCGGGTGAGCAGGGGAAGCTGCTGGCCGACATTGTCGAACTGCTCGACGACGCGCGGTACGACCGCGATCATCAGCGCGGCGACGACTCCCAGGGCCACCAGGGTCAGGATGGCGGGATAGGCGAGGGCGGACAGCAATTTGGACCGCATCGCCGCCTGCCGTTCGAGCAGGGCCGACTGGCGCTCGAGGATGTCGGGCAGGCTGCCGGAGCTTTCGCCCGCCGACACCATGGCGCGGTAGAGCGGCGGGAAGCTCTTCGGCTCGCGGGCCATGGCGTCGGCCAGGCGGCGGCCCTCGACAACGCCGTCGGCAACCCTCGCGATGATGGCGCGCACCTCTTCCTTGTCGCTCTGGCGGGCGATGGTGCGGAGCGACTCCTCGATCGGGGTCACCTGCGTCAGCGTGGCGAGCTGGCGGGTAAAGAGCGTGAGCTGCTTGAAGCGGAGGCGCGGGGTGCGGCTGAGCCGGAGCGATCGTTCGCCGGGCGCGGGAACCGGCGTGGCGGAAGCACCGCCTTCGCTGATCCGGACGACATGGAGGCTGCGCGCCGACAGCCGCCCGCGCGCATCCTCGCGGCTCGGCGCGTCGAGCGTGCCTTTCCGCTCCCGCCCGCGCGGATCGATTGCGACATAGGCGAAGCTAGGCAAGCGGCTCCTCCGCGCCGGCCCGCGACACGCGAATCGCTTCTTCCGGGGTCGTCACGCCCGCCTCTACCAGCGCCCGCGCGGAAGCGGCGAGGTTCGGGCTGCGGGCGAAGGCGTGGGCGGCGATGGCGGTCTCGTCCGCCCCTTCGAGGATCAGCCGGCGGATCTCGCCGTCGACCGCGACCGCTTCGAACAGGCCGATCCGGCCCTTGTAGCCGGTCGGGCCGCAGCGCTCGCAGCCGACAGCGCGATAGATGGTCGTGCCCGGTGCGAAGCCGAACAGGGCGGCGGTTCCGCTGTCGCCCGCTTCCGGCGTCCTGCATTGCTCGCACAGGCGGCGGACGAGACGCTGGGCAAGCACCGCGCGCAGCGAGGAGGCGAGCAGGAACGGCTCCACCTTCATGTCGCGCAGGCGGGTGATGGCGCCGGGCGCATCGTTGGTGTGGACGGTCGAAAGGACGAGGTGGCCGGTGAGCGAGGCCTGGACGGCAATGTCCGCCGTTTCGCGGTCGCGGATCTCGCCGACCATCACCACGTCGGGATCCTGGCGGAGGATGGCGCGCAGCCCGCTGGCGAAGGTCATGCCGACCTTGGCATTGACCTGCGTCTGCCCGACCCCGTCCATCGCATATTCGACCGGGTCTTCGACGGTCAGGATGTTGCGGCTGCCATCGTTGAGGTGCCCGAGCGCGGCATAGAGGGTGGTGGTCTTGCCCGAGCCGGTCGGGCCGGTGACGAGAATGATTCCGTTGGGCTCGGCCAGCGCCTTGCGCAGGATCGCCTCGGCTCCGCCGTCGATGCCGAGCTGCGCGAGGCTGAGCCCAGCCTGCTGCTTGTCGAGTACGCGCAGCACCACGCGCTCGCCCGCCCGGCTGGGCAGGGTGGAGACACGCACGTCGAGGGTGCGGCCGCCGAGGACCACCCCGATGCGCCCATCCTGCGGAACCCGCCGCTCGGCGATGTCGAGGCGGGCCATGACCTTGATCCGGCTGACCACTACCGGCGCGACATGGGCCGGCATGCGCAAGGATTCCTTGAGCACGCCATCGCGGCGCATGCGGACGATCAGGCCGCTTTCGTAGGGCTCGATATGGATGTCGCTGACACCCGCGCGAACGGCTTCGGCGAGGATGCCGTTGATGAGGCGGATGGCCGGTGCGTCGTCGGCCGAGGCGAGCAGGTCCTCGGCAGTGGGAAGCCCGGTGGCGAGCGCGTCGAGGCCGTCGCTACCCTCAATCGACTGGGCGAGGCCGACGGCACTCCCTTCGAGGGCATAGCGATCCTGAAGCAGCCGGTCGAACTCCGCCGCATCGACCCGGCGCAGCGCGAAGGGTTGGCCAAGATGCCGGCGAAGCTCGATCAGGCGCAGCGGGTCGGCACCATCGCGCATTGCCAGCTCCAGCCCGCCATCCTCGCGCGGCAAGGGGATGAAGCCCTGGTCGCGGGCGGTGGTGAAGGGGAGGTCGATAAGCGCGGTGACCGGCACCGCTTCCATCTCGGCCGCGCGCACATCGGCCAGCAGGGGATCGTCGCCCGCGATGCTCGCGGGCTCCTCGATCACCAGCTGCTCGTGCGGCTCGGCCATGGGCTTCAGTTCCGGACCGGGGTTGCCGGCACGGGCGCCGGCGCAGCGGCCGGGCCGAAGCGCGCATCGCCCGGGCGGACGTCGGGCGCGACTGGCGGGACGGTGCCGAGATAGTCCCGCACCAGGGCATCGATCGAAGGCTCCTCGCCGGGACGGACGCGAAGCTGGTCGGCGCGGATCGTGCCATAGCGCTGGGCGGTCACCCGGCGCGCATCGGCGGCGCTGCGGACGATGGTCGGGCGGATGAAGACCATCAGATTGGTCTTGGCCCTCGACCGGCTGCGCGACTTGAACAGTTCGCCGATGACCGGGACGCTGCTCAGCAGCGGGATCTTCTCGATCGTCCGCCGCTCATTCTCGTCGAGCAGGCCACCGATCGCCAGGATCTCGCCATCGTCGACGGTCAGCACCGTCTTGAACTCGCGCTTGTTGATGATGAGATCCGAGGAACGCGGCGCGACGGGACCGGCAACGCTCGACACCTCCTGCCGGATGAAGAGTTTGATCGAGCCCGAACTGTTCACCTGCGGCTTCACGTCGAGCTGGATGCCGACATTCTGCCGCTGGACGGTGCGGAACGCATTGTCGAAATTGTTGCTCAGCCGCTCGCCGGTAGTGACCGGCACTTCCTGGCCGACCAGCAGTTTCGCTTCCTGATTGTCGAGCGTCATGATCGAAGGCGTGGACAGCAGGTTGCTTTCCGTGTCCGACTTCACCGCGTTGATGATCGCACCGAAGATGGCGTTGCGGCCGATGTTGGCGATGCCGCCGGCAAAGCCGCCGGTCGCCTGAAGCACGGACTGGACCGCAGCTTCGGTAATGCCCTCGCCGAGCGGACGGTCGATGGTGGTGGTGACCGTGCCGTCGGTGCTGGTGGTGGTCGTCCGGCCAAGCTCGTAATTGGCGATGGCGCCGCCGACCGTCAGGATGTTGGGGACGGCGTTCGAGTAGCTGGTCGCGACGAACGGCGCGTCCTTGCCCCCGAACAGGAACTGCACGCCGAGGCGCTTGGCGGCATTGTCGCCGATCTCGACGATGATGGCTTCGACCAGCACCTGCTCGCGGCGGGTGTCGAGCTGGCGGATGACTTCGCCCAGCTGTCGCTGCACGTCGGCGCTGGCGGCGACGACGATGGCGTTGGTGCCGGGATAGCGCGCGACCACGGCCGGTCCACGCCGCGCGATGCCATTGTTCTCGCCGCCGCTGCTCTGGACCGGAGCGGGCGCGGGCTGGGCGTGACCGGCGCCGGTGCCTTCGCCTTCCTGGCTGCGGATGAAGCTCGGCGCGCCGGAGGCCTGCGTCACCGGCTGGCCGAGCAATTGCTGGAGCACGGGAAGCAGTTGCTCGGCATCGGCGTGATCGAGCCAGTAGACGCGGATGTCGGCGTTGGCGGCCGAGCGGGCATCGAGGTCGCGGGCGATGGCCGCCAGACGCGACACCGCGCCGGGATCGCCGCTGAAGGTCAGCGCATTGCTGCTGTCGACCGCCGCTACCGAGACATTGCCGGACTGGCCCGCAATGCTGGCAAGCGAGGTCGCGATCTCACGTGCGCCGGCGTTGCGGAGATAGACGATCTGGCTGGTGTTGCTCTGCCGGTCGATGCTTCCGAGCAGCTGCCGGATGCGGACGATATTGTCGGCGAAGTCGACGACGATCAGGCTGTTGGCATTCTTGTTGGCGGTGACCGTCCCCTGCGCGCTAACGAGCGGGCGGAGGGTCTCGACCGCATTCGCCGCCTCGATGTTGCGAAGCCGGAAGATCTCGGTGACCACCTGGTTGCGCGAGGCATTGGCGCTGCCGATGCGGGTGGGCTGGGTCGCCGCGCCCTCGACTGGCTGGATCCGGTAGCCGCCGCGGATCGGGATGGCGACGAGCCCGTTGGCGCGCAGCGTCGACAGGAAGACCTCGAAATATTCGCTGCGGCTCAACGACTGGCGTGTTGTGACGCTGACCTTCTGGTTGACCCGACCGTCGACCACGAGGGTGAGGCCGGTCGCCCTCGCGACGTCGGAGGCGAGCGCGCGCACGTCCACGTCGCGCATGTTCATGCTGTACTGGGCCGGGGCCGGCATCGCTGTGGCGAGCAGGGCAGTGGCCAGGAGAAGCTGGAAGCGGTTCATCGATTTCCTTCGAGGAGCAGAGCGACCGGCACCGTCGCGGCGCCGCGCTCCACCGTCAGGGACAGGCGTGCGCCGGGCGACAGCTGCGCAAGGAGGGCGGATTGGCTGGTGACCGGACGGCCATTCGCGGCCGTGATCACGTCACCATCGCGCAGGCCGACCCGCTGAAGCAAACTCGGATCGCCAAGTGCGCTGACGAGGAGGCCGGTGACCCGGCCACCGACCATGCGCGGGGCGAGGGCGACATTGTCGCGGATGGCGGCTGCGGTGAGGGGCAGAGGCGCAGCGCCCGCCGAAGCGGAGGCCGAAGCCGGCGCGGCGGCGCCGACCGGCTCGTCCGACTCCATTGCCAGCCTTTGCTCGCTGCCATTGCCGCCGAGCAGGACGAAGTCGAAGCCGACCGACAGCAGGCGCAGCCCGGGCGCGACCTCGTCCCCCACCGTATAGCTGGTCTGGATTCCGTCGCTCCCGGCGATGATCGCAGAGGCGGGCGCGGCTCCCATCGACATGCGGGTGCCGACAAGGACGAGACCGGTCACCGGTGCTGCCGGTGCGGACGCGGCCTGCGCCTGGGCGGCGGTGAAGGGGTCGAAGGTCGAGAGCAGTGCAAGCTGTGCCGCCTCCGGGATGGTCGCAGGCGCGGCCGGCAGCCAGCGGCCAACCGGGCCGAGCGGCGTGACGATGGTCCAGAACAGCCGCGCGCCCTGGATGGCGACCAGGGCGAGCAGGACCGCCTTCAGCCAGAAGTAGACGTCGCGCGGCAGCAACTGCCGGGCGGTCACCCTCCGCTTGAGAATCATCGTCCGCCGCAAGGCCAGTCCCTCTCCCTGCCCAGCGCTTCGACTGCCGGGGTGACGAAAGGGATACGCCAAAATGACGGTTTTGTGACTAGCCTCTTGCGCGGCCTCTAGAATTTTACCGAGGCGCCGAGCGAGAAGGAGCGGCCGAGGCGGTAGCGATTGACGAACAGCCGGGTGCCGCGGACCTCCTGCGTCTCCTCATAATCCTGGTTGGTGAGGTTGCGCGCCTCGAACTTCACCTCCAGCTCCTTGCCCATGATCCTCAACCCCTGGCGGGCGACGAGGTCCATGGTGAAGCCGGGCCGCTCGAAGATGTCGTCCTGACGCACACCGCCGCTTGCCGGGCCGCGGCTGGTGACGCGCTTGGAGGCATAGTTGAAGAGCAGGGTGAGCTGCTGCAGCTGGCCGGTATTCTCGATTCCGATCTGCGCATTGGCAATGTGGCGCGACTGGCCGGTCAGCGGGTCTCCGTCGAAGAAGACTTCCCGTGCCGGACGATCGCCGCGAAGATCGTTGAGGATCGTCGTGTCGCCATCCTCCACCTGGATCTCGGAGTCCGAGAAGGTGTAGTTGCCGATCAGCACCAGCCGATGCCGGTCGAGCCCGACGCCACTCAGCGGGAAATTCTTCTGCGCCTCGAGCTCGACGCCGTAGAGCTGGGCGCGCGGTGCGTTGCCGAAGGTAGTGATCAGCGCAGCGCCGCCGGTGAACAGGGCGATGGCCTCGATCGGCTTGTTGATGCGCTTGTAGAAGGCGGCGACGCTGACCCGCTGCTGCGGCGCGAAATACCATTCGTAGCGCGCTTCGGCATTGGTCAGGGTCGAGTCGGTGAGGAAGGGATTGCCGAAGAACTGGCGATCCGATTCCGTGTCGAAATAGACCTGCGGCGCTAACTCGCGGAACTGCGGTCGGGCGAGGGTCTTCGATCCGTGCAGGCGCAGCTGCATGTCCGGCCGGATGTTCCAGGTCAGGGTCGCGGCCGGCAGCCAGTAATTCTCCTCGATCGCCGGCACCTGCGCGATATTGCCCTGGTTGAACAGGTCGACCAGAGTCACCGACTGCTTGCCGTTCTCGAAGCGCACGCCGCCCTGGAAACGCAGGTTCGGCAGGATGTCGCCCGTCACCTGGCCATAGCCGGCGGAGACCCGCAGATCGCCCTCATAACGGGCGGTGCCGCCAAGCGCCGAGGTCTCCACCAGCAGGATGTTGTAGGTGTAGACGTTGAAGTCGCTGAGCAGAGAGTCCGGCCGCTGCTCGGTGACGCCCTGCGGCAGCGAACTGGCTGGACGGAAGGCGAAGTCGCGGCGGGTCGATCCGCGCTTGGTATCGAGATAGGCCGCGCCCGCGCTCAGCGTGATGTTGCGGTCGCCGGGCACGCGGTAGCTGAGGTCGCCGCCAAGGTTCCAGACATCCTCGTCGAGCTCGGAGAAGGTGATGCCGGCGCTCTGCGGATTGGTGGTGAGATTGTTCACATAGTCCGCGACGCTGGTGTCGTAGACGTAGTTGAAGCTGCGCTCGTACGGCGCGTTGCGCTGCGAGTTGGCATAGCCGGCGCGAAGGTCGAGGTCGATGTCGCCGAAGTCGAACTCGCCGACCGCCTGCGAATTGAACAATTGCCGTTCGAACCAGGCGGTGCGCTGATTGATCTGCTGGGCCGGGCCGTTGGGGATCGGATCACCGATCTGCACGTCATAGCCTGCCGCCAGCCGCCCGATCTTGAGCGTGTCGCGGATCAGCAGGTTGGTGAAGCGGATGTTGTGCGCGCCGATCTTCGCCGACAGGCCGACAAGCCCGTTGGCGACCACGCGATTGTCGGTCCGGACCGCGTGGAATTCGGTTCCGATGAGGTCGCCGCCCTGGGTTTGCTGGAGCGCGTCGCGGGTGCGCCAGCTGTTGCTGAAGCCGGCGCTGGCAATGACCCCGACTTCGGCGCCGGCGAGGTTGAACGACGTGCCGCCGGAGACATCCACTCCATAATTGGCCGGGATATCGAAGTTGCGCTGGAGCACCGACGTGCGGCTGTTGGTGAGGTCGGCGGTGATCGCCTGGATCTGCGCGCGATTGAAGTTGGCGCCCTCGCCGATCACCTTGTTGGACCGGAAGGCGTCGCCGAACACGCCGTCGATGGAGCGGTCGCCATTGTCGTAGCCGAGCCAGTCGGTGCGGCTGCCATAATAGGTGTAGCCGAGCTTGGCCGTCGTTTCCGTATCGCCGCCGATGCTGCCGCCGATCGACAGGAAAGTCTCGCGCGGGACTGACGAGGTGGTGAGATTGATGACGCCGCCGCCGAACTCACCCGGATAGTTGACCGAATAGCTCTTCTGGACGACCGCGCTGGCCACCACGCTGGTCGGGAAGATGTCGAGCGGGACGACCCGGCGGAGCGGCTCGGGGCTGGGGAGGGCGAGCCCGTTGAGAAGCGCAAGGCTGTAGCGGTCGCCGAGGCCGCGGACGTAGACGAAGCCGTTGCCGACCACGCTGAGGCCGGGAACGCGCTGGAGAGCACCGGCGATGTCGCCTTCACCGGTGCGGGCAATGTCTTCGCTGGACAGGACCGAGACCACCTCCGGCGCGGCGCGCAGGATGTTGCGCCGGCCGCGGACCACGATCTCGCTCGTGGTGTCGGCACCGGGCGCGGACACTTCGATCTGGCTTTCGGGCTCGGCTGCCTGCTCGCCCGTCTGGGCATCGGTGCCCGGAGCGTCCACCGCCGTCGTGTCGCCGGCGGCTGGGCCGGTCGGCGGAGTCTGGATGGGCGGATTGGCGCCGCTGGTCTGCGCCAGCGCCGCAGCCGGGCACAGGATGGTGGTCAGCAACAGCAGCTTGGCCAGGCGCGAGGCGTCAGACATCGGTAATTCCCCAGTGTTGAAAGAGCGGCACTTGCCGCAACGGGAGGGTCGCACCGGGCGCCCCTCCCGCAGCATTCGAGCGGAGATGAAGGTCCGCTCCTTTCATGTCGGATCAGGCCGGAACCGTGTTGCAGCTCGCGTTCGAACCGAAGCTCGCGTAGCCGCTGTCGCAGGTCCAGCTGCGGTACCAGGTGTCGTTGGCATCCCGCACCGCGCCGACGTAGCTGGTCTGGGTGAAGTTGCCGGCGACATAGGGCGCGCTGACGAAGAAGCTGTTGAGCAGCGTCGCATTGTAGGCCGTCGCCGCCGTCTCGGCGGTGCCGTTGACGAACAGGCTGGTCAGCGTCGACGTGAAGGCGGTGTTGTTGTTGGTGTTGCCCGCGGCGTTGAGCGCCGTGTCCTCGAACGTGTCCGAGTCGGCATCGGCGAAGGGCGTGCAGGCGAACAACACCGAGCGGATGATCGGCGCGCCGGCCTCGTCGGGGCCGGTCGCCTGGACGGTCGTCGCCTGGTCGACGTCGAGGCACGCCGACGGGCTGACGACCACGCCGTTGACGAGCGCATAGTCGGTGCCGCCGCGCAGGTGGATGGCGCGGGTGCCGGTGCGGGTCTGGATGAAGGTGAAGTTCGCCAGGCGGGTGAACTGGCGCGGCGTGAAGTCGTCGGCGCCGGTCACTTCGGGGTTCGAGTCGGCCTCGATCATCGTGTCGCCGTTGACGCCCAGCGACTGCGGCCGCTGGATGCCGATCAGGAACTGGATGAAGCCCTTGTAGCCGAAGTCGGTGTCGATCGTGTCGTCGTCCGCGCCGGTGATCACGATGTTGCGCATGTTGTGCGAGCCGCCGAAGATCTCGACGCCATCGTCACCGCTGTTGTGGATATGGACGTTCTCGATCCGGGTGCCCGCACCGACGCCGCCGGTGGTCAGCCCCTGGAGTTCGGCGTTGGCCGAGGCGGAGAAGCCGGTGAAGCGGATCTGCACGAAGCGCAGCTGGCCGCTGTTGTCGTTGGGCAGGTTGCCGCCATAGAGCGCCGGAGAACCGGTGCCTTCGGCCTGCTGCTGGCACTGGGCCGAGCCGCCCGGGACCGCCGACAGGCAGTTGGAGATGGGCGCACGGCCGAGCAGCTGGATGCCGCCCCACTGGTTGGAGCTGGTGTCGGTCGACCGGCCCTCGAGATTGTCGAGGCTGGTGAAGATGATCGGCGCGGTGGCGCTGCCGACCGCGTTGATCTGCGAGCCACGGTTGACGACGAGGAAGCTCGCCTGGCTCTGGCCGACGACGACCACGCCCGGATCGATCGACAGGGTGGCCGACTGGCCACCCGCCGCCGCGCCGTCGCCGCCGACATCGGTGCCGACATCGACTCGGCCGTCGATCGAGTAGAAGAGGCCGGCGGTCTTCGGCAGCGACAGGGCGCTGCTGACCCGCGCGGGGAGGCCGCAGTTGCGACGATTGACGACTGGGTTCACGCCGCGGTCGATGGTGCCGGTCGGGCAGGCCGCCGCGGGACCGGTCGGGGTCGGGGTCGGGGTCGGGGTGCCGCCGCCACCGCCGCCGCCACCGCCGACAAGGGTGCCCTCGCCGGGCGACGCGACATCGTCGGCGCCGCCGCCACAGGCCGAAAGGACGCTCGCTGCAACACCAACCAGCAGCAGCCGGCGACAAACCTGCACCATGTTCATGGAATAAGACCCCTTACGTGACCCGTTGTGCGAATGGTCGGGAGAGGTCTCGCACCGCCCCCGGTTCGAGCGGCACGGCTAATCGTGGCAGGCGACGATATGGTGTAGGCAATGTGACAGATTCATGCCGGTCCCTGTCACAGAAGTGTCGCCTTTCCCCCCTAGCCGCGAGGCCTTGCCTCCTTGCCCGAGCCGATGATCCCATGCGCCGCCTGTCCCTTCTGACCTGGTCGCTTGCGCTGCTTTCGCTGGGCGCGGGGACGATCGGCTACTCGACATCGGTCGAGGTCGCGGAGGCGGAGCCTGGCGAATCCGCGCCCGCGGGCACAGGCGAGGTCATGGCGCAGCCGGTCGCGGCGCCGGCCGATGCGCAGGTCCTGTTCCGCGCGGACTCGGGTCTCGCGGCGCTGCTGCTGGAGGCGAAGGTCGCCGGGCTCGACGCGGTCCTGGCCGAAACCGCCGCCGAGTCGCTGCCGCCGCTGGCCGGACGGCCGGTGCAACTCTGGCTCGGTGCGCCGATGGCCGGCGGTGCACGGCCGATCAAACGACTTGAATATCGCCGCGAGGGCGGACGCAAGATCAGCATCGAGCGGAGCGGCGACGCTTTTGTCGCGAGGGTCACTGTAGAGACCGTCGACGAGACTCCGGTCCGGGTGCGCCTGGCCGGTGGGCCTGCGCTGGCGGGCGACATGGTGGCGATGGGCCTTCCGGGACCACTCCGGCGGCAGGTCGAGGAAGCGGTCAGCGGCTCGGCGGTCGCAAGCCTCGATCTCGTCGTCGCGCACGAGCAGGAGGGGCAGGACCGGCGGTTCGGCCCGATGCTCTATCTTGGCCTGCATCGGCCCGATGGGACGGTGCAGCGCTGGCTGGGAGAGGGCGGCGAGCTGAGGAAAGTGGACCTGGTCGCGCCCGAGGCCGGCATGCTCCGGCCAATCCCGGGGCCGATCACCTCCACCCCCGGGCTAAGGGTCCATCCGATCCTTCGCTATCTGCGTTGGCACCGCGGGACTGATTTCGGGGCACCGGCCGGGACGCCGGTCCAGGCAGCGCTTGGCGGGCAGGTCGCCGAGGCGGGCTGGCGCGGCGGCTACGGACGGGTGGTGCGGCTGCGCCACCGTGACGGAAGTGCGACGCTCTACGCCCATCTCGACAGCATCGCGGTCACGCAAGGGCAGGAGATCGCCAAGGGAGCCCTGCTCGGCGCGGTCGGTGCCAGCGGCCTCGCCACCGGACCGCATCTGCACTTCGAATGGGTTCGCGGGGGCGAGACGCTCCACCCCCGCTTCGCGGCGCCGGGCATGCAAGTGGGGGCGCTGTCGCAATCGCAGCGTGCGGCGCTCCGGTCGGTGCTTGCGGTGCCCTATCGGCCCGCGTCGCGGACTTAGCGGGCGGTCAGGCTCTGCTGGGTGAGACGGCGCGCGGCAAGGCGCGAGGCCTCACGAGTGCCGATCACGGAGCCGGAAGCCAGCACCACTTCGCTGTCGGGCGCGAGAGCAACGCGGCGGAAGACTTCGCGCGCCTCGTTGACCCGGCCCTGGCGGGCGAGCAGCTGGCCATAGTTGAGGAGCCAGGCGCCATCGTTGCGATGGTCGGCTGCGGACGACCGCAGCTGTTCTTCGGCAAGCGCCAGGTCACCGCGCACGAGCGCGGTATAGGCGAGCGTGCCCTGCGCATAATCGAGTTCGGCGGATGCGCCCGGCTGGGCGATGGCGGCGAGACCCGCAAGGAGGAGAGCGTGCATGCAACTGCCCTTCTGTTACAGCCGTGACCAAAATATGTAACGGTGCTGAAAGCGAAATGTAACAGAAACGTCATATAGGGCAAGCGGCAATATACCCGCGCCCTTGCAGCGCAGGCAGGCCGGGTGGGCAGTGCGGTTTGCTGGCCGGCCTTAACGGCCGAGCTGGTCCTGGCGGAAGGAGGTCCGGCGCGATTCATCGGCCGGGAAGCGCGCACTTCCGGCTTCGAACGCCGGTTCGCCGATTGGCGTGCGAAGCATGTATCCCTGGCCGCGCACCGAAGTGAGATTCGCCTCGAAGCCGAGGATTCGGAGCACCCGCCGGACGCGTGACATGGCGGCGGTCAGCGCATGCTCGTTGGCGCTTCCCGTCAGCAGTAGCGGCATCAGGGAGTCGCGGCTCACCACCGCGTCGGCGGCCTGGAACAGGGCGGCGAGGATGCGCGCTTCGGAGTAGGTGAGCGGCACCGACTGGTCACCAAACCGGAGTCGGAAGGCCGCCAGCTCGAGCCGGAGCACGCCGCAGTGGATGGGCGCGACCTCGTCCGGCCTTGGTTCAAGCGGGGCATCTTGCGTTGGCAGCACTTGAGACCTTGCCTGGCCGGTGGACGAAGCGGTCCCTTCCCAAGACAATCTTCCAAGGCGTTGACGTTCCTGTGGCACGGCGGTGACAATGAACAGCGCCTGTCGCCGTGGACCGTCCTGCGCGCGGTCCGGCACCCGCGCCGCCGTCGGTGGCATTCGCCAATCCGCTGCCCTAGCATCGCCGCCGTCCAACAGGGGAGACGACGCATGCCGGTGCTGGGAATGGGCGGCTATTTCTTCCGGGCGCGAGACCCGGCGGCGGTGAAGGCCTGGTATCGCGAACAGCTCGGCGTCGGCGGCGGCTGCGGCACGGACGCGGACGGCCAGGCCAACGAGTGGCTGTGGCATCCGGCTGGCGGGCCCATGGTGTTCGAGCCGTTCAAGGCGGACTCGGACTATTTCCCCGCCGACCGGACGGCGATGATCAACTTGCGGGTGAGCGACCTCGACGGCCTGCTCGACCGACTGCGCGCGAACGGCATTGAGATCACGCGGGAAGAGGCAATGGACGGGGTCGGCCGCTTTGCGCGGATCCACGATCCCGAGGGCAATCCGGTCGAGCTGTGGGAGCCGGCCTGAGTCGCAACACAGGCGCTATTGCACGACATAACCTTCGGCGAGTTCGGCGAGGTTGCGGCGGTCGATCAGCTCAATGTCGTTGAGCGTGATCAACCGGATCAGCCGCCGCGACTTGAGTTCGGCGAACACCCGGCTGACCGTCTCCTTGGTCAGCCCGAGATAGTCGGCGATCTCGATCCGGCTCATTGGCAGGCTGACGCTGCGGGGCAGGCCCGAGCAGCCCTTCTGCTGGCGCTTGCCGAGATCGAGCAGGAAGCTCGCCACCCGCTCCAGCGCCGACTTGCGTCCAAGCAGGAGCATCTGCGCCTGGGCTGCGGCAAGCTCGTGGGCGGCGAGGCGGTAGATCTCCCGCTCGAGTTCGGGGTGTTCGTCGGCGAAATCGTGGAAGCGGCTGCGCGAGAAGCGGCACATGCGGGTGCGCTTCAGCGCCTCGGCGGTGAAGGCATGCTCGCCGCCAAGGGAGATGCCGACGAAGTCCCCCGGCAGGATGAAGGCCATCACCTGCCGCCGCCCGTCGGGCAGCAACTTGGTTAGCTTCAGCGCGCCCTCGGTGACGTTGTAGACCTGGGTCGCGGGGTCGCCTTCGTGGAACAGCGGCTGGCCCGCCTCGAGCCGCTGCGTCGCGCCGCTATTCCTGAGCTCGGCGAGATGGTCGCAGCAGAGCACTCCGCAGACCGCCGTGTCGCGGACGCTGCAGCCATCGCAGGGGTGGCCCTGCGGAAGCGCCGTCAGCTCGCGGGCGGGAAGGGTGGCCATGTCCTCTTGTGTTCCTCGGCAGCGGCGGTCGGCGGACCGGCCAGGCAGGCTTGGCTAATATGATCTGGCTCAATTCCGACATACGCAGTCTCCCCTATGCGAGGCTGGTCCGTTCCTGTCGTTCCCGGAAGCAGCCCATGGCCCTCATCCACGTTTCCGAACTGCCCCCGCAGCGGGTCGACGAGGCCTCTGGACTGGTCCGCCTCGGCTCGGGCCACAGCGAGCTGGAGTGGCGGCGCTGCCTGCGGCAGGGAGAACAGACGCCCCGCGGGTTGATCTCGGCGATCGCAGTCAACGGGGTGATGCTCGGTGTCGCCGCCTACGTGATCGAAGGGCGGGCATTGCGGGTGCCATTGTTCGTTGCCTTCGAACTCGGCGGGAAGGGGGCAACGCGCGCCGCATTGCGTGACTGGCTCGACCGGTTGGGCGAGCGGCATGGCTGCGACGTCGTGCTGTACGGAAGCGAGAGCCGCGGACTTTCGGGCCCGGAGGATCTGCCGCCGGCCAGGGAATGATCCACCTCAACTTCGGGTTGCTTCGCCGCTGCTAGCCCGCGCCGATGACAGCCAGGCTGAATCCCGAACTCATCGCCCGCTACGGTGAACGTAACGTTCCCCGCTACACCAGCTATCCGACCGCGCCCCACTTCGCGGCGGCGGACGATGACGCTTGCTATCGCGATTGGCTGGCCGCGCTGCCGGCGGGAGAGGCGGTGTCGCTCTATGTCCACGTGCCCTTCTGCCGCGCGATGTGCTGGTATTGCGGCTGCCATACCAGCGTGACCCGGCGGGAGGCCCCGGTAAGCCGCTACGTTGCGGCGCTCTCCCGGGAGATCGACCTCGTCTCCGGCCTGGTCGGACGGGGGCGAAAGGCAGCCCATCTGCACTTCGGCGGCGGCACCCCGACCTTGATTCGGCCGGAGGAGTTCACCGGCCTGATGGACCGTTTGCGCGAGCGGTTCCTGTTTGGCTCCGACACGGAAGCGGCGATCGAGATCGATCCGCGCACGCTCGAACCCGAGATGGCCGAAGCGCTCGGTCGCGGCGGCATCACCCGCGCCAGCATCGGCGTGCAGAGCTTCGATCCGCAAGTGCAGGCCGCCATCAACCGGCTGCAGAGCTTTGCCGTGACGCGCGAGGCGGTCGAGCGGTTGCGGGGGGCGGGCATCGCGGCGATCAATTTCGACCTGCTCTATGGCCTGCCGTTCCAGACGGTCGCCAATTGCCTGGAGACGGTCGAGCAGGCGCTGGTCCTCCGCCCCGACCGCCTCTCGCTGTTCGGCTATGCGCATGTGCCCTCGTTCAAGGCCCACCAGCGCAAGATCGCGGCGGACGTGCTGCCGGCTTCGGCCGAGCGGCTGGCGCAATTCGAGGCGATGGCGGCGCGGCTGGCGGCGGCGGGCTACGAGCAGATCGGCCTCGACCATTTCGCCCTGCCGGAGGACTCGATGGCGCGCGCGGCTGCCGAGGGACGGCTCCACCGCAACTTCCAGGGCTATACGACCGATGCCTGCCCGACCCTGCTCGGCTTTGGCGCCTCCTCGATCGGCCGCCTTCCGCAGGGCTTCGTGCAGAATGCCGCGACCATTCCCGACTATGAGCGGCGGATCGCTTCCGGCCGGCTGGCGACCGTCCGGCAATGCGCACTGTCGCTCGAGGACCGTCGCCGCGCCGCGCTCATCGAGCGGCTGATGTGCGACTATCGCGTCGACCTGTCCGGCGCGGACGATCTCGCCGATGAAGCCAGGCTCGCTCCGCTTGCGGCCGACGGGCTGATTCGCCGGGCTGGGCCGGTCATCGAGATCGTGGCCGAAGCGCGCCCGCTGGTTCGAAGCGTCGCCGCAGCCTTCGACGCCTATCTCGACGCGGGAACGGCACGCCACGCCCGCGCAGTCTGACGTGCGTCCGTAGATGTCCCTATTTCGAGCAGCCGCCGAACCGGTCAGATGGACGCCATGAACTGGAAGTCCATCCGTCTCGAACTTGGGCGAACGCACGACTTTCCAACAGGCTCGGCGAGCCGCGCCTACGTCATGCGTCTACCGCTCGCCGACGACGGCACGATCGACGAGCAGGCCGTGGTGGAGCAGCCCGAGCAGGCGACCGTCCGCCGCATGTGGCCGAGCCAGCCCGACGTGAGCGGGCATCTCATCCGCGCCGGCCAGGGCTGGGCCTTCCTCGCCGGACGCAACGGC
The DNA here is from genome assembly GCF_029637485.1 of Sphingomonas sp. LHG3406-1. Taxonomy (GTDB): domain Bacteria; phylum Pseudomonadota; class Alphaproteobacteria; order Sphingomonadales; family Sphingomonadaceae; genus Sphingomicrobium. The sequence continues at coordinate 920,144 of NZ_CP069128.1, read as the reverse complement.
CACCAGCGGAAGGTCTGGTCGGAATTCGATGCTCTTCCGATCAACGAGGGCGGTCTGCTGACCCTGCGCGAGAACGGGCAGGCATTGCCCTTCCGGGTGGCGAAGCTAAGCGACCTCGCCTGACCCGCCGTCGTCCTCGCCGAGCCCGGCGGCGAAGGCGATCCTCAGCGCCTCGCTGAGCGAACGGACCTCCAGCTTGTCCATCAGGTTGGCGCGGTGGATCTCTACCGTTCGCGGACTGATCCCGAGGTCATAGGCGATGGTCTTGTTCGGAAGGCCGTTGACCAGCCCGGCGAGCACGTCGCGTTCGCGCGGCGTGAGGATGTTGAGCCGGTCGCGCGCTTCCTCCGCTTGGCTGGCGTTGCGCGCCTTCTGCTGCAGCCGCTCCCGCCCATGCTCCAGCGCCGCGACGAGGCTCGCCTTCTCGAACGGCTTTTCGAGGAACTCGATGGCGCCTGCCTTCATCGCCTGGACCGCGATGGGCACGTCGCCGTGGCCGGTCATGATGATCACCGGCAGCATGCATCCCGCTTCGCGGAGCGCGCGCTGGACCTCGAGGCCGTCCATCTCCGGCATGCGGATGTCGAGCAGGATGCAGCCGGGCTCCAGGCCGCGGACCTCCTTCAGCAGGGCGACGCCGCTGTCGTAGCTCTGCACGCGAAAGCCGGCGGTCTTGAGCATGAATGCGGCCGAGCGGCGGACCGCTTCGTCATCGTCGACCAGATGGACCAGCAACGCTTCACTCATCGACCGCCCCCGCGTCCGGCACGGTGAAGTGGAACATGGTCCCGCCCGCCCTGCCTGGTTCGAACCAGATCCTGCCGCCATGCGCCTCGATGATCGTGCGGCAGATCGACAGGCCGATGCCCATGCCATGCTCCTTGCTGCTGACAAAGGGCTGGAACAGCTGCGGGGCCATGTCCTTGGCGATGCCCTTGCCGGTGTCGGCGACGGTGATCCGGACCATCTCTTCACCCTCCCGGGCGGTGGAGATGGCAAGCTGCTTCACCCGCGTATCGATCATCGCGTCGATGGCGTTGCGGATGAGGTTGAGCAGCACCTGCTGGATCTGGATGCGGTCGACCAGCACTCTGGTGGCGGTCGGGTCGACGTCGATGTCCACCTCGATGCCATATTCCCGCGAGCCGACGAGGCCGAGCGCATTGGCCTCGGCGATCAGCCGGGGCAGATGTTCGACCTTCCGATCGGTCTGGCCATAGGTGATGAAGTCGCGCAGCCGGCGGACGATCTGGCCCGCCCGGATCGACTGCTGGGCGGCTTCGTCGAGCGCTTCGCGGACAAGGGCCAGGGTCGCCGCGTCCGGCGCTCCGCCCGTGACCATGTCCCGTGCGGCCTCGCAGTAATTGGCAATGGCGGCGAGGGGCTGGTTGAGCTCGTGCGCCAGCGCCGAGGCAAGGGTGCCGACCTCGCTGACCCGGCCGACGTGGGCCAGTTCCGCCTGCAGGTCCTGAAGCCGCATCTCGGCATGCTGGCGTTCGGTCAGGTCGCGGATGAAGCCGGTGAAGATGCGCTGGCCGCCAGAGTCCGCTTCGCCGATCGAGAGTTCGATCGGGAAAGTGTAGCCGTCGCGGTGGCGGGCGGTGGTGACACGGCCGATGCCGATGATCTTGCGCTCGCCCGTTTCCAAATAGGTGCCGATGTAGCGGTCATGGCGTTCGCGGTCGGGCGAGGGCATCAGGATGCTGACATTCTCGCCGAGGATCTCGCCTTCGGAAAAGCCGAACATCTTCTCGGCCGCCGCGCTGAACGAGACGATGCGCCCCTTGTCGTCGATGACCACCATCGCATCCGGCACGGTGGCGAGGATCGACCGCAGGTGGGTCGCGCCGCTCGCCTCGGTCGAAGAGAGATGTTTCATCAAGCGCCTTCAGCGGGTTGGCAGAAAAACGAGCGGCAGGGTTCGCCGCCCCTAGTCGGGCAATTCGCAGGGAAGCGCAACGAGGAGGGCCTTGCCACTCCCGGCCGCGATCTCCGCCGCGGCAGCGAGCGTCCGCAATGGGTCGCAAGCGGACCTGAGGAGGCAGGGGTCGGGAAGCCGGTTCGGCCCTGCGCATGGCCGCCCCGGCCCAGGACTCAGGCCTCCTTGACCAGCCGATCCAGCGGCATCCGAAAGCTCCTCTACTTGCCGCTTTGCGGTTGCGCCGGTCGCTCGTTCGGCTAGAGTGGCGCGGCTCGGCTCACTCTTGTCGTGCGTCTCCTTTCCTACTGTTCGTTCACCTCTTGTTCTTGTGGAACGAACAGTGTACATCATGTCCGCAACGGAGGCATCGGCCTTATCGTGGACGAGGGAATGAGCGCATGGCAACGCAGCTGAAGGTCGTCGGTATGGGCGGGGATAGCATGACGGTTGACAGGCAGAAGGCGCTCGACGCCGCTTTGGCGCAGATCGATCGCGCCTTCGGCAAGGGCTCGGCGATGAAGCTGGGCGAAAAGCCGAAGATGGAGGTGGAGGTGATCTCCACCGGCAGCCTCGGGCTGGATATCGCGCTCGGCGTTGGCGGCCTTCCGCGCGGCCGCGTGATCGAGGTCTACGGGCCGGAGAGTTCGGGCAAGACCACGCTTGCGCTGCACGTCATCGCCGAAGCGCAGAAGACCGGCGGGACCGCGGCCTTCGTTGATGCCGAACATGCGCTCGATCCGGCCTATGCCAAGAAGCTGGGCGTCAACATCGACGAGCTGATCGTGTCGCAGCCCGACACGGGCGAGCAGGCGCTGGAGATCGTCGATACGCTGGTGCGCTCGAACGCGATCGATGTGCTGGTGGTGGACTCGGTCGCAGCATTGGTGCCCCGCGCCGAGATCGAGGGCGAGATGGGCGACAGCCATGTCGGCCTCCAGGCCCGCCTGATGAGCCAGAGCCTGCGCAAGCTGACCGGTTCGATCAGCCGCTCGCGCTGCATGGTCATCTTCATCAACCAGCTGCGCATGAAGATCGGCGTCATGTACGGCAATCCGGAGACGACGACCGGCGGCAATGCGCTGAAGTTCTACGCCTCCGTCCGGCTCGACATCCGCCGCACCGGGCAGATCAAGGATCGCGACGACATCGTCGGCAACACCACCCGCGTGAAGGTGGTCAAGAACAAGGTCGCGCCGCCGTTCAAGCAGGTGGAGTTCGACATCATGTACGGCGAGGGCGTGAGCAAGATCGGCGAGATCCTCGACCTCGGCGTCAAGGCCGGGGTGGTCGAAAAGTCGGGCGCCTGGTTCAGCTACGACAGCATCCGGATCGGCCAGGGCCGTGAGAATTCCAAGACCTACCTCAAGGAAAATCCGGACATCACAGCGCGCATCGAAGCCGCCATCCGCCGCGGCAAGGACGAGATCGGCGACGCGCTGATGGTCGGCCCGGACGCCGAGGACGACGTCTGAGCTTCAGGTTGAAGAGGTGAGAGGAGGGCGTCCGGACGCGGTTCGGGCGCCCTCTTCATGTGCACACCAGGTGCGACGAAGAATGTCCGCTTTCGACCCGTTGCGGACATTGGCTCTAGACGCCAGGGTGCGGCTGTGCCGATCCGGAACCTCCCCGTTGCGAAGCAATGGGGAGGGGGACCGCTCCGCGCAGCGGAGTGGTGGAGGGGCCAGCACCATGCGCGCAACTGCCAACGCCATGTCCGCCGCTCGGCGTTATCGCCGCCATCTCAGCCTGCCCGAACAACTTCTCTGGCGCCTGCTCCGCCAAGCCCGCCGCGACCTTCGCTTCCGCCGCCAGCATCGATCGGTCCCTATGTCGCCGACTTCTACTGCGCGGCGGCCAAGATGGTGATCGAGATCGACGGCGCCTCTCACAATCACTCGCAAGCGGCAGGCGAACGCCGAACCGCCTACCTCCACTCCGTCGGGCTGCAGGTCCTCCGCATCCCGGCCGCCGACGTCCTCGCCAACCCGGAAGCGGTCGCCGACGCCCTGATGCGACGGTGCGAGCGCCGCGCTGGCCCCTCCACCACCCAGCCTGAAGGCTGAGCGGTCCCCCTCCCCATTGCTGCGCAACGGGGAGGTTCTGCGAATGTCCGCTTCCCACCCTTTCCGGACATCCAGGCCGAACGTCTGAGTTCGACCCATTGCGGACATTGCGTTTCCCGCCGACACTGGAGTGATGATTAAGTTCAATAGTCTAGTTGCGGCCACTCTGATTGTCGCACTTGGAGGCTGCGCGAGTTCCGCAGTCCTGCCGGCTGCAAGAGGATGGCGGACCGCCATTCTCGTCGAAAATCCTCCTCTACCGACCGTAAGCGTGTGGCTGCCTCCAGGCTTCACGGTAACGAGTGGGCACGGGATTGACAGTGCAGTTGCCCAGATCATCGGGCCGGGACTTATCATCAACGCGGACTGCGGCAGAAATGGACCCCAGTTCTGCGGGAATATCGATGGCTGTCGCCAATCCTCAGCTGTCGTTGATGGACGACCGGCAGCATGGGTCCGCTATCCGAAGAATGGGGTTATCGGCAGCCACACCTATTCGCACCGGCTCGATTTCGGAGTGAAGTTGTGGCCCTCACAAGACCCTAGGCTCGGGCCAACTTCGGGCCTCCTGTTGACAGCAGCTTGCGCGACCACCTCCGACTGCAACTTAGCGCAAGAGATCTCTCGCAGCGTAAAGTTCGACCGGCCACCCCGCTAAAAGCCAACGTCTGCCTTCCACCCAAAGCAGACATAAGCTCGCCAGCTTGCAAAATAGGATTTCGCCTGCTCAACTAACCGGACCGGTTCGCCGGCTCGGCTCTTTCTCTCGTTGATGCACCCGTTCACTTGGACCGGCGCTAACGGTCACGGCGTGTGACCTTCGCTGCCGGTTCGCTATGGAGAAGACAGGAGTCTTCCGCCGCACCCCGCCACCGGTGACCTTCGTGACCTTGTTCAGAATGACTAACGCGTTCGGATGAGGGTCGTGGCTCCCTACAGAGCGCGCAGCGTCCGGAACATGGGCCGGCCTCCTACCGTTTCAGGACCGTAACCGCATGAGGGAAAGCCATGACGCGTCCGTTCCTGCCCGCCGTCGCCTGCCTGTTGCTTGCCGCTCCCGCGATGGCGCAGGTGGCGCCGCAGGCCAGTATCGCCGAGATGGCGACCACGCCGCTCGTCAAGCTGCAGATCAGCGAGACGCTTCGCACGCCGCCTGACGAGGCGAGCATCACCGTCGGGACGCAGGTGCGGGCGCCGACCGCCACGCAGGCGTCCGCCGAGAGCAAGGCGAAGACCGAACGGCTGCTCGCCACTATCCGCCGCGCCGGCATCCGCGAGCGCGACACCCAGACCCAGGGCATCCAGCTCCAGCCGGAATATCAGTGGATCGCCGAACCCGCCGGTGGCCGCGGCCGACAGGTGTTCCAGGGTTACGTCGCGACCAACAGCATCCAGATCAAGACGCGCGACATCGACCGGCTGACCGGCCTGCTCGACACGCTGACCACCGCGGGCGCGGACAGCGTCTATGGGCCCAATTTTAGCATCGCCGATCCGCTGCCACTGCGTGCGGAGGCCCGGCGCCGGGCATTGGTCAGGGCCCAGTCCGAGGCGCTCGAATATGCTCGTGCGCAGGGCTTCACGCGCGTGACCCTGCTGTCGGTGGAAGAGGGCACCAGTCACCGCGGCACCGAAGTGATCGTGAGCGGAAACCGTCTCCTCAGCGCCGATGGCGCCCCACCACCGCCGCCGCCTGCACCGGAGCGGGGCGGGGGCGACGGCATCGTCGCGCCGGGCCTGCTGGAGACTGGCGTCAGCCTCAATCTGATCTACAGGATGGAGCGGTAGGAGCGCGGAGGCGCGAGCGCGTTGGGGGACTGGTGCATGCGTATTTGCTGGCTCGGCCTGTCGGCCATGCTCGCCGTCACGACCACCGAGGCCGCTCCCAGGCAGCCGCTTCGGCTGGACCCTTCGGGCAAGTGGGAAGTGGAGTTCGCCGACTGGCAATGCGTCCTTCGCCGTGCCTACACCGGCTCGGACGGACGGGCCTATGCTTTCCAGCTGCCGGTCGAACCGCTCAGCAACCTTGCTTACCTCCGCCTGCTCAGCGACGAACGCACCCAGCGCCGGCATGACGGGACGGCAAGGGTCCTGGCCGATGCGGCGCCGATGGCGGTTCCGAGCGATTTCAGTTTCTTTCCGGACGGCAAGCAGCGCGTCCGCCAGTTCACGCTCGATCTTGGCAAGCAGCCCTTCGCCAAGGCGGCCAATGAGCTGACCTTCTCGACGGCGCAGCAGGGCGACACGGTGGTGGGCGTTCCCGGCCTGGCGACCGCATGGCGGTCGATGGAGGCCTGCATGGGCGACCTTTACAAGGGCTTCGGAATCGATCTCGCCATGCTCAAGGGCATGGCACGGCGGCCGGAAGGCATGGCGCTCGAGGCTGCCGGCTATCCGCGGTTCGAGGAGGCGTTCGAGTTCGTTACCATCTACTGGGTCGATGCGGCGGGCAGGGTGGACGATTGCCGGCTGCTGAAGCCGAGCGGGACCAAGGACTTCGATGCAAACTTCTGCGAGCGGCTGAAGGCAAAGGCCAGGTTCAGGCCCGCGGTCGACCGTAACGGCCAGCCGATGCGGGCACCGCAATATGAGAATGTCGTCCTGCGCCGTGCGGTCGTGTACAGCAACTGACCGGCGGATGGCGCCAGGCGCCGGTCAGAGGCAAGCCTCCAGATACGGCTGGTCGAAGCCGAACTGCTTGGCCTTGTCGAGCGTGTAGGGGCGCAGGCCCATCGAGCGATATTCGCCGATGATCTTCCCCTCGGCCGTCTCGTCGAGATACTCGAACTTGAACAGCTCCTGGGTGACGATGACCTCGCCCTCCATGCCGATCACTTCGGTAATGTTGGTGGTGCGGCGCGAGCCGTCACGCAGGCGCTTCACCTGGACGATGATGTCGACCGAATCGGCGATCTGGCGGCTGATGGCTTCCTTCGGGATCTTGATGTCGCCCATCATCACCATGTTCTCCATACGCGCGAGGCATTCGCGCGGGGAGTTGGAGTGGAGCGTGGCCATCGACCCGTCGTGACCCGTGTTCATGGCGGCCAGAAGGTCGAAACATTCCTGGCCGCGGATTTCGCCGAGGATGATCCGATCGGGGCGCATACGCAGGGCGTTGATGACGAGGTCGCGAATGGTGATCGCGCCCTGGCCCTCGAGGTTCGGCGGGCGGGTTTCGAGCGGCAGCCAGTGCGGCTGCTGCAGCCGCAGCTCGGCCGCGTCCTCGATGGTGATGACGCGTTCGCCCGGGTCGATCATCTTCGACAGGGCGTTGAGCATGGTCGTCTTGCCCGAGCCGGTGCCGCCCGAGATGATGATGTTCATGCGCGCCGCACCGGCGATCTTGAGCACGGTGGCCATCTTCTCGGACATCGATCCGAACCCACGCATCATGTCGAGCGTGATCGGCTTTTCCGAGAACTTACGGATCGAGATGGCCGTGCCCTTGAGGCTCAGCGGCGGGATGATGACGTTGACGCGGCTGCCGTCCTGAAGGCGGGCGTCGGCCAGCGGCGTGGTCTGGTCGACGCGGCGGCCGACCTTATTGACGATCCGCTGCGCGATCTGGAACAGATGCTCCTCGTCGCGGAACTGGATCTGGGCGAGCTGGAGCTTGCCCTTCTTCTCGATGAAGGTCTGGTCGGGTCCGTTGACCATGATGTCGCTTACCGCCGGGTCGGCGAGCAGCTCCTCGAGCGGCCCGAGGCCGAGCAGCTCGTCGACCAGCACTTTTTCCAGCGCGAACTGCTCGCGCCGGTTGAGGTTGATCTTGAGCTCGGTCAGCACTTCCGAGATGATCGGGCGGAATTCCTCCGCCAGTTCGTCCTTGCTGAGGGTCGCGGCGGCTTCCGGGTCGACCCGCTCGAGCAGGCGCGGAAGCACCTGCTCCTTGATCCGGTGGACGCTGGCCTCGAAGCCCTCGACCTTGGAGGAGCCGGCCTCGCCGCTGCCGTTCATGCGATGGTTGAGCCGGTCCATCGCGCCCAGCGGCGGAGCGGCGGGCTCCGACGAAGCAGGCGCTGGAACGTCGGCCTCCTCGATCGGCGGAAATTGCTCGCCCCCGCCAGAAGCCGGAGACGGTCCGCCCTTCATCGGCCGCGCCACGCCGAAGCTTGGGCGTCCCCCGCCACGCTTGCCGAATGCGCTCATGCCTTGTGCCTGTCCCGTTTCTTCCGCGAAGTCTCGGGTGGTTAGTGACACGCAAACTTTGCCAAAAAGCTAACCGATGTCAGTTCGGTTTAACGTCGGGTCCATCCTGGAGGAATTTAGGCTCTGCCGCTTCATCGGTGAAGGAAGTTACCGCGTCGTGGGTAGCAGCAAGCGCGCGCGCGGCTTCGGGCGAGCCGTACCGGAAGAGACACAGCGCGCGGTACTTGGCGGAAAGCGGATTGCGGTTGCCGAGGCGCTGTTCGGCAACGAGACGCAAGGTGCGAGGCGGCGCGAGGTCGTGGATGCGCGCCGATGCGCAGGGACGGCTGGTGCGGATCAGCAGCAGGGGACGACTGCCGTCGGCGAGGGGTAGTCGCTCGATGTCCGGCACGAGGGCCAGGCGCCGTCGGGTGCTTTCGGTCGTTTCGACGGAGCCCGCCGGGAGCGTCGCGAGCCAGCTTCGCGCGGCGGCTTCACCCGCGGCCATGCGCGGTTCGAACAGGTAGACGAGGGACAAGGCAGCGACGCGGGCGAGCAAGAGCGGCGCCGCGGTCCATCGCGGCATGCGGACCAGCAGCGCGCCAAGGACCAGGGCGCCGGCGGCGAGCGGGACCAGCATCATCCGCGGCTTGGGATCGATGCTGAAGGCGTAGATGAGCATGGCGCCCGCAAAGGCAGCGAGGAGCAGGAGGCGCCATGCCGTGCGGCGTTGACGCTCATCGAGACGCCGCCCGAAGACGACAAGGACGAGGGTCGCGGCAAGCAGGGTCCAGCCACCCTTGGCGTTGAGCAGCACGTCGAGTGGCCCGTCCACCAGCCAGTGGACGCTGATCCCCGTCTCATGCTGCCAGCCGGCGATGAGCTCCCAGCGGAAGAAGGGCAGGGCGCCGCGAGGTGTGGCGACGGCAATTTCGCTCGAGGGCAGGGAGGTGTGGGCGACCGAGAGATGTCGGCGGAACAGCGGATCGCCGGTGGCCTGACCATAGACCAGAAGCTCGATCAGCAAGGGCGCGAGGGCCCCGGCACCGAAGGCAATGGCGGCTGGCCAGAACGGGCGTGCCCGCAGGAGCAGGAACAGCCCGGCGGCAGGAAGCACCGCGATGCTGGTCTCTCGCGCCTGGAAAGCCAGGCCGAACATCAGGCCGGCACAACCGGTGAAAAGGAGCGAGCCGCGGTCCTTCGCCGAAAGGAGCAGCGCGCCGCCGGCGAGCATGAACAGCAGCTCGATCGCATCGATGGTGGGATCGAGCGCCTCGAACAACACGACCGGGGTCGACAGCAGCAGCATGGCCGCGATCCACCCGGCAGGAGCCCCGAACAGGCGGTTACCAATGTGGGCGACGAGGAAGCCGCAGCCAAGGGTCGCTGCGAAGGGCACGAGGGCGAGCGTCGTGCGGCTCTCGCCGAAGATGTCGATCAGTCCGGCGAGGGAGGCGACCAGCGGCCAGCGTCCCCACCAATGATCGCGCGGGAGGCAGGGGCCGTTCTCGACCCAGCAGCGCGCGGCCTGCAGATATTGCCAGTCGTCCGCGCCGCCGCCACGATAGCCGACCGGATTGGCGGCCAGCAGCAGCGCGAAGAGCAGGATCGTCGCCACCGCCCACAGCGCATTGCTGCGGGCGGACACGGCGGTTCGGCCCATGCCTAGGCTTCAGCGCTTTCGGCGAGGATGGTGAGGCCCGCGTCACCCACCTCGGCGAAGCCACCCGAGACGCGGATGCGCTCTGGCTGGCTGCCCGCCGAGCGGTAGACCGACAGTTCGCCGTCGCGCAGCGTGGTCATGAAAGGCGCGTGCCCGGCCATGACGCCGAACTCGCCCTCGACGCCCGGAACGACGACCATGTGGACGTCGTCCGCCATGACCTGCCGCTCGGGCGTGACCAGGGTGAAGTGGAGGTCGGCCATTTAGGCGTCCGCAGCCAGCTTCTCGGCCTTGGCGACGGCCTCTTCGATTCCACCGACCATGTAGAAGGCGGATTCCGGAAGATGGTCATATTCGCCGTTGACCACCGCCTTGAACGAGCGGACCGTATCCTCGACCTGCACGAACTTGCCAGGGATGCCGGTAAAGACTTCGGCCACGTGGAAGGGCTGCGACAGGAAGCGCTGGATCTTGCGGGCGCGGCTGACGACCAGCTTATCCTCTTCCGACAGCTCGTCCATGCCGAGAATGGCGATGATGTCCTGCAGGCTCTTGTACTTCTGCAGCACTTCCTGGACGGCGCGGGCGGTCTCGTAATGCTCCTGGCCGACGACCGCCGGGGTGAGGACGCGGCTGACCGAGTCGAGCGGATCGACGGCCGGGTAGATGCCGAGCTCGGAGATGGCGCGCGACAGGGTGGTGGTCGCGTCTAGGTGGGCGAACGAGGTCGCCGGGGCCGGGTCGGTAAGATCGTCCGCCGGGACGTAGATCGCCTGCACCGAGGTGATCGAGCCCTTGTTGGTCGAGGTGATGCGTTCCTGCAGCGCGCCCATGTCGGTCGACAGGGTCGGCTGGTAGCCCACGGCCGAGGGAATACGGCCGAGCAGCGCCGACACTTCCGAACCCGCTTGGGTGAAGCGGAAGATGTTGTCGACGAAGAACAGCACGTCCTGGCCTTCGACGTCGCGGAAATATTCGGCCTGGGTCAGGCCCGAAAGTGCGACGCGGGCGCGTGCTCCCGGCGGCTCGTTCATCTGGCCGAACACGAGCGCCACCTTGGAGCCCTCGCTGGTCGGGTTGCCGTCGGCGTCGCTGGCGATGACGCCGGCCTCAAGGAACTCGTGGTAGAGGTCGTTACCCTCGCGGGTGCGCTCGCCGACGCCGGCGAACACGGACACGCCGCCGTGGCCCTTGGCGATGTTGTTGATCAGTTCCTGGATGAGCACGGTCTTGCCGACGCCGGCGCCGCCGAACAGGCCGATCTTGCCGCCCTTGGCGTAGGGGGCGAGGAGGTCGATGACCTTGATGCCGGTGACCAGGATGGCGGCTTCGGTCGACTGGTCGACGAACAAGGGTGCGTCGGCGTGGATCGGCGCCGAGAGGTCGCTACCGATGGGCCCACGTTCGTCGATCGGCTCACCGATGACGTTCATGATGCGGCCGAGTGTCTTGGGACCGACCGGAACGCGGATTTGCGAGCCGGTGGCGCGGACCGACTGGCCGCGGGTCAGGCCGTCGGTCGCATCCATGGCGATGGTGCGGACCATGTTCTCGCCGAGGTGCTGGGCGACCTCAAGGACGAGGCGGTTGCCGTTGTTTTCGGTCTCGAGCGCCGAGAGGATGGCCGGCAGTTCGCCGTCGAACGCGACGTCGACCACGGCGCCGATCACCTGCGCCACGCGGCCGGTGAGGTTGGAGGTGCTGCCCTGGGGGGCGTTGAGGGTGTCGGCGGCGGTGGCCATGGCTGTTTTCCTTGCCTTGTCGTGTCTGTTTAGAGCGCTTCGGCGCCGGAGATGATCTCGACCAGCTCGGTCGTGATCGCTGCCTGGCGCTGGCGGTTGTACTGGATGGAGAGGCGATTGATCATGTCGCCGGCATTGCGGGTCGCATTGTCCATGGCGGTCATCTGGCTGCCGTAGAAGCCGGCCTGATTCTCCAGCATCGCGCGGTAGATCTGGATCGCGACGTTGCGCGGCAGCAGGTCGGCAAGGATCGCTTCCTCGTCCGGCTCATATTCGACTGCGGCCGACGCGGCGGGCGTGCCCGCATCGTTGGCGGCGCGGGGCTTGACCGGGATGATCTGCTCGACCGTCGGCTCCTGCGCCAGCACCGAGCGGAAGTTCGAGTAAGCGAGGTGCGCGACGTCGAACTCGCCCGCTTCGAAACGGCGGGTCACCTCGGCCGCGACAGCCTGCGCGTCGGCGTAGGTCGGGTTCTTCATCTCGCTGGTGTCGTACTGGCCGACGATCTTGCCCGCGCCGAAGAAGCGGGTCAGCACCGGGCGGCTCTTGCGGCCGACGATGTAGAAGCTGACGTCCTTGCCCTGCGCGACCAGCTCTTCGGCCTGACGGCGCACCGCACGGACGATGTTGGTGTTGAACGCGCCGGCAAGGCCGCGGTCGCTGGAAGCAACCACGATCAGGTGGCGCTGGTCCGAGCCGGTGCCGGCGATCAGCCGCGGCGACTGCGGGCCGACGGTGATCCGGCTGGCGAGGCTGGCGACGACATCGCTCAGGCGCTGCGAGTAGGGGCGGCCCTGCTCGGCATTGCTCTGCGCACGGCGAAGCTTCGCCGCGGCGACCATCTTCATCGCCTTGGTGATCTTCTGCGTCGACTTGACCGAGCCGATGCGGAGCTTGAGGGCTTTAAGCGATGCCATCTTCGTTCCTTTACCCCTCCCGCGAAGGGGGAGGGGGTTAGCTTCAGGCGAACTGCTTGCCGAACTCGCCGAGCGCGCTCTTGAGCGAAGCGGCGGTTTCGTCGTCCAGCGCCTTGGTGTCGCGGATCTTGGCCAGGATCTCCGGCTTGTCCGAACGCATGTAGCTGAGCAGCGCGGCCTCATAGCGGGTCACGTCGTTGGTGGGCACGTTGTCGATGAAGCCCTGGGTGCCGGCGAAGATCGAGACGACCTGCTCCTCGATCGGCATCGGCTGGAACTGACCCTGCTTCAGCAGCTCGGTCAGGCGCGCGCCGCGAGCCAGCAGCTTCTGGGTCGAAGCATCGAGGTCCGAGCCGAACTGGGCGAAGGCAGCCATTTCGCGATACTGGGCGAGCTCGAGCTTGATCGAGCCGGCGACCTTCTTCATCGCCTTGGTCTGCGCGGCGGAGCCGACGCGGCTGACCGACAGGCCGACGTTGATGGCCGGGCGAATGCCCTGGTAGAAGAGGTCGGTCTCGAGGAAGATCTGGCCATCGGTAATCGAGATGACGTTGGTCGGAATGTAAGCCGACACGTCGCCCGCCTGGGTCTCGATGACCGGAAGCGCGGTCAGCGAGCCATTGCCGTTGGCGTCGTTCATCTTGGCGGCGCGCTCGAGCAGCCGGCTGTGAAGATAGAAGACGTCGCCCGGATAGGCTTCACGGCCCGGCGGACGGCGCAGCAGCAGCGACATCTGGCGGTAGGCGACGGCCTGCTTCGAAAGGTCGTCATAGACGATCACGGCGTGCATGCCGTTGTCGCGGAAATATTCGCCCATGGCGCAGCCGGTGTAGGGCGCAAGGAACTGCAGCGGGGCCGGCTCCGACGCGGTGGCGGCGACGACGATGGAATATTCCATCGCGCCATTTTCTTCGAGCGCGCGGACGATCTGCGCGACGGTGGAGCGCTTCTGGCCGACCGCAACGTAGATGCAGTACAGCTTCTCGTTCTCGTTATCGCCTTGGTGCGCGGCCTTCTGGTTGATGAAGGTGTCGAGTGCGACGGCGGTCTTGCCGGTCTGGCGGTCGCCGATGATCAGCTCGCGCTGACCGCGGCCGACCGGAACCAGCGCATCGACGGCCTTGAGGCCAGTCTGCATCGGCTCGTGCACCGACTTGCGCGGGATGATGCCCGGCGCCTTCACTTCGACGCGGCTGCGCTGCTCGGCGACGATCGGGCCCTTGCCGTCGATCGGGTTGCCGAGCGCGTCGACGACGCGGCCGAGCAGGCCCTTGCCGACGGGTACGTCGACGATGGTGCCGGTGCGCTTGGCGGTCGAACCTTCGCGGATGGCGCTGTCCGAGCCGAAGATCACGACACCGACATTGTCGGCTTCGAGGTTCAGGGCCATGCCCTTCACGCCATTGTCGAACTCGACCATCTCGCCGGCCTGGACGTTGTCGAGGCCGTGGATGCGGGCAATGCCGTCACCGACCGACAGGACCTGACCGACTTCGGAGACCTGCGCGTCGGCATCGAAATTCGCGATCTGGTCGCGGATGACGCGGGAGATTTCAGCGGCGCGGATGTCCATTGCTTAGCCTTTCATCGCCGTGGCGAGGGAGTTGAGTTTGGTGCGGATGGAGGCGTCGATCATCTGGCTTCCGAGCCGGACGACAAGGCCGCCGAGTATAGTGGGATCGACGCGGGCATCGATGCGGATGTCGCGGCCGACGCGGGCGCCAAGCTGCGCTTTCAATGCCGCGATCTGGCTGTCGTCGAGCGGACGAGCGCTGACCACTTCGGCAGTGGATTCGCCGCGATGCTCGGCCGCCAGCGTTTCGAAGATGCGGATGGTGTTGCCGAGTTGGCTGAGCCGCCCGTTGCGCGCCAGCACCGCGATGAAGTTGGACGTGGTCTGGTCGAGACCGAGCGTTCCGGCGGTGGCGGCAAGCGCCTGCGCGGCGGCCTGCCGGCCGACTAGCGGCGAACTGACCAGTGCCTTGAGGTCGGCCGATTCGGCAAGCGCCGCCTTCAGCTTGGAAAGGCTCTGCGACACCGCCTCGATCTGGCGCTCGTCGCGGGCAAGGTCGAACAGCGCCGACGCATAGCGTCCCGCTAAGCTGGCTCGAATGCCGCCGGAAGTCTCCACGCGCCCAAAGCTCCGTCAGATATATGCAAAGCGGGGCGTTAGCGCACCTTGCGATACGCCCGCCCCAGCCGGGTTGGCCGGGCCCCTAGCAGGGGGGTCGGGGCGATGCAAGGAGAGTCAAAGATCCACTCGCAGGAAGCGCGTGAAAGGGCTTCCGGGATAGTCTCCGAACGGCCCGCACTCCGTGAAGCCTGCCCGGTCGTAGAGCGCGTTGGCGGCCGCGAAATCATCGGTCCGGCCGGTTTCGAGCAGCAGCCGGACATAGCCGCGGTCGCGGGCTTCGCCGCTGATGGCGGCGAGCATTGCCTTTCCGACGCCCCGGCCGAGCGCGTCGGGAGCAGTGCGCATCGACTTGATCTCCCCCTCGCCGCCGCCAAGCGCCTTGAGCGCGCCAATGCCGAGCAGGCGGCCATCCTCGCGCAGGCTGAAGAAAGTGATCGAGGGGTGCGCAAGCGCGCTGCCAGGCAGGACGTGGCAAGCTTCGGGCGGCGAATGGGCGTGCATCGCCGAGACATGGAGGGCGAGCAGGTCCTGGACGTCGGGGCGGTCGAGTTCGTGCGTGTGGAGGGTGTAGGTCACGCTCGCGGCCTCTACGCGCCCGGGGAGGGCTCGGCGAGGTGAAGGTTTGACCGCAAGATTCGGGAAGCGGCAGGAACGCGAAGTCGGCACAAGGTGTGGATGACCTATCGCATTCTTGGCCTCGACCCCGCCCCGTTCGCCCCGCTCCATGCCTTGTCCGACGCCGAGCTGGCCGGGCGGGGGATGGTGCGCATGGCCGTGACCGCACGGCCCGGCTTTCCGTGCCGCATCAGCCTGGAGGACCTGGCGTTCGGAGAACGCGCGCTCCTGCTCAATCACCAGAGCATCGGAGAGGGCCCCTATGCCGCCACGCATGCCATATTCGTCGGGGAAGGTTCGAGGCGAGGGGACTATGCGGACAAGGTGCCCCCGGCGCTCGACCGACGAATCCTGTCCTTGCGGGGGTTCGATGCCGGGCACATGATGGTGGGGGCGGCGCTGGTGCAGCCCGGCGGCGCGGACTCGGCGATCCGGCGGCTGTTCGACGATCCGGCGGTCGCCTACATCCACGCCCATAATGCGATCCGCGGCTGCTTCGCCGCGGCGGTGGAGCGGGCATGAGGATCGGCGAGGAACAGGCTTGGGCGGCCTTCGAGCGACGCGACCGCAGCTTCGACGAGCGCTTCGTCGTGGCGGTGACCACGACGCGAATCTACTGCCGGCCCTCCTGCCCGGCTCGCCGCCCCAAGCGGGAACATGTGCTCTTCTTCGGCGAGGGCCGGGAAGCCGTGAGCGCGGGCTACCGCGCCTGCCTCCGCTGCAAGCCCGACGAAGCGGCGCGGGACCGGCTGGCGGTCACGCGGGCGCGGTCGATGCTCGACGGAGCGCAAGAGACGATCCGGCTCGATGCGCTGGCAGCGGCAGCTGGCTATGCAACACACCATTTCCAGCGGCTCTTCACGCGGGAAATCGGAATGTCGCCGGCAGCCTATGCCAGGGCGCTTCGGGCGGAGCGGGTCGGGAAGGCCCTCAAGGAGGCCGCAACGGTGACCGAAGCGATCTACGAGGCTGGCTATTCGGCGCCGAGCCGCTTCTACGAGGATGCGAAGGAGAAGCTCGGCATGACTCCATCGGCCTGGCGGAACGGCGGCAGGGGCGAGACCATCCGCTGGGCGGTGGTGGAAAGCAGCGTCGGACCTTTGCTGGTGGCGGCGACCGACAAAGGCATCTGCCGGCTGACGTTCGCAGAAGACCGCACGGCGCTGGAACGGCGCTTCCCGCAGGCCACGCTCGTCCACGATCCGGAGGCGCCGCTGATCCGGGCGGCGGTTGAGGCGGTCGCCCGGCCGGAGCTCGCGCGCGAGCTTCCGGTCGATGTGGCGGGGACCGACTTCCAGCGGCGGGTCTGGGCCGAACTGCGCCGGATCCCGCCTGGCGAGACGCGTTCGTATCTCGATATCGCTCGGGCACTTGGCGACCCGAATGCGACACGGGCGGTGGGCACGGCCAATGGCGCCAATCCGGTCGCCATCATCGTTCCCTGTCACCGGGTGGTGCGTAACGACGGCAGCCTGGGCGGTTATGCCGGTGGGCTCGAACGCAAGAAGGCCCTGCTCGCGGCCGAAACCAGCGCGGCACAAGGATCGTTGCCCCTCTCGTCTTGAACGAGAAACTGCCCCTGGTTTCGCTGGTCAACCGAGCGCTCGCCCGGGCGCCGGCGGTTTCACTCGATCCGCAGGAGATCGAGCGCTTCGTGCTGCGCCGTACCGGTGCCGAACGGGTGCCAGGCGATCATTGGCGCCCTTACTTCCGGCAGCTCTGCCACGATCTCGAGCATGAGGCGGCGCTGAGCCCGCTCGGGCGGGTGATCGCCAACGGGCAGCTGGTCGGACTGCTGACGGGAAGGGTACGGGCCGAGCAATTGCTTGCGCGCGAGCCCGCCATCCACGCCGAGCCGATCCGCCGGCCGGTGATCATCATGGGGCCGATGCGGTCGGGTTCGACCAGGCTCCAGCGGCTGCTCGCCTGCGATCCGCGCTTCGCCTGCACGCATCTTCACGAAAGCCTGTTTCCGGTCCCGCGCGGTCGGGGCAACCGGCTCAGGATCGCGGCGGCCGCCGCCGTGCATGGCATGCTACGGGCGCTCAATCCTGCGATCCAGCGTGTCCATCCTTCCGGCGCGACGCGCCCGGACGAGGAGTTCGGCTACCTCGCCCTGTCGCTGACCAGCGCGCAGGCCGGGGTGCAGTGGCGGGTGCCACAGCTGGTCGCTGCGGAACGTCATCGTGACTGGAGCCCGGTCACCGCAGAGCTTGCGACGATGCTGCGCATGAACGGCTGGGCAGGCGGCGGCGTCGGAGAGCGCCGCTGGCTCCTTAAATGCCCGGCCTATGCCGAGATGGCGGATGACTTGCTGTCTGCCTTCCCTGACGCGCAGGTGATCCATCTCAGCCGCGATCCGGTCAAGGTGGTGGCGTCGAGTGCGAGCCTCGTCTTCGAGCAGCGCCGGATCCACAGCGATTCCGTCGATCGCCGGGAGATCGGTCCCGAATGGCTCGAACGCACCCTCCAGCGACAGCGGCTACAAGCGGCGGCGCGCACCCGCCATCCGCAGGTCGCCGCCTTCGACCTTCACTATGACGAGGTGAATGCCGACTGGCAGGGCGTCATCCACCGCCTGTACCGCTTTCTCAGGCTGCCGCTGACGGCCGAGGTGCTGGCGGCGATGCAAGCCTATCTGACCGGGGCGAAGGCCCACCGCGCGCATCGCTACCGGATCGAGGAGTTCGGGCTCAACGAGGAGGAGGTCCGTGCAGCCTTCCTTTCACCAATCCCCCCGGCAATGCCAGGAGCCTTGGGGGACTTGGCGCCGCGACCGAAGGAGCGTCGGGCCGTCGCCGGCAGCACGCATTAGGAGGCGCTTTCCGTCGCCGCTCGCGCCCAGCCGGGTGCGGCCGGCTGGAGGGAATCGAGAAAGCTTCGGGCGCGCTCGCGGATTTCGGCCTTGGTCTCGAGAGCGAAGCGGTCCCAGGTGGCATAGGGCTGCCACATGCGCCAGTTGCGGCGCAGCCTGGCTTCGTTGCGGTCGATAAAGTCCCAGTACAAGGCGTTGAACGGGCAGGCATCCTCGCCGACTCGCTGCTTCACGTCGAAGCGGCAGCCGCGGCAGTAGTTGCTCATCTTGTTGATGTAGGCGCCCGAGCCCGCATAGGGCTTGGTCCCAAGCCGCCCACCGTCGGCATATTGGCTCATGCCGAGAACGTTCGGATGCTCGACCCATTCGTAGGCGTCGGCATAGACCACCAGATACCAGTCGGAGACCTGCGCCGGATCGATGCCGGCGATCATGGCGAAATTGCCGAGCACCATCAGCCGCTGGATGTGATGGGCATAACCATTGTCGCGCGTGTTGCGGACGCTGTCGGCGCAGCAGGCCATGTCGGTTTCGCCGGTCCAGTAGAAGTCGGGAAGCTCGCGGCTGTTGCCGAAGAAGTTGACCTCGGACAGGCCCGGCATCTCGAGCCAGTACATGCCACGTATATATTCGCGCCAGCCGATCATCTGGCGAATGAAGCCCTCGACGGCGTTGAGCGGCGCCTCACCGCGGGCATAGGCTGCTTCCGCCGCCTCGCACACCTCGCGGGCGGTCAGCAGGCCGCAGTTGAGGCTGGTCGACAGGCGCGAATGGTAGAGGAAGTCGGCGCCCTCCAGCATCGCGTCCTGATAGGTGCCGAAGCGTGGCAGGCGCTCGGCGACGAAGTCGGCCAGCAGGTCGCGCGCCTCGCTGGCGGTGACCGGCAGCGCGAAGCTTGCGAGCGTGCCAAAATGGTGCCGGAAGCGCCCTTCCACCAGTGCGATCACCTCGCGCGTGGTCTCGTCGGGCGGGAAGCGCTGGGGCTCGCGCAGCGGACGGTTCCTGGGCGGCGGTGCGCGATTGTCCTTGTCGAAGTTCCACTGGCCGCCGACCGGCGTTCCATCGGGCTCCATCAGCAGGCCGGTGCGGCGGCGCTGCTGCCGGTAGAAGCTTTCCATGATCAGCTCGCGCCGGCTCGCGGCCCAGGCAAAGAAATCTGGGAGGGGGCAGATAAAGCGATCGTCGCCGAGGACCTCGACCGCGATGCCGAAGCATTCCTGCCAGCCCTCGATCGCCTTCTGCACGCGCCATTCGCCGGCTTCGACGATGCGGATGGCCTCGGCCTCGTGCCGTTCGATCGCCCGCCCTACCTCCTCGGTGAAGCTGCCGCGATTGTCGGGATCGTCGAGGCGGACGTAATCGACTGTCCAGCCGTCGGCGCGGAGTTCCTCGGCGAAGTGGCGCATGGCCGACAGGATGAGGACGATCTTCGCCTTGTGGTGGCGGACGTAGGTCGTCTCCTCGGCCACCTCCATCATCAGCACGACGCTGCGCGCCCGGTCCGCCTTCCGGAGCGAGGCGAGGCCATGGCTGAGCTGGTCGCCAAGGACGGGGATGAGCAGGGTCATGACTGGAGTCGGTTAACCTAAGCGGGTGCCAGCGCCAGACCGACCAAGAGCCATCGTTTCGGCGTTAACGGTGGTGAACGTCAGTGGCGAAAGTGCCGAAACCCGGCGATCTCGTGCGCCGATGCGTACAATGCCCGGCTTCGCCTTGTTGTTCCTTCTGTCCGCCCCCGCCTCGGCGCAATCGTGGGAAGCGGACGCGCTGGCCCTGCACAATCGCGAGCGAGCGGCCTGGAACGTGGCGCCGCTCGCCTGGGATCTCGGCCTCGCCGCCGCCGCCGATCGCTGGGCGACGGAGATGGCGCGGACCGGCAGCTGGGGGCACAGCCCGAAAAGCTGGCGCGCCGGACAGGGCGAAAATTTGTGGATGGGGACCACCGGCGCCTATTCCCCCCGAGCAATGGTCGAAACCTGGACCGGCGAGCGCCGCTGGTTTCGCCCGGGCATTTTTCCGGCAGTCAGCAGAACGGGGCGGGGAGGTGATGTCGGCCACTATACTCAGGTGATTGCGCGTCGGACCACGCGGATCGGCTGCGCGATGCGGTCGGCGCGGGGCTGGACCTACCTCGTCTGCCGCTACTCGCCCGCAGGCAATGTCGACCGGCTGCCGATCCCCTAGTCGTCGCTTTCCTCGGCGCCGGGCCGCCTACGATCCGCCAGCAGCGCGTCGAGCGCCGCTGTTGAGTCTCGCGACCTAATCTTTTCCATCGCCTCCAGGAGCTTGGGTCGTGCGCCGACATTGATATGGGGGTTGAAGACGATCTGGGCGAAGATCGGCTCGGCCTCGGCTGGCTTGCTGTCGATCAGGAGTTGCCGGACGGTCGTGAAGCGAAGCCCCATGTCGTGCGGTGCCAGCACCTGGGCGTAGATGAGGCCGTCGATGGCCGACTTGGACGGTCGCTCGCCGGCGGCCAGGAAGCTCTGGTAGAAGAGCCACAAGGGTTCGGCATTCTCGGTGTCGGCGCGATTGGCGCGGACGAACGAGCGGCGGACCTCGGCCCATTCGGCCTTGGCGCGGTCGGCCCGGCCAAGCTGCATCAGGGCGCGACCGCGGTAGACCAGCGCCTGGGCATTCTTCGCATCGACGGCAAGGGCACGGTCGGCGGCGGCGATCGCGGCCTTATAATCCTTCACGTCATATTCCGCCTCGGCCAGCACACCTTGGACGAAGCTGTCGGTCGGAAAGCGCGCAGCGATTCGGCGGGCGTCGGCGGCGACCTGCGAGGCGGTGGTCGGATTGACCCCGCGGTCGGAGCGGATCCGCACCGGCATGATCGCGTCCTCCGCTTCGGAAAGGCGGCGGATGGATACCTCAGGCAACGGACCCGGCGAGACCATCACCCCGCGAAAAGAGCCACGGCCATAGCGGTCGAGATCCTTGTCGAGTTGTTTCAGATCGCCGAACGCGCCCCTGGCGGCGGCAAGCGGAGCCTCGCCCCGACGCAGGGCCAGCAGATACTGGTCGAGCTGTGGTCGGCGGACCGGATCGAAGGCCAGCATGTGGGTGAGGAGCCAGCCCTTCGCATAGAGCGAACTGCGGTCCTCTTCCGATTTGGGCGCGGCGCCGGTCAGCATCTGCTCGGCGTTGAAGCCGAGATCGAGCAGCACGGTATTGGCGCGCGACTGCGGCGGTAGGCCAACCCGCACGGCGCCGTCGCGCTGGACTTCGGCGGTGCCGTAGAATTCGGCATAACCCTCGACCATCCAGGCCGGATAGGGCGTCTTCTGCGAACTCAGCATCATGTGATGCAGATATTCGTGCTGGAAGACATGGTTGGCGCTCAGCCCGTTGCGACCAGCCTCGGTGCGATTGCTGACGAAGGCGACCGAGCCGGACGCGCGGGGGCTGTAGAAGCCAAGCACATTGTCGCCGCGGCGGCCGTACAGGTCCTGAAGCGCGTAGACGGTCGGAAGGACATAGATGGTGACCTTGCCGGCGTCCGTCAGCGACGGGTCCTCCATGCCGCTGATCCGGCGAACGGCGGCATCGAACCGTTCGAGCCGTTCGGCATAGGCCTTGAGCTCGGACGGGCTCTGTTCGGAGTAGATGATGAAGTGCCTGGTGCGGGCTTCGTGCCAGGCGGCGAGTGCCTCGCCGGTCGCCGCAAGAGAAAGCATTGCAGCGAGAATCACGCGACACAACAACATCAAGGCACCCCTGAAAAGCCCCGGTTCGGCACCTTTAGAGAAAGGAATAGGGGTCTACGTCAACCGCTACCCGAACCTTACCGCTCCATTCCACCGATCCGAGCCAGTCGCGGATGACGTCCTGCACGTCGAGGCTTCGACGGGCGTGAACAAGCAAGCGGAAGCGATGGCGGCCGCGGAGCATGGCGAGCGGGGCGGGGGCGGGGCCGTAGACCGCCATGCCATCGACGTCGGGTGCCTTGCGACCGATCCGCTTGGCGACCTGCTCGGCCTCTTCCCTGTCCTCGGCGCTGACGATGATGGCGGCAAGGCGGCCGAATGGGGGCATGCCGGCCTCCTGCCGCGCTTCGGTCTCGGCCTCGACGAAGCGCTCGGTGTCGCCGCTGACGAGGGCGGCGATGACCGGCGCGTCGGGCTGGTGCGTCTGGACGAACACCCGGCCGGGCTTCTCGCCGCGCCCGGCGCGCCCGGCAACCTGGCTGATCTGCTGGAAGCTGCGCTCGGCCGCGCGAAGGTCGCCGCCGGAAAGGCCAAGGTCGGCGTCGATCACGCCGACGAGCGTAAGGTTGGGAAAGTGGTAGCCCTTGGTCACGAGCTGCGTTCCGACGACGATGTCGATCTCGCCCGCCTCCATGTTGGCGACGAACTCGGCGGCGCGGGCGGGGCTCCAGATGGTGTCGGAGGTGACGATGGCGGTGCGTGCGTCGGGCAGCAGCGACTGCACCTCGTCTGCGATGCGCTCCACTCCTGGCCCGCAGGCGACCAGGCTGTCCTTGTCGCCGCAGTCCGGGCACTCGGCCGGCGGCGGCATGACATGGCCGCAATGGTGGCAGGCCAGCCGCCGCATCAGCCGGTGCTCGACCATCCAGGCAGTGCAGTTGGGGCACTGGAAGCGGTGCCCGCAGGTGCGGCAGAGGGTCAACGGCGCAAAGCCGCGGCGATTGAGGAAAAGCAGGCTCTGCTCCCCCGCGGCAAGGTTGGCCTCCAGTTCCGACAGAAGACGGGGCGCGATCCAGCGCCCGCGCGGCGGCGGGTCGGCGGTGAGGTTCAACGCTTCGAGGCTCGGCAACTCCGCCCCGGCATGGCGACGCCTGAGCTGCAGCTCGCGGTAGCGCCCGGACGCAACCATGTGCCGCGTCTCGATCGCCGGGGTTGCCGAGGAAAGGATGACCGGGACCTCTTCGAAGCGGGCGCGCATCACCGCCACGTCGCGGGCATGATACTGGACGCCTTCCTCCTGCTTGAAGCTTGGCTCATGGGCCTCGTCGACCACGATCAGGCCAAGGTCGGCATAGGGGAGGAACAGCGCCGAGCGGGCGCCGACGACCACCTTCGCCTCACCGCTGGCGATCCCTCGCCACGCGCGGCGGCGCTGGGAAGAGCGGAGGTCCGAATGCCAGGCCGTTGGCGCACAGCCGAAGCGGGCGGCGAAGCGCTTGAGGAAAGGCTCGGTAAGCGCGATCTCGGGGAGGAGTACGAGCACCTGCCGACCTTGCCGAACGGCCTCCGCGACCGCTTCGAAATAGACTTCGGTCTTGCCCGATCCGGTGACGCCGTCGAGCAGTACGGGATCGAAGCCCTTGCCGATAGCGGCAACAAGACTGTCGGCGGCGGCCTGCTGGTCGGCGCTGAGTGATGGCGGGGCATGATCGGGAACGGGGCAGGGCAGCGGGCCGTCGGCCTCCACCTGCACGCGCTCGAGCGCGCCCGCATTGACGAGGCCGCGCATGACGGTGTCGCTGACGCCGACATGGTCCGCGAGTTCGCGAATGGTCCCCTGGCGGCCTTCCAGCCGCTCCAGCGCCTGCGTGCGCTGCGGCGTCAAACGCGCTGGGACGCTTCCGGTCGGGCGATATTCGGTGAGCTGCCGCGCGCCTTCGAGGGCAGAGGAGGAGGGCAGCACCATCCGCAGCACCGAGGCGAGCGGGCTGAGGTAATAGTCCGCCGTCCATTCGCACAGCCGCCGCAGCGGTGCGGGAATGACCGGCACGTCGATCAGGCCGGCGAGTGGGCGAAGGCGATTGTCGCCGACCTCCTCGCTCGGCAGGCGCTCGGCTTCCCAGGCTACGCCCACCAGCTGTCGCGGACCCAAGGGCGCAACGACGACGCTGCCCGGTTCGACCGCCATCCCGTCGGGCACGCGATAGTCGAGCGGGCCCAAGGCGGCGTTCAGGGTGACGACACGGGCGCGTGGAAGGGGCACTTCGGCGCTCTAGGCGAAAGGACCGGGTGGAACCAAGGGGCTGCAATGGCTATCTAGGGCTCATGTACACGACCGATCTGTCGAAGCCCGGCGCCAAGGTTCAGCCCATCGCCGCGCAGGAGGACCCCGAACTGCTCGCCGCGTTCGAGGCGCGGGTGGCGGCGGACGAGTTCATCGAGCCGAAGGACTGGATGCCGGAAGCCTATCGCAAGACGCTGACCCGGCAGATCAGCCAGCATGCGCACAGCGAGATCGTCGGCATGCTGCCCGAAGGCAACTGGATCACCCGCGCGCCGTCGCTCCGGCGGAAAGCGATCCTGCTCGCCAAGGTGCAGGACGAGGCGGGGCACGGCCTTTACCTCTATTGCGCCGCGGAGACGCTGGGAACCAGCCGGCAGGAGATGATCGAGGCGCTCCACAGCGGCAAGGCCAAGTACAGCACCATCTTCAATTACCCGACCCTCACCTGGGCCGACATCGGCGCGATCGGCTGGCTGGTCGACGGCGCGGCGATCATGAACCAGGTCCCGCTGCAGCGGACCAGCTATGGCCCCTATGCCCGGGCCATGGTCCGGGTGTGCAAGGAGGAAAGTTTCCACCAGCGCCAAGGCTACGAGATCATGATGCATCTCGCCCGCGGCACCGAGGCGCAGCGGCGAATGGCGCAGGACGCGCTCAATCGCTGGTGGTGGCCAAGCCTGATGATGTTCGGACCGCCCGACGAGAACAGCCCGAACACCGCTCAATCGTTACGCTGGCGGATCAAGCGCGAGACCAACGACGAGCTCCGCCAGAAATTCGTCGACATCACCGTTCCGCAGGCCGAATTCATCGGCCTTACTGTTCCCGATCCGGCGCTCGCCTGGAACGAGGAAAAGGGCGGTTACGACTTCGGCGACATCGACTGGGAGGAATTCTATTCGGTCGTGAAGGGCGAAGGTCCGGTCGCGAAGGAGCGCATGACCGCCCGCCGCGAGGCGTGGGAGAGCAATGCTTGGGTCCGGGAAGCCGCCGCCGCGCACGAAGCCAGGAAGCAGGCGCGCAAGGCGGCCGCTTGATTTCGTCCGTCGTCCCGGCGAGAGCCGCAAGCGACGGAGGATGAGATGTCGGACTGGCCATTATGGGAAGTTTTCGTGCGGACGAAGGGCGGGCTGGCGCATCGCCATTTCGGCAGCGTCCATGCGCCGGACGCGGGAATCGCCCTCCGTCACGCTCGCGACACCTATACGCGCCGCCAGGAGGGAGTCAGCTTGTGGGTGGTGAAGTCGAGCGACATCGTCGCGTCTGACCCCGCCCAGGCCGGTGAACTGTTCGAACCGGCCGCCGACAAGGTCTATCGCCACCCGACCTTCTACGACATCCCGGACGAGGTGAAGCACATCTGATGCCGAGCCTTCCACCCATCCGGCCCGAAGACGAGGCCGCCGCCGAGCGGGCGCGCCCGTCCGGCGCCTTCGATGCACTGTCGGACGCACATGATCCCGTTCGCGCCGGCTACCTCCTTCGGCTCGGCGACGATGCACTCGTTCTCGGCCAGCGGCTCGGCGAATGGTGCGGCCATGCGCCATCCGTCGAGGTCGACCTGTCGCTCTCCAACCTTGCGCTCGACCTGATCGGTCAGGCGACCCTGCTGCTCGGAGCGGCGGGCGACGCCGACGAACTGGCATTCAGGCGCGACGTGCTCGACTTCCGCAACTGCCTGCTGGTCGAACAGCCGAACGGCGATTTCGCGCGGACGATGATCCGGCAATTGCTCTTTTCGACCTACCAGCACCTGCTCTACCAGCGGCTCGCCAACAGCAGCGACCAGGCGGTGCGCGAGGTCGCGGCCAAGGCGGTCAAGGAGGTCGCCTACCACCGCGAACTCGCCGCCGAATGGGTGATCCGCCTCGGTGATGGAACAGAGGAGAGCCGTGCGCGATCGCTCGACGGTCTCGGCTGGTGCTGGCGCTTCGTGCCGGAGCTGTTCGAGGTAGACGGGGAGCTGGAAGCGGCAATCGCCTGCGGCATCGCCGTCGACCCGCGCAGCTTCGAGGATGACTATCGCTCAGCCGTTGCTGCCGTGCTGACCGAGGCCACGCTTCCCGTGCCGGCCGACCAGCGCGCGATCGTCGGCGGCCGTCGTGGCCACCACAGCGAGCATCTCGGCCACCTGCTGGCGATCATGCAATATCTTCCCCGCACCTATCCGGACGCGGTCTGGTGAGCGAGAAGCATTTCCACGCGCTCGAAGTGGCGGAGATCGTGGAGGAGACGGCCGAGGCCCGCTCCATCCGCTTTGCCGTTCCGCAAGAGCTCGGCCCCGCATTCCGCTACCGCGCCGGCCAGCATCTGACGCTTCGAGCGTTTATCGGCGGCGAAGAAGTGCGGCGGAATTACTCCCTCTGCACCGCGCCCCACGAGGGGCAGCTCAAGGTGACCGTCAAGCAGATCGCGGGCGGCGCCTTCTCCAATTGGGTGGCGCGCGAGCTGAAGATCGGCGACCGGATCGACGTCATGCCGCCGCATGGCAGCTTCACGGTCGATTTCGACGCTGCCAGGAGCCGCCGCTATGTCGCCTTCGCCGGCGGGTCGGGCATCACCCCGATCATGGGGCTGGCGCGCACCGCCCTGGCAGAGGAGCCGGGCAGCCGGTTCACCCTCTTCTACGGCAATCGCGATGCGAGCAGCATCATCTTCCTCGATGCGCTGGCCGAACTGAAGGACCGTTATCTCGGGCGCTTCGAGTTGTTCCACCTGCTGAGCGACGAGGAAGGCGACGTCGAGCTGCTGAACGGCATGCTCGACCGCGAAACCTGTGACCGGGTCATTGCCGCCTTCGTGGACGAGCCGAAGGAGGTCGACGCCTGGTTCATCTGCGGCCCCGGCCCGATGATGGACTCGGCCGAGGCCGCGCTCGTCGATGCCGGCGTCGCAAGCAACCGCATCCACATCGAGCGCTTCACGGCCGGCCGGCCGTCCGCAGCGCTCGCCGCTCAGATGGCAGAGCTCAGCCAGGCCGCCTCGGGCCTGCAGATGAGCGTGACCATGGACGGGCGGACCCGCAGGATCGCCTTCGACGGCTCCAACATCCTCGACTCGGCGCGTGCGTCGGGCCTCGCGGCACCCTTCGCCTGCAAGGCCGGCGTCTGCGCCACCTGCCGTGCGCGGGTCACGGCGGGTGAGGTCAGCATGGCCGCCCGCTACGGCTTGTCCGACGAGGAGATTGCGGCCGGCTACGTCCTCACCTGTCAGGCGGTGCCCAAGGGCGAGGGCGTGGCGCTCGATTACGACGCCTGATCGAGCCTCCCTTTTAGGGTGCGGCAATTGGCGCTAGAGCGCGCCCCATGCTGACCGAAGCCAAGCGTCGCGGCCTTGCCGATCTGCCCCCGATTGTCAGCGATTCGCTGCTGGCGCTGATCGCCATGGTCAATGCCGATCCCCGCGCCGACAAGATCGATGTCGGTGTCGGCGTCTATCGCGACGGCGAGGGCCGGACCCCCGTAATGCGCGCGGTGCGCGAGGCCGAGCAGATGCTGCACGACCAGCAGGTGAGCAAATCCTATCTCGGCGGCGCCGGCGACAAGCGCTTCGCCGACCTGCTCCGCCCGGTCGTCCTCGGTGCCCATCCCGGCGACGAGCGCATCGTCGGTCTGCAGACGCCGGGTGGCTGCGGCGCGCTCTTCCTCGCGCTGAAGCTGATCGCCGCCGCCAATCCGGACGCGCGGGTAATCATGGGCACGCCGACCTGGCCCAATCACCCGCCGATGACCCGTGGCGCGCGGCTCGAGATCGTCGAGTATCGCCATTATGATGCAGCCACCCGCAGGGTCGACTTCGCGGCGCTGGCCGAAGCGCTGGAAGCCGCTCGCCCGGGCGACGTCGCCCTGCTCCACGGCTGCTGTCACAATCCGACCGGGGCCGACCTGTCCGAGGAAGAATGGCGCACGATCGTCGAGATCGTGGCGCGGCGCGGCCTTATCCCGCTGATCGACTTCGCTTACCAGGGCTTCGCCCGCGGGCTCGATCAGGACCGGTTCGGTGTCGAGCTGATGCTGGAGGCCTGCGACGAAGTGCTGGTCACCCAGAGCTGCGACAAGAATTTCGCCGTCTATCGCGACCGGGTCGGCTGCCTGTTCGTCAAGGCCGCGACCGCGAACAATGCGAAGTTCGTCATGACCCACCTGCTGCAGATCAGCCGCGAGGCCTGGTCCATGCCGCCCGACCATGGCGCCGCCTGCGTCCGCATGGTACTCGAAGACGAGGGCCTCAGCGCCGACTGGCGTGCCGAGCTGGACGAGATGCACGGCCGCATCCGCATGGTGCGCGAGCGCATTGCTGCCTCCGACCCGCGCCTCGCCTTCATCGCCGACCAGCAGGGCATGTTCTCGATGCTGCCGTTGTCGGTTGAGCAGGTGAAGCAGCTGCGCGACAAACACGCCATCTACATGGCCGACAGTGGGCGGGCGAATCTCGTCGGGATCGCCGATCGCGACCTCGATCGGTTCTGCGCGGCCGTCGTCGAGACGATGAATGGCTGAAGCGGATCCGGCGTTTGGCGTGACCACCGATTGGGACGAGGTCGCCCGTCTCGTTCTCACCAGCCGCGAGCTGGATCGGCTGGAGGAAGAGGAACTCGTTCCCGCCAAGCAGGTCCTCTACCAGTTCAGCGCGCGCGGCCATGACATGGCGCAGGTGCTGCTCGGGCTGCACCTCAAGGATGGCGACGCGGCCTGCGGCTACTATCGCTCGCGCCCTCTGCTGCTGGCGCTCGGCGTGCCGCTGGCGGACGCGCTCGGCTCGGGCATGGGGCGGAGCGGCGGTTATAGCGGCGGGCGAGATATCGGCGTCGTCTTCAACTATCCCAACCCGGGCGGCGCTCATGCGCTTCCGATGTGCGGCGGCGTGGGCGCGCAATATACGCCGGCGGCCGGCTGGGCTCAGGCGGTCAGGTACAAGGCGGAGGTGCTGAAGGAGCAGGCCCGCGGCAATATCGCCCTCGTCCTCGGCGGCGACGCGAGCTGCGCGACCGGCGGCTTCTGGTCGGCGCTCACCATCGCGACCACGCAAGGCTTGCCCTTGCTCTTCTACGTCGAGGACAATGGCTACGGCATCTCCGTGCCGTCGACCTACCAGACGCCCGGGCAGGACATTGCCGCCAACCTGGCGAGCTTCAAGGGCCTCACCATCTTCAACGGCGACGGTACCGATCCGGTCGAGGCCGCGCGGCTGATCGGCGAGGCAATGGCGCATGTCCGCGGCGGCAGCGGGCCCGCGCTGCTGCGCCTGACGGTGCCCCGTCTCGAAGGCCACAGCTACCAGGACACGCAGACCTACAAGAGCGACGACGAGATTGCCGCCGAATGGGCGCGCGATCCGCTGCCCAAGCTCAAGAGCCACTGCGCCGCCCTCCAGATCGGCGAGCAGCGCTGGGAAGAACTGCAGGAGGCGGTCCGCTGGGACGTGGCCCGCGCCCGCGAGGAGGCTGAGGCGCGGCCGGTACTCGATCCCGCACGGGTCGCCGACGACGTCTTCTTCTCCGGCACCCATTCGGCGGTCGGTGGGCGCGCCGGCCTGTCGCTCGACGGCACCCATGACGAACCCCGTCCCGATGGCCAGCGGATCAACATGGTCACCGCCATCCGCCGAGTCCTCGACCAGGAACTCGACGCCAATCCGAAGATGTGCGTCTTCGGCGAGGATGTCGGGCCCAAGGGCGGCGTCCATGCGGTGACGCTCGGGCTTCAGGAGAAGTTCGGCCGCGACCGCGTGTTCGACACCAGCCTCAACGAGGAGGGCATCGTCGGCCGCGCGGTCGGCATGGCGCTGGCCGGGCTGCTGCCCGTGCCCGAGATCCAGTTCCGCAAATATGCCGAGCCGGCGACCGAGCAGATCAACGATACCGGCACGATGCGCTGGCGCACCGCCAACCGCTTCGCCGCGCCGATGGTGCTGCGGGTGCCAGGCGGCTTCTTCAAGTGCGGCGATCCCTGGCACAGCCAGACCAACGAGGTGCAGTTCGTCCACAATCCCGGCTGGAAGGTCGCGGTGCCGAGCAATGCCGAGGATGCGGTCGGGCTGCTGCGCATGGCCCTGCGCGGTAACGATCCCGTCCTCTTCTTCGAGCATCGCGCCATGCTCGACGACAGCTGGGCGCGCCGGCCGTGGCCGGGCGACGCCTACGTCCTGCCGTTCGGACGGGCGAAGAAGACGCGGGAAGGCGACCGGATCACCATCGTCACCTGGGGCGCGATGGTGCCGCGCTGCGAGGCGGCGGCGGAAGGCCTCAGTGCCGACGTCATCGACCTGCGCACGCTGCAGCCGTGGGACCGCGCCATGGTGCTCGACAGCGTCCGCCGCACCCGCCGTTGCCTGATCGTCCACGAGGACCTGCGCACCGCCGGCTTCGGTGCCGAGATTGCGGCGGTGGTGGCCGACGAGGCCTTCCTCGACCTCGACGCGCCGGTCGCGCGGGTGACCATGCCGGACATTCCGAGCCCGCATCATCCGAGCCTGCTCGAAGCCGCCGTGCCGAGCGTCGGGCGGATCCGCGCCGAAATTGACCGGCTTGTGGGGTTCTGACGTGATCGAGGTCCGCGTCCCCGACGAGCAGGAAGGCACCAAGGCGGTCGTCCGCGCCTGGCTCAAGCAGCCGGGCGAGTTGGTCGAGCTTAACGATCCGCTGGTCGAACTTGAAACCGACAAGGTGACGCAGGAGGTGCCTGCGCCGGCGGCGGGGGTGCTGGCCGAGATCTTGCTCGGGACCGATGCCGAGGCGGTGCCTGGCGCGGTGCTGGGGCGGATAGACACTGCGCCTGACACCGCCGTTGGTCCTGAGCGTAGCGCGGAGCGCGTCGTCGAAGCGCCGGTGCGCGAGCGTGCTTCGACTTCGCTCAACACGAACGAGGTTGAGGCAGGGGCCGAAACCCGCTTCTCCCCCTCGGTCCGCCGGGCGCTCCTCCAGCACGACATCGACCCCGCCCGACTGACCGGCACCGGCCGCAATGGCCGGATCACTCGCGAGGACGTCGACCGCGCCGTCGCAGGCGCGACCGTCAGCCATGTCGATGTCGGACCCAAGCCGATCGCCCAGCCGCGCGTTGCCGAGGCCAACTGGCAGGACATCCCGCACGACCGGATGCGCCGGGCGATTGCCGACAACATGGTGCGCGCGGTGGCCGAGGCGCCGCACGTCACGGCGCTGTTCGAGGCCGACTTCACCGCCATCACCGCCCACAAGAAGGCCCTTGCCGCCAACGGCACCAGGCTCAGCTACACCGCCTATCTGCTGAAGGCGGCCGCCGAGGCAATGGCGGTCGCGCCGGCGGTGAATGGCCGCTGGGCGGACGATCGGACCATTGTTTCGCCGACGGTCGACATCGGCGTCGGGACGGCGCTCGGCGACAAGGGGCTGGTGGTGCCGGTGGTGCGTGACTGCGCTGCGCTCAGTCTCGAGGAGATCGGCGCTCGCCTGGACGACCTTACCGCCCGTGCCCGCGCTGGCAGGCTCGAACGGTCGGACGTTGCCAACGGCAGCTTCACCATCTCCAACCATGGTGTATCGGGCTCGCTGCTGGCGGCGCCGATCATCCTCCACCAGGGCCAGGCGGCGATCCTCGGCGTCGGCAAGCTTCAGAAGAGGGTGGTGGTGCTGAGCCAGGATGGCGCGGACGTGATCGCCATTCGCCCGATGGCCTATGTCACGCTCACCATCGATCATCGCGTGATCGACGGCCATCAGACCAACGCCTGGCTGAGTCGCTTCGTCGAGATCGTCGAAGGCTGGCCCGCGCCGCAGGCGTAACAACCGGAACGCCTTTCTTCCTCCGCCCGTTCGTGGGCCGCGACAGGAGGTAGAATTGGCGCATAAACATACCGACGCAGACGTCGTCGACGAAGTCGAACGGCTGAACGAGGAAGCAGTCCGCGATGCCCGCGAGCATGAGCCCGCCCCGCGGCGTGGCCGGATCGAGGAAGTCGACGAGGACCAGCGTGTCCGCATCCAGGGCGACCAGCGACGTCGTCGCGGCAACGGGTCGAACGGCAACGGCACCCTGATCGGCCTCGGCCTCGGCCTTGCGACCGCAGGTGCGGCTGCCTTCTTCTTCGCCCGCGCAAGGTCCGAGGACGAGCTGCCAAGCGGCCCGATCCTCAGCGACGCGCCCGACCATGTCCTGCGCGGCAAGGCGCAGCAGCGTGCCCGCAACCAGGAAGATGGACGGTCGCTGGTCGGCCGCACCGTCACCATCGGCAAACCAGCGGGCGAACTCTACGCTATTTGGCGTCGCTTCGAGCGCTTCCCGGAGTTCATGGACAACGTCCGCGAAATCCGGCGCATCGACGACAAGGTCTCGGAATGGACGATCGAGGCGCCGGGCGGCGCCACCGTGCAGGTGAAGACCCGCATCCTCGAGGATATTCCAAACAAGACCATCGCCTGGGTCAGCGAACCGGACAGTCAGATCGAGACCGAAGGGCGGGTCGAGTTCGCCGAAGCGCCGCCGGGCCGCGGCACTTATGTCCGGCTGCTCATCCGCTATACGCCGCCGGCGGGAGCGCTCGGACGCATGGTCGCCAAGGTCATGCAGCGCGAGCCCAACGTCCAGGCACGCCGGGACCTCCGCCGCTTCAAGCAGCTGATGGAAACCGGCGAAGTCCCGGTCAACGCCTCACCCTCCGGTCGCAAGAGCGAAAGCCCGACCGAGCCCCGCATCTAGGAGCTGCAAGACGATGAAAGCCCTCACCTGGCAAGGCCGCCACGACGTGCGCGTGGAGCGCGTTCCCGATCCCGAGATCGTCAATCCACGCGACGCGATCATCAAGGTCACCTCGACCGCCATCTGCGGGTCGGACCTGCATCTCTACGATGCCTACATCCCGACCCTTCGTGCCGGCGACATTCTCGGCCACGAATTCATGGGCGAAGTGGTCGAAACCGGCGCAAAATCGACCCTCAAGAAGGGTCAGCGGGTGGTGGTGCCTTTCACCATCAGCTGCGGCGACTGCTTCTTCTGCAAGAAGACGCAATTCTCGGCCTGTGACAACAGCAATCCGGCCGAAACCAGCGATGCGTCGGAAACGCTGATGGGTCACGCCATGGGCGCAGCCTTCGGCTATGCGCATCTGACCGGCGGCTATGCCGGCGGCCAGGCGGAATATGTCCGAGTGCCGTTCAGCGATGTCGGCCCGATCGTCATCCCCGACCATATCGAGGACGACAAGGTGCTGTTCCTGTCGGACATCCTTCCCACTGGCTGGCAGGCGGCGGAGAATGCCGACATCGAACCCGGCGATACCGTCGCCGTCTGGGGCTGCGGACCTGTCGGCCTGTTCGCCATCCAGAGCGCGTTCAAGCTCGGCGCGCACCGGGTTATCGCCATCGACCATTATCCGCGCCGATTGCAGCTTGCGAGGCAGATGGGCGCCGACATCCTCGACTACCGCGAAGTCGACGTGCTCGAGGCCCTGAAGGAGATGACCGGCGGGATCGGTCCCGACGCGGTGATCGACTGCGTCGGCATGGAGAGCCACGGCCTTGCCATCGACAATCTGGCGGACACGGTGAAGGCGCACATGATGCTTGGCACCGAGCGGCCGCATGCGCTTCGCCAGGCGATCATTGCCTGCCGCAAGGGTGGGCGGGTCTCGATCCCTGGCGTCTATGGCGGCTTTGCCGACAAATTCCCGCTCGGTCAGCTGATGGAGAAAGGGTTGCAGGTGAAGAGCGGCCAGACCCACATGCAGCGCTACACCAAGCCGCTGCTGGAACTGATCGAAAAGGACGAACTCGATACGACCTTCATGATCTCGCACCGCGAACCGCTCAGCCGCGCCGCGGAAATGTACCGCCACTGGCACGACGAGCAGGACACCTACACCAAGATCGTCCTCAAGCCGGGCATGGACCAGCAGCAGTCACAGGTCGATCTCGTCGCCGCGCGACAGGTCGAGCCGGCAGAGTAATCAGGAAAGAAGAACAATGAGCAAACTTGCAGTCATCACCGGTGCCTCGTCGGGCATCGGGCTTGAAATCGCGCGCCTTGCCTCGGCGGAGGGTTACGACCTGATCGTCGCTTCGGACACGCCGATGGTGGACGCTGGCGCCGGCCTCGACGGCGAGGTCGACTCCATCGAGGCGGACCTCTCGACCGATCAGGGAGTGAAGCAGCTCCTGCAGCAGATCGGCGACCGCCATGTCGACGTGCTGGTCGCCAATGCCGGCCACGGGCTCGGCCATGGCTTTCTCGAGCAGAGCGTCGCCGAGTGGCGCCACGTCATCGACACCAACATCACCGGCACCCTGCTGTTGATCCAGCCCATCGCCAAGAAGATGGCGCAGCGCGGGGAGGGGCGGATCCTCATCACCGGCTCCATCGCCGGCCACGTCCCCGCCGCCTTCCAGGCTGTCTACCATGCTTCGAAAGCGTTCGTGGACAGCTTCGCCGCCGCGCTCGGCAACGAGCTCAAGGACACGGGCGTCACGGTGACCTGCCTCAAGCCCGGCGCGACCGAGACCGAGTTCTTCGCCCGCGCCGACATGGAGGACACCAAGGTCGGCCAGTCGAAGAAGGCTTCGGCCGCCGACGTCGCCAAGACCGGCTGGGAAGCGATGAAGAAGGGCGAGCATGCGGTCGTCCACGGCCTCGCCAACAAGGCGCAGGTCCTCGCCGCCGGTGTGCTTCCCGAAAGCGTTTCGGCGCAGCAGGGACGCAAGATGAACGAGCCGGGCAGCGGAGAGTAGCTGCCCCGCCGGCTAAAGCCGGGGCCCAGTGTTTCCCTGCGTGAGTGCGTGATCGGGAAGCACTGGGCTCCGCCTTTCGCAGGATAAAGGCTTGTTCCACGCTCGCAACGGAACAGGTGGCGCGCCGCTTGGTTCGTCATCCATGTCAACTTTCCCGCACACGCACGATGACAGCCGCTTCATCCGGCGAACACTGATCGTCATTGCGCTCGTGGCGCTCGCATTGCTGGTCTGGCAGCTACGCGAAGTTCTGCTGATGGTGTTCGGCGCGGTGGTCGTCGCCACTCTCTTCCAGAGCCTGGCCGGGGTCTACCAGAAGCTTCGTATCCCCGCTGGCGTGAGCCTCGCTCTGGCGGTCCTCACCGTACTGGTGGTCGTGGCGCTCTGCTTCGCCTTGTTCGGCGCACAGCTCACCAGCCAGTATGAGCAGATCCGCGAAGCCCTGCCCAGAGCCTGGGCAGCATTGCAGCAGCGACTGGAGGGCTTCGGTCTGTCCGGGCAACTCGATCAGCTGAAGGGCGGCAGTGGCGGCGGTGGAAGCTTCGCTGCAACCGCCGGCCAGTTCGTCATGAGCCTTGGCAGCGGGATCGCCGATGCGCTCCTGATCGTCGTCGGCGGCATCTTCATCGCCGCGTCGCCGCGCTTCTATCGGAGCGGTCTCGTCAAGCTGGTGCCCGAGAGCCGCCGCGCCGTCACCAGCGCGGCGATCGCCGACAGCGGGATTGCGCTCAAGCTCTGGCTCAAGGCTCAGCTGCTGACGATGGCGGCGGTCGGCATCGCCAGCGGCGTCGGCCTGTGGCTGGTCGGGATGGACAATGCGCTCGCATTCGGCCTGCTTGCAGCACTGCTCGAGTTCATTCCCTTCATTGGCCCGATCCTGGCCGCCGTTCCCGCTATCCTGATCGCCGCCGCGCTGGACCCGCAGCTGGCATTGTGGGTGGCCGGCGTGTACTTTGTGGTGCAGCAGCTCGAAGGCAATCTCTTCTCGCCGCTGCTCCAGCA
This sequence comes from Sphingomonas sp. LHG3406-1, assembly GCF_029637485.1. GTDB lineage: Bacteria > Pseudomonadota > Alphaproteobacteria > Sphingomonadales > Sphingomonadaceae > Sphingomicrobium. The sequence goes on along the minus strand of NZ_CP069128.1, from coordinate 884,505 downwards.
ATGGGCGGTCGACCTGCCGGGCGCGGTCCTGCTCTTCTCCCTGCTCGCGATGGGCACCTTGTTCGGACCGCTCGGAGTCATCTTCGCCGCACCGGTGACGGTCGTGATCTACGTGCTGGTGAAGAAACTTTACGTCCGCGAGGCGCTCGACACGGCGACCCCGATCCCCGGGGAGGAGCAGAAGCAGGAAGACTGACGAGCGCGGCGCCGAGCTACCAGAATTGGCCTCATGCTCGGCAATTCGACAGACGAGTTCATCGGCCGGAGCTGACACCTGTTCGTCGAGGAAGCGTGCACCCGGAGGCGCTGAATAACGCCTGCCTCAGCCGGCCTTGCCCTCGAGCTCCGCGAGGCTCCGGCCGCGGGTCTCGCGTCCAGCCCAGGCGATCATCGCGGCGGAGGCGACCGTCGGCAGGACCAGCGCCCAGGCCGCTCCGACCAGGGTCGGGATGAAGCCGACGAGCGCCGCCACCTGCACCGCCACGCCGCCGAACTTGCTGCTCCCCGCGACCAGACCAGTGGCGCGTCCCCGGATGTGCAGCGGGTAATTCTCGGCCGTGTAGGGAATCAGCACGGCAATCGTCCCGTTCGTGCCGACGATCAGCAGCGCGATGACGGTGACCAGCAGTGGCTCCCATTGCAGCATCGATGATGGCAGCAGCGCGCCGAAGAGGCCCGCCAGGGTGATGAGGACGGTCACGACGAGCGTCCAGCGGCTGCTCAGCTTCGAATAAGTGAAGGCGGCGATGGCGATGGTCGGAAGCGCGATCAGCGATGACCTGGCGATCAGCCCGCTGGTCAGCTCGGCGCTGTAGCCGCGTGCCTGAAGGTCGCTGGGCAGCCAAAGCAGCAGGCCGAAGTTGACGAAGCTCCAGCACAAGGCGGCAATGACCAGGGCCGCCGTCAGGCGCGGCTGGCTACTCACCTTGCTGAAGTGCGCCATGGAGGCAGCCGAACGATTGACCCGCACGAGGCCGAACCGGCGCTCCATGTCGGCCAGTTCGGCCGTGCGCCCCTGCTTGGCGAGGAAGCGCGGTGTCTCTGGAATGAAGCGGGTGAGGGCGAGCAGCAGGAGGCCGGTGGGAAAGCCCTGCAGCCATAGCGATCGCCACCCGTAGGTCGGCTCCAGCGCGTGGGCGGCGCCGCTTGCCGCCAGATAGCCGCCGATCAGCCCGGTGCCCCCGACCAGCACCAGCACCCAGCTGCGGTGCCGGGGCGGCATGACTTCGGTGAGGAGGGTGTAGATGACGGGCAGCATGCCGCCCGCCGAGCTTCCCATCAGGAAGCACATGACGAGGTTCCACTCGAACGCCGGCATGGCGCCGCAGATGGCGGTGGAGGCGAACAGGATGGAGGACAGGATGATCGACACCCGCCGCCCGTAGATGTCCGCCAGCCAGCCCCAGAGGAAGGAACCCACCGTCGTCCCGATCAGCGCGGTGAGTGGGAGCAGGGCGGCCGTCGACTGGTCGATGCCATATTCCTGCCGGACTCCCGGAAGGACGAAACCCAGCGTGGCGGGCTTCATCACGTCGATGATCAGCCCGAGCGTCAGGACTGCCAGCACCACAGCATGGGAGCGATTGAGCGGCATGGCGTCCGACGCCTCATAATCCGCGTTTGCTTCCTCGACGTGCACCGGGCGGGTCGGTAGTGCGCCCCAGCAGGCCAGCGGCACCCCGGCGACGATCAGCCCCATGCCGACGAGCATTTCCCAGTCCATCGCCATGCCGACGAGGTGATTGCCCATGCGATGCGCCATCCACAGCATCGGCAGGTGGAGCAGGACGCCGAGCGAGATCGCGACGCAGCCCAACCAGAAATAGGGTGCGCGCTCGCCGACGAGGACGCGGCTGGTGGGGATGGCGGTCACGTCTACTCTTTCTGGAAGTGCGGAAAAGGCGGTCCGCTGCAATCACCACGATCGGCGCCGCTTCGCAATCGCAGAGCGCTCGCCATCCTTTTCCCCTCCGCCTTCGCCAAAGCGCTGGACGTAGCAGAATGGCCGCGCCATGATAGCGCTATCATGTCGCTTGGCCGAAGCTGTTCTTTTGGCCGGGTGGCGGTGGAGGAGAAGCCAGGGATGAAGCGGTTCGGGCTGACACGGAGCACTTGCCTGCTGGCGATCACGGCGACGAGCGCGCTGGCACTGCCGAACGGCGCGACGCTCGCGCAGGAGCGGCCGGCAGCGACGGCCGGTGTCACCTGGCCGAAAGTGAAGAGCCGGGTCCGCACCAATGCGGCGCTGGAAGCGCGAGCCAATGCCATCCTCGCGCGCATGTCGGTCGAGGAGAAGGTCGGCCAGATCATCCAGCCCGATATCGCCAGCATCACCCCCACTGACGTCGCCAAATACAAGTTCGGCTCCATCCTCGCCGGCGGCAACAGCGCGCCGGGAGGCAACGAGAAGGCGCCCCCGGCCGAGTGGCTGAAGCTTGCGGATGCCTACTGGAACGCCTCCGACCAGGCGGCGTGGACGGGCGAGAAGATCCCGCTCATGTGGGGCATCGATGCAGTCCACGGTCATGCCAACGTGGTCGGCGCCACCATCTTCCCGCAGAATATCGGTCTCGGCGCGACCGGCGACCCGGCGCTGATGCGCAAGATCGGCGAAGTCACCGCGCGCGAGATGGTGGTGACCGGCATCGACTGGGATTTCTCGCCGACCCTCGCCGTGGTCCGCGACGATCGCTGGGGCCGCGCCTATGAGGGCTTCTCCGAAGATCCGGCGATCGTCCGCGCCTTCGCCGGTCCGATGGTGGAAGGCCTCCAGGGCCGTCCGGGCACGCGCGAGTTCATGGGGCCGGGCCGCGTCATCGCGACGGCCAAGCATTTCGTCGGGGACGGCGGCACGACCGGCGGCAAGGACCAGGGCGACACCGCCGTCTCGCCCGCGGAGCTGCGCGACATCCATGGCGCCGGCTACGGCCCGGCGATGAAGGCGGGCGTGCAGGCGGTCATGGCCTCCTTCTCGAGCGTCAACGGGGAGAAGGTGCACGGCAGCCGCGGCCTGCTCGACGGGGCGCTCAAGCAGCAGATGGGGTTCGACGGCCTCGTGGTCGGCGACTGGAATGCGCATGGCCAGATCGCGGGCTGCACCAACACCAGCTGCCCGGCGAGCATCAATGCCGGGCTCGACATGTTCATGGCGCCCGACAGCTGGAAGGGCCTGTACGACAGCACGCTGGCGCAGGTCCGGTCGGGCGCGATCCCGATGGCTCGCCTCGACGATGCGGTCCGCCGCATCCTCCGCGTGAAGCTGCGCGCCGGCCTGTTCGAGAAGGGCGCTCCCTCGACCCGCCCACTGGCCGGGCGCTTCGAACTGCTTGGGTCACCCGGGCATCGCGCCGTCGCCCGGGAAGCCGTGCGCAAGTCGCTGGTGCTGCTGAAGAACAATGGCGGCATCCTGCCCCTGTCGCCGCGCGCCAACATCCTGGTGGCGGGTGACGGCGCCGACGACATCAGCCGGCAGTCCGGCGGATGGACGATCAGCTGGCAGGGCTCGGGGCTTACCAACGCGGACTTTCCCGGTGCCACCTCCATCTGGGGCGGCATCCGCCAGGCGGTCGAAACGGCGGGCGGGCGGGCGACGCTGAGCGTCGACGGCAGCTTCAGCCAGCGCCCCGACGTCGCCGTCGTCGTGTTCGGCGAAGAGCCCTATGCCGAATTCGTCGGCGACCGGGCGACGCTGGAATTCAGCCCCGGCGACAAGCGGCATCTCGAACTGTTGCGCAAGCTCAAGGCGGCTGGCGTTCCGACGGTCGCGGTGTTCCTGTCCGGGCGTCCCTTGTGGGTGAACCAGGAGCTGAACGCCTCCGATGCCTTCGTCGCCGCCTTCCTGCCGGGGAGCGAAGGGGGCGGGGTGGCCGATGTGCTTCTGCGTAACGCCGCTGGCCGGGTCCGGCATGATTTCACCGGAAAGCTTACCTTCAGCTGGCCAAAGCGCGCGGACCAGGCACCGCAGAACCGTGGCGCTGCCGGCTATGATCCGCTGTTCGCCTACGGTTACGGCCTCCGTGCCGCCGACCGCAGGAACGTGCCGCAGCTGCCTGAGGATCGGCCGCCGCCCGTGCCGGGTGGAGCCGACGGCGTCTATTTCGGGCGAGGCACGCTTCCGCCCGGCTGGCAGTGGGCGACCAGCGGCAGCGGCATCACCATCGCCGGCGTCGATCGGCGGGCTCAGGAGGATGCGCGGCGCCTGCGCTGGACCGGTGGCGGCGAAGCCGCCGCTTTCATCCGCGCGGCGGCCCCGATCGATATCTCGCGCGAGACCACGGGCGAACTCAGCCTGCTGATCGACTATCGCGTCGACGACAGGCCGAGTGGCCCGGTCACGCTGGCGATGGACGGCGCGGAAGTTCCGATCGGCGGCGTGCTGCGCGCTGCGCCGGTTGGCGAATGGCGGACCCTTACCATTCCGTTGCGCTGCTTCGCTCGCGCTGGGCTGAACCCGCAGAAGGTCGCCGTCCCCGCCTCGATCCGAACCGGCGGCACGCTTGGAATGGCCGTGTCCGACGTCCGCATCGCCAGCGCGATGGTCGACCAGAACAGCTGCGGCCAGCCCTGATCCAGGAACGTCGGCGGCTCTCGGAGGTCGTGAGGAGAAATCGGTTGGTAGCGCTATCAGGTAACAGGAGGTGGTTGGTCCGATGATCGGCAGTTCCGCATCGATGATGCTGCCCGAAGATCATGGGCAAGCCGTGCTCGCTGGCAGGCTGCTGCGTCCGGAGGGGCCGACGCCCGTGCTGGTTCGCGGTGGCCGAGTCGAGGACATCTCTCGCTTCGCACCGACCGTCGCCGACCTCCTCGATACCGCCGACCCGCTTGCCGTCACCGGCGAGGATATCGGGTCCGTCGATGAGCTGCTTTCTGGCGCGCTCGGCCGATTGCTGGCGCCCAACGACCTTCAGGTGGTGAAGGCGGCCGGCGTGACCTTCGCCCTGTCGGCCATCGAGCGAGTGATCGAGGAGCGGGCTCGCGGCGATCACCGCCAGGCCGCCGTCCTGCGCGGCAAGATCGAGGAGAAGATTGGCGGCGCGATCCGCTCGGTGCGACCGGGCACCGACGAGGCCGCGCGCCTGAAGGCCGCGCTGATCGAGGACGACCTCTGGTCGCAATATCTCGAGGTGGCGATCGGTCCCGATGCGGAGATCTTCACCAAGACCGCGCTGCTTGCGAGCGTCGGCAGCACTGCCCCGATCGGCGTCCGCTCGGACTCGACCTGGAACAATCCAGAGCCGGAAGTCGTGCTGGCGGTCAGCAGCCGCGGCGAGATCCGCGGCGCGGCGCTCGGCAACGACGTCAACCTGCGCGACTTCGAAGGTCGGAGCGCCCTGCTGCTCAGCAAGGCCAAGGACAACAACGCCTCCTGCGCCATCGGACCCTTCATCCGCCTGTTCGACGACGTTTTCACCCTCGACGACGTTCGCGCCGCCACGGTGACGCTCGAGATCGTCGGCGACGACGGATTCTCGCTCGAAGGCCGGAGCGAGATGAGCCAGATCAGCCGCGATCCCGAAGATCTCGTCGCGCAGGCGATGAGCGAGCATCACTATCCCGACGGCTTCATGCTCTTCCTCGGCACGTTGTTCGCACCGACCAAGGATCGCGACGAGCCGGGACGGGGTTTCACCCACAAGCCGGGCGACCGGGTGCGGATCGCCAGTCCGCGCCTCGGAACGCTCGAGAATGTCGTCACCACCAGCCGCGATGCGCCGCCGTGGGCGTTCGGCGTTCGCGACCTCATGCGAAACCTGGCCGCGCGCGGTCTCCTCCAGTCGGCCAAGTCCTGAAAGGCGAGTAGTCCCATGTCCGAAACACTCCATCACATCATCGCGGGAGAGGCGGTCGGCAGCGACGCGGCGGGCGAGAGCATCAACCCGTCCGACCTCGGTGACGTGGTCGCTCGCTACCCGAAGGGCAGCACGGCGGATGTCGATCGTGCCGTGAAGGCAGCGCGTGCAGCCTTCCCGTCCTGGTCCGAAGCTTCGCCGGAAGTGCGCTCGGACGTGCTCGACAAGGCCGGCAGCCTGGTCATGGCGCGCGCCAAGGAGCTTGGCGAGCTGCTCTCGCGCGAGGAGGGCAAGACCCTTCCCGAAGGCACGGGCGAAGTCATGCGGGCCGGCCGCATCCTCAAGTATTTCGCGGGCGAGGCGATCCGCCGCCACGGCCAGGCCCTGGATTCGACGCGGCCTGGGATCGACGTCACCACCCACCGCGAGGCGGTCGGCGTGTTCGGGCTGATCACGCCGTGGAACTTCCCGATCGCCATCCCCGCCTGGAAGGCCGCGCCGGCGCTGGCGTTCGGCAATACGGTGGTGCTGAAGCCGGCCACGCCGACGCCGGCGATCGCCCATGCGCTCGGCAAGATCATCGAAGAGGCCGGGGCGCCGCCGGGCGTCTTCAACCTCGTTCTTGGCGAAGGCGACGTCGGGCGGGCGATCGTCGACCATGGCGACATCGACGGCATCTCCTTCACCGGCTCGCAGGGCGTCGGGGCGAGCGTCGCCGCAGGGGCGATCAAGCGTCAGGCACGGCTGCAGCTCGAAATGGGCGGCAAGAACCCGCTGGTCGTCCTGGACGATGCCGACATCGAGAAGGCGGTAACGGTGGCGATCGATGGGGCCTTCTTCGGCACCGGCCAGCGCTGCACCGCGTCGTCGCGGATCATCGTCACCGAAGGCATCCACGACCGCTTCGTCGAGGCGCTGGCAGAGCGGGCGCGCTCCCTGCGGGTCGGCAATGCGCTTGATCCGTCGAGCCAGATCGGCCCAGCGGTGAGCGAGCAGCAGCTGGAACAGAACCTCCGCTACGTCGGCATCGCGCGTGACGAAGGCGGGCAGGTTCTCACCGGCGGCGAGCCGCTCAGCCTCGACACGCGCGGCTATTACATGGCCCCGACCATCATCGCCGACACCGCCCCCAACATGCGCATCAACTGCGAGGAAGTGTTCGGGCCGGTCGCCAGCACAGTGCGCGTGCGCGACTATGATGAAGCACTGGAGATCGCCAATCGTGGGCAGTTCGGCCTGTCTGCCGGCATCGTCACCGACAGCCTCAAGCACGCCCGCCATTTCCGGCGTGCCGTGCGGGCGGGAATGGTGATGGTCAACCTGCCCACGGCGGGGGTCGATTATCATGTGCCGTTCGGCGGCACCCGCAAGTCCAGCTACGGCGCACGCGAGCAGGGCTTCGCCGCCGTCGAATTCTACACACAGACGAAGACCGTCTACGTCGGGGGGTAAGCAATTTGAGCGACAAGAGCGACTTGCGGGCGGTCTACCCCAGCTTGAAGGGCAAACGGGTGCTGGTGACCGGCGGGGGTTCCGGCATCGGCGCGGGTATCGTGGAGGCGTTCGTCCGGCAGGGGTCGGACGTCGTCTTTTTTGACATCGCCGAGGAGGAGTCGCTTGCGCTCCTGGAGCGGCTCGGCGGCAAGGCCCGCTTCGAGCGCGTCGACCTGTGCGACGTCGCCGGGCTCCGGCAATCGATCGCCCATATGGTCGACGAGGGCGGAGCGTTTGACATCCTCGTCAACAATGCCGCGAATGACGATCGCCACCAGGTCGGCGAGGTGACCCCGGATTACTGGGACGAGCGGGTCAATGTGAACCTGCGCCACCAGTTCTTTGCGGCCCAAGGAGTGATCCTTGGCATGAAGGAGAAGGGCGGCGGCGCGATTGTAAATCTCGGCTCGATCAGCTGGCACCTCGGCCTGCCCGACCTTGTGCTCTACCAGACCGCCAAGGCCGCCATCGAAGGCCTGACCCGTAGCCTCGCGCGCGAGCTCGGGCCGGACAACATCCGCGTCACCTGCGTCATTCCGGGCAACATCCAGACCCCGCGCCAGCAGCGCTGGTACACGCCTGAAGGCGAAGCTGAGATTGTTGCCGCCCAGGCGCTGAAGGACCGACTGGTACCCGATGACGTTGCCGCCATGGTCCTGTTCCTGGCGTCCGACGACGCGCGGCTGGTCACCGGGCACAATTACTGGGTCGACGCGGGCTGGCGTTGATGACCGGCGAACCCGCAAGCATCTGGTCCCTTGGTGCCGAACTTGGCGAGGGGCCGACATGGATCGACGACCGGCTGTGGTTCGTCGACATCAAGAAGAAGCAGATTCACCGCTTTGATCCGGACAGCGGCGAGAAGCGCAGCTGGAGTGCGCCCGAGCAGGTCGGCTTCATCGTTCCGCGCGCCCGTGGCGGCTTCATCGTCGGATTGCAGAGCGGCCTCTTCGCCTTCGATCCTGGCAGCGGCGGCTTCGACCAAATCGTGGCAGTCGACCGGGACAAGCCCAACAATCGGCTCAACGATGCAGTTGTCGACGGGGAAGGGCGGCTCTGGTTCGGCACGATGCACGACGGTGAGCGCGACAGGACGGGCGCCTTCTATTGCTATGCGGAGGGCAGGCTCCGTCACACCGGCATCGACGACATCGCCATCACCAATGGCCCGGCCATCTCGCCCGACGGACGCTCCCTCTACTGGGTTGATACGCTCGGCGGCAGGTTGTGCGCGGCCACGATTGGCGCGGACGGCGGGCTCATGGACAGCCGCCTGCTCGTCTCCTTCACGCCCGAGGAGGGCTATCCTGACGGTCCAACCGGCGACGCCGAGGGCGGCGTGTGGATCGGGCTCTACGCCGGCTGGCAAGCGCGCCGCTATTCTCCCGCGGGCGAGCTGTTGCAGACCATCGCCTTTCCAGTCGCCAACATCACCAAGGTCGCGTTCGGCGGCCGCGACCGCCGCACCCTTTTCGCGACGACGGCGCGGCAGCTGCTGAGCGCCGAGCAGATCGCCGGTCAGCCGCAGGCCGGCGATCTCTTCGCACTCGAAATCGGCATCAAGGGGCAGCCATGCACAGCCGTCCGGGATTGATCGTCAGCTCTGGAGTCCTTGCACTCACGCTCGGCACCGCCGCCGGTGCAGCGCCGACGATCGATGTCCCATATTCCAACGATGCGGTGATCCAGCGGGACCGCCCCGTGGTCGTCACCGGCACCGCGCGACCGGGCGAGCGGGTGAACCTCAGGGTCGGCGGGCAGGCAGCATCGGTGGTTGCGGATGCCGGCGGCCTCTGGTCGGCCCGCTTCCCCGCGCTGCCGGCGGGCGGCCCCTATCGCATCGAAGTACGAGATGCGGAAGGGGCGAGCGCCACCGCGGAAAACGTCATGGTCGGCGACGTCTGGCTCTGCTCGGGCCAGTCGAACATGGAATATCCGCTCGACCGCGCACTCAACGGCGCGGCGGAGGTCGAAGCTGCGACCGACCCGATGCTGCGCCTGATGACCATTCCGCAGCGCGCAATCGTCGCACCCGCGCCGCTCACTCCCGACGTTCGCTGGGAAGTCTCCAGCCCGGCCACCGCGGCCAGCTTTTCCGCAGCCTGTACCTTCATGGCGCGCGACCTGCGCAGCCGCGACAGACAGGTCCCGATCGGCCTCATCGATGCCAGCTGGGGCGCGACCCCGATCCGGGCCTGGATGGACGAAGCTGCGGTGCGCGGCAGCGGCGGGGCGGCCGAGGCTGATTTGCTTGCCCTGTATCGACGGGACCGTGCCGCCGGCGCCGTCCGCTTCGGCGAGGAATGGGGCGCCTGGTGGCGGCGGAGGAGCGGGGACGCTGTCGGCCGCGAGCCATGGCGCGCCAGCGATAGCCTGACATGGCAGCCAATGCCGGCCTTTACCTTCTGGGAGACCTGGGGCCGACCCGACTTCGAGCGCTTCAATGGGGGCGTCTGGGCCCGCAAGCGCATCCGGCTGACGGCTAGCCAGGCGAAGAATGCCGCGACCTTGGGGCTGGGCGTGATCGACGACAGCGACACGACCTTCGTCAACGGGGTCACCGTTGGCACGACCTACAGCTGGTCGCTCCCACGCGAATATCGGCTTGCGCCCGGCACGCTGAAAGAAGGCGACAATGAGCTGCTCGTCTTCGTCCGCGACAATTGGGCCGCCGGCGGCTTTCAGGGTCCGGCCGAACGTGTCGAGTTGCGCTTGGCCAATGGCGAGAAGGTGGCGCTGGGCAGCGGCTGGGAGATCAGCGTCGCCCCCGATCGAATCGGCGAGCCGCCGCTGGCGCCCTGGGACGGCCAGTCGGGTGTCGGCACCCTGTTCAGCGGAATGATCGCGCCACTCGGTCCGATCGGGCTCAAGGGCGTCGCCTGGTATCAGGGCGAAGCCGATGTCGGGAAGCCGGGCTACGACCGGCGGCTCGCCGCGCTTATGGCCAGTTGGCGGCGGCACTTCGCAAACGAGCGACTGCCGTTCCTGATCGTCGGACTCGCCGGCTGGGGCAAGCCGGGCACGTCACCGGTGGAAAGCGGCTGGGCTGCGCTGATCGACGAACAGCGCCGGGCCGTGGCGGTGGACCGCAGCGCTGCCCTCGTCAGCGCCATCGACCTTGGCGAGAAGAACGACATCCACCCGCCTGACAAGCAGGAAGTCGGAAGGCGGCTGGCGCTTGCCGCGCTTGGTCTCGCCTATCGCAGCCAGGACGGTCGCGTCGGACCGGTTCCGGTGCGCGCGGCCCGCGAAGGGGAAACCATCCGTCTTCGCTTCAGCAAGGCTCTGCAGGCGCTGAGCGGAGCGCCGCTCGGCATCGAACTGTGCGGGGCCGGTGCCGGCAGCTGTCGCTTCGCCGCTGCGGACATCGACGGGACCGATCTCCTCGTCCGCAAGGCGCTGCCGGGCGACGTGAAGGTGCGTCACGCCTGGGCCGACTCTCCGGTCGTCAACCTCTATGACGCCGACCTTCTGCCGGTGCCGGTGTTCGAGCTGCCAATCGGTCAGTGATTGTGGCGCGGCGTGCGCTTCGACGTGCCGCGATAGGCGACTGCAAAGTCGAGCACGGCGCCGTCGGCCAATTGCCCGGTCTTCTCCCGGTACAGTTCTTCCCATGGTGTCTGGCTGTGCGGCACGGGTGGCGGCGCTTCGGCCTTGCGGCGCGCGATCTCCGCCTCGTCCACCAGGGCGTCGCATGTGCCCTGGCCAAGATCGATCCGAATGATGTCGCCCGTCCGCAGCCAGGACAGGCCACCACCCGCCGCGCTCTCGGGCGAGGCGTTGAGGATGGACGGACTGTCCGACGTCCCCGACTGGCGCCCGTCACCAAGCGTCGGAAGGCTGGTAATGCCGCGCTGGAGGAGGGCGTCGGGCGGCTGCATGTTGACGACCTCCGCTGACCCCGGCCAGCCAACCGGCCCGGCCCCGCGGATGACGAGGATACAATGCTCGTCAATGGCGAGGGCAGGATCGTTGATCCGGTGATGGTAATCGTCCGACCCGTCGAACACGATCGCCCGCGCCTCGAACACGCCCTCCTGCCCGGGTTTTGACAGGTAGCGCTTGCGGAACTCGGCCGAAATGACGCTCGTCTTCATGATCGAAAAATCGAACAGATTGCCCTTGAGGACGAGAAAACCCGCCTTCTCGCGTAGTGGCTGGTCGAAGCGCCGGATCACCTCGCGGTCGCGCGCCTCGCGTCCTTCGAGATTGTCGGCCTGGGTGCGCCCTGTCACGGTTAGTGCCGCGCCGTCGAGGTGGCCGGCATCAAGCAGCTCCCACATGACGGCGGGAACGCCGCCGGCACGGTGGAAGCGTTCGCTGAGGAAGGTGCCGGCGGGCTGCATGTTGACCAGCAGGGGCAGGTCATAGCCATGCTCCATCCAGTCCTCGCGGGAGAGGTCGACGCCAGCGTGGCGAGCCATGGCGACGATATGCGGGTGCGCGTTGCTGGAGCCGCCGATTGCCGCGATCAGCCGCAGCGCATTGAGGAATGCTTCGCGGGTCAGGATGCGTGAAGGCCGGAGATCCTCATAGGCCATGTCGACCACGCGGCGGCCAGTCTCATAGGCCATCTGACCGCGCTCGCGGTAAGGCGCCGGGATCGCTGCATTGCCGGGCAGGCACATGCCCAGCGCTTCGGCGACCGCATTCATCGTGCTCGCCGTGCCCATCGTGTTGCAGTGACCGGCCGACGGTGCGCTGTCGGCCGCCCGCCGCAGGAACTCGGCTTCGTCGATCTCGCCCGCACCGAGCAGTCTTCGAGCGCGCCAGATGACCGTTCCCGATCCGACCAGTTCGCCGTCGTGCCAGCCATCGAGCATCGGTCCGCCGGAGAGGGTAATCGCCGGAATGTCGACCGTTGATGCGGCCATGATCGAGGCGGGAGTGGTCTTGTCGCAGCCGGTGGTCAGGACGACAGCATCAATTGGATAGCCGTTGAGGATCTCGACGAGTCCGAGATAGGCAAGGTTGCGGTCGAGCGCGGCGGTCGGTCGCCGGCAATTCTCGAAAATCGGATGGACCGGGAATTCCATCGGAATCCCGCCCGAATCGCGGATTCCCGCCTTGATCCGGTGCACCAGTTCAAGATGGATACGGTTGCACGGCGCAATGTCGCTGCCGGACTGGGCGATGCCGATGATCGGCTTGCCGCAGCGCAGTTCCTCGGCGGTCAGCCCATAGTTCATGAACCGCTCCAGGTAGAGGGCGGTCATGTCGCTCCGCCCCGGCGCATCGAACCAGTCCCGGGATCGGAAGGGGCGAACAGGGGTGCGGGTCACTGAAGGCTACCTCATGAAGTCGATTTGGGGAGCGAGAGCGGGCCTCGCTCCCCAGGAGAGGGCTCGTCAGCCCTGCATTTCTTCGAGTTCCTTGCCTTTGGTCTCGCGAACAAAACGCTGAACGAGGATGAAGCTGATCACCGCGCATACGCCGTAGAAGACGTAGCTTCCGGTCAGGCTCCAGGCGGCCATTGCGGGAAAACTGAAGCTGATCAGGAAATTGGCGAACCACTGGAAGAATCCCGCAACTGCGAGGGCGGACCCGCGCAGCTGGTTGGGGAACATCTCGCCCAGCATGACCCACATGACCGGACCCCAGCTCACGTTGAAGAAGATGACGTAGAGATTGGCGGCGATGACCGCGAGCATGCCGAGTTCAGGTGACAAAACGAGATTGTCGGACGCGTCGAGCGAGCCGTGGCTGAAGGCATAGACCATCACGAACAGGGTAACCGCCATGCCTGCCGAACCGATAAGGAGCAGCGGCTTGCGGCCGATGCGGTCGATGACGGCGATGGTGACGAAACAGGCTGCGATCGACACGGCGCCCGAGACGATGTTGATCAGCAGCGAGTCATTCTCGCTGAAGCCGGCGAGCTGCCACAGCGTCGCGCCGTAATAGAAGATGACGTTGATGCCGACGAGCTGCTGGAAAACGGCCAGCATGATGCCAACCCAGACGATCGAGCGAATGCCGAGGAAGCCGGGTGCGCCCACTGGTGCGAGTACATCGCTTAGCCGCGGCTGGTGATCGGCGTTGAAGGTCGCGCGGATCTCCTCAAGCTTGGTCTTCGCAACGTCGCTTCCGAACAGGCGGGTCAACACCTGTAGTGCGGTCTCGTCACGGCCCTTGGCGACCAGGAACCGCGGGCTTTCGGGGATGAAGTAAAGGGCGGCAAGGAAGAGCGCCGCCGGTACCGCCTGCATCAGGTACATCCAGCGCCAGGCCTCCAGCCCAAGCCAGAACCCCTCCGTCGAAGCGCCGGCGCCTGCCGCCAGCAGATAATTGACGAGGAAGGCGGCGGTGAGACCGGTGATGATCATGATCTGCTGGACCGTGGTCATCCGCCCGCGGATGCTCGCCGGTGCGACTTCGGAGATGTAGGCGGGCGAGAGGACGCTTGCCGCACCGACCGCCATGCCGCCGAGGATGCGCGCAACAACGAAGAGGGTGTGGTCGTAGGCGAAGCCCTGCACCAGGGCACCGATTAGGAAGAGAAGGGCGGTGATGCGCATCACATTGCGCCGCCCAAGAAGGTCGGCAAGCCGTCCGGCAAAGAAGGCGCCGATGAAGCAGCCGATGAGCAGCGACGCGACGGTAAAGCCGAGGCCATTGCTCGGCGAGAAGCTGCCGGGCACAAGGTCGAAGGTGGAGGTGAGGCCGGGCTGCGTGCCGTTGACTGCGCCGCTGTCGTAACCGAACAGAAAGCCGCCGATCGTGGCCACGGCGACGATGGCGCCGATATAGCCGAGATTCGCCCGTTCCGGGCCTGCTTCCGTCATGCTAATCCCCTCCTCAAGTCTGCGCGGCGGCAAACATAGCGACGCGCATGTTAGCGGTAACTTCTCCACTGCCGCGCGAGAAAAGCAACGGTGTTTCTTTCGCTACTTCTGCTTTGGCGGCGCAGCGGCCGAGCCGCGGATGATAAGCTCATGATCGAGGACGCGGTCTATGCTTCCCGCATCCTCGCCCCGGCTCTGAAATCGCAGGGCGCCGAGCAGCATCTCGAGCGCCGCGCCGGCCATAGCGGATACGGGCTGGCGAATCGTGGTGAGCTCCGGCCACACGCTGGTCGCAAGCGAGGTGTCGTCGAAACCGACAACGCTGAGGTCGTCGGGAACCTGCAGGCCGCGCCGATGCGCGACGCTGACCACCGCCGCAGCCATGTCGTCGTTGCTGGCGAAGATGGCGGTCGGTGGTTCAGGCAGGGAAAGCAGGGCGTCCGCCGCATCAAGGCCGGATCGGAAGGTAAACTCACCCGGCTCGATCGACAGCTGGTCGTCTGCAATGCCGGCCTGCCGGGCGACGTCGCGGAAGCCGCGCTCGCGCTCGCTGGTCGCAATGTGGCCGGGAGCGCCGGTGATATGGCCGAGGCGCCGGTGACCGAGGTCGATAAGATATTGGGTCAGCTGCACAGCGGCCGCATAGTCGTCCATGCGGACATTGAGCGGATTGTGGACGCGCCCCATGGCGACTGTGACGACCGGAATCTCGGCTTTGCGCAGCTCTTCGAGGATGGTCGTCGATTCGGAGACGGGCGGTGGCAGGATCACGCCTTCCACGCCTGCATCGATGAACTGCTGGGCCGCCTCGCGCTGAAGCGCTGGGTTCTCTGACTCGCAGGGCTCCAGCATCAGATGACAGCCCGCGCTACGCGCCGTCTGGAGCGAGCCGACCAGGAACTGGCTCAGATAGGCGGCTGAGGGATTGGAATAGAAGAGGCCGATCCGCGTCGCCTGTCCCGCCGCCAAGCTTCGCGCGGCGGTGTTGGGCGAGTAGCGCAGCTTTTCGATGGCCTGGAGAACGTTGTCGCGAGTCTCCTCACGCACATTCTTGCCCTTGTTGATGACCCGCGAGACGGTCATTGTCGAAACGCCCGCTTCCCGAGCGACGTCCTCGATCGTGACGTTGCCGCGTCCCCGCCGGCTCGCCTTGCTCATTCCAGCGCGCTTTCCCCTGTTCCGCTGCGGCTCGTCGTAGGCACCTCACCTGCCCATTGCAACGCCGCGGCAGCAAGATATGGTAGCGCTATCATCGCGAGTTCGGCGGTGCAAAGGAGGAACAATGGCGCTTCGTGCTGGACTGGCGGGGCTCACCCTTGCCGCATCGGTTTTCGCCCTCATTCCGGCGCTGACGGCGAGCTTCGAGGCGCAGGCTCAGGCGCAACCCACGGCGGCCCGGACGGTCCCGCTCTACAAGAATCCTCTGCAACCAATCGACCGCCGGGTGGAGGATCTTCTCCGCCGAATGACGCTGGAGGAGAAGGCCGCCCAGCTGATCACGTTGTGGGAGCAGAAGGGCAAGGTCCAGACCGATGCC
Source organism: Sphingomonas sp. LHG3406-1 (assembly GCF_029637485.1). Taxonomy (GTDB): domain Bacteria; phylum Pseudomonadota; class Alphaproteobacteria; order Sphingomonadales; family Sphingomonadaceae; genus Sphingomicrobium. The sequence goes on along the minus strand of NZ_CP069128.1, from coordinate 868,897 downwards.
GGCGTGTTCGATCCCGCCGAGGCAAGCCAGAACTTTCCGAACGGCATCGGCCAGCTCGCACGCCCATCCGACAAGCGCGGAGTGACCTCGACCAACAGCGGCGCGGCCGGTGCCGCCGCCGGCAGCGTCAATCGCGACGGTCGCGACACGGCCGAATATATCAACGCCGCGCAGCGCTGGGCGGTCGAGGGTACCCGTCTCGGCATCCCCATTCTCATGCATGAGGAAGCGCTGCACGGTTATGTTGCCCGGGGGGCTACCAGTTTCCCCCAGTCGATCGCCCTTGCGAGTAGCTGGGACCCAGCGATGGTTGAGCGGGTGTTCTCCGTCGCCGCCCGCGAGATGCGTGCGCGTGGCGCGACCCTCGCCCTTGCGCCGGTAGTCGATGTTGCCCGGGATCCGCGCTGGGGCCGGATCGAGGAAACCTATGGCGAGGACCCCCATCTCGTCAGCGAGGTCGGGCTTGCGGCCATTCGTGGTTTCCAGGGCACCAAACTGCCGCTCGCGCCCGACAAGGTGATGGTTACGCTCAAGCATCTGACCGGCCACGGCCAGCCGGAGAATGGCACCAATGTCGGACCTGCTGACATCTCCGAACGCAGCCTGCGCACCATCTTTTTCCCGCCGTTCGAGCGCGCCGTGACGACTCTCCCGGTCCGGTCGGTGATGGCGTCCTATAACGAGATCGACGGCATTCCCTCGCACGGCAATGCGTGGCTGCTGAACAAGGTGCTGCGCGACGAATGGGGCTTCGACGGAGCGGTCGTCAGCGACTATTTTGCAATCCGCGAGCTGATCACCCGCCACCGCATGTTCAGCAACATTCGCGATGCGGCCGAGCGCGCAATCGAATCCGGAGTCGACTCCGAGACTCCGGATCCCGAGGGCTTCATTCACCTTCCAGAATTGGTCCGCTCGGGACGCGTGCCGCAGGCGATGGTGGATCAGGCCGTACGCCGGATCCTGCGCATGAAATTCGAGTCCGGGCTGTTCGAGAATCCCTATGCCGATCCGTCCACTGCCGAAGCGAAGACTGCGACCTCTGATGCCATTGCTCTTGCGAGAGAGGCGGCGCAGCGGTCGATGGTGCTGCTTAAGAACGACCGCGGCCTGCTCCCGCTTGATCCGGGCAGGGTCGGGCGGCTGCTGGTGGTCGGCACCCATGCTCGCGATACGCCGATCGGCGGCTACAGCGACGAGCCGCGCCATGTCGTCAGCGTGCTCGAAGGTCTTCAGAAGGCGTCCGGCGGTCGCTTCCCGGTCAGCTATGCCGAAGGCGTCCGCCTTACCGAGACCCGCTGCTGGTCGTGCGACGAGGTCAAGCTCGTGCCACCCGAGACCAACCGCAAGCTGATTGCCGAAGCGGTTGCAGCTGCGCGCAATGCCGACACCATCGTGCTTGTCCTCGGCGAAAATGAGCAGCTGAGCCGCGAAGCGTGGGCCGACAATCATCTCGGCGACCGCGACAATCTCGATCTCGTCGGGCAGCAGGAAGAGCTTGCGCGAGCCCTGCTCGCGCTCGGCAAGCCTACGGTCGTGCTGCTGCTCAACGGCCGGCCGCTTGCGGTCAACTATCTGGCCGAGAATGCCCCGGCGCTGATCGAGGGCTGGTACCTCGGTCAGGAGACCGGCAATGCCGTCGCCGACGTATTGTTCGGCGCGGTCAATCCCGGCGGCAAGCTGCCCGTTTCCTTCGCCCGCAGTGTCGGCCAGCTGCCGATGTTCTACAATCGCAAGCCGACGGCCAGACGCGGCTACCTCTTTGACAGCACCGCCCCCTTGTACCCGTTCGGCCACGGGCTGAGCTACACCAGGTTTGACATCTCCGCGCCTCGTATCGACACGCCAACCATCCGGGTCGGCGATACCGCCCGCGTTTCTGTCGACGTCGCCAATGTCGGCAGCCGCATCGGCGACGAGGTGGTACAGCTCTACATCCGCGACGACGAAAGCTCGGTGACGCGCCCGGTTATCGAGCTGAAGGGATTCCAGCGCGTGACGCTGCGCCCCGGCGAGCGGCGGACGTTGACCTTCGCGCTGACGCCGCGCGATCTGTCGCTTTGGAACCTGCAGATGAAACGGGTCGTGGAGCCCGGCACCTTCACCATCTCGGCCGGACCCAATTCGGTCGACCTCAAGAGCGCCAAGCTGTCGGTGGTCGCCCGCTAAGCGATCGGGAGGAGAGGGGCGCCGTCCTAGCGCCCCTTCTCCTTCAGCCAGGCCGAAACCCACACGAGTGGCGCGTTCCAGTTGATCGCGACCTCGTTGGTGGTGAAGGAGCCGATGTCGTCCACCCAGCAGGTCTGCGGCGCGCAGCCCTTGAGTGGGCCGACCGGCTCGTCGGCGCGCGGGCTGTTCTGGCTATTTGGACCGCCCGCGATCACGCCGGGCGGCGGCGGCGGAAAGCCGCGGTCGGGCAGGTTGGCCCAGAAGCGGTGGTGCGGGTTGCGGACGGGGCGCGCGCCGTAACCAGTGACAAACGAGCGGTCGAGCGGATTGCGCCCGAGCAGGAAGTCCATGCTGTCGGTGACCGCGTCGAGATAGGCGCGTCTGCCCGTCGAATCATGGGCAATCGCCAGCATCATCGAGCGGTTGAGGAGGTTCGAGGTCGACCCCCAGGCATATCCTCCCTCGGGCGCGAAGGGGATTGCATAGCCGACCCGCCTGGTCTCGGCGACAAAGCGGTCGGCGGCCGCGATGATGGCTCGCCGCACGCTTGCGCCGTGCCTCCTGTCTCCGGCGAGGGTGATGAGCCCAAGCACCGCCGTATTGCCCCAGTTCGGCTCCCCCGCGATCGGCGCGCGAAGGATGGGCGACCGGTCAACCTGCGCACGATAGGCGCGCTCCCCGGTAGTGGTGGCGAGTTCGGCCGCGGCCCAGAAGAATTCGTCGTCCAGGTTGTCATCGCCATAGCCGCCACTGCCTGTGAAGTCGGCGACGGCATAGACCTGCGGGTTGCGTTGGGCCGCGGCGAAGGCCCGCCTTGACGCGGCGAGGCAGCGGTCGGCGAAGAGGCGGTCGATCCCGCGCCACAGACGCGCGCACTGCGCCGTGACGGCCGCGAAGTTCAGGGTCGCCCCGGTCGTCGGTGCGAACAGCTGGCGCTTTTCCGGATCCTGATCGGGCCGCATCGGTATCCCGGTCCAGCGCTCGCCGGCGACCTTGTGGTGGACCATGCCGGATGCGTCGATGCTGGTCATGACCATGCCGGGGCCGGCACGCTTGGTACCGACCGGAACGCTGATGCGCGCACCGTTTGGGACCTGCATTCTGAGGAAGAATTCGAGCTGGTAGCGTGCTTCGTCCAGGAGATCGGGTACGCCATTGCCGCGCTCCGGCAGCAGGGCGGAGCCGTCAGGGAAGGCCGTCGGCTGGCGCTCCTGGAGGTTGAGCAAGGTCCACAGAGCGATTCCGCCGTTCACGACATATTTGCCGTGGTCGCCTGCGTCATACCAGCCGCCGGTGACGTCCAGCGTCCAGTCGCAGCCGGGCCAGTCATTTCCATGGGGGTCCTTGCCCCAGACGCAGGTGGCGACTTCCGGGCGGTGTCCGGCAGGACGTGCCCAAGTCGCGCCGACGATGGATGCCTCGATCGGTGTCCCGGCACGCTGGTGGTAGAAGAAGGCGAGCGCGTCGACCGGAAGCCGATCGTTGGCGTCACTGGACAGGGTGAACGGCCGGCTCGACCGACCGAGGGCCGTCAGCGTGTAGCGACCGCTCTTTGCCAGCGAGGTGAAGTCGATGCGGTGCACCGCTTCACCGGACCAGCGGTCCGCGCCGAACGGGACGGTCGTGCCCGTCGCCCGGACCTTCCCCGCTTCGTCGACGATGGTCCAGGGCAGGGGCGTAAGCGACGTGCTCGGCAGCACCGCTACCTTCCGCGCCCCCGGCGTGAAGCCGACCTGGTTGAGCCTGATGCCAGCCGAAGCGTCGGCGACGGGAGCAATGCCGAGCAGCCCGGCGATGGCAAATACTGTCAATGGCATCAGGGACGCCCCTTCGGTTGGTGGGCGTAGAGGCCGAACACGGCACCGACGAAACCGCCGGCCCGCTTGGTGCTGAGCACGGTGCCATCGACATCGCGCCGGAGCGTGCGCCAACCGCCGCCCTGCCGCCAGGCGAAATCATATCTGTCCGCCCGCGCGGTGATCCGCAGCTCGGCGGGGCGGGCGCCATTGGCGAGTGGCTGCCGTGCCAGTTCGACGCCGCCCGCCGGCTGCTCCGGCCCCTCGCGACCGCGGAGAGTCACAGTGGCGCGGCCGGCGGCATCTCGGCCGAGCAGAATCGCGAACCAATATTCGTCGCTCTGCAGCGCGACCAGTCCCGCTTCCGTTCCGCGCGTCACCGAGTCTGGGCGTATCGCCGTGGTCGCCGAGGCATTCTGGTGCTGCTGCCGCCGCGCCAGGAAGGACGGATTGCCATTGTCGCCGAGGCCGGTCGCCCGCGGTTCTAGCTTCAGTCGGCCCTCTTCCGCCCGCCACCAGCGGCCCTGCGGGTTGCGCATCATGAGCCAATCGAGCGGCAGGGCCGCGCGGTCGAATTCCTCACGCACCCGTAACGGGCCAGTCGTCGGCGCGGCAGCAGATGCCGGAAGGCCGGGCCTGGCGTGCACCCACGGGATGACCTCGCCCGGCGCGGTGATGCGGGGCCAGCCATTCTCCCAGCGAACGGGCATGAGGAAGGTCTCGCGGCCCGTGTTATAATAGTCGCCGGTGTAGGGCCGGACCGCAAGGAAGGTCGCCCACCATTCGCCATTGCGAGTCGTCACGAAATCGGCATGGCCCGCCGAGGTGATCGGGCGAGCTCGATCGCGCGGCAGGTCGCGCTGGGTGAGGATCGGATTGTTGGGATTGGGCGTGTAGGGACCGGTCACCGACTTCGAGCGGAGCATCACCTGGGAATGGCCCTCCGCGGTGCCGCCCTCCGCCGCCAGAAGATAATACCAGCCGTCCTTGCGGAAGATGTGCGGCCCCTCGATCCAGATGGGATTGGTTTCGGGCTTTACGCCGCCGTCGAGCAGCATCGTCCGCTCGCCAAAGGTCTTGAGCGTCTTCGGATCAAAGCGCTGCAGCCACAGCGCCCGATGTCCGTCGTAGCGCGGGGTGCCGATTGGCGGACCATTGTTGATGACCCACGCGCTGCCGTCTTCGTCGAAGAAGAGCGACGGATCGATCCCGCCCTTAAGGTCGGGCAACCAGGAGGGCTTCGACCAGGGGCCGCGCGGGTCCTTGGCCGTGATGACGAAGTTGTCGCCGCAATCGACGCAGGTGTTGAGGATGTAAAAAGTACCCTGGTGATATTCGATGGCGGGCGCGAACAGCCCGCGCGACAAGCCAAGCTTGCCAAAATCGACCATGTCCGGCCGATCGATCGCATTGCCGATCTGCCGCCAGTTCACGAGGTCGCGGCTGTGGAAGATCGGCAGGCCCGGGAAGTAAGCGAAGGTCGAGGTGACGAGATAATAATCATCGCCCGCGCGGGTGATGCTCGGATCCGGGTAGAAGCCGGCGAGGATCGGGTTGGCATATTGCCCCGGTACAGGTCGGGGCAGGGCATCATCACCGCGATATTCGAACCAGTCGAACTCCGCCGGGTTGGCCGAAGCAGCCGTGGGAGCGCTAACAAGCGAGGCCGAGGCAATCGCCAGCACAAGGGACGGGCGGCGCATCAGGCGGCTCGGTCGCGCGAGACGGTGTCGAGCAGCTCGGGCGCGGCGCAATGCTCCAGCAGGAACTGCTTGTGCGTCGGCATATAGTCGGCGCTCTTCTCGACCGCGCCGGCGATGTGTCGCAGCCGCCGCCTCGTTTCCTCCAGCGGCATGATGTCGGCGACTGGATCGTAGGTCCTCGCCTTCATCAACTGGCCGACCATCACCGCGAACCAGCTGGTATCGTTGAACAGCTCATCATTCTCGCGGAAGGTCCGACCATAGGCCCGGTATACGCGGTACTTCTCGGCCAGCCGGTCGGGCAGCTCGATGTTCTGGCAATATTTCCAGAACTCCGTGTCATCCCGCTCGGTCGCATTGTAGTGCAGGATGAGGAAGTCGCGGACGATCTCATATTCGTTGGCGACGATGCGGTTGTAGCGGTCGATGTCTGCCTGCTGGAAGGTGCGGTCCGGGAACATCGTCATCAGCCGCGACAGACCGCTCTGGACAAGCCAGATGCTGGTCGATTCCAGCGGCTCGAGGAATCCGGCCGCGAGCCCCAGCGAGACGCAGTTCTTGACCCAGGTCTCACGCCGGCGGCCGGTCTTGAATGGCACCACGCGCGGGTCGGCCAGCGGCCGCCCATCGAGGTTGCCGAGCAGGATGTCCGCCGCCTCGTCGTCGCTCATGAACTCGTTGCAGAAGACATGGCCGTTGCCGATGCGATGCTGCAGCGGAATGCGCCACTGCCAGCCGGCCTTGTGCGCGGTCGAGCGTGTGTAAGGCGCAATCTCCTCGACGCTCTCGCAGGGGATGGCGATGGCGCGATTGCAGGGCAGCCACTTGGACCAATCCTCGTAGCCGCTCTTCAGCGCCTTTTCGATCAGCAGGCCGCGAAAGCCCGAGCAATCGATAAACAGATCGGCCTCGATCTTGCGGCCGTCCTCAAGCGTGATGCTCTCGACGAAGCCATCCTCGCCGCGCAGCGTGACATCGACGATCTTGCCTTCCTGCCGTACCACTCCGCGCTCCTCGGAATAGGAGCGGAGGTAGCGGGCGTAGAGGCCGGCGTCGAAATGATAGGCATAGGAGATGGTGGACAGCGGCGAATTGCCGGCGTCGAACGGACGCATGAATTTGCCGCGCTCCGCCGCATAGGCCGGCAGCGACCATTCATCGAGACGCGGCGCTTCGCCAAGCTGGTGCAGGCGCAGCCAATGGCTGTGGAACGACACGCCTTGCATGTTGAGGCCGTAGCTTCCGAACGGGTGGAAGTAGACGTGCCCCTGCTTCCCCCAGTTGACGAACTGGATGCCGAGCTTGAACGTGCCCTTGGTCTGCCGGATGAACTCGTCTTCGTCGATTTCCAGCATGCGATTGAAGGTCGCCATTTGCGGGATGGTTGCTTCGCCGACCCCGATGATACCGATCTCGTCGGACTCAACGAGGGTGATCGAGCAATATTCCGTGGTCAGGATCTTGGCGAGCGTGGCGGCGCTCATCCATCCAGCGGTGCCGCCGCCGACGATGACGATGCTGCGAATGCGATGATCGGTCACGAGAGGCTCCTCAGGCGTAAGCTGGCCCTGCTCGCCGGAACGGACCGGCGGCGTGGCGATGTTGATCGAGATAGCGGCGATGCGTCGGCATTACCTCGGCAGCGCCGCGGATGAGACGGCCAATTCGGCGCAGCGTCTCCTCTTGGTCGGCAGCGCTGCCGGCGGTCGCTGCCAGCGGATCGAGGCGACGGGGGCGGACGCCCTGGCCGAGCATGACGGCGACCCAGCTCGCTTCGCTGAACAGATCGTCCTCGTGCCGGAAGATCCTGCCATTCTCTTCGAACAGGGTAATCTTACCCATGAGACCATCGGGTATGTGCATCCCTGCGAGCTGCCGCCAGAAGTCCGTGTCGGAACGCTCATTGGCCTTGTAGTGCAGGATGACGAAGTCGCGAACCTGCTCGATCTGACGCTGGGTCAGCCGGTTATACTCCTCCTCCAGCACCGGGTTGAAGCCGCGGTCCGGAAGCATGGCGAGCAGTTTCGAGATGCCGGCCTGAATGAGGTGGATACTGGTCGATTCCAGCGGTTCGATGAAGCCGCTGGCAAGACCGAGCGCGACGACATTGCGGTTCCACATCTTGCGCCGACGTCCCGGCGTGAAGCGGAGCAAGCGCGGATCGCCGATGATCTCGCCCTCAGCCCGTGAAGTGATGACTTCGGCCGCCTGATCGTCGCTCAGCGCGGCACTGCAATAGACATAGCCGGTGCCGTTGCGATGCTGCAGCGGGATGCGCCAACTCCACCCTGCCGCGAGCGCGGTTGCGCGCGTGTAGGGGAGGGGATTGGCGTCGCCGACAGTGGGCAGCGCGACTGCCCGATCGCAGGGCAGCCACCGTCTCCAATCCTCATAGCCGCTGCCGAGCGCCTCCTCGATCAGCAAGCCGCGGAAGCCCGAGCAATCAATGAATAGGTCGCCCTCGATCCGCTCTCCGGTGTCGAGCACGACCGCCTCGACGAAGCCGTTCTCACCGTGAAGCGGAACGGCGGCGATTCTGCCCTCGCGCCGGACCACTCCGCGCGCTTCAGCATGCTCGCGCAGCAGCTCGGCATAGCGGACCGCGTCGAAATGATAGGCGTGGTTGAGGGTCGACTGCACCTTGCGCACGTCCGGATCCGGACGCTGGAAGCGGCCGAGCCGCGCCGCCACGGCACACAGGTTGAACGCTTCGAACGGTACTCCGACCGCCTCGGCATGGCGGAGCCAGAATTGGTGGAAGCTGACCCCGTCCATGTCCCCGCCAAACTGGCCGAACGGATGCATGTAGCGGGTGCCCTTACGCCACCAGTCGACAAACTCGATGCCGAGCTTGAACGTCCCGCCGGTGCGTCGCAGGAAGTCATTCTCGTCGAGGCCGATCATCGCATTGAAGGTGCGGATCGGCGGGATGGTGGCTTCGCCGACTCCGACCGTCCCGATCGCATCGGACTCGACGAGGGTGATGCGCAGGCCGGTGACGGTCAGGCGGGCGAGCGCTGCCGCCGCCATCCAGCCGGCCGTCCCGCCGCCGACGATGACGATGTGCCTGAGCGGGCCCGCCTCGCTCACGCCGCGGCCACCCTGCCGGAGAAGCTCGCCAGATAGGCGCCGTGCCGGGGCAGAGGGGCGATCGCCCGGATCATGGCCTCACGCATGCGCGCCAGCATGGCTGTCATCCGCTCCACCGACACGGCTTCGGCAAGCGCGGCATGGCGCTCTTGGCGAAGGCCGAGATTCTCGAACATGGTGGCCCACTCTGCCTCGGCAAGGTCATCGCCATCCAGCAGCGGCACGCGCCCGCAGCTCTGGAACAACGCAATCTTCGCGGCGAGCTCCGCCGGTTGCGAGATGGTCCTGGCGTCGTCCCAGAAAGGCTGTCCCGAGCGCCCACTCAGTATATATCCAACGAGGCTCATGTCGCGTGCTCGGTCGAGTTCGGCGCCGCTTTCGCGGACATATTCCTGGCGCTCGACGGCCAGCTCTAGGCTTGCCGGGAAGAGGCGGAGCAAGCGCCTGATCTGGTTGTGCAGTAGTTCAAGACCAAGGCAAGCGCCCGGCTCAATGATAGCCGCCGCATTGCCGACCGCGATCACATTGCCGCGCCACGGCTGCGCTTCGCGGCCGGGGTGGAAGGCCACGGGATGCGCGCCCGGCGCATTGGTTATCTGGACAGCCTCCGAGTCCGGGAGATGCTTGCTCGAATAGCCGAACAGTTCGGCGACGCGTGCTGCTCCGGAAAGGCTCCGCTGCCAGCCGGCCGGGTGCGCGGCGAGGTGATCGTAGGGCAGGGGCTCCGCGTTGTCGTTCCACGTCCAGGTCAGCAGGCGGTCGACCGGCAGGCATGCGCCCCAGTCGTGCCGCTCGCGGTCCGGCAGGCTGCCGATGATCCGCGCTGCGCCGCCTGTCGCATCGATGATCAGGTCGGCCTCGATCTTTTCGCCGCGGTCCGTCTCAACCCGCGCGAACGACTTCTCGTCGCACCGCACTCGTCCGAAGACGCCCGGCACGATCTTCAACCTTGCCTGCACAGCCTCGCCGAGCAGGTGGGCGGCATAAGCGTCCCGTTCGAGATGAAGCGCGTAGCTGAAGGTCGACAGGGGCGATGCCGGATCGTTGGACGGATGTGCGAATCGGCTGGCCTGCGCCATCAGCGTCGCGACACTATAGTTCGTCGGGCGTAGTTGGTGGCCTGCCGCGCGGAGCCGTGCGACATGCTGGTGGAAGGGCACGCCCTCGATCGTCGCACCGACGTCGCCGAACGGCGCAAAGCTCGCCGCGCCGGTCGCGGTCCAGCCACTCATCGCCGTGCCGAGCGAGAAGCTGGCGTTGCCGGCGCGTAACAGTGCGGCTTCGTCCACGCCGATGTCGGCATGGAACAGACGGATGCCGGGCAGGCTGGCGACGACTGCCGGGATGAGCGGATCCTCGTCGGCGCGCAGCAAGAGTACATCGATTTCGGTCGGAAGCGCCCGGCGCAGCGCGATTGCGACCGTCGCGGCCTCGATCCCGCCGCCAACGATCAGCACGTTGCGGAGCGGGCCGGTCATGCCGCCTCCGGCAGGGTGGCGGCGCCCATGGCACGCAGCGCTTCGACGTGGCTCGGCATCTTGGCCGCGGCGTTCGCGCAGGCCGAAGCCGTCGCCTGCAAGCGCGCGGCGAGCTCTGACCGGTCCATTCTGTCGCAGCGAGGGTCGTAGCGCTCAGGGAGGATGCGCTGGCCGAGATAGACCGCAAGCCAGCTCGGTTCGAGGAACATGCCCTCACGGTAACGGGCAACGATCCCCCGCTCGCGGAACAGCGCGATCTTCTCCGTCAGGCTGTCAGGGAGCGCCATGGTCCGGCAATGATCCCAGAAGGGCGTGTCGCTTCGCTCGGTCGCGCAATAATGCAGGATCAGGAAGTCGCGGATCCGCTCATATTCGATGTCCATCTGCCGGTTGAACTCGGCCGTCCCGATCGGGTCGGGGCCGTGCAGCGGCAGATATTCGAGCAATCGTCCGATCGCCAGCTGGATCAGATGGATGCTGGTCGATTCCAACGGCTCGAGGAAGCCGGACGCGAGCCCGATGGCGACGCAGTTGCCGGCCCATTGGCGCTCGCGCTTGCCGGCTTCGAAGCGCAGACGGTTGGGCGCTGCCAACGGCTCGCCGTCGAGCTGGTCGATCAGCGCCTGCTCGGCGTCGGCATCGCTGAGGTGCGCACTCGAATAGACATGGCCGTTGCCGACCCGATGCTGCAGCGGAATGCGCCACATCCAGCCCGCCTCTCGCGCCGTCGCTCGGGTAAGGGGATCGATCGCCGCCGTTCCTGCGCAAGGGATGGCGACCGCCCGGTCGCAGGGCAGCCAATGCTTCCAGGACTGCCACTTGCTGCCCATCGCCTGCCCCACGAGCAGGCTTCGAAAACCCGAGCAGTCGACGAACAGGTCGGCGTTGAGGCAAATGCCAGAGTCGAGTTCGACCGACTGGACGAACCCGTCCTCCGATCCCTGCCGGACATCGACGATCCGGCCTTCTACGCGGCGCACCCCGCGGTTTTCGGCGAAGGCCCGGAGGAAGCGCCCGTAAAGCCCGGCATCGAATTGATAGGCGTACGAATAAGTCGACAGCAGCGAGGCGGGATCAGGCGAGGGATGGGCGAACTTGCCGGTGCGCGCCATGAGGATAGGCAGGCTGTGGTCGGCGATGTCGCCGGCATCCGACTCAAGTCGTGCGCGCAGCCAGAGCTGGTGGAAGTCGACCCCGTCGATCGCCGCTCCGAACGCACCGAAGGGGTGGATGTAGCTGTCTCCGACCCGCGCCCAGTTGCGAAACTCGATCCCCAGTTTGAAGGTCGCCTTGGTCTGGCGCATGAACTCCGCTTCATTGATCCCGAGCGTCTGATTGAAGAAGCGGATGTGCGGCACCGTCGCCTCGCCGACGCCAACGGTCCCGATCTCATCGGATTCAACCAACGTGATGCGGATTGGCAACGGTGCGAGCTTGTGTGCAAGTGCAGCAGCAGTCATCCAGCCGGCCGTTCCGCCGCCGACGATTAGGATGTTTTTCAGAGACGATCCCGACACTGCGCAACCCGCTCCCAAAGCATCTCGCAACTGCAGCAAAGTCGTGCTGCACCGCACAAGAAATTGTGTCATTACAGGGACTTGATAATCCTGCATCGACCGTTCTAGGTTACCGCTAACAGCACGATGCGCAAGCGCTCTTTATGTTCGAGTGTTAGCGCTAACTTGGAGGGGCGAGTTTATGGCGGAAGTGCTCGGAATGAGCGATCGTTGCAATGAGGCTAAGCTGCTTCAGTTGCTCCGGTGCAGCGCCTCGGTGATCGGTCTGTCCGCGGTCATCTATGCCGCTCCGGTTTATGCGCAGTCGACGAGCTCGCAGGGAGAGGCGGAGGGCATCAGCAGCGGCCCCACAACTCCCCAGGAAGAAGCGACAGCCGAGGACCAGGATGCGATCGTCGTCACCGGCATTCGCCGTTCGCTGCAGAGATCGCGTGACCTGAAGCGCAACTCCGACGTCGTGCAGGACACGGTGAGTGCCGACGACATCAGCGCGCTTCCCGACCGTTCGGTTACCGAGGCGCTGCAGCGCATTCCGGGCGTTGCCATCGATCGCTTCTCCGCCGGCCGCGATCCCGACCACTTCTCGACCGAAGGCAGCGGCGTCGTCGTTCGCGGCCTGACCTACACAAGGTCGGAGCTGAACGGCCGCGACACGTTCACCGCCAACAATGGCCGTGGGCTCAGCTTCGCGGACGTACCGTCCGAACTGCTCGGCGGCGTCGACGTTTTTAAAAGCCCGTCGGCCGATATGGTCGAGGGCGGCATTTCCGGAACCGTCAATCTTCGCACTCGCGTGCCTTTCGATCAGGAGAATCGCCTGGTCATCGCGGGCTCGGCGGAGCTCAGCTATGGCGACATGCGCAAGGAGGCGGCGCCGACCGTCTCGATCATCGCCAGCAACCGCTGGACGACGCCGATCGGTGACTTCGGCCTGCTCGGGAGCTTTGCGCGGTCCAAGCTCAAGTTCCGCAGCGACGGCATCCAGATCTCCGACTTCGGTACCCGCACGCTCTATTCCGACGGGACGCGCAACGACGTGATCCCGTTCACGGGAGCGACAGAGCGTGGCACCGTCTACGTGCCGCGTGGCGCTGCGCTACGGACGCAGGACACTGACCGTGAACGGATCGGCTACTCGGCCGCCGCGCAATGGCGAAGCACCGATCGTTCCGTCCTTGCTACTCTGCAGTTTCTCCGTTCGGACTCGCGGGAATCCTGGTCCGAGCGCGCCTTCGAAGTCGCGACCGACAACGTCACGGCCGCCGGCGACTCCCGCGCGGTGCCGGGCACGTCACTCAACTTCGACGACGATGGTGTGTTCGACAATGGCGTCATCACCGGCCCGACCGGCTGGCGTGAGGATCAGCAGAATACCAGTGCCTGGGGCGGAAACGGCGACGTGCGGACGCCGCGGTTCGGCCTGCAAAGCAACAACGTCAACCGCGGCGTGGAAGCCAGGAACGTGACGTCCGATTATAGCGCCAACGTGAAGTGGAACGTGACGGATCGCGTGACCGTCAACCTCGATTACCAGCACGTCTCGTCCAAGGTGAAGAACCTGGACGTGGGCCTGTGGACGTCGAGCTTCCAGAACGCGTTCATCGACCTTAACGGCTCCAAGAAGCTGCCCACGGTTGAATTCCGCCCGCCCGAAGTCTGCGTTGGACCTGCGACCAACAGCCCCTGCACCGATCTCGGCGGTGGTGCGTCTGACCAGGACCCAAGCTATTTCGGTCCTGGTAACGCCACCTTCGCCAGCCCGTTCAACACCTTCTACCGCAGCGTCATGGATCACGCGGAGGATAGCGAAGGCAATCAGGACGCGGCGCGGATCGACGTCGACTATGCCTTCGGCGACAACGACTGGCTCAGCGCCATTCGTGTCGGTGCGCGCTATGCCGACCGCAAGAATGTCGCCCGCTTTTCGACTTACAACTGGGGGGTGCTTAGCGAGATCTGGGGTGGCACCGCTCCGGGCGGGCCCGTGTGGCTGAGCGACAACGTCGACGGCATACCGGGTGGCACGGGCGGAAGTCCGCTAAACGTCACGCAGCGGTTCGGTTTTCCTGATTTCATGCGCGGGAAAGCCGGCGATCCGTTCCTCGGCGACCCGCGCCTTTATTACAGCGGCAACCCGGTAGGCGATTATGCCGGCTTCATCGATCTTGCCAAGCTGATTCGCAACGAATGGCGACCAGGCCCCTATACCGGTGGCGCGCAAGGCTGGGTTCCGCTCTCCGAACGCCCAGGTGTAGTTGCCGGAACGAACTATCTGCCGAGCGAAATCAATCCTGTCTCGGAAGACAACGCAGCCGCCTATGCCATGGTCCGCTTCAAGCACGACTTTGGCGGACCCGTGCTGAGCGGCAACTTCGGCCTGCGTTACTCGAGTACTCGTCGCAAGGCTGGCGGCTCACTCGTTTTCTTGCTGGGTAATTTCCAGACGGAAGAGCAGTGTGCCGATCCTGGTACCAACCCGGATACGGGCGAACCGCTGCCTCCCACTCCGTTCTGCACTCTTCCCCTAGGGGTGCGGCAGAACGCACGAGCCTTTGCCAATGGGGCCGACTTCCCGAACACAGCCAAGATCAAGTACGATTATTGGTTGCCGAGCTTCAACGCGCGTCTCGAGATGGGCGGCGGCCTACAGTTCCGAGCGGCCTTCTCGAAGAGCATCACACCACCGGACTTCGGTCTTACCCGCAACTTCTACAATCTGACCCTGAACGCGGATCAGCAGACTCTCGACACGAACGGCGGCCCTGTCGCGCGCGCGTCGGTCGGAAATCCGTATCTCAAGCCGATCGAGGGCACGAATATCGATCTGTCCGCCGAATATTACTTCGGACGAAACGGGGTCGGGCAGCTGACCTTTGCAGCCTTCTACAAGCGGCTGAAGAACGTTCTCACCAACACAACCGTGCGAACGCCATACACCAACAATGGCGCAACCTTTGACACGATCATCACCACGCCCGGCAACTCCGACGATGTCGGCAAGGTGAAGGGCTTCGAGATTGCCTATCAGCAAACTTACGACTTCCTTCCCGGCTTCCTGTCAGGTTTCGGCGTGAACGCGACCTATACTTATGTGAAGTCGTCGGGTGTTCGGCAAAGCACCTTGAATGAAACGGATCCGGAGGTGGATGCGGGCGACGTCTCTAACGTCGACACGGGCCTTCTCCCGCTGCAAGGACTGTCCAAGCATACGATCAACTTCACGCCCTTCTACGAGAAGGGGCCCTTGTCGATTCGACTGGCGTACAACTGGCGCTCCAAGTTCTTGCTTACCACGCGGGACGTGATCGTGCCGTATGCGCCGATCATGAACGAGGCAACGGGACAGCTGGATGGGTCGGTGTTCTTCACCGTCACGCCCAAGTTCCGGATCGGCGTTCAGGGCGTTAACCTGACGAATGAGGTCACGCGTACGTCGTCGGTGATCAACAACGACCTGCTGACCGCGCCGCGTTCCTGGTTCATGAACGATCGCCGCTTCACCGGGGTCGTGCGCCTGAACTTTTAGCCCGGCAGCAGCCGGTCGGGGTAAGTAGCGCCGTCGGACCCTCCGACGGCGCTTCTTGCGTCTAGGCCGGTCGGTAGCTGATGAAGATGTTGGCTGTCAGCCGGCCCCGGCGGGGATCGGACAGAAGCGGAAGGTCGGGCGGTATCTGGCCCGAATGCAGGATCCTGCTGCGGTAGACGACCACTCGGTCGAAAGCGGCGTCGACGGACGCAAGCTGCTCGTAATGTGCATTGTCGCCAGTGATGTAGCCTGACGGCTCCGAACCCTCGGCAATCTCCCGGTCGCGAACGGCCTGGAAATGCTGCTGCCGCTCCGGCGTGATGATCTCATAGCCTGTTGCACGATGCCGATAGAAGGCGGTCCCGCCCTTCTCCGGTCCGCACAGGTAGTGGAGCAGGGCAAACTGGAGGTCGTCGGTGGTATCCACATGCGGCACCCGTTGCAGCGGAGCGAGTTCGATCGGATGGCGGGTGACGATCGAGAAACTGCACTCCGCCCGGCCAAGCTTGACGCCCTGAAGCCCGAACGCGCGCTCGATCGCCGGACTGAGCCGGCGCACGACCGCGCCGACATAGTCGAGCGGCGCCGGCGCACGCACTCCGGGGTAGCCGCCCTGCGGCCCGTCGACTTGCGCGAAGCTGACCTCCGTCGCCGCAAAGTCCACCAGCGCTTCCGGCTCTTCCATCAATCGCTCGACCGAGAGCAGCTTTTCGCCCTCTTGCCCGATGCTGGTGAGGCTGAGATCAAGCGACGGGCGCAGGGCGAAAGAAGCGGTCACTCGGGATCTCCCGGTACGTTGCGGAGGCGAATTGCACGATAAGTGGCAAGATCGTGAGGCGGCGGCGTCACTTCAGGCGGCAGGGGGCGCCTGGACACGAACTGCCAGTAGGCGATGGACGCATCGCGCCACCAGCGGGCCTCCTTCTCCTGCTGCGCCAGCTTGGCGGAGACCGCTTGATGACGCTCGGGATCCAGCTTCTTGTCGAGGGCGGCCCATTCACCCCGCATATCGCCGACCGACTGCACGCCCCGTTCGTAGCGCGACAGCAGTTCCTCCCACAACGTCCGTCCCGATTGCATGCGCTCGTCCCAGCCGACCCGGTGGAACCAGAGCAGATGCTCGTCCGGTACGCAGTCCCGTCGTGCGAAACAGCGGGCGACCCCCGTCCGGTACTGAGAGATGGCATTGCTGCCACTCGCGGTCCGGTCGAAGCCGATTCCACGCTCGTCCGCTCGGTGGAAATAGGTCGGGTTCCAGTCGGCACGGGGTAGATCGTCCACCCACGGGCCTGGCCCGTGATGGTGGCCCGAAGCCATGAGGTGGTGGAGGCCGAGCGGCGTCATATAGTCCACCACCGCCTCGCGCGAGCGCATCATCATGCCCACGATCTGGCTGACCACGGCAGGATCATGGCTCCACGTCTGCCGCGTCCATTCTTCGGCGACGGCCCGTGGCGAAAGGGCGTGGTCCCAGGCGAGACGACCGAAGGCATACCAGTTGGCCTGGTCGAAGTCCGAGCCGGTCCAGTTGCGATCATCGCCCGTATTCGCGACGGCCGCCATGGCCGTGAGGCTGTCAGCGACATTCGGACCCCGATCGCCATGCTCCGTGCGGGCGTGCAATGTTTCGGCCCACATCGGCCCGAGATAGGCGAGGTGCGTGGAGAATCCGAGATACTCCTTGGTCGCCTGCACCTCGAGCGCGAGGCGGGTGGCAGGCATCTGCCCGAACAGCGGGTGGAAGGGCTCGCGCGGCTGGAAGTCGATGGGTCCGTTCTTGGCCTGCAGGATGACGTTCCTGCGAAAGCGCCCGTCCAGCGGCTTGAACTCGTCAAAGGCCTGTCGGGCGCGATCCGAGCCGGGATCCGCCTGATAGACGAAGGCGCGCCAGAGCAACGTCCCGCCGTGCGGAGCAAGCGCATCGGCCAGCATGTTGGCACCCTCGGCATGGCTGCGGCCATAGTCGCCGGGGCCCGGCTGTCCCTCCGAATTGGCCTTGACCAGGAACCCGCCGAAGTCGGGGATGATGCGGTAGATCTCGCCTGCCTTCGCCTTCCACCAGCGGCGGACGCGCGGGTCGGTCGGATCGGCCGTCGGAAGGCCGCCGATGTCGATCGGAGCGCTGAACCGGGCGGTGAGAAAGGTCCGCATGCCCCACGGCCGGAGCGCCCCCGCAATCGCGGCGACCTTGCGGAGATAGTCCGGCGTCAGCACCGTCGCATCGGCGTTGACGTTGGTCAGCACCGTAGCATTGATCCCGACCGACGCATTGGCGCGTGCATAATCGATGAGGCGCGGATCGATCTGGCCGGGTAGTTCGGCCCAGCGCCACAAAGATCGGCCAGCATAGCCGCGCTCAACGAAGCCATCGAGATTGTCCCAATGGTTGAGCATGCGAAGCGGGCTGGCCGGTTTCTGCCGGAGGTCCAGTCCGGCTAGCGAGCGGCCCTGCTGCGCTTCGCGGAGAAGAGCGAACGAACCGTAGAGCAGGCCGCGCTCGCCGTTCGCCGCCACTACGATGATGCGCTTGTCGGAGTAGCTCGTCGAGCGAAGGATGAAGCCCTCATCGCCCAAGCCTCCTAGCGGCAGGCGCAATGCAGCAATGACCTTCGAAGTTTGCGGCGTACCAAGCAGAACAGTGCCGTCGATGATCTCATGCGACCGTGGGAGAGTGCGGCCCAACAATGCGGCAAACCCTTGTCCAAGCTCGTCCGAAGCCGCATTCACCGTCGGCGATCGGCTTCTCGCAACGATGACGCGCAGTCGCGGCGCCTCCGTCGAACGCCAGTGTGCAGCAGCCGGCGGATAGCGCAGCCACAAGCGGTAGCCGTCTCCCGCAAGGGCCGGCGATGCCACTGCGAGGAGCGCTATCGCAAGCAGGAGAATGAATCGTTCCAAACGCCATTCCTTGAGCCGCAGAGCAGACGCTGTTAGCGCTATCACCTTCACCTTGAGGAGGGTAGCCGTGACGGGATCGAGCGAGTGGCGAGGAAAAGGTCCGACGGTGTCGCGCCGCACCATGCTGACCGGAGCGGCGGGCGTCGCTCTTGCATCGGCGGTGGAGAACCCGCTCAGCGCGCGCACGGCGCCCGCCGGCTCGCTCGATGCGCTCGCCCGTCGCAGCGGTCGCCGGTTCGGTTCCGCTTACGCCTGGGGCGCTCCGGGTGCAGACCGGGGAAGCTTTGCCAACCCGGCATATGCCGCCATCCTAGAGCGCGAATGCAGCATCCTCGTCCCTGAAAACGAGCTGAAGTGGCAGTGGACGCGGCCCTCGGCGAATCGCAGCGACTTCAGCCAGTTCGACGCCATGGTCGACTACGCCCGGCGCAAGGACTTCGCACTCCGTGGGCACACACTCTTCTGGGCACCGCAGAAGTGGTTTCCGCAATGGCTGGTCAAGCACGACTTCGGCGCCAATCCCCGTGCTGCAGCCGAAGCCATGCTGACCGACCATGTCCGCTCCGTCTGTCGCCGCTACGGCCGCGCGATCGAGAGCTATGACGTGGTCAACGAAGCGGTGGAGCCGGAGACCGGTGCTCTTCGCGACACGGTCATGACCCGCGCCATGGGATCAGGCGAGGCGATGCTGGACCTGATGTTCCATACCGCGCGGCAGGAGGCACCGCATGCCGAGTTGGTCTACAACGATTATATGAGCTGGGAGCGGGGCACCGAGGACGAGACCCACATCGTCGGCGTGCTCAAGACCCTGGAAGGCTTCAGGAAGCGTGGGACGCCAGTCGACACGCTTGGTATCCAGTCGCACATCCGCCTGCTCAAGGACCTTCCGGTGGCCGCCATCGTTCGCGAGTCGGAAGGACCTTGGCGCAAGTTCATCGATGAAGTGGTGGGGATGGGGTACCGGCTGGTCATCACCGAGTTCGACGTCAACGACAAGAAGGCGCCGGACGACATTGCCGTCCGCGACCCGATGGTGGCCGACTATGCCGAAGCCTATCTCGACCTGATGCTCAGTTATCCGCAGCTTCGCGACGTGCTCGCCTGGGGGATGGTCGATCGCTACACCTGGCTGACAGACTTCGACCCGCGTGCGGACAAGTCGATCAAGCGCGGTACGCCATACGACCAGAACTTCCGCGTGAAGCCTCTCCGTGAGGCGATCGCACGCTCTTTCCGCAACGCACAGGTCCGGGCCACTCCCGAGATTCAGCGCCAGGTTGTTGCCAAGGGCGAGCGTGGATGAAGCGGGCAGTTATCGCAGCTCTGAGCCTCGCGTTGCTCTCCTGTTCTCCCATGGCTGCCCCGGTGACGGGAACGAACGCCGCTTCCTGTATCTCACTCGCGATTGTCGGAGGGCGGCGGGTCATCGCTCCGGACACTCTGTTGTTCGAAGCCGTCGGCCCGAACGACTATCGCAACCGCCTCACCGGCCTCTGCCCGGCTACCGAGCGGCTCGGATCCAGCGCAACGATTGTACTTCTCGACGGCCAGGGAAGTCAGATCTGTGCCGGTGACCGGGTGCGCATCGTCGATCCGGCCGAGGAACGAGTCGCATCAGCCTCCACCTGCCAACTTGGCAGATTCGAGCCCGTCGTTCGCTAGTTCAAGAGGTTGCTCTCGCTTCCGGCATGAATTTGAGTGGCACTCGAATCATTGGGACAACTTTGTTCGCTCAAGCTGCTGAGGGTCTGCTTTGCGCTCGTCCCGGTCGCTCCGAGCAATAGTGGCCGCCCGTTCGCGGACCGAGGCGCACGGCTCAGATTTGCTTGGGTAGGAGCGGCCGCTTGACGGCAAGCTTACGGCCGCCATCCCGCGCGGGCGCCCCTCCTGACCGGGATTCTTCAAGGAGAGAACGCGAGGAGCGATTAGGCTCGGTGGGAAGCGGTACGGCTGGCGTTGGGTCGGCGGAGGTGGATGGCAGACGTTTGACCGTGCGAAGAGTCGAGCGGTTTAGCAACCATCAGAGATGTTCACCGCTGACTGCAAGCACTCATGGCCGGTTCTGGGCCGCCGTTATCCGTCATCTGCAGTGAGCTTCAGAGCCGATCTCGCAAGGTTAAGAGAAGTGTCTTTAGCAATGAATTAGCAAGGCTCAACTCTCGTCGCGCATGAGCAGGCTGGAAAGCAGTGAAGAACGATGCCGCAACTATGAAGAAAACACCTGTAACGATGAGGCTTTCAAATAGGGACATGCGCAAGGATTCACTTTTGAGAGGAGAGGCAGGCTTGTTTACCTCAGCAGCGAAGGTGAGCACGCCTGCCTCGATCTTCGGAATACAGTGTTGGCCCTCGTGAATCAGAAGCCGATTGCGAGACTTGCGCGCGCTGTAATCGCTACCCGCTCTTCTCGCTGTTCGGCGCCAAGATCGCCGACGATTCTGAAACCACTGTTGCCGCCGAGCGCGCGGAGATGCCCGACCCACCCGCTCTTTCTGTCTTCGGGAGTGAGGGAGAACGTCTCGGCAGAGCCGAATCGTGCCACCGTATCGCCGAGCGACCCGCCGACGATCTGACGGCGCCCGCCCTCGACTTCAATCGTAAGGAAGCCACCATTCTCGTCCTTGGGAGCAAGCTCGATCCCGGCAGCGAGCAGCCCGCTGACCGCCAGTTCGTCGCTTGTCCGCTTGGCTACGGACAGGTCGAGCGCGCTGCCGCCTCCGCGTTCCGTGTAGGATCCTTCCTTAAGCTTGGCATAGTCCAAGGTTAAGGAAGGCCGGATAAACAGCGATCGCGCCCACAATTGCTGGGCGAGGCGGGCGTTGGCCGTCACGAGATTGCCGTTCCAGTCGGAATTGATAGTGCGATCGATCGGCGTGCTTCCGGTGCTCGACCGGAAATGCCGCGTTCCATCGAGTTTCACACGGGCCCAGCCTGCCTGCGCGCTCGCCTGGAAGCCGCCGGACTGAAGCCGCCAGTGGGCGGCCATACCGTACTGGGAAGCGGCTACTGAATTGTCGGTGTCGCGATTATTGTCCTTGCCCCACAAGTAGCTGAGCGAAGCGCCGAACCGGCCTAGCGGCGTGGCGATGTCGGCACCGCCGTTGACGCCCCAGCCACCAGTGCGGAAGCTTGCAGTCGAGCCGATCGACTTGCTGGAGCCCCAGGCGACTTGACTGATCCAGTACCCCATGCGACCCTGTTCCTTGTACGGCGAGGTCGGGTCGCTGAGCAGCCGCGACGCGGCGCGACTTCCGGCGGTTACCGCTTCGAAAGCGCCGCCTGCATGCTCGGGCAGCATCTGCTGGACGGTCGCGCGAAACTGTTCCTTCGTTCGGATTCCAAGCACGCTGTCACCGATGGCCTTGTCGGTCCCAAGCGCGTTGTAGATGGCCGAGAACGCCGCCGTCTCCGACCGGTTGAGCCCAAGCTCCGCGGCCGACTTGCGAACGACATTGACGTTCAAGCTGTTGCCGGACAACGCCAACGTGCCTTTGTAGAGATAGGGGAGGAGCTCGCTGTTGGCCGTCACGTTCGTGCCACCGGTCAGGGTCGCGGCTGAGAGGACCGTGTAGGTTCCTTCCGCATTCTTGATATCGTTGACCGACAGTCGGAGCTTGGAGCCGGTCCCGAATGCGGCCGTCCCATTGACGGTGAGCGAAGTCGATGCGCCTGCGGTATTGTCGAGCAGGACGCCCAGCGTGCCGCCGTCGCTCACGGTCAAAGACGCGATCGTGGCCGACTTGTGGATGTTGAGGGTGCCAGCAGAGACGCTGAGGGCGAGGCCCGCCGCGTTGCTGAGTTGACCGGTGAAGCTCGAATTGCCCGTCAGTGTGAAGGTGTCCGAGCCACCGCCGAAATCCACGTTTCCGCTTAGCTTGGCAGTTCCCGCGAGGGTGAGTGTGTCGCTTCCGCCACCGAAGCCCAGGTTGGCCTGCGCAATCGCGTCGCCCGACAGGGCATAACCATTGTTGCCCGCACCGAAGCTGACATTGCCGGTCTGGAAACCGTCCGCAACGTCGAGCAGGTCATCGCCACTTCCGAAGCGGATGTCCCCGATAACCGAAGGCGCGGCGATGTTCGCGGCGACCGCCGTCTGCTTGACGGTCGAGCCGGTGGAGCGCCCCGAAAGGTCGATGGCGACGTTGCGACCGGACGTTGCGGCCGCACCCCTGGCGATGATCGCGCCGCTATTCTCGATCAGGCCAAGGGTGCCCGACTTGTCGATGATCGCCGTCGCGCTCCCGTCCTCGCTCCCGATCGATGCGCTGATTTCGCCGCTGTTGCGAAGGACCGGCAACGTCCCGCCGACATCGACAGAGACCGCAACCGCCTGCGCTAGCGCGCCCTTGCCGCTCGCGGCCGCAATCTTGCCGCTGTTGCGAAGCTCGGGCGTGGTCGCACCGGCGCCGATCTGCAAAGCGGTGGACGTGCGGTCCAGCGAGCGCGCCTGGATGACGCCGCTCACGCCTACGCCGTTGGCGATCGAAACCGTTCCGCCCCGGCCACCAATCTGGACGGCATTGCCGTTGACGCCGGTGTAGACGCCGTCGCCAGTGACGCCGCCATCAATGATCAGGCCGAAGTTCGTCCCGGTATTCGCGACCGGTCCAAGCGTCACGCTGTTGGTCTCATGCGCGATGCGCAGCGCTGCGGACGAACCGAAAGAGGTGACCGACGCCGCTCCTTCCTTGCTGTCTTCGATGCCGTCGTTGTCCTCGTCGTTGTTGGTCGTGCTCGTGTCCTTGGGCGGCACCGCGAGGATCACGCCCCCCGTCACATTGCCCTCGATCGAGAGGGCGGGCCCGCCTTGGAGGAGATCGTCGGAGTCGAGCTTGCTCGGGTCAGTGGGGGAGGTGGTGTAGCGATAGCCTGTCGCGGCAATTGCACCCTGAATCACCATCGCGCCGGTCACATTGCCTGCAGAGCGGACGGCTACTGCATTCAGGCCTTGTGCGCTGATCGAACCGGCCAGGCGCACATTGCCAACCACATCCGTCAGGCCGACGCCGGTGACGTTATTGCCGAGGATCGAGGTCGAGCCGCTGTGAACGAAGTTGCCGGCCAAAGGACCGCCAAGCAGGATGCCCACGCTGTCGTTGCCCTCGACGACGATCTGGCCGCTGTTCGTGATATTGCCACTGAAGGCGCCCAAAGTGCGGATGCCAAAGCGGCCGCTGCCCACTGCGAAGGGGCCGTCGGGGTCGCCGTCATTGTCGCTGTCGGTCGGCGTGTAGCCCTCGTCGAGGGTGATCTTGCCGCTGTTGGCTACCTCGCTGGTCACCCCAGCAATGGCGAGGATGCCGGTGGCATTGTTGACCCCGCCGATTGCGACGCTCCCCTGGTTCGACAGCTTGTTGTTGCTGTCGATGGTAACCGCGATGGGGCCGCTGGTCGTGATGGATCCGGCCGAGGTGATCAGAATGTGGTCGGCAGCGCCGGCCTTGACCGTGCTGGTCCGCACGGGAGCGGTAGTCGCCACTTCGATCCTGGTCTGCGCGAGAGCCGGTGCAGCGGTTGCGAGCGCGAGCAGGCAGGTGGATGCAAGGTAGAGGTGTCGCATGTGTTCCCCATTGGACGATGATCACCCCTCCAGCGGGGGCTTCAATCATCAGACGGAGACGTCAGGCGGCTACCTTGGCGCCTTCTTTTAGAAAGCCCATTCCAGGCCCACCCGAACCGTGCGCGGACGCAGCGGGGTGAGCTGGTCCGTGCCGGTCTGAACCGGCGCTCCGAAGGTAAAGCGATTCCCAACTGAATCGGTCAGGTTGATGAGGGAGAAGGTGACTGTCCGCTGTCCGCCATTCAGTTTCGCGAGCAAGCCGGAGTCAAAATAGTCGCCCTGGCGCTCGCCGAGCCGCGGGCCGATCCCGAGCCGCGACGCACCAACGTAGCGGCCATAAAGGTTCAGCTGAAGCGAGTTGCCGTTACCAATGTTGCGCCTGTAATGGATTGCTCCCCGGCCTGCCACGCGCGCGATGTTCGGAATTCGCATGTGGCCGGAAGAGGGCAGCGGCGCCGCTGCGAGAAGCCTCGCTAGTTCGGCGCTGGGGCTGTTCACGCGACCATCGTTGAAGGCAATTCCTCCTTCCAGCCTAAGCGTGCTCGTGAGCCGCACACCGCCATTCAACGTGGCCGACCAGATCGTCCCGTCGCCGATGTTTGCAGTGACGGGCAGTCCCGCTCCGTCAAGGTAATCGGCCTGAATTGACCGCCAGCGGCTTCGGCTGACGCTTCCCGCTAGGTCGAAGCGTCCGACCAGAGGCGTGCCGACCCGAAAGCCTGCTTCGGCTGTCGCTAGCAGGTCGCGTCGATAATTTTGGACGCTCTCGTTGGCGATCGATAACCCGCCCGGACGGAAACCCTGCTGATAGCGGAGATAGAGGCTGAGCCCTTCGACCGGTCGCGCGAGGATCGAGGCGGAAGGGAGAAAGCGCCGTTCGTTGCGCTCCGGATCGATTGCCGCAAGCGCCTGAAAGGCAAAGGCACTGAGATGTTGACCCTCACTCGTGAGGTTGGTTTCGGTTAGTCTTGCTCCTGCCGTCATATCGATGAAGTCATTCAATTCGGCCCCTAGTTCGCCGTAGAGCGTCACTTCGTTGATGTGGTTGATGGCGCCGCCGAGGCGCCGTTCAGAGCCCTGCTCGGCGAGGTCGCGACGGACCGCGAAACGATGGTCGAGCAGGCTCAGGCCAACGAGCCAGCTCAGCCCGTTGTGCTTTGGCCGCCAAAGGCGGGTTTCGCTGCTGAACCCTCGTGCGCGGCTGCGCTGGCTCAGCACTCGTTGCTCGG
Organism: Sphingomonas sp. LHG3406-1; assembly: GCF_029637485.1. Lineage (GTDB taxonomy): Bacteria > Pseudomonadota > Alphaproteobacteria > Sphingomonadales > Sphingomonadaceae > Sphingomicrobium. Next base: position 843,928 of record NZ_CP069128.1, on the reverse strand, counting down.
CAAGGCTGCTGAAGTCGAAGCGCTCGTCCACCTCCTGCCGGATGAAGCCAGTGGTGGAGCGCACCCGAAGATCGCCGCTGTCCTTGCGCAGCGTGAAGCTGACGAGCGCGAAATCGGAAGAATAGGGGAGGTCAACCAGACTTGCGCGGCTGAGGCCTTCACCCACGTCGTCCGAATACTGGCTGTCTTCACCCCGGATCCGTTGCCCGGTCAGCTGGACATCGGCGAACCATCCGGGGGTAAGTTCGCTGCTGGCGATTAGCCTCCCGCCGGTCACCGCGACGTCGTTGATGTCGCGGTCACCCGTCAGCCGATTGTCGACATAGCCGCCTTCGTCGCTGCGATAGCCGGTGACCCGCAGGGCAGCGCGTTCCCCGAGCGGCGCGTTGATCGTAGCGGCGATGTCATAGCCGGGCTCGCCATGCTCGGTCGCGGAAAGGCCGACACTGGCCTGCGTGCCAAAGCGCCTGCTGTCCGGCATGTTCGGGCGAAGCAGCATGATTCCGCCCAGCGCGCCCGCGCCATAAAGTGTGCCCTGCGGCCCTTCCAGGATCTCCACCGAATTCATGTCGACCAGCCGGAGGTCCGGATCGGGCCCGGCGTAACCCGTCCTGAGGTCGCCGAGATATTGTCCGACCGGCGACTGGGTCGGGCCACTGAAGCTGGAGTCCGCGATTCCACGGATGAAGAGCTTGTTGCGCCCCGCACCCAGATGCGTCGAGGCGAAACCGACGCTTCGAGCTTCGACCGCCTCCGTGCCCCTCGCGCCGGTGAGGGCCAGATCGTCGCCATCGATGCGCGACCATTGCCCGGGAAAACGTCGGGACAGAGTGTCGCGCTTGCTGGCGGTGACGACGATGTCCTGCGGGGCGGGGTCGGGTAGGGGAGGAGCCGCGCGAACCTGCCTCGGTGGCGGAGTTGGCTGGCGGACAGGAGCCGACACCTGCCGCAGTACAGACAAACGCCGTGGTGACAGGACGAACGACTTCGGACCGACTGCACGCACGTTCAGCCCCGCATGCGCGGCGAGGAGGCGCACGGCATCGGCCGGCGCCATACGCCCCTTGAGCGCAGGAACCTTGCGACTGATCGCGCCACCTCCCTGGAAAGAGATGCTCACGCCGGTCTGGCGGCCGATCGCGAAGACCGCATCGGTCACACTGCCCGGAGGCACGTTGATGGTGATGGTCGATGTTGCCGCGCCAGCCGGAGTTCCGATGAGGACGGCGAGTGAAAGCGACCCTGCAAGCAAGCGTATTGCGTCAGTCCTCCCCGAGTTGCCAACCTTCCCGAGCCGGGCGCACCGAAACTCCCAGCAGGGGACCGAGCGTGGTTGGATCGCGGCGCACGTCGGCAAGGTTGAGGGTGCCAGTGAACCGCTGGCCGCCGAAAGCAGAGTTCGTCGTAAAGACCTGTCCAGTCGACCGCCGGAGGTCGGCGGCGACTTCTCGCACCGGTGCGTCGACATAGACGAGCTGGCCACGGGCCCAAGCACCGGCGACTCCCGCCGGAGCGGCAGTCGACCGCAATCGGGTGGCACCATCCGCCGCGTCAAGCTGCTGACCGGCATCGAGCTTCAATTCGGCACCGCCGGGATCGACCAGCACCGCGCCCTCGCTTACGACCACATGGGTTCGAGCCCCGTTTCGAGTTACCTCGAATTCCGTGCCGATATCGACCAGTTCGAGCTCGCCAGCCTTCACGATCAAGCGATCCTTTCCGGCCAGCCGGAACAATGCCTGTCCGCGCTCCAACCGCACTTTGTCTTTCGACCAGCCAGCGATGGTGATTGCCGTGTCGCCATTGAGCACGAGCTCATTGCCGCTCGCCATGGCGATGGTCCGCTGCTCGCCCGGCCGGGTAATGATCTGCTCGCCCTTCAGCGTCTGAAACGACACCAGCCCGGCGACGCTTGCCGCAACCGACAGCCCCGCGATCAACCAGACACGTCTGCGGTCCGGTTGAGGTGCCTCGACATTGTCCTGAACCATCGCCTGCTCGGCTACGATCGGCGTCATCTCCAGCTCGCTTGCGGCAAGCCGGTGATAGGCTTCGGCGTGCGCCCGATCCTGCTCGAGCCAGGCGGTGAAGCCATCCCAGTCGCAGAACTCGGGATCGTTGGTGCGGACGAGCCAGTTGAGCGCTTCCTCCCGGAGTGAATGGCGCTGGTTCATGTCGTCCCCATGCTGACCTGACGGACTCATTGCGGGTTTTCCTCATGCAATTCGTCCCGCAATCGATCGAGCAGGCGGTAGGCGGTCCGAAGATCGCTCTCGACCGTGCTCTGGCTGACGCCATATTCAGACGCGATCATCCGTTGGCTTATGCCATCCACGCGGTGGCGGAGCAGAATGCTGCGTGCCCGCTCGGGCAATGCGGCCAGCCGCTTCTGGACAAGAGCGGCGCGCTGCGCCGCGTCGAGCCGACGCTCTGGCGAAGGCTCCTGATCCACGCTTTCTGCCGACCGATCCAGAAGCTCAGCCCAAGCGCGGTCACGCTGCCCGGCTTGCGCACGAGACCTGCGCTGGTCGATCATAAGATTGGTCGCGGCACGGTAGAGATAGCCCAGCGACGACTGCACCGGACCTGCCGGACTGGCGAGCAGCTTCATTCGCAGCTCCTGCAACAGATCCTCGACCGCATCGCCGGCACCATGCGCCAGCAGGAAGCGGCGCAGCTCCGGCCCGTGCCGCTCCAGCACGGCCAGCAAGCCCTGAGGATTCGAGCCTTCCAGCATCTGAGTCGCATGCAGTTTTGAGTTACCAGCGGTCAACAGAAGGATGTTTCGCGGGGCAGCCGCCAAGCTTTTGCAATGTCAGCTACCCCCGGAAAGACATGGGTGCAGTCCTTGTCGGGCCTCGATGTTCGCTGGAAGGCCGAGCTGTCTTGAAAAGCGGATTGGAATCCCGGCCGACCCGACTTATATACCGGTCGATATGGTTTCCCTCATGCCCAAGGTCTGCAAAGGTCGACCGCGCGAGTTTGACGTCGACGATGCGTTGGCGGCAGCGCTGCGGGTGTTCTGGAGCAAGGGCTATGAAGGCGCGTCGCTGACCGATCTCACCGAAGCGATGGGGATTACGCGTCCCAGCCTCTATGCCGCCTTCGGGAACAAGGAAGCCCTGTTTCGCAAGGCTCTCGACCTCTACGAGCGCGAGAAGCTCGCCTATGTCGGGGAAGCCCTGGCCGCGCCGACCTCCCGCCAGGTAGCCGAGCGAATGCTGACCGGCGCGCTGGAGATGCAGACCAGCGAATGTGAGCCGCGCGGGTGCCTGCGCGTGATCAGCACCATGAGTTGCGGAGCCGAGGCTGAGTCGGTTCGAGCCGACCTGATTGCTCGCCGGGCGTCCTCGCAGCAGGCACTCATCGACCGGATGAAGCGCGCCAAGGAAGAGGGCGATCTGCCGCCGCATACCGATGTGGAAGGCATCACCAACTACCTGCTTGCAATCCTTCAGGGCATGTCGGTCCAGGCCGGCAGCGGCGCCAGCAAGGCGCAACTTGAGGAAGTGGTGCGCACCAGCCTTGCCATGTGGCCTGGAAAATAGCCGAAAAAGTTTTTTACCAAGCGGTATGAAACTATTGACCTGAGCTGAAGCTGTTTATGTACCATTCAGTATAGAACAGAGGAAAGCTCCAGTGGCACTCCACACAGAAAAGGTCTTCGACACGCGCTAGTCGCGTTCGCTGACAACCATCCAGATCATCGCAGCTTGGTTGCAGGCCGACGCGCGTCATGCGTCGCAGCCACGGTCGCTGCTCATCCGCAATTCCCAGCCGACCCGTGAGGCCTGTGCTTCCCGGATCGACGAGCCGCGTCTTCGAAAGGAACGAACCATGGCCTCCCTTCCCCTTGCCCACTGGCCAATCGACCAGGCCCAGACCGTCCGGCTGCCACGGCCCAGGCTCGTTTCGGTCGAGGCAACCCCGCACTCAATCGTGAAGCCTGCACGCCTGTCGGCGCTCGAATGGTCGGTGGTCGCCCTGGCCGAGCGCGATACGATCGCCAGTCTCAAGGAGCCGGGGAGGATCGCAGCCGCCTTGGAGAACCTGTTCGGTCGGCACCGCCCCAACAAAATGGCCAACCCGCGGTTGGAAGTGCTGCGTCGGCTGTCCGTCTTCGCGTGGCGGCAGGGCTGGAAGGTGCCAGACAGTGAGCTGAAGGCGTTTCTCGCCGAGGGCTTCACCCTTGATCATTACGAGCTGGTCCAGGCCAGCATCGCCGCCAGCCGCAGCCCCCTCCGCCAGCGTGGAGCCAGTCGGTGAACGCCCCGGTGAGTCCCGCCATGGATGAGACTGCAACGCCTGTCGCTCCACCAGCCGGCCTGTCGCGGCTGACCCGCGGGCAGAAAGTTGCGCTTGGCCTCGTCCCACTTGCGCTGGTCGCCGGCATCGCCTTCGGCCGACCAGGTGCAGGTTCGGTTGAGGCTGCGCCGCCGCCCGCGGTGGTGACTGCTGCCGCGCCGCTCGTCCGGCAGGTTGAGGAATGGGACGAATATTCCGGCCGGTTCGAAGCCAGCCGCTCGGTCGAGGTGCGCCCGCGGGTGTCGGGTGCGATCGTCGGGGTGCACTTCGAGGATGGCGCCGTGGTCCGGCAGGGCCAATTGCTGTTCACCATCGACTCGCGTCCGTTCGCAGCATCGCTGGCGGAGGCGCGCGCCGCGGTTTCGGGGGCCCGGAGCGAGCTCAGCCTCGCTCAGGCCGACCTGTCGCGGGCGCTTCGCCTCCTCGATGTCGACGCAGTGGCGCGCAGCGATGTCGACCGCCTTCGTGCGCGGGTCGAGGCTGCGCAGGCTTCCCTGGCCGCAGCCGATGCGCGGGTCCGCTCGCGCCAGCTCGACGTCGGATTTACCCAGGTGAGGGCGCCGATCAGTGGCCGCATCTCCGACCGCCGGATCGATGCGGGCAACCTCGTCCAGGGCGGTCCCGCCGGCGGCGAGGCGACGCTCCTGACCACCATCAATTCGCTCGACCCCATGTACTTCACCTTCGACGCATCAGAGGCCCTGTTCCTCAAGGCACGCCGGGCGCAGGAAAGCGGCAAGGCGCCGAGCGAGGTTCAGGTCCGCCTCCAGGATGAGACCGACTATCGCTGGCGCGGGCGGCTCGACTTCACCGACAATGGGCTCGACACCCGATCGGGCACGATCCGCCTGCGCGCGGTGGTGCAGAACGGGCGGCAGTTCCTGACGCCGGGGATGTTCGGCAATCTCCGGCTTTCCTCAGGCGGGACCACGGCGGCGCTGCTGGTGCCGGACTCGGCGGTCCAGACCGATCAGGCCCGCAAGGTCGTCACCGTGGTCGGTCCTGACGGCAGCCTGGCGCCGCGGCCGGTGGTTGTCGGCCCGTTGATCGATGGCCTGCGGGTGATCCGCTCCGGGCTCGACCCCCGGGAGCGGGTGGTGATCAGCGGTGCCCAGCTCGCCATGCCCGGCATGAAGGTCCAGGTTCGTCCCGGCGCGATCAAGGCGCAGGCACCGGCCGCCGCGGCACCCCGGGCGGCACCGGTCGCCGGCACCGCCACCTTCGCGACCCGCTAATAGACCCTTATCCCAACCGCCCGGCCAAGCGCCGGGCGGGGAGAACAGCCATGCGCTTGTCCCGCTTCTTCATCACCCGCCCGATCTTCGCGGCGGTCATCGCCGTGCTGATCACCGTCATGGGCGGCATCGCCTATCTCGGCCTGCCGGTGTCGCAATATCCCGACATCGTCCCGCCCACCGTCACGGTCAACGCCAGCTATCCCGGCGCCTCGGCCGAGACCGTGTCGGAAACCGTCGCCGCGCCGATCGAGCAGGAGATCAACGGCGTCGACAACATGATCTACATGTCGTCGCAATCGACCGGCGACGGCCGCCTGACGATCACCGTCACCTTCAAGCAGGGCACCGACCTCAACGCCGCGCAGGTGCTGGTCCAGAACCGCGTCGCGGTCGCCACCCCGCGCCTGCCGCAGGAAGTGCAGCGGCTCGGCGTCATCACTCGCAAGACGTCGCCCGACTTCCTGATGGTGGTGAACCTGGTGTCGCCCGACCGGTCGCTCGATCGCGGCTACATGTCCAATTATGCGCTGACCCAGGTGCGCGACCGCCTTGCGCGGCTCGACGGGGTAGGGGACGTGCAGCTGTTCGGCGCCCGCGATTATGCGATGCGGGTGTGGATCGATCCCAATCGCGCCGCCGCGCTCAACCTGACGGCAGGCGAGATCGTCTCCGCCCTGCGCGCCCAGAACGTGCAGGTCGCCGCCGGCACGCTCGGCCAGCCGCCTTATTCCACCGGTGCCGCCTATCAGCTCAATGTCGAGACGCAGGGACGCCTGACCGACCCGCAGCAGTTCGCCAACGTCATCATCCGCAGCGACGCGGACGGCCGCCAGGTTCGCGTCTCCGACGTCGCGCGGGTCGAACTCGGCGCCGCCGACTATGCGTCAAACACCTATCTGTCGGGCGAGCCGACCGTGCTGCTGGGCGTGTTCCAGCGCCCCGGGTCCAACGCGCTGGCGGCCGCCGAGCTGGTCAAGAAGGAGATGGAGGACGCTTCCAAGTCCTTCCCCAAGGGGCTCGAATACAGGGTCATCTACAATCCGACCGAGTTCATCGCCCAGTCGATCGACGAGGTCGGCAAGACCTTGCTCGAGGCGATCGTCCTCGTGGTGCTGGTGATCATCGTCTTTCTCCAGCGCTGGCGGGCCGCCGTGATCCCGGTGGTCGCAATCCCCGTGTCGCTGATCGGCACTTTCGCGGTGCTGCAGATGGTTGGCTATTCGCTCAACAACCTGTCGCTGTTCGGGCTGGTGCTGGCGATCGGGATCGTGGTCGACGATGCCATCGTGGTGGTCGAGAATGTCGAACGCAACCTTGCCAAGGGCATGTCGGCCCTCGATGCCGCGCGAACTTCGATGGACGAAGTCGCCGGAGCGCTGGTGGCGATCGTACTGGTGCTGTGCGCGGTGTTCCTGCCGACCCTGTTCCTCAACGGCCTATCGGGTGCCTTCTACCACCAGTTTGCGGTCACCATCTCGGCCGCGACTTTGATCTCGCTTCTGCTCTCGCTGACCCTGTCGCCGGCAATGGCCGCGCTGCTGCTGAAGCCGCATGGGCACCAGCCGCCGAAGAACCGCCTGGCCGCGATGGCCGAGCGGGCAGGTGACGCCTTCAACCGCTGGTTCGAGCGGTTCAGCGAACGCTATGCTGGACTGACGCGCCGGCTGGTCGCCGCGCCCAAGCGGATGATGGCCGCCTATGCGGTGCTGATCGGGCTTACCGTTGGCCTGTTCTCGATCACCCCGACCGGCTTCATCCCGGCGCAGGATCAGGGCTACTTCCTGACCGTCATCCAGCTTCCGCCGGGCTCTTCGCTGGAGCGGACCGACGAAGTGATGCGCAAGGTCGCCGACCGTATCCTGCCGATCAAGGGCGTCGAAGGCGCGGTGATGCTGGCTGGGTTCGACGGCGCGTCGCAGACGCAGGCACCAAATGCCGCCGCCGCCTATGTTCCGCTGAAGTCGTTCGAGGAGCGCAAGAAGCTTGGCGTCAAGCTTGAGGACATCATGGCCGAAGCGCAGAAGCGCACCGCCGATATCAACGAGGCGCGCCTGCTGATCGTCCCGCCGCCGTTGATCCAGGGTATCGGTTCGGCCGGCGGATATCGCATGATCGTGCAGGATACCGGAGGGCACAGCTTCGCCGAACTCTCCGGACTCTCGTGGGGGATCATCGGCAAGGCCAACCAGACGCCGGGGCTGAAGCAGGTCTATACCCTATTCGACATCTCCACGCCGCGGGTGTTCGCCGACGTCGACCGCGCCAAGGCCGACATGCTGGGCGTGCCGCCGGAGCGGATCTTCGAAGCGTTGCAGGTCTATCTCGGATCGGCTTTCGTCAACGACTTCAACCTCCTCGGCCGTACCTATCGTGTGACGGCGCAGGCCGAAGCGGACGCCCGTGCAAGCGAATCCGACATCGCCAATCTGAGGGCCCGCTCCAACTCTGGTGCGATGGTGCCGATCGGGTCGGTGACGACCTTCGAAGACAAGACCGGACCGTATCGCGTTTCGCGCTACAACGGCTTTCCGGCGGTCGAGATCGACGGCGACACCGCGCCGGGCTATTCTTCGGGCCAGTCGCTGCAGGCGATGGAGGACATCGCTTCGGCGCAGCTGCCCGCCGGCTTCCGCACCGAATGGACCGGCATCGCCTACCAGGAGAAGGCCGCGGGGAGCACGGCCACTCTGGTCTTCGCGCTGGCCGTGCTGTTCGTTTTCCTGGTGCTGGCGGCGCAGTTCGAAAGCCTGGTGCTCCCGCTGTCGATCATCCTGATCGTGCCGATGTGCCTGTTGGCGGCGATGGCGGGCGTGAACCTGCGCGGCATGGACAACAATGTCCTGACGCAGGTCGGGCTGGTGGTGCTGATCGCGCTCGCGGCCAAGAATGCCATCCTGATCGTCGAGTTTGCCCAGCAGGACGAGGCCGCCGGCATGTCGCCGGTCGAGGCCGCGGTGCGGGCAGCGAGAGATCGCCTGCGCCCAATCCTGATGACCAGCTTCGCCTTCATCCTCGGCTCGCTGCCGTTGCTGATTGCCGAAGGAGCAGGGGCGGAGCTTCGCCAGGCGCTCGGCACCGCGGTGTTCTTCGGAATGATCGGTGTGACCGCCTTCGGCCTCATCTTCACCCCCACATTCTACGTCGTCTGCCGGAGCCTTGCCGACCGCATCGCTCGCCTGCGTGAACGCCGCGCGGCGCCCGCCGCTCTGCCCGCGCCGGCAGAATGAGGAGACTAATCATGACCCAGCGCTTGCTGCTGATCGCCGCTTCCGCCCTTGCCCTTGCCGCCTGCGCAAGCGCCCGGACTATGCCGCCCACCCGGTGTCGCCGGCCGCCGCCGCGCCGTTCCTCGGCTCGGACACGCCGCTCGTCACCGCCGCCCAGCCGGCGGGAGACTGGTGGCGCCTGTACCGCGATCCCGTCCTCGACGGCCTGGTCGCCGACGCCCTTGCCGCCAATACCGACGTCCGTGTCGCGGTGGGCCGCCTTGAGCGGGCACGGGCAGTGGTTCGCCAGACCCGCGCCGCCCGTGAGCCGCAAATCGGAGCAAGCGCCGGCGGTCAGGTGGGCCGCTCGCCACAATCCATTGCGGCTGGGCAGGACGGCACCGACCTCCAGCTTGATGCCGGGTTGAGCGTCGCCTATGAGGTCGATCTCGCAGGAAGGCTGAGGCGCTCGATCGAGGCCGCGCGCGGCGATGCCGGCGCTGCCGCCTTCGAGGCCGATGCGGTCCGTGTTCTCGTCGTCGCCGACACCACCCGGGCTTATGCCGACGCGGCTTCGGCGGCGGAGCGTATCGCTGTCGCCGAGCGCATCGTCAGCCTGCTCGACCGCTCGCTCCAGCTGACCGAGCGCCGGCGGGTGGTCGGTCTGGTGACAGGCCTCGATACGGCCCGCATCGCTGCGCTCCGCGATCAACGCCAAGCAGAGATACCGTTGCTGCAAGCCGAACGCACCGCAGCGCTGCTGCGCCTGGCCACCCTGACCGGCCGCGCACCGCGCGACTTGCCGCCCAACGCGGCGGTACGCACTGCCACGCTGGCGCTCTCAAGTCCCATCCCGGTCGGCGACGGCGCCGGGCTGCTTGCCCGCAGACCGGACGTGCGTGCTGCCGAGCGGCGCCTCGCTTCCGCTACCGCCAGGATCGGCGTGGCCACCGCCGACCTCTATCCGAGCATCTCTCTCGGTGGCTCTGTCGGCGGAAGCGGCACAAGCGTATCGAGTCTGTTCAACCCGCTTAGCTGGCTGGCCGGGCCGTTGCTCAGTTGGACGGTCAACCGGAGCGCGACCCGGGCCCGCATTGCCGCGGCCGAAGCAGACAGCCGGATTGCATTGGCCCACTTTGACGGCAGCATCCTGACCGCCTTGCAGGAAACCGAAACAGCCCTGTCTGCCTATCAGCGCACCCAGCAACGGCGCACCGCGCTGGCCTCCGCCCGGACCCAGGCCGAAGCGGTGGTTCGCCGCACCCGTGCGTTGCAGCGCGAAGGTCAGATCAGCTCGCTCGAACTGCTCGACGCCGAACGGACCTTTGCCGATGCCGAGGCCGCTCTGGCCGAAAGCGACGCTCGGATCGTCGAAGCGCAGATCGATCTGTTCCGGGCTCTCGGTGGTAACTGGGGAGTTGGCGCTGCCGCAGGACGGAACGGGTGAACCGATCAGCCAGCGCGCCGCCATCGGCCGCCTCGGCCCCCATGTGGCGCGGGTAGACGGGCGGCATTTGCTATCCGCGGGAGATCGAGTGCAAGTGGCCGACCGCCGAGGCTCTGGCTGATTTGCGCCACTCCGTTCGACCAAGGACAAAGCCAATGAGGACAGACTCAGTCGGTGGTGACCCGTACGGGAGCCGCCACCGGCCCATCTGACTTATCAGGAAGGAGCGGGGCGACCGGCAGCGTTCCGTTGACCTCGCTCGTAGTGGAACGCGCGCTTCTCGCCGGCCTTGCCGAGGACGCGGTTGCGCTGGTTCCCCTCCGCCACGTCGAAGCGCCGCGCGGCCCAGGCGATCTTCCAGTCGAAGTTGGGGCCGGGCGAACCCTGCAGCGCGGGAATTTCAGAAGGTGCCGGCGCAGCCCTGCTGTTCAGTGCGTGCGGGGACCGAGCGCATTGCCGAGATGCGAAAGGTGACGGGCGCTTCCGCCCGCAGAGTCCACGGCGAGCGGCCGAGGCAAGGGGCTGGCAGCCGCATCTGTCGCCAGCCCTTGCCGGCGGCGACGACCAAGGTCTCGGTGAGGTCGAGCGAGCTGCCGAAGCGGACCGGCCCTGCGGGGGCCACGTCGATCGCATAGTCGATCAGCAGGTCCTGCCCGGTGGCATTCGATGCCTTCAGCATCAGGCTTGCAGGGCCGGTCCAGGCGAGCTGGCGGCTGTCCTCCTGCGCGTGGCGATCGACGCCGCGGACGGAGAAGGTTCCGGCCGGCCCCTGGCCAATGCCATTGGGGAGCGGCGCGGTGCCGCTCGCATCCTGCACGCTGAGGGTGAGGCCGGAGGTGCTGCCGCGGGCAAAGAGGGTGCGTTCCTGGTCCTGGCGGTCGAGCAGGGCGCAAGCGGCGTCGAAGGTCCGGCCGGCGGGTGGAGGCGCGGCATAGCCATAACCCTCGCCGCGGCGGAACAGCGGGAACCCGTCAGAACCGTTGCCGGCATCGGCGTCGCAGCGGGCCGGCCAGCTGAAGGGGAGGCGGCCGGTGAAATCGTGGCGGACTTCGCGGTTGGGTCCGCCGATCAGCACGTCGGCGATGCCCGCTCCCTCGCTGCCCGGAAGCCAGGCGGCGACGAAGGCGTCGGCCTCGGCAAGGAAGCGGTTCACCCAGAGCGGACGGCCGGAGAGGAAGACGGCGACGACCGGGATGCCCTGCGCGCGCAGGCGGCGCATGGTCGCGAGAGCGGCATCGTCCTGAAAGGCGAAGTCCTTCCGGTCGCCGCTGAATTCGGCGTAGGGCTCCTCGCCGAAGACGACGATGGCGGCGTCCGGGCGCTCGGAGGTGTGGCCATCGGGAGCAAGGATCGCCCGGCCGCCTCCGTGCGCCAGCGCAGCGGCGATGCCGGCCTGAATGCTGGTTGCGCCGGGGAAGTCGGTGTTGGTCAGCGCGCCGCCGCCCTGCCAGGTGATCGACCACCCGCCCGACTGCTGCGCAATGTTGTCGGCGGCGGTGCCGGCGACCAGCACGGTGGCGCCGGCGCGGACCGGCAGGACTCCGTCATTCTTGAGAAGGACGAGCGACTTGCGCACCGCCTCACGGGCGATGGCACGGTGGTCGGCGCTGCCGATCAGGTCGAACTTGCCACCGAGCAGCCGGGCCGAGGGCTTGGGCCGGTCGAACAGTGCGGCGGCGGACTTGAGGCGGAGGACCCGGCGAACCGCTTCGTCGAGGCGCGCCTGCGGAACGGTGCCGGCATTGACCTGTGCGACCAGCCGCTCGTGCAGGCCCTTCCACTCTTCGGGGGCCATGAAGACGTCGAGGCCGGCCATCAACGCCTGCGGACAGTCGGTGTTGGTGCAGCCCGGGACCTGACCATGTCCGTTCCAGTCGCCGACGGTCAGGCCCTTGAAGCCCATTTCGCCGCGCAGCAGGTCGGTCAGCAGGGGCTTGCTGCCGTGCATCTTCTCGCCGTTGATCGAGGAGAAGCTGGCCATGACCGTCTGCACGTCGGCCGCGAAGGCGGGATAATAGGGCGTCGCATGGATCGCCTTCAGCGCTGGCATGGTGCCGCGGGCATTGCCCTGGTCGACGCCATTGGTCCCGCCGTCGCCGAAGAAATGCTTGGCGGTGGCGATGACCCGGTCCTGCGCCAGGAACTCCGGCGTGCCCGGGCGACCCTGCAGCCCTTCGACCATCGCCGCGCCCAGACGGCCGACGAACAGAGCGTCCTCGCCATAGCTTTCGTAGGTGCGACCCCAGCGGTCATCGCGGGCGACCGCGATGGTTGGGGCGAAGGTCCAGTCGATGCCGGTGACCGCGATCTCGGCGGCGGTGGCGCGGCCGATCCGGCGAACGAGATCCTCGTCCCCCGCCGCGCCGAGCGCGATATTGTGCGGGAAGATGGTAGCGCCGGGGACATTGCTGTGGCCGTGGACGGCATCGGTTGCCCACAGCAGCGGGATGACCGGCCCGCCATCCTCCATCGGTGCGGTCGAGGCTTCCCACATGGTGTCGGCGAGCTTCAGCCACTCGGGCGCCGGGGCCTTGTCATTGTTGCCGGGTCCGCTGTTGCCGCCGTTGAGGATCGTACCGAAGCGGTAGCGGCGGACGTCCTCGGGGGTGATCGTCAAGATGTCCGGCATGACCAGCTGGGCGACCTTGCGCTCGACGGTCATGCGGGCGAGCAGCGTGTCGATCGCGGCTTCCTGCTGCGCTGCGATCCCCTGAGCGGTCGGGGGCTGCGGCGGCGGCGAGGGGAAGAGGGTCGTGCAGCCGGCGAGCAGCAAGGCGAGGGGTGCGGCGGCCAGCCTGGCGGACGATCGACGGATCAAGGTCTATTCCTTGGCTGGACGGGCCGCGGCGGCGGGGGCGCGCTGGTAGACGCGGACGTGGTCGATCTCCATCCGCGCCGGCAAGCTTGCGGGATCGATCCCCTGCTGCCCGCCCCAGGTACCGCCGACGGCGATGTTGAGGAGCAGGTGCATCGGCTTGTCGAACGGCCAGCGGTCGCGCCCGCCGGTGACCTTGCGGAACATAAAGCGGGCATCGTCGTCGACGCCCATGACAAGGAAGTCGGGGGTCCACAGCAACTGGTAGCGGTGGAAGGCGGTGCAGGCGGTCGGGACCGCTTGGCCCATCGTCTTCTGGGTGCCGTTGGCGAAGTTGAAAGCGCCGGTGTGGACCGAGTGGTGAACCTTGCCGGGCTCGAAACCGACATGCTCCATGATGTCGATCTCGCCGCCCTTCGGCCATTTCACCGAGCCGTCCTCGGGCAGCATCCAGATGGCCGGCCAGGTCCCGCGTCCGCACGGCAGCTTGGCCTTGATCTCGTAAAAACCGTAGGTCCAAGCGGCGCGGCCGCGGGTGACGAGCCGGGCGGAGCTGTAGGCCTTGCCGGCCGCCTCCGGGAGCGCTTCGGCGCGCGCCTCGATGATCAAGCGGCCGTTCTCGACCCGCGCATTTTCCGGCCTGCGGGCGGTATAATGCTGCTTTTCCTGATTGCCCCAACCGGTGGCATTTCCCTCGGTCGCATAGTCCCATTTGGCCGGGTCCGGCAGGCCCGAGCCGTCGAACTCGTCGGCAAAGACGAGGGTCATGCCGGCGGGATTGCGGTGCGGATCGCGGGCGGGTGCGGCAGTGGCCGGCTGGGCAACCAGGCTGGCGGCGGCGGCAAGCAGGAACATGTCGGCTCGTCTCCAGTCGAATGAAAGGCGGCCACGCGACAAGCGTGGCCGCCCCGGTAAGCGCTAGAACTTCAACCGGACCCTGGCGCCGTAAGTGCGGGGACGAGTGAAGAAGCGGGTGTTGTCGAACTGAGTGATGATGATCGCCGCTTCGTGGACGGCATCGGTGACATTGTTGACGTAGCCCTCGATGCGGAGCTTGCCATCGGTGCCGTGGCTGTATCCGGCGCCGATGTCGAAGGTCCAGTAGCCGTCCACTCGGTCGTCCAGCCGCTTCTCGACGGTCGCCGGCGTGAAGTCCTCGCCGTTGAAGATCGTCATGTACTGGGCCGAGCGGTAGCCGGCAGAGAGGACATAATCGAGCTTGCCCGAAGGCAGGTTGAAGCTCTGGCTGAAGGAGGTGTTCAGCTGCCACTTGGGCGTGCGCGGCAGGCGCTTGTCGTCGATCGAGCGGAACACCGCGTCGGCCGGAGCGACGTCGGCCTGGTAGCGGAAGTCCTGGATCGGGTCGGCCTTGTCCACCTGCGCGTCCAGATAGAGCAGATTGTAATCGAGGTTGATGTTGGCCGGCAGATCGAACCCGCCCTCGACGTTGAAGCCCGAAATATGGCTGTCCGCCGCATTGTAGCTGTAGCTGACGACCAGAGCGCCGGCGCTGTTCGGCGGAAGCACTGCGCCCGGAACGTTGGCGAGGTCGAGTGCCTGCTGCACCGACAGGAGCGAGGTCAGCACCTGATCCTTGTAGTCGTTGTAGAAGACGCTCGCATTGAGCTTGGTGCGCACGCCGCCGAGGTAGAAGACGTTCTTCGAGCCGAGCTCGTACAGGGTCACCTTCTCTGGACGGTAGGTCGGAGCGACGCCAAGGTCGCCGAGATTGTCGTTAAAGCCGCCCGACTTGTGACCGGTGGTCACGAGTGCGTAGAGCAGGTTGTCCTTGGTGAAGTCATACTCACCGCGCAGACGCCAATCGGTGAACTTCTGGCGCATCTTGCCGCTCTGGCGGAAGATCTGGCCGCCGAACGGAACGGCATAGGTGAAGCCGCTCGGATCGCAGAAGAAGTCGTCTCCGACGGTGGTGTCGACGCACGGCTGGCGATTGGGGTCGCCGCCGCCATAGGGACCGTTGACGAAGATGTCGTCGATGTTGTCGCGGGCGCCGAAGCGCTTCACGCCGTTAAAGTAGAAGGCGATCGCCTCGGCGTCGGAGACGGCGCCGTTGCTGTCGGTGTCCGGATTGAAGATCGTCCGGTCCTTGCCGGCGAACAGGAAGCCCTCGGTCCCGACCCGGGCGCCGCCGCAGCAGGCGAAGCCGGCGCCGCCGAGTGCGAAGCCGTAGCGGGCGGCGACACCCTCACGGCTCTTGCGGTCGTCGGTGCGGCGGATGCCGGCGGTGATGCGGGCGGATGGCGTCACCGAGTAAGTGGCATCGGCGAACAGGCCGTAGCTCTTGGCGTCGACGTCGGGCATGTTGAACTCGGCGCCCGAGAAGAAGCGCCCGCGGTCCGAAGCCGAGGCGAGGAAGGCGTACTGGTCTTCCTTGAAGAAGTTGGCGCCGACGCTCCAGATCAGCGGCCCCTTGTCGTTGTGCAGACGAAGCTCGTGATAGTGCGACTTGGAATCGGTCAGCGACTGGAAGCGCGAGTAATTGTCGAGCACCTCGCCGAACACGATGTTCGGATCGACGAAGTCGGTCGGATCCGCCGTGCCGAGATTGGCCCGCCGGCTGAGGTTGGCGTAGACGCCGGGATAGTCGGGCCCGATCGGGGTCGCCGCCATATAGTCCGACGTGACGTGGCGGTAGCTGCCGACATAGTCGAGCTGGGCGAAGCCGAGTTCGTAGCCGGCCTCAAAGCGGATGCCGCGATGCTTGATGTCGAGGTCGGGGGTGAAGCCGCGGGCGATGACCCGGCGGGGATCGGGAACGTCGTCGGGATCAACGCCCTCACCGAGCGGATTGGCATAGTTGGTGCCGGTCCAGCCCGAGCCGGTCTCGTGCATGTAGTCGCCGGCGACGAGGAAGCGGAGCTTGTCGGTCGGCTCCCACAGGAACTGGACACGGCCGGCGACATTGTCCTCGGCTTCGGCCGCGCCAATGTCGGACAGCGGGCCGACATTCTTGTAATAGCTGTCGTGCTTCAGGGCCATGCCGGAGAGGCGGATGGCCATGGTGTCGCCGAGCGGCACGTTGAGCATGCCGCGCACGACGGTCTGGTTGTAATTGCCATATTCGCCCTCGACCTCGGCATCCCACACGCCAAGACCGGGCTTCCAGCTGATGATGTTGACCGAGCCGGCGGTGGCATTGCGGCCGCGCAGCGTGCCCTGCGGGCCGACGTTCACCTCGACCCGGGCAATGTCGAAGAAGGCCGAGCCAATGCCGGCAGGACGCGGAATGTAGACGCCATCGAAGTGGGTCGCCGCGGCCGGATCACCGAGCTCGGTGTTGTTGGACGAGCCGACACCGCGGATCCAGACTTCGATGTTGCCGCCATTGTTGGCCACGGTCAGGCCAGGCAGGACATCGTTCATGTCCGTAATGTCCTGGATCCCCCGGGCCTTGAGCTTGTCGCCCGAGAAGACGGCGGCGGTGCCGGCATAATCCTGGAGGCTCTGTTCTCGGCGGTCGGCCGTAACGACGATGGTGCTGTCTTCGTCCGGAGCCGGTTCGGTCGCGGTCGGTTCGTCGGCGGGCCGCTCCTCGGCGGAAGGGGCCGGGGCCGGTGCCGGGGCGGTCTGCGCCTGGGCAACTCCCGACATTGAAAGCGCAATGATGGCGGTGCTGGCCGCCAGGCCAAGCCGAATGTTGTTCATCCCTGTTTCCCTCCAGATCGGCAATGCCGAACTCCTGCGGCAATATGGCTATGCCTCTTTGTGAGCGTTCACAAGAAAAAAAGTGAGCGTTCACATCGGGGTCGATCTGGGGCATGGTCAGTGCATGGGGAGCAATGCGGAGCTGGTCCGGCGCAACGTCACGATCGAGGATGTCGCGCGGGCGGCCGGCGTGTCGCGGCAGACCGTGTCGCGGGTCATCAACCGCTCTCCCAACGTGAAGCCCGCCGTCCGCGAGCGGATCGAGGCGGCTGTCGAGCAGCTCGGCTATGTCGCCAATCTCAGCGCTCGGCGGATGGGCGGCGGGCGCTCGTTCCTGATCCTAGCAATCAACGATCGTGCGCGGACGGTCGAGAATTGGCAGGCGGGGCGAGGCAACGACTGGGTCGACCAGATGCTGTTCGGCGGCATGACCGAGTGCCAGCGGCACGGTTATCACTTGTTGTTCGAGCTGGTCGACACCGCCCCGGACCTCAGCCGCCGGCAATTGTCGGCGGCGGTGGCCGGGCTTCGTCCGGACGGGGTTATCCTCACGCCGCCGCACAGCGACAATGACGAGCTCGCCGCGCTGCTCGCACAGCGCGGGATTCCGTGCGCACGGATCGGCCGGCGCGAGGGTGGCAGGTGTGTCGACGTGTTCATGGATGAGGCCGGCGCTTCGGCCGAGGCGACGCGGCACTTGCTCGGGCTCGGTCACCGGCGGGTCGCCTATCTCGCCGGCGATCCCAGCTATGGCAATTCGCGGCTCCGGGTCGAGGGTTTCCGGACCACGATGGCGCAGGCCGGGCTGGGCGAGGCACTGCTGGTCGGAACCGGCGACTTCCAGTTCGACCGCGCGGCGGAGGTGGTCGCCGAGTGGCTCCGCGCGCCCGCACCGCCGACCGCGATCATCGCCGACAACGACCAGATCGCCTTCGCCGTGCTCCATGTCGCCGACCGCGAAGGCGTGGCGATTCCCAGGCGATTGTCGATGGTCAGTTTCGAAGATACGCCGGGGGTGCGGTTCAGCGTGCCGCCGATGACCGCCATCCGCCAACCGACCGCCGAGATGATCGCGACCGCCTGCGACCGGCTGATTGCACAAAGCCGGGGAGACGGCGGCGAGGGCTGCTATCCGACGCCATTCGGGCTGATGGTGAGGGAAACGACGGGACCAGCGCCCGAGTGAGCTGCCTGAGCGGATGAGCGGCGGCCGCGCCTTTCGTTTCCTCTACGCGCTCGCCTTTCTCGGCGCCCATCTCGCGTTCATGCCCCTGCTCCTGCTTCTCCTGCCGCGGCGGGTGGAGCGGCTGGCGGAGGGGGAAACCACGACCTTCCTCAGCCTGCTGCTGATCTTGGGCGCGATGACAGCGAGCGTGGCGCATGTCGCAGCCGGCCATGCGAGCGACCGCTGGATGGCGCGACATGGGCAGCGGCGGTTCCCCATCGCGGTTGGGACGGGCCTGCTGGTGGTCGCTTATTGTTCGCTGGCTGCTGCGGACACAATGATGGCGCTGGCAGCAGCGGTCCTGCTCTTCCAGGTCGCGCTCAATGCCATGTTCGCGCCGCTCGGAGCGCTGCTATCGGACCATGTCGACGATCGGGAGAAGGCGCGCACGTCGGCCTGGCTGAATCTGGCGCTGCCGCTTTCGATCGCGGTCGGAGCGCCGCTGGCCTGGCTCTTTCCCGAGGACGGGACGGGGGCCTTCACCGCGGTTGCGCTGGCGGTGCTCGTCTGCGTTCTGCCATTGCTGCTGTGGTGGCCGGTGGAGGCGGTTGTGAGGTCCCCTGCCGTGGAGGAGATCGACAAGCCGTCCGGCTTGTTGTCGCTCGCCGACTTCCGGCGGGTGTGGGCTGCCCGCTTCCTTGTCCAGTGCGGAGCGGCGCTGATGCTCTTCTATCTTTACGTCTACCTACGCCAGCTGCCGGACGACGCGGGCGTGCCTTCGAGCGAAGCGGCGCTGTCGTGGCTGAGCATCGTTGGCGGATTATCCGGCGCGGCCTGTGCCTTCGGCATGGGGCGCCTCTCCGACCGACTTCAGCGCCGCCGCTGGCCGATCGCCGTCAGCGGGATCGCCGCTGCAAGCGGACTGCTGGTGCTCGCGATGCAGCCCGCGTGGCCAGGCGTGGTCATGGGCTACGCCCTCTTCAGCAGCGGCTTGGTGACCTTCCTTTCTCTCGACAACGCCCTTGTCGCCCAGATGCTGACCAATCATCCGGCGCGGGGCCGGTGGCTGGGGGTCATGAATCTCACCAACACCCTGCCGGGGATCGCGACGCCGATGCTGACCTTGTTCGCACTTCAGGTCGCGTCCGAGAGGGCAATAAGCTTGCTGCTCGGTGGGCTGGCGCTTGCGACCGTGTTGGCGGCCGCGATGATCCTGCAGGTGCGGAACGTGGCCTAACTTCAGGACATGCGCCTGTGCCACAGCGCAATCGCAAGCCCTCGAGGGCGAACGCGAACGCTGCTTAAGCCGTCGACGCAGCTTGGTGTCCTTCCTGCCAGGCAGCGCCCAGGGTGGGAGATGCCGAAGGTCGGCAAAGACCGGTCAACATCGCAATTACGGACTGGCAGTGTCGGCCACCTGCCGACGCTCAGGCTGGCCTCAATCGAGACGGTAGGTCGATCAGAGTCTGTGCGCTAGAAGTCCGGACCTCGTAGGCCACGAATATGGACAAGGGCGTCAGAAGGGTCGTGACGATCGGCAGCAGGCCGACCTGCAGCCGACGACCGCAATCTGCAGCAGCAACCCCCCGGCAGTCACATGCTGGAGCAGCAACCGTCGTTGCTTCGGATACTGGCTCCGAGGCTTGCGCGTGCGCATGCTACGACTGGCTGCCGGTCGACCTCTGGATAGCTTTTCAGATTAACTGCATCCCGAAGCGGCTGGAGAACGCCTCGGCGAAGCTGGTGATGGCGGTACGGGGGGTCTTTCTGCGGGATTGCCCCTTATTCACTTGGACCCGTCCTTTGTGCCCATGGGCGGGTTAGACCACCATCGCGTTCACGGAATCTCGCCGTTCTCGGCCAGACCTTGGCTGGCATGGTGACCCCTACGGGAGGCGTCACCGAGGCAACTGATCAACTCGCTCTGAGAGCAGCGGCCGGGCTGAGACACCGTCCGTTGTACGCATGCACAGTACACGCGCCAGACATCGTTAGCATATCTGGGAACGGCTTTGTCAATGCACTCGGTAGTGCAACTCCGCGGGGGTTCCCGGGTCGAGAGAGCCACGGGGATAAGGCTTGGAGCAAGTCACATCCATCTAGCTGATGGGGGTAGCCACGATTGTAGGCCGCGTGTTGCGCTCATCGTGTTCAGGAAGGCCGGGAGGGCGGCTCACCCTTCCTGACCTAGAACGAGGCCAGGTAGCTGGTGGGCGTAAGGCTTAGGTGTCGTTCAAGGGGAGGCCTGATGGCAAAGGCCTGCGGCTCCCGGGCGAAGTTCCATAGTCGCAGCAGGTGCCAGTCGTCTCGACGCTCTTCTGCCACGGCGCATTCGTTGCGGGAGAGGTGAAAGGGCGTCCGTTCCCAGCCGTTGGTAGTCTTGACCTCGATCAGACGCTCGCGGCCGTCCGGCTCGAAGCTGAGGATGTCGTAGCCGAGCCCGTCGCCATCCTCCTCGCTCACCCACCTGACCTTGCGAGCGAGGTCCTGACGGTCAGCGGCGACCAGCTGGCCTCGCTCATGATGGAACGCCCGCTCTTCGCCTGCCCTACCGAGCGCGCGATTGCGCTGATCTCGTTCCGCGACATCGAAGCGCCGGGCCACCCTGGCCATCTGCTCGGCTTCGTCGGGAGGTGGAGCATTGCTCAGAGTGGGCGCGGGCATGATCCAGAGGGCTCCTGGCGGCTCCGCGGCCATTGAGAGCCGGTCGTCCGCGCCCTTGCTGGCGTACCAGCCAGGACGCTGCTGCAACCACCGCGCGACCGCGTCTTCCACGCTGGCCTGATAGTTGAAGGCCGGCTTGTAGCCCTCGATCCAGGTCTCACCGAGGCCCTTCAGGACGGCGCTGATGTTCTGGTGCTTATATTCGATGGAGCCCCGTCCGCGCCGGATCAGCTCCTGCAGCTGCCGATTATGCTCGGCCTTGCTATACTGCCGGCCGGCGAGGTCGTCCGCGAGCATGGCCATGTAGTCGGCGACGATCGCGTCGTTCTCAAGGTCCGACCAAGGGCCATTGCGCTCGCCCATCTTCGTCAGGCGGCGTAGCGGCCGTTGCCAAGACGGCGGGCCATGCCGACGCTGGCGAGGGCATCCAGGACCGGGCGAACGGTGGCAGCGCGCTTGCCCTTGAAGGTTCGGGCGACGTCCTGCGGCGCGAGGGGCGCCGATGAGGAGGCGAGGAGCGCCTGGACCGCGCGAACCTGCTCGGGAAGGGTGCCGGGCCAAGGGATGACGTTGTCGGGCAGCGCCACGGCGGCCTCACCAAGATCGAGGGTGCCGGCGACCGGGGCCTGGTAGAGCTCGGACCCGCCGGTTTCCCGCCACGCCTCGATAAACCGCTCTACGCCACGCCCCTCGTCCATGCCGCCATAGAGCATGGACGCGCGCCGGAGCGCAACGAGGGAGGGGAGGGGCGCCTTGGTGGTCACACCAAGGAGAATGAAAATGGACGAGTTGCAGCCCCGCGACGACGAGTATCGCTTCGGTTTCACCAAGCAGCAGATCCTGGCGGAGCTGCTGGATCACCAGGGGCTGATAAGGGACGGCTGCTACGTTCCGACGCGGCATGAGGTCGCCACCTGGCCGGCAGAACGGGTCTACTGGCACGTCATTGGATGGTTCTGGGAGTCCCCTTCCAGCCTGATTCCGAACGACGCGCAGATCGAAGAATGTCTCCCCGTTCCTCGTGCCCGGCCCGATGCGGACAGCGAGGTCATCCAGCGGATCATCGCGGAAGCACCGCCGCCAGCGGAAGGCGGTGAAGGGAAGGGAGATCCGCGCGGAGGCAGCTCCGATGAGGGTGAAGGGGAGAGTGATTGAACCGGAAGAGATGAAATTCCGGAAGTTCGATCGACGTCACCAACGCCTAAGAGAGACTGAACACATGAAGACCGCACCCGTCCCGGACCTTGGCATCGAGCTGGACCCCATCCCCGAGCCACCAGTGCAGATCCGCCGCTTGATGCTGGCCATCGGGACCATCCTCGATGGCTTCATCGACCAGGATCCTCAGTACTGGCATCCTGCTCTGCTGCACTCGATGGTGGTGCCCGGAGCAGACATCGTCCTCGCCGGAACGCGCTGCCGGCGTCCTCTCGTCACCCGCGAAGTTGGCAACATCGCCCGCGCAGTGGATCGCGACGCGATCATCGTCCGGGCCGCCGAGGAGGCTAAGCACGCGACCTTTGACGTCCTGCTACGTCATGTCGAGCGGCCGTTCATGGGCTATCGCCTTTGGATCCGGCAGCCGCTCGGCAGCGCCTGGCTGGTGCCAACCGGCGGTGAGCGCACCTTCCTCCGTCTCGATGGACTTGGCCTCGAGCTTTCGCCCGAAGCACCGTTCGAGGATGAGATCGACGCCTATCGCGGCTTGAAGGCGGGCGCAGAGTATCTCTCGATCGCCGTGCAGGGGTGGTTCTGATGCCCGGCAAGAAGAAGACCTCGGCGCTGGACACCGCCTCTGTCGCGGCTTTGGCCACGCGGCCGCTCAAAGCCTTCTACCACAACCAGCCGGATGATCCGGTCTCCACGACTAGGTTCTACTGGTCGAAGGGTGAAGGTTCTCGCGAGAGCATCGTTCCCCACTTCGAGACCAAGTGTCAGCCGGGGAGCAAGGGAAGCGACGAGGACAAGGCCGCAGCGGTGGAGGTGCTGCTGCGCGGCGACGTGCCGCAGGACTATGCCGATCCGCTGTTCATGGCTGAGAGCTACATGTCGAAGCTCCCGGCGGACGAGACTGCGGCCTTCGCACAGGTCACCCTGCAATTCCCAAATGCTACGAACCTGCATGGTCCTTGGCAGCAGGCCCGCGCCTGGCTGTGGGAGCACTATGTGGAGCGGGTCGGCGTCCCGGTACTGGCCGTCTTACATGCGCCCTTCCTTAGCGGCAGCGACAGCTCGGTGCACGTCCATGGGCTGGTGCTGATGAAGCGGGCGACGTGCTTTGGCTGGCTCGGCATTCACCGCGACCTAGCCGGCGACGCTGGGCTCGCCGCCGCCGAAGCTAGCTGGCGCGACTGGGTCAATCGGTAGGCTCTGCGGGTGGGGTCGAAATCTCGAATGCCGGTCCCACCCGCAGTAGCGGCCGATATGCGCCCAATCCGGTCATAACGGTACGGATGCTTCGCGCCCCCAAGCAGACGCTCAAAACCCTGTGACTGGGTAGTCCCGGGCGAACCGGCGCAGCGCCCTCGGCGTGGCACGGATGAGGTCGCCGTCCAGCAGTAGGTCGCCACCGTAATACATGTTCCGAAGGAGAGCCTTGAAGCCGCGACTCGCTTCCAACTTCTCTCGAACACACTGGACCCCCTGCATCGCGGCTAGAAGCTCCTGCCGGGTGCAGCTGCCGCCATGCTCGGCAAGATGGCGGCGCACGAAGTCAGACATCGAGCCACGGACGCCACAAGTTGGCGGGCCGACGCGGCCGCCGGTGGGTGATCGCTTGATCGTTCCCTCGCTCACACAACACCCTCTCGCGTCAGGGCGCACCGACCATCCGGCTCGAATTCATTCTGCAGGGTTGTGTGCTCGATGCCGAGGCGGTGCTGCAGATCAATTGCCAAATCGGCACGGAAGGAGTCGGCTCGATGTCCCGTCGGCGTCACTGGGTCTGCTGTCATCGCTGTATCCGTAGTGCTCATTGATGAGACGTGAAGGTCATTCACTCTGCTGACATCCGGCAAGGCGGCGAGCTGCTTGGCGACTTGGGCGAGAGTGAAACCGGCGCAGAAAACGGCGACGAGCGACGGCGCCGTGAAGTCTTCAGTGAGGGGCCACGTTCCCAGTGGCGCACTGGCGACCACCGCAAGATTCACGACGAGCTCAATTCATGAGGGCGGTGACCAGGCACAAGAACTCTCCTAGTGCTTCGCCTCATGGTGCGCATCGTGGAGGATCTCGATGCCGCCTTTGAATGCGATGATTGCGATGCCCACTGCCACGACCAGGTCGGGCCAGTTCTGCCCTAACCAGAGCACAAGACCTCCTCCGACCAGGATGCCGCCGTTCGAGATGAAATCATTGAAGCTGAAGGTGGTGGCGGCGCGCATGTTCACGTCAGGCTGCCGAACCCGCTTCAGCAGGATCAAGCACCAGAGGTTCACCCCTGCGGCGATCACCGCCATGATCATCATGGTCGTGCCAATGGGGTCCGAGCCGGCGACATACCTTCTTCCGGCGTCCACAAGAACGCCGACCGCGAAGATCAAAAGCAGAATGCCGGATACTCGCGCCGCGCCCCGCTTCCACACTGGCCCTCGAGTGAGCGCCAGAAGGCTCAGGGCATAAACCAGCGCGTCGGATGAATTGTCCAGACCGTTTGCGATCAGCGCGCTCGAGCTAGCGAAGACACCGGTGGCGAAGAAGCCCACGGCGATCGCAACGTTGAGTGCCAGGACAATCCACAGCGTCTTGCGCTTGTCGGCGCTGCCAAGGTCGAGGTTGCTCTCGCTCATGACCGCCGGTTCCAGTTGGCTCGCTCGCTCAAACTGTCTTGCAGCATGCTCTTCTCCCTTTTTGTCGCGGGGTCATTCAGCCGGCACCATCGCTACGGAACCGGCTTCCTTCTCCGGGGAACGCCCCGGACTAGCTTTCAGAAGCAGCTTGGTGATGGCGGGCAGCACCAGCAGCGTCAGCACAGTGGACGTGATCAGGCCGCCGATCACCACGGTGGCGAGGGGCTTCTGGACCTCAGCGCCCTGACCGGTCGCAAGCGCCATCGGGACGAAGCCGAACGACGCGACGAGTGCCGTCATCAGCACGGGGCGAAGCCGGGTAAGGGCGCTCTCTCGGATTGCCGCTTCGAGCGGCCTCCCAGCCGCTTGCATGTCCACGACCGAGCTCATCAGCACCAGTCCGTTCAGGACGGCGATGCCGGACAAAGCAATGAAGCCGACGGCCGCCGAGATCGAGAAAGGCAGGCCTGCAAGCGCCAGTGCGAACACGCCGCCTGCGAGCGCCAGCGGAATAGCCGAGTAGATGGCCAGCGCGGGCCTCACCTTGCCTAGCGCCAAGTAGAGGAGCAGGAAGATGAGCACGAATACCGCTGGCACCACGAGTGTCAGGCGGCGTGAGGCGGCCTGCAGATTCTCATACTGGCCTCCCCACTCGACGAACGATCCCGCAGGAAGCTGGACCTGATCAGCGATCTTGGCCCGCGCCTCGGCCACGAAGGAGCCGAGGTCGGTGCCCCGCACGTTGGCCTGCACGATGACCCGTCGCTTGCCGTTCTCCCGGCTGACTTGGTTCAGACCATCGGACAGGCTGAAGCGGGCAAGCTGCCGCAGCGGCACGGTGAAGCCGCTGCCGCCATTCTCCACAACGACCGGGAGCGCGCCGATCGCCTCCAGATCGTTGCGGGCCGTGTTCGGCATCCGGACGACAACGTCAAAGCGACGGTCACCCTCGAAGACGATGCCGGCTTCCCGCCCGCCAAGGGCAGCCGCTACCGTGTCCGAGACCTCCTGGAGCGTCAGGCCGTAGCGGGCGATCGCGTCACGGTCGAACTGGACGTCAAGGGTGGGGAAGCCCTCCGTCTGCTCGACCTTTACGTCGGCGGCCCCCGGCACGGTGCGCAGGACGCCGGCGACCTGTTGCCCGAGGCGTCCCAGGGCCTCGAGGTCGTCCCCGTAGATCTTGACCGCGACGTCGCTGCGGACCCCGGCGATCAGCTCGTTGAAGCGAAGCTCGATGGGCTGGCTCATCTCGTAGGCGTTGCCGACAAGCGGCTTCAGCTTGTCTTCGACCCGCTCGATCACGTCCTCCTTGCTGTTCACGCCAGCCGGCCACTGATCCTTGGGCTTCAGGATGATGAAGGAGTCCGAGATGTTCTGAGGCATTGGGTCGAGGGCGGCCTCGGCCGTGCCGGTCTTGGCGAACATGTGCTCGACCTCCGGTAGGCTGGCGACGGCCCGCTCGATGCGGCGCTGGAACTCGAGCGACTGGTCCAATGAGGTGGATGGAACCCGAGCGGAGAGGATTGCGATGTCACCCTCGTCGAGCTGCGGGACGAATTCGCGGCCCAGCTGAGTGAACAGCAGGGCCGCCGCCGCGAAGATGCCGACCCCGGCACCGATCACCGGCCAGGGCCGCGCCAGGGCACGGTCGAGCACCGGCGCGTAGCGCTGCTTGGTCCAGGTGATCGCCCGCACCTCTTTTTCATCCACCTTGCCCCGGACAAGGATGGCCACCATCGCCGGCACGAAGGTCAGGGACAGGATGAAGGCACCCGCCAGCGCCAGCATGACCGTGGTGGCCATGGGCGAGAACATCTTGCCCTCCACTCCGGTGAAGGTCAGCAGCGGCGCGAAGACGAGGAAGATGATGGCCTGACCGTAGATCGTTGGCCGGATCATCTCGCGCGACGCCTGGAAGACCTCCTCCAGGCGCTCCGCCACGGAGAGGAGTCGTCCCTCTGCATGCTGCCGCTGGGCCAGGCGGCGCAACGCGTTCTCGATGATGATGATCGATCCGTCGACGATCAGTCCGAAGTCGAGGGCCCCGAGGCTCATGAGGTTTCCGGACGTGCCGGTGGCGTTCATCCCGATTGCCATCAGCAGGAAGGACAGCGGGATGACGAGCGTGGCGATGATCGCCGCGCGGATGTTGCCGAGCAGCCAGAACAGAATGGCGATGACCAACAAGGCGCCGATGAGCAGATTCTCTTCCACCGTGCTGATCGTCGCATCGACGAGCTTGGAGCGATCCAGCACCGGGTGCACCACGATGCCCGGCGGCAGCGAACGCGTCAGTTCTTCGAGGCGTTCGCCCACGGCGGCGGCGACGGTCCTGCTGTTGCCACCGGCCCGCATGAGGGCGGTGCCGACGACGATCTCCTCCCCGTCCTCGGTTGCAGCGCCCGTGCGAAGGTCGCCGCCAATACGGACGTCAGCGATGTCACGGACAGCAATGGGCACTCCGCCGCGCGTTGTCACAGTTGCGCGCGCGATCTCGTCGAGCGTGCGGATGCGCCCATCGGCGCGGACCAGGAAAGCTTCCCCGCCCCGCTCGTAGAAGTTCGCGCCGACGGACACGTTCGCCCGTTCGAGCGCCTCGGCAAGGTCCGTGAAGGAGACCCCCAGCGTCGCCATTCGCGATGGATCCGGCTGAACCACATACTGCTTCTCGTAGCCGCCGATGGAATCCACCCCGGCGATGCCCTCGACGGATGTCAGCTGGGGTCGCAGGATCCAGTCCTGGACGGTGCGAAGATAGGCGAGCTTCGCGGTCTCATCGGTGAGCCGCTCACCCTCGGGCGTCAGGTAACTCCCGTCCGGCTGCGGTCCGGGCCGGCCCGCGATCCGAGGCACATCGCGGGTTCCTGCGGGCGCATACTCGACCACATACATGAAGACCTCGCCGAGCCCGGTCGTGACCGGTCCCATCCGGGGTTCGACGCCCTCCGGCAGGCTTTCGGAGGCGGCGGTGAGGCGCTCCGCAACCTGCTGCCGGGCGAAATAGAGATCCGTGCCGTCCTCGAAGATCGCGGTGACCTGGGAAAAGCCGTTGCGGGAGATGGACCGGGTGCTCTCGAGTCCCGGAATGCCGGCCATGGCGGTCTCGACCGGAAAGGTGACCAGCCGCTCCATATCGAGCGGGCCGAGAGCTGGGGCGACCGTGTTGATCTGCACCTGCTTGTTGGTGATGTCGGGAACCGCATCGATGGGCACTTTGAGCAACTGGCTGACGCCAAAGGCGGCAACCAGTGCCGTCAGCAGCACCACTGCCCAGCGGAAGCGTATGGAGGTCCGAAGAAGGCGTTCAATCATGATTGTTTCCTGCGACGTCGTGCGTCGGCCTGTGCGAGGGTCAGCTGAGCGGCGTAGGTTCGGATCAGTGATCGTCCGCTTCGGCACCGAGCTGCGACTTCAGGGCGAAGGCGTTGCGGGTGACGACCGTTTGACCGGCTTCGAGCCCGTCGACGATCTCGACCCTTCCTCCGCTGCGAGTGCCAAGCGTCACCGGAACCGACTGAACGCCGCCCTTCACCGTGACGAACACCATGTCGCGACCTTCGATCTGCTGGACAGCTTCCTCGGGCAGGATGATGCCGCGCTGCTGGCTTTCACGCGGGACAATGCGAACCCGAACGCCTTGACCCTGGGTCAGCCCACCTGGGGCACCGCTGAGTTGAAGCACGACGGTGGCGGTGCGGCTTTCAGCATCAAGGGCCGGGGTCACGGACCGGACCCGCGCTTCGACCACCCCGCCGGTGGGCAGCTCTACCTGGGCCCGGTCGCCGGGCTGAATGCGCTGGGCATCGCTCACCGGAACGGAGGCGTCGATCTGGAGTCGGCGGGGGTCGGCCACGTTGAACAACTCGGCTCCGGCTGAAACGTAGGCGCCGAGCTGGGTATCGACCTCGGTGATCCGCCCGCCGATCGGACTGCGAACGGCCAGGTAGCGCCCGCCGCCGGTCACCCCGGCTGCACTGACGGCGGCTTCGGCCCGCTGCAGTTCGGCCTCCGCCGTGCGCCGGGCGGCAACGGCTGCCTCCAGGTCCTGCCTTGCCGTGATCTTGGCATCGAACAGGCGCTGCTCGCGGGCCGCAGCGGCTCGCGCAGCATGGGCCCGGGCCGCTGCCGCGTTCCGCTCCGCCACAAAGGCAGCAGCCTCCCGGCTCTCCAGCAGCGCCACCGTTTCGCCGGCCCCGACCGGGTCACCAAGACGCTTGTTGATCCGGACCACCGCACCATCGGCCCGCGCGGTCAGGAGCGCCTGACCTTCAGGCGGAGCGGCGACCGTGGCCTGCGCAATGACTTCGCTCTGCACCCAGCCGGGCTCGACCCGCTCGAGAGCGATACCGCTGGCCGCGAGGCGCTCGGGCGTCAGCGGGACGAAGCCCTCAGGCCCATGCTCCTCTTCTGTCTCCTCGGCGGGTTCGGCACTGGCTTCAACAACTGGAGCGGGGTCGCTCATCGAGCGCCCGATCAGCACTCCTCCCACTCCAGCAACCAGGGCTGTGGCGGCAATGCCGGCAAGCAGGCGGTTCCTATCGGTCAGGTTGATGATCTTAAGATCGCGAAGGGTCGGCATGTGTTTTGTTCCTATCGAGCAGCGATGCGGCCGAGTTCGGCCGTCGCCAGCGCGAGGGCGAGCCGGGCATCGGTGAGCGCGGTGCGTGTGGCGGTGTAGGCGTTCTGGGCGTCGAGGAGCTCAAGCAGGGTCGCCCGCCCTTCAGCATAAGAGCGCTCGGTGAGGCGCAACGCTTCCGTTGCTTCCGGAACGGCTGTGGACTCGAGTGCATCCACGCGCCGTTGCGCGGCCTGCACATTGGCGATGGCGTTCCTGGCGCGGGCGGTCGTGGCTGCGATCGCCGTGGCCCGGCGAGCCTCGGCTGCGGCGATCCCGGCCCGCGCTGCATCGATGTTGCCGCGATTGCGATCGAACACCTGGAGAGGCATCGACACACCCGCCACCAGCCCGAAGTCGCCGGTCTCGCGGACGTGGCGCACACCCACCCCGACTGCCGGGTCTAGGCGCCGTTCTGCGAGTTGCTGCCGGAGAACAGCTTCGGCAGCGGCGCGCTCCGCATCGGCAAGGCGCACTTCGAGGCTGGCTTCCGCGTTGATCAGCTGCGGCGTAAGGTCGAGCAGCTGTCCGCTGACCTCGGCGACAGGTTCACGCACACCGAACAGGGCGGCGAGCGAGGAGCGGGCGGCCAGCTCATCGGCTTCGGCGACTTCCCGTTCAGCTTCGGCCTGAGCGAGAGCCGACCGGGCCCGCAGCGCTCGAAGTGGCGGATCGCGGCCCGCATCCACCAGGATCTGCGCCACGCGGGCGAACCGCCGAGCCCGCTCTACATTCTCGGTCGCCTGGGCGAGCCGCTCGCGGGCAGTCAGGGCTCGGGCGAACTGCTCCCGCACCTGCTGCGACAGGTCGGCCCGGGCGATCGCCAGGCGCAGCTGCTGAACGGCCAGCTCGGCTTGAGCCGCACTGACCCGGGCGGAGCGGCGCCCGCCAAGGTCCAGCCGCTGGTTGACCGCCAGGGTCGCTTCGGTCGAGCGAAGACCCCGTAGCTCCCCGGTCCCCGCGAAGTTCTCGACCTCGAAGCTGAGCTCGGGATTGCTTCGGACGCCGGCCTGACGGGTTCGGGCCGCGGCTGCCGCCAGCTCGGCCTGAGCGGCAACGATCGCCGGCGAGCGGGAATTCGCCTCTTCCAGCGCCTGAGCCAGGCTGAGGCTGCCTGGAAGCGGACCAGTGCGCGGTGACACTGTTGGCGGCACCACAGGTGATGGTGGGCCCGCCGGCGCGGTGGACACCGGGCGGCCGACGGTCGGGCTGGCGGGATTGCCAACCTGAGCGGAAGCGGACGAGAACGCCCCTCCCGCCGCCGCGACCAGGGTCGCGGCTGCAACAAACTTCATGGTGGAATACTCCTGACAACTGCAATCGAGCCCGGAGCGCCGGGCTTGAGTCAGTGTCAGGCGATCGGAGGCCTTAGCTGGCTCTCGGGCTCGCGGCCCGGCACTCCGGCAGCGGGGTCACCGAACAGGTTTGTGCGCCGGACCGGAGCCAGCGCAGCCGCTGGGATATCCGTTGGCGCGGCGAGCTGGTGGCCGCCACAAGAGGTATGATGATGGGCGACACCCTTGTCCGAGCTGGCCGGGGTCTGGTCGGGGTCGCCATCGTAGTGCCCGGTCGTTTCCGCCCCTACGGTGATGCAGTCGAGCCGCTCGGCCGCATGCGCTGTTGTCCCCGTCCAAAGCATGAGAACAAGGAGCATGGCGCTGACAATGGCGGTCAGGCGGGGCATGGGTCGGCGCCATAGCAGCCGCGGGCGGCATTGGAAACGCACCGCTACAGCCATCGCCGCACCTGCTGCTTGTAGATCTGGTATTCATCGCCGAAGCGTCGCTGGAGATAGGCTTCTTCCCGGCAGATGACGAAGCGGTCGATCAAGGCTGCCGCTACCAGGGACAGGAAGACGGCACCGAGGCTCTGGCAGAAGATCGCCACGCTGAGCGACAGCAGCGTCATGCCCAGATACATCGGATTGCGGGTGAACCGGTAGATGCCCGTCACCACCAGCGCACTCGCGGGCTGCCACGGCTCAGGCCGGGTCCGCCGCCGCCAAAAGAGGTTCAGCGCCGCGCCGATCAGGCCAAGCGCGGCCACCAGCAGCAGGATAGCGAAGACCTGCGGCACCCCGAATTCGTGGAGGTGCATGTCGATGGCCAGGCCAGCTGCGACCGAGCTCGCGAAGATCAGGGGTGGCGGCACGAAAACCCGAGGGCTGTCCGTCTGACCAGAGGTGCCCTGACGATCGCCACCGCTCCGAACTTCGTTCATGTCGTCTTCCCCGTTCTGGCGCGCTTGTCCGATTGATGATCGTCAAGCTGGGCCGCAGGAGCCGCCAACCCGAAGTATGCGGCCAGCAGCAAGCCTGCCAGCAGGAAGCCCAGTCCGCCCCACATGAGAGCCCCGAGCAATGGGCGATCAGGACGCATGAGCAGGCCGGTGGGCGAGTTCGCCCCTCGCTTGAGCCATGATCTGCAGGCCGCCCCAGATGCCCAGCGTCGCCATGATGCCCGCGACGATGAGGTCCGGCCACGCGGTGCCGGTGCCGAACACGCCGGCTGCGGCCGCGATCACGGCCACATTGCCGATGGCGTCATTGCGCGAGCAGATCCAGACGGAGCGCATGTTGGAATCCCCGGAGCGGAAGCGGAAAAGCAGCAGGGCGACACCGACATTCGCGAGGAGGGCAAGGACGCCGATAATCCCCATCGTCTCCGGCTGCGGGCTCGAACCGTTCCAGGCGGCCCAGCTGGCACTGACGAGGATGTAGCCGCCTAGCAGCACCAGCGTCGCGCCCTTAAAGAAGGCTGCGCGGGCTCGCCACGTCAGCGCCAAGCCGGCGACCAGCAGCGAGATGGCGTAGTTGGCGGCATCACTGAAGAAGTCGAGCGCGTCGGCCTTGAGCGCATGGCTGTCGGCAGCCGAGCCGGCATACAGCTCTATCGCGAACATGCCCGCGTTGACGATCAGGGCGATCCACAAGGCTTGCCGCCAGCGTGGGTCGACCATGGTCTTCGGAGTGTCGGATACGCAGCTGTTACAGGCCATTTGTCACCTCGACCGAATCGGAGCGACCCTTCTATGGTCCCTGTAGCGGCTACAGGGTCAAGGTTGGCAGAATTATGAAGATTGGAGAACTGGCGCGAGCGACTGGCACCAACATCGAGACCATACGCTACTATGAGCGCATCGGTCTTCTGCCAAAGCCTCTACGGACCGACGGAAACTATCGGGACTACGGCCCGGAACACGTGGAGCGGCTGAGCTTCGTGCGTCACTCTCGCGGGCTGGGCTTCGACATCGCGGATATCCGGTCGCTGCTCAACCTGGCAGATGAGCCAGCCCGTGACTGCGGAGACGCTGATCGGATTGCCAATGGTCATCTGGTCGCCGTGGAGCGCAAGATCGCTCAGCTCCGGCAACTACAAAGTGAGTTGAAGCGCATGATTGCGGAATGTCGTGGTGGCCAGATCAGCAGCTGCAACATCATGAGGTCGTTGGCGGATCATCAGCTCTGCGGAACCGAACACAGCTGAAACTAAGATTGTCAGTGTCTAGGCCGACTTCCACCACCTTAGAAGTTTTGAAGACTGCCATGCTCAGCCGCTTAGGGCGGAGCCATCTAGTTTGAATCGAGGAGGTCGGCCGATTTGCACCCGTCCGATCGCTGCTGCTTGTACCGACATTCCGGCAAAGCGGACGGTCAGGTGCCCCTCGGACCCCAGAGGATTATCGCTCCTCCGAGCAGCGCAAGGGCGGTTCCGCTGACGTCCCACCTGTCGGGCTGAACACCCTCGAAAAGCCAGAGCCACACGAGCGCGGAAAGGATGTAGATGCCGCCGTAAGCTGCGTAGGTCCGGCCCGCATGTTCCGCATCAACAAGCGTCAGCAGATATGCAAAGAGGCATAGAGATGCCACGCCAGGAAGGAGCCACCATGGAGACTTCTCAAGCCGCAACCAAGCCCAGAACGCAAAACACCCCGCGATCTCCGCCAAAGCTGCTCCGATGTAAGCAAAAAGGGTCATCGCTGTCCCGTTTCGCAGTCAGCGGCTATCTCTGCAATGGAGTCGGAGAGGGGCATCTAAGGGAGGCCGCTGAACGTCCGATATCACGCGCGTCAGCCCAGAAGCCGACCTTCTGCCCTCGGCCACAAGCAGCCGTCGGGGCCGGGAAGTCTGCCTCGCGCCCATCCATGTCATAAAGGGATGCGACGCTTCACCCGGTAAGCGGACGCTGGGTGGCTCATATCCTAAATCGATAGCCGATGGCTGGTTCGTTGATGATGAGCCTTGGAAAGGCGGCATTCGCCTCGAGCGTTAGTCGAAGTCCAGATATTGAGGTTAGCCTCGCTCCGAGGGGCTCGAACTCCGGACCTTCGGCTGTAAAGCCCGAGGGTCTATTTAATTGAGCGAGTAGTGGTCCGCTATTGCGGACGCATCGTTCTCACCCGCTCGCTCGTTATGTAACCGGCCGGGAGTTGGTCGTTTCTATCGAGGAGTCAAAGATGCCGAAACTTGCGCTGTACGTGCCGTTGAAGGCCAAACCCGGTAAGGAAAGCGATGTCGCCGCCTTTCTCACTTCCGCGCTACCCCTAGTTGAAGCCGAACCTGGGACCTTGACTTGGTATGCGATCCAAGAAGGCGATGGCGAATACGCGATCTTCGACACATTCGATACCGAGGGAGATCGGCAGACCCATCTGGATGGCAAGGTTGCTGCGGCGTTGATGGAGAAGGCGGAAGAACTCTTCGTCGAGCCCCCGCAGATCCATAGACTTGCGCTCTTGGCAGCGAAGTAACGGCTGCTGAGCACCATCTCGATCAGCGCCGTGATGAATGGCAATTCTGAATCAAGAAAGCTGGTTCGCGACCACCGGTATCGGCGGCCGTAGCAGCCATCCGCCTGAGTGATGAGTGAGGAGCTGCTTTTGGAGAGCAGTTCCCCACAATCGCCTTGAACGTCTAGAAAACGAGAAACCTCGCAGAGACAAAGGTGTCAACGCAGCTGACTGTCCTTGCTGCCGCGTCGATTGAACGCTGACGCCAGTGGTCGATCGCGACCGTTCTGGCATGTCACGCAGGTGCGGACTCCCGGCATTGCTCGGCGGCGACCCATGGGGATGTCATCTCCGCACACAGTACAGAACGGCTCACTCTCGCCACTGGGCATGCTTGCCCGAGCGGCCAGCACCGCGTCCGCTACTGTATCATCAATCTGATCCTGAACCGCGCCATCGCGCGTCCAACCGCCGGCCATGCGCCTCTCCTTCCTCAAGCATATGGGAAGGCGAGTGCGCCATTGCCATCCTGAGAGATAAGGTGCCCACCTCGCCGGAGCCGTTCACCCCACGACGTCAACTGCTGATCTCAATCGATCGTAAGGAGAACAGCTGGGTTTTTGAATGTTCTGCCGAACGTCCGCAATTGGTGGGAAGCGGAACGACAGCTTTCGGGTTTTGAGGGCGGATAACAGACGCTCGTTCATGGGGAGCGACGACGACAACTTAGCGCCCATCTCGGTCGTTCGAGCAGACAACTGGCCGTGCCACAAGCCGACATTGCGAGCCCACCAACGCGCGTCGTTCGTTCCAGATAAACCACTCTTGACTCTAACATGATGTCAGGGTGCATCTGGTGTCGGCTATGCAAAAAGATTCTCACGCACCCGGCTCTGCCTGCGGCCACAATCATAGATCCAAAGCCTCTCACGAGCATGCGCCAGCAGAGAAGGTCATTGATCCCGTTTGCGGCATGACGGTCGATCCGGCGACCACCCCGCACCAAGCTGAGCACGGCGGCAAGAAATATTATTTCTGCTCAGCAAAGTGCCGGGAGCGCTTCGAGCTCAGGCCGGAGCTTTATCTCGATCCGGCACAAGCAACCCCGGACTCGGCTCCGGCCGACGTCGAGTACACCTGCCCGATGCACCCAGAAATCGTGCAGATCGGACCTGGCACCTGCCCCATCTGCGGCATGGCCCTGGAGCCGAAGGCATTCGATCCAAACAACGGGCCGTCGGAAGAGTATCTCGATATGCGCCGGCGCTTCGTCGTGTCGGCCGCCTTGTCCGCGCCATTGTTTGTCCTCGTCATGCTTCGGCACTTCTGGCCAACGACAGTCGAGTTTATTGGCGGTCGCACGCTGGACTGGGTCGAACTCGTCATGGCAACCCCGGTTGTGCTGTGGGGTGGCTGGCCGTTCTTCGTACGCGGCTGGCAGAGTCTCAAGACCCTCCACCTCAATATGTTCACCCTGATCGCGATTGGAACCGGCATCGCCTGGGCCTATTCAATCGTGGGAGCCGTAGCCCCGCAACTCTTCCCACCCGCCTTCCGCACCCACGATGGCGGCGTCGGCCTTTACTTCGAGGCGGCGGCGGTGATCGTGACCTTGGTGCTGCTCGGCCAGGTTCTGGAGCTACGCGCCCGTGAGCAGACCGGCTCAGCGATCCGAGCCTTGCTCGACCTTGCGCCTAAGACTGCGCACCTGATCCATGCTGGTAAGGAACGCGATGTTCCGCTCGATATGGTCAGGAGTGGCGACCAGCTCAGGGTCAAGCCTGGCGAAGCAATCCCTGTCGACGGGGAAGTACTTGAAGGCGCGTCTTCTGTGGACGAGTCGATGTTGACCGGAGAGCCGCTTCCGATTGCCAAGGAGACCGGATCTGCGGTCACTGGCGGTTCAATCAACGGCGACGGCAGCTTCGTCATGCGCGCCGACCGGGTCGGATCAGAGACCATGCTCTCACGCATCGTGCAGATGGTTGCTGAGGCGCAGCGCAGCCAGGCGCCGATTCAGCGTAAGGTCGATCAAGTCTCAGCGTGGTTCGTACCAGCCGTGATTGCCGTTGCAGTGATTGCGTTCGCAATCTGGTCCTTCGCCGCGCCGGAGCCCCGTCTTGCCTTCGCGCTAGTTGCTGCGGTCAGCGTCCTCATCATTGCATGTCCATGCGCTCTGGGACTGGCCACGCCCATGTCGATCATGGTTGGCGTCGGGAAGGGCGCGCAATCAGGCGTGCTCATCAAGAATGCCGAAGCTCTGGAGCGTTTTGCCAGCGTTGATACCCTGGTCGTCGACAAGACCGGCACGCTTACCGAAGGTAAGCCAGCTCTGGTGGCAGTTGAGCCTTCCACGACCTTGTCCCCGGAGGAGCTGCTGCGAATTGCGGCTTCGTTAGAGGCTTCCAGTGCTCACCCGCTTGCTCACGCAATCGTCAGGGGCGCTGAGGAGCGTGGCTTGTTCCCATCGCCGGTGACCGACTTCCAGTCGATCAGCGGCAAGGGACTGGTCGGGAAGATCGAGAACCGCAGGACAGCAATCGGCAATGGCGCGCTGATGCTGGCGGAAGGCGCAAATGCCCAGGAGCTAGAGGCCTCTGCCGGCAAGCACCGGGATGAAGGCGCGACCGTGATGTTTGTCGCGGTAGATGGGCAAGCCGCAGGGCTCATCGCAGTCGCCGATCCGGTCAAGCAAACCACCGAGGCGGCCATCGCCGGTCTTCATAGAGAGGGCCTGCGCATCATCATGCTGACCGGCGACAATCGCCGTACGGCTGAAGCAGTCGCTCGGAGGCTCGGGATCGACGAGGTAGTCGCCGACGTGCTGCCTGCCGACAAAGATGCAGCGATCGAGCGACTGAAGGAGCAGGGCCGAGTGGTCGCCATGGCCGGAGACGGGGTCAACGATGCTCCTGCTCTTGCCCGAGCCGATATCGGAATCGCGATGGGAACGGGCGCAGATGTTGCGGTTGAGAGTGCGGGCGTAACTCTGGTGAGGGGTGATCTGACCGGCCTTGTGCGCGCGCGGCGGCTCAGCCGAGCGGTGACAGCCAACATTCGCCAGAACCTCATGTTTGCCTTCGGCTACAATGCGCTTGGGGTGCCCATCGCGGCCGGCGTGTTGTATCCCGTCTTCGGTATCCTACTCTCTCCTATGATCGCCGCCTTAGCCATGAGCCTCTCTTCTGTATCGGTGATCGGCAACGCCTTGCGGCTCCGGAGTGTGCAGCTGTGAGAAGCGCTTCAAAGTAGTGGCTGTTGTGCATGGATGCTGGTCTCAGCGGAAGTTCGTTCAGCTAAGTAGCTCAAGTACGCTCTCGAGCGGTTGCGGACAATCGGCAAGAATCAGCTAGAGTCGCCCTATGGATCACGTAACTCCCAACCTGCCTTCCCGTAATTTTGAGATTACATCTGCCTTTTACGCAAAGCTCGGCTTTGAGCAGGCGTGGAAAGACGACGGGTGGATGATCCTGAGGCGTGACGGCCTTTCATTGGAGTTTTTCCCCCATCCGGATCTCAATCCACTGGAAAGCTGGTTTAGCTGTTGCCTCCGACTAGATGACCTAGCTGGCTTCTACTCTGAATGCTTGGCGGCAGATGTTGAGGAGCGGTGTTGGGGCCACCCGCGCATGCAGCCGCCTAAGGTCGAGGAAAGCGGCTTAACTATAGCAGCGCTCATCGACCCTGATGGCACCCTCATTCGACTCATCCAGAACTAACCGCAGAATCAACTTAGCCCTGAAGTGCTGCTAGCGTGGCGAGCAGCAGCCCTCTCCACCATTCTGCTCAGCTTCTTGGATCGGAGGACAGGGTATGTCACCGAATGAACAGTAAACGCAGCAGTCCCCCGGCAAGGGCCTCAGGATGGCTGCGCAATGCTTGCAATCATAGAAGAACTGGCATGCGTTCGTTGGCATCACGTCAGTGGAGTTGCCATCGCACTGTGGGCAGGTGAGCGTGGAGGTTGAAACAATCATCCGCCAAGAGCCCGCATGAGAGGCTGCTCAAGTAAAGGCCATGCGGCCGATGTGAGCACAAGAACTGAGGCCACAGTTAGTAAGACTAGTGTGCTTCGGGCCGGTGGTGAGCATTCTGAGCGCCGAGCGCACTCTCTCCGGCGCCGAACATAGAGGCCCCACCCCCCTGCCAAACAGAGGAGGGCTACGGCGGTGATCGGCCAGTGTAGTGGGACCAGCGGCGCCAATGTGGACGCTCCAACGCCCACACCTGCAAGCACCAACGGAAGTATGCAGCACGCGGCTGCGGCCGTGACGCCGCCTGTGCTCGTCAACGCAGCAAGGGTGGCGACCGCTTTGTCAGAGGAAGGCATTGCGACCGATTAGCTTTTAGGGAAGCTGCGAGCAACGTCCGCCTTCCACCCAAACCAAACACCGGCGGGATTGTTCTAGGACCGCAAACAATAGCCAAGTGGATCTCCTTAGCGGCCACCAAGAGCAATGCTCGACAAGTCTTTCCCTCTATCGACCGGCAAATCGGCCGCTTTGCGTTCGGAGTAGCGGTCCACGAGCGAGGCTGTATGCGGGCGCATTAGCACGGTGAAGCGAACCAGCTCCTCCATCACGTCGACGATCCGCTCATAGTAGCTCGAGGGCTTCATCCGGCCACGCTCATCAAATTCGTTGAAGGCCTTAGCGACCGACGACTGGTTCGGGATGGTGAACATGCGCATCCACCTGCCCAAGATGCGTAGGGTGTTGACACCGTTAAACGACTGCGACCCGGCCGACACCTGCATGACAGCCAGCGTTCTACCTTGGGTCGGGCGCATCCCGCCCATGGCCAGCGGAAGGAGTCAATCTGTGCCTTCATCACACCGGTGATCTGGCCGTGGCGCTCGGGACTGCACCAGACTTGTCCCTCGGACCAGAGCGACAGCTCGCGAAGCTCATGAACGGCTGGATGGTCGTCGCTGACGACCTGATCGGGCAGCGGCAACGTTGAAGGATCAAAGATTTGCGTTTCGCAGCCAAAGAACTGTAGCAGGCGCGCCGCCTCTTCAACGCAAAGGCGCGAGTAGGACCGCTCTCGCAGCGACCCGTAGAGCAAGAGGATGCGCGGCGGCGGGTCGTTTGAGCCTAAGCCGTTCGCGAGTCGGTTGAAGATGTAGGCCCGCTCGAGCGCGGGCAGATAGTCGGCATCGGCAAGAGTTCGAAGCGGCATCCGATGTCCTTAGGCAGGCGCGGTCGATGGGAACCACCGGCGTCCAAGCCGCAGGGCCACGTGAACGAGCAGGATAAGGACGGGCACCTCGACAAGAGGCCCGATGACTGCTGCGAATGCGACTGGGGATGCCAAGCCAAAAGCAGCAATGGCGACCGCGATTGCCAGCTCAAAGTTGTTGCCAGAGGCGGTGAAGGCGATTGCCGTGGTTCGGGGGTAGTCTGCGTCGATCAGCTTGCCCATGAGGAAGCTGATCAGGAACTGCACCACGAAGTAGATGGTGAGCGGAATAGCGATCCGGATGGCGTCTATCGGCAAGCGCACCACGTCACCGCCCTTCAGCGTGAACATGGCGACAATGGTGAAGAGCAGCGCAGCCAACGTGATCGGGCCAATCCGCGGCAGGAACACGGCCTCGTACCAATCCGCCCCCCGTTTCGCGACGAGTAGCCGACGCGTCAGGAAGCCGGCCAAGAAGGGCAGCCCAAGGTAGATCAGCACCGCCTGGGCGATCGTCCAGAAGCTCACGTCGATCACGCTGCCCCCAAGACCGAAGAGCGGTGGAAGGAAGCTGAGGAACAGCCAAGCGTAAGCGCTGAAGAAGACGATCTGGAAGATGGAATTGAAGGCCACCAGGCCTGCGACATATTGGTTGTCGCCCCGCGCAAGCTGGTTCCAGACCAGCACCATGGCGATACATCGCGCGAGGCCGATCAGGATGACGCCCGTCATGTATTCAGGGCTGTCTCGCAGGAAGATAACGGCGAGCACGAACATGAGGGCCGGGCCGATCAGCCAATTCTGGACCAGCGACAGGGCAAGCACGCGCTTGTCTGCAAACACCTTCGGTAGATCGTCGTAACGGACACGTGCCAGCGGCGGGTACATCATCAGAATGAGGCCGATCGCGATCGGCACGTTGGTCGACCCAATCGACAGGTCATTCAGCGCCGATGGCAGGCCCGGGAAGACGCTGCCGAGCACTAGGCCCAGAGCCATCGCGGCGAAGATCCAGAGCGTGAGCCAGCGATCGAGGAATCCAAGCCGCTCAGGGCGGGAAAGCTGCTCCATCAGCTCAGCTTCTGGCCAGCGGTGTCGACTACCTGCTCGCCATCCTCCTTGGCGAAGGCGCCGCCTTGGGGATCGGGCAAGATATCGAGCACCGCCTCGGATGGGCGGCAGAGCTTCACTCCCAAGGGCGTCACCACCAAAGGCCGATTGATGAGTATCGGGTGCTCGATCATAGCGTCGATCAGCGCCTCGTCAGAGAGACTGGCGTCCTGCAGTCCAAGTTCAGCAAAGGGGGTGCCCTTCTCCCGCAGCAGGTCGCGTGGTTTCATTGCGGCTCGTTTGATCAACTCGACGAGCAAGGCCCGCGCCAGTGGGGTCTTCAGATACTCGACCACGTGGGGCTCGACGCCGGAGTTGCGGATCATTGCCAGCACGTTACGCGACGTGCCGCAGGCAGGATTATGGTAGATCACGATGTCGGTCATGGGCGGTTCCGTCAGCGGCAGGTGAGTTCGGCGATCAGCGGGTCACAGAGTTGCGGACTTCCACTGCAACAATCCTTGGCCAGGAAGAGCATCAGCTCGCGGAGCGTATCGACCTCGGCATGCTGGACCTGATTGCGGCCCTGCTTTTCGGCTCGCACCAGTTTGGCCTTCGCAAGCACTGCAAGGTGTGTGGATAAGGTGCTTTGGGTGATACCAATCTGGCTCACGATCTCGCCTGTCGTAAGCCCGGTGGGTTCCTGTCGGACGAGGAGCCGGAAAGTCTCAAGCCGGGTCGGGTTCGAGAGCGCCGCCAGCGCGGCTAGAGCTTCTTCCGCTGTCATTTATCGGGATTAACCGATGAGTCTTTTGGAGGCTAGTCCCCAAGAACTTTGGACTTAGCCCGTGGCTGCCTCATTTGTGTCTTCCTGGCGACTGAGGTTCTCGATGAGCCTCCTCGCGAAAAATCGGCCACGTGATGGAAAGCGGCTCTTGAGCGTGCAGCTGAGAGGATCACCTTGGCAGTGCCAGTTTGATTGCTGTCCAAGTGCGGAGATTCCGTCCTACAATCTTGAAACGAGGAGACTCGCTGGTCGGATTCGCGTTGAGGAGCGTCGGTTCGCGTGAAAATCGGGCAAATCTCTACGGCAAGCGGTGTAAGCCAGCGGATGATCCGGCACTACGAGAAGATCGGCTTGATACCTCAGGCAGCCAGGCGCGACTCCGGCTATCGCGATTATGACGAGCGCGATCTCCATACGCTTCACTTCATAGGCCGAGCGAGAGACGTCGGCTTTCCTATCGAGGACATTCGGCAGCTTCTGCAGCTTTGGCAGGACCGTTCCCGTTCCAGCGCCGATGTTAAGACACTGGCTCTCGCCAGGGCAGAAGAACTCGGCCGTAAGGCCCGCCAACTAGAGGAGATGCGGGCCACTCTGCAGGGCCTTGCCGATGCCTGCAGCGGTGATGATAGGCCTGATTGCCCCATCTTGGCGGGCCTTGAATCCGCAAAGTGTAAACTAGAAGGCACTTGACCCTGACACAGTGTCAAACCCTATATGGGCATCTCATGATAGAGTCCGGCCCAGCAGGGAACGGAAGCGTCTAGAACGGATTGGGCCTACTAGCCGACATAATGCACCTGCTACGTCACATCACGAGCCTTCGAGGGCTTCTGCAAGCGCTTCTGGCGCTGGCGGTGCTTGTGGCCCCGGTGACGACGAACGCAATGGAGCAGCAGTCAGCTCCCACATCTTCGCACCACCAGCAGACGAGTGCATCCGCGCATTGCGATGGGGCATCTGATGAGGGCTCCAAGCCCGAGAAGGTACCCGGCAAGAACTGCTGTGCATCGATGTGCATGGGTATTGCAGTGACACCGACAGCTCCCGCTGCGGACCACATGGTTATCCATGCGGACGTCACATCGTCGCCATCAATCGTCCTGATTGGCTCACCGCGCGAGCTTGCTACACCTCCTCCACGATCTGCGTGAAATCGAACAAATTCTCGATTTCACGGAGACTCACATGAACAAGATTCTGACGGCAATCGCTCTGTCAATTGCTCTTCCGGCGGTTGCTCAGGCCCAGGTTGCTCCTGCGCCTGCTCCCAAGGCCACCTGCTGCGAGAAAATGGACAAGCCCTGCTGCAAGGACATGAAGTCCGACTGCTGCAAGGACATGGACCATTCCAAGATGGACCATTCCAAGATGGGCCATGACATGAAGGCTGGCACCGATCCGCACGCGGGCTACGACATGTCCAAGACTGCCGCACCCGGCAGTCACCAGCACTAAGCCGCTCTGAGGAAGCTGGCGGTGCGCCTTAGGGCCGCCGCCGGCCCCCTTTCGCGCCATGACTCCGCAAGGATCCTACATGTTTGATAAGCTCGCTCTCGAGCGGCGCCAGTTTCTGCGCGCCGCCGCCCTTGGCGGTGCCGGCGTCGGCTTCGCTGCTGCTATGCCCGCCTGGGCACAGACCGTGTCTCGCGGGATCGCTCGGCCGCTACCTACCGTTAGCGGCTCTGATATCGCTCTGACGATCGGCCAAGTCGCCGTGAAGGTGGACGGCAAGGTTAGCCGCGCCATCGGAGTGAACGGCACCGTGCCAGCTCCGCTCGTCCGCCTCAAGGAAGGTGAGCGTGTACGCCTGCGGGTGCAGAACACGCTTGATGAAGAGAGCTCGATCCACTGGCACGGGCTGCTCGTGCCTTTCCAGATGGACGGGGTTCCAGGCGTCAGCTTTCCAGGCATCATGCCTCGCTC
Source organism: Sphingomonas sp. LHG3406-1 (assembly GCF_029637485.1). Lineage (GTDB taxonomy): Bacteria > Pseudomonadota > Alphaproteobacteria > Sphingomonadales > Sphingomonadaceae > Sphingomicrobium. Next base: position 801,350 of record NZ_CP069128.1, on the reverse strand, counting down.
GACCTTCACCTACGAGTTCGCGGTCCCCCACTACGGGACGTACTGGTACCATTCGCATTCGGCCTACCAGGAGGAGGATGGCCTTTATGGCCCGATCATAATCGATCCGGTCGGGCCTGATCCTGTCGCTTACGACCGCGAGCACGTGCTCGTCCTCTCCGATCACACGCCGCTGAGCGGCGCCACGGTCTACAAGAAGCTGAAGCAGATGGGCGGTGGCTACTTCAACCATCAGCGCCTGACCCTCTCGGGTGCGCTTGCCGGCCGCGACATGCCTGCCAAGGAGCGGCGTGAATGGGCCAAGATGCGGATGGACCCCGCCGACATCGCCGACGTCACTGGATCGACCTACAATTTCACGGTCAATGGCCACGGACCTTACGACAATTGGACGGGCCTGTTTCGTGCCGGCGAACGCGTGCGGCTTCGCATCATCAACGCGTCGGCCCAGACGAACTTCAATGTCCGCATCCCTGACCTGCCGATGACGGTCGTCCAAGCGGATGGTCAGAATGTCCGTCCCGTTACCGTTGATGAGTTCCAGATCGGCGTCGCTGAAACGTTTGATGTCGTCGTCACCCCCGGGGACCGCGCCTACAGCTTCGTCAGCGAGGCGATCGACCGGTCTGGAATGGGTCGAGCCACGCTTGCGCCGCGCGAGGGGATGTTCGCGCCCGTTCCACCACTCCGCCCCCGTCCCCTGCTCACCATGAAAGACATGGGCATGGATATGAGCGGCATGGCGGGGATGGATCATGGCGGGATGGCCGGCATGAACCATGGCGGTATGGCCGCAGACGGACCTAACATTCCGAACGTTGCCGTTCGGCGAGGTGTCGATCCCTCGGCTGAGCAGAACGCGTCCCGCAATCTGTGGAAGCTGACGGGCTGGAAGGAGCCCACCGACCACGGAACGATCAAGGCTGCCGCCGGAGCGGCCGTAGCAGCCACGATGAGCGGCATGGGGCAAGGCTCTATGGCCGGCATGGACCACGCAGCCATGGGTCATGGCACTGCTGGACCCGCTGCGGCTGGCTCGATGGCAGGCATGGACCATTCGGCCATGGGACATGGCTCTTCGGCGCAGGGTGGCGCCATGCAGGGTATGGATCACGGATCCATGAGCATGCGTGATTTCAAGAACGCGCCTCAGGTCGACAAGAACCCTGGTGTCCAGTCGATCTCGCCGATGCCGATGGATCGAACTGGCGAGCCACCGCAGGGCCTTGAGGGCATGGATCACAGGGTGCTTACCTATCGTGATCTAGTGGCCCTTCAGCGCAATCCCGATGTCCGCGCACCGACCCGCCAGTTGGAGATCCATCTTACCGGAAACATGGAACGCTACATGTGGGGCTTTGATGGCAAGAAGCTCAGCGATCCCGCTGATCCCATTCCGTTCCGGCTTAACGAACGGGTGCGTGTCACATTGGTGAATGACACCATGATGCCCCACCCGATCCATTTGCATGGGCATTTCTTCGAACTGGTCACTGGCCATGGTGCTTACGCCCCTCGCAAGCACACCGTGAACGTGCCGCCAGGAGGCAAAATGACGTTCGACGTGACCGCCGATGCGGCCGGCGACTGGGCGTTCCACTGCCACAACCTCTACCACATGACTGCCGGGATGATGCGGGTCGTCACCGTGCGCCCCTTGCAGGGAGACATGCAAAATGACCTCGCCTCTTAAGCTGGCTCTGCTTGGAGCCGCAGCGGCTGTCGTGCCGGCAGCACCTGCAGCAGCGCAACATGCAGGGCACAGCAATCAGCCTGCCGCAAGTACGTCAGAGCAGTCTGCTTGCCTTCCGGAGCATGCCGCCATGGGTCACTGCACGCCCGCGCCGGTTCGACCCGTGCAAAGACAGCAGCCCGGGGCAGGAACAAGGCCTGCGTCCACTTCAACTGCACAGTCTGCCTGTCCGCCCGAGCATGCGGCCATGGGCCATTGTACGCCGGCCCCCCAACCTCAGCCGACTCTGTCTCCGCAGCAACAGGCTTCGGGAGCTGCGCCGGCTCGATCGACGCCTCCGCAGGCGACCTGTGCGCCAGAACATGCCGCTATGGGACATTGCACACCCGCAGCTCCAACAACGGTGCAGGCAGCGCCTGCTCGAACGACCCCAGCTGCTCCTGCAGCTGCAACGGGTCAGACCGCTTGTCCGCCCGAGCATGCGGCGATGGGTCACTGCACACCCTCGGCGTCCCAGGCTCAGTCAGTGTCCGCCCCCAAGTCTCAGTCTGCGCCAGCTCAGGCGGCCTGTCCGCCTGAGCATGCAGCCATGGGTCACTGCACGCCGAGTCCAGCCCAAGGCTCGGGTCAATCCAGTGCTGCGCTCGAGGGCACCAACCTTCCGGCCGGAAACGCGCCGCCGCCGCCTGTACCCACCGCGAATGCAGCGGACGCATTCTACGGCCGAGCGGCCATGGACATGGGGCGTCACCACCTCGAAGAGTTTCATGGCGACCAGAAGTTCTTCCAGGTCTTGAACAACATCGCTGAATATCGAGCTGGGAAGGGCGCTGATGGCTACGGCTGGGAAAGCGAAGCCTGGTACGGCGGCGACATAAACCGGTTCTGGCTCAAGACCGAAGGTGAAGGCGCCTTCGGTGAGGGCATTGAGAGCGCCGAGGTCCAGGCCCTCTACAGCCACGCGATAGACCCATACTGGAATGTGCAAGGCGGGCTTCGCTATGACTTCAAGCCGAACCCATCGCGCGTGTACGCCACCGTGCAGTTGGAGGGACTTGCCCCCAGCTTCTTCGACGTTGAGGGCGCGCTCTTCCTGTCGAACAAGGGCGAGCTCTCCGCTCGCGTTGGTGGCTATTACGATCAGCGCATAACGCAGCGCCTCATCCTGCAGCCAAGGGTCGAGTTCGACTTTGCCGCTCAGAATAGCCGCGAGATCGGGGTTGGTGCTGGCCTGTCCAAGGCTGAGTTCGGTGCCCGCCTTCGATACGACATCAGGCGTGAGTTCGCTCCATACATTGGTGTTCAGTACGAGCGCGCTTTCGGCAGAACCGCCAGTTACAGGCGAGCCGAGGGCGAGAAGGCGGGCGCTCTCCAGCTGCTCATCGGCGTACGAACCTGGTTCTAAGGAGAGGCTAGATGAAGCACGCATTTTTGCTCAGCGTCGCGCTGCTCGTTGCATTCCCAGCGGTTGCTCAACCCAGTCGAGCGCTGCCGGCCGCAGCCCAGCGCGCCGAAGTCGCGGCAATCAAGACCGTTCTTGCGCAGTACAAGGCTGCGATTGAGAAACTTGACGCGTCCAACACCGAGCGCTTGTTCATGAAGAACTCTGCGATCTTCGAGACCGGCGGTGTAGAGGGTACATACGTCAACTACCTCGCGCATCACCTCGGTCCCGAGTTGCGCGAGTTCAGGTCATTCCGCTTCTCGGACTACAAGGTGGATGTTCACCTGCTTGGACCAGCGGCAGCCCACGCGGTTGAGACCTACAAGTACCGCATCGAGACCAAGGGCGGCGAAACCGTTGATCGCGTCGGCGTAGCGACAAGCGTCCTCCGCAAGGACGATGGTCGATGGAAGATCGTCATGATGCACAACTCGGGCCGAAAGCCACGCACGCAATGACCCTCACTCAACCTGGCAGATCAGTCTGGCGTCAGCTGGTCATCGGCTTTGTGCTGCTTTGGGCTGCGTTAGTGGTGCTCTCGGCCTCGGCCGCTGCTCATGAGGGCCACAAGCAGCAGCGGCAGGCGCAATGGGCTGCGCAGCAGCGACTGCAGCAGCAGCAAGCCGCTTCGGCTCAGATGCAGCCGCAGCCGCAGCCGCAGCAGCAAGCCTCTTCCGCTCAGATGACGCCGGGCGAGATGCACGAGAACATGGGTGAGATGATGATGACACCCACAGATCGTTCGAAGTTAAGCTTTCTTGAGCGTGTGCGGACTTGGCTGGGCGCTTTTCACTCGATCATCGTGCATTTCCCGATCGCCTTCTTCCCGGCGGCCCTGTTCACGGCAGTGGTAGGAAAACGCCGTCCGGCTTTCAGTACGCCTGTTCAGTTCCTTGTGATTGCCGGCGGAGTCGTCGCGCCTTTTGCGGCGCTTCTTGGCTGGTTGAATGCTGGCTTCGAGCTCAACGACCCGGATCCCCTGTTGCTTGCACATCGCTGGCTTGGAACGGGGATCGGGGTCGGGGGCCTTGCGCTAGCACTCTGGGCCTGGCGTCGACCGTGGGAAGATCGGGGTGCCGGAATGATCCTCTCGCTTTCAGTGATGACCGCCGCAATTGCTGTCCAGGGTTGGTTCGGCGGGTCGCTAATCCATGGGGTCGCACACCTGAACTGGTGAGGAGTTAGGACATGCAGCAGTCACAGCACCACAATGGAGAAATGCACGATCCCGCAATGATGCGACGGCACTACTGGCTGCTCGCGCTGAACCTCGCGATCAGCCTGGCCATCATGTATTTCGTCATGTTCGCCATGATCAACTCACTCGGTGAGTTCATCCAGAACGTGAACTTCTTCTACATGGCTTTGATGATGTGGGCACCGATGGGCTCGCTGATGCTCATCATGATGGGCGGCATGTATAAGAACAAGCGCCTGAACATGGCGCTTCACGCCCTCTTTGCCGTCATTCTAGTGCTGTCCTTCTTGGCGACGCGTCAGCAATGGCTGGTCGGCGACAAGCAGTTCCTGCGCTCGATGATCCCGCATCACTCCGGTGCGATCCTGATGTGCCGTGAGGCGACGATCAGAGACGCCGAGATCAAGCGTCTATGCGAGGAGATCATTCCTGCTCAGCAGCGTGAGATCGACGAGATGAAACAGATCATGGCGCGCATGTAAGCTGGCCATCGGAGGTAAGTCATGGGAGTCCGTCATTCAGCGTATAGGCAATGGAAGGTTGCCGCCTGTTGCTTGCTGATGAGTGCATCGCTTGCGGGTTGCGGCAGTTCCGAGCCCGCCAGCAACAAGATAGCTACGGCTGAGCCAACAATCACTCAAGCTCAAGCTGCTACGCCGACGAAAGCCGAAAGCATCACCGTCTTTCGAGACCCGAACTGCGGCTGCTGCTCGCTCTGGGCTGAGAGAGCCCGGCAGGCCGGATACGATGTGCGGGTGACGGATCGGCCAGACATGGCTTCGGTGAAGCAGCGCTATGGCGTGCCGACGGACCTAGCTTCCTGCCACACCAGCCTCGTTGGCGGCTACGTTATCGAAGGTCACGTTCCCGCTGAGGATGTCGACAGGCTGCTTCGCGAACGTCCATCGGACATCAAGGGGATCGCCGTGGCAGGAATGCCCACTGGGTCACCTGGCATGGAAAGTCCGGATGGCACGAAGGAGCCATTCGACGTCGTCGCCTTCGGGGCGAACGGCCAAACTCGCCTCTACCGATCAGTGAAGGGCTGATCGGCCGAGACTTACGAAACTTGAGCGGGGCGGCTCTCGAGGAGTACGAACATGAACAAGGTGACGACTTTCACGGCTTTGCTGATGGCTACGGCTGCGTTGGCCGCATGCGGATCGACGGCGGATAATCAGGTCGCCGCCAACGAGACTTCGATGGATGCCAACATGGCAGCAGGCAACTCCATGCAGATGAGCGGGCCCTTTGGGGAAGCCGAGATGCGCATGGACGAGCAGATGATGGCTGCGGTCGGCAGCGACGTCGGCCAAAACTGGCTCAAGAAGATGATCGTGCACCATCAAGGCGCGGTAGACATGTCCCGCATCGTTCTGGACCAAAACCCCACCGCCGACGTCGCAAAGATGGCGCGGGAGACGATCGCCAAGCAGGGTAAGGAGATCGAGGATCTCCAGAAACTCGTTCAGGAGGGTGCGCCCGACCAGCGCAGCGCCGAACTCTACCGTCCTGCCATGATGGACATGCACCAGAAGATGATGGAGGCTTCGGGCGCGGATATCTCGCAGACCTACATGCGCAAGATGCTGGAGCACCATAAGGGTGCTGTGGCGATGTCGGACGTGGCTCTTGCGAACGGAGTGACAGGCACGCTTCGCAGCCAGATCCAGAAGACTCGCGCGGATCAGCAGAAGGAAATCGCCATGGTTGAAGCCATGCTGCGGGGCGAACCGATGCAGAGCGCTATGCAGCAATCGGGAGCGAAGACCGCTGCGCAGGCCAAGGCAGAACCCGCACCGGCAGATACGGCTAAGGCCGAACCGAAGGCTCAGCCGAAAGCCACAACAGCTGCCCGTCCGGCCGAGCCGAAGGCAAGCGCCGCGCCTCCTGCAAAGGCCGAACCTGCCCCTGCGGCATCGACTTGCGCTCCGGAGCATCGCGCAGCAGGGCACTGCTGATCGGATGAGAAGGTGATGGGTCTCGATTGGCGCGAGCTTATCCCTTCCGTCATCCTCAGAAGAAATGGGCCGGCAGTGGCCTGCCGGCCCGCCACCAAACTCGCTGGGGGAGCGATCATCAACTGATGCGCAGCCATGTGATTGCCCGAAAAACTCACAAGTGGCTTGGCCTCTTCCTTGGCCTGCAAGTGGTCGTTTGGTCGCTCAGCGGCCTTTACATGACCTCGATCCACATCGACACGATCCATGGCGATCACTTCGTGCGCCATCAGCAGCCACCGGGCGTAGATGCGGCAACGCTGAGAGATCCGATCGCCCTGGCTTCGTCCTCCGGTGCCGAGAATGTCCGTTTGGCGTGGATCGATAGCCGACCGGTCTATGTCGTGACCGGTCAAGCTGGTGAGCAAGTTGTCGACGCTAGAAACGGAGAGGCTGTTGCCCATCCAATGGAGCAGCAGGTCCGGGCGCTCGCCCGCTCATACTACACCGGCCCCGAGCCAATCTCGTCTGCGAGGCTGATCACCGACATTCCGGGCGAGATAAGGGGCCGGAAGCCGCCGCTCTGGCGCGTGGAGTTCGCGCACTGGAACAAGCCGACGCTCTACCTCTCGCCGACGACCGGCGAGTTGGTTTCACGCCGTCATGAGCTTTGGCGTATCTTCGACTTCGTCTGGATGCTGCACATCATGGACTATGATGAGCGCGAGAACGTCAACAACCTGGTGCTGCGTGTTTTCACCTGGGGCACCGTCCTGCTCGCCCTCTCAGGTGCCTGGCTTCTGCTCTATGCCTTCCCGAGAAAAAAGAAGAAGGGAGCGGCACGAGCATGACCATCAAGTCGATCTGGCTCCGTCGCATCCATAGATGGGTTGGCCTGATCATCGGCGTTCAATTCCTGCTGTGGGCAATCAGTGGCACTGCCATGGCGTTGCTCAACATGGAGGAGGTCGCCGGGGGCAAGCGAGGCGGACAGAGCACGCCGGGGCTGCGAGCCACGCCAGTCGCGTGGCCACGGGTCCAGCAGGCGCTTGCTGGCCAGTATGTAACCAAGGTGTCGCTCCAGCCGCTGCCTTGGGGCCAGCACCTACTGGTGACTTCCCCAAGCGCGGGTGTCCGCCTGTTCAACGCTGCTACCGGCTTGCCAGTCCAGATAGGGAAGCGCGAGGCTCAGCTAATTGCTGCCGCTGCTCATCCGGATCGCGCAGTCGTTGCCCATGTGACGCCGCTCACCGAATTGACGCTAGCTGTTCGAGAACACCAATTACCGATTTGGCAGGTCGCATTCCGCGACGACCGACACAGCAGTTACTATGTGTCAGGCACTACCGGCGCGGTCCTGGAACGCAGGAATGACACTTGGCGCTGGTGGGACTTCTTCTGGATGCTCCACAACATGGACTATGCCAAGCGCACCAGCTTCAACCACCCGCTCATAGTGACCGTTGGCATAGCTATGGCATGGTTGGCGGTGACAGGCTTTTGGCTGCTGTTCCGTACGATGTGGCGGCACGATCTCACATGGCTGAAGTTTTCCAGGGGAACTCCTTCGGGCGCGGGCACTCGATAGTTTTGGTTTGGGCGGGCAGGTGATCCTTCGCCCAAGGTCCGTGATTGGCCAAGAACTGAAGGGAAGCAGACCGTCTGCGTTCGGCCACATGCGGACGCTCCGCCGGGCAACGATCCATCTGTCTGCTGGTGGTGGAAAGCGGAACGGCGGCTTTCGGGTGAGCAGCGGCGAATAGCGGACGCTCGTTCATGCGGACGAAGGGCAGGCCTGACTCTCAGACGATAGGGCTCAGATGGTGGTCGTGCCGCCATTCCGCTGCCCTCAAATCAGCAACCCGCTGCAGCGTTCATCTGAAGAAGGTCGCCAAGCTTCATCGCAAGCTCGCTACTGCGGAATGGCTTGGTCAGGCGGGGTAGATCGGGAGCGATGCCGCCGTCCTCCGCATAGCCAGAGACAACCAAGGCCGGCAGATCTGGTAACTCCCTGCGCACGGCTTGAACAAGATCAAAGCCGGTCATCCCCGGCATTAGGTGATCGGTAATCAAGATGTCGGGACGCAGTCCTTTGTTCACCAGCGACAATGCGGATTCCGCCGAAGTCGCTTCTTTGACCCGGAAGCCAAGGTCCAACAGCATATCAGCGACACTTGCACGGACGTGATCTTCATCATCGACGAGCAGGGCCAGACCTTGGGAGCTATCGAGGTAGGGGGCTCTCGTAGAAGGCTCGCCCCTCAAGACCGGCGCGTTGCTGGTCGGCAACCAGAGCCGGATTGCAGTGCCCGAACCAAGCTCACTTTCGACTGTAAGGGCACCGCCGAGCTGAGCGGCAAGTCCATGCACCATCGAGAGTCCCAAGCCAGTGCCTTTGCCGATCCCCTTTGTAGAGAAGAATGGTTCAACAGCGCGGGCTAGAGTGAGCTCGTCCATGCCCGCGCCATCGTCCGCTACCGACAGCTGGATGTACGTGCCTGCTTTCAGCTCGGCCCTCGCCTCGCCAAGTGTTTCCAACTTGGCGGCAATGCGCAGCGTGCCGCCGCTTGGCATGGCATCACGCGCATTCACCCCAAGGTTGAGCAGCGCCATTTCGAGCTGATTGGGGTCTGCCTTGGCGGGTGGAAGGTCGTCAGCCACATCCACCACGACACGAACTTGCGGCCCAGTGGTGCTCGAGAGCAAGTCGCCCATGCTCTCGACAAGCTCCTTGATGTCCACTGCACTGGCTTGCAGCGGCTGGCGTCGAGCGAACGCCAGAAGGCGCTGAACCAGGGTCTTAGCTCGCTCAGCCGACTGCAGGGCGCCATCAATCAACCGCTGTTCGCGTTCACTCCCGACCCCCTTGCGATGCAGGAGATCAAGGCTGCCGAGTATTGGCGTCAGCAGGTTGTTGAAGTCATGCGCCACCCCACCCGTAAGGCTGCCCATGGCTTCCATCTTCTGGCTCTGGCGCAAGGCTTCCTGGGCACTTTTCAGATTGGCTTCAGCAACCAACCGCTCCGAGATGTCGATCGCATGGTGGAAAGCGCCGGCCACATCACCTTTCTCATCTCGCAAGGGCGTGTAGGTAATCTCCCAGATTGGTGTTCCGAGCTCCGGGCGACCGAATTCTTCGGTGACGGTGAACACCTCGCCGGTGAGAGCCCGCTCCATCAAAGCGCGCATGACCGGCTGCTGCTCAGGGATGAAGAGATCGGGAAAGACATCGCCGAGCTTGGTCTCGAAGCCATTAACGCGTTTGAATTCCTCATTATGAGCGCGATTAAAAGCGATCAGCTTCAGGTCGCGATCGAAGGCACAGATTGGTGCAACCGTGGCTTCAACGATGTCGTTGTATCGGCGCATCTCGGCGGTGCGCGCCATCACCTGGCTTTCCAACGTCGCGGCTAATTGCTTCAGATCCCGCTCTGCGCGCCGACGCTCGATGGCGGATCTCGTGCGCTCGGCAACTTCTCGCACAAAGGTCAGTTCTGTCTCGGTCCATTGGCGCGGCGCCGCACTGTGGAGGTAGAGCAGCGCAACAAGCGTACCTTGCTCGATGATGGGAATGTTGACGATCGCGCGGGCGGCAATGCTTGACATCGGTCCGCCACGCTTTGCGGTCCTTGGGTCGAGCTCAGCATCGGCGAATACGACGTCCTCGCCCCGCTTTAGATCATCGATGAAGCTTCCGTAGCTGCGGAACTGGTGCGTTCCAGCGAGGCTCTGAATAACTGGGGCCGTCCAATCGCGCTCGACCACGGCGGTCTCGAGCTCGGCATCGACCGTCGCGTACCCAGACCGATCAACGTCCAACGTGCGTCCAAGCACCTCGGCAGCGATGAACGAAAGTTCGGCAGGATCATCAACATCCCGGCTTCGATCGCTGAGCTCGATGAGGGCCGTTGTTCGATCGAGCTTTGCGTCAGAGTCGAGGTGACGGCCGATGAGCTCAGCAAACAGCTCGAATGTGGCTCGGATTGCAGGATCGCTCGGCTTTGCGGGCTCGGGATCCAGCGCACAAAGGGTGCCAAAGAATTCGTCCTGACGAAGAATGGGAGTCGAGATGTAACTCTGAAAGCCATACTGTTTCGGCGTATGGTGGTCCCGGTAGATCGGGTCCTTGGCGACGTGGTCAATGACGATTGTTCGGCCACACTCACCGACCTCGAAGCAAAGGGTTGAGGTCAGCTCTAGCTCGTCACCGACCTTGAGGCCGAAGTCGAGATCGTCCTGAACTGCGCACGCAAGCCATCGCTGCTTGGTAACACGTGCCACCGCCGCGAAACGCATACCCGTAAGCTTGCAGGCTGCCTGCAGGATCTTCTCGACAGCATCGGAGCGTGCAATGACGGCAGCATCGTGTAGCAATAAGTCCAGGAGGTCCTCCGCAGCTGCTGATCTTCTCGTACCGAAGCCTGACACCCTGTGGAAGCGTCATATGCTTCGATTTAGCAACGGTGACAGGCACCCCGAAGTGCAAAGCGGCGGGGACTGGTGGTAAGCGGAACGGCGGCTTACGGGTGAACCACCTGCGAATAGGAGCCGCTCGTTCATGCGGATCGGACGTGGGTCTCGCGCTACTCTCGATCCGATCGGCGAGATCTCGATGGGAGAGGAACTGCCCGCCGTGCCCGCGAATGGCGGCCCTCACAAGATCCGTCTCTGGAGAGATGGCACCAAGTGTCCAGCAGGCTACACCAATTCATGACGCCTATTCATAAGATACTCATGATCGCTGCTAATCAAGCAGAGCTAGGCACTCCGATCTCAACGGCATTCTCAACGACCGTTGAGATCGGAGTGTATAGGTCCAACTCCTGATTTTTCGCCTTAAGCGTCACGATCAGAGAGTACCGGCGGGTGGTGTTGCAGATGTCTGGCGTTGACCGTTGACGGCACCAGCCCACCACAGGCTTGATGCAGAGCACGTCCCTATTGAGCAACTCAATTGCTGGCCCGGTCCATACGTCGCTGTGCAATGAGCCAGAGGAGACGCTGTTCGCACCAAGCAGCCAGCGGTCGTCATCCGCAGGCCCGTTCGGCCCAACTCGCCAGTCCTGGCGCTCGGATGCATTCACGCGCTGTTTGAACGTATCCATCGACTCCCCCTTTCGGCGAAGATCGAAGCGCAAGCCGTGCGACTGGTAACGTTGCGGTTCCACGTTTGCCGCCATTCCCGGATTGGGATCAACGAAGTATGACAATGTGATCTTTAGAGAGACTTCTTCATTGTATAGATCTTGAAGCATTCGCGCCGGGATAGGCAGTTCGTAGTAGTGGCAGTCACCAAACCTTCGGCCACCCGCAGCACGGAAAGGCTGGATGTTCGTCTGTGCAAATAGCGCCAAGCTATCGCGGGCCGAGGCCGTCGCCCGCTCGTAATCAGGGACGCCATAGCCGAATCGCCGCACCATAGCGTAACGCTGGCGCTTACCTTCTGCGCCGCCGAACATCGCAGCCATCGGGGGTGTCCACTCCGCGCTGTGGACCATTAGTGCACGTATTGTTTCCGGCCAGAACTCAGGATGATCAGCTGAGAGGCGGGCCGCCAGACGCGCTGCCTGCGCTGACGCCGCACTCGTTGCCGCAAATGACACTAGCGGATAGGCCGCGTCGGGCCCCGTCGAGAGCAGTGCTAGTGAGGCAAGGTTCGATGCCTCAGCTTTTGCTGCGTCGATCGCGCGATTCCCACCTTCCATCACCAACTCAGGCTTGAACGGTGTGTTTGAGGGCCAGCCTTCGCTCGTGCGACTGTGGGGACTAAGGTGTCCGGCATCGACCATGGGCGACCAGTCTTCAAAGCCCTCATCTTGGATGTCGATACGATCAGTGTAGCAGCCAACTGTCAGAGCGTTCCATGCCTGAGCAGGATCCTCGATCGGATAGTCGGACTGAGGCCGCGCAAGGCGCATATCAGTATGGGGCGGCACATTTCCGGCCGACAAGATGATCAAGCGCTTCGGGGCATCCGCATCATCGCCTGGCATTGTCCCCGCTGCGGCCTGGTCAATGGCAGCACTCCATGATGATGGGATCGCTCCCGATACGTCTCGATTGGTAATCGCCATGCAGTACATGCGTGTGCGTTCGGGGGCGGCTATTTCAGGGAGCGCTATGGCTGCCTGCGTGACGACGCCATAATTACGCGGCTCGGTAGGTGGAAATCCACCCGGTGCCAGCAGCTTAACTGACTCGAGACGATGGTTGAGGTGCCGCTCACCTTGATCACTTAGGGCAGGGGTGAGATCACCGTGCAGCGCCATACCGGCCAAGGCAGTGTAAAGCTCGCTGCCGACTGGCGCCGCCACTCCCGCTTTCGCGGCCGCTGAATCGATCATCCACTGTAAGGGCTGCATCGTCGGCAGAGCCCGAATGCGGCGTAGCGTTTCCAACCAAGGTAGAGCCTTGAGGTCGTGCACGGCCTCGAGCATCACCTTGCGTCCACGGTGGTCTCGCAAATCCTCTGCCGTTGGGGTCGGACCGAAGTCGTAATGCTCAACCCCCCACTGGCTGCCGAGACCGAGCCGATACGCGTGAGAGCCTGATTCCAGCCTCGACAGCTTCATGGCGGTACGCTGCAAGTCATCTCGCGTGTGAGGCGCGAGGTAAGCGTCAGCGATCTCTACCGCGTCCTGTATTTGGCTGGCGCGTTGCAGGCGTGCCGCCGCTTCCAGAATCGCTTCGAATGCGGCGTTCACGCCGGTGAAGCGGCGCTTGGCTTCCTCGGGGTCGCGCGTCTCGAGGGAGACCTTGTGCTCCCATCTGCCGCCAAGGAAGGGCCGCAGGTGCTTGGGAATGCCTCGACGAAGTTGGTAGATGCCGGTGCGCGGGTCTTTTTGTGGGGTGGCCATTTTGATCACTTTGTACCCGTCCTTTGTACCCATGGACGGGTTAAGCCACCGTTGCACTCAGAGAGTTTGGCCGTTTGCTGCCAGATCTAATCCGGCGTGGTGACCCCTACGGGACTCGAACCCGTGTTTTCGCCGTGAGAGGGCGACGTCCTAGACCGCTAGACGAAGGGGCCAATGCGGCTGCGAAGGCGCGCATATGGCGGGGTGCCGCCCGTTCGTCAATCAGCGATCATGGCAGGCGCGCGGCGGCGATGACGGACCAGCCAATCCTCGATGAGGGCGGCGATGCGCGGGGCGGCCTTGCCGTCTCCGAAAGGCAGGGCGGGAACAGCCATGGCGCGATAGGCAGCGCCATCGTCAAGGAGCCGACGGACGGCGTCCACGATCGCCTCGCGGTCGTTGCCGACCAGCAGGCTGTTGCCGCTGGCGATCCCTTCCGGCCGCTCGGTGACGGTGCGAAGGACGAGCAGGGGCACGCCAAGGGCCGGCGCCTCTTCCTGGATACCGCCGGAGTCGCTCAGGGCCAGGTGCGCCGAGCGAAGCGCCGCGACCATTGCGCGATGCTCCATTGGTGGGAGCAGGCGGATGCGGGGATGTCCGCCAAGCATCAGTCTTGCGGCGTCGGCCATGGCCGGATTGCCGTGGAGCACCAGTTCGACCCGCAGCCAGGGCGAGCGGGCGAGTTCAATCAATGCAAGGGCAATGGGCGTGAAGGACGTGCCCCAGTTCTCCCGTCGATGGCACGTCACCAAGAGGCGCGGCAGGCCGCCGCTGTCGAGCACGCGCGGCGGCAACTCGTCGAGCGTCGCGAACAGGGCGTCGATGGCGGTATTGCCGGTGACATGGATTTCGCCCGCCACGCCTTCCTCTACGAGGTTGGCGGCATTCTCCTCGGTCGGCGCGAACAGCAATTGGGCGAGGGCGTCGATCGCAATGCGATTGGGTTCTTCGGGCCAAGGCAAGGTGAGGTCGTGGCTGCGGAGGCCTGCTTCGACATGGGCGACGGCAATGCCCGCCGCCTTGGCGCCGAGCGCGCCGCCAAGCGCACTCGACGTGTCTCCCTGGACGATGACCATGTCCGTGCCCGGCGTGGCGAGAACCGGAGCGAGGCTGGCGGCGACGGCTTCGGCGTGGAGCCGTGGATCGCTTCGGGCCTGGCAGCGGAGGCGGATGGCCGGGAGGGCGCCGAGGCCGAAGGCGCCGGGGTCAAGCATGCTGTGCTGGCCGGTCAAGACCAGGCCGGGCGACAGGCCGCGGGCGAGGAGTGCCTGGGCGACGGGAGCAAGCTTGATCGCTTCGGGGCGGGTCCCGACGACGAGCAGAATGGAAGGGGTGACCACCGGCGCCCTCCTGAACGAAGAGGCGATCCGGCGAGTGGCAGATTATCGCCTTTTCGGCGGAGAAGCAAGGCGGCGTCCGGCCGCCTTCACCCTAGCGGAAATTGTCGGCGTAGGCCTGCAGCTTGAGCTTCACCGGCGGGGCCGGGACGATGTGATAGTCGAAGCCGTGCTTGTCGGCATAGGCGATCGCGGCTTCCTTCGTGGCGAAGGCGAGGCGAACCTGGGTCGCGGTGTTGGCATTGCCGACCCAGCCGGTGAGCGGATCGTGGCGCTGGGCGCGATCGCTCTCGAACTCGAGCGTCCACTTGCCGGCCTTGGCGCGGCCGCTTTGGGTGGTCTTGCGATCGGTCTCGATGATGCGGGCGGTCGGCATGTTGGGCGGGGTGGCGGAAGCGGCTTCTGAAATCAAGAGGAACGCGGCGTCCTCGTGGTGCTGCACTCAGGAGCGCGGCTTTGCGCGGAGCGTCGCGGCGGCGCTGGCGGGGTCGTCGGGCCAGGGATGGCGGGGGTAGCGTCCACGCATCTCCTTGGCGACCTCGCGCCAGCTGCCCGCCCAGAAGGAGGGCAGGTCGCGGCTGGTCTGGATGGGGCGCCCGGCGGGCGAGGTGATGGCGAGGGTCAGCGGCACGCGGCCGCCGGCGACCGTCGGGTGGACGGCGAGGCCGAACAGGGCCTGCGCACGGACCTCGACGGTCGGGCCGCCCGGCGCGGCATAGTCGATGGGGTGGGCGGATCCGGCGGGCGAGCGGAAATGGCTTGCGGCGAGCTTGTCGAGCTTCTGCTGTCCGTCCCATCCCAGCAGGTTCTGCAGCGCCTGGGTGAGCGCGCCGGGCGCAATGTCGGAAAGCTTGCGGCGGCCGGCGGCCAGCGGGGCGAACCAGTCGTCGAGGCACTCGGTCAGCGCCTCGTCGGAGAGATCGGGAAGGTCGGCATCGACGCCGCGAGCGAAAGCGGCGCGGTGGCGCAGGGCCCGCGCCTCGTCGGGCCAGGGGAGGAGGGCGAGGCCGTGGGTGCGGACGCCTTCGACGAGCGCGGCGGCGATGGCGTCGGGATCGGGACTGGGGTCGGGTCCGGAGGCGAGGCGGATCGCGCCGAGGCGACGGCTGCGGGTGGGCGCGACGCTGCCGGTGCCTGGATCGAAGGCGCCGTCGTGGCAGACCTCAATACGGTCGTCGAACAGGGCGAGCACGTCAGCTTCGTCGATGGCCGCGGCGGAAAGGATGCGGGCGCCGGCGGCGCTCCCGGCAACTTCCGCGACGGCGAGCCACTGGGCCGAGGCGAGGGAGGAAGTGGGATCGAGCCGGAAACCGCGGCCGCCGACCGATTGCCAATGCTCGCCGCCGGGATCGCGGCGGCGGGAGAGGCGGTCGGGGAAGGCGAGGGCGAGGGCGAGAGCGAGAGTTTCTCCCCTCCTGCTTGCGGGAGGGGTCGGAGGAGGGTTTGCGGTCCTCTCCGCGACATTCCCTCCCCTAGCCCCTCCAGCTTGCGGGAGGGGAATTTGGTTGAGCCACCTCCGAGCCAACCCACGCGCCCCGTCGGCCCTCTTGCCGCGCTCCGTCCGCCAGCGGCGCCAGCGGAGCTCGAGGTCGGGGTCGTTGCCGCCGAGGCCGCGCTCGGTGAGGAGGACGGCGGCGTCGGCGGCCGCCTCGGCGAACCCGCGATCGGCGGCTTCCACCAGCATGTGGGCAAGGCGGGGCTCGAGCGGCAGGCGGGCGATGGCGCGGCCGTGATCGGTGATCCGGCCATCGGCATCGATCGCGCCGAGTGCGGCGAGGCGCCGGCGAGCCTCAGTGAGGGCGGCGGCAGGCGGCGGATCGAGGAAGGGCAGGCGCGCGGGATCGCCTTCGCCCCACAGCAGGCAGGTGAGGGTGAGGCTGGAAAGGTCGGCTTCGAGGATTTCGGGCGGATCGTGGGCGGGAAGCGCGCTCGTCGCGGCTTCCTCCCACAGGCGGTAGGCGATGCCGGGCGACTGGCGGGCGGCGCGTCCGGCGCGCTGGGTGACGGCGGCTCGGGAGGCGCGCTCGGTGACGAGGCGGGTGAGGCCGGCACCGCGATCGTAGCGGGGGCGGCGGGCGAGGCCGCTGTCGACCACGGCGGCGACATGGTCGAGGGTGACGCTGGTCTCCGCGATGGAGGTGGCGAGGACCAGCTTGCGGGTGCCGGGGGCGGGCGCGGCGAGGGCGGCGCGCTGAGCGGCGGGGTCGATCTGGCCGTGGAGGCGGTGAAGAACGACATCGGCGGGAAGGGCGGCGAGGGCTTCGGCGGTGCGCTCGATCTCGGCGACACCCGGAAGGAAGGCGAGGATGGAGCCTTGCTGGTCAGCGAGCGCGCGACGGCAGGCGGCGGCGACCTGCGGCTCGATCCGGGCGGCGGCGTCGCGGCCGAGATGGACGAGGGTGAGCGGGTGCGAGCGGCCTTCCGAGCGGATGAGCGGCGGGTCGGCGAGGAGGGCGGAGAAACGCTCGCCGTCGAGGGTGCCGCTCATGGCGAGGAGGCGAAGATCTGGGCGGAGCGCTTCGGCGGCGTCGAGGGTGAGGGCGAGGGCGAGGTCGTTGTCGAGGCTGCGCTCGTGGACCTCGTCGAACAGGACGGCGGAGACACCGGCGAGCTCGGGGTCGGCGGTGAGGCGCGAGAGATAGACGCCGTGAGTCATGGCGATGAGGCGGGTGGCCTTGCCGACGCGGCTGTCGAGACGGGTCTGGTAGCCGACGGTGGCGCCGGGCTCTTCCCCATGCTGCCGCGCGATGAACTCGGCCGCGGCGCGGGCGGCGAGGCGGCGGGGGACGAGCAGGAGGACCTGACCGGTGCACCAGGGCTGGTCGAGGAGGGCCGGCGGCACGGCGGTGGTCTTGCCGGCACCGGGCGGCGCGATGAGCAGGGCGCGTGGGCTGGTCGCGAGCGCGTCAAGGAGGTCGGGCAGGACGGCGTGGATGGGGAGGGCGGCGGTCACTCGCTGTCCATGCGGACTTGCAGCGGCCGGTGCAATCCGGGTGGTGTGACCATGGCGTAGAAGGGGCGAGGGTCACAAAGGTCACAAAGGTCACCGGTGGCGGGGGTGTCGCGCGAAACGTGTGACTTTCGGGCTGATCGCCTGATTTGCGTGATCCAGGGCTGTCAAAGAGCGCGATTCAAGTGAACCGTTCAGGTTAGTCGATCATGTGAAATCCTACTTTTCTAGGTTGCTGGTAATGTCCGCTTTGGTTGGAAAGCGGACATTAAGCGGCAAGCGTCATCGATTGCATCAGCAGCCGACGGTGCCGATTATGGTTCTACTGCTAGTCTGCCGGAAAGGTAGGCCTTCAGCACTGCGCTCCAGGTGTAGCGTTAAGCCGGTACGATGGAGATGAACGGCTGAGCCTCAAGCCAATTGGCAAGCGTCCGATAGGCTGCCGGCCTGAGAGCATGCAGCCTGCTGTCGAGCGATCCGAAGCCTGGGTCGCTCCAGTCGGCCGCCTCGAAACCAGGCGGGTCCATTTCCTGGTAATCGAGGAGGGCAGCGAAAACTCCTGCAACCTCATCGAGTCCGGTAAGCGTGAGCCCATCTCGAATGAGCTCGAGAGTTACCGGAAAACTAGATAGGTTGCCGAGGAAACCATCATGTCCTCCATTGGCAGTCTCGGCCAAATAGAAGTCCGCCGCAGCACTCAGCACGGCTTCCTTGGGAAAGTCGTCGTTGGACAGCCGGGCCTGCTGCATGAGTCCATAGACGAAGCCCTGCACATCCCTTGGGAGGCTCTCTACCGCCCCTCGCTTGTACATGTCGCTGACCAGGACGACCCTCACTGCTCGCCTTGAAGCTGCCGCGACACGTCGGCTTAGCCTGGCATGCAGGTATCGTTTCAGTCTCTCACGCCACGCCCACACGCCTGATTTATCGCCGCTCTCCTTGAGGTCCGCAATGGGTCGAAAGCGGACACAGGGAAAGGCAGGCAGACCCCGGGTCAAGCCCGGGGTGACGGGAACGCCGCAATGGGTCGGAAGCGGACACAGGTGAGGGCCGGCGGGACCCGGGTGAGACCCGTGGTGACGGTGGTTCGGTGAGTGGCCTTGACGTGATGTTGTCACCTCTGGAGCAAAGCATTACTCATCCGGTCCGATCGCCCTGAGGGCTTTTGCGGAGGGATCGCGGATCATGGCGGCAGGTAGCGAGGCGGCGGTGGCGCCGCCGCAGGAACGGCAGAAGGGCTTCCTCGCCTTCGTCGAGCGCGCCGGCAATCTGCTGCCTGAGCCGGCGATGATCTTCGTCTACCTGATCGCCGTCCTGGTCGTGCTGAGCGCGATCGGCGACTGGGCGGGCTGGTCGGCGACCCTGCAGTTCGCGGGCGAGAAGGCGCCGGAATATGGCACGCTCGCCAATGGCGTGCTGACCTTCGAGGCGACCAGCCTGCTGTCGGCGGAGAATGTCGGCAAGCTGCTGAGCGAGATGCCGCGCACGGTGACAGGCTTCGCGCCATTGGGGCTGATCCTGGTGATCATGCTGGGCGCGGCCGTGGCCGAGCGGTCGGGCATGCTGGCGGCGCTGATCCGCGTGTCGCTGGCCAAGGCGCCGCGGGCGCTGATGACGCCCGTCGTGGCGCTGATCGGCATGGTGTCGCACCATGCGTCGGACGCGGCCTATATCGTGTTCATCCCGCTTGCCGCCATCACCTATGCAGCAGTCGGTCGGCATCCGCTGGTCGGGCTCGCCGCGGCGTTCGGCGCGGTGTCGGGCGGCTATGCCGGCAATGTCGCGCCGGGGCAGATCGATGTGCTGCTGTTCGGCTTCACGCAGGAGGCCGCCCGGATCGTCGATCCCGGCTGGGCCATGAATCCGCTGGGCAACTGGTGGTTCATCCTCGGGATCGTGGCAATCTTCACCCCTGCCGTCTGGTACATCACCGACAAGGTAATCGAGCCGCGGCTCGGGGCCTGGGATGGCGAAGTGGACACGGAGACCAGGGCCGAGCTGGAACGGTCGGAGCTGACGGGAGAGGAGCGCAAGGGACTTCGGCGGGCGGGCCTCGCCGCGTTGGTGGTGACCGGGCTGTTCGCGGCGCTGATGCTGCTTCCGGGCTATCATCCTCTGATCAACGAGGAGGCAACCGGGCCGGCGCGGCTGCAGCCCTTCTATGCGGCGCTCATCGCCTTCTTCTTCCTGCTGTTCCTGTTCACCGGCATCGCGTTCGGGAGCGCGACGGGCACGGTCCGGAATTCCACGGACGTCGTGACCATGATGCAGGACGGCATCAAGACGATCGCTCCCTACCTCGTGTTCGTCTTCTTCGCGGCGCACTTCGTGGCGATGTTCAACTGGTCGCGGCTGGGGCCGATCCTGGCGATCAACGGGGCCGAGGCGCTGCAGGGCTTCGCGCTTCCGTCGGCGCTGCTGCTGGTGAGCGTGCTTTTGCTGTCGAGCTTCCTCGACCTGTTCATCGGGTCGGCGAGCGCCAAGTGGAGCGCGCTTGCGCCGGTGGTGGTGCCGATGTTCATGCTGCTCGGCATCAGCCCGGAGATGACCACGGCGGCCTATCGGATGGGCGACAGCTACACCAACATCATGACCCCGTTGATGAGCTATTTCCCGCTGGTGCTGGCGTTCGCACGGCGGTGGGACAAGGATTATGGCGTGGGATCGCTGCTGGCGCTGATGCTGCCCTATGCGCTCACGTTCATGGTGCTGGGCATCGGGATGACGGTGGCGTGGGTGACGCTGGACCTGCCGCTGGGGCCGGGGGCGGGGGTCTTCTACCAGGCGCCGACGGGAGGGCAGCTGCTGCGCTGAGCGGCCGCTCTTCCGCCGGCACTCCGGCCGAGCCCTATTCCTCGTCCTCTTCCTCGTCGGTGAGCGAGGCCATGTCGATGACGTAGCGGAACCGCACGTCGCCCTTCTCGACCTTCTTCATCGCGCCATTGATGTCCTGGATGGGGATGATTTCGATGTCGGGCGCGATGCCGTGCTCGGCGCAGAAGTCGATCACCTCCTGCGTTTCCTTGATCGACCCGATCAGCGAGCCGGACACGGACCGGCGATGGAAGGCGACCGCCTGGTTGTCGAGCGGCGCCATCGGTTCGAGGGCGCCGACGATGACGAGGGTCTTGTCGCGCTTGAGCAGCGCGACGAAGCCGTTGATGTCGTGCTTCTCGGGCACGGTCGAGATGATGAAGTCGAAGCTGCCGGGGGTGGCGCTCAGCTCCTCGGCGTTCTTCGTGATCTCTTTTTCCATGGTGACATGGGTCGCGCCGAGGGCTTCGGCTTCCGCCTTCTTGTCGGCGCTGGTCGTGAAGACGGTGACTTCGGCGCCGAGCGCCCTGGCGAGCTTCACCGCCATGTGACCGAGGCCGCCGAGGCCGACCACGCCGACCTTGTCGCCCTTCTTCACGCCCCAGTGGCGCATCGGCGAGAAGGTGGTCACGCCGGCGCACAGGATGGGCGCGGCCTCTTCGGGCTTCAGCGCGTCGGGGATGCGGATGGCGAAATCCTCGCGCACGACCATCGTGTTCGAATAGCCGCCGAAGGTATTGTCGCGGCCGTACATGTTCTCGCCGGTGGGCGCCTGCTTGGCCGGGATCATCGGGCCGTTGTAGGTGGCGAGCCAGCTGTTGGGCCCCTCGCAATAATTCTCGTCGCCCTCGCGGCAGGGCTCGCACGACTGGCAGCTGTCGATCATGCAGCCGACGCCGACGACATCGCCGACCTTGAACTTGCCGCCCTTCGCCGCCCTGGTCACCCGGCCGACGACTTCGTGGCCGGGCATGCAGGGATAGACGGTGTTGCTCCACTCGTTCTTCACCTGGTGGATATCGGAGTGGCAGACGCCGCAATAGAGCACCTCGAGCTGGAGCTCGTTGTCCTTGGGCGCCTCGCGTTCGAAGCGCATCGGCTTCAGGCGGCTGAAACTATGCTTGGCGGCGTAACCGATCGACTGGACCATCTGTGCTCACTTCCGGGCTGGGGGGACCCGGGTGGAGCACGCGAAGGGCGCGATGGTTCCGTGGCTTTCCGCTACCTTGGTCGGGGAGCGTGATGGCCAGTGGAGCGGTGGAGATCAGTCGAAGTCGAAGACGGCCTTCACGGCTGGGCCGCTTCGTCCTGGCCTCAATAGGCTCGCGCCACCGCGAATTCGACGGCGCGGGTGAGGGCGGTCCTGGCCTTGCCGGCGGGGAAGGTGGCGAGATTGTCGAGGGCGCGGCGGGCGTAGGTGCGGGCGCGCTCCAGGGTGTCGGCGATCGCGCCGGTCTGGTGGAAGAGGGTGATGGCGTGAGCGAGGTCCGCATCGCTGGTCCGCTCGCCGCCGACGGCTTCCTTCCAGAAGCGGCGTTCGTCCTCCGAACCGCGGGCATAGGCGAGGATGATCGGAAGGGTCATCTTCCCCTCGCGGAAGTCGTCGCCGAGGTCCTTGCCGCTGGTCTTGGCTTCGGACGTATAGTCGATGGCGTCGTCGACCAGCTGGAAGGCGATGCCGAGGTTGCGGCCGAAGGAACGAAGGGCTTCCTCCGCCTCCTCGCCCGCTTCCGCGACCACCGGCGCCACCTCGCAGGCGGCGGCGAACAGGGCGGCGGTCTTGGCTTCGATGATCTGGAGGTAGGTGTCCTCGCTGGTCGTGATCTGGCGCTGCGCCGTCAGCTGCGCGACCTCGCCCTCGGCGATGACCGCGGAGGCACTGCTGAGGATCTTCAGGACCTTGAGGCTGCCGTCCTCGACCATCAGCTCGAAGGCGCGCGAGAAAAGAAAGTCGCCGACCAGCACGCTGGCGGGATTGCCCCAGATGAGGTTGGCGGTGCGCTTGCCGCGGCGGGTGCCGGAGCCGTCGACCACGTCGTCGTGGAGGAGGGTGGCGGTGTGGATGAACTCGACCGCGGCGGCGAGCTTGTGATGCCGGCTGCCGGTATATTGGCAGAGCGCGGCGCTCGCGCAGGTCAGCATCGGGCGCATCCGCTTGCCGCCGCCGGCGATGAGGTGGCCGGCAAGCTCAGGGATGAGCGGAACCTCGCTCTGCATGCGCGAGAGGATCACCTGGTTCACCGCGTTCATGTCGGCGGCGGTGAGGGCGACGAGCGGGTCGAGGCTGGGCTCGGGAGTAAGCGTATGGAGGGTGGCGGTCACGACGGGGCTGGGTAGGCGTTTGCACGGTCCGGAGCAAGCCGAGGGCGACCTTTGTTCCGGTGGCGGAACTTCCTTGGGTGCGCTCAGTTCTTGCCTGATGCAGGGGGGAGCGCAGCCGACACTCTTTCGGCGATCGGCAGGGCTGGTCGCCGTGGCCAGTCTCGTGCCCTTGCTCCTGTTCCTCATTTTCGAGTTCGGCTACACGGCGCGCGAGCAGCGCAAGGCCATCGAAGGGCGGGCACTGGCTCGTAGTGAGACGGTCATCCTCAAGGCGGATGGCGAAATCCGCCGCCTGTCGACCGTGCTCGATGCGCTGGCTTCGTCCGGCGTGCTCAAGCAGAGTGAATGGCAAGCCTTTCGCGCCCGTGCTGCGGAGATCGTGGGGCTGAATCCCGATGTCGAGCGAATCGAGGTGCGCGACCGGCGGACCGGCGAACTGCTGGTCGCCGACGGCTCGGATCCCGGACGGATCGAGCGTATCGCCGTTGCATCAACGGCCGAGCGGGCGCGCTTCGTTGGCTATGCGGTTTCGCCCACTTGTCACTGCCTGGTTCTCGAGCGCGGCTCAGCGACGGCTGAAGGGCGGCCGCTTGTTCTCACGCTCTATTCCCAATCGGCTATTTTCGTGAACATGATGCCGCCCCGCGATGCCTTCGAAGTGTCGGCGCTGGTCGGACCTCAGGGACGCTTCATCGCCCGTACCCTCGATCATGAAGGGCGTTTCTCGTCCTTGTCGTCGACCTATGTCCGTCAGGCGATCACGGAGGGCAACCCGAACGGCATCTATGCCGGACGGACGCTCGAGGGATTCGAAAACTACACGGCCTTTACCCGATCGAAGCTGACCGGCTGGAGCGCTCATCTTGCGCTCGGTTCACAATATCTTGATCGACCGTCGCGGCGCTACCTCGTGTCGCTCGGCACGGCGGCGCTCCTGTCCCTGTTCCTGGCGGGGCTGCTGGTGGCTTTCGCCCTCCGCCAGATCCGCGAGGCCCGGTTGTTCTCGGAACGCATGCAGCAGGCGCAGAAGCTGGAGGCGCTGGGGCAGCTTACCGGCGGACTAGCGCACGACTTCAACAATCTGCTGACCCCGGTGATCGGAGTGCTCGACCAGTTGCAGCGACGCGAAGGCTTGGACGCGCGGGGCCGGAAGCTGGCCGCCGGTGCACTCGCATCGGCGCAGCGGGCGGCGCGGCTGACGCAGCAGCTGCTCGCCTTCTCGCGCAGGCAGCGGCTGGCGATCGGCCCGGTCGACGTGGATGCGATGCTGGAGCAGCTGGCGGAGATGGTCGCGCGGACGATCGGGCCCAAGCACCATTTCGCGATCGAGAAGGTGGGCGACGTCCGCTGCGTGCGGAGCGATCCGACGCAGCTCGAGCTGGCTTTGCTCAACCTGGCGATCAATGCCCGCGACGCCTCGCCCGATGGCGGCCGTTTGTGGCTGCGGATCGAGCGCAAAGGAGAGAAGGTCCATTTCGCTTTCGGAGACGAGGGAATCGGCATGGATGCCGAGACAAAGCGGCGTGCGTTCGAACCATTCTTCACCACCAAGGGCACCGGTCGCGGCACGGGGCTGGGCCTGGCCCAGGTGTTCGGACTCGCGGAGCAGTCGGGCGGAACGGTCGAGATCGACAGTGAGCCGGGGGCAGGAACGGTGGTCACCCTTCGGCTGCCTGCCTGCCACGAGACTGACCTTGTGAAGACCGTGCCTACCGCTCGCCCGGCGGCGATGGAGACGAGCAGGCCGCTACGCTTGCTGGTGGTGGACGACGAGCCGGACGTGCGCGCCGTCATGGCGCAGACGCTGGCCGACGCCGGCCATGCGGTCGATGCGGTCGCCAATGGCACGAGCGCCCTTGCCGCGGTCGGCGCCGAACCATTCGACCTGGTGATCAGCGATTATGCGATGCCGCTGATGAGCGGCGCCGAGCTGATCATCGAAGCGCGGCATGTTCGGCCGGAGATGCCCTTCCTGCTCGTCACGGGGTTCGCCGACAGCGACGTGCTGTCGCGTACATGCCCTGCAACTCCGATCCTGCCCAAACCTTTCACCGCCGACCAGCTGCACGCGGCCGTTCTCGACGCGGTCAGCCAGACGGGAGGCTGAGCCGGGCGAGCAGGCCGCCGAGGTCCTCGCTTTCCTCCAGGGCCACCCGCCCGCCGTAGATTTCGGCGACATCGCGGACGATGGCGAGGCCGAGACCGGTGCCGGGCTTGCCCGTCGTGTCCAGGCGCTTGCCGCGGGTGAACAGCTCGGCGCGTTGCTCCTCGGGGATGCCTGGGCCGTCGTCTTCGACGAGGATATCGACGAAGGGCGCCGATTTCTCCACCGTGACGAACACCCGGCCGGAGCCATATTTGGCGGCATTCTCGACAAGGTTGCCGAGCATCTCGTCCAGATCCTGACGCTCGACGCGTACTTCGGCCTTGCGGTCGCCGGCGATGTCGACGGTGGCGCCCTCGTGCATGCGGGTGACGGCGCGCTGGACGGCGTCAAGACTTTCCCACACGCCGGCGCGAGCCTGGGCGGAGGCGCGGCGGCCGATGGCGCGGGCGCGGGCGAGATGGTGGTCGACCTGGCGGCGCATGGTCGTCGCCTCACGGCAGACGGTGTCGTGGAGCTCCGGATCGCGTGCCGTCGCGGCATTGGTGATGACGGTGAGCGGGGTCTTCAAGGCATGGGCGAGATTGCCGGCATGGCGGCGCGCCTCCTCGGCCTGCTCCTCGTTGTGGGCGAGGAGCTGGTTGATCTCCTGGGTCAGCGGCTGGATTTCGTCGGGAAAGTCGTCCGGGATCCGGGTGCGCTGGCCGGACCGGATCGCCACCACCTCGGAGCGCACCCGGCGCAGCGGCCACAATCCGTAGACGGTCTGCAGGGCGGCGAGGACGACGAGGCCGAGGCCGAGGAGGGCGAAGCTCCAGGTCAGCGTGGTCCGGAGTTCCTTGAGCTGCCCGTCGAGGTTTTCGCGGCTCTGCGCCACCTGGTAGCGCCACTTGACCGGACTGCCGGGAATGATGACGTCGCGCTCGACGATGCGCAGCGGCTCGCCGGTGAACTGGTAGCTGTCATATTTGTGGAGCTCGTCGCGGGCGACGGCGCGGTCGACCGTCAGGCGCCGGTCCCACAGGGAGCGCGACGGATAATCCTCGACCTCGGGCACGCGTCCGTCGGCCGCGGGCAGCGGGCTGATCTGGAAGTAGCTGCCTGAATAGCTTTCGATGAAGCGCTGGTCTGCGGGCGGACGGGAGAAGCGGATCTCGCCCACGGGTCCGATTTCGGACGACCCGATCATCGAGCGCAGCACCAGTTCGAGGCTCTCGTCGAAGTTGCGCACGAGGCTGTTGGTCAGCACCCGGTCGAGCGCGAAGCCGCCCGCCGCGAGCAGGATAGAAATCCACACCGCGGCGATGACGATCATGCGCCGGGTAAGCGAACCGGTGCCGCCAGCCTTCCTGCCTGGGGTCCCGGCCGTATGTTCCACGGAAGTGCTGCTTCCCTGGGTATCCGGCGCCGGGACGACGTGCTGCATCAGGCAGGCTCCTCCAGCGAGTAGCCGAGACCGCGGATGGTGGTGATGACGTCGGCGCCGAGCTTCTTGCGGATGCGCGTCACGAACACTTCGATCGTGTTGGAATCGCGGTCGAAGTCCTGGTCATAGATATGCTCGATGAGTTCGGTCCGGCTGACCACCTTGCCCTTGTGATGCATGAGGTAGCTGAGGAGCTTGTACTCCTGCGCGGTCAGCTTGACCGGTTCGCCGGCCTTGGTGACCTTACCCGAGCGGGTGTCGAGGCGGATGTCGCCGGCGATCAGTTCGGACGAGGCATTGCCCGACGCGCGGCGGATGAGGGCGCGCAGCCGGGCGATCAGTTCCTCGGTCTGAAAGGGCTTGGCGAGATAATCATCGGCGCCGGCATCGAGGCCGGCGACCTTGTCCGACCAGCTGTCGCGCGCGGTCAGGACCAGCACCGGCATGCGCCGGCCTTCCTTGCGCCAGCGGTCGAGCACGGTGAGACCGTCGACTTCGGGCAGGCCGAGATCGAGCACGACCGCATCATAGCTTTCGGTCTGGCCGAGATAATGCCCATCCTCGCCGTCGGTGGCGAGGTCCACGGCATAGCCGGCACCTTCGAGCGTCGACCGGAGCTGGCGGCCGAGCGAGGGTTCATCTTCGACAACGAGGACGCGCATGAATGTTTTCTCCCTTTGGGGAACCTTAACACGCGCCAAGATGAACGGTTGCTTTGGCGAAATGAAGGGGGGGCGTGAGAGAGGCGCATTTCAGCGTCGCCCCAGACTTGATCCGGGGTCTGCCTTCTTCCCGTGTCTGGTTCCTGCGGGGCGAAGGCAGGCGGATCCCGGGTCGAGCCCGGGATGACGGGTGACTATTCCCCGCTGCGTCCGACGATGCGGCCGGAGGCGGCGTCGACGTCGATCCAGATCACCCGGCCGCCGCGCATGAACTTCAGCCGATAGGTGCGGCCGTTGAATTCAGGTCCGAGATAATCAGCCCCGCCCATGAACGGCAGGACGCGCCGCTCGATCATCGGCAACGGCATCGAGCGGCCCTCGCGGGTCGCCTGGAAGGCACGATCCTGGTCGCGCGGCCGCTCGGCCGCCGCGGCTGCGGGCGAAAAGGCGGCAACGGCCGCGAGGAGGAGGATGAAGCTACGCATGTCGAATCTCTGGTTCGGCTTGTAACAGAGCGGATTGAATGACTTGTGAATAGTGTCGTTAGCTAAGCGACAGGCCGTCGTTGCCAGCGGAGCGGAGCAATCCGGTCCGCGGACAGGCGAAGATGGATTGCTTCGTCGCGTCGCTCCTCGCAATGACGAACGATCATGGCTCCTCCCATCCTGTCCTTCGAAGATCTCGGCCTCGTGCAAGGCGAGGGCTGGCTGTTCCGCCACCTCGACCTTTATGTCGGGCCAAGGGACCGGCTGGCGCTGATCGGGCGCAACGGGGCCGGCAAGACGACGCTGCTCAAGTGCCTCGCCGGGCTGATCGACACGGACGAGGGCAAGCGCACGGTGGTTCCGGGCAAGCGCATCGTCATGCTCGAGCAGGATCCGCCGATGACCGGCCATGCGACCCTGGAAGAATGGGTGCTGAGCGGCGCCGGTGCGCCGGAGGCACATGAGGCGGCAGCGATCGCCGACCAGCTCGGTATCGACCTGACGCGCACCACGGCGACGGCGAGCGGCGGCGAGCGGCGGCGGGCGGCGATCGTGCGCGCACTGGCGCAGGATCCGGACCTCCTCTTCCTCGACGAGCCGACCAACCATCTCGACCTTGCCGCAATCGACTGGCTGGAGAGCTGGCTCAACCGGTTCCAGGGCGCCTTCATCGTCATCAGCCACGACCGCACCTTCCTTACCCGCCTGACCAAGAGCTGCCTGTGGCTCGACCGCGGGCAGATCCGGCGGGCAGAGGTGGGCTTCGGCGGCTTCGAGACGTGGACCGAGCGCGTCTATGCGGAGGAGGAACGGGCGGCGGAGAAGCTGGACGCCAAGCTGGCGATCGAGCTCCACTGGCTGCAGCGCGGCGTTACGGCGCGGCGGCGGCGCAACCAGGGGCGGCTGGCGAAGCTCAACGAGATGCGTGCCACGCGCGCGGCGATGATCGGCGGGCCGGGCGTGTCGAAGCTCGGGCTGGCGAAGGACGATGCCAAGACCAAGACGGTGATCGACGCGGAAGGGGTGTGGAAGCGTTTCGGCGAGCGCGCCATCATCAGGGACTTCACCCTGCGCGTGCAGCGGGGGGACCGGATCGGCATCGTCGGTGCGAACGGTGCGGGAAAGACGACCCTGCTCAAGCTGCTGACGGGGGAACTGGCGCCGGACGAGGGCAAGGTGACGCTGGCCAAGACGCTGAACGGGATCGTCATCGACCAGCAGCGCAAGCTGATGAGCCCGGAAAAGCGGGTGCGCGATGTTCTGGCCGAGGGTGGCGACTGGATCGAGGTGCGCGGCGTCAAGAAGCACATCAAGGGCTATCTCAAGGAATTCCTCTTCTCGCCGGAGCTGACCGAGGCGCCGGTGGGATCACTGTCGGGCGGCGAGCGGTCGCGACTGCTGCTGGCACGGGAGTTCGCGCGGGCGTCAAACCTGCTGGTGCTGGACGAGCCGACCAACGATCTCGACCTCGAGACGCTCGACCTGCTGCAGGAGGTGATCGCGGACTATGAGGGGACGGTGCTGATCGTCAGCCACGACCGCGACTTCCTCGACCGGACGGTGACGGTGACGCTGGGGCTCGACGGGTCGGGCAAGGTGGACGTGGTCGCGGGCGGCTATGAGGATTGGGCGAAGCGGCGTGCGCCGGTGAAGGCAGCGCAGTCCTCGGCCTCTGCGAAGAAGAAGGCAGAAGTCACTGCGCCCCGGCCTTCGCCGGGGAACAAGAAGCTAAGCTTCAAGGACCAGCGGGACCTCGATCGGCTGCCGGGCGAGATCGAGAAGATCGAGGCTGCGATCGCGGCGGACGAGGCAGCGCTGGCGGACCCCGACCTTTATACGCGCGACCCGAAGAAGTTTGCCGCGCTGATGGCGAGCATCGAGAAGAAGCGTGCCGAAAAGGAAGCGGCGGAGCTGCGCTGGCTGGAGGTCGCCGAGCTGGCAGACGGGCTGACATCTTGAGGTCAGCGGCCTTGGCGGCATGAGGATCCTGTACCTCGCCCTCGGCTTCGTGGCCCTTGCGCTCGGCTTCATCGGCCTTTTCCTGCCCCTGCTTCCGACCGTTCCCTTCGTCATCCTCGCCGCCTTCCTCTTCTCCAAGGGGAGCAAGCGCCTTGAGGCGCGGCTGGTCGGTCATCCGCGCTTCGGACCGGCGATCCGCGCCTGGCGTGCCAACGGGAGCATCAGCCGCCGCGGTAAGCGCAGCGCCTATGTTGCGCTGGCCGCCAGTGCGGCGGTCGGCCTGTGGCTGCTGCCGTGGCCATTGATGCTCGTGCCGGCGCTGGTCGGCGTGACCTGTGCGGCCTGGATCTCGCGCCGGCCGGAGGAGACGGCCTGACGCCGGCGGTCCTTATTGCTGGAGCTGATACTGCTTCAGCAGGTCGTAAAGCGTCGGGCGGCTGATGCCGAGCAGCTTGGCGGCGCCGGAGATGTTGTGCTCAGTCCGGATCAGCGCCTGGTGGATGGCGCGGCGGTCGGCCTTCTCGCGGGCGGCGCGGAGGTTGATCGCTTCGAACGCCTCCTCCGAGATGCCGGGCAGGTCGAGGTCGAGCGCGCCGACCAGCTTGCCTTCGGCCATGATCACCGCGCGCTTGATGCGGTTCTCGAGCTCGCGGACGTTGCCGGGCCAGGCATGGCTGTCGATCGCGTCGATGGCGTCGGGCGCGAGGCCGGTGACGGGGGTGCCGAGCTCGCGTGCGAAGCGGCGGGTGAAGTGCCGGGCGAGGAGGACGGCGTCGCCCGGACGTTCGGCGAGGGTCGGAATGGCGACCACCATCTCGGCGAGGCGATAATAGAGGTCCTCACGGAAGCGGCCGTCCGCCTGCATGGCGTCGAGGTCCTGGTGGGTCGCGCAGACGATGCGCAGGTCGACCGGAATGGTCTGGCGGCCGCCGATGCGCTCGATCACCCGCTCCTGGAGGAAGCGCAGGAGCTTGACCTGGAGCGGCAGCGGCACGTCGCCGATCTCGTCGAGGAAGAGGGTTCCGCCGCTGGCCATCTCGATCTTGCCGGGAGTCGTCTTGACCGCGCCGGTGAAGGCACCGCGCTCGTAGCCGAACAGTTCGGCTTCGAGCAGGTTCTCGGGGATGGAGGCGCAGTTGATGGCGACGAAGGGGCCGGCGGCGCGGCGGCTCTTCTCGTGGACGGCGCGGGCGAGCAGTTCCTTGCCGGTGCCGCTGGCGCCCAGCAGCATGACGGAGACGTCGGCGGGGGCGACGCGCTCGATGGTGCGGGCGATCTTCAGCATGCTCGGCGCCGCGGTGATGATTCGGCCGAGCACGGTGCCGCCTTCGGAGGCCTGCGCTTCGAGCCGGCGGTTCTCGGCTTCGAGCGCGTGGAGCTGGAAGGCGCGGGCGACGATCAGGCCGAGGTCGTCGATGTCGACCGGCTTCTTGTAGAAGTCGTAGGCGCCGAGCGCGATGGCGTTGAGCGCGCTTCCCCGGGCGCCGTGGCCTGAGGCGACGATGACCTTGGTGTCGGGCTTGATGCGCAGGATTTCGGTAAGGGCGGCGAAGCCCTCGCTGGTGCCGTCGGGATCCGGCGGCAGGCCGAGGTCGAGGGTGACCACCGCCGGTTCGTGCAGCCGGAGCAGTTCGAGCGCCTCAGCGCGGTCGAACGCGCTGACGACGCGATAGCCCTCATAGGCCCATTTGAGCTGGCGCTGCAGGCCTTCGTCGTCTTCGACGACGAGCAGGACGGGGAGTTGCGCGGAATCGCTCATGCGGTCAGTCTTTCGGGCAGGTCGTGGGACTCGCTGGCGGCGAGCGGCAGGGAAATGGTGAAGCGGGTGCCGCCGCCCGGGCGGCTGTCGACGGTGAGCCGGCCACCCATGGCGTGGAGGAGGCTGCGCGCCTCGAAGGCGCCGATGCCGAAGCCGCCTTCCTTGGTCGAAGCAAAGGGGGCGAACAGGCGGTTGGCGATGAAGTCGGCGTCCATGCCGGGGCCGGAGTCGCTGATCTCGATACGCGCATGATCGACGGCGCGGTCGACCCTGACGGTGACGGGTTCGGCGGGCGGGCTGGCCTCGACGGCATTGGCGAGGAGGTGGCCGAGCGCCTGTTCGAGCCCGAGCGGATCGGCAATCACCTCGACTCCGCTGTCGCCGAGCAGGCGCACGTCATGGTGGCCGAGATGACCGGCGACCGTTCCGGCGAGGAGCGGACGAAGCTGGACGTCGCGGAGCGGGTTGCGCGGCTGGCCAGCGCCGGCGGGCGCAAGGCGGGCGAGGAGGTCGGTCATCTTGCCGACCGAACCCTGCAGCGTCGCGACCATGTCGGCACGCCATTCGGGATTGTCGGCATGGCGCTCGGCATTGCGGGCGAGCAGCTTCAGCTGGCTGACCAGATTCTTGATGTCGTGGAGGATGAAGGCGAAGCGGCGGTTGAACTCGTCGAAGCGCTGGGCTTCGCCGAGGCGCTGCTGGGAGGCGGCTTCGGACAGGCTGGCGGCGGCCTGGCGTCCGGCCGTGCGGAGGAGATCGTAATCTTCCCAGTCGAGCGGTCGGCGAAGCTCGGGCGCGGCGAGGAGGACGAGGCCCACGACGGTCTCGCCGTGAACGAGCGGAATGCCGACCCAGAGCGACTGCTCGTCCCGCATCCACGAGGGTACGGGAAGAGCGAGATCGGCGGCCGAGCCCCAGCGATAGCGATGGGCGTCAAGTTCGAGCACGCGGGAATCGCCGAGCTGCGGCCAGAGCGCCGCGAGCCCATCGCCGGCAAGGGCCGGGGCAGGCAGGCGGCCCGGCCATTGCCAGGAAGCTACGACGGTTGTTCGATCGAGGTCGTCGGGTGCGATGAGCAGGCCGGCCGGTGCTTCCAGAATATCGGCGAAGGCGCGGACGATTCGGGCGGCGAGCGGCTCGGACGAGGCGCCGGCACCCAGCGTCGCGGCGAAGCGCAGCCATTCCGTGCGATAATCGTAGCGATGCTCGAAGAAATGCTTGGCGATCTTGACCCTGGTCCAGCTGCGGGCGCGGCGGCTGGGCAGGAGGACGGCGAGCGCGACGGTCATGCCGGCGAGGACGAGGATGGCGAGGCCGCGCAGCCAGTCGAAGGTACCGGCGCGGAGCACGGCGGCAAGCAGCGCCATGATCGCGAAATAGGAGCAAATGGCGAGCAGCGAGAGCGACTGGAAGGTGGCCGCGCGCGAAAGCTTGGGTCGCCACGCGGTGCTATCGGCGCGGGTCAGGGCGAAGCAGGGCGCGGCGAGAGCGACCACGATTCCGCGCATCTCGCCGAGCGTGTCGCCAAGCGCCAGATGCAGCGCCTGAAGGGTGTAGAGGTTGAGATCGAACATCCAGAGCAAGGCGAGGCCGAGCATCGGCAGGCGCATCGGACCGCGGCTGGCGACGGCCGTCTGGCCGTAGAGGTTGTGGACCAGAACGAGGGCGCCGGCGGCAGTGATGGTGCGCAGGACGATGGCGGTGCCTTCCAGCGCCGGCTGGTCGTGCGGGCTCGCGAAGGCGCCGAGACTGTCGACCAGCGCCTGCGCGCCGAGCACCAGCGCGACCGCGCCGTAGACGAGCGCGACGGCACGCTGCCGCCCGCCCGATCCCTCATCCGCCTTGCTGGCATCGGAGAGGATGAAGAGCATCGCCACCCAGATGAGGTTGCGGGCCGTTTCGGCATGTGCGGCGAGCATGGTGCCAGCCGAAACCCCGCCGAGCCAGGCGGCGGTAGCGGTGGTCAGCAGGCCGCCGAGCAGCAGCTTCTGCGCCGGGCCGGCTGCCCATCCCCGCAGCTGCCAGAGGAGCACCGTGCTCATCGCCACGGCACCGAGCGCATGACTCCAGAAGGCGAGCAGACTGTCCACGAAGGGCAGTGTCGGAGAAATTTACAAAGGAAGGGTGAAGATGCGGACGACGGTCACCTGAGCGCTGCCAGCGCCGCCGCTTCCATCGCCTGCACGGCGGTGCCGATGACCGTTTCCGCATCGGGTGCCCAGTAAGGCGAGTGGAGGCCGGGGAGCTTGGTCGTTTCCCCTTTGGCTTCGTCCCACTTGGCCTGGGGCACGCCGCCGACCCAGAAGAGCAGGCTGCGACCCTGCGGATTGGCGATGAGGTAGCGGCTGAAATCCTCGCCGACCATGGCGGCCGGGACCATGCGCACGCGATCGGCGCCGAAGATGCCGGTGAAGAGCGTGCGGGTTTTAGCGGTCAGGTCCTCGCTGTTGACGGTGGCCGGAGTCGAGGGATCGCGCACGGTGACCAACGGCATCCTCTCGTCGGGGATGCCGGCGGCGATCGCCTCCCCGCGGGCGACCCGGCGGATGCCGTCGAGCAGGCTCTGCCGGACCTCGGGCGTGTAGCTGCGGACGGTGATCTGCAGCTTGGCTTCGTCGGGGATGATGTTGTGGGTGGTGCCGGCGTGGAAGCTGCCGACGGTGACGACGGCGGGATCGAACGGATTACGTTCGCGGCTGACGAGGGTCTGGACCGTCGAGACGATACGGGCGGCGAGAACGATCGGGTCGCGGCCGTTCTGCGGTGCTGCGCCATGGCTGCCGACTCCGCGGACGAGGATGTCAACGCTGTCCACGTTCGCCAGCGCCGGCCCGGGCGTCAGGCCAATGGTGCCGGCCGGAAGCGAGGCGCTGTTGTGGAAGGCGAGCATGGTGTCGGGCCTGGGGAAGCGGGTGAACAGACCATCAGCGAGCATGGCGGCAGCGCCTTCGCTCGTCTCCTCGCCGGGCTGGAGGATGAGGACGATCGTGCCCTTCCAGCGGCTCCTGCTCGAGGCGAGGCGGCGGGCGGTGCCGATCAGGGCGGTCATGTGGGTATCGTGGGCGCAGGCGTGCGTGACCCCGGTCTCGACGCCCGAGCGCGCGGTGGTGCGGACCTTCGACGCGAAGGGGAGACCGGTCTTCTCCTCGAGGGGGAGCCCGTCCATGTCGGCGCGAAGGAGGACGGTCTTGCCGGGTCCGTTGCGGAGGATGGCGACGATGCCGGTGCCGCCGACCTTCTCCGTCACGTCATAGCCGAGCTTCCTCAGTTCTGGCGCGAGCCGGGCGGCGGTGCGGCTTTCGGCCATGGCCAGCTCGGGCGCGGCGTGAAGCTCGCGGTAGAGGGACATCAGCGGCGCCAGCTCGGCGGGAGCGGGCTGGGCAGCGAGGGCGGCAGCGGCGAGAAGGTGAAGCATGGGACGAGGCTAGCGCCTCCTATTCCCTTGCGGAAGCACCCGCTCTCAAGTGGCCGGTACCAGTTCGACCACGTCCATCAGGCTTTCGAAGCGGGGGGCCGGGAGGAGGAGGCGGTAGTGGGCGGGGCCGATGCGCTCGACCCAGCCGACAAGGTCGCGCTCGGCGTCGGCGCCGTAGGGGATGGCGCGTTGCTCATCGCCGAGGACGAGCGTGCCGAGGAAGACCGAACGCAGGCGATCGTGCGGGAAGATGTAGCCGACCTGTCGCTGCGAGCCGGTCAGCTTGGTGAAGGCCTGGAGGCGGCCTGACTTGTCGATGCGACAGGCGAAGCTGGGATAGGAAAGGAAGGGGAGCAAGCCTTCTGAAGCGGCGCCGAGCTTCACCACCCGGCAGCGATAATCGCCGTTGGGGATGGGGCCGCCGACGGCCGCGTCGGGTTCCAGCAGGGCGCCTTCGCGGGCGATCGCCTCGCTGTGCCCCGCGGCACGTGCCTCGGCCAGCGCCCGAACGAAGCTCGCCCGCCATTCGCGCAGCCGCCCCCGGTCGCCGGGCGTCGCCACCGTCTGCCAGGCGCGGGCCGTGGCGACCGGCCCGTCGGTAGGCCGTTCGACCGGTGCGCAGGCGGCGAGGGGGATTAGGGCGAGCAGGGGCAGGAGACGAACCATCACCTGCACCTTACCGCTCCTCACTGCGCGGTCCAGCCTCCGTCCATGCTGAGGTTGGCGCCGGTGATGCTTCCCGATTCCGGGCGGCAGAGGAAGAGGGCGAGGGCAGCGACCTCGACCGGCTCGACGAAGCGCTTGGTCGGCTGGGCGGCGAGGAGGACGTCGTTCATCACCTGCTCGCGGGTGAGTCCGCGGGCCTTCATGGTGTCGGGGATCTGGTTCTCGACCAAAGGCGTCCAAACGTAGCCGGGCGAGATGCAGTTGACGGTAATTCCGTCCCTGGCCGCTTCGAGCGCGACCGCCTTGGTGAAGCCGGCCACGCCATGCTTTGCGGCGACATAGGGTGCCTTGTTGGGCGAGGCGACGATGCTGTGGGCGCTGGCGGTGTTGATGATCCGGCCCCAGCCGCGCTGGCGCATCGAGGGCAGGCAGAGGCGGGTGGTGTGGAAGACAGCCGACAGGTTCACGGCCATGATCCAGTCCCACTTGTCGGTCGGGAAGCTTTCGACCGGGGCAACATGCTGGACGCCGGCATTGTTGACGAGGATGGACGGGCTGCCGAGCTCGTCGGTGCATTGCGCGACGAGGGCGTCGATCGCGTCCGGCGAAGAGAGGTCGGCATCCGAATAGCTGGCGAGGTCCCCGCTGAGTGCCGCCATCTCTTCCTTCAGTGCGAGATTGGCATCGCGGTCGCCAAAGCCGTGGAGCATGATCCGCGCGCCTTCGGAAGCGAGTGCGCGGGCGACGGCGAGGCCGATGCCGCTGGTGGATCCCGTGACCAACGCAACCTTGTCCTTGAGGATCATGATGTTCCTTTCATCGCCCGGGACCGGGCCCGGATCTGCCTGTTCTTCGTCCCGGCGGTGAAAAGGAAGGCGGATGCCGGGTCAAGCCCGGATGATGCGGGGCGGCTTGCAACCCTCGTGCTGCACCGATCATTATGGTGGCGAAAGGGAGAGCGGCATGCGTCTTGGCGGCGGCAACGACGACGACTTCATCGATCGGACGGGACAGTCGGGCGGAATGCCCGTGCTGGGCGGCGGCGGCGGAATGCTTGGCCTGCTCATTCCGCTGGTGCTGAGCCGATTCGGGCTCGTCGGCCTGCTGATCCTCGGCCTTGGTTATTGCGCGCTCGGCGGCCTTGGCGGCGGCGGAATCCTCGGCGGGGGCGGTTCACCGAGCGAGCAGGGCGGCGGCTCCGGCTCGTCCAACCTGTCGCCGGAAGTCGCCCGCGACCTCGAGACTGCGCTCAACAACAGCGACCAGGTGTGGAGCCAGCTGTTCGCGAGTGGCGGGCAGCGCTACGCCGAACCGAAGCTGGTCGCCTATCGCGGCGGCACCGCCACGGCTTGCGGCCAGGGGCAGGCGAGCTTCGGGCCCTTCTATTGTCCGGGCGACCAGAGCATCTACATCGACCCTAGCTTCTTCAATGAACTGAGCAGCCGCTTCGGCGCGCCGGGTGATTTCGCCCGCTATTATGTGATCGCGCACGAGGTTGGGCACCACATCCAGAACCTGGAAGGAACGCTGGACCGGGCGAGCCGGGCGCAGGCCTCGCTCGGAACGGCCGAGGGCAATGCCGTGCAGGTCGGGGTCGAGCTTCAGGCCGACTGCTATGCCGGGGTGTGGGCGGCGTTGGCCCGCAATCCCGAAGGCGGGCGCGCGCTGGAGCCGGGGGACCTCGAGGAGGGCATGCGCGCCGCCGAGGCGATCGGCGACGACGCGTTGCAGGCGGGATCCGGACAGGCGGTCCGGCCGGAAAGCTTCACCCACGGGTCGAGCGCCCAGCGGATGGAAGCGCTCCGGCGCGGCCTGCAGAGCGGCGACCCGCGGGTGTGCAATTACAATCGGGTGTGAGCGGAGCTCCCCTGCTTGCGCAGGGGAACCACTATAGCTTCACCAGCATCTTGCCGGTGTTGGCGCCGGTGAACAGGCCGAGGAAGGCCTCGGGGGTCTTCTCGAGGCCTTCGAGGACCGTGTCGCGGCCCTTGACCTGGCCGGTCGCGACCCACGGGCCCATCTCGCCGTAGAACTCGCCGTTGCGGGGCAGGTAATCGGTGTAGATGAAGCCCTTGAGCATGATGCGCATGGCGATGACGCGCATGATGTAGCGAAGGCTCGTCGGCTCGCCGCTGTTGTAGCCGTCGATCATGCCGCAGATGGCGAAGCGGGCGTCCTTGCGGGCAAGCGCGAGGGCAGCGTCGAGATGCTCGCCGCCGACATTGTCGAAGTAGACGTCGATCCCCTTCGGCGCGGCCTCGGCAAGCGCCTTTACCAGCGGGGTACCCGACTTGTAGTCAATGACGGCGTCGGCACCGAGGTCGCGCACGAACTGGCACTTGTCGGCGCCGCCTGCCGAGCCGATCACCGTCATGCCCTTGGCCTTGGCGATCTGGACCACCGCCGAGCCGACGGCGCCCGCCGCGGCCGAGACGAAGACGATGTCGCCGGCCTTGGCCTGAGCCGCATCGAGCAGGCCCCAGTAAGCGGTACCGCCGGTGAGTCCGAGATTGCCGAGGAAGGCCTGCGGCTCCACGCCGGGGATCTGCGGAAGCTTGTTGAGGGCGGCGGCCGGAACCACCGCCTCGTCGCGCCAGCCGACCATGTGGAGGACCATGTCGCCGGCGGCGAAGTTCGGGTCACGGCTCTCGACCACCTCGCCGACCGCGCCGCCCTCGAGCGGCTCGCCGATCTGGAAGGGCGGAACGTAGCTTTTCACGTCGTTCATGCGCCCGCGCATGTAGGGATCGACCGACAGCCAGCGGTTGCGGACATGGACCATGCCATCGGCGAGTTCGGGCAGCTGGATGTCCTTGAACTCGAAATTGTCGGCGGTTGGAAGGCCGTTGGGGCGGCTCTTGAGGTGCCAGGCTCTTGCCATTCGTCTTCTCCTATCGTCATCCCGGGCCTGACCCGGGATCTGCCTGCCTTTGCACCGCAGAAGAAGAAGGCGGATGCCGGGTCAAGCCCGGCATGACGAAAAAGAGAAAGGGCCCGGCCTCCCGAAGGAAGCCGGGCCCCCGCCTGAAGTCAGCTCAGGAGCTTACTTCTTGGTCGAGCGGCTGCTGCTGCTGCTGGAGCTGCTGCCGCTATTGTCCTCGTCATAGGTTCCGGAGAAGCTCTGATCGAGGACGTGGGGGCCGTCGCTACTCGTGCCGGTGGTCGAGGTCGGGCTCAGCGTCTGGCCTGTCGGTTGGTTGGTCGACGACTGGGCCTGACGATCGTCACGGTCCGAGCCGCCGCCGAACAGGCCGCCGAGGATGCCGCCGCTGCTGCTGCCGTTGTCCTGCGAACGGTTCTGGTCGTCCTCGCGCTCTTCGGTCAGCCGCGAACGGATCGAGTCCTTCGAGCCCGAGAGGTAGACCTTGCCGTCCTCGACCCGGTCGAGAAGCGAGCAGGTGAAGCTGCGATGCACGCCATGCGCCTCGGGGTCATTCTTGGTCAGGATGACCTTCTCGCCGCGGACCTTGTCGACCGTGCCGACGTGCTGGCCGCTCTCGTCGACCACTTCGGCATGCTCGCGGATCATGCCCAGCATCTGCCGCTTGGTCTGACGCTGCTGCCGGAAGCCGGTGAATTCATTCTCGAACCGGCTCTGATGCTCGCGGCAATATTCGTCATAGTCGCGATCCAGATCCTCGATCTGGCGCTGGCGCCAGCTCGAATAATGCTCGTCGTGCGGGCTCTTGAAGCTGCTCGACTGCTG
Organism: Sphingomonas sp. LHG3406-1; assembly: GCF_029637485.1. Lineage (GTDB taxonomy): Bacteria > Pseudomonadota > Alphaproteobacteria > Sphingomonadales > Sphingomonadaceae > Sphingomicrobium. The sequence goes on along the minus strand of NZ_CP069128.1, from coordinate 762,613 downwards.
ACCCTGTCGCGACGTGCCGAAGCTACCGGACTGCTCCTCACGGCCGCCGAAACCGGAGTTGCCGAAGTAAGAGGATTCGCCCTGATGCTGACCCTGCCCGCGAAACTGGCGCTGGCTGTCCTGGTCGCCCCAGCCGCCCTGGCTGTAGCGACGGCCCGCGTCGCTGCCCTGGTCCTGGAAGCGATCCTGGCTGCCATATTGCTGCTGGCCGAAATCCTGGCTTCCCATGCCGGAGTGCTGGCGGCCCTGCTCAGCGGAGCCGCGGCCATAGTCGCCGGTCATCGGGCGATAGCGGTCGCTGCCCTGGCTCTGGAAGCCGCCGCCGTGGCGGTCCTGCTGGCCCGAGCCGGAGCCGAACGACTGGTGCTGGCTTTCGCGATAGGAACCGCCACCGGTCTGGCCGTAGCCAGACGGATAGGTACGGCCCGAACCCGGGTTGTCATGGTCCTGACCTTGGCGACCCTGATAGTCCTGGCCCTGCTTGCCATAGTCGCCCCGGCCAAAGCCGCCGCTCTCGCCGCCGCCGCGGCCATATTGGTTCCGGTAGTCGCCCTCGTCGCGGCCGCGGCCGTAGCTGGTCGACTGGCCGCCGCCGAAGAAGGCCGAACGGTCAGAATCGCCGAACCGGTCATGCTCGCTGTCGCGGCGCTGACGGCCTTCGTCGCCGTCATAGGCGCGCGGTTCGTATCCGCTGCGATTGTAGCCGGGGCCGCGATCGCCCGCGCGGGGATCATAGGCATTGGCGGCACGGTTGTAGCCATGGCCCTGGTCGCGCCGGCTGCCGCTGTCGTCGTCGCTGAAGAAATTGGACACGCTGTCGATGGCGCGGTCGAAAAAGCCGCGTCCCTCCTGGTGATCGCCGCTGCGATGATCGCGCTGGCGGTCGTCACGGTGGCCGCGGTTCTCGTCGCGGCTGTCGTACCGATCGTAGGCCATTAACTCTCCTCCATTGAGGCATCCGTCCAAAGGGGGCGGGGGATGCTCAAGGTTAACGAGTCGGGCCGAGTGCCGTTCCGGGACAAAGGGGCAGGGTGACGCGGCGCGAGGTCGAAACGATCGCCCTGTCTGGCTGAGGCAGAAAAGCGCGTTGCGCGGGCGCGAAAGCGAGGCTAGGGAGCGCCTCGCAACCGGTGCGGGGCTGTAGCTCAGATGGGAGAGCGCTGCAATCGCACTGCAGAGGTCAGGGGTTCGATTCCCCTCAGCTCCACCATCGTGCCGGTTGTGAATCCTGCATCTTCGCCGTCTTGCGGTGTCGCCCAGGCCACTGGTGGACCCGGTCTGGTGTCGCTCCGGTATCTTAACGGGAGTATCGCCTGGCGAGCGGAGTGGATCCCTCTCTCGCCGCCACGTGGATGGTCGGAACGCCGGAGAACCCCTCGATGCCGATGCGAGGCGGAGCCCTTCGAGCGGCCCTGGAGACACTAGCAACCGACTAGCTTTACGGACGCTCAGCAACTCCGTTTTGCATGTCTGCTTGTGCGGACCTCGCTGGCGAAGCAGGGGTCGACGTCTTCACAGGGCTGCGAACGATCATTGAGCGTCACTCTGCGCTGCGGCAACTTCCTTGCGGCATCTTTGCCGCGAAGTCGGCAGTTGAAGGTCCCGATTACCCGAAGATCGAAGAGATCATCGGCTACTCACCACAGTCTCAGCCCAAGAGGCCGACGATGGAGATCGAGCATATGCCGTGGAAGGGTGCTCCGCCGAGATTGTGGGCGAGCGCGCTGACGACCTCCCGGCGGCGCTGCCGAGGCCCGGCGCGACCGAGGAGCTGCAGGTAATTTTCGTAGACCATGCGAATGCCCGTCGCGCCGATCGGATGACCGAAACATTTGAGACCGCCATCGATCTGACAAGGCAGTTCTCCGTCGGCGTCATACCTGCCGTCGAGGATGTCGCGGACCGCTTCTCCCTCGCTACTCAGGCCAAGGTCCTCCATCGTCACCAATTCGGTAATGGAAAAGCAGTCGTGAACCTCCGTGAGGCTGAGCTGGGCGGCCGGATCACTGATTCCCGCTTCCTCATAGGCCCGCGCCGCCGCGGCTCTGGTCGTGGGGACATGGCTATAGTCCCAGCCTGAGCCCTGCGCCTCCCACCCGCCGGTGGCCGCCAGGCGAGCGACGAGCCGGACATCCTCCGTCCGAACCAAGAACCGACAAGGACAATGGCCTTCGGGTGCGTAGGGGAAAGGGCCACGCCCGGTCACGTGGTGTGAAGGCGGGTTTGCCCCCGCGTCGGGGGCTCGAAGCTGCCGATCATCCTCTCAAAAGCAGATCTCATCCAGCGTTGTTTGTCCCGGTCACCTGGGCTCTTGCGTTTACATTAGAATACGCTAAATAAGCGAAACCTTATGGAGAGTCGCATGGATGCCCAGGTTCTCGCGCGGTTCGGCGAGCAGGCGACAATGGCCGTCGCACTTCTCAAGTCGATGGCAAACGAATGCCGGTTGCTGGTGCTCTGCCATCTTTCCGCGGAAGGCGAGCTCTCGGTCGGGCAGTTGCAGGACCGGGTCGGGCTCGGCCAATCTGCGCTTTCGCAGCACCTGGCCAAGCTTCGTGAGGAGGGTCTCGTTGCCACCCGCAGGGAAGCGCAGACGGTCTTCTACAGCGTCTGCGACCCCAAGGCGCAGCAGGTCCTCGCACTTCTCCACGATCTTTTCTGCCCCGAGCTCGGAGCGTCAGATACCGAAGGGAGCCAGTCTCATGATCGCCAATGATCGTCACATCGACCATGCCGTCGCCCAGGTCGTCGACGTGCAGCAGGGCCAGCTTCCCGCGCCGCAGGTGAAGGCCTTTTTCGACGAGCCGACCTTTACCGTCAGCTATGTGGTCAGCGACCCGCAGACCAAGCGTGCCGCGATCATCGACAGTGTCTGGAACTTCGACCAATCGTCCGGCCGCACCAGCCTGGACAGCGCCGACAGGATCGTCGCCTATGCCCAGCAACAGAACCTCACCGTCGACTGGATCCTCGAGACCCACGCGCATGCCGATCACCTGTCGGCGGCTCCGTACCTCCAGGAGAAGCTCGGCGGGAAGATGGCGATCGGGCGCGAGATCGTGACCGTACAGGGCGTGTTCGGGAAGATCTTCAACGAAGGCACCGAGTTCGCCCGCGACGGTTCGCAGTTCGACCGACTGCTCGACGACGGCGATGTCCTGGCCATTGGCGGAATTCCGGTGATCGCCCTGCACGTGCCCGGACATACTCCGGCCGACATGGCCTATGTCATCGGCGACGCCCTGTTCACCGGCGATACGATGTTCATGCCCGACTATGGCTCGGCGCGGGCAGACTTTCCCGGCGGCGACGCGCGGCAGCTGTATCGCTCGGTTCGCCGGCTGATGAAGCTGCCCGACGCGACGCGCGTTTTCCTTTGCCACGACTACAAGGCACCCAATCGTGACCAGTTCGCGTGGGAGACCACCATGCTCGCCGAGCGCACCGGCAACGTCCACATCCACGAGGGCGTGAGCGAGGACGACTTCGTCGCCATGCGCACCCAGCGCGACGCGACGCTGTCGATGCCCAAGCTCATCCTGCCCTCGCTTCAGGTCAACATGCGGGGCGGTCACCTTCCCGAACCCGAGGAGAATGGCGTCAGCTACCTCAAGCAGCCGGTGAACCTGTTATGAGCGAACTCCTTGGCAATGCGCAGCCGCTCAAGGGCCTGATCGGCGGCGTGATGATCGGCCTTGCGGCGGCGCTGATGCTTCTCGGGGCAGGTCGGATCGCCGGTGTGTCGGGCATCACCGCGCGCGCCACTGGTCTTGCCGACGGAGGCATGTCGCGCAGCAGCGCCTGGCTGTTCCTCATTGGTCTGCCGCTCAGCGCGCTGCTCGTCTCCGCCATCACCAGCCAGCGGACGGCCGCGTTCGCCTCCTGGCCCGTGCTGGTCGCCGCTGGCCTGCTGGTCGGTATCGGCACCCGCATGGGGAGCGGCTGCACCAGTGGGCACGGCGTCTGCGGCGTCAGCCGGCTTTCACAGCGCTCGATGATCGCCACCGCCACCTTCATGGCGGCCGGCATTGGCACCGTTGCCGTCAGCAATCTCGTGGGGGGGCTGGGATGAGCTCCACACGACGCATTCTTCCGCCCCTGGTGTCCGGCGCGCTTTTCGGCGGCGGCCTCAGCATTGGCGGCATGACCGATCCGGCGCGGGTGCGCGGATTCCTCGACCTGTTCGGCGCGTGGGACCCTACGCTCGCCTTCGTGATGGGCGGCGCGGTTATCGTCATGGCGATCGCCTGGCGCTTGCAGGCCCGCATGGCACGGCCGCTATTCGGCGAATGCTTCGCGCTTCCTGACCGAACGGATCTCGACGGAAGGCTGATCGCTGGTTCCGCTCTCTTCGGCATCGGATGGGGCATTGCCGGCCTGTGCCCCGGACCTGCCGTCGCCTCCCTGGCGCTGGCGCCGGCCGCCGCCATTCCGTTCGTCGCAGCCATGCTGGTTGGCATGGCTCTCACCAATCTCTTCCCGGCGCAGGCGCGCGCCGCTCCGCTTCAAGGATCCTGACGATGAGGCTCGCCGTTCTCACGCCCAACGTTTCCGCTCTTGCTCAGCCTTCCGCTGAAGACGTCGCCGACCTCGCGCAGCGTGGTTATCGTTCGATCATCGGCAATCGTCCGGAGGGCGAGACCGACGGCCAGCCGTTGTGGGCCGACCTCAAGGCCGCTGCCGCCAGTCACGGCATGGAGGCCCTGCAAATTCCGGTCGTCATAGGGCAGATCAGCGACGATCAGGTCGCCGCATTCCGCGCTGCGCTTGAAATCCTGCCCAAGCCAATTGCAGTTTTCTGCCGAAGCGGCACCAGATCTGCGCTGATGTGGGCGCTCGCCAACCATTCCAATCTCACCATCGATGAACGGATCGGAATTGCGGCGAGGGAAGGCTACGATCTCGAGCCCTTCCGCGAACGCCTCGCCCGCGGTTCGGCCGCCGCCGAAGCCTAGCTCCGTCGGCGAAGTCATGCTCGATACCGTTCAATATGTCCTCGGCCTGTTGTCGGGTGGCCTTGTCGGTTTCACCCTTGGCCTTGTCGGCGGTGGCGGATCCATTCTCGCGGTTCCGCTGATGGTCTATCTCGTTGGGGTCCAGAGCCCGCATGTCGCAATTGGCACAAGCGCGCTCGCCGTGGCGGCGAATGCGGCGGCGGGGCTGGTCAACCATGCCCGCGCCGGTACGGTGAAGTGGCGCTGCGGGCTCATGTATGCCGGTGCAGGCGTGATCGGCGCCACGTTCGGTTCGACCGCCGGCAAGGCTTTCGACGGCGAGAGGCTGCTGTTCCTCTTCGCAATCGTGATGATCCTAGTCGGAATTCTGATGCTTCGCCGCCGCAAGCACGAGGGCTCAGCCGATGCGAATTGCAACCGCGGCAATGCCGGCAAGGTCCTTGGAGCCGGACTTGGCACCGGAGCTTTCTCCGGCTTCTTCGGGATCGGCGGCGGCTTCCTCATCGTGCCCGGCCTGATCGCCTCGACGGGCATGCCGATGATCAATGCTGTCGGCACCAGTCTCATGGCCGTCTCCGCCTTTGGCCTGGCCACCGCCGCGAATTACGCCTTCTCGGGCCTTGTCGACTGGGTGCTTGCGGGCATGTTCATCGCCGGCGGCGTGATTGGAAGCTTTGCCGGCACGCGCGCGGCCAAGCGTCTGTCGGGCTCGGGACAACTGAACAGCATCTTCGCCATGCTCATCTTTGTGGTGGCGGCATACATGATCTGGAAGAGCGCAGGCGCGGCCTTCTAATCGGTGGCGAGACGAGCGAAGAGGCTGGGTTCCGTTTCTGTTTTTCATTGAGGAACGGCGCCTTGTCCAGCCGGGGAGCAGGCTATCCGCCGCCGGGGTTTTTGCTGCCCGTGGTAGGCGCCTCGAGTGAAGCCTCGCCGCTGCGCAGGCCGCGGTTCCAGTCGACCCGGTAAAGGTCGAAGCGGCGGTCAGCGAGGTTGCGGACGGTGCCCTCGGCTCGGGCCCAGGTGAGATCCGCAAGGTTCACGTCGGCGATCGTCAACGTCTCGATATTCTCGCTCGCCTCGGCGGCGATGCCATCACGCGCGAACGGGAAGTCGCACGGGGTGAGGATGCAGGACTGGGCATATTGAACGTCCATATTGTCGACGCCCGGCAGGTTGCCGACGTTGCCCGACAGCACGACGAAGCACTGGTTCTCGATCGCGCGCGCCTGCGCGCAATAGCGCACCCGCATGTAGCCCTGCCGGTTGTCGGTGCAGAAAGGCACGAAGATGATCCGCGCTCCTTCGTCGACCAGGCGACGGGCAAGTTCGGGAAACTCGCTGTCGTAGCAGATGAGGACACCGATCGGACCGATGTCGGTCTGGATGACGTCGACGCTGCTGCCGCCCTTGATCTTCCACCAATAGGCCTCGTTGGGGGTGGGGTGGATCTTCTCCTGCGCGTGAACCGAACCGTCGCGCAGGCAGACATAGGCGACATTCTGGACACTTCCGTCGGCGGTCCGCGTCGGGTGCGATCCGCCGACGATGTTGATGTTGTAGCGCAGCGCCATGCGCGAGAGTTCGGCGACGATCGGCGCGCGATGCTCGGTCATCCGGTCGATCGCCCCCATCGGCGTCAGCTTGTCGGTCTCGAACGACAGGAGTGACATGGTGAACAGTTCGGGGAAGACGATGAAGTCAGCCCGGTAGTCGGCGGCCACGTCGACGAAATATTCGACCTGGCGGACGAACTCCGCGAAATCCTTCACGGCACGGGCCTGTAGCTGGACGGTTGCCAGCCGCACACTCTCCACGCCGCGCGGCACCCGAAACGACACCGGCTCGTTCGGGTCGACGTAGGGATTTCGCCACATCATGTGCGCGGCATAGCCGTCCGACGGCTTGTCGAACGGCAGATAGGCAGGAAGAACGCCGATCGGCCGAAAGCCATTGGCGAGCTGGAAACCGATCACGGGATCGCGGAGCTTGCCCTCTTGAACCTGGGCGAGATATTCTTCCGGACTGCCGACCTTGCGTTTGGCCTTGGCATAATTGGGCATCCGTCCGCCGAACACGATTCCGCGAAGCTCCAGCCGTTCGGCAAGAGCGCGGCGGGCATCGTAAAGGCGCTTGCCGATACGAAGGCCGCGCTGGCGATCGTCGACCGCCATCTCGGTCCCGTAGAGCCAGTCGCCGGTCGCATCGTGGCGGCTTCCAAAGCCATTGCCGGTGATCGTCGTCCAGTCGTGCGGCGCAAGGGCGATGGCTTCGTCGATCCGGGACGACGCGCAATAGCCGACGATGGTCCCTTCGAGGACAGCGACGAACTGGCCTTCCAGGAAATTGTTGATCTGCCCGAGGATCTGGCCGGCGCTATAGTTGCCGAAGCCGGGATAGGCCCGGCTGATCAACGCCAGGATTGCCGGAACGTCTTCGGCCTTCGCCGTGCGAACCTCGAGGCGCGCCGGGCTCTTGCTGCTTTCGGCTGCCCTGGGCTTTGCTGCGCGTGCCATCTTTGGCCGGTCTATCGGCGGTTCTTGCGGGCGGCATATCTCGCATCGCGAGCGAGCTTGCGCTCTTCCTCGGTCGGCTCGGGCTTGATCGCCGCCAGCCGAGCAGCTTCCGCTTCTTCCTGTGCGGCCTTCTCGTCGCGGGCCGCCTGTTCGGCGGCCTCTTCAGCGGCCTTGCGACTGGCGCGCTTCTCGGCGTCGGCGGCCTCGCGCCTTTGGCTGGCGAGCAGGCGCGCTTCCTGAGCTGCCGGATCGATCGGCGGCTTGGATCGAAGCTGTTCTAGCTTCTCCTGCTTGGCCTTGGCCGCCTGCGCGGCGCGGTCCTGGTGCGTGAAATTCTGGTAGGTCTTCATAGGGCGATGCTTATCTCGGTTCGGGACGTTCGGATTGAACAGGCGGCAAACGCACCAGGACGCCACAAGCACCAGCCGTGGCTGCTTCTTGTGGCGTCCTGGTTGGCAATGACGGTGCCATCGTGACGCAACGGGCGGCGAACGCCAGGTGAGCAGTTCGCTTATGCCGGAGACCCCGACGGCGCCGGCGATCAGCCCGCCTTGAGGTTGACCGCGCTGGTCTTGCCGCGCTTGTCGTTCTCGAGATCGTAGGAGATGCGCTGCTCCTTCTCGAGCGAGTGCATCCCGGCCGCCTCGACAGCGCTGATGTGGACGAACGCATCCCCACCGCCGGCTTCGTTGGTGATGAAGCCGTAACCCTTGGCATTGTCGAAGAATTTCACGGTGCCTGCTGGCATAAGTATTTCCTTGATTGTGAGCAGCAGAAAGCAGCTGCCCTTCAGCTTTGAGAAGCTAATCGAAGGAACGTGCACGCGGAGTGCCATAGGACGACGAAGTTGCGACTGAAGCGATGCCTAGTGTAGCTCATCGCCATCTGGAAAGCCAGCCGCTCTTCAATCATCAAAAATGGCGGACTTAATTGGCATGGATCTGGAGACGCTCGCCCCTCATCTCTTTGGCGAGCGCCACTCGGCGCAATTTTTCGAAATGATGTCCGCAGGGCCTCCGGACCGGCCTTCTCCAGTGCGCCGGCCGCGACCTCACCGGGGGATCAGGATGGCAATGGCGCCTTGTCATCGAGCATCAAGCGCAGTGGCAGTGACGCGATCACCGGATGGATAGCCAGCGGTCTAGCCCGCCACCAGCAACCGATACGCCGGAGGCAATCATGAAAGAACGCCCACGTGGAGGGGACGCTCCTGTCGATGATGTCTTTGGCCTGCTGGAGCACGCCGGGTAAGTGTGCGGTTTCTTCCTGCCCAGCGAGAGGAAGAATGCGGCTGTCGTGCGGACCCGGTAGGTGGCGCACCCGACAGGATTCGAACCTGTGGCCTCTGCCTTCGGAGGGCATGCCGAGGCCCCAATACGGAGTGCGCTCGACCTGCTTTTCCTCACAATTTCGGCGGAACATGCCGTGAATCGACGCGGGTAGCACGACTGATGCTCGACTCCTCGTCATCGACCCAGCTTCTCGACCATCAGTTCCAGCGCCACAGAGGCGGGGCCGGTTATCGCAACCTCCCCGCTTTCCCAGCGCCGGACAGTGCGGCCACCGTCTTTGCCTAGACGCAGTGCCTCGGCCAATCCCCTTGCGGAGAGGCCGAGGGCGGTGCGGTGGGCGCGGACTTCAGCGGGGGTCATTTGCCCTCCTGCGAGAGGGCGGCGCGGGCCTCTTCCACAGCCCAAGCATCGATGCCGCTAATCTGCTCGCCCTTGATGTTGGCTTCGATAGTCATGCCGCCGACCCCGCACCCCGGCTTAATTGAGCGACGACCATTGTCGCAGGCCGCAACTAGGCGTGTCAGCGCCTCTCTAAGCCGCTCTCTGTCGGCGTGTATTCGGTCGCACCGCCGCCGAAGGCCGAAGCCGTCCTCGCTGCCAATCATGCTCATCGCCTCGACGCCTCCTGCATAAGAGAGATGACGCGCCGCAGACCATCTTGTCGCCCGCGTCTATAAAAGTCCGTGTCTGCGGAAAGGCGCCAACAACCTCCGCGATGAGGGCATGGGCATCGCGCGCCCAGTCGGACCTCACTCCGCGCCCTCTTCCTGCGGCCGCTTCGTGTCGATCGCGTCGGCGAGGTCGGGGTGGTTGGCCTTCAGCCAGCCGATCGTCTCTTCGGCGCGGGCGAAGAGCGCGCGGACCTTCTCGACGCTGTCGGCGCGATTCACGCGGTTGAGGAAGTCGTTCGCCCAGGTCTCATATTCGGCGCGGGTGTCTTCGGCCGGCGGGGTGGGGGCGGCTTGGTGCTGCTCCATCACCAGCGGCATGACCCTGTGAGGTTTGCGGCTGCCCTTGGTCGCGGTCAGCGCCAGTTGCTCGCCGCGCTCGATGTGCGACAGGTGGCTGATCCGGATCCCGCCGACTTCCATGCCCCCCCACTTGACGGTGGGGTCGGTGTAGAGGGTCAGCTCGACCTCGAACGCAAACGAGAGCAGGCGCGACTGCTGCACCGTCTCCGCGCTGATGCCGATCTTGGCGGCGCTGGCCGGGTCCAGAGCCCAGTTGCCGGTCGCTACCCAGTCGCTGAGCTTGCCGCCCGCCGCTGCAACCTCTGCGGGTCCAGCGCCCAGCGCCACTATGGCCGCCTTCAGGGCAAACATCAGAAGGAACGCCATGCCGAAGGCGAGCAACGGGCGGATGGGCGACCGTCGCTGGAAGGCGCCGACTGCAAGGATCAGCGCCGTCGCGACGGGCAGGGCGCCCGTGAGGAACTCGAAGGCGGCGACCAGCGCACCCAGCACGGCGCCGCTACCCTCGCTGAGCGGGCGGCGGCTCCAGTAGAGAAGCGCCGCAAGGATCGAGATGTCGGCGGGCGCGAAGGACAGGGACCAGCCGAAAGAATGCAGCCCGGTAAAGCACAGGGCACCGGCACCGAGCGCCACGAACGGCGGGTTGCGGCTCGCCATCAGCGCGACACAGAGCGCAACGGCGACCCCATAGAGCAGCATGGTGGCGGCGCCGAACGGAAGGATTGCAAGAAGGAGGCCCGCCAAGGTCCAGTAGCCGTGGACATAGCGATGGTAGGGCGTCTGAGGCGCGTCGGGATTGTCGATGGACCCGACCATGTTGCGGCACATGGGATTGTGCTCGGGCGCGGGTGTCGCCGCCCTGCTTGGCGAGATCGCACTCCGCTTCAGCAGGAGCATGGAGACGATCAGGCAATCATTGTGGTTGTAGCGTGGCGAGGCGAACTCTTGGCCGATCGGGATCGTCACCCTGGGGAGCGCGCCCGATGAAACAGCCTCTCTGGCGACCTCGCGATATCGCTCCTGAGGGACCAACAAGAGCAGGGCATTTAGGGCCATGAGAATGGCGGTAAGTCCGGCTGCGGCGGCGAATACCCAGCCTGCCCAAGACACGCGCGACAGGAGCGACATTCGTTCTTACCGAGGCACCGGCAGGTAGCGGAAGGCCGCAATCGCAAGCAGGACCAGCGCCAGACACGCCAGCGCGAAGGGCCAGTCTCGCCGCGACCACTTCTTGATTTCCCATCGGACTCGCCGCCGCACCCATCTCATGACCGCCTAGTCCCGCACTGCCGGGCTGCGGTCAATCCGCCCCTGCGATTCAAGCCGACCCGCTACCAACCCAAGGAGAAAGCATGGCAGCTTTCCCAACCCTGTGCCCTGCGCGTTCCAAGGTGGGGCGGTGACGGGGCTCCTCACTCCGCTGATGCTCGACAAGGTGCAGACCGGCGGCATCTGGACCGTCGTTCTGCTGCTGGCAGTCATCCTCATCAGGCAGATCGGGCCTTGGCGCAAGCAGGCGACCGAGGCTTCCGACAAGCTCATCGAGCAACTCAGTCAGCGCGAAGCCAGCCTTACCGAGCGGGTCGACAAGCTGGAGGCAGCGCTGAAGCAGCAGCAGAGCATCCACGACGCGGAGCGGGCGCTGGACCGGCACCGCATCAACAACCTCACCGCCTGCCTCGATTCGCTGCTCCTCCTCCTTCAGGCCGCGCCGGAGAAGGCCGCGCAGCATGTCGAGAAGATCAACAGCATGCGGAAGCGGCAACAGCTCGCCGAAGCCGAAGAGAAGGGCCTGATCGCGGCGGCGAAGATCGTGGCTTCCGAGCCGCCGGAGGAGGGGCAGTGAACCCGCGCGACCTCCAGCAGTGGCTCGTCGAGAAGGGCCAACCGATCGCGGTCGACGGCGATCCCGGGCCGCAGACCAGGGCCGCGCTCGTCAACGCTTTCGTCAACACCTGCGCTCCAGCCGTGACCGACGAGGACGTCTCCGCCATCGCCCTTCGCCTCGGTTGCGCTACGCGCCAGCTTCGCGCGGTCGCCAAGGTCGAAAGCGGCGGCACGGCCTATGACGCACAGGGCCGGCCCATGATCCTGTTCGAGCGCCACCTGTTTCACCGCTTCACCAGCGGCGAGCATGGGCTGGACGACTTCAGCAATCCCAAAGGCGGCGGCTATAACGAAGACAGCTGGGACAAGCTGGCCCGGGCCGCCTGCCTCAACCCGTTGGCTGCCTTCGCATCCGTCTCCTGGGGCCGGTTCCAGGTGCTCGGCGCCCACGCCGGAACGCCTCGCTATGCCCGCTTCCTCGACCTCGGTTATTCCTCGCCGCTCGAACTTGCCTATTCCACCGTCACGGGGGAGGCGGCGCATTATGAGCTGCTGTCCCGCTACATCGAAGCGGCTGGACTGAGGGGCGCGCTGCGGAGCCTGTCGACCAATCCCGCCGACTGCCGGCCCTTCGCTAAGGGCTACAACGGCCCGAGCTATGCGAACTTCCGCTACCATGAGAAGCTGGCCGACGCGATGGGGTCGCCGCGGTGACTTGGTTGCGCTCCCTCGCCGCGCGTGACCTTCGCGCCCTTATCGCCCTCGTCGCCTCGATCGGCGGCGGCATCGCCATGACCCTCTTCGCCGTCTGGGTGACGTGGATCCTATGGAAGGGGCCGTGGGCCGCCGGGACCGAGATCGCCCGCATCGACAAGCTGGGCCTCGCGCTCATCCTCATCCTGTCGATCAGCGGCATCACCCTCGCCAGCTACGGCCTCGCCATCAACAAGCGAACGCTGAAGCTCGGCAAGGACGGGTTCGAGGCGAGCGGCGGGGAGGACGCGCCTGCGGCTGCCCAAGCCGTCGCCAGTGCTGCAGCGGAGAAAGCCGAGGAGATTGCAGGAGGGAGGCCATGACTTACCACGCCGTCGGCCAGCCGGTTCGCCTGCCTGGCCAGTCTTTCGAGGATCACCAGCGCGACATGGCTCGATGGATGGGCTGCTCGGTGGCCGAGATGAACACGGCGCACGACGGGCTTCACGCCGAGCTGTGCCAGTGGATGGGCTCGACCAGCTTCTCGCTCCTCATGGCGCAAGGCGTCGAACTTTCGCCGGAGCGCCGCGCGATCGCCGGCCTCGAGGAGGCCGCGGTCCTTCACGTCCAGCGCTGGCTCCAGGCGCTCAAGAACTCAGGAGAAGAAGCATGGATAGCCTTCTGAAGAAAGTCGTCGACGCCTTCCGCCGCAAGCGCTGGCTTTACCGCTCGAGCGTGACGGGCCGCTATGTGTCCAAGGCGTTCGCCGAGGCTAATCCGTCCACGACCTACCGGGTGCGGGCAGCATGATCGCCGCCCTCGTCGCGCTGGTCGTCAAGGCCGGCATCCCCGCGCGCTTCGCCAAGCCGGTCCTGATCGGGCTGGCGGTCGTCCTGCTCATCGCCGCGCTCGGCATCGGGAAATGCAGCTACGACCGAAGCGTCATCCGGAACCACACCGCGAACGAGCGCGCCGCCACCGCCGAAGCCGACCGCAAGGCCGACACGAGGGCGGCCGACCAGCGCCGGGTTGACGATGCCCGCGCCCACACCGAACGAACGGAGATCACCGATGCAATCGAAGAAGCTCGCTCGACTGGCGCTGATCCCCGCGCTGCTTACTATGAGTGCGTGTCTCGGCAGCAAGCCGCCCGTCGCGACGGCAAGCCACCCGCCGACTGCTGACCTCGCCTGTCCTGCCGAGCCCGATGTGATGGCGCTGCTCCAGCGTGACCCGACCGGGCTCGCGTTCGACGTGGCGGTGCGGGAGGCGGGTGAGGCCTGCCGGCAGTCCCTCGCGCGGGTCTGTCGTTGGCATCAGGAGCGCGGCGCCAAGGTGACGTGCCCTTCGGCGGTGCGGGCACCGGGGAGCGCACCTGGCACATAGCGCTCGACCCGGCCCCTGACCCCCGAGCAGGGCTGGGGGGAAGGATATGTTGGGAAATCCTACAGGGGAAGGGGTCAGCGCTGCCAGGGTCGCAGATCGACCTTCAACCCCAATCGCTCCCACTCCTCAACCGCGCTTGTCTCGCCCTTCAGCACCCGCGCGACGTACCAGCGGACGAACTCCTGCTGCTGGTCGGGGAGGAGCTTGGCGAAGGCGGCGGGGTCGAAGCCGATGCGGAGGATCGAAGGGCCGGTGGCTTGGAGGGTGCTCATGGGCGCCGAATAGCCGCGAACGCACCGGGAACAAAAGAGGGTAGCGCGGACGGAAGCACGGACAGACCATTTTCGGGGCGTGGCGAAAATGGTCGTAACTACTTAGAAAATCATGGCGCACCCGACAGGATTCGAACCTGTGGCCTCTGCCTTCGGAGGGCAGCGCTCTATCCAGCTGAGCTACGGGTGCCTGCCGGTCGCCCTAGCCGCCCCTTCCGGCGCCTTCAAGCCATGACAGCATAGGTGCGTGCAACTTGGTTGGCGCATCGCGACCGACTACCATGCCGACATGACCCGATGCGGACGACAGTTGTTCGCCTCGCGTGGCGACCGTCGCCGCCGGAACGATGCGATCCGCTGCCGCCGTGACGTGCAGCATTGGGCATGAGGGGAGGGACCAAGGCGCGACGCCACCGCAGAACAAGCCTTCCACTAGCTGTTGCGCGGCCGGAAGAGGCAGGGGCTCGCCGCCATTCGCCCAATCCTCAAGCGCCACGAACCGCCGCGCTTCGACCGATCCGTCCGCCATCGAAGCGAAACGGGCGAACTTGGCGACGATCCGCTCAGGATCGATCTGCCAGAAGGCGACCTGCAGCACCTCCATCGGCAGCGAACCAAGGGCGGTCGCAGCCGGCGCGCTCGCCTCCCAGATCCGCAGCAGCCGCTCGCGCGCTTCGGCCGGATAGGCATGGAAGTCCCAAGGCGAGGCAAGGGTCACCACTGCTTCGACGCTTGTACTTCGTCCGGCCGCGGCCAGCGCAAGCGTTCCGCCAAGGCAATAGCCGACCAGCGTGACAGGGCCCTGCCGCGCGATGAGGGGCATCAGCCGCTCCGCCACATGACCATCGAGGTCGAGCGTGCGCCGGCCTGCTGCCTGGCCCCAGTCGAGCAGCAGCACCCGGCGCTTCGTCGCCAGGGCTTCGGCGAGCGACGAGGCAGGATCAAGGTCGAGAATGCCCGGCGGGTTGATGAGCGAGGGCACCAGCACGATCGTTCGCCCGCTTCCTCCGCAGTCGCGCAACGAAGTCGAGCCGGCCGCATCGACGATCGGGCGCTCGTTGATTGCGCTTGCCATTTCGCTGCTCTGGTAGCGCCTGAGGCCATCGAGCGCCGCACGGGCCGATTCAGGCGATCGTAACGCGGTCTGGCGCACCAGCTCCAAAAAGAGAGGCAGCGGCCGTGGACCGCGCGTTTGTTGCGGTGCGGCAGACGGCGGTGCTAGGTCTTGGCCCACTTCGCGAGGACTGCCCCATGACTGCCGCTTCCGACAAGATCACGATCAAGAAATATGCCAACCGCCGTCTCTACGACACCGAGAGCTCGACCTACGTCACGCTCGATCGGCTGGCACAGATGATCCGGGAAGGTCGCGACTTCGTCGTGGTCGACGCCAAGACCGGTGAGGACATCACCCATCAGGCCCTCACCCAGATCATCGTCGAGGAAGAGGCACGGGGCGGCGCAACCATGCTGCCCGCAAGCTTCCTTCGCCAGCTGATCGCGCTCTATGGCAATAGCATGCAGACCATGGTCCCCGGATATCTGGATGCCGCGATGCAGAGCTTTTCCAAGAACCAGGCCGCCTTCAAGGATGCCTTCGGAAGCAATCTCTTTGCCGATCTCGCCAAGCGGCAGATGGCCCTCTTCGAACAGGGAGCAAAGGCCTTCACGGGCGGGACTGCGCCTCGTGCATCCGAGGTCGCCGGCAGCAAGGACGAGGTTGCCGCCCTCAAGGCTGAGCTCGACGCCCTGCGCGCCAAAGTCGACAAGCTCGTTCGCTGATCCATGCTTTACCTGATTCTTGCCTCGCTGCAGGCCATTGTTGCCGCTGCGCCTCCCGTCGCTCCCGCAGACTGGCGGGCTCGACCCACGAACGCCGGCACCTGGACTTGGCGAAATGCGCCCGATGCGAGCGAAGCGATTTTCTCCGATTCGCGCGGACCTCAGCTCGTCATCCGTTGTACGCGAGCCACGCGGCGGGTGAGTTTCTCACGCACCGGGGGCGGCCCCGCTGCCCCGATTCGCATTGCCACCACGAGCAGCGAGCGTGCGCTTCCGCCGGGCAACATGCTGCTTGCGAGCGATCCCTTGCTGGACGCAATCGCCTTTACGCGCGGGCGCTTGTGGGTGGATGTTCAGGGGACCTTGCCGCTGATCCTGCGGTCGGCGGCCGAGCCGGCGCGAGCCATCGAGGATTGCCGACAATGACGATCATTACAAGACTTGAACGAAGCTGATCTTCGCGCATTCTCGGACCTACCAACAACGCAGCGAAAGGAGGTGATCCGATGTCTCATGGTTCAGCTGGAGGCACGGTGAAGTTCGTTCGGGAGACGCGGGGCTGACAAGCTTGCGCTAATGGTCTCCCGGGCTGGAGCTCTCCGGCCGCTGACCATGTCGAAGGGGCCGTCGCTGGTGAGCGACGGTCCCTTTTACGTGTCTGGCGAAGGTGGGCTTGCCGGAACCGTTGCGGCGCTGCATCGTCTATTCCGGCAACGCTTTTCCAACGGGGAGAATATTCGTGGCCAGGGCCAAGACCTCCAAGTCGAACAATCAGGGCGGCAACAGCAGCTTCACCAGTCAGGACGATGCGCTCGGTGCGACCAGTGCCGGCGCAGGCGCCAGCAAGGATGAGAGCAGTGGCGGTGCCGACGATTCGGCCAGCCTCAACGAGACGTTCGACAAGCTCGCCAAGGCGGCGATGAGCAAGGAAATGCTTGCCGCCGGCCTTGCCGCCGCAGCCGCGGCGATCAGCGCGAGCCCGTCGGTGCGACGCAAGATCCGCGACGCGGGTCTCGACGCCGCTGATGGAGCGACGAATGCGGCAAGTGCGATGGCCGCCAGCGTCAGCCGCCTCGGCTCGCTGATCGCCGATGCCGTGGCCGACGCGGCGCAAAAGGTGCTCGGCGGCGGAAGCTCGTCCTCGTCGGGCTCCTCTTCCGCCAAGAGCGGCGGTGCGGCCGGTACCAAGTCCAGTTCTGCTTCGACCGCCAGGCGCAGCGCCGGCCAGCGCACGTCGGCGGCCAAGCCCAAGGCCGATGCCAAGTCGACCAAGAGCGCTTCCGGCACCCGCGCCAAGAAGTCGGGCGAGGTCGGCGAAAAGGCCAGCACGCCCAAGGCGACCGCCAAGCCGCGGCGCGCTGCCGCGAGTCGCACCGGGACGGAGTCCCGCTCGCGTTCGACGACTGGCCGGGGCACGGCGGCACGTCGCGGCGGTGGCCGCAAGCCTTCGGGCGGCGGCGGCAATGGTTCGGGCGGCGAGGGCGGCAACAGCTGACCTCACGCGCAAGGAAAGGGCAGGGCCTTCGTTCCATCGGAGCGGAGGCCCTTTCTCTTTTGGCGAGCCTCTGCCACAGCCTCGCTCCATGAAGCCGCTTGCCGTCGTCATCCTCGCTGCCGGGCAGGGCACCCGCATGCGCTCCGACCTGCACAAGGTCCTTCACCCGATCGCCGGGCGGCCCATGCTGCTGCACCTGCTCGCCACCGTCGACGGCCTCGAGGCCGAGCGGAAGGTCGTCGTGGTCGGCAAGGGCCGGGAGCAGCTCGAGGATGCACTGGCAGGCCACGGCCTGACGCTGGCCGTGCAGGAGGAGCAGAAGGGCACCGGCCATGCGGTGCAGCAGGCCGAAGCGGCGCTTGGCGGCTTCGAAGGCACTGTCCTCATCCTCTATGGCGACACGCCCTGCATCGGGGCCGACACGCTCGCCGCCATGCGCGCCCGGCTCGAAGCGGATGACCGGCCCGGCGTGGTCGTGCTCGCCTCCTGTCCCGACGATCCTGCCGCCTATGGCCGGGTCATTCTCGGCGACGGCGATCGCATCGCCCGCATGGTCGAATATAAGGACGCCAGCCCGGAAGACCGCGCCGTCCGCCTTTGCAACAGCGGCATGATGGCGGTCGGCTCCGCGGACCTGTTCCGCTGGCTCGGGAAGGTCGGCAACGACAATGCGGCTGGGGAATATTACCTTCCCGACATTGTCATGGTCGCAGCCGGGGAAGAACGGCACAGCGTCGCGGTCGAATGTGCTCCGTGGCAGACGGCGGGCATCAACAGCCGCGCCGAACTCGCCGCCGTCGAGCGCGCGTGGCAGCAGCGCCGGCGCGCCCGCGCGATGGCCGATGGCGCTACCCTCATCGATCCGGAGACGGTCTGGTTCAGTGCCGACACCATCCTTGGCCGCGACGTGCTGGTCGAGCCGAGTGTCTTCTTCGGCCCTGGCGTCAGCGTTGCCGACGGCGCGATCATCCGCGCCTTTTCAAATCTCGAGGGCGCAAGCGTCGGCGCCGGAGCCGAAGTGGGCCCCTTTGCACGCCTTCGTCCCGGCGCCGAGTTGGGCGAGAAGTCGAAGGTCGGCAATTTCGTCGAGGTGAAGAAGGCCCGCCTCGGCGCTGGCGCCAAGGCCAACCACCTCAGCTACATCGGCGATGCGGACGTGGGTGCGAAGGCCAACATCGGGGCCGGCACCATCACCTGCAACTACGACGGCTTCTTCAAGTATCCAACGCGCATCGGCGCGGGTGCCTTCATCGGCTCGAACAGCTCGCTGGTGGCTCCGGTCACGATCGGCGACGGAGCGATCGTCGGGGCAGGTTCGGTCGTCACGCGCGATGTCGAGAAGGACTCGCTCGGCGTCACCCGCGCTGAGCAGAAGCAGCTCTCCGGCTGGGCCCGGCACTTCCGCGAGCGGCAGAGCGCTAAGAAGGGCGGCGCCGGAGAGCGCTAGCGCTGCCTAGTTGG
This sequence comes from Sphingomonas sp. LHG3406-1, assembly GCF_029637485.1. Lineage (GTDB taxonomy): Bacteria > Pseudomonadota > Alphaproteobacteria > Sphingomonadales > Sphingomonadaceae > Sphingomicrobium. The sequence continues at coordinate 743,963 of NZ_CP069128.1, read as the reverse complement.
CGGCAGCGGTCTTCTTCTCCTCGTTTCCGTCCTTGTCCTTGTCTTCCTTGGCGACATAGGCCGGCTGCAGCTTCAGGCTCTTGCCGCGCTTGTCGAAGTCCTCGCGGGTCTGGGTCGAAAGGTTGGGCCGCCCGACCATGAAGCCCATGGAGATGGCGCAGCGGACATAGCTCGTCTCGCCTTCCTCGACATTGACCTTGAGCTTGTCCGTCGCTTCCGACTTGACCGAGAACTCATGCACCCCCGGCGCTGCCTGGTGGACGAAATACTTGCCCGGTGGGAGCCGGTTGACGACCTCTCCATTCGCATGGACCCGGCAGCTGATCGCCGCGCCCATGACCGACGACCGATAGAAGACGATCTGCCCCATGCCGGGTGGCGGCGGCGCGATGGTCGGCGCCGCCGCAACAGGCTTGCTGTCCTGCATCGATGCGGCAGCGGCCGGAACGCTGGCAAGCATCACCAGACTTGCCGCAATCACGAGTTTACGCATTCATTGTCCCCCTTGTTGAGAAGCCGAGCTGTTCGTGTGTCCGCTCAGGACCGTGTCGCTCACCACCACCGCGTTGGCGTGAGCGCCGGGAGCGATCGTGACGTTGCCGCCGGAGATGAGCATGCCGGGCAGGCCGACCAGGGCCGTGGCCATGAAGGCAGCTCCATCATTGCCCTTGCCGCTGCTCGCCCCGAAACGGAATCGCTTCATCGGGATACGTGACCCGCGCACGTCCAGGTCGCGTGCAGCGAGCGTCAGCTCTCCGGCCTTGCCCATCATCCGGGCAGGGCTGGCCTGGATGACTTCGGCCACGAACAGACTTCCCTTTGGGATCAGCAGTTCGCCCTGCGAACCTCGCACATCCTCGACGGTCCGGAGCTTGACCCGGTCGCCGGAGCTATTCGTCTTGCTGCTGACGGGATCGATGAACTCGAAGTCGATCCGTAATCCGCCCGGAACCAGCCTCGTCGTCGGCTGAGCCATGGCTGACGCGCTGGCCGATACATCCGGCACCACGATGTCAGGCGGTGCCGGTGCCGGCGGCGCTGCAGACACCGGCGATGCGCTCTGCAGCGCAACGAGGAACAGGACCATCACAAGCAAACCCCCCGGTTCGGCGTCAAACCTACAGATCGTTTCACCGTTGAAAAGAGGCAATCTCTTGGCCTTGCCAACGAGGACGGCTAGCGGGGCGGCAGTCATCCGAGGGAAGCAGATCAATCATGTGCGGAATCGTCGCCATCGCCGGCCGTCAGCCGGTCGCGCAGCGCCTGTTCGAAGGGCTGAAGCGGCTCGAATATCGCGGCTACGACAGCGCGGGTATCTGCACGCTCGTCGACGGCGGGTTTGAACGGCGGCGTGCCGAGGGCAAGCTCGACAATCTTGCGCGGCGGCTGGCGGAAGCGGCGCTCCCCGGTACCACCGGCATCGCACATACCCGTTGGGCCACGCACGGCGCGCCGACCGAGAACAATGCCCACCCGCATATCGCCGGGCCTGTGGCGCTGGTGCACAATGGCATCATCGAGAATTTCAAGTCGCTCCGGGCCGAGCTCGTCGCGGACGGTCGCACGCTCCTCAGCGAGACCGACAGCGAGGTGGTCGCGCACCTAGTCGCACGCGAAGTCGAGGCCGGACGAAGCCCTGAGGAGGCGGTGGCTTCCGTGCTTCCGCGGCTGCATGGCGCTTTCGCCATGGCCTTCCTGTTCCGCGACCATGAAGGGCTGGTGATCGGCGCTCGAATGGGTGCCCCGCTGACGGTCGGCTTCGGGGAAACCGAGAACTTCCTCGGATCCGACGCGATCGCGCTCGCGCCCTGGACCCGCAGCATCGCCTATCTGGAAGAGGGCGACTGGGTGGTGGTCCGTCCGGACTCGGTCAGCATCTTCGATCGCGACAATCGCGCCGTCGAGCGGCCGGTGGTCGAGAGCGACGCCAGCGCCGAGACCATCTCCAAGGGCAACCACGCCCATTTCATGCGCAAGGAGATTTTCGAACAGCCGGTGGTGGTTGCGCAGACGCTGCAAAGCTATGTCCGGGCCTTCGAGGGCGAGGTGGCGATCCCCGCCGCCGATTTCGACTTCGCCGAGGTCGACCGGGTCACCATGGTCGCCTGCGGCACCAGCTTCTATGCCGGTATGGTCGGTAAATACTGGATCGAGCGCTTCGCTCGCATTCCCGTCGATATCGACGTGGCGAGCGAATTTCGCTATCGCGACCCCGTTCTGGAGCCGGGCGGCCTTGCGCTCTTCATCAGCCAGTCCGGCGAAACCGCCGACACACTGGCCGCGCTGCGCCATGCGCGCTCCCAGGACCAAAAGATCGCCGTCGTCGTCAACGTGCCTACCAGCTCGATGGCGCGCGAGGCGGACCTGCTCCTGCCGACCCGCGCCGGGCCGGAGATCGGGGTGGCTTCGACCAAGGCCTTCACCTGCCAGCTGGCCGTGCTGGCGGCGCTCGCCGTCAATCTTGCCCGCGCCCGCGGGCGGCTAAGCGCCGAGGAAGAGCGCGAGATCGTCGCCCACCTCGCCGAGGCGCCCGAGGCCATGACCCGCGCCCTTGATCATGACGAGGACATTGCGGCGATGGCGCACCTCATCGTGCCGGCGCGCGACGTGCTCTACCTTGGCCGTGGACCCGATTACCCCATGGCGCTCGAAGGAGCGCTGAAGCTGAAGGAAATCAGCTACATCCACGCCGAAGGCTATGCGGCCGGGGAAATGAAGCACGGGCCGATCGCCCTGATCGATGATGCCGTGCCGGTGATCGTGCTGGCGCCGTCCGGACCCTTGTTCGACAAGACCGTCAGCAACATGCAGGAAGTTCGTGCGCGCGGCGGCCAGATCATCCTCATCAGTGATGCACGGGGGATATCCGAAGCTGGCGAGGGTTGCCTCGCCACGATCGAGATGCCGCAGGTACACGAGCTGATCGCACCGCTCGTCTATGCCGTGCCGGTGCAGCTGCTCGCCTATCATGTGGCGGTGCTGAAGGGCACCGATGTCGACCAGCCCCGCAACCTCGCCAAGAGCGTCACGGTCGAATGATTCGGGGCTGCTAGCTTCCCAGCCACCAGCGATAGGGCAGCCAATATTGCGCGTGGGTGGCGAACGTCAGCCAGGTGAACAGAACCGCTCCGCTGTAGCCGGCCACGATCGCCTTGCCGAAGCCTCTGGTGAGCAGGGTGCCCGGCACACGGGCGAGAACGACGAACTGGAGCGGAAGCAGGTAAAGGGCGATCCGGTCGACAGCGGTCGACGAGGGGGTCAGCAGCAGGGCTGCGGCCGCGATCAGCGAGACAAGCGAGAAGTTGCGCCACAGCTGACCCTCCGTTCGGGTGAAGCCCAGGCGTCCGCGGAACAGGAGGAAGATGACAGCCGGCACCACCGACATGGAGATGCGGATCGCCGCTCCCCCTGAGCTGTAGCGGCGGTCGATGTAGCTGCTCACCAGATTGTCGAGGCTGTCGCGCAGGAAGACGACGTAGAGGCCGATCGTTGCCGAGGCGAGCAGGGCGATGTTGATGCCCCGATTGCGCTCGCCGGCGAAGGCGATCAGCGGAAGGCACACGATGGCCGTCTTGTGGAAGGTCGCGGCGAGAGCGAGCCAGAGGATGAACCGGAAGACGCTGTTGGTCCGCAGCAGGCTGGCAAGCCCGATCATGACGAAGCCCAGCGCCGCCGCCTGGCGGGTGTAGCCCATCGCCACGACGGTCACGAGATAGGGAATGGCGAGCAACACGGCGAGCCACGGCTCGGGCTCGCGCCGGGCAAGCGCGGCGATACCGAGCACTGTCGCCGACGCGCAGGCAAGGTTCACCAGCCAGACGCCGCCACCAAGCTCGTTGGCGATCAGGTTGAGGAGGAAATATCCCGGGTCGCCCCTGGCGATGACCCGTTCGAACGAGGCTTGGCCCGACCAGGCGAACATTCGTTCATAGGCATCCCAGTCCGCTCCCACATCGTAGCGCAGGCCGATCATGACCGTCATCGCGATCAGCCCGACGATCGCCAGCAGCGGAAGTCCGGGACGGGCAGGAGCCGTGGGGCTGGTCCACCCGCCCGCGGTCGCAGCCGCCGGCCGCGACAGGATCAGGCCCAGGAAGAAGTAGGCCCAGAGCAGCCAGTAGGGGATCAAGCGGTTACTCCGGTCAAAATGCCCGAGCGCGCAACTTTGGGCTCGAAAGCGGGAACGTCTCTGCTATCGGGAGGCGGGGCGTCCATGGCGCGCGGCGTAGCGAAGCAGGGAGGGGCAGTGAAGGGTATTATTCTTGCGGGCGGGAGCGGGACCCGCCTGTTCCCTGCGACCATCGCGGTCTCCAAGCAAATGCTGCCCGTCTACGACAAGCCGATGGTCTATTACCCGCTCGGCATGCTGATGCTGGCCGGGATCCGCGACATATTGCTCATCTCGACGCCGCACGATCTTCCACTCTTCCAGCGGCTGCTCGGCGACGGCAGCGCCTTCGGCGTCCGGCTCTCCTATGCCACGCAGGCCGAGCCCAACGGGCTGGCCGAGGCCTTCATCATCGGGCGCGACTTCGTCGGGGAAGACAATGTCGCGCTCGTCCTTGGCGACAACATCTTCTACGGAGCCGGTCTTGGCGATCTTGCGCGGGCGGCCGCAGAGCGCTCTCGTGGATCGACGATCTTCGTCTATTCGGTCGACGACCCCGAACGCTACGGCGTCGCCACCTTCGATGCCGAGGGGCGGGTCACCGACATCGAGGAGAAGCCGGCCGAGCCGCGCTCGCACTGGGCGGTGACGGGGCTCTACTTCTACGACAACCGGGTGCTGGATATCGCCGCCAACCTCAAGCCCAGCCCGCGGGGCGAGCTCGAGATTACCGACGTCAATCGCGCCTACCTCGAGCTTGGCGATCTGTACGTGACGCGGCTCGGGCGCGGCTATGCGTGGCTCGATACCGGAACGCACGAGAGCCTGCATGATGCCGGCTCGTTCGTCCGCACCATCGAGCATCGCCAGGGGCTGAAGGTCATGTGCCCCGAGGAGATTGGGCTCGAGCAGGGCTGGCTTGACTCCGCGGCCGTGCTCGCCCGTGCCGACCAGCTCGGCAAGACACCCTATGCCGCCTATTTGCGTCGCCGGGTCCAGGAGATGGCTCTTGCTTGAGGTCCATCCGACCGGGCTCCCCGGCGTGCTCGAAGTAAGGCCGCGCCGGATCGGCGATGACCGCGGCTTCTTCTCGGAGACATGGAGCGTGAGCCGCTTCGCCGAGTGCGGGATCGAGGCCGCGTTCGTGCAGGACAACCATAGCCGCTCGGCAGGCGGCGTGCTGCGGGGCCTCCATTATCAACTTCCGCCCTTCGCTCAGGCCAAGCTGGTGCGGGTCAGCCGGGGGAGGGTGTTCGACGTCGCGGTGGATATCCGCCGGTCGAGCCCCACCTTCGGCCAGTGGACCGGGGTGCTGCTGTCGGCCGACGAGTGGAACCAGCTGTTCGTGCCTGCCGGCTTCGCGCACGGCTTCCTCGCCCTCGAGGACTCGAGCGAGGTACAATACAAGGTCTCCGCCCCGTACAGCCCCGACCATGACCGAGGAATCCGCCCGGACGATCCGGCAATCGGCGTGGAATGGCCACTGCCGCGTGATCAGTGGCTGCTGTCGGCCAAGGACCAGGCGGCACCTCTGCTGGCCCAAGCGGAGCTGTTTGCATGAGCGCCATCCTCGTCACCGGCGGCGCCGGCTTCATCGGCAGCGCGGTCGTTCGGCGGCTCGTTGCAGCTGGCCACCATGTGGTGACGCTCGACAAGCTCACTTATTCCGGCACCCGCGCCTCGTTGCGCGACGTCGAGCAAGCAGCCAACCACCGCTTCGTGGAAGGTGACATCGGCGACCAGGCCATGGTCGGTGCGCTGCTCCGGGAGGAACGGATCGAGGGGGTGATGCATCTCGCCGCCGAGAGCCACGTCGACCGTTCGATCGACGGTCCGGGCGTCTTCATCGAGACCAATGTCCTCGGTACTTACCGGCTGTTGCAGGCTGTGCTCGATTACTGGCGGAGCCTTGAGGGCGCGCAGCGCGACAACTTCCGCTTCCATCACATTTCCACCGACGAGGTGTTCGGCGACCTGCCGTTCGACAGCGGCTTCTTCACCGAGGAGACGCCCTACGCGCCATCGTCGCCCTACAGTGCAAGCAAGGCGGCGTCCGATCATCTCGTCCGGGCCTGGCACCACACCTACGGCCTGCCGGTGGTGCTTTCCAACTGCTCGAACAATTACGGTCCCTATCACTTCCCCGAGAAGCTGATCCCGCTGGTCATCCTCAATGCGCTCGAGGGCAAGCCGCTGCCGGTCTACGGCAAGGGCGAGAATGTCCGCGACTGGCTGTTCGTCGAGGACCATGCCGCCGCGCTCGAGGCGGTCCTGACCCGGGGCGCGGTCGGCGAAAGCTACAATGTCGGTGGCCGCGCCGAGCGGACCAATCTTCAGGTGGTCGAGGCGATCTGCGATGCGCTGGACGTGCGCCGGCCGCTGCCCGACGGCACGCCCCGGCGCGCGCTCGTCACCTTCGTCACCGACCGCCCGGGCCACGATCGCCGCTACGCGATCGACTGTGCCAAAATCGAGCGCGAGCTCGGCTGGGTTCCTTCGGTCAGCTTCGAGGAAGGCCTTGCCCGCACCGTCGACTGGTACCTCGACAATGAATGGTGGTGGGGGCCGCTTCGGGCACGCTACGCCGGCGAGCGGCTCGGCCGCGGCTGATGCGAATCCTCGTCACCGGCCACGACGGCCAGGTCGCCCGGAGCCTTGCCGAGCGTGCTTCGGATCATTCGACGCTGGAACTGATCTTCGCCGCGCGTCCGGACTGTGACCTTTCCGTGCCAGGGTCGGCCGCAGCGGCGATCGAGGCGGCGCGACCGGCGCTGGTCGTCAACGCGGCCGCCTACACGGCCGTCGACAAGGCCGAGCAGGAGCCCGACCTTGCCCGCCGCATCAATGCCGAGGCCGCTGGCGAGATCGCCGAGGCCGCTGCAGCGGTCGGTGCGCCGCTGATCCACATCTCGACCGACTATGTCTTCGGCGGCACCGGACGCGCGCCGATGACGGAGGACGAGCCGATCGCTCCCTTGGGCGCTTATGGCTGGACCAAGGCGGAGGGCGAAGAGCTCGTTCGCGCGGCTCAGCCCGACCACCTTATCTTGCGTACCGCCTGGGTCTATTCGCCGTTCGGCGCCAATTTCGTGAAGACCATGCTTCGCCTTGCCCGCGACCGTGAGGAGATCGGCGTCGTCGATGATCAGCGCGGTTCGCCGACCAACGCGCTCGATCTTGCCGACCTCATCCTTGCGCTCGCCGCAAGGCGCCTGGGCGGAGATTCGAGCGGGTGGGGCGCGACCTACCATGCCGCGGGGGCAGGGGAGGCGAGCTGGGCCGAGGTTGCCGCGGACGTGATGCGCGTCGCCGCTGCCAACGGAGCGCCCGCCGCCACCATCCGCTCCATCGCCACGAGCGACTTCCCAACGCCGGCCCGTCGCCCGGCCTGGTCGGTGCTCGACATGGGCAAGCTCGAGGAAACCTTCGATTGGCGCTTGCCGGAGTGGAGACCGAGCCTGGCACGGGTCGTCACGAGGCTGCTGGACGAGGGGTGATGCGCGTCCTTGCCTTCACCCGGTACGATTCCGACGCTGCCAGCACCCGTTACCGCCTCCTTCAGTATCTGCCGGCGCTGGCCGAAGCCGGGATCGAGGTGGAATGGCATCCTCTGCTTGGCCACGGCCACATGAAGCGGCTGGTGGATGGAGGCGGAGGCGCTGCCCGGCGGGTTCCAGCCGCTTACGCGCGCCGGCTTGCAAGCCTGGTGGCAGCACGACGGCCCGACCTCATCTGGGTCTATGGCGAACTCTTCCCCTATCTGCCCGCTGCATTCGAGCAGGCGGCCATGCCGGATGCCGTTCCGGTCATCTACGATTGGGACGATGCCTTTCACCTCGCATATGTGGAACATGGCCGGGCGGCGGTCCGGCGCTTTCTCGGGCGCAAGTTCGACCGTCTGCTGAGTGCCGCCGCCGCCGTGACCTGCGGCAATGCCTTCCTTCGCGATCATGCCGCCCGCTTCTGCGAGCGGAGCCTGGTCGTCCCGACGGTGGTTGATACCGACCGCTGGCTTCCTGGTTTGGTGATCGAAGGTCCTCCGATGATCGGATGGATCGGCTCCCCAACCACCTGGGCCAATGTTCGCCCTCTGCTCGGATTGCTTGCCCGCCTCCATCGCGAGACGGGAGCGCGTGTTCGTGCCATCGGTGCAGGAGCGGCGGCGGAGGCGGACCGCTTCGAAGGGCTCGACCTCATCGAGTGGAGCGAGGCGACGGAGATCGCCGAGGTACAGCGCTTCTCGATCGGGATCATGCCGCTGCTCGACCGCTCCTTCGAGCGTGGCAAGAGCGGCTTCAAGTTGATCCAGTATATGGCCTGCGGACTGCCGGTGATGGCCTCGCCCGTGGGGGTGAACAGCAGCATCGTCCGCGACGGCGTGAACGGCATGCTCGCGGCGAGCGAGGCGGAGTGGGAGCAGGGTTTGCGGCGGCTGATCGGCGATGCAGGCCTGCGCAATCGCCTCGGAGCCGCCGGCCGCGGGATCGCGATCGCGGAATATTCGCTCGCCTCGCAGGCGCCGCGGCTCGTCGAGCTCTTCCGTGAGGTCGCGCGGAGCTAGGCGCTGCCCCCAAGGGCGCGGTAGATGCTGTCGTAGCGTCGCACCCCTTCGCCAAGGTCGAACCAGTGTGCGCGCGCTTCTCGCCAGCGCTCCATGTCCGGTCGCAGCGCGCTGAGCGCATCGAGGCCACGCGCATAGCCGTCGCGATCCATCTCGACGATCGACACGCCGGCGCCCACTTCGCCCATAATGCGGTCCATGTCGCCGACCCCGGCATTGGTCAGGACCGGCAATTCAAGTGCGAGCAGCTCGCCGAGCTTGACGGGGGAACTCGCCTGCTTGGAGAAGGTCGGACGGATAAAGAACAGGCCGTAGTCGGCAGCCGCGAGGAAGGCTGGCACCTCCTGCCTGCTGGCCGGCCTTATCCGCAGGCTTTCCTCTGAAATTCCCCTCTTGCGAGCGGCACCGATGATCGGACCTGGCGCATCGCGGGTCACGAACAGCAGGACGGCGCCCGGATCCCGCTCAAGCTGTACAGCGAAGCAGTCGAGCATCTCGTCCAGCATGTACCAAGTGCCGATCGAACCGAGATATGCCGCGACGGTGACCTCATCGGGGATCGAGAGCAGCGCGCGGGCTTCTGACCTTGCGCCTGAGGTGACGGGGGGAAAGGCTTCGAAATCGGTGCAGCAGGGAATGACCGTGACTGGCGGACCGTCATCGCCACCACGCCACGCCAGGATCTGATCTCTTCCGGCTTCGGTCAGGCTGACGATGTGGTCGGAGGTGCGAAGAAGCTGGGCTTCCTTGCGCTTGAAGAAGCGGTAGACGGTGGCGAACAGCGGATTGTCGAGCTTCCACAGGCCTCCCTCGACGCGCTCGTCGGCCCAGAAGCCACGCATGTCGAACAGCAATCTGGCGCCGTGGCGCTGCACCGCCTGGCCAACCAGCGCCGGCGGGTAGCTGCGACAGTGAACGATGTCGAACGGCGTTCGGCGATGGAGGTCGATGGCCACCTTCCGCATCCGAAAGAGATCCTTCAAGGTCGAAAGCACCGGCGGCTTGCGGGTGTAGCCTTGCGGATGCCAGTCGATCCCAGCATCGCGGCATTCCAAGGCCATCGCCTCGCGCTCAGCCGCCGACCGCTCGGGCTTCTCGAACGTGATCAGGCTGATCCGATGTCCGAGCGAAGATAGTCCCTTCAGGTAGGCGAGCACCTGACTGGGTCCGAGAGGGTCGGTCAGTCCGTCGTAGGAAAGGTAGAGGATGGCGGCCATGGCCGGCGGGCCTTAGGCGAGCAGGGGATTGCTGGACAGCCCCGACATGCTGCGGCAAGGGCGGGCCAATCACTCGTCAGCCATTCACGAAAGCCGACCTTGTCCCGTCTCTATTACTCCCGCAAACGCGTGATGGTCACCGGCGGCGCCGGCTTCCTCGGCTCGCATCTGATCGATCGTCTGCTCGCCGAAGGGCATGACGTGCTTTGCGTAGACAATCTTTTCACTGGCTCCAGAGACAATCTCGTCGAGGCGGCGAAGAACCCCAATTTCGAGTTCATGCGGCATGACGTGACCTGGCCGCTATACGTCGAGGTCGACGAAATCTGGAACCTCGCCTGTCCGGCCTCCCCGATCCACTATCAGCATGACCCGGTGCAAACGACCAAGACCAGCGTGCACGGGGCGATCAACATGCTCGGCCTCGCCAAGAGGCTGGGTGCGCGCATCTTCCAGGCCTCCACCAGCGAAGTCTATGGCGATCCGCACGTCCACCCCCAGCCGGAAGGCTATTGGGGCAACGTCAATCCGATCGGGCCGCGCAGCTGCTATGACGAAGGCAAACGCTGCGCCGAGACCTTGTTCTTCGACTATCACCGGCAGCATGGCCTGGACATCAAGGTGGCCCGCATCTTCAATACCTACGGGCCGCGCATGCATCCGGCCGACGGGCGAGTGGTCAGCAACTTCGTCATGCAGGCGCTGAAGGGCGAACCGATCACCATCTACGGCGATGGCTCACAGACCCGCAGCTTTTGCTTCGTCGACGATCTCATCGAAGGCTTTCTGCGCTTCATGAAGGCGCCGGCGGAGGTGACCGGTCCGATGAACCTCGGAAATCCGTCCGAATTCACGATCCTCGAATTGGCAGAGATGGCGATCCGCCTGACCGGCAGCGGTTCGACCATCGTCCGCCAGCCGCTCCCTGCCGACGATCCCAAGCAGCGCCAGCCTGATATCGCCCTCGCACGCAAGGCGCTCGGCTGGCAACCGACGGTCCCGCTCGAGCAAGGCCTCGAGCGCACCATCGCCTACTTCAAGCAATTCACCTGAGCTGACGACCATGGCTGGCAAGCGGCAGCGTATCGCCGTTTTCATTCCTGACCTTGGAGGAGGCGGCGCGGAGCGCGTCCAGCTTAGTGTGATGAAGGAACTGGTGAGCCGCGGCCACCAGGTTGACCTCGTTCTTGCCTTTCACGGTGGTGCCCTGCTTGAACTGCTGCCGCCGGAGGTCAGGGTCTTCGAGTTGCGCGCGCCGCGCCTCGCCTCCACCCTGCTGCCGCTGGTCCGTTACCTGAAGAAGGAGCGGCCCGATGCACTACATGGAATCATGTGGCCATCGACCGTCATAGCGCCAATCGCGCATTTGCTTGCAGGATCAACAGCTCGGCTGATGGTAAGCGAGCAGGCGGCGCTTTCACAGCAATATCGGAGGAAGCGTCAGCGCGCCCTTCTGCGGACAACGGCGCGCCTCGCTTGGCCTCGCGCCGACTTCCGTATCGCCTGTGCGGCAGGGACCGCCGACGATATTGCCTGGCTCTCGAGACTGCCGCGCTCGTCGTTCGAGGTGATAACCAATCCGACCAGCCCGCCGGAAGTGATCGCAAGCACGCCGGAGGCGGAGGAATGGTGGGGCGACGCTGACGGCAGGGTGATTACAGTCGGTCAAATGAAGGCGCAGAAGAACCATGCCCTCCTTCTTCGAGCCTTCGCCCGGCTAGTCGGTAAGTGTCCAGCAGCCAAGCTGATGATCCTCGGTCGTGGCCAACTCCAGCCAGAACTCGAAGCACTTGCCGCCGAACTCGGCATTGCCGACCGCGTGATCTTCCCCGGCTTTCGCCTTTCGCCTTGGCCGTTCCTTGCATCTGCCGATCTATTTGCGCTGTCGAGCGACTATGAGGGCCTTCCGCTGGTGCTTGCGGAAGCCATGCACGCCGGCCTCAAGGTGGTCAGCACTGACTGCACCAGTGGTCCCCGCGAGTTGCTCGATGGTGGTCGCTACGGGAGACTGGTTCCGGTCGGCGACGCTGCGGCCCTGGCCGACGCCATGGTCGAAGCACTCGGCGAAGCTGCCAATCCGGAGCGACAGCGCGGCCGAGCCGAAGTGGTCTCAGGCAGGGACAGCATCCGCCGCTACGCCGACCTTCTCACGGGGGCAGTGACAGACGAACCAGCATCGTTAAGATCGTCGCAATGTCCAGAAAGCTGATAAAGCGCCTTGTATTCAGCGGCCTCGCGTCGCCGCTTCTGCTACGGCGGCGACTTCACCGCTTATATAGCCTGAACCTGATCACGATTCTGAACTTCCACCGCGTGGCGCCGGATGATCGCAGTGCTTATGCGCCGCTCGATCCTGATCTGTTCGATGACGTACTTGCGTTTGTAAGCGACCGCTTCGATGTGTTGCGGTTCGCCGAACTCCCAAGCTGGCGTAGGAGCGAGCGACCTGCCCTCATCATTTCCTTTGACGACGGGTATCTCACTTCGTCGAGCATGCCATGCCGCGGCTCGCGAAGTACGGTCTCGTCTGCAACCACAACCTAATTCCCAGCGCTGTCGAGACTGGCCGTCCACCAATCAACGTCCATTTTCAGGATTATGTCGGGAGAGCCTCCGAGGCACGTCTCAAGGCTCTGCAGGTAGAAGGGTTCGGATCACTGGATCCTGCTGGAGACAGAGTTTCGCTTGGCCAACGGCTTTCGAATTTCGTCAAGAGCCGCTCCATGGCTGAGCAGAGGAAGATCCAGGACGAGTTACTACCGGCCATTAATGAAGATCATGATTTCTGGCCCACGCCGATGATGAAGGAAGCGGAATGGAAGCATGCGGCCAGCGTTCACGAGATTGGTGCTCACAGCTTTGAGCATGCGAGCCTTGCCTTCGAAACTGACGACTATGTGCGGGATGATGCGCGACGATGCCGGTCGTGGATTGAAGAGCGGCTTGGCGTTATGACGGACATCTACGCGGTTCCTAACGGATCAGTGAACGAGCGAACTGCCAATCTGATTAGAGCTGAGGGCTTCAAACATGTTCTCCTAACTGGCGAGCGTCACGCACGCGCAACCGACCAGGAACCGGGACGATTCACCATGTATGGGGAGACACGCGCAGAGCTTAGAGTGAGGGCTTGTGGATGGACGGGGCGCTCGGCGTGACCGACATAGGCAGAGAGTATGCAATCGAGGCTCTGACACCGGATACGTTCGACGAACTGGCACCAATTATGCTCGATGCCTTTGGGGACCAAGTCGACACCGGTTACTTTCGATGGAAGTATGTCGCCAATCCATCTGGGCCTGCCATCGGTAACATCGCACGGACCAGTCAGGGCGAAGTAGCTGCCTTCTACGGCATGATTCCAGAAACGTACCGCACGCCATCGGGTCCACGCAAAATCTATCAGAGTTGCGACACCATGACCCATAGTGGTCATCGACGCCGCGGCCTCTTTCAGAGACTTGCGCTAGCCACGTACGCCGACGCCCAGCGGAGCGACCCCGGCTTCTTTGCTTTTGGCTTTGGCGGGCCAACTTCGACGCCAGGCTTCCTCAAGATGGGATGGAAGATCGCCTTTTACGTCCCTTTTCTCTTCGAACCTTGGCCGGTTTCGTGGATCAAGGCTGGTCGCCAACGGTCATTCGAAGCGGAAAGTTCTGATCTACGCCTTCACCAGCTGGTCGCTGCAGCCGATCAAGTCTCTGACCGTGGCATTCTCAGATCACCCGAATTTGTGATTTGGCGCCTCGCGAATCCATTGCGCCGTTACCGCATTTTATTGAGTGACGAGGCGTATGCCATCGTACTCGACGGACCCCACTTCACCTTCGTGTTCGACTTTTGGGAAGCAAGCCCGGGCGCGGGCCGTGATTTGCTGGCAGAGCTCCGTGCATCGGTGAAGAAGAGGCGCGGCAAGGGCCTCTTGACGTTCTGTCAGCGGGGCAGCTCATTGCATAAGCTGCTGGCGAGACACGGCTTCTTGCGAAATCCCTTCTCCAAGGGCCCGGCGTCGGATAAGTTACCCTTGATTACGTATGGGCAGTGCCCTTGGAAGGACGAAGAGAGAGGTTGGTCGATAACCCCGTTCGATCACGACAGCTATTAGTTCAGCTCTTTTATTAGGGTCGCAGCAAGGCGCGAAGCCAGCGGGCAGCTCTAATCGGAAGGCTACGGGTCACGCATTGATAGAAAAGCGCAACTGCCCGCTTGTGTAGCAGCGTCGACGATCCTGCATTCCGTGTGGCCAATTGGTCGATGGCTGTCTCGAAACCATCCAGGGAGTAGCGCAAGGCCATCTCACGCCCTTGCATGGATAATCGCTGGCGTTCAAACTCAGGCAGGCTTGCGAATTTGGCGATCTGGTCTTTCAGGCTCTGAGGAGGGCGCCCAGCCTGCTCTTCACCGACATTGCCGAACGGCAGTTCGTGCACAAAGCCATAGCTGCTGTCGTCACGACCGACTGTCGCCACCAGGGTAGGCGTACCGGCCATTGCCGCTTCGAGCGAAGCGGTGCCCATTCCGACGAAAAGCTGGGCCTTTCCGACCTGCTCCAGGAATGAAGGATAGGACAGGGTGGGGTGAAGCCGAACTCGGCTGGTCCTGCTCTTCGCAAGTGCCTGCTCCACAGCTTCCCGGTCGTCTCCATCACCAAAGATGTCCCAGCGAACTTCAATTCCGTCGCGGGCCAGCTGCTCTGCAATGTCGCCCGCATTGTGGTTGTAGCGTTTGAAATCAACGAGGCGACCCACCGACATGATGGTCAGTGGATCGGCCTTGGCTGCCGACCATGTTTGAGCACGTACCTCCACCGGAAGCGGGATCAGCGGCGAACTGGACAGGTTTGCGCGCCAGGCCTGCGCGTGCGATGCTCGGCACTCCTCATTCATGAAGTAGAGGCGCTCAAGACCGAGCGCGCGGGCAAGCTGGGCATTGACCCAGCGGCGATCGCTCCGTTCTGCATTCATGAAGAAAGCCTGGGGATGATAGACGCCCGAGAGATGCGCCATCTTACGGTCCTCGGGAACGTCGATTTCTGCCGCAAGGCCCAGTCCGAGAGAGATCGGATCGAAGGTCAGGAGGATCGGCTGTTCGTGCGTCGCGAGCCACTTGCGTGCAAGATCAACGGCATGGTCGTGGTCGGTCCAGCGAAGCAAGGTGACGCCGGCGTGGAGACCGCCCAGCAACTCGCCTCCTGGAACGCATAGGGCCACTTCGCGCCCGCCGGCGCTGAAATGATTGGCGATGCGGATGATGAGAGTCTCAACGCCCCCATGGCGCAGTTCGCCGTAGAGCATGAGGATCGGACGCTTCACGCGGGGAGCTTTCGAAGTTGGCCGCTCAGGCGGCGGTAGGCGACGGCCGCCCAGATGGCGGCAAGCAGGGTGCCGATGATGGCGCCCGCCCACTCGCTGCTCGCCGCGGCAGTGAAGGCAAGCAGGCTGGTCCCGCACAGCAGCGCGAAGATGCGGACGACCGCGCGGGACCAGCGAAGTGGAAGAGTGCGGCGTACGGCGACAAACACGAGCGGGAGGTAGACGGCATACATGATCGTCATCGCGATGCCGGGAGCGACAATGCCGAGGCTCGGAACCAGCCAGGCGCAGACGCCGATCAGGACAAGTGCGGCAATCACTTCGAGCGAGACGAACAGCCTGCCTCTTGCCGCCGCGAGAAGGGCAAAGCCCAGTGGCCATGATGCCAGTCGGAGCACGTCGGCGAGGATTTGCCAGCGGAGCGCTGCGGCGGCGGCGGCGAACTCCGACGAATAAAGCAGGTTCAACACGAGCGGCGCCAGCCCGAGCAGCGCAAGCACGAAGGGGCCGGCAAGAAGCAAGGTCACCTCGGTCTGCTCGTTGACGAGCCGGACGGCCTCATCGGGCTTTCCAATTGCCGCGCTCAGCCGCGGATAATAGTCGCTCGACATGGCCTGCAGGACAAAGGCGATGTAGGTCGAAGAAAGGACATAGGCGGCTTGGAACAGGCCGACGTCCGCCAGTCCAAGCTTCGCATTAAGGATGCCGCGTACAGCAAGCTGAGCACCCTGGAGGATCAGCGCGGAGGCGAGCGTCGCCACGCCCAGCCGGACCAGCAGCGCCGCCTGTTGCCGCCAGCGGCCGGGCAGGGCACGGTGGCGCTCGATCCGGAAGGTGAAGTACCAGCTGGCAAGCACGGTCGCGCCTGGCGCGACCAGCAGATAGGGAATGATCGCCTGCTCGCGCCAGACGAACAGCAGTGCGACCCCGGCGATGGTCGCCAGGATTGCGCCGAGCACGGTCGTCCGCGCCACGTCGGCGACCCGGCCGAGACCCGCGAGCAAGGCGGTCTGGCTGCCCGCAACGATGGTGAGGGCGACGCCGGGGGCCATCCAGCCGACCGTTCTTGCCAGAGACGGGTCGCCAAACAGCTGTTGGGCGATGGTCGCGCGCAGCAGCCAGACCAGCAGTCCGGCGGCGAGCGCGCAGGCGATGGTCACCCGCAGCAAGGCAGCACGGACCGCCGCCTCGCCATCGCGCCCGCCGTCGGCCCGACCGGCAGCGACCTGCCGCATCGCCGACTGCTGCGTGCCGAGGCCTCCGACCGAGCCAGCGAAGGAGACGAGGCTCTGCATCAGGCCGATCAGGCCAACGCCTGCTGCGCCGAGGATCAGCGCTGCCACCTTCATGCGGACGATGCCGAAACCGACGTTCACCACCGACGCACTGCCGATCAGCGCGGTGGCGGCGAGGATCCGGCGGTGGCTGGAACCCGCCTCGCTCATACCTTGCGGGCGGGATTGCCGACCCAGGTCTCGCCGGGCGGTACGTCGCGAGTGACCACCGTGCCCGCGCCGATCATCGCGCCCGCCCCGATCGTCAGTCCCGGGAGGATGACCGCTCCGGCCCCGATCGAGGCGCCGCGCTCAACCCGGGTCCGCAGATAATCCTCGGGGTGCTGGCGCGAGCGCGGCCGCAAGTCATTGGTGAAAGTGGCGTTGGGGCCGCAGAAGACGTCATCCTCGAGTGTGATCCCTTCCCAGACGTAGACGCCGCATTTCAGCGTGACGCGGTCACCAATGACGGCGCCTCCTTCGACCAATGTATGCGCGTTGAGGTTGCAGTCAGCCCCGATGCACGCGCCATCCAGAACCACAGCGAACTGCCAGACCGATGTTCCGGCGCCGATCTCGGCGTCCTGCTGCACGACCGCAAGCGGGTGGATGCGCGCGCAGGGATGGATCATGCCGCATACTCCTGTACGGCTTTGATCACGGCAAGCGTCTGCTCGTCCGAGAGATGCGGTCCGATCGGCAGGCTCAGCACTTCATCGGCGAGCTGCTCGGCAACGGGAAGGCTGCCCTTCGGCAAGCCGAGGTCGGCATAGGCGCCCTGAAGGTGCGGCGGGATTGGATAGTGGATGAGAGTCTGGACGCCCGCCGCGGCAAGTGACTGCTGAAGCGCGTCCCTTCTTGGCGAGCGGACCACGAACAAGTGCCAGGCAGGATCAGCCCAGTGGGGTACATGGGGCAGGGTCAGACCGCTGCCGGCGAGCTTGTCGAGATAGTGCGAGGCGGTGCGGCGGCGGCGCTCGTTCCAGGCCTCAAGCCGGTCGAGTTTCACCGAAAGCACCGCCGCCTGGACAGGATCGAGGCGGCTGTTCACGCCCCTGACCTCGTTCACGTAGCGTCGGTGCGATCCGTAATTGCCGAGCGTGCGGATGCGGTCGGCTAATTCGGGATCGTTGGTCGTTACCGCGCCCGCATCGCCGAGCGCGCCAAGGTTCTTGCTGGGATAGAAGCTCCACGCCACTGCATTGCCGTGTCCGCCAACCTGCCTGCCCTTGTAGCGTGCGCCATGCGCCTGAGCCGCATCTTCGAGTAGGCGCAGGCCGTGGCGGCCCGCGATATCGAGCAATGGATCGAGGTCGGCGGGCTGTCCGTAGAGGTGGGTCGGCAGGATCACCTTGGTGCGTTCAGTGACCGCCTCTTCGACGCGGGCGGGATCGAGGTTGTGGGTGGCGGGATCGGGCTCGACCAGCACTGGAGTGGCGCCGACCATGCTGACCGCAAGCATGGTCGCGACATAGCCGTTGCTGGCGAGGATCACTTCATCACCCGGGTCGACATTCATCGCCCGCAGCGCCAAGTGCAGCGCATCGAGGCCATTGCCGAGGCCGACGCAGTGATCAGCCTCGCAGAAGGCGGCGAACTTCTCTTCGAAGGCGGTGACCTCGGGGCCGCCGATGTACCAGCCGGATGCAAGCGATCGCGCCACGACAGCGTCGATCTCGGAGGCAAGCTCGCGATAGGCGGCGCCAAGATCGAGAAAGGGAATAGTCAAGCCTGCGCCTCCTCGGCGAGGCGCAGAAAGTCGTCGTAGCTGCGAATGTAATCCGCCTCGTCATAGACGTCCTCGGCCAGCACCATGAGCACGCAGTCAGGAGAGAAATTCTCCATCTCGTGCCAGATCATCGGTGGCAGGGTGAGGCCCTGATCCGGCCGCTCCAGCCGCACCCGCTCGCGCCGTTGGCCATCGTCGAGGATGACATCGCAGCTACCCGCCACGGCGACCGCAAGCTGGTTGAGCGCATGATGCGCGTGGAAACCGCGTGCGACGCCCTCGCGCGTACCGAAGATGGTGTAGACCCGGCGAATGTCGAACGGCACCTCGGCCCCGCCTTCCAGCGCGACCAGGCTCCCCCGCTCGTCTCCCCTGGTACTGAAATCGATGATCCGGCAGCCGGACGGGAGATTGGCCATTGCGTGTCGGACACCAGAGTGAAGGAATCGAGCGCCGCTTCTAGTCGCCGCCACCAAGGTAGCAAGGCATTTGCCGCCGTCTTTTCAGGCTTGGCGGGCGCGAAAGCTCTTCAGCCAATCGACGAAGACTGGAACGCCCTCGGAGAGCGCCGTCCTCGGCGAGTAGCCGGTATCCCGAGCGATGTCTGAGATGTCCGCGAAGGTGTCCACGAGGTCTCCCGGCTGCATTGCTGCCATCTCGACTATCGCCTGCCTGCCCGCAGCCGCCTCGATCAGGGAAACGAGCTGGCCCAGATCCTCCGAACGATGATTCCCGACATTGTAGAGCGCGTGCGGTCCCATGCTGCCGCCGGGCTTTTCCGAAGCGTCGTCGGAAGGTGGGCGATCGAGGGTAAGCAGCACACCTGCCACGATATCGTCGATGTAAGTGAAGTCACGCCGCATTCGCCCCTCGTTGAACAGGCGGATCGGCCGCCCCTCAAGCACCGCTTCCGTGAACAGCCACATGGCCATGTCCGGCCGTCCCCACGGGCCGTAAACCGTGAAGAAGCGGAGGCCGGTCTGCGGCAGCGCGAAGAGATGAGCGTAGCTCTCGCTCATCAGCTCGTCGGCACGCTTGGTCGCGGCATAGAGCGACAGCGGGCGGTCGGCGCGCTGATCGACCGACATGGGAAGGGTGGTGCCGCCGCCATAGACTGACGAAGAGGAGGCGTAGACAAGATGCCGCACCTGCCGCCGCCGACCCAGTTCGAGGATGTTGGCGTGACCGACAAGGTTGGAGCGGACATAGGCCGTCGGCGCTTCCAGGCTGTAGCGCACCCCCGCTTGCGCGCCGAGGTGCACGATCCGATCGATTTCCACGCCTTCAAGCGCTGCCGCCAGCGCCGACTCGTCGGAAAAATCCAGCCGATGAAAGGCGAAGTCGCCTCCTGCCCTTCGAAGCTCGTCCAGCCGAGCTTCCTTGAGGCGCGGGTCGTAGTAGGAATTGCAATCGTCGACCCCGAACACCGCCTCGCCCCGGGCGAGCAGGGCACGGGCGACGTGCATCCCGATGAAGCCGGCGCATCCGGTGACGAGGATTGCCATACGGCTGGCGTTCAGCCGCGCTGCTCGCCGCGGCCGACACCACGATAGGAGAGGCCGGCCCGTTCCGCATCTTCCGGATCGTAGACGTTGCGGAGATCGATCAGCTGCCTGCCCTTCA
Organism: Sphingomonas sp. LHG3406-1; assembly: GCF_029637485.1. GTDB lineage: Bacteria > Pseudomonadota > Alphaproteobacteria > Sphingomonadales > Sphingomonadaceae > Sphingomicrobium. Next base: position 724,139 of record NZ_CP069128.1, on the reverse strand, counting down.
TGCTGGCGGCGAGGCGCTTGAGGTCGAGGGCCCGGAACTCGTCCCATTCGGTGACCAGGACCAGCGCATCGGCCTCGGCGGCCACTGCATAGGCGTCAGCGGCGAAGGTGACGCCAGGCAGCATCGGCTCGGCCTGCTCCCGCCCGACCGGATCGAACGCCACTACGGAGGCGCCACCCTCCTGAAGCCGCTTGATGAGTGCGAGGCTCGGCGCATCCCGCATGTCGTCGGTGTTCGGCTTGAAGGTGAGGCCAAGAACGCCGATGCGCTTGCCGTCGAGCGCGCCACCTAGCTCGTCCCGGACACGGTCGGCCATCGCCGACTTGCGGGCATCGTTCACTTCTACGACCGACGAAACGATGCGCATCGGAACGCCGTTCAGCTCGGCGGTCTGGAGCAAGGCCAGCGTGTCCTTCGGGAAGCAGCTGCCGCCATAGCCAGGCCCGGCGTGGAGGAACTTCGGCCCAATGCGATTGTCGAGACCGATGCCCCGGCTTACTTCCTGGACGTCGGCGCCGACCGCCTCGCATAGGTCGGCCACTTCGTTGATGAAGCTGATCTTGGTCGCAAGAAAGGCGTTCGCCGCATATTTGATCAGCTCGGCCGTGCGGCGGCCGGTGAACAGGATCGGGGCCTTGTTGAGGAACAGGGGCCGGTAGACTTCGCGGAGTACCTCGCGGGCGCGCTCGTCCTCGGCGCCGACGACGATACGGTCGGGAATCTTGAAGTCGCGGATCGCCGCGCCTTCACGGAGGAATTCAGGGTTGGAGGCGACGGTGGTCCCCTCGGGCGCGCCATTCTCCTTGAGGATGCGGGAAATCTCGTCGCCGGTGCCGACCGGAACCGTCGACTTGGTGACGATGACGGCCGGACCGGTCAGCGCGCCGGCAATCTCCGCAGCGGCGGCATAGACGAAGCTGAGATCGGCATGGCCGTCGCCGCGGCGGGCCGGCGTCCCCACGGCGATGAAGACGGCGTCGGCGCCCGCGATCCCTTCGGCGAGGTTGGTGGTGAACTTGAGCCGGCCATTGGCGGCGTTGTGCTTGACCAGCGCCTCGAGCCCCGGCTCCCAAATCGGCATCCTGCCGGCGAGCAGCCCCTCGATCTTCTCCGGCACCTTGTCGACGCAGGTCACGTCATGGCCGAAATCGGCGAAGCAGGCTCCCGAAACCAGGCCCACGTAGCCGGTGCCGATCATGCAGATGCGCATCACTCAATCCATCGTCATTTCGTATGGCCGCGCCATTAAGCGGGCGGGGCGGCGATGGCTAGGGGGCCGAGACGAGGCTGGCAGGGGCGGAGGTGCAATGTTAGGGGCGCGCCATGTCTGAAACTGTCCTGGTTACCGGCGGGGCCGGCTTCATCGGCCGCTCGGTCTGCACTGAACTTCTCGCTCGCGGCCACAAGGTCCGCGTCCTCGACAGCCTGATCGAGCAGGTCCACGGCGAGGTGGACGGATCCAGGCTCTTGCCCGCCGACGTCGAGCTGCTGGTCTGGGACGTCCGCAACCGCGACATCGTCCGCAAGGCGCTGCAGGGTGCCGACAGCGTCATCAACCTCGCCGCAGAAGTCGGGGTCGGCCAGTCGATGTACGAGGTCGAGCGCTACACTAGCGGCAACGACCTCGGCACCGCGGTGCTGATGGAGCAGCTGATCGAGCGGCCGGTGCGCCGCGTCGTCACCGCTTCGTCGATGAGCATCTATGGCGAAGGCCTCTACCGCGACGCCGACGGCCAGTTCGTCCAGGACGCCGAGCGCAGCGCCCGCGCCGGCCAGGGCCAGAGCTGGGAGCCGCTCGACCGGCAGGGCCGCCCGCTGACCCCGGTGCCGACGCCCGAATGGAAGCGCCCGGACCTCGCCTCCATCTATGCGCTCGGCAAATACGTGCAGGAGCGCACCACCCTCATCATCGCCGGCGCCTACGGCATGGAAGGCGTCTGCCTGCGCCTGTTCAACGTCTACGGGCCCGGCCAGGCGCTCTCCAACCCCTACACCGGCGTGCTGGCGATCTTCTCGTCGCGGCTGCTCAACGACCAGCGGCCGGTCATCTTCGAGGATGGCGAGCAGCGCCGCGACTTCGTCCATGTGACGGACGTCGCCCGCGCCTTCGCCGACGCGCTGGAACTGCCACAGGCGGCCGGCGGCGTGTTCAACATCGGCTCGGGCCACGACCGCTCGGTGCGGGAAGTCGGCCAGGCGCTCGCCAAGGCGCTCGGCAAGGACGATCTCGAGCCCGAGATCGCCGGCAAGGGCCGCATCGGCGACATCCGCCACTGCTTCTGCGACGGCACGCTCGCCGCCGACCGCCTCGGCTTCCGCGCCGCCAAGGACTTCGGCGAAGGCCTCGCCGAACTCGCCGAATGGGTCGCCGGGCAGACGGCCGTCGACCGGGTGGAGCAGGCGCGCACCGAGCTCGAGCGCCGCGGGCTGGTCGGCTAGCGAGGCGCTTCCCTGCCGTCGTCCGGCGCGTTAGAGCCCGCGCCATGTGCGGTATCGCGGGTATCCTGGGGCCTTCGGGCAGTAACGAACGGCTGCTTGCAGCCATGGCCGATCCGATCCGGCACCGCGGTCCCGATGCGGGCGGCGTGTGGAGCGACCCGGAAGCCGGGATCGGTCTTGCCCACCGCCGCCTGGCGATCGTCGATCTCAGCCCGCATGGCGCCCAGCCCATGGCTTCGTCCGACGGCCGATTCCTGCTCAGCTACAATGGCGAGATCTACAATCATCGCGAGCTTCGCGCGGAACTTGACGCTTCCGGCAGGACTCCGCCCGGCGGCTGGCGCGGACACAGCGATACCGAAACCCTGGCCGAGGCGATTGCCTGCTGGGGCTTGCGCGGCGCGCTCGACCGCGCGGCGGGCATGTTCGCCCTCGCGCTTTGGGACAAGGCCGAGCGCAAGCTCAGCCTGGTGCGCGACCGCTTCGGGGAAAAGCCGCTCTATTACGGGTGGATCGGACGGGATCTTGTTTTCGCTTCGGAGCTGAAGTCGATCCGCGTCCATCCGGGCTTCACCGGCGAGATCGATCGTGAGGCGGTCGCCGGCCTGTGCGCCCGCGCCTATGTACCGGCCCCGCTTTCCATCTATCGCGGCGTCTTCAAGCTGCTGCCGGGATGTGTCCTCGAGGTGATGCCGGGGGCCGCTCCGCGCAGCCGCGCCCCCAAGGTCGGTGATGCAGGGCAGGGGCTCAGCCTTGGCCGATATTACGACTATTCGGCGGAAGTCGCGGCGGGACTTGCCTCGCCCATCACCGACGAGAGGGAGGCGCTTGAGGCGGTCGAGGCAGCCCTGCGCCAGGCGATCGCCGGCCAGGCCGTCGCGGACGTGCCGGTCGGCGCCTTCCTTTCCGGCGGTTTCGACAGCTCGACCGTGGTCGCCCTCTACCAGCAGGTGGCGAGCGGGCCTGTCCGAACCTATTCGATCGGTTTCACCGAGAAGGGCTTCGACGAGGCGCCGCATGCCAAGGCGGTCGCCGCGCATCTCGGGACCGAGCACAGCGAACTCTATGTAACGCCAGCGGAGGCGCGGGACGTGCTTCCGCTGCTCCCGGCGATGTACGACGAGCCGTTCGCCGACAGTTCGCAAATCCCGACCTTCCTCGTCAGCCGCTTCGCCCGCCGCGACGTCACCGTTGCGCTGACCGGGGATGGCGGCGACGAACTGTTCGGCGGCTACAACCGGCACGTTATCGGACCGGCCATGTGGCGCCGCCTCGCACCCGTGCCGGCGGCACTGCGCGCGCTTGGAAAACCGCTCGGTGAGCTTCCGCAGCGCTGGTTCGAGCCATTGGTCCGCAGCGGCCCGCGCGGTACGGGGGCAGCGCGCATCGCCAAGGGGCTGAGGGTCGCCACCAGCGCCCGCTCGCCCGACGACATCTACCGCGCCTTCATCGACGAGTGGGCATTCGAGCGCAGCCCCGTCCTTGGCGCAAGCTCGGTGCCCGATGTCGCCTTCGCGCTGGCAGGAGCGAGCGCGGCGGAGCGGATGATGGTCGGTGATGCCCTCGGCTATCTACCCGATGACATCCTTTGCAAGGTCGATCGCGCCTCCATGGCGGTCAGCCTCGAAACTCGCGTACCCTTCCTCGACCATCGTCTCGCCGCCGTCGCTACGCGTGTGCCGATCGGGATGAAGATCGCCGAGGGAAGGGGCAAGCTCATCCTCCGCAAGCTGCTCGACCGCCACGTCCCGCGCGAATTGACTGACCGGCCCAAGGCCGGATTCGGGATTCCTGTCGGCGAGTGGCTGCGCGGGCCGCTGAAGGGATGGGCGGACGACCTCCTGTCCGAGGAACGACTGCGGAAGGGCGGCCTGTTCGACGTCGCCGCGGTCCGCCGCCGCTACCTTTCTCATCAGTCCGGCCACCGCGATAGTACCGTCGCCCTCTGGTCAATCCTGATGTTCGAAAGCTGGCGTGAGGCGCAGGACGGCATTGGGCTCGCCCGCGCCGCCTAGACGGCGACCAGCTTTCCGCCTTCAAGCCGCACCACCTGGTCGCAGCCTTCGAGCATTGTTTCGCGATGGGCAATCAGCAGGATCGTCGTTCCGCGCTGTTGAAGCGCGTCGAGGGCGCGCAGGACAACCCGCTCGCTGTCGGGATCGAGTGCGCTGGTCGCCTCGTCGAGCACCAGCAGGGGTGCCGGAGCATAAAGAGCGCGCGCTAGGGCGAGCCGCTGGCGCTGGCCGCCGGAGAGCAGCTGTCCGCCGCTGCCGACGCGGCTGTCGAGGCCATCGGGAAGGCTCGCCACGAACTCGCCCAGTCCAGCGAGGCGGACGGCTTCACGGATTCGCTCCATGTCGGGCGCCCCCGCGAACAGGGCGATGTTGCGGGCGATGCTGGCGTCTGCGACGAACGGAGCTTGGGGCACATGGGCGACGTTGCGCTGCCAGGAGGCCATCAGCTCGGGTCCGAGCATCACCCCATCGATCAGAACCCGACCTTCCCTAGGAGGCAGCAAGCCCATGACGAGGTCGGCAAGCGTGCTTTTGCCGCTTCCGTTGGGGCCGGTCAGCGCGACCCGTGCACCGCGTCGGATGACGAGATCGATGCCGCTGAGTGCAGGTTGATCTCTCCCGCCATAGCCGAAGCCGAGTCGCTCCAGCCGAATCTCGCGGTTGAAGGGCAGGGGCTCCGGTGGTGGTTCCTCGACCAGCTCCGGACCGTCCAGAAGCATGGCAATTCGTGCATTCACGGACCTGCTTGCGGCAAGGCCGGTGGATGCCTGGCTGATTGTCTGGAGCAACGGCAACAGTCGCTGGGCGCCAAGGCCAAGTGCGGCGAGGGTCGGAAGGGCGGCAATGAGCCCGCCCTCGCGAGAGGCGATCGCCCAGGCGACCAGCGCGAGCGCAATCAGCCCGAAAGTCTCCACAAGGATGCGCGGCGTGCCGCTGGCAACCACGGCGCTGGTTCGGGCATCTGCCAGCCGCCGGTCGATCCGCCGGAAGCGCTCGGCCGCCTCGCCGCGCGCTCCTGCCAGGATCAGTTCGCGCAGGGCGCCGACATTCTCCTGGATCACGGCGACACGTTCTTCGTAGCCGCGGCCGAGCATCTCGCCCGACCGTCGTGCCGCCGGGCGGACGATCAGGGTCGCGGCGACGAACAGAGTGCCGAGCAGCAGTGCGGCGGCGATGGCGGCTGTTTTTTCCACCCACAGGAGGCCCGCCAGGATGCCGGCGGCGAGAACCAGTGCCGCTCCGGCCTGGAGGAGGGGAAGTAGCCCACCGAACAACCACTGCTCGACGAGGTCGGCTGCAGCGAGAGGCCCGCTTTCCCGCGCCGCCACATGGGTCTGCCAGTCGCGGGCGAGCACCTTCCGCTGCACGGCGACGAGCAGTCGGTGCCCGGTGCCGAAGGCAAGGCGCTGGGTGGCGGCGAGCAGGCCGAAGCGGATCGCTCCCGCCGCCAGCACCGCGCCTGCGAACAGGAGCAATGCGCCGCCTGCGATCTCGCTGTCGGCGAGCCATCCCCGCAGCAGGTGCAGCAGCGCCGCAATGGTCGCGAATTCGGCGATGCCGCCGGCGATGGTCAGGAGTGTGAGAAGGACGACGCCGCGGCGCCCGCCGGGGCCCAGCGCTTCGGCCAGCAACGGCCAACTCCGGATCATCGCCTACCCGCGAGCAGCCGTGGTCGGGTGCGGGCGATCAGCAGGAGGAGGGTGGGAAGGAGCATGGTCCCGATAAGGTCCCGCAGCCCTTCGCCCAATTGCATGCCGAGCGATGGCCAGCGCTCTACCCACAGGTCGTGCGCCTCATTGGCGAGTTCGAACAGCAGGACCAGCCCCCACGGGCGCAGGTCGGCCAGGGAGCGGCGAAGCAGGGTCGCGAAGACCAGTTGCAGGATCACGCCTGCCATGACGTGGAGCGTGTCCATTGGCCAGCCGGTGGCATGCTCGACCAGCAGCTTGACCTCGTACCAGTCGCTCATGGGTTGGTGAAGCGCTCCGCGAGGCTTCGCAGCGACTGCTCGTGGGTAAGGTCAAGGTGGAGCGGCGTGACCGAAACGAAGCCATCGGCGATCGCTTCGAGGTCGGTGGTATGGCCGGGGGTCTCGACCGTCGGTCCGAGCCCGAACCAATAATAAGGGTAGCCGCGCGGATCGGTGCGCTGGACGATGCGGGTCCGACCGTAGTCGCGGATGCCCTGGCGAACGACTCGCACGCCGCGCACTTCCTCCGGTGCGAGGGCGGGGAAGTTGACGTTGACGAGCGTGCCAGGCTCATGGTTGCTGGCGAGCAATTGCTCGAGCACGCGCGGCGCCCAGTGGGCGGCTGCGGCGAAAGGTACGGTGTCGCCCATGCCCTCGCGCGCATAGACTTGGCTGAGCGCGATCGACCGGACGCCGGCCAACGCACCTTCCATCGCCGCCGAGACGGTGCCGCTGTAGGTCACGTCCTCGGCAAGATTGGCGCCGCGATTGATGCCGGAGATGATCACGTCGGGCCGTTGATCCGGCATCAGGTGAAAGAGCGCCATCAGCACGGCATCGGTGGGCGTCCCGGCGACCGCGAAACGCTTCTCGCCGAGTCGGCGGAGGCGGACCGGACGGGTCAGGGTCAGGGAGTGCCCGGTGCCCGACTGCTCCTCCGCGGGTGCCACCACCCACAGATCGTCGGTGAAGGCACTGGCTACCTCAGTCAGGAGGGCAAGGCCGGAGGCGTTCACCCCGTCGTCGTTGGTGAGGAGGATGCGCATGACGGGCGCTATGGGGCAGGGCTCCGGCACTCTGCAACCATCGTTGCGCCATTTTGGCAACATGGCCTGCGAAAGCCGCTTCTCGGCGCTTGTTCAGGTCCTCGCATGTGAGTATTGGCGCCGCAGGGGAAACGGCTAATCCTAGGGCTAAGTCCCGGAAAAGCCTTGTGATCGCCTCTGGCGTACCGGCGCGTGCCGGATGGCTGAAGGCGGGTGTGCTTTGGGTTGGTACCGGCGCGCCACCGTTAAGGTCCGTCGGCCTCCGACCCGCTGTGGGAGGGGATGATGGCGACCGCACTTAGCGACGTTTACGAGACACCGGAACCGTTCGACCGGATCACGCTCCCCGATGGCTACCGCCCGTCCGAGCATGAAGATTTCATGAGCCCGATGCAGCGGGCCTATTTCCTCGCCAAGCTTAGGGCCTGGAAGGAAGCGATTATCGAGGAAAGCCGGGCAACCATGGCCCAGCTCCAGGTCGACACGCTTCGTGAGCCGGACCTTGCCGACCGCGCCTCGAGCGAGACGGACTGGGGGATCGAACTGCGCACCCGCGATCGCCAGCGCAAACTCATTGCCAAGATCGACGCCGCCATCCGCCGCCTCTACGCCGGGGAATATGGCTACTGCGAAGTGACTGGCGAACCGATCGGCCTGGGTCGCCTCGAAGCGCGTCCGATTGCCACCATGACCCTCGAGGCGCAGGAGCGTCACGAGCGAATCGAGAAAGTCAGCCGGGACGACTGAACGGCTCCGCCGTCCCGGCGAAGGCCGGGACTTCGGGCAACCTCAGGAACGGCTGAGCTCCCGGCCTGCGCCGGGACGACTCTATCTCAGTGCACGGTAAGGCCGAGCATCTCGTCCTTGAGTCGGAGCTTTTCTTTCTTGAGCTTGTGGAGAAGGATGTCGTCGGGGTTTGGTCGCTGCTCTTCGATGTCAATCTGCGCCTGGAGTGCGGCGTGCTTGGATGCGAGTGCCTCGACGTATGCCTTTTCCATCGTGCGTCATTCCCTCATGTTGGTGTGACAGCCAGATGAAGAAACCACGAAAGCGTCATTTTGTCGCGCCCAATTTGTGCCATTTGGCGCATCAAGGCCGCGTCTTGCCGTGACCGGTGCCGCAATGGCGTTAGGTCCCCACGACAGTTTAGAAGCATCTCCGCATCATGAACGACGACCAGCCTACAGCCCGACTCGAAGCGCTTCGTGCCGAGCACCGGCAGCTTGACGCGCAAATCGCCGAACTGTCCGAAACCGGCGCCGCCGACATGCTGACGCTCGCGCGACTGAAAAAGCGCAAACTGAGACTGAAAGACGAGCTTCAGTCGCTGCTGGATGCCTCCGTTCCGGACATCATCGCGTGATCACCATTACAGGCCATGAGGTCCGTCCCGCGACGGGACGCGGTGGAGCGCCAATCCTTGCTGTGGCGTTTTCGCCAGCGCAGAGCTGGACTATGTTGGACCGATAATGAGCGATGTCACCCCTCTCGGCACTGCGGGCAGCCGGATCACGCCCCGCCTGGTCGAAAGCCTCTACACCGAGGCCATGCTCCTTGCGGACGAGGCGCGCACCTATTTTGATGCGGAAGGGCGCAAGGACCGGGGTGGCCTCGATCCGTTCGTGCGGGTCGGCTTCGCTTGCGAGTCTCTTAAGGTCACGACCCGCTTGATGCACATCATCGCCTGGCTGCTGACCCAGCGCGCGGTCGAAACGGGCGAGCTGAGCCCCACTTCAGGTCGCCGTCCCGAACGCCGGCTCGGTCATGCCGGGTCGAGCGATCCGGCAGTGGTCGAGCAGTTGCCGGCCGATGCCCAGGCGCTGATCGCGTCAAGCGTTGATCTCTATGAGCGGGTGAGGCGCCTCGACGAAGAGCAGACGATCGACCAGCCCGCCTCCAGCCCGGCCCGCGCGCTGATGGGAAGGCTCGAGCGCGACCTTATCTGGAACGCGCCGCGCTGAGCGGCTAGGCAAAGGGCGTGAAACCGCTTTCTTTGCTCAACCCCGGCCCCCGCCTGCTGATCGGCAGCGGCCGGACTCCCGAACTCGCCGCGCTGCTCCCGCAAGGACCGGTGCTGCTCGTGACCGACAGGGATGTGCGCGGCTTCGGCTTGCTGGATCCTCTGCTGGCCGAACTGGAAAAGAGGCGTGCAGTCACCCTGTTCGATTCGGTCGAGGCTGATCCCAGCCGCGCCACCTTGCTCGCCGCGGTAGAAGCCGGGCGGGCGGCGGGTGTTGGCGCGGTCGTCGGCTTGGGCGGTGGCAGCCCGATGGATGTTGCCAAGCTCGCCGCCTATCTTCTTGGTTCGGGCGGCGATCTCGACAGCATCTGGGGTGTGGGTCTGGCGCAAGGTCGGCGACTTCCGCTCGCCCTCGTTCCCACGACCGCCGGCACGGGCTCGGAAGCGACTCCAGTAGCTGTCATTACGGTTGAGGGTGCCGAAAAGAGGGGTGTGAACAGCCCGGCCCTGATCCCCGACTGGGCGCTGCTCGACGCGTCGCTCACACTCGGCAAGCCACGTGCGCTCACCGCCGCGACTGGCGTCGACGCCATGGTCCACGCGATCGAGGCCTACACGTCCGCCAAGGCCAAGAACCCAATCTCCGACATGCAGGCCAGGGAAGCGTTGCGCCTATTGTCGGCGAACCTTGTCACCGCCTGTGAGCAGCCAAATGATCTCGCCGCACGCGAGGCGATGCTTGTTGGGGCCCACCTTGCCGGGTTGGCTTTCGCCAATGCACCGGTCGCCGGCGTCCACGCGCTCGCCTATCCGCTCGGCGGCATCCATCATCTAGCCCATGGGCTGAGCAATGCGCTGATGCTTCGCCCCGTGCTGGCCTTCAACGCCGAGGCCGCGCGCGAGCCTTATGCCGAGCTGGCCGCGATCCTCGATCCGTCCGCTGCCGCCCTCGGCAGCCAGGCGGCCGCAGCCCGGCTGATCGAAGCCTGTGAAGAGTTGGTCCTGGCGAGCGGCCTCAAGCCGCGCCTTCGCGACCATGGGATAGAGCGCGACGAAGCGCCGTTGTTGGCGCGCGAAGCGATGAAACAGCAGCGGCTGCTGGTGAATAATCCCGTGCCGATCAGCGAGGAGGATGCCCGCCGCCTTTACGAGGCAGCCTGGTGAGCCGGGCAGCGCCGCCCGTCCGGGGCGATTTCGTCCGGTGGCGCAGGATTGCGACGCGCTGGGCCGACAATGACGCCTACGGGCACGTGAACAACACCGTCTACTATCAGTGGTTCGACAGCGCGGTGAATGCCATGCTGATCGAAGAAGGATTGCTGGACATCGCTTCGGGCGATCCGATCGCCTTGGTCGTCGGCACCAGTTGCAACTATTTCGCGCCGCTGAGCTTCCCCGGGGATGTCGACGTCGGCCTTGCCGTTGTCGAGCTCGGACGGTCGAGCGTGCGTTATCAATTGGGTGTCTTCAGGGCCGACAACGACTTGGCCGCGGCCGCGGGCGAGTTCGTCCATGTCGCCGTGAACCGGTCCGAGCGGCGGCCAGTGCCTTGGCCGCCACAATGGCGAAGGCTGTTTCAGAATAGTGCCACAACGGAACTTGAGGAGGCTTCTCCCAAACTCTAGGGCGTGCCCGATGTGGGTAAGTATCTCTTCGGTCTCGCGTATTCGAGACGGTGTCGTATCGCGCTTCCCAGCGGTCTTGAAGATTTCGCTTCTTGCCTGGCTCGGCCTTGCAGCGGTCACCGCGGCATCGCTGCTGCTGAGCGCCAAGCGGCCCCCTCTTCCGCCCATCGAGGAGGAATATGATCGTCAGCTGGGGTCGATGAACAGCGTCGACAAGTTGATGCGCGCGATCGACCAAGAGGCCCAGGGCACGACTCCTCTCGGCAAGCTCAATCATGCGGACTCGCTGCTGAGGCGACGCTTCGTGCATGGCTATAGCTATTTCCGCTTCGATCAGGATTGGATCGCCTACGCGCTCGGCTACGCCTGGGATCATCTCGCTTCGCCGGTGCGGCCGGACGACATCATGCAGTTCCGTCGCGCGGCTTGCAGCCAGCAGGCTATCGTCTTCCTCGAGGTGGCACGCCGGCTTGGCTTCGAGCGGGCAGCGGTGGCGGCGCCGGGGCATTTCCTTGCGGGTGTGAAGATTGATGGCCGCTGGTGGGTGTATGACGCCAATCGCGAAATTGCGGTGCGTCGCTACCCGTACGAGATGCTGCGGTCCGGCGATCCGGGCATTGCCGCATTCTACAAGCCGGATGTCACGAAACAGTTGCTCGACGGCGCCAAGGCCGGTCAGATCGAACTGCGGTCGTTCAACAGCAATCCAGCGCCGCAGGCCAGCCTGCTGCACCGGATCACGTGGCTGTTGAGCCACTTCGGCTGGCTTGCCGCCTTGCTGCTCTGGTCGTGGCTGCGATCGGGCAAGCAAGCAACGACCGCCGCCGCCGCCGAGCGGTTTCGCGAGCCGGCGGTCGCCTAGAGGGAGGCGAACCTAGCCGCAGATCCTCGAACGCGCGGCCCGATATTCTTCGGTCCAGCGAGCGACAAGGGTGGCGGCGGGCTGCACCCGGTCGACGGCCCCGATCCCCTGGCCCGAGCCCCAGATGTCCTTCCACGCCTTGGCGCCGGCGGCCCCGCCGAAGCTCATCGCCTCGGGGCTGCTTTCGGGAAGGTTGTCCGGATTGAGCCCCGCCTGCTCGATCGACGTGCGAAGGTAATTGCCGTGTACGCCGGTGAACAGGCTGGAATAGACGATGTCCTTGGCCGAGCCTTCGACGATACCCTGCTTGTAATCGTCGCTCGCCCGCGCCTCGTCGGTGGCGATGAAGGGCGAGCCGATGTAGGCGACGTCGGCGCCCATCGCCTGCGCCGCGAGGATCGCCCCGCCGTTGGCGATCGAGCCCGACAAAGCGAGCGGACCGTCGAACCATGCGCGGATCTCCTGGATGAGGGCGAACGGCGACCATCGCCCGGCATGCCCGCCCGCTCCGGCGGCAACGGCGATCAGGCCGTCCGCACCCTTTTCGATCGCCTTGCGGGCGAAGCGGTCGTCGATGACGTCGTGGAGGGTGATCCCGCCCCAGCCATGGACCGCCTGGTTCAGCTCCTCGCGCGCCCCCAGCGAGGTGATGACGATCGGCACCTTCCACTTGGCGCAGGTCGCCATGTCCTCTTCAAAGCGGGTGTTGGACCGATGCACGATCTGGTTGACCGCGAACGGCGCCGCGGGCGCGTCCGGATTGGCTCGGTCATGGTCGGACAGAGCCTCGGTGATCTCGTGCAGCCACTCGTCGAGCTGACTTTGCGGGCGCGCGTTGAGCGCCGGAAAACTGCCGACCACGCCGGCCTTGCACTGGGCGATCACGAGCGCCGGGTTGGACACGATGAACAAGGGCGCGCCAATCACCGGCAGGCGAAGCGGAGCGAAGACGGGCGGCAGCGACATTCGGGTCCCCCAGCTAGGTGTGCCTTTCCGCTAGCAGCGCCGCGCACGTCCGCAAAGGGTTGGCTTCGGTGCACGTTTGCCAATCGTTTCGTCTCTGGTCTAAGACCGATCCGGGGCGGGGCTACGACGAGCGTGGCATGGACGCGTTGACGACACCCGCCCGGCCGGATCTTGATCCCGGCTTATGGCAGCAGCTTGCGGACCAGGTGCCGCATCTGGTCTGGATGGCGGACGGCAATGGCCACGCTTTCTGGTTCAATCGCCGCTGCGCGGAATATCTGGGGGTCGCCGCCGAGGATCTGGTCGGCAGCAGTTGGACCGACGTCATCCATCCGGAGGACGTCGAGCGGGTCGGCGTGGCCTGGAACGCGGCGGTGTCGACCGGTCAGGGCTATGAAGCCATCTACCGCCTCAGAGGTGCCGACGGCGGCTACCGCGATTTCCTGGCCCGCGCCGAGCCCGCGCGGGATGGCGATGGCAAGATCACCTGCTGGTTCGGAACGAGCACGGACGTGTCCGAACGGATGGCGGCCGAACGTTACCAATCCTATCTGGCCGGGCTCGAACTCGCCCTCCGCGGGGCGTCGACGGGTGCGGAAGCGAAGCAGGTGGTGGTCAGGCTGCTTGGCGAGGCGCTGAAGGCCGACCGGGTATTCTTCTGCGATCCGTGCCTCGAGGAACGCTCGGTTACCGTCGGCGAAGAATATCGCGCGGCTGGCATCGCCTCCCTCGTGGGCAAGCACCATTTTTCCGAGGAGGTGTTCGAACTCTACACGGCCGGCAAACCGATCGTGGTCGCTGATTACGCGCAGCATGGCGCGTGGGACAAGGACCGCGAACGTGGGGAGATCGCCGACCTCCCCTTCAGTGCCGTCCTCGACTTTCCGCTCGTTCGCGACGGGCGCCTCGTCGCCGTTCTCTGCGTCCACCAGGTCGTTCCCAGGCAGTGGACCGAGGACGAGGTGGAGCTGGCCATCGCGACGGCTGGGCGATGCTGGGATCGCGTCGAGCGCGTCCGTGCCGAGCAGGCCCTCAGCGCCGCCAACGCCCGCTTCCGTGCCGTTCTCGACAACACGCAAATGGCGGTGTTCCTGCTCGATGACCGCGCCCGTTGCATCTACGCCAATGCCGCCGCCGAGTCCCTGACCGGATATGCCTTCGACGAGATGAAGGACCGGTCGCTACACGACCTCGTCCATCATTCGAGGCCCGATCATACGCCCTTGCCGATGGAGGATTGTCCGATCGGGATGGCCATTCCCAGCCGATCCAAGATCTCCGGCGAGGAAATGTTCATCGCGCGGGATGGCAGCTTCTACCCTGTCTCCTTCAGCGCGAGCCCGGTGCTGGACGAGGATGGCGAGCCGATCGGCACGGTGCTCGAGGCCCGCAACATCGCGAACAAGCGTGCACGGCAGGCTGAGCTTGAAGCGAGCGAAGCGCAGTTCCGGACCACTGCCGAAGCGGTGCCGGGTCTGCTGTTCGTCACCGACCCGAAGGGAGAAAACAGCTACGTCAATCAGTTCTACAAGGATTACACCGGCATCGCGGAGGTCGGCGCCGGAGACTGGTGGAGCGGGGTCGTCCATCCGGACGATCTCGAATCCGTGTGGCAGGCGTTGAGGGTAGCGCGGGAGACGAGGCAAGATTTTCGGCTCGACTATCGCATCCGCCGCCATGACGGCGAATATCGCTGGCTTTCGACCAAGGCGAGCCCGACCCTCGGGGCGGACGGCCGCATCGAGCGATGGGTCGGCGTCAGCCTCGACATCCACGACCGCCGTGCCGCGGAGGAGAAGGCGCTTGCGGCGGCCGAGGAGATCGAGGCTATTTATTCCACGGCGCCGATTCGGCCTGACCGTCATCGATCGCGACTTTCGCTATGTCCGGATCAATGACCTTCTTGCCGGAATCAACGGCCTGTCCGCCGCCGATCATGTCGGTCGCACCGTACGCGAGATACTTCCGAACCTCGCGGATCAGCTGGAGGAAGCGCTCCGGCGAGTGCTCGGCGGCGAGGAAGTGCGGGGGGTGGAGATTACCGGCGATACGCCTGCGTTACCCGGCGTCATGCGGACCTGGCGAGAGAACATGCTTCCGGTGCGCGATGCCGACGGCACCATCAGCTCGGTCGCCATCTCGGCCGAGGAGGTCACCGCCGAGAAAGCCGCCGAGCGGGCCCTTGCGCAGTCGGAAGCCCAGTTCCGGACGCTCGCCGAAGCCTTGCCGGGCATGCTGTTCATCACCACCGCCGAGGGCGGGAACAGCTACGTCAACGAGACCTTCGCCGCCTTCTCCGGCTTGCCGAAGGAAGAATTGCTCGGGACTGGCTGGACTAGCATCCTTCACCCTGACGACGTTCGGACAGCATGGGATGCGTGGCAGAGGGCGGTGACCACCGGCACCGCCTACGAGGTTGAGTACCGGTTCCGCCGTCACGACGGCGAGTGGCGGTGGATTGCCTCTCGTGCGCTGCGCATTCCGTCGACGGATGAAAACGGTCGCGAGATGTGGGTCGGTACTTGCACCGACATTCATGCATCGAGAATAGCGGCCCAAGAAGTTGCTGCCGCTGAAGCGCGTTATCGTGCCGTCTTCGAGCAGGCTGGCGTAGGCGTCGCCCGCGTCTCACCGGACGGGCCGTTCCTCGAAATCAACGACCGCTACTGCGAGATCCTCCAGCGTTCGCGCGAAGAACTGCTTGGCAACGGGTGGAAACACATCACCCATCCGGACGATGTCGAGGCGGACGCCGCCAAGGTCGATGCGATGCTCCGCGGCGAGATCGACAGCTATTCGATGGAGAAGCGCTACATCGCGCCGGACGGCAGCGACATCTGGGTGACTCTGACGGTTGCTGCGCAGCGCGATGAGAACGGCAAGATTCTGTTCTTCATTCCGGTCGTCGAGGATCATCGCGCCCGGAAGGAGGCGGAGGCGGCCCTTCGTTCCAGCGAGGAACGCTACCGGGCCTTGTTCGAATCGATGGAGCAGGGCTTCTGCACCATCCAGGTGTCGTTCGACGATGAAGGACGACCCAGCGACTACCGGTTTACCGAACTGAACCCCGCCTTCACCCGCCACACCGGGCTCGACCAGGACGTGCTCCACCGCTCCGTCCGTGAGGCCGTGCCGGGTCTCGAGCAAAGCTGGTTCGATCGCTATGGTGAGGTCGCCCGGACTGGCATTTCGACGCGCTTCATCGATCATGCAGAGCCAATGGGCCGCTGGTTCGAAGTGTATGCCTTTCAGATCGGCGCCCCGGAGGAGCGCAACGTCGCCATCCTGTTCAGCGACGTGACCGATCGAATTGAGCGCGAGCAAGCTCTTCGCCGTAGCGAGCGGGAGATGCGACTGCGCCTCAACGCCATCCCGCAGATGGTCTGGTCGACGAGGGCCGACGGCTTCCACGACTTCTACAACGACCGTTGGTACGAATTCACCGGGACGCCGCTCGGATCAACGGATGGAGCAGGCTGGAGCGGCATGTTCCACCCGGACGACCAGCCGCGCGCCTGGGAGCGCTGGAACGCATCACTCCAGACTGGCGGGCCGTACGAGATCGAATATCGGCTTCGGCATAACGACGGAAGCTATCGCTGGGTGCTCGGCCGCGCGTTGCCGATCCGTAACGAAGCCGGCGAGATCGTGCGCTGGATGGGCACCTGCACCGACATCGACGACCGCATCGACGCGGAGCGCGCGCTGCAGTCGAGCGAGGGGCGTCTTCGCGCGATCATCGAGGCGGTGCCGGTCGGGCTCATGTTCGCCGATGCGGATGGACGCCTTACCGGCGCCAACGAGCAAATCGTTGACTTCCTTGGCCAGGAGATCCTCGAAAGCAGCAGCGTCGCCGACTACAAGGACGATTACGTCGCCTTCCATGCCGATGGCCGGCAGGTGGAAAGCGAGGAATATCCGCTCGCCCGGGCGCTCAAGGGTGAGACCAAGGCCGAGCTGGAATGCCGCATCCAGCGGGCCGACGGCAGCTTGCGCTGGCTGCGCTACGTCGCGGCACCCATTCGCAGCCGTTCGGGCAGGATCACCGGCGGGGTGGTCGCTTCGATCGACATCGACCGGGAGAAGCAGCTTACCGAGGGGCTGGAGCGGGAGGTGGAGCGGGTCATCGCCGAGCGAGAGGCTGCACAGGAGGCGCTACGCCAGAGCCAGAAGCTGGAGGCAATGGGCCAACTGACCGGCGGCGTGGCGCATGACTTCAACAATCTTCTGACTCCGATCATCGGCAGCCTTAACCTGCTCCAACGTAAGCAGGTGTTCGACGCCCGTACCGGGCGGTTGGTAGAGGGAGCGCTCGCCTCGGCCGAGAAGGCGCGCCTGCTGGTCCAGCGCCTGCTTGCCTTCGCCCGGCGGCAGCCGCTCCAGCCCCGCGCGATCGACGTGCGCCGAGTCGTCACCGAGATGAGCGAGCTGATTGACTCCACGTCGGGTCCGCGGGTGCGGGTGATGACGGAGGTAGCCGAAAACCTCGCGCCCGCGCTGGCCGACGGCAACCAGCTCGAGATGGCGCTCCTCAACCTCAGCGTGAACGCCCGGGACGCCATGCCGGACGGCGGCACGCTGACCATCGCCGCCCGTCACGGGGATATTGCCGGCAGCCGCAAGCTAGGGCTGTCCGACAAGCCGCACGTGGTGCTGAGCGTGAGCGACACCGGCGTCGGCATGGACGAGCTGACCCGCCGCCGTGCCATCGAGCCCTTTTTCTCGACCAAGGGAATCGGCAAGGGCACCGGCCTTGGTCTGTCCATGGTCCACGGGCTTGCAGCGCAGCTCGGCGGCGCGCTCGACATCCGCAGTGCCATCAGCGTCGGCACCACCATCGAACTGTGGCTCCCGGTCGCAAGCGGCTCGGTTTCGTCGGGAGACAGTCGCTTGTTCGAAGCGGAACGGCAGGGAGCCGGCACGGCCCTGCTGGTGGACGACGAGGAACTGGTCCGAACCTCCACCGCCGAGATGCTGACCGACCTCGGCTATCAGGTGGTCGAGGCCGAGAGCGGCGAAGCGGCGGCGAAGCTGGTCGCCGATGGGCTGCGTCCAGAAATACTGGTGACCGACCAGCTGATGCCGGGGCTCAGCGGCACCGATCTCGCCGTCCAGTTGCGTGAGAGGTTTCCCGAGCTGCCAGTGCTGGTCGTGTCGGGCTATGCCGACCTCGACAGCCTTTCACCGGCATTCCCTCACCTCAGCAAGCCGTTCCGCCAGGCGGAGCTGGCGTCGGCGCTGGACAAGGTGACCACCGGCTGACGGCTGGAAAGTACAGCCCTGCGCTCTATACCCCGCTTCATGAGCAGCAATAAGATGTGGGGCGGACGCTTCGTCGCGGGGCCATCCGAGGTCATGCAGGCGATCAACGCCTCGCTTCCCGTCGACGGCCGCATGTGGCGTGAGGATCTCGCCGGCTCGCGCGCTCATGCCGCCATGCTGCGCGATACGGGGATCATCGGGGCTGAGGATGCGGCGGCGATCCTGGCAGGGCTCGACACGATCGAGGCAGAGTTCGAGCGCGACGGCCCTCCTATCGAGCTCGCCCTCGAGGATATCCACATGGCGGTCGAGACCCGCCTTGCCGAGTTGATCGGCCCGGCTGCAGGCCGCCTCCACACCGCGCGGTCACGCAACGACCAGGTCGCAACCGACTTCCGGCTGTGGGTGCGCGGTGCCTGCCGGGAAGCTGCCGAGGCGATCGTCAGGTTACAGTCGGTGCTGATCGCGCGGGCGCAAGAGCATGCGGAAACGATCATGCCGGGCTTCACGCACCTTCAGGTCGCGCAGCCGGTGACTCTCGGCCATCACCTCCTCGCTTATGTCGAGATGCTGCAGCGCGATGTGTCGCGGTTCTTCGCCGCCGACGAGCGGGCAGGGGAGTGCCCCTTGGGCGCAGCGGCGCTCGCCGGCACCGGCTTTCCGATCGACCGCGAGGCGACCGCCAACGCGCTCGGCTTCGAGCGGCCGACCGCCAACAGCCTCGACAGCGTGTCCGATCGCGACTTCGCGCTCGACTATCTCGCCGCCGCGGCGCAGTGCAGCCTCCACCTGTCGCGGCTGGCGGAAGAGCTGATCAACTGGGCGAGCCCGCCGTTCGGCTTCGTCCAGCTGTCCGACCAATGGTCGACCGGAAGCTCGATCATGCCGCAGAAGCGCAATCCAGATGCGGCGGAGCTGGTCCGCGGCCATGCAGGCCGGATCGTCGGCCTGTTTACCGGGCTGATGATCACCATGAAGGGCCTGCCGCTCGCTTATTCCAAGGACATGCAGGACGACAAGGCGCCGACCTTCGAGGCGCATGACCTGCTTGCGCTGAGCCTTGCGGCGCTGGCCGGCAGCGTGGAGAGCGCGACGTTCAGGCCGGAGCGGATGCGCGAGGTGGCGGCGCAGGGCTTCGCCACCGCCACCGACCTCGCCGACTGGCTGGTCCGCGAGGCGGGCGTCCCGTTCCGCGAGGCGCATCACATCACCGGCCGCGCGGTGAAGGCGGCCGAGGACGCGGGCTGCGACCTCGCCGACCTGTCGCTCGAGACCTTGCAGGCAATTGACGGCCGTATCGACGATCGCGTCTACGACGTGCTGAGTGTCGAAGCGTCGGTGAACAGCCGGACCAGCCACGGCGGCACCGCGCCGGTCCGAGTTCGCGAGCAGGTCGCGCGCTGGAAGGCTTTACTGGATCTGTAGCTTCTTCCTGCGCTGGGCGGCGATGCGCAGGCGGAGGGCGTTGAGCTTGATGAAGCCCGCCGCGTCGCGCTGGTCGTAGGAACCGGAGCCTTCCTCGAAGGTCACCAGATCCTCGTCATAGAGCGAATAGGCGCTCTCCCGGCCGATCACCGTGGCATTGCCCTTGTAGAGCTTCATTCGCACGCGGCCGCTGACCATGTCCTGGCTCTGATCGATCAGCGCCTGAAGCATCTCGCGCTCGGGCGCGAACCAGAAGCCGTTGTAGATCAGGCTCGCATAGCGCGGCATGAGCGAGTCCTTGAGGTGCATCGCCCCGCCATCGAGCGTGATGCTCTCGATCCCGCGGTGCGCTGCGAGCAGGACGGTCCCGCCGGGCGTCTCGTAGACGCCGCGGCTCTTCATGCCCACGAAGCGGTTCTCGACCAGGTCGAGGCGGCCGATGCCGTTGTCGCGGCCAAGCTCGTTCAGGCGGGTCAGCAGCGCCGCCGGCGACAGCGCGACGCCATCGATCGCGACCGGGTCGCCGCGCTCGAAGTCGATGGTGATCTCGGTCGGTTGGTCCGGTGCGTCTTCGGGCGAGATGGTGCGCTGGTGGACGTATTCGGGGGCCTCCTGCGAAGGATCCTCCAGCACCTTCCCCTCACTGGATGAGTGGAGCAGGTTGGCGTCGATCGAGAAGGGGCTTTCGCCGCGCTTGTCCTTGGCGATGGGGATCTGGTTCTGCTCGGCAAAGGCGATCAGCTGCTCGCGGCTGGCGAACTCCCATTCGCGCCACGGGGCGATGACGCGGATGTCGGGCTCCAGCGCATAATAGCCGAGCTCGAAGCGGACCTGGTCGTTGCCCTTGCCGGTGGCGCCATGGCAGACGGCATCGGCGCCGACCGCGCGCGCAATCTCGATCTGGCGCTTGGCGATCAGCGGCCGCGCGATCGAGGTGCCGAGGAGGTACTGGCCCTCGTACAGCGTGTTGGCGCGGAACATGGGAAAGACGAAGTCGCGGACGAACTCTTCCTGCACGTCCTCGATGAAGATGTTCTCGGGCTTCACGCCGAGGAGCTCGGCCTTGGCCCGAGCCGGCTCGACTTCCTCGCCCTGGCCGAGGTCGGCGGTAAAGGTCACCACCTCCGCATCATATTGCGTCTGCAGCCACTTGAGGATGATCGAGGTGTCGAGCCCGCCCGAATAAGCGAGTACGACCTTGAGCTTAGCCATGTTTCTTCAGTCCTGCTGCAAAAGCCACATCAGCGCGCCGCGCGCCGTGTGCATCCGGTTTTCGGCCTGGCGCCAGATGGCGCTCTTCGGCCCATCGATCACGCCTGCGGTCACTTCCTCGCCGCGTCGGGCGGGGAGGCAGTGGAGGAACCAGGCGTCCGGCGCATGTGGCATCAGCGTCTCATTGACCTGGTAGGTGGCAAGGTCGACCATCCGCCGCTCGGTCTCGCTGTCCTGGCCCATCGATACGAACACGTCGCTGTAGACGATATCCGCGCCGGCCACTGCCGTCAGATCGGCGGTCTGGACGACACCCTCTGGCGCATCCGTCAGCTGGTAACCTTCAGGCGCGACGATGGTCAGTTCGGCGCCCAGCGCTGCGCATCCATGCGCCAGGCTGCGCGCGACATTGTTGTCGCCGTCGCCGACATAGGCGACGTTCACACCCTTGATCCGCCTGCACAGCTGGCGAATGGTGAGGAGGTCGGCGAGGCCCTGAAGCGGGTGGTCGGTGCCCGACAGCATGTTCACCACCGGCACCGGGCTCGCCGCCGCCAGCGCCTGCAGCAAGCCATGGTCGAACACCCGCGCGCAGATCACACCGTGATAGCAGGCCAGCGTACGGGCGACGTCCTCGACGCTCTCGCGCGTGCCGATGCCGAGTTCGCCGGCCGTCAGATAGATTGGGTGCCCGCCGAGCTGGTGAACCGCCAGTTCCATCGAATTGCGCGTCCGCGCGCTCGGCTTCTCGAAATAGAGTGCCGCACCCTTGCCTGCGAGAAGCGGGGCAGGAGGCGCCTCGGCCAGCGCAAGCATCGCCTCGATATCTGCGCGGGACAGGTCGGCGAGTGTCAGGAGGTGCTTCACCAGCTCTTCTCCGCCTGGATCATGGTTCCGATGCCGTGCCGGGTCAGCAGCTCGATCAGCAAGGCGTGCGGCACGCGTCCGTCGATGATGTGGGCGTAAGGCACGCCGCCCTCAACCGCTTCGAGGCAGGCAGTGAGCTTGGGGATCATGCCCCCGCCAACACTGTCATGCGCGATCCGGTCGCGCAATTCGGCGGCGGTCAGGCGCGGAACCAGGCTGGTTTCGTCGCTGGCATCCTCGAGCAGGCCCGGAGCGGCGGTGAGGTAGACGATCTTCTCCGCGCCCATGGCAATGGCGATGGCCTTGGCCGCCTCGTCGGCGTTGACGTTGAACGGCTGCCCCGTGTCGTCCGCGCCGATGGTCGAGACGACCGGCACCATGCCCCCGTCGAGCAGTTTCAGAAGATGCTCGGCCCGCACTTCGGTGACGTCGCCGACGAAACCCAGCGCCGCGTCGCGCTGCGTGACCTTGAGCAGACCGGCGTCCTCGCCCGAGACGCCGAGCGCCACCGGCTCGCTACCGGCCTCGCCGTTTATGGTGGCGACGAGGTCGCGGTTGATCTTGCCGACCAGCACCATGCGGACGATCTCGAGTGTCTCCGCGTCCGTCACGCGCAGGCCGTTCTGGAAATGCGGCTCCTTGCCCACCCGCCGCAGCATCGCATCGACCTGCGGCCCGCCGCCGTGCACCAGCACGCAGCGCACCCCGACCGAGCGGAGCAGCAGCACGTCCTGCGCCAGCGCGCGGTCGCTTTCGGGATCGATGGCCGCGCCGCCCAGCTTTACCACCACCGACTTGCCGGCGAACTTCTGGATGTAGGGCAGCGCCTCGACCAGGATCTCGGCCGTGCCCGACGGCGTCACCAGGCTTGTCGCAAGCCCTTCGCCATGGCTGGTTGCCGTCGCCGGCACGTCAAGGGACAGGATCTCGCTCATGAGGTCACGCTATTTTCTTTGATGTAGCCGGGGCCGAGGTCGACGCCGATGACCCGCGCTTCGCCGCTGCCGGCGCCGAGGTGCACTTCGATCTGGAACTCGGTTCCAAGCATATGCTCGGTCAGCGCCTGCGCGTCATGGGCGAGGTTCGTGCCGCCTTGCGCGACCCTGATTCCGCCATAGCTGACGAACGACTTGTCGACGTCAAGTGCCACTCCGGCCGAACCGGCGGCGGCCAGCAGCCGGCCCCAATAGGGATCGGCGCCATACCAGCTGCACTTGACGAGGTTGTTCTCGGCAATGTTCCTGGCCGCAATGCGCGCCTCGGCATCGTTCGCGGCGCCGGTGACGTGGAGGTGGGCGAGGCGGGTCATGCCCTCGGCGTCATGCGCCATCTTGAGCGTCAGCAGGCGGCACGCGTCTTCCAGCGCACGTCCGAAGCCGTCGAGGTCGGATGGCGCACCCTTGCGGCCGCTGGCGAACAGCATCGCCATGTCATTGGTGGACGTCGCGCCATCGACGTTGAGCGTGTTGAAGGTTGCGTCGCTCGCCGCCTTGAGCATGGCCTGCAGCGCTTCGTGCGGAACGTCGGCATCCGTCGTCAGGAACGCAAGCATGGTCGCCATGTTGGGCGCGATCATGCCGCAGCCCTTGGCCATGCCGCCGATCGTCCAGCCGTCGCCGCGGACCACGACTTCCTTTGCTTGCGTGTCGGTGGTGAGGATGCCTTTCGCCGCCTCCGCGCCGCCTTCGACCGACAGCCCGGCGCCAAGCTTCGGAATGGCCGGCAGGATGACGTCCATCGGCAGCGGCGTGCCGATGATCCCGGTCGAGCAGACCAGCACGTCGCCCGGCCCGATGCCGAGCGCTTCGGCTGTCGCCGCGCCCATCGCCTGCGCATCGGCAAGCCCGGCCGCGCCGGTCCCGGCATTGGCGTTGCCGCTGTTGACGACCACCGCCGCAGCCTTGCGGCCGCTCGCCTCGAGCAGTGCACGGTCGAGTTGCACCGGCGGCGCACAGAATTTGTTCTGGGTGAACACCGCGGCGCAGGTGACGGCCACGCGGTCCTCGGTCGCGAGAAGGGCCATGTCGGGGCGCGACTTCTTGATGCCGGCATGGAGTCCGGCGGCGACGAAGCCCCGGGGTGCGGTGACGCTCATGGAAACACTCCTTCCGCCGACAGGCCCGTAGCCTCGTCCAGGCCGAACATAAGGTTGGCGCATTGGATCATCTGGCCGGCCGCGCCCTTGCCGAGATTGTCGATCGCCGAGAGCGCGAGCACGCGGCCGGTCCGCGCGTCGTAGCGGGCAGTGACCACGGCGCCGTTGCTCCCCGCCACCCACTTGGTCGCCGGAGGATCGTCGCTGACCCGAACGAACGGCTCGTCGACATAAGCGGCTTTGAGCGCGGCCAGCGGCTCACCCGCGTCCATCGGGCGGGTCGCCGTCGCATAGCAGGTGGCGAGGATGCCGCGGGCCGTCGGCAGCAGGTGCGGTGTGAAAAGCAAGGTTGCGCCGAGCGCCTGCTCCATTTCTGCCGTGTGGCGATGCGTGAGGAGGCCATAAGCCGCGAAACTTCCGTCGACGGTGTTGAAGGCCGTGCCTTCCTTGATCGCCCGGCCCGCTCCGCTGACCCCACTCGCCGCATCGACGATCAGGCTGGCGGGATCGATCAGGCCGGCATCGACGAGCGGCTTGCAAGCGAGGATCGCCGCGGTCGGATAGCAGCCCGCCGCCGCCACCGCCTGGGCGCCACGGATGGCGTCGCGGTGAAGCTCGGGAATGCCATAGATGAAGCGGTCGAGCAGGTGAGGGGCCTCATGCGCCTCGCCATACCATTGTGCATAAACCTTGGCGTCATGCAGCCGGAAATCCGCGCCGAGATCGACCAGCTTTGCACCCGTCGCGAGGATCGCCTCCGCCCACTTCTGGCTCTTACCATGGGGAAGAGCCGCGAACACCAGGTCGATGCCGTCCAGCGCATTCAGGGTAAAGCGCTCGACCTCGAGCGCGCCGAGAGAGCCCCCAATATGCGGATGGACTGCGCCAAGCGGTTGCCCGGCCTGGCTGTCGCCGAATAGCCGCACGGCGTTGATGCCCGGATGGCGGGAAAGGAGCCGGATCAGCTCGCCGCCGACATAGCCGGAGGCTCCAAGGATGGCGCTTCGAATCATGGGAGGGCGGCTATGGTCCTGTTTGCATCCACATGCAAGTTCGTGCATAAATCACGCATGACCGATGCTCGCAACCGACGTCTGGCGGCGCTTGCCGACCTGCTCCGACGACATGTCCTCACCCGCCAGGACGAACTCGTCGCCGCCTTGCGAGAGGCCGGTCATGAGGTCACCCAGGCGACCGTCAGCCGCGACCTGGACCAGCTTGGCGCAGTCAAGATCCGCCGTGGCGGCGAGACGCGTTATGCTCTTTCCGAGCAGCTTGACGCGGTTCCTGCCGGCGAGATGCGCCTTCGCCGCCTGTTCGCCGAATGGGTGCGGGCAATCGAGCCGGCGGCGAGTCTTGTCGTGCTGAAGACCCCGCCCGGCTCCGCCCATCTGGTCGGAGTCGCCCTCGATGCCGCCGCGCTCGAGGCTGTCGCTGGGACCATCAGCGGCGACGACACCCTATTCGTCGCCTGCCGCTCGGTCACGGAAGCGGAAGAACTTGCGCGCTCATGGCAAGCTTGGCTCGGAACCTGACGGGCGCGTCACGACTTGCACGAGCATGAGCGGCCCAAGCCTCGGCATCCTGACCTTCCACAAGTGCATCAACTACGGCTCCTACTGGCAGGCGCGCTGCCTGGCGGAGGGGCTGGAGGCGCGCGGCGCTACCGTCGAGCTGCTCGATCACCATTGCCCGTCGGTCCGCCGCGCCGAACTCCGCTGCGCCCTCGAGCCGACCCTGCCGGAGCGCACGCCAGCCGGGCACCGTGCCGCCTACAAGGCCAAGACCCGCCTGTTCGAGGAGGCCTTCGCCGGCTTGCCCCTGTCCGAAACCTTCTCACTCCACGATGCGGCCGAGCTCCCTTTCCATGACGCCATCGTGGTCGGGTCCGACGAAGTGTGGAACCTCGCCCACCCCTGGTACAGCTACAAGCCGCTCTTCTATGGCGAGACCCTCAAGACCGACCGGCTGATCTCCTACGCCGCAAGCTTCGGCAATTATGATGCCGCGCGCGGTCTCGACGCCTTTTGGGCCGAACGTCTCGCGCGCTTCTCGTCGTTGTCGGTGCGCGACGAGAACAGCCGGGAGATCGTCGCGCAGGCGCTCGGGACGGAGCCGCCGATCGTGCTCGACCCTTGCCTCGCATTCGCCGACCGCATCCCGCGCGAGGCCGAAGAAGGGAGCGATCCCTACGCCCTCGTCTATGGTCACGGCTTCCCGGACTGGCTGGCGCCGCTGGCGCGCGACTGGGCACGGAGCCGCGGCCTCAGGCTCCGCAGCATCGGTTACGGCTGCGCCTTCGCCGACGAGGAATGGATCGAGGCAGGTCCGCTCGACTTCGCCCGTGCCATGGCGGGGGCGGCGGCGGTGATCACCAATTTCTTCCACGGCTGCGTCTTCGCGCTGGCGATGGACCGGCCGTTTGTCGCCTGCGTCACGCCCTATCGCCTCAACAAGGTGCGCGACCTCACCGCGCAGCTCGGCGCGGAGCGTCACCTGCTGCGTGAAGCGCCATCTCCGGGAGACTTCGCTGCCCTTCTCGGCAAATCCCCCAGCTCAGAGGTCCACCGCCGCATCGCCGACCTGCGCACCACGTCCACGGCCTTCCTCGATGCCGCCCTCGCCTGAGCTGTCGCCAGCGGAGATCGTCCGTTCGGACCTGTGTATCGGCTGTGGGGCCTGCACGCTGACCGCTGCGGACAGCGCCATGCGCTGGGACCGTGACGGCTTTCGCAAGCCCGCCGGTGCCTTTCTTGGGCGCCCGTCCCGGGCCGTCGCCGAACGCTGCCCGATGAGCCCGGCCGCTGCCAATGAGGACATGATCGCCACCGGCCTCTTCCCGGCGGCGCAGGACTTCCACCTCGGCCGCACGCTCGGTGCCTGGATCGGTCATGTCGCAGAAGGCGAGTGGCGCGCGCAGGGCAGCTCCGGCGGCCTGACCAGCTGGGTTGCGGGCGAGCTTCTGCGCACCGGCAAGGTCGACGCCGTCGCCCATGTCGTGCCCGAAGCGGTCGAGGAGACCGGCCGCTTCTTCGGCTATCGCCTGTCCCGCTCGCTCGGCGAGCTGAGCGCTGGTGCCCAGTCGCGCTATTATCCGGTCGACCTCGCCGCCGTGCTGCGCGAGATCGCCGCGACACGGGGACGCTATGCCATCGTCGGCGTGCCCTGCTTCATCAAGGCGGTGCAGCTTGCCCGTCGTGCCGACCCGGTCCTCGCGGAACGGATCACCCACACGTTGGGCCTCTTCTGCGGCCACCAGAAAAGCGCGCATATGGTCGACAGCTTCGCCATCCAGCTTGATGCCCCCATGCGGGAGGTGCGCGCAGTCGACTATCGCAAGAAAGACCCCGGTCGCCCCGCCAATTGGTATCGCGCCGATCTCGCGCTTGCCGACGGCTCGCATCGGGCCGGGGACTGGATGCATCTCGCGGATGGCGACTGGGGCGCGGGCTATTGGCAGAATCCTGCCTGCGACTGGTGCGACGACGTGGTCGCCGAAACGGCCGACATCAGCTTCGGTGATGCGTGGATCGAGCCGCACAGTTCGGACGGACGCGGCACCAATGTGGTGGTCGTCCGCTCGCCGGCCCTGCATGCCATGATCGAGAGTGCGCGGGCCAACGGGCGCCTCGCGCTCGAGCCGTGCGCTAACGAGATGGTGGTGAAGACGCAGGCCGCCGGGTTTCGCCACCGCCGCCAGGGTCTCGCCTATCGCCTGACCTGGGCCAAGCGCGGCCTCCGCCCGGTAAAGCGAGTCACTCCTTCCGCCGCGCTTCCGCTCCGCCGCAAGGCCATTTACCGGCTTCGACGCCTGATCACGCGCATGAGCCACCTCATGTTCCGTGTCGCGCGTAGGACCGGCAGGCCAGGGCTGGCCATCGCCTGGGCGAAGCCTGCGCTCCAGCTCTACCAGGCGATCGCCTGGGGTGCCGGGTCACTCGGGCGCTGGATCGACCGCATCGCCCCGCGCACCGGAGCCTAGAGCTTCAGCTTCCGCCGAGCGCCTGCCACAGGGTAATGCGCGCCCGGCGTGCCCGGCCTTCCGCTGCCGCCGCCCGCTCCCGCGCGAATATCGCCTGGCGCCGGGCGTCGATCACGTCGAGGAAGCTGGTCAGCCCAGCACGGAAGCGCGTTTCGGCGAGCCTCGCGGATCGGTCGTTGGCGGCCGCCTCGTCCAGCGCTGCCCTGAGCTCCCGGTCCGCCGCGGAGACCAGCGCGTAGCCGCCTTCCGCATCGCCAAGCGCGGTGAAGACGGAGTCGCGATAGTCGGCAAAGGCCTCGAACGTGCTCGCCTCGCTGCGTCGGATGTCGGCCTGAACGCGGCCGAAGTCGAGCAGGGGCCCGGCCACATCGCCGCCGACCGATGCGCCGATGGCATCGCCATCGAACAGCCCGCCGACGGTCAGCGACAGGAGGCCGAGTGCGCTCGACAGGGTCAGGCGTGGGAAACGGGCGGCGGCGGCGGCGGCGACCTCTGCGTCGGCGGCCCGCAGCCTCGCCCCGGCCGCGAGCACGTCGGGCCGGTTGCTGAGCAGGGTCGAGGGCAGGGCAGGAGGCGGCAGCGGCAGGCTTGACGCCTGCGACTGCGTGGCGAGCAGCCGCTCCACTTCCGCCGCCGGCCGCGCGGTCAGCGTCACCAGCCGCCCCAGGATCCGCGCCCGCTCGCTGCCCAGCGCTTCGAGGCCGGTACGGCTTCCTGCCGCGAGCGTCTCCGCCCGCACCCGGTCGGCGCCCGGCGCGATGCCGGCCCGCTCGCGGACGCCGGCAAGCTCGGCGAGCCGCTCGGCTGCCGCAAGATTCTCTCGTGTCTGTGCCTCGCGCGCGGAGAGCGTCCGCCAGTCGAGCACGCTTCCGGCAATTTCCGCGACCAGCGCGAGCCGCACCGCCGCCGCATCCGCGCTCGCCGCGTCGATCCGTGCCAGCGCCGCCCTTTGCCGTGCGCGAAGGCCGCCGAACAGGTCGGGATCCCAGCGAGCGGACAGGTCGGCCCCGAATGTGGTGCGCGTCCGGTCGATGCTGATGCCGGGAAGGTCGGGGATGCCGACCTGCGCCTCGCTCGACCGCGCGCGATCGACGGAGAGGGCGCCGTTGACCTCGGGCAGGCGCTCGGCCCGTGCGCGGTCCGCATTGGCCCGCGCCGTGTCGATGCGCGCCAGTGCGGCGGCAAGGGTCGGCGCATCGGCCAGCGCCGCTGCCGACAGCGCCGAGAAGGCGGGATCAGCGGCCGGGAGCAGCGCCGCGACCTGCCCCTTGCTTTCCGCATCGGGAGCGAAGCGGAAGGCCGGCGGGAGGATCACCTCGGCCGCGGTCGGCAGCTTTCCCGGGCCCGCCACGCAGGAAGCGAGCGCCAGTGCGCCAACCCCCAATAAAAGCGCGCGCATCATTTGGCCGCCGCCTTGCGCTGTTTCGCCGGTCGCGCCGGGATGAAGGCATCGACCTGCTGGCCGACACGGAACAGCCCGTCGTCGCGCTGCGGAAGCTCGTAGATGAGCTGGAGCACGCGAACGTCGACCCGCTCTGCCGCGCTGTTGGTGAGCGAGCGCTTCGGGATCACCTGCGGCTCGGCGCGGACGAAGCGGGCCTGCACCTGCCGGTCCGCCGCCCCGCGGGGACTGACCGACGCCGGCTGGCCGAGCGCGACCCGTGGTGCCTCGTCCTCGTCGACGTCGATGCGGATGTTAAGCGGCCGCGTCTCGCCCATCTGCAGGTAAGGCGTGCTGTTTGAGCCCTGCTGGCCGGCCTGGACGAATTCGCCCGGGCGGACGTCGACACGGAGGATTTCGCCGCTGATCGGTGCGCGGACGACCAATCGGCCGAGCTCGACCGACGCCGAGTTGCGGCTTGCCTGTGCCGCGGCGAATTGCGCCTCGGCCAGCCGCCGCCGCTCCCGCGCGGCGCTGACGTCGCCCTCGGCGCGGATCACTTCGGTCCGGGAGATGGCGGCGGGATCGCTGATCTGGCGGTAGAGCGCCAGCTGGCGCGCTGCCGTCGCCTCCGCAGCGCGTGCCTCGCCGATGCCGGCACGGGCCTGGGCGATCGCAGCTTCCGCTTCGACCAGCCGTGCCCGTGTCGCACGCTCGTCGACCTGAAACAGCGGCTGCCCGCGGCTGACATAATCGCCCGCGCGCACCGAGACGGCCGTGACCAGTCCGGACAGCGAGGTGCCGATGTCGATCACCTCGCTGGACGGCTCGACCACCCCGGCGCCGGCCACGCGAGCCGCATCGGCAAGCGCTCCTGTCGCGCGCGCCGGGGTTTCGTCCGGATCTTCCAGCTTGCGGTCGGGGAGTCCGCGCCAGATCAGGAAGGCAGCGATTACCAGTCCCACCACGGCGATGATCGGCAGGATGTTGCGCGAGAAGCTGGGACGGGAGGAAAGCAGCGCCATGGCCTATCTTTCGTGGCTCGGCACGTCGGTGCCGTCGTGGGTGATGCGGCCGTCCTCCATGACGAGGATGCGGTCGGCGAGATCGAAGATGCGATTGTCGTGGGTGACGATGATGACCGACCGGTCGCTCGCCACCGCCACCTCCCGCAGCAGGTCCATCACGCGCCGGCCCGACCTGGCGTCCAGCGCGGCGGTCGGCTCGTCGCACACCACCAGGCGGGGTTCGTGGACGAGCGCGCGGGCAATGGCGACACGCTGCTGCTGTCCGCCGGACAGCTGGTTCGGAAGCTTGTGCGCCTGGTCACCGATATTGAGCCGGTCGAGCATCGCCCGTGCCCGCTCGGTGGCTTCTCGCCGTTCCATCCCCTTCGCGATCAGGGGCACGGCGGCGTTGGAAGCGGCGTCGATGGTCGGGATCAGGTTGTACTGCTGGAAGATGAAGCCGATCGTGTTCAGCCGGAAGTCGACCAGCTTTCGGTCGCTCAAGCTGTAGATGTCGGTCCCGAACACCCGCACGCAGCCTTCGGTCGGATAGAGGATTCCGGCAATGATCGAGATGAGCGTCGTCTTGCCGGAGCCGGACTCACCGACGAGATAGGTGAGCTGCCCGGCCTGGATGTCGAGGTCGATGCCGTGGAGCACGCGCAAGATCTGCCCGCCCGCCTCGAAGTCGCGGGCGATGCCGGAAACGCTGATCGCCGCGCCCCTGTGGGCAATGTCCGCGCAGCCGCTCACCGGAACACCGCCGCCGGTTCGGTCCTCAGTACGCGCCGAAGCGCCAGCCAGCCCGTCGCCAGGATGATCAGCGCGATCCCCGCAAGGCTTAGCAGAGGAATCTGCCAGGGCGTGTAGAAGCCCT
Source organism: Sphingomonas sp. LHG3406-1 (assembly GCF_029637485.1). GTDB lineage: Bacteria > Pseudomonadota > Alphaproteobacteria > Sphingomonadales > Sphingomonadaceae > Sphingomicrobium. The sequence goes on along the minus strand of NZ_CP069128.1, from coordinate 693,428 downwards.
TGAAGTCGACGCTGGTAGCTCCGCCAATGCTGATGAACAGGGCCGCCATGAGCACTCCGAGGCCATAGCCGATCAGCCCGACCAGCCCGGCCTGCGCCGCTACCATCCGCCGGATGATGCCATTGTGCACGCCGATCGCCTTCAGCGCGCCGAACTGCTTGATGTTGTCGCGGATGAACAGGCTGAAGGTCAGGCCGACGATGGCGATTCCGACGATGAAGCCCAGCGCCACCGTGATCCCGAAGTTGATGGGGATACCGGTATTCTCGATGATGAAGTCGATGCCGTCCTGCGCGAAGTCTTCGCGAGTGCGGGCCTTGAGGCCGGTCTGGTTCTCGATCCTCCGCACCAGGTCCTTCGGCGAGATCCCTGGGGCGGCTCGGGCAAGCACGAAGCTCAGCCGGTTGCGCGTTCCGGGCACGTAGTTGAGGGCGTTGGAATAGCGGGTGTAGAGCACGACCTGGCTGGTGAAGCTGGGATCGACATCGACGATGCCGCGGACCACGGCCCGCTGGTCGTTGAGCTCGAGCCGGTAGCCGATCGGGTCCTCGCCCTCCTTGAACAGGCGCGTGCTGCCGACCCCGTCGACCAGCACCGAGTCCGGGCTCTGCAGCGCGTCGCGGCTGCCCTGAATCATCTTGCGGGGAAGGCCGATCAGGGTCGTGTCGTCGACCCCCACCACCGTCACGCCTTCGAGGTCACCGTCGTTGGTGCGGACGGCGGCATTGGCGCGAAGGTGCGGCACCGCCCAGGCGACTCCCGGCACCGACCGCACCTTGTCGAGCGCGGTCGAGGGCATTGGATAGATGACGTCCTGGGTGCGGCTCACCGGATCCATCACCCACACGTCGACTGTCGCGATATTGTTCACCGCCGTTGCGCCGCGGCCGATCAGATTGACGAAGATGGTCAGCTGCTGGGTGATCAGCAGCGTCGAAAAGGCGATGCCGAAGACGAGACCGTAGAACTTCTGCCGGTCGCCGGTCAGCATTCGGATCGCGATCCAGATCATGACGTCCTTGGAGCCGCCAGGGGCGGATAAGCTTGCCAGACGCGTCACGGGCGCTCATGATGCTGAACGCTGTCGTTCAAATGAACGGAACCGTTCAGTTTGTCAACATCCCCGAAGACCAGGCGCGGACGCTCGACCGATCTCCAGAAGAGGGAGGAGATCGTACTCGCGGCGACGAAGGCCTTCTTCGATCACGGCTATGCCGCCGCCAGCATCGAGGCGATCGCGGCGGATGCGGGTGTATCAAAGGTCACCGTCTACAATCACTTCGGCGACAAGCGCGGCCTGTTCGCGGCGGCGGTGGAGCATGAATGCGAGAATATCCGCGGGCAGCTGCTGTTCGACGATGCCGGCAACGGCATCCGCGAGCGCCTGCTCGCTTTCGGCCATAGCATGATTGCCTTCCTGTCGCGTCCCGAGATGATCCGCTTCGAGCAACGCATTGCCGCCGAGGTCGAGCAGGAGCCGGAGCTTGGCCTCTGCTTTCTCGAAGCTGGCCCGCGCCGGATGAAGTTGGCGCTCGCAAGCCTGCTGGAGCGCGAGCAGGAGCGTGGCACGCTCATCCTCGACGATCCCCTCCAGGCTGCCGAACATCTCGCCGCCATGTGCAAGGGGCTTGCCGACATGGAACGCCGCTTCGCCGGTCGCGTAGACGCCGTCGCCGCCGACCGCCGCATCCGCTCGGCGGTCGACCTCTTCCTCAAGGGCTATGGCAAGCGTGAGGACCAGGGGGCTCCGGCCGCAAGTTAGGAAGCGGCGTCCATGCTCGTCTTGCCGGGGGACTTGCCGCTCTTGCCTCCAAGCACGGACCGTGCGGCCGACGTCAGCTCGCCAAGGAAGCCACGCCCGCTCCGGTTCAAGAGAAGGCAGGCGAATGTGACGGCATAGGCAGCGGCGACAGCAAGGCCGATCGCGACCAGCGGATTGCCCGACTGCTCGACCACGGACGCCCAGAAGGCACCGGCCGGAATCATCAGCGCGGCGCTGAGCACGAAGGGGAGGAGCGCAAGGGAGAGGTCTCGCAGGGACACCGCTCCGGTCCGTGTCGCATACCAGAGCATCAGCGGTGTTCTCATCAGCTCTGCGATGGCAAAGGAGGCCGCCACGCCGGTTACGCCCCATTGCAGCCCGACCACGAACGCCACGGTGAGGAAGAAGCTCGACGCGACGCTGGAGACGAGGGCCTCGCGGGAGCGGCCCTGGCTGATGAACAGCATGGTCAACGGTCCGGTGGCGAGCTGCCCGAGCGTGGCGACGGCCAGCCACGAGAAGATGGGTGCGGCGGCAACCCATTGTTCGCCCATGACGAAGGTGATGATCTCGGCGGACGCCACGATCAGGACGAGGGTGCCGGGCAGGGTCAGCAAGAGGCTGAACTGGAAGGCGGTCACGAACAACTTGCGGTAGCGCTCGGCGGCCTGCCTGTTCTGGCTGAGCATCGGCACCAGCACCCGGAACATCGGCATGTGCACGAACAGGATGGGCAGGAGCACGACCTTGGACGCCCGCTCGTAAAGACCGAGTGGAGTCGCTCCGAGGACCCGTCCGATGAGGATCTTGTCGACATTCTGCCCGAAGTAGGTCGCCAGGTTCGCCACCGTGATGTTCGCACCGAACACCAGCAGGTCGCGGACCTGCCGGAGCGGGGCGGTCCGGCCCGGTCGCCACCTGCTCAGCATCCAGGCGAGCAGACAGGTCGAGGCGATGGTGCCGAACGTCAGCAGGAAGATGGCCCAGTAACTGCCGGTCAGATAGGCCGTCCCGATCGCCAGCGACGTGCCGATTGTCAGCGATAGCACGTCGATAAGGGCGAGGCGGCCGAAGCGGAGCTCGCGGGTGAGGATGTTGGTGTGCTGGGAGGTGAGCGCACCAAGGATCATGATCGCGCCGGACGCCGCGGTGAGCATCTGGACCCTCGGCTCTCCGTAGAAGTCGGCAACCCAGGGGGAGATGAGGACGAGCAGGGCGCCGAGAAGGGTGCCGGCAAGGACGTTGATCCAGAAGATCGTGCTGCGTTCCTCGTCGGAGATGCTCTCGCGCTGGAGCACGGCCACGCTCAGGCCCGCCTGCTGGAAGATGGTGGCAAGGGCGATGATCGGGAAAACCATGGCCGTCACGCCGAAGTCCTCGGGCGTCAGAAGCCGCGCGAGAACGACGATCGCGAGCACCTGAAGGAGGACCTTCATCGCAGTGGACGCGCCGGTGAGGAGCGTGCCCCGGATCGCCGATCGCCGAACCCCGGCAACTGGTGACGGCGGCAATTCGGGCTCATCGATGGGGGAAGCGGTAGTTGTGGTGGTGATCCCCTGGGTCCTTGATCGGGTCCGACCGCTCGGTCAGGTTCGCCGCGCTGGAGCGGTCACCTCGCCACGGCAAGAGCATGCTGTCCTGCTGCTTCAACCTTCCGCGGCATGGGCTTCGAAGGCCCGGCCGCGTCCAAGATTGTCACGCAGCCGGAATTACGCACCACGCCGCGATAGGCTCCCATATGGTGGCGAGCCCGGTCCGCCAATTGCCGCTGCGCCGGCGATTGCTCAGGCTGGAGCAGCCGAAAGGCGTGGCCGGAGCTGCTGGCGAGCCCGCGCAAGCCAGCTTCGCAACTTGCGGACGGTGCGCCTCGCGAGGCTGATCCTGCTCACCGCATGATATTGCGCAAGCAGGGGAGCCATCTGCTCCTGGAATTGCCCGAGATCGCCGGAGTTCCTTGCGTCAGCGAAGACGGCCGAGCTCTCGAGCGCGATGCGCAGCCGAAGATCATAGACCTTGCGCCGTGATGGCGACGATTCCAGCTCCGGTGGAACGCGCTTGCGCGGAGCCCATTGCCCGGCTTCCACTCGGCGGGCGAGGCGGTGCATCAGGCCCCGCCGGCGATGCCTCAAACCTGGGTCCTGGCTCTTCGCGATCGTGTCCGGATCGGTCTCTGTCATGAGGAGGTCGCCGTCCCGCTCGGCAGCCGCGAGGATCTCGTCGAGCGCGCTAGACCGGACCACCACGATGTTGGTCCCGCGCGGATCCTCGACATGGCCCGGCAGCCAGGCGTCGCCAATCGCGATGTCGGCGCATTCCGCCAGCACGTCGTCGCAATATTCGCAGGCCGGATTCTTGAACAGGCCTTCGCCCCAGTCGCGCCCGTGCACGCTGCTCATCGGATAGCTCTGCTCGACCGCGCTTCCGACCTCGCGGAAGGCAAAGCCATAATCGGACGCCTTGCGGTCGAACAGCTTGCGGCGGAAGTCGATGGCTTCGACCTTCCCTGGCGGGGCACCTTTCTGCCAGGCGAGATACTCGCCGAAGTAGCGGCTCTTGAGATGGCCGCAGACGAGTCCCACCGTGAAGCGGACATGGCCTTCCGGAATATGGCCGGACTGTTCGAGCAGGCGGACGGCCTTGATGAAGCAGGGCGTGCCGACGACGGCATAGTGGCCCTCCTGCTCCATCACCTGCCGGAGCGCGTCTGCCATGTGGATCGGATAGTAGCGCGACTTCGCGCCGGTGCGGACCTGCTCCGGGTTCCGCGAGATGCCGTAGCGGAACAGCAGATCGTCGGGAGCGGTTTCGGGCGATGGATGGACATGGAGGACGGCGTCGACGAGGCCGCGCGCAAGGAGGGTCTCGAGCAGCCACGTGACCAGACCACCCGAACTGCCGGCTTCCCGGAACCGGCCCGTGGCGACATGCCCGACGAGGTTCCGCCGATACCGGCCGATCCGGTCGTCGGCGGGAAGCTCCGGATAGAGTGACGACGCAATCTCGGTCTCGTCGTCCGTGGCTCCGGACATCGGGCAGACGGTCTGGCCGGCTACCTCCCGGACCTTTGCACTTGGCTCATCCTGCCGTGCATTCGCCAGCCAGTGTCCTTCCTCGTCGAGCATCATGGACAATGTGTCGGGGAAGGCAGCGGCGCATGCGCCACAGCCGATGCAGTTCCGGTTCGAAATCACGCGGTCGAGTGTCGTCACCCTTTCACTGCCCCTAGCAGTTCCGACCGCCCCCCAAACGCTCAGTCGCGAACATCGTCCATTCGGAACGGCCCGCGCCAGCCCCTTCTTGCCGATGATGGAAGGACGTACGAAGGCCTCCATCTGTTTAACAAGGGAACTGAAGCGGCGGCTCAACCTTAGGGACCATAATGTTCGTCACACCGCTTGCATGGCGGAAGAAGAGGTCCCTTGGCCAAGACCGGCATCCTCACGCTCCATCTCCACGTCAATTACGGCGGGATCCTTCAGGCTGCCGCACTCTACCGGCTGCTTCAGGACGAGGGCTTCGATCCCATCCTGCTGCGCAAGGAACCCGACAACATCGGTCGTGCCGGCCGGCTGATCCGCAATCTCCTTCGCATCCTGCCCGGCCAGAATGTCGGTGGCGTTCGCGCGAGGGCGCTGACCCGGGCGAGACATGAGCCTTTCATCCGCCGCTTCCTGCCGAACGCCACCCGTCCGTGCCGCAATTCGGAGCAACTGCGCCGCGCCGTCCAGCAGCATGGGGTAGGGGCCGTGGTGGTCGGAAGTGACCAGGTCTGGCGCGCGGAGTACCACCAGGATTCCAACTACCCGGTCTACTTTCTGGATTTCGTGCCGGCGGACGTTCGCAAGCTGTCCTATGCGGCTTCGTTCGGACATTCGGACTGGCGCTATCCGGAAAGGACGGAGGAGGTCGCCGGGCTACTTGAGCGGTTCGACGCCGTTTCCGTGCGCGAGAAATCGGGCGTGGCAATCTGTCGCGAGGTGCTAGGCCGGCAGCAGTGCACGCTCGTGCTCGACCCGACGCTGGTGGTCAGCCCGTCATTCTATCAGGATGCCGCCGCGCCGGCGGAGCGAAAGCAGCAGCCGACGCTCGTCAGCTACGTGCTCGACCAGGGGGAATCTTCCGAAAAGGCCCACAAGGCGGTGCAGGACGCCTTGCCGTATGGGTTCGGAAGGCAGTTCCTGTCCGTGAAGGACGAAGGCGACCAGGAGACAATCGGCCAATGGCTGCGCGCCTTCATGGACGCCGACTTCGTCCTCACGGATTCCTATCACGGGACCATCTTCTCGATCCTGTTTCAGAAGAACTTCATCACGCTCGGCAATGTCGAGCGGGGGCTGGATCGCTTCACCACGCTTCTGGACGAGATCGGCCTCGCCGATCGCCTCGTGATCGATCCCGATACCACAGATTTTGCTTCGCTGGTGGCTCGACCGATCAACTATGGCGCGGTGAACACCCGCCTGGAGGAGCTGCGAGCGGCCTCAAAGGATTATCTGCTGTCCGCACTGAGGGGCAGCAGGTAGCGGCGGTCAGGCCGCCAGTGTGTGGCTCTTGCTCTTGCCAACCTGCAGCTGCGACGCGCGCTCAATGATGGTCCGACAGAAGGCCTCCCAGTTGAGGTCCTTCTCGAACTGCTCGCGACTCGCCTCGGCCATCGCCTCATAGTCGCCCCACGAGCTGGTAATCGTCGCGATCGCTTCCGCATAAGTCTCGCCAGTCGAATCGAGCGGCAGAAGTCGCCCGTTCACGCCATCCTCGACGCTGGTCGGGATGCCGCCGACATCGCTCGCGATTGCCGGGACGCCATAGGCGGCCGCTTCCGCGAAGATATGGCCGAACGCCTCGACACGCGAAGGCGCGATCAGGAAGTGAGTTTGCGACAGCAAGTCACCGAACTGCTTTGCCTCCGTCGCATCGGACTTGTCCAGAAAGGGGAAGATCCGGACACCCTCGTCGGATGGGCCTTCCGGCGACATGCCGATGAGATTGAGCCGGACCTGCAAGCCACGTGCCTGAAGCGCGCGATAGGCTCCGAGGATCGTGTCGCCGCCTTTCCGTTGCCAGTGAACGCCGATCGCCGTGAGCACCACCGGCCGGTTGCGTCGAGCGGCAATCATCTCGACTACCTGCCCAGTTGACGGAGCCGCTGGGAGGTTGCCACCCCATGGCACCATCACGAGCTTGTCGGGCGCAGTGCCGTAATAGTCTCTGACAGTGCGGCAAGCCTGCTCCGACGGAAAGGAGATGAGGTCGGCCGCGGCGAAGGACAACCGCTCCTGCTCGATGGCTTTGTCGATATACTCCGCCGACCGGCGCCGCGGCTCGAACGGAAAGTAGGATTTCAGTTCGAGGAAGGACTGATCGTGGGTCAGGACCAGCGGCACGTCGACCTGCAGATGAGCACAGGCCTGGGACTGCACCGCGACGGCGAAGTCGGGCCGTGCCTGGCTGATCCGCTGCGATGCGACCCGGCTCACCTTCCGAAGGAAGTCGGGCTCCCGATCCCAGTGCCAGAATTCACCGCTCAATCGGTGAAGCACCTTCTTCGCCAGCCAGGCGGGCCTCGGCCTCGGCCTCAGCGGAAATACATCCACGACGTCACACCCAACATCGATGAAGCCCTGGCGCATGCCATGGAAGCCGCCGGACAGTAGGTTCGGCTGCGCACTGTCGTCCAGCGACAGGAACGCTACACGGGGTTGGCGTCGAAAGTCGGTAGGAGAGCTCAGCATTGGGAAACCGTCAGATGCAGACCCCATATCCGCGCAGTCGCGGCATGAGGACCCTAAGGGTTGTCCGGGGGATAGGCGCCCGGCCGAGCCACCCGACTGTGTCGGATCCGACTTGTTGTCCCTTACGCCCGCCAAGCCCGAAGGTTCCGCCTTCTTTGCGCGGATAAGTCTTACTTTCCCGCCCTTATCGGGAGACCGCCATCTGTCGTGTGATGAATCGAGACGCAGGCAGGCCCTGAGCAACCAGGATCGGCATCAAGCATCATCGACAAGCTTGAACTACCTGTCGTGGAAACGGCCCGCAGTCATCTTTCTGGCAGCCGGAACGAAGCTTGGCTCGATGAAAGTAGGTGGTGGACGCACTAGGGCTCGAACCTAGGACCCGCTGATTAAGAGCGCCTCACAAAAAATTAGCGAGCAAAAACAATAGCATAAAAAGCCGGACTCGCTGACTCTGGTACTCAAAACAGGGCCAACTTGAGTGGTTGTTGCTGCGTTGTTGCTTGGCAGTGTGGCCGATTCGCTGACCTCACCTTGAGGCAAGGTCAGCACGATCTAGTTAAAGTAAATTCAGGATCTACTCCGAAGTAGATTAGATCTAGCCAAATCAACCGCAAGAGGAGAGTTGGACTAACTTTTGACACCGTCGCCGAAACGATCGAACTTCCCTCCGTGTTGCTTCGATGTAGCCGGAGGTAGAAGTGGCCTTTACAGAACTGACGGATGCCAGTGTTAGGACAATGAAGCCAAAGGAGGCGATCTACCGAGTAGGAGATAGCAATCTCAAGGGCCTCGGCGTGGTTGTCTATCCTACGGGGAAGAAGACCTTTAATTGGAAGGGGCGAGTGAATGGCGCGGTGAAGACCTACACACTCGGCAACCATCCGGCTCACTCTGTCGAGGATGTAAGGCAACTCGCGCAGTCCATTCTACTCGGAAAGCTGCGCGGCATCGACGCCGCTCTCCACGATCACACTCTGCCGATCTCACCCATGATCCACGAAACCCGAACCTGCGACTGGGCTTTTGCCAAGTACATGGAGCAGGAAGGCGGGTTGCGGAAATCGGCAGCCGAGAAGTGGCGAATTTACAGAAAGGAAGTGCAACCCGCCATTGGTCACAAGTCGATCTACCACATCAGGTACGATGATATCGCTGAGATCGTGCAGAAGAAGTTCACCACTGCACCGATCATGTCGAACAATATGGTCTCCTTGATGAAGAGATACTTTCGATGGTGCGTCACGAAGGGTCGTCACGTCACCAAGCTTGAGGTCAACCCGATCTCCGACGTGATGAAGCTCGCTTCACCTAGTGAACGAGAAAGGTATCTGGACGATTACGAACTTTCCATCCTGCTTTCCCTTTCCCTAGCGAACCAATTGGAAATCTCTCGCTCCCAAGCGACGCGGCTTCTGCGCGATGTTCCGATGTTCGTGGCCGTCGTCGTCAACGCTCACGAACCCAGTTGGAAGGATGGCCTAGTCACTCATGGTATCCAATACATGGTTGCTCGCTCATTTCGTTCACCGGCCGGTGACGTAGCCGTTGAACTAGATGGGGAATTGTACGCCACACGCGAAAACCTCGGGTTCGGCACCTTCTCTGCGACCGACAGCGCAATTCGGCTGCCGCTTACGTGCTTACTTGCCGACGGAACGCTGCAGGTCGAAAGCCCTGGAGGAGCACTGGCAGATTGGCGCGTCCAACGCGACGGTGTGCATACCTGGATAGTTAAGGTCCATGGCCGCTCTGACATCCCTGATCAGAGTCGCGTCCAGATCATCCGGTCCAATGGTCAGCGCGTTTCCATGAGGGTGACCAATTAAGCGGACCATGGCTCCAGTGTCGAACAGATGCCGAGTACCGGAGCACAGTGGCCGATCTGTTGCCTCGATGTAGCTCGGAGGTTCCCGCCAACTTGCTACTTGATGTTCTTCTCGGGCTAAATGGCTGGAAAGGTGGTGGACGCACTAGGGCTCGAACCTAGGACCCGCTGATTAAGAGTCAGCTGCTCTACCAACTGAGCTATGCGTCCATGCCGTAAGGCAGTGCGCTCGGCCGCTTGGAAGCGGGGCGCGGGGGTGCCTCTAGCGGGGCGGTCGACTCCACGCAAGCCTCTAAATCAGCTCAGAGTCGACTGGCTCCGCTGCTGCCGCTCGAAGCTCATCAGCAGGCCGAGGCAGATCATCACCGTCATCACCGCCGATCCGCCGTAGCTGATCATCGGCAGCGGGATCCCGACGACCGGCGCCAAGCCCATGACCATAAGCAGGTTGATGGCGAAGTAGCTGAACAGGACGGCATTGAGGCCGGCACAGCTGAGACGCCCGAAGCGGGTAGGGGCGTTGGCGGCGACCTTCAGGCTCCAGCGAAGCACCATCAGCCAAGCGACGATGACGACGGTACCGCCAAGCATTCCCCACTCTTCCACGAGGGCGGCGAAGGCGAAGTCGGTATGCCCCTCCGGCAGGTATTGTAGGTGGCTTTGGCTACCCTGAAGATAGCCTTTGCCGAACAGCCCGCCCGATCCGATCGCGATCTTGCTCTGGGTGATGTGGTAGCCGCTCCCAAGTGGATCGTTCTCGGGATTGAGGAAGGTGTCGACCCGCCGCTTCTGATAGCCGTGGAGCAGGAACTGGTAGATGACCGGAATGGCAGCTGCGACGGTCAGGCCCGGGATCAGGAACCAGCGAAGCGGAACGCCGGCGAGGAACATGACCGTGATTCCGGCAAAGCAGATCATCAGTCCGGTGCCGAGGTCGGGCTGCAGGATGACCAGCACCGCCGGAACCGCGATCAGCAGGGCGGCCGGCCAGATCGCCCGAAACTTGCGGATCTCGCCCATCGGCAGCAGCTCGTAGAAGCGGGCGACCATCAGTCCCACGGCGGGCTTCATGAACTCGCTTGGCTGCAGCCGAATGATGCCGAGATCGAGCCAGCGCTGGGCGCCCTTGCCGACGAAGCCGAGCAGGTCGACCAGGATCAGCATGATTACGATGGTCACGAAGACCGGGGCGGTCACTTGCTTGATGAAGCCTTCGCGGACCTTGGAGATGGAGATGGCCACGGCGAGGAAGAAGGCGAAGGCGAGACCCTGGCGAAGGGCCCAGGGCTCAATCCGTCCGCCCGCCGCGGAGTAGAGGTTGACCAGGCCGAAGAAGCCGATCCCAAGCACGAGGAAGATCAGCCGCCAGGGAAGGCGGGCGAGGGGCTGAGGAATGATGGCGCTGGAAATCACGTCAGCGGTCCTCGGGTGCCGGCGGGGGAAGGTTGACGCTCGGCGGGATCGGCGCTGGCGCGGCGATGGGGGCGGAGCGGGCGGCGGCAGCCTGGGCGGCGGCGGCCTCGATGGCCGCGGCGCGGCGGGCGGTGCGCTCGGCCAGGGTGCCCCCCCATTCGGCCTCGAGCGCCTCCAGCCGCTTCAGCGCCTGCGGACGGTCGAACAGATAGGTGAGCACATCCTTGGCGACCGGCGCCGCGGCCCGCGCGCCGCCCATGCCGTGCTCGATAACCACCGAGCCGGCATAGCGCGGCCTGTCGAACGGCGCGAAGAAGACGAATAGGCCGTGGTCGCGATAGCGCCAGTCGCCGCCCTGGCCGCGGCTGGCACTGGCCGACAGGCGGCGGACCTGGGCGGTGCCGGTCTTGCCGCACATCTCGATGCCCGGCACCTGAAGCCGCGACGCGCCCGCTGTGCCGTCGCCATTGACCACTTCCCACATGCCGCCACGAACCGCGTCGAGATGCTCCCTCGGGATGTCGAGCGCCGGCGCGGCCTCTTGGTGGGCGCCAAGGAGCAGCGGCCGGATTCGCCGTCCGCTGGCGATGCACGCAGTGGAAACGGCCAGCTGCAGCGGGTTCACGATGACGAAGCCTTGGCCGATCACCGCGTTCAGCGTGTCGGAACGGGTCCAGTCGGGTCGCTCGACGAGCCGCCTGGAGCGCTCGTAGCGGCGTTGCTTCCAGTCGCTGTCGGGAATCGTGCCGTAATTCTGGCTAACCAGCGGCAGGTCGAACTTCTCGCCGAGGCCGAGCAGCCGGGCCATGGGCGCGATGGCGTCATACCCAATACGGTTGGCCATGGCGTAGAAATAGGTGTTGCAGCTCTTGGCGATGGCGCGGTGCATGTCGACGCTGCCATGTCGGCCAAGGCAGCGGAAGAAGCGGTTGCCGAGCTGGTAGCCGCCAGGGCAGTTGACCCGTTCCTTGGGATCGATCCCGGCGGCCTGCAGCGCCAGGGCAGCCATCGGCTTCAGGGTCGAGCCGGGCGGGTAGAGGGCGTTGACCGCCTTGTTGAGCAGTGGCTTGCGCGGATCTTCGGAGAGGGTCTTCCACTCGGTCCGGCCGATCCCGTCGGAGAAGCTGTTGGGATCGTAGCTCGGCATGGATGCCATGCAGAGGATGTCGCCGGTCTGGCAGTCGAGAATGGTGCAGCTGCCCGACTCCTCGCCAAGCCGGCGCGCTGCATATTCCTGCAGGCCGGCGTCGATCGAGAGCTGGACCGTCTGGCCGGATCGGTCCGGTTTCGGGGTGAGCTCGCGGATCAGCTTGCCGCGGGCGGAGACTTCGACCCGCTGGCCGCCGGGAATACCGCGCAGCTTCTGCTCGAGCACCTCCTCCAGGCCTTCCTTGCCGATCTTGAACCCCGGTGTGATGAGGAGGGGGTTCTTCTCCTTCTCATACTCTTTCGCGCTCGCGGCGCCGACGTAGCCGATGAGCTGCCCGACAGCGGCACCGGCGGGATAGAAGCGGGTGAAGCCACGCGCCGGCTCGACGCCGGGCAGCTCAGGCAAACGCACGGTGACAGCCGCATAGCGCTCATAGGGCACGTTCTCCGCCACCTGCACTGGCTGGAAGCCACGTGCCGTGTCGATCTCGCGGCGGATGCGGTCAACCTGATCGGGGCCAAGAGCGAGCAAGCGCGCGAGGAGAGCGAGCTCGCGGTCGGGCTCGGTCATGCGCTCGGGGATCAGGTCGACCCGGAAGTCCGAGCGATTGATGGCAATCGGCTTGCCGCCGCGGTCGACGATCCAGCCACGCCGCGGCGGCACGACGATCAGCTGGACGCGATTATCCTCGGCGAGCAGATTGTAGCGCTCATTCTCCTTGATCGCGAGCCAGCCCATGCGACCGATCAGGGCGCCGGCGACCGCCACCTGGGCACCTCCGAGCAACAGCATCCGGCGCGAGAAGACGATGTCGGCTTGTCCCGTGCTGAAGCGGCTCACTGGCCAAGCCTCCAGCGATCAATGCGGCTTGCGGCGTAAGCGGCGAGCGGAAAGGTGAGGATGGCAATGATGAGGGGAGGGAGAAGGGTGGCGACCGGATAGGACGCGCCCATCGCCGCATCGACGAACCGCCGGGCCAGTTCGGCCACGACCAGCAGCCCGGCGGCGAGCAGCCATTCCAGCCAGTAGTCGCGCCACATGGTGCGCCTATCGAGCAAGTCGATCGAAATCATCGCCGCGGTCCAGGTGGCGACCGAGAGGCCGATGGGGAGGCCGAGCACGAGGTCGTTCCACAGACCGAGCGGCGCTGCTCCCCAGGCGGGAATCACGTCATTGCGGAGCAGCCGCCAGGCGAGCAGCAGCAAGAGGCCGGTGTCCGGCATCCAGCCCACTTCGGCGACGATCGGCAGCAAAGGCAGGAGCGAGGCGAGCATCACCGACAGCGCGGGAATGGAGCGCGCCAGCCGCTTGGGCCGGCGGTCCAGCGCATTGGGACGGCCGAGAGCGGAGCGGACCATTGCTATTCCGAAGCCGGAGCGGGCGCGGCCGGCTGCGGCAGCGCCGCTTCCTCATAGGGCCGCTCGACGATGGCGAAACTGACATTGCCGGGATCGGCCATGGGGATGGCAATGGCGCCATCGTCGTCCAGCCGGATCACCTTGGCGATGGCGATGCCCGGCGGATAAAGGCCGCCGGTGCCGGACGTGACCACCAGGTCGCCACGCCGGAAGGGATTGCGGCCGACTTCCAGCGGGCGAAGATCGATGGTCCCGTCGCCGCGGCCGGTGGCGATCACCGGCTGGCCGCCGCGGAGCAGTCGAGCGGGCACGATGTTGGCGCGGTCGGAGACGAGCAGCACCCGGCTGGCGGTGGCGCCGACATCGACCACCCGCCCGATCAACCCGTCGGCGGCGCGTACCGGCATGCCGATGGCGACCCCGTCGCCAGAGCCGGCGGTGATGACGGCGAAGCGGCGCTCGCTCTCCAGGCTCGAGCCGACGATCCGGCCGCTCGCCACCGCCACCACGCTCTTTTCGCGCAGCGCCAGCGCGGCCTTCAGCTGCGCATTTTCCTGAAGGATGGCGCGGGCCTGGATCGACTGGCGGCGAAGCTTGGCATTCTCTTCGCGAAGGTCGCCATTCTGCCGCGCCGCATCCCAATAGTTGCCCGCGCCCGTGAAGAGGCCGCCGACCGTATCGGTGACGCTTCGGAAGGCACCCGTGATCGGGGCGGTGACGTCGAGCGCGGTGCCGCGGACACTTGCATAGCTGTTCGGCGCGACCAGGCTCAGCGCCAGCAGGCCGAGACCGACCAGAAGCCCGGCGATGGCCGCCACGAAGCTGAAGAACAGGCCATATTGCGCCCGTCTCGACCAGCCTGGGCGCTTCTGCTGCCCTGGCGCCACCTGAGTGCCCTTCGCTTAAGCGGTCTGCAGCACGCCGCGGAACTGCTCTTCCTCGAGCGCCCGGCCGGTGCCGAGCGCAACGCAGGTGAGCGGATCCTCGGCGACGGTGACCGGAAGTCCGGTCTCGTCCCGCAGCACTTCATCGAGGCCCTGCAGCAGCGCGCCGCCGCCGGTCAGGACGATGCCCTGGTCGCAGATGTCGGCGGCCAGTTCCGGCGCCGTATTCTCGAGCGCGATGCGGACGCCTTCGACGATGGTGCCGACCGGCTCGGACAGCGCTTCGGCGATCTGGCCCTGGTTGATCGAGATTTCCTTGGGCACGCCGTTGACGAGGTCGCGGCCCTTGATGTGGACCGTCTTGCCGATGCCATCGACCGGCGGCTTGGCGATTCCGACTTCCTGCTTGATCCGCTCGGCCGTGGCTTCGCCGATCAGCAGGTTGTGGTTGCGACGGACATAGGAGGAGATCGCCTCGTCCATCTTGTCCCCGCCGACGCGGACCGACGTGGTGTAGGCGAGGCCGCGGAGCGACAGGACCGCGACTTCGGTGGTGCCGCCGCCGATGTCGACGACCATCGAACCGACCGGCTCGGTCACCGGCATGTCGGCACCGATCGCGGCGGCCATCGGCTCCTCGATGAGGTAGACGGCGCTGGCGCCGGCGTTGGACGCGGCGTCACGAATGGCGCGGCGTTCGACGCTGGTCGAGCCCGAGGGCACGCAGATCACGATCTCCGGGAAGCGCAGCGAGCGCAGCTTGCCGCCGCCGTGCACCTTGTGGATGAAGTGCTTGATCATCTGCTCGGCGACGTCGATGTCGGCAATGACGCCGTCACGGAGGGGGCGGATCGCCTCGATCTGGTCGGGCGTCTTGCCCATCATCAGCTTGGCGTCCTCGCCGACGGCCTTGACCTTCTTGACCCCGTTGATGGTTTCGATGGCGACCACCGACGGCTCGTTGAGGACGATTCCGCGGCCGCGAACATAGACAAGCGTGTTCGCCGTGCCGAGGTCGATCGCCATGTCATGGCTCATCCACTTGAACCAGCGTGTCCAGAACATGTGTCGCCCGCTCTCTCTAGGTAAAAAGAGTTAAATACCAGAGGCGTAACGACCAGCTAACGGATCGGTTAAGCAGTCCCTCGCCCGGAACAGGCGATTGGGCTAGGACCCCTGCCATGTCAATAAGAAGGCTGCCTTCGCATCTCGTCGATCGCATCGCCGCGGGCGAGGTGGTCGAGCGGCCGGCCAGCGCGCTGAAGGAGCTGGTCGAGAACAGCCTGGACGCCGGCGCGCGCCATGTGGCGATCCGGCTGGCGGGCGGCGGCACCGACCTTGTCGAGGTCAGCGACGACGGTTCCGGCATGAGCCCGGCCGACATGGCGCTGGCGGTCGAGCGCCATGCCACTTCCAAGCTGCCCGACGAGGCGATCGAGCGGGTCACCAGCTTCGGTTTTCGCGGCGAGGCGCTGCCCTCCATCGCCAGCGTCGCCCGCTTCACGCTCGACAGCCGGGTGCGCGGGCAGGACGGATGGCGGCTGGAGATCGACCATGGCGCGCGGATCGGGGAGGGGCCCGCCGCGCTTCCGCCCGGGACTCGAGTGCGGGTGGAAGGGCTGTTCGACCGGGTGCCGGCGCGCCGCAAGTTCCTGCGCTCCCCCCGCGCCGAATATGCCGCCTGCCTCGACGCGGTCCGGCGGCTCGCCATGGCGCGGCCGGACGTCGCCTTCAGCCTCGAGCATGACGGCCGGCGCGTGCTGTCCGTGCAGCCGGCGCCGCTGCCGACGCGGGTGGCCGAACTGCTCGATCCCGGCCTTGCCGACCATGGCCTGCCGATCGATCTCGTCCGCGGCGAGGTCCAGCTTGGCGGCGTGGTCAGCCTGCCGACCTTCACGCGGGGCGCGGCGGACCAGCAGTTCCTGTTCGTCAACCACCGGCCGGTGAAGGACCGGCTGCTGGTGGGGGCCCTGCGCGCCGCCTACCAGGACCTGATCGCGCGGGACCGCTCGCCGATCGTCGCCTTGTTCCTCGACCTGCCGGGCGAGTCGGTGGACATCAACGTCCATCCGGCCAAGACCGAGGTCCGCTTTGCCGACCCGCAGGGGGTCAGGGGGCTGATTGTGGGCGGCTTGCGCTCGGCGCTCGACCAGGCCGGACACCGGAGTGCGGCCCGAGTGCAGGCAGCGGCGCCGGTACGCTGGCAGACGGAAGCGGACCTGCTCCCCTCCCGTTTGCGGGAGGGGCCGGGGGAGGGCCTGTCACCGCCATCCGACGAACATGCCCTCCCCAACCCCTCCCGCGAGCGGGAGGGGCTGGCGCTGGTCAACGATACGCACGCCCTCTTCGCCGCCGCGCCGGCCGCCCGCGCCGAACCGGCCGTGGCGCCCGTCACCGACCATCCGCTCGGCGTCGCGCGCGGGCAGGTCGCGAACACCTATATCGTCGCCGAGGCCGAGGACGGGCTGGTCATCGTCGACCAGCATGCGGCCCATGAGCGGCTGGTGCTGGAGAAGCTGAAGCGCAGCGCCGGCAATGGCGGCGTGCCGGTCCAGGCGCTGCTGCTGCCGCAGGTGGTGGACCTGGACGAACCCGAGGCCGACCGCATCGAGGAAGCCGCCGCCGAGCTGCTCCATTACGGCCTGGAGGTCGAGCGGTTCGGGCCTGCCGCCGTCATCATTCGCGGCACGCCGGCGCCGCTCGGCCGCTTCGATGCGGTGGCGCTGGTGCGGGACCTCGCCGCCGAGATCGCCGAGCTTGGCGGGCCGCAGGCGCTGAAGGGCCGGCTCGACCTCCTCGCCGCGACCTTTGCCTGCCACCACAGCGTGCGCGCCGGCCGCGCGCTGTCGGTGGCCGAGATGAACGCCCTGCTGCGCGAGATGGAGGCGACGCCCCATAGCGGGCATTGCAACCATGGCCGGCCGACCTGGGTGAAACTTGCTTCAGCTGATCTGGAGCGGCTGTTCGGAAGAAAATGAGGGGCTGGGCTGCAAGAGGCCACGATGGTCGGATGGTGCGCTCGTGATTGAGAGTGTCCGCTAACGACCCATTGCGGACATTGGCTCCAGACGCCAGGGTGCGGCGGTGCCGATCCGGAACCTCCCCGTTGCGCAGCAATGGGGAGGGGGACCGCTCCGCGCAGCGGAGTGGTGGAGGGGCCAGCACCATGCGCGCAACTGCCAGCGCCATGTCCGCCGCTCGGCGTTATCGCCGCCATTCTAAGCCTGCCCGAACAACTTCTCTGGCGCCTGCTCCGCCAAGTCCGCCGCGACCTTCGCTTCCGCCGCCAGCATCCGATCCATCCCTATGTCGCCGACTTCTACTGCGCGGCGGCCAAGATGGTGATCGAGATCGACGGCGCCTCTCACAATCACTCGCAAGCGGCAGACGAACGCCGAACCGCCTACCTCCACTCCGTCGGGCTGCAGGTCCTCCGCATCCCGGCCGCCGACGTCCTCGCCAACCCGGAAGCGGTCGCCGACGCCCTGATGCGACGGTGCGAGCGCCGCGCTGGCCCCTCCACCACTCAGCCTGAAGGCTGAGCGGTCCCCCTCCCCATTGCTGCGCAACGGGGAGGTTCTGCGAACGTCCGGTTTCCACCCAAAGCGGACATTTGGCGCCTGTCCTTTGTCATCGACCCCCAACCTGGGCGAAGCTTGCGCACGGCGATATCGAGCGCCTGTTCGGCCGCCGCTAACCTCTTGAAATCATGAAAGCCGGGACCATCTCCGCTGCATCGTCAACAATGCGAAAGGAGGTGGTCAGATGTCTCATTGTCCCAAGTCGGTGAGCCCTGCCTCCAGTGTCGAGGTTCTCGGCCTGTAAGGCTCGGTTTACCGAGCAAGGCAATGCGGAAGGCCGTCGGAGCTCAGGCTTCGGCGGCCTTTCTCTTTGGGGAGGGGGTTCGACCAACCGTGAGCCAGGCCACCGCGCCCGCGGCGGCGCTGACGATCGCCCCGACGATCAGGGCCGAGTGGAAGGCGGCTAACAGGCGGCTGCCCTGCGCCGCGAACACGGCACCGAGCAAGGCCGTGGCGATGAGCCCGCCGGTGCGGGCCACCGCGCTGTTGAGACCGCTGGCGGTGCCGGCGTGGCGGTGGTCGACCGAGGCAAGCACGGTGCTGGTCAGCGGCGCCACCGCCAGCGCCATTCCCGCGGCGAGCACCAGCACTGCCGGAAAGACGGCCGCGACGTAGCTCGAATTCGCGTCGATCCGGGTGGCCAGCATCATTCCGGCTGCGACGACCAGCGGCCCGGCGGTGAGCGGCAGTCGGCCGCCCGTCCTTGCGGCGAGGCGGCCCATCAGCGGCGACGCCAGCGCGATGACGATGGCGAGCGGCGTCAGGGCAAGCCCCGCGTCGAGCGGCGAGTAGCCGGCAGCCTCGATCAGCACGTAGGGGAGCAGCAGCATGACCGATCCAAAGGCGCCGTAAAGGAGGAAGGTCAGGAGATTGGTGCCGACGAAGCAGGCGCTGCCGAACATCGCGAGCGGCATCATCGCCTGATCGCTGCGCTTGGCCTCGACGGCAAGGAAGAGGGCAAGCAGCACCAGTCCGCCGGCGGACAGGGCGGCGCTTGTGGCATCCACCACCATCCGCGAAGACCACAGGGTCAGGCCGTAGGTCACGCCGAGCAGGCCGAGCGTCGCCAGCAGTGCGCCGGGATAGTCGGTCCGCGCCGCTTCCTCGTTGCGGCTCTCGGCAGCGAAGCGGCCGGCGATGAGGATGGCGCCGCCGGCAAGCGGGAGGTTGATATAGAAGATGGTCGGCCAGCCGGCATTGTCGACCAGCCAGCCGCCGATCAGCGGCGCGATCGCGGCGGCGGCGGCGCCTGCGGCGGCCCAGATGCCGATCGCCCGGCCGCGCTCCTCACCTTCGAAGGTGGCGTTGAGCAGCGCCAGGCTGTTCGGCAGCAGCAGTGCTGCGCCAATGCCCTGCAGCACCCGTCCGGCCAGCAGCCAGCCAAGGTCCGGTGCCAGCGCGCAGAGCAGGGATGCGGCGGCGAACAGGCCGGTGCCGAGGATCAACAGGCGCTTGCGGCCATATCGGTCGCCGAGTGCGCCGCCGAGCAGCAGCAGCGCCGATAGCGGCAGCAGATAGGCGTTCACCACCCACTGCACCTCGCTTGCCCCGGCCCCGAAGCTCGACCGGATGGCGGGAAGGGCGACGTTCAGGACCGAGCCTTCGACGAAGCTCAGGCTGGAAGCGAGGATGCAGGCGGCGAGCGTCCAGCGCGCGTGGGCAGGTCGGGGGGCAGCGGGCGCGGCTGCCGCCGGCGTCACTCGCCGTCGTCTTCCGCGTCGGCGATGCTGGCTTCGACCATGCGGGTCCAGACGGCCGGATCGCCGACGCTGGCGCCCGATGCATCGGTCTCGCGGATCGACTTCAGCACGGCCAGCGCCTGGTTGCGGTGCTTGCGCCAGTGGGCGTCGACATGGGTGGCGGCATGCTCCTCCGACCCGTCCGCATTGGCGCTATGTTCCGCGCCGCACAGCACGCGGGCGATTCGTTCGACGAGGCTGGTGTGGCCGCCTTCGGGCATCGGCTTCTCTCCCTGGTTTGCGGGTGCAATGCGCGAGGCTTAGCTTCGGTTCAGAACGCCGTGCAGCAAGCGGCGAGCGGCGAGGATCAGCCACAGGCTGGCCACGACGAGGATCAGCGCGATCAGGGCGGCGGCGACGGGATTGGCGAGCGCGAGCGCCAGCAGGCCGACGGTGGCGATGTCCTCGCCGGTCGAGACCGCGACATTGCTGAACGGCTCGGGGCTGGTGTTGACCATCGCCCGCGTCGCTGCCTTGCCCGAGTGTGAGAGGAAGGACGCGCCGCCGCCGAGGAGGAAGGCCGCGACCTGCCAGGCGGGATCGCCGGGATCGACGATGGCAAGCGCCAGCAGCGCTCCGCCGAGCGGCCGGACGGCGGTGTTGATGCCGTCCCACAGGCTGTCGATGAAGGCGATCTTGTCGGCGAAGAATTCGAACAAGGCCGCCGCGCCGGAGATGACCAGCACCCAGGGATTGGCCAGCACGTCGAGCGTGGCGAGCTTTTCGGGAAGGTCGATCCAGCCGAGCCGCATGGCGAAGCCGGTGACGAAGGTGACGAGGTAGAGCCGCCAGCCGGCAAGCAGGCTGGTCGAGGCCGCAAGGGCGAGCAGCTCTACCCCGATCACCGCGTCAGAAGACCTCGAACAGGCCCGCCGCGCCCATGCCGCCGCCGACGCACATGGTGACGACGACATATTTGGCGCCGCGACGCTTGCCTTCGATCAGGGCGTGGCCGGTCAGGCGCGCGCCGCTCATGCCGTAGGGGTGGCCGATCGAGATGGCGCCGCCGTTGACGTTCAGGAGCTCATCGGGGATGCCGAGCTTGTCCTGGCAGTAGAGGACCTGCACCGCGAAGGCCTCGTTCAGCTCCCACAGGCCGATGTCCTCGACCTTGAGGCCGAAGCGGCTCAGCAGCCTCGGCACCGCATAGACCGGGCCGATGCCCATCTCGTCCGGCTCGGTGCCGGCGACGGCCATGCCGACATAGCGGCCGAGCGGCTCGAGGCCCTTCTTCTCGGCGAGGCTCGATTCCATGACGACACAGGCCGAGGCGCCGTCCGACAGCTGCGAGGCGTTGCCGGCGGTGATGATCTGCTCGGGACCCATCACCGGCTGAAGCTTGGCGAGATCCTCGAGCGTGGTCTGCGGGCGGTTGCCCTCGTCCTTGGCGAGGGTGACCTCCTGCATGGAGGTCTCGCCCGTCTCCTTGTTCTTGACCGCCATGCGCGCGGTGACTTCGACGATCTCGTCGGCGAAGCGGCCTTCCGCCTGGGCGGCGGCGGTGCGCTGCTGGGAGCGAAGCGCATATTCGTCGCAGCGTTCGCGGCTGATGCCGTAGCGACTGCCGACCACTTCGGCGGTCTGAATCATCGGCATGTAGACCGCATTGTGCATGCTGAGCAGCTCGGGGTCCGAGCCGAGGCGCATCTCGGGGGTCTGGACAAGCGAAATGCTCTCGACGCCGCCGGCGACGCAGACGTCCATGCGGTCGACGATGACCTGCTTGGCGGCGGTGGCGATGGCCATCAGGCCCGACGCGCACTGGCGGTCGATCGACATGCCGGCAACCCCGACGCCGAGCCCGGCGCGGAGGGCGGCGGTACGGCCGATGGTGGTCTGCACGCCCTGCTGGAGGGCGGCGCCGATGACGCAATCCTCGATCTCGTCCGGGGACACGCCCGCCCGCTCGACCGCGGCGCGGATGGCGTGGGCGGTAAGCGTCGGCGAAGGCGTGGCGTTGAAGGCGCCGCGATAGGCCCGGCCGATCGGCGTGCGGGCGGTGGAGACGATGACGGCGTCACGGACGGTGGTGGTCATTGGGGCTCCTGAAAAGATGAGTCTCGGAGGCTCTAGCGAACCGATAATGCCTCGTCATGCTGAACTTGTTTCCGCATCCATCCTGCCGGTGACAGCAGCGCCTGTGGCGCGATGGACCCCGGATCAAGTCCGGGGTGACGAGTGGGCGGGGTCAGGCGAAGACCTGGCCGATCCAGGTCGCGATCAGCGCGGGCTTGTCCTCGCCCTCGATCTCGACGGTGACGTCGTGGGCGAACTGATACTGGCCGGGGCGCTTTTCCTCGAAGCTGACCAGGGTGAAGCGCCCGCGGACGCGCTTCCCGGCGCGGACGGGCGAGAGGAAGCGGACCTTCTCGAAGCCGTAGTTGACGCCCATCCTGGTCGTTTCCGGCACCAGCATGACGTCGGCGGCCATGCGCGAGAGGAGCGACAGCGAGAGGAAGCCGTGGGCGATGGTGCCGCCGAACGGCGTCTGCGCGGCGAGCGTCTCGTCGACGTGGATGAACTGATGATCCTCGGTCGCATCGGCGAAGAGGTTGATGCGCTCCTGGGTCACCTCGATCCAGTCGGACAGCCCAAGCTCCTGGCCGACCTTGGACTTGATGGTGTCGATGCTCGCGACGGGCATTGCATTCTCCCCTTCTCTCGACGTCCCGGGCCTGACCCGGGATCCGCTTTCTTTCAGCGCCATGCAGTGGAAGGCAGGCAGACCCCGGGTCAAGCCCGGGGTGACGCATGATCCCCGTCATCCGCATGAACAAGGTCACGAGGGGTGCCGGTGATGGGGGTTTGCGCCGACAAGGCGGCCGGCCGTGGTAAGCCGCGACCAGGATGAGCCGAGCAGCAAACCGGTCCGGCAAGTCAAGCAGGCGAGTTCCTGCATCGGAAGGATGTGGGTGCTTATGTCTGCTTTGGGTGGAAAGCGGACATTGCTTCATATTCGTGGTTCAGCCATCCCGAGAGCATGCAAAGCTCGCCAGCACTACAAGCTGCAAACCACTTTCTGAGCGTCGTTTGGGACGGTGACAGGCCGAACGACGAAGCACTCCTCGCCGCGTTGGATGGGTTGATTGCGGCGTATCATGTCACCCCGGAAGGTGAGGTCTCGGACCCAGATGTGGACGCTCCGAGGCAGGAGGGCGCGTCACTCTTCGCAGAGGTAGCGGCTCGTTTCCCGGAGTATGGACATTACCCCGTCGCGGACCCCGCCAGACCCATGGATGACGCCCTGATGATGGGTAACGCCATCGACGACTTGGCAGACCTCACCCTCGACATGCGTGAAGTCGTATGGACCGCTGAGCACCTTAGCATCGACGATGCGCACTTCGCCTTTAGGCTGCTGTTTTTGCACTGGGGCCAACATGCTCGCGAGCTTTCGCTCTACCTTTGCAGCCGTCTCTGGGGCTGAATTTCCGCAATGGACCCGTAGTCGGACGTTCGGCGGGATTGTCGCAAATGGGTGGAAACTGGACATTGCCAAACCGTCAGTGGGCCGCCGCATCAGTCCAGTGTAAGTGCGGTTCGTATGGAAGAAGAATATAGGCAACTCCGCGATGGTTGGTTGGCGGGCGATCGCAACAGAGAGCACTCGCTGCATCTACTCTTCCTCGCGTGGATGCATTGGGCGGACCCGCCTTTCGTAACCGGGATGTCGCATGATCCCGGCGCGACGGATATTTGGCACAAGGTCTTTGCGCACTTCGGAGGCGAAGGTTCTGCTGACGCGGAGTTTCTCCACGTGGCTGGCCTGATGGCGCAGCTTTTTCCCTGGGAGCTTGGAGACGAGCGAATTTGGGAGGCAGCCGCAGAGCGCATGAAGTTGCGTTCTCTCCAACTTAGGCCCGAAGGGTTCCCGCCTGAGTTATTCGAGGGCCGCAGCGGCTTTGGCGATTACTTCGCACATCAAGCCCGCGTTGCCCCAAGTCATTGCTGAATGTCCGCAATGGGTGGAAAGCGGACATTCGGCTCAGAACGGCGCTGGCGGCTTGTAGACCATCGTAATGCGTTCGATATCACCGTAGAAGCCTAGGACGACTTCTATCTTCCAGTACAATTGACCAGGTCCCTTGGGAGCATAGGCAAGTTTGTATGGCTGCCAAAGTCGATTGTCAGTCCGGCTCCGCTCAATCTCCCATACGCGATCAAAAGGCATCGCCAGGAACGCCTCTCTCGGGGAGACCCTGATTGCATCTAAGAACGCGAGCGAGCCGGTCAGAAGTTCAAACCTTGGAGATTCGCCCGCTTTCAATTGGCGCTGGGCCTGCTTCAGCTTCTGAATGAGTTCGTTTGCCTCAGGCTCAGTTATGTTGACTAGCTGTCGTTTAGGCGCTGGCGACACTTGGGGCATGGTTTGAGCGCCGGCGGTGTCGCAGGACATCGAGACCGCCAGACAGGTAAGCAAACACCAGAGCCGCATCTCTTGACCATCGGAGATTTCGGCAATGACCGCAACGGGTCATCAGCAGACATCAGCGAACGTGCAGCGGGATCCGAGGTCAGGCCCGGGGTGACGAGGGTGGTGCAGTGGGGGCGTAGGGCATGACCAGGCTTCCATCCGGCGCCGCGGTGAAGGTGGTCTGGGTCGGGTAGGCGAGGGCGAGGCCTTCTTCGGCGAAGCGCTGGACCAGGCCGATGATGATCACCGACTTCTTGTGGAACATGGCGTCGGCGTCGAGGCCTTCGTGGGTGAAGACCAGTTCGTGGTCGAGGCCGTTGGGGCCGAAGGCGATGGCCAGGCAGCGGACGAGGTGGCAGCCGGGCTGCTTCTCGATCACCGGCCGGGCGATGTCCTCGACCTTCGTCAGCGCTTCGGGCGGGCTCTGGAAGGTGAGGGTGAAGCGCAGGGTCTCCCGCCGCTCGTTGCCCGCGGCGAGATTGCGGATCTCGCGCTCGAGCAATTTGGTGTTGGCCATGATCACCTGCTCGCCGGTGAGGCTGGTCAGGCGGGTGGTCTTGAGGCCGATCTTCTCGACCGTGCCGATGGTGGTGTCGAAGCGGATGGTGTCGCCGCGGCGGAAGGGCTTGTCGAACAGGATGGCGAGCGCGGCGAAGAGGTCGGAGAAGATGCCCTGGGCGGCAAGGCCGATGGCGATGCCGCCGATGCCGAGGCCGGCGACGAGGGCGGTGACGTTGACGCCGAGATTGTCGAGAATGACGATGAAGGCGATGGCGAAGACCGCGACGCTGACCAGCACGCGGATGACGCCCATCGCATTGCCGAGCGCGGTTTCGCCGGGCCTTTCGCCGGCATGCTGGCCGATGACGCCGAGGATGAGCTCGCGGCCCCAGACCGCCGCCTGGAGGGCGAAGGCGATGATGAAGAATATGTCGAACAGGCGGGCGATGCGCGCCGGCGGTTCGGCATAACTGACCACGATCTCGAGCGCGGCGGCGGCCATGAACAGGACGCTGGTGCGCGAGAGGACGCGGCCGATGACGCCCTTCCAGGTCGTGCAGCGCGGGTCGCCGCGGACGATCCCCTGGCCGATCGCGCGGGCGATCAGCATCAGCCCGACCAGCCCGATGGCGACCAGCACGCCGAGGCCGAGGACGTCGAGATTGGCGATCAGCCAGTCGAGGAAGTTGTCGAGCTTGTCGGTCATGTGGAGGCGAGGGATGGGCGAGGAGAGGGGGAGGGGTCAAGCGTGCGTCGTCGCCGCGGCGGCCAACACCTCAGGCGGAGGGCGCCGAAGTCACGAGCAGGTCGTGCCTTCGCTGGAGACGACGGCGGTGGGGTCAGGCCGCCGCTTCCGCCACGTCGTCGACCTTGGCCATGGAAATATCGGCCGCCTTCACCACGTCATCGACCTTGCTGGCCTTCACCGCGCGCTTGCGCTTGCCCTTCATCAGCCAGTCGAGCAGGCCGACTTCGGCGCTGGACAGATATTTGCGGGCGCGCGGTCGGTCGATGGCGCCGAGGGGCTGCGCGGGATCCTCGCGGGCGGCGTCGATCAGCTTGGGATGGACATAGCTCTTGCGGCTGATGGCCGGCGTGTTGCCGAGCGCTTCGGCGACCGGTTCGAGCACGGTCTTGAGGCTGATCTTGCGGCGCTCTTCCTCCTGCGCGGTGAGCATCTGGTCGAAGGCGATCACGCTTGCGCTCCAGGTGCGGAAGTTCTTGGCGGTGAAGTCGCCGCCGGTCGCCTCGCGGATATAGTCGTTGACGTCGGAAGAGGTGACTGCGCAAGCCTCGCCGTCCTCGGTGACGTACTGGAAGAGGTTCTGGCCGGGCAATTCGGTGATCTTCGAGACGACGCGCTTCAGCTTGGAATCGCTGATCGCCAGTTCGCGGGTGATGCCGTGCTTGCCCTTGAACTTGACCAGGAGCTTGCTGCCTGAGCGCTTGAGGTGGCGGCTGCGCAGGGTGGTTGCGCCGAAGCTCTTGTTCTCCTTGGCATAGCTCTCGTTGCCGATGCGGATATGCTCGGTGTCGAGCAGGCGGACAACGGCGGCGAGCACGGCGTCGCGGCTGGTCGGCTTGCCGGCGAGATCCTTCTCCACGCGGCGGCGAAGCTTGGGGAGGGCGGCGCCGAACTCGACCGTGCCGAGATATTTCTTCTTGTCCTGGCGGCCGCGGAAGCCCTCGTGGTAGCGATATTGCTTGCGGCCCTTGGCGTCGCGGCCGGTGGCCTGGATGTGGCCGTTGGGGAAGGGGCAGAACCAGGCGTCGGTGTAAGCGGGGGGAAGGGCGATGGCGTTCAGCCGGTCGATCTCCTCGCGGTCGGTGATGCGCTCGCCGCCGGGCGCGAAATAGGCCCATTTGCCCTTGATCTGCTGGCGGGTGATGCCGGGCTGGTCGTCGCTGCAGTGGCGGAGTCTTTCCATCTTGCATGGCGAAGCGCCGGGCCGCAGGGGTTGTTCCGCATGCAGACCAAAGTCCTTATCATGGCCAGCGACGGGTTCGAGCAGGACGAGCTGTTCGTGCCGCTCGAACGGCTGCGCGCGAAGGGCTGCGAGGTGGCGGTGGCGGCGCCGGCGGTGCGGCCGATCCGGGCGACCGTGCTCGACGATCCGGGCGAGTGGATCACGCCCGACCTCGCCATCGGGCAGGCGCGCGTGGAGGAATGGGACGCGCTGCTGCTGCCCGGCGGGCTGATCAATCCCGATCACCTGCGGACGAACGAGGAGGCCGTGGCGCTGGTGCGGGCGTTCGTCGCGGCGGGCAAGGCGGTGGGGGCGATCTGCCACGGGCCGTGGCTGCTGGTCGAGGCCGATGCCCTGCGCGGCGTCAGGGCGACGGGCTGGCGGTCGATCCGGACCGACCTGCGCAACGCGGGCGCGTTCGTCGAAGAGGGGCCGGTCGTTCGCGACGGCACGATCGTCACCGCGGTCGGGCCAGCCGACAGCGCCGCCTTCGCCGACGCGCTGCTCGAGGCGGCGCTGGCAACGAAGCCCTAACCATTTCCGCTTAGTCCGGTCGCCATGGACGACGGGAGCGGGGACGATTGGATCGGCTGGTTTGCCGACGGGCTTGCGGCAGGCGTGCTCGGCGCGGCGGTCGGTGCTTCGCTGCACCTCGTCGGCCAATCGCTGCCGGGCGTCGGCGCGGCGACGGTGACGGTGCTGCTGACGCTGGCGGTCCTGCGCCGGGTCAAGCCCGAGCCGCGCCGATTCCGCCTACCGACCTTCGAGCTGCCGGTGGCTGCCGACCCTGTCGAAGAGGATGCGCTCGAACTCACCGAGGAGGCGCCCGAGGAGGAGGAGGAGGTGCTCGTCCTCGAGGACCGGCTCTCACCCCCGCAGGAGGATTCGCGCGTGGTGCAGTTGTTCGCCGCGCGGCCGCTGCCGACGCCGGGTGAGCTCAGGCAGCGGATCGAGGAGCATCTCGGTGCCGGCGCGACCCAGCGAAGCGCGGCGGTGCTCGACCTCGAAGTCGATGCCGCCGCCGCGCTCCGCCAGGCGCTGGGCGACCTGCGCCGGAGCCTCGCCTAGTCGTTCAGGGTCAGCGCGGCGATCTCCACCTCGACCGCGCCATCCTCCCGAACCTGCTTCCCCGTCACCTCGATGTCCGCGACGAAGCCGCGCGGCAGGTCGAATTCGGCATCCGAGAGCCCCGCAAGCCACAAGGCCGCGAACTTCTCCGGCTGATCGCCCGACACGACGAAGCTCGCCTCGTGACGCTCGCCCTCAAGCGTCAGGCTCTGCCAGTCGGTGGTAGACCAGCGGCTGAGGAGGATGCGATCGCGGTCCTCGCCAGCCCGTTGCAGAAGAAGACGGAGGAGGGCAGTGGCGTAGGCCGTCATCCGCGGCCGGTTCAACGCCCTTGCTCCAGATAGGCCCGTACTCGCCGGACCGTGTGCGCTCGCGGTTCCCTCCCCCGGCGCAGGTCGAAGACAAATCTTGGGTCACCCATTACCAACCGGCCGAACCGGGCCGGGCTGAGCTTCTCACGATTAAGAAATCTTTCAACGTCCCTTAGTAAATACACGCCTCTGGCCCCCCGACCAATGACGACTCGGCACGCTCTTGATCTCAACGGGCGTCCTACATGTCTAGGTGTTTTCCTATGGGGGATAAGATTGTGCCTATCGACGAGCCCCGCGCGCTGCTTCAGCGGCTCTGCGTAGAGAGAGGCGAGGACTTCGCCAGCCTGTCACGTCTGCTCGGTCGCAACAGCGCCTACATCCAGCAGTATGTCCGGCGGGGAACCCCGCGCCGGCTGCCCGAGCGCGAACGGCGGATCCTTGCGCGTCACTTCGGCGTGTCCGAACGGGCGCTGGGCGGCGAATTCGATGCGGCTACGCTCGATGGCTATGTCCGCTTCGAGCCGGTCGAGGGCAGGGGAGCGCCGGCGATGGCGTTCGCAAGGGACTGGCTCGAGGCCCTTGCGCCGGAAGACAGGTCGATGCTCCGTTCGGCCAGCGTCGGAGGCGATGCGATGGCGCCGACGCTCCAGGCACAGGACGAACTGCTGGTCGATGTGGCGGACGGCGCGGACAGGCTTCGTGACGGTCTCTATCTGCTGCGTATCGAGGGTGCCTTGCAGGTGCGCCGCCTGACCCTCCATCCGGTTCGCCGGGAAGTCACCGTCCAGTCGGACAATCCCGCCTATGCCGACTGGCCAGGGCTCGCGCCGTCGGACCTCGATCTCGTCGGGCGGGTGCTCTGGATCGGGCGGCGGCTTTCCTAATGAGCGCGGTTGCGACCGACCAGCCAGAGCAGGATGGCGATCAGGACCGCGATGCCGACGCCGATGATCGCTCCGCGGCTGGGTTCGCCCTGCCTGATGCCGATGATGGAGCCGGCGAGGAAACCGACGAGGATGAGGAGTCCGCCGGCATAGAGGGGCTTGTTCGCGTCAGGCTGCATGAGGCGCCTTTGGCAGAGGCGATGCCGTCCGCCAAGAAACAAGGTGAATGCTTTATCAATCCTGTTTGTTGGCCGGACCTTTTCGCTCCTCGGCATAAGGCAGGCGAATGCTTGCCTACATCGCTTCCCGTGACGCCCTGACCGACGCCTGCCAGCTGATCGAGACATTCGGCGACGATGCCGGTTTCGAGGCCGCGGTGCGTGCCGAAGGCGCGCGCGATCGCGGCAACGTGCTGGGCTTCTGCCACTGGCGGCAGATCGAACGGGTAATCGCCACCCTGGCGAGCGACGAGCCGGTCGGAACGATCCACTGACGCGCGGGCGTTGACCCGGCTGCCGGCTTCCGCTTCCTTCCGGCGATGCAGACCGGAACCATCGTCAGCCTTGCCGCCTATTTCCTGCTCATGCTCGGCATCGGGCTGTGGGCGTGGCGCAAATCGACCGAGGATTCGTCCGGCTATCTTCTCGGCGGCCGCCAGCTGAGCCCATCCGTGGCGGCCCTGTCGGCGGGCGCGTCGGACATGTCGGGCTGGCTGATGCTTGGGCTTCCGGGTGCCGCCTTCGTGTCCGGGCTCAGTGCCAGCTGGATCGCCATCGGCCTGTTCGTGGGAGCATTGCTCAACTACATCATCGTCGCGCCCCGCCTTCGGGTGCATACCGAGAAGACCGGGGACAGCATCACCATCCCCCAGTTTCTCGAGGAGCGTTTCCGCGACGCAAGCCACAGCCTGCGTGTCGTTTCCGCGGTGGTGATCATCATCTTCTTCACCCTCTACACCTCCGCCGGCGTGGTCTCCGGCGGCAAGTTGTTCGAAAGCGCGTTCGGAGCCGATTATGCGCTGGGCCTGTGGATCACTGCCGGCGTAGTGGTGGTCTACACCCTGTTCGGTGGCTTCCTTGCGGTGAGCCTCACCGACTTTGTTCAGGGCATCATCATGTTCGTGGCGCTGGTGCTGCTGCCAGTGGCCGCCTACGCCTCGCTCGACGGGCAATTCGCGAGCACGCTCAGTGCCGCCAATCCGCGGGCCTTCGACCTGTTCGGCGACCTGACCCTCGTTTCAATCATCTCCTCGCTGGCCTGGGGGCTAGGCTATTTCGGACAGCCGCACATCATCGTCCGCTTCATGGCGGTGCGCTCGGTGCGGGACGTGCCGGCCATGCGCAACATCGGCATGGGCTGGATGGGGATCGCCTTGATCGGCGCCCTCGCAACCGGGCTGACCGGGGCCGCTTATTTCGCGCGGACCGGGACTGCGATCACTGATCCGGAAACCATCTTCATCCTGCTGTCGCAGCTGCTGTTCGATCCGCTGGTCACCGGCTTCCTGCTCGCCGCGCTACTGGCCGCGATCATGAGCACCATCTCCTCGCAGCTGCTGGTTTCGTCGAGCTCGCTGACGGAGGATTTCTACCGTATCTATCTCCGCCGGAATGCCAGCCAGAAGGAGCTGGTGATGGTCGGGCGCCTGTCCGTGCTCGGCGTGGCGCTGGTCGCGATCCTGCTCGCCTACGATCCCGACACGACCATTCTTGGCCTGGTGGCCAATGCATGGGCCGGGTTCGGCGCCGCTTTCGGACCGATCGTCATCCTTGCGCTTACCTGGAAGCGGCTGACCCGCAACGGTGCCCTCGCCGGGATCGTTGCCGGTGCCGCCACGGTCCTGTTGTGGATCTACGCGCCGGTGCTCGCCGACGGCAGGACGCTGAGTTCGGTGCTCTACGAGATCGTCCCCGGCTTCCTTGCCTGCCTTGCCACCGCGATGCTCGTCAGCCTGGCCGGGAAGCCGCCGGCCGAGGATGTAGTGCGGACGTTCGAGGAAGCAGAGGCCGAGCGGAAGCGCCTGACGGCCGAGGCTTCCTGAGGATCAGCTCTTGCGGATACCACGCCGGCGCTGGAGCGCGCGGTGGAGGGCGGTGACATCGCCGCGGTTCCACTGGCTTGCCCAGGGGCTGTTGCTGGACCGGTCGTCGCGCAGATAGTCGGGGGCGATCCAGCGCGGACCGGCGACCTCTGGCCGGGCCTCGGCGAGCTGGCGAAGGTCGTAGGGCACATGGAAGCGGAGCCCTGCGCTGTCGCCGCGTGACCAGTGGACGGATGCGAAGATGGCGCCAGCCTCGCCGAGGTCGAGCAGCAGTTCGGCGCCGACCGGCAAGGAGTCGCCGCCCTCGATCAGCGCACCATTGCTGCTGATGTTGCGAATCCGGACCGGGGTCGTGTCGTGGCAGTGATGGACGGCGCCCGACCAGATCAGCGGGTGGCGGATCTCGCGCTCGGCATGGCTGGTGGGGAAGTCGGCTTCGGTCGCTTGCTCAGGCTCCGGTGCCGGGCCGGCGTCCGCGGCAAGCGCGAGGTCGGGGAAGGAGCGCATGATCACGGCGCGGAGCGTCTCGTTCAGTTCCTCGCTGCCCGTTTCGATCCGCGTTTCATGCGCGAATTCGAGGCCGAAGCGATCGCCGCGCACCCAGCGGACGGCAGCTTCGACCCGGCTCCATTCGCCGAACCGAAGCTCGACACGGTCCCACAGCTTCAGCGTGACCGGGCCTTCGATCATGGCGCCGCCGCCGGACAGGTTGATGAGGTTGACCCGGTAGCTCTCGCCCTCGTGGACGATCTCCACCTGCTCGGAATCGAGCCGGTGACGATCGCCGTCGCGATGATTGGCCCGGCGCGGGGCGTCGCGAGGAATGGCGAGCTCGGCGAAGCTTTCGTCCTCGGCGGCGCGCGATGGCGCCTCGCGGCCCTTCTTGGCCCGAAGCAAGGGTGCTTCGGACGATTTTCCGCCGAACAGGCGGTCCCGGAACTCGTTCATGCCGACGGCGCTCCCCACGCGTTAGTCAGCGAATCCTAACGCGTGAGGGTTACCGAATGGCTAAACCAGTTTAGTCCTGCAGATGGCTCAGCTCGAATAGTACATGTCGAACTCGACCGGGCTCGGCGTGGTCTCCCAACGGAGCACCTCTTCCCACTTGAGGTCGATGTAGGCGTCGATCTGGTCGGAGGAGAAGACGTCGCCCTTGAGGAGGAAGTCCTTGTCGGCGGCAAGCGCGGTCAGCGCCTCGCGGAGGGAGCCGCAGACGGTGGGCACGTTGACCAGTTCCGATGGCGGAAGGTCGTAGAGGTTCTTGTCCATCGCCTCACCCGGGTGGATGCGGTTCTGGACGCCGTCGAGGCCAGCCATGAGGATGGCGGCATAGGCGAGATAGGGATTGGCCATGGCGTCGGGGAAGCGGAACTCGACCCGCTTGCTCTTCTCGCCGGTGCCATAGGGGATGCGGCAGGAGGCGGAGCGGTTACGGCTCGAATAGGCGAGCAGCACCGGCGCCTCGAAGCCCGGGACCAGCCGCTTGTAGCTGTTGGTGGTCGGGTTGGTGAAGGCGTTGAGCGCCCGGGCATGCTTGATGACGCCACCGATGAAGTAGAGCGCCGTCTCGGAGAGGCCGGCATAGCCGTTGCCCGCGAACAGGGGCTTGCCGCCGCTCCACAGCGAGAAGTGGGTGTGCATGCCCGAGCCATTATCCTTGGCGATCGGCTTGGGCATGAAGGTCGCGGTCTTGCCATAGGCATGGGCGACCTGATGCACGACATATTTGTACACCTGCATGCGGTCGGCGGTTTCGACGAGGGTGCCGAAGGTCAGGCCGAGCTCATGCTGGGCGGCGGCGACTTCATGGTGGTGCTTGTCGCAGGGGAGGCCCATTTCGAGCATGGTCGAAACCATCTCGCCGCGGATGTCGACGGCGCTGTCAACCGGCGCGACGGGGAAGTAGCCGCCCTTGGCACGCGGCCGGTGGGCCATGTTGCCCCCTTCGTAGGTGCGGCCGGTGTTGGTCGGCAACTCGATATCGTCGAGGTGGTAATAGCTGCCGTTATAGTCATCGCCGAAGCGGACGTCGTCGAACATGAAGAATTCGGCTTCCGGTCCGACGTAGACGGTGTCGGCAAGGCCGGTCGCCTTGAGATAGGCCTCGGCGCGGGTACCGGTGCTGCGGGGATCACGGGCGTAGAGCTCGCCGGTCGCCGGCTCCACCACGTTGCAGCAGATGATCAGCATCGGGGTGGCGCTGAACGGATCGATGTAGGTCGCCGAAAGATCCGGCTTCAGGATCATGTCGCTTTCGTTGATCGCCTTCCAGCCCGCGATCGACGAGCCGTCGAACATGAAACCGTCCTCGAGCATGTCCTCGTCGATGGCGCCCGCGGCCATGGTGAGGTGCTGCCACTTGCCCTTGGGGTCGGTAAATCGAAGATCGACCCACTCGATCTCCTCATCCTCGATGCGCTTCAGAACAGCGGCGGGGGTGGCGGTCTCGGCCATGAGAATCATCATCCTTGAAGGTGAGCACTGATGGGCGCGGCCTTGCCCGCCCAGCCGCCTGTGCGCCAAGGTCGCGGTGAAGATTTCGCGCCGATCCAGGGCAGGAAAGGCAGCCAGGCCACAGAGGCCGCCAAAAACGAGCAGGCGTTAACCTCTCCCTCGCACTGGCTGATTAAACCGCGTTAACAACACGCCGAATCGTTCTCGGGGGTTTTCAATGCGTCACAACATCCTCGCCGCTGCGGCGGCGGTCCTTGTCACATTCTCGCTCGGCTTGCCCGCCGAGGCGGCTCCGAGGCGCAAGCCGGCTGCGGGCGCCCAAGTGAAGAAGAAGGCGGCCGCCGATGCTGCGGCGCGCCGGTCGGCCGCAGCAAGGGCGGCGGCCGAAGCCGCCGAGCAGGCGCGGCTGCGGCCCGCGTGGGGATTGCTGGCCGACATGGGCGACCTCGATTTCGAGGTCGGTGGCATGCCCCTGACCTTCCGCTGGGACCAGCCGATGCGGGTGCTCCGTTCGACCCTGTGGACGGCGAAGGGCGCCGAGCAGTTCCTGTTCACGGTCGACCCGGCGACACTGAAGCTGTCCGGACGCGGCGCGCTTCCGGGCGCGTCGGCGGGTGGGCTCGGCGCGCTTGCCGGCCTGGCCGGTGCCAAGCGGACCGGGACCGAGGCGGCCGACCGGCAGGTCGACTTCTTCCTCGCTCCCACCGGCGAGATCATGTGGTCGGCGCTGGGCAAGCCCGAGCGCTTCATGTGGCGCGAGAAGGATGGCTCGGTGCGCCAGCGCTGGAGCGCCGGTGCCACCCGCAAGATCGAGCCGCTGCGGGCGGACGGCAAGGCGGGCATCACGCTGGCGCAGCTGGTCGCGAGCGGCGAGGTTCGGAGGCAGGCCTCGCACAATGCGCGCCCGACGGGGATGGGCGCCAAGCTTTATACGGGGCAGGAGGCAATGGCCTTCTTCCAGGGGCTGGCGGGACCCTGGTCCAACGGCCGGATGATCCTCACCTTCCGCGCCGGTTCGAACGCGGTCGCCTATGAGTTCGTCCATGGCAACGGCAACACCGGCACCGCGGCGATCAGCCTTGCCGGGGGCAAGCTGACCATCGCCGACGAGGTTGCCGTCTTCGTGCCCGGCGGGTTCCTACTGCCCAAGTCCCGCTACGGCTATTTCCCGAAGCCCGACGGCACCTTCCAGGTCCGCATGGGCCGGCTGAAAGGCGGCGGATTCGACGACGAGAAGGACCGCGGCTACCAGATTCCCGGCGACTGGCGGAGGATCGACCAGGCCGCCGTCACCGCCTTCCGCCAGCAGGCCGAGCAGACGCGCCTCGCGGCGCTACAGGCCGAACGGCAGCGGCAGGCGTCGGGTGGCGGCGGCGGCATGTTCGGCAAGATGCTCGGCGGCGCGCTGATGGGCGCGATGCTGGGCGGCGGCGGCACCAACAGCATCGAGATGGCGATGATCGGCGCGACCAAGGCGGCCGAAGGCGGCAACACGCTCGACCAGCTCAACGCGATGAACGACGTGCAGGCGCAGAAGACCGCCGAAAGCAAGCGCCAGCTCGACGCGACCATCGCCCGTGCGGAAGCGCAGGCCGCCGCGCAGCGCGAGGCCGCGCGGATCGAGGCCGAGCGGGTCGCCGCCGAGAACCAGCGCCGGATGGCCGAGGCCCGCGAGCAGCAGCAGCGCATGGCCGATGCCGCCGCCGCGCGTCAGGCGACCGGCGATGCAGCAAGGGCGCAGCAGCTTGCCGATGCCCGGGCCGAGCGCGAACGGCAGGCTGCCGCAGCGACTGCCAAGGCCGAGGCGGACCGGGTCCGGGCAGCCGCCGAGGCCGACCGCCAGCGCCGCGAGGCCGACGCCGCGGCGGCCGCCGAGAAGCGCCGGCAGGCGGAAGCCGCGAGGCTCGCCGAAGTGCAACGCAAGCGCGAGGAAGAGGCTCGCCCGGTTGCCTTCAAGGAAGGCATGGTGCTGTGCCAGCAGCGGCCCAACTCGACCGAATGGCGCTGCCCGGGTCCGCTTCAGGTCACCTACACGAAGATGGACCATCCGCAGACCCTGAACGAGATCGGCATGGCGTGCGGGTCGCGCACCGGCATCCGCGAGGTGGGCATGGTCGGGCCCTATCGCGTATTCGGCTGCGGTTTCGGGATCCATCCGACGGCGCGCGACTATCCGGGCAACAACGACGTGCCGGCGCAGCTCGGCGTGTTCATCGACAACCGGCGGACCTTCTACTGCCCGCGCAGCAAGCTTGCTTACTGCCGCTGAGGCCGGACCTCAGCCGAGCAGCAGTCCAGGGCCGGTCGCGGCGAGGACGACGCTGGGCAGCAGGCCCACGAGCGTGGCGATGGCGAAGGGGGTGCGACGCATGGCGGTCAGGGCAGCGCCGGCGGTGATCAGCGGGCCGGGAGCCCCGACCAGGCGAAGCGCGACGACGCCGTAGGGCCCGAAGCGCGCCATCCGGTCCTCCAGCGGTGCGAGCCGGTGGCCGAACCTCTGCCTCAGCCGCTCGGCCCCGATGCGGCGGGTCAAGGCGAACAGCAGCAGGCTTCCGGTGATGGCGCCGGCAATCACGGTGGCGACCGCCACCGCCGGTCCGAGCAACAGCCCGCCGGTCAGGCTCATCGGAATGAGCACGCCCGGGACCGAGCAGGCGGTCAGCGCCGTCACCGCCACGAACAGCAGCAACGCGCCGCCGACCGCCCCGCCGATGGCGGGCAGAAGGTTGGCGAGCTCGACGTTCAGCGTGGCAAGGTCCATGGCCGAAACAACATTCCTTCGCAGGCTCGCGTTCCGTAGCGCCCGCTGCCTGTCCCGATGCAATCGGCAAGCCGTTGCCTTGGGGCCACGGCCCGCTAAGGATCCAGGAATGGGGACCGACACAAACGCGCGGACGGAAGCGCTCGAGCATCAGTTGATGCGGGCCTGGCTGGAGGGCGATCGCAAGGCGATGAAGGGGCTGCTTGCCAGCCGCTTTCGGATGGTGGTCGGCGCCAAGCCGCCCGTGCTGCTCGATCGCAAGAGCCTGCTCGAGGCGGCCGGCACGCGCTGGCGGATCGGCGGCTATCGCTTCGGCACGAGCATCTATTCACGCCAGCTGGGCGCCACCGCCCTGTTCGCCGCCGAGATCGAGCTGCAGGGCAGCATCGAGGGCGTGGACGTATCGGGGAGCTGGTGGTTGAGCGATCATTGGAGCCGGTCGAGCCTGACCCGCCGCTGGCAGCTCATCGATCGGCAATTATCGCGCCTCGACGAACGGCCGGCCTTTCCTGACGCGGTGCGCAGCCTCCAGCTCTGGCGCTAATAGGCCCGGCGCTGGGCCGCGACGAGCATCCGCAGCAGCATCGCGACGGGCCGTGGCACGCCCACCTTTCCTTCGAGCCAGAGGCTGACCGCCGAGCGGCTGACGCCGATGGCGTTGGCCAGTTCGTTCTGGGTGCGATAGCCGAGCGCGCGCATGTGGCGGCGCAGCTCGTCCGGCGACATGGAGGCGAGGCGGGGATCCGAGGCGGTCATCGCCGCTCCCCCTGCAGGGGAAGAGGCGAGAATGGACTAGATCGCATCCGGACCCTCGTCGCCGGTGCGGATGCGGATGGCCTGCTCGATTGCCGAGACGAAGATCTTTCCGTCGCCGATCCGGCCCGTGCGGGCGGCATTGGCGATGGCCTCGACAGTGCGGTCGGCGAGGCTGTCCTCGACGACCACCTCGACCTTCACCTTGGGCAGAAAGTCGATGACATATTCGGCGCCGCGATAGAGTTCGGTGTGGCCCTTCTGGCGGCCGAAGCCCTTGACTTCGGTGACGGTCATCCCGCTCACCCCGACCTCGTGGAGGGCGTCCTTCACGTCGTCCAGCTTGAACGGCTTGATGATCGCTTCGACCTTCTTCACTCAGCTACTCCCTCGGCTCTCCGGCCCACCTTAGACAGCGTCTTGGCTTTGCCGCAATTCCCCGCCAATCGGCTCGGCCCATGCGCCAGGCAATCATTCTCTCCGCCGGCCAGGGCTCCCGGCTCGGCCATCTCACCAGCGACCGGCCCAAGTGCCTGATCGAGTTCGGCGGGCGGACCCTGCTCGACCGGCAGCTCGACACGCTTGCCGGGGCGGGCATCGAACGCGCCATCGTGGTGACCGGCTTTCGCGACGACCAGATCGAGGCCGCGCTGGAGCGGCGGCGACAGAAAGGGGAGGGGCCCGAGGTCCGGACCATCTTCAACCCCTTCTACAAGGTCGCGGACAATACGGGCTCGCTCTACATGGCGCGCGAGGCACTGAGCGGTGACACTCTGGTCTGGAACGGCGACACGATGGTCTCGCCGGCGCTGATGGCCAGGGTGGTGGCGAACGACCGGCCGGGCATCTGCGTCACCATCGACCGCAAGGAAGAGGGCTACGATGCCGACGACATGAAGGTGGTCGAGGAGGGCGGACGCCTGCGCGCCATCGGCAAGCGGCTGGCGGATGGCGACGGCGTCAACGCCGAGAGCATCGGCCTGCTCGCCTTCCGCGCCGGCGGGGCCGAGCGTTTCCGCGCCGCCATCGAGGAAGCGATGCGATCGCCCGAGGGCACGCAGATCTGGTACCTTCGCGTCATCCACCATCTTGCGCAGGGGAGCGACGTCTGGACCCTGTCCATCGAGGGCGAGGAATGGGGCGAGGTCGACTTTCCCGACGATGTCGCCGCGGCGGAAGAGCTGGTGAGGGGATGGTAGCCCTGTCGCTCTGCCGGCTCGCGCAGGAAGATCAGTAAGGCGGCCGGTCCAGCCCCTTGGGGCTCTTCGTGAAGATCTCGCAGCCGTCTTCGGTGATGCCGATCGAGTGTTCGAACTGGGCCGACAGCGAGCGGTCGCGAGTGACGGCGGTCCAGCCGTCGTCGAGCATCTTGCAGTCGGCGCGGCCGATGTTGATCATCGGCTCGACGGTGAAGAACATGCCGGGCTTGAGCTCGGGACCGGTGCCGGGACGGCCGACATGGACCACTTCCGGGCTGTCGTGGAACAGCCGGCCGAGGCCGTGGCCGCAGAAGTCGCGGACGACCGAATAGCGATTCTTCTCGGCATGACGCTGGATGGCGGCGCTGATGTCGCCGAGGCGGTTCCCGGGCCTGGCCTGCTCCAGCCCGATCATCAGGCATTCGTAGGTGTTGTCGACCAGCCGCCGCGCCTTCACGCCGACGTCGCCGACCAGGTACATGCGGCTGCTGTCCCCGTGCCAGCCGTCGAGGATGGGCGTCACGTCGATGTTGACGATGTCGCCGTCCTTCAGCGGCCGGTCGCCCGGAATGCCGTGGCAGACGACATGGTTGATCGAGGTGCAGCAGCTGTGGGTGTAGCCGCGATAGCCGAGCGTGGCGGGCACCGCGCCGGCTTCCCGCATCATGCGGTAGACGAACGCGTCGATCTCCTGCGTGGTCACGCCGGGCACGACGATCGGTACCAGCGCATCGAGGATCTCGGCGGCGAGACGCCCCGCCGCGCGCATCCCGGCGAAGCCGTCGGGCCCATGCAGCTTAATGACGCCGCTGCGCGCCTCGCTGCGGTCGTCGGCGGTCACGGTCACATATTGAGTCATGAAGGCCATATAGCGACGGCGGCCCGAAAAGGTTAGCCCGCGAGGATGACCGATCGAATCTGGACCGCCGCACTCTGCATCATCGGGGACGAGATCCTCTCCGGCCGGACGCAGGACAGGAATGTCGCGCAGATCGCGACGTGGCTGAACGTGCAGGGCATCCGCCTTGCCGAAGTGCGCATCGTGCCGGACGTGGAGGAAAGGATCGTCGAAGCCGTCAATCAGTTGCGGGCGCGCAACGATTACCTGTTTACCACCGGCGGCATCGGTCCGACCCACGACGACATCACGGTCGATGCGATCGCGGCCGCGCTTGGGGTGGAGGTCGTCGTCCAGCCCGATGCCCGCGCCATCCTCGAGCGTTATTACGAGAACCGCGGCGGGCTGACCGAAGCGCGGCTGCGGATGGCCCGGGTGCCGGAAGGCGCCGAGCTGATCGTCAACAAGGTATCGGGCGCCCCCGGGATCCGCCACGGCAACATCTTCATCCTCGCCGGCGTGCCGCACATCACAGCCGGCATGCTCGACGCACTGACCGGGACGCTCGAGGGTGGGCGGCCGCTGGTGAGCGTGACGATCGGCGGCATGGTGCCCGAAAGTGAGGTCGCCGACCTGCTGCGCGAGACCGAGAAGGCGAAAGAGGGCATCGCCATCGGGTCCTATCCCTTCTTCCGCGAAGGTAAGGTGGGCGCCAATTTCGTCATCCGTTCGGAAGACATTGGCCAGGCACAGGCCGTCGCCGACCTGCTCCTGGCAAGCATGGAGAGCGCCGGCTATCTGGTCGTGCCCGGCGGCATCTGAGCCGCCCACCAGTCCGCATAGGGCGTGTTCTTCGCCAGGTGGCGGTTCCAGTCCGGATCGCCATCGGTCCACCATACCGGACCGCGCTCCCCGAGTGCCCGCTTGGCCGCATCGACCCGCGCCCGGTCGCGCTTGCGGCGGGCGTCCATCAGATCTCGCACGAGCTCATCGCGCCGGGCGGGATCCAGCGACGGATCGCTCAACCGCCACAGCCGGCCGCGAACCACGAAGTAGCGGCCGTCGGGCGTGACCGGATAATTGCCGGTCAGGCGTTCTCGACCGCGACCTTGGGCGGGACGACCTGGCTGTGGTGGACCACGGTCCAGTCCTCGTGCCCGCGGCGCATCATGGTGGAGCTTGCAAAGCAGCGATAGGTCTCGTCGCCGCGCTTCGCCTCGACCTGGTAGCCGATCACGATCAGCCCTTCCTCCGGGCGGTTCACGCGCTGGTCCGAGAAGCGCACTTCCTCCCAGCGTGGCGTGTCCTTGACCGCGGCCTTCGCTTCGTCGCGCGAGAAAATGAAGGGCTCGGCCGGAAGCGACATGACGACATTCTCGTCGACCAGCCGCTCGTAGACCTCCTCGCCGCCGTGCCAGAGCTTTTCTTCCATCGCCCAGATCCGTTCGTCTTCCATCCGTCACGCTCCCATCCATTCGCCTGACCCGCCAACGGCCAAGATGCGCATGGGGTTCACGGGCCCAATGGTCCGTGTCGTTGATTTAGTAAGCAACCTTACTATATGGCTGCCCTATGGAACAGTTAGCCTGGGAAATTGGCGAGACCAGTCACGCGCTGCGCCGAGCCTTCGACCGGCGAGCGGCGGAGCTCGGAATCACGCGTGCGCAATGGCGCGTGCTCGCCCATCTTGATCACCAGCCCGGCCAGCGCCAGGTCGAGCTCGCGGACCGCATGGACATCGAGCCGATCACGCTCTGCCGGATCGTCGACAAGCTGGAGGAAGCGAAGCTGGTCGAGCGCCGCCGCGATCCCGAGGATCGGCGCGCCTGGCGGCTGCATTTGTGCGAGAGCGCCCTGCCGCTGGTGGAGCGTCTGCATGCCCTGGCCGCCGACTTTTCCGCCGACGTGTTCGGCAATCTTGAACCCGCGGATCTCGAGAAGGCGCGCACCCTTCTCGCGCAGATCCGCGCCAATCTGAACGGCGTAGCGCCGCGTGACAGGGCTTCGGCATGAACCAGCAGACCAGGATCGAGGCGGCCGAGGCCGCCACCGCACCGGAGGAACTCGGCGCCGTCGAGGCCGATTCGCAACCCAAGGCTCCGAACAAGGCCCGGCGCATTGCGCTGATGCTGCTCGTGCCGCTTCTGCTCATTCTGGGTGGCGGCTGGATGTGGTGGTCGGGGCAGGGCGAGGTCGAGACCGACAACGCCCAGGTGAAGCAGGACATCACCAGCGTCGGCGCGCAGGTCGGCGGGCCGATCGCGCAGGTCTTCGTCAAGGAGGGCCAGCGGGTGGAGGCCGGACAATTACTGTTCCGCATCGATCCCGAGCCCTATCGTGTCGCCTTGCTCCAGGCCGAAGCGCAGCTCGCGCAGGCGCAGCTTGCCGAGCGGCAGGTGGTCACGCAGGCGGCCGGCACCGGCGCGGACATCAGCGGCGCGCAGGCCCAGCTGACCATCACCGAGCGCGCCCTCTCGCGTCAGGCCGAACTGCTGCAGCGCGGCTTCACCACCCGTGTGCGCTATGACGAGGCGCTGGCGGACGTCGAGCAGGCGCGCACCGCCCTGGCCGATGCCCGGGCCCGCGCCGCCAACGCCCGGGCCGCGATCGCGCCGACCGGCGACCAGCCGGGCGAGCAGGCCGCCCGCGCCGCCATCGCCAGCGCCCGCCTCAACCTCAGCCGTACCGAGGTGCGCGCGCCGACTGCCGGCGTGGTCGCCAACACCGAGCGGCTGCTGCCCGGCCAGCAGGCTGTTCCCGGCATCGGCCTCCTCAGCCTGGTCGCGTCGGGCGACACCTGGATCGAGGCCAACTTCAAGGAAGGCGACCTTGCCCGCATGGTCCCGGGGCAGCGCGCGCACATCGAGATCGACGCTTATCCGGGCCTCGATCTCACCGGCCGGGTCGCCAGCATCGGCGCCGGCACCGGCAGCGAGTTCGCCATCCTTCCGGCGCAGAATGCCAATGGCAACTGGGTCAAGGTGACCCAGCGCGTCCCCGTCCGGATCCGCTTCGACGGCAAGCCCGCCAAGCCGATGATCGCCGGGCTGAGCGCCACGGTCACGGTCGATGTTGAGTGATCGCCGCGCCGACGTGCCTCGACTTCGCCCAGCACGAACGATCCTGCTGGTCGTCCGTCCTCAGCGGAGCGCGGAGCGCATAGACGAAGCGCGCTAAAGCCATGAGCAACACCGCCGCCACGCCCCTCGACCCGGCTCGCCACGCCCTCGTCACCACCGCGCTCATGCTGGCGGTGCTGATGCAGGTGCTCGACACGACCATCGCCAATGTCGCGCTGCCACACATGCAGGCGAACCTCGGGGCGACGCAGGAAAGCATCAACTGGGTGCTGACCAGCTATATCGTCGCCTCCGCCATTGCCATTCCGATTGCCGGCTGGCTGTCCGAGCGCGTGGGACGGCGGAGGCTGATGCTGTGGTCGGTGGTCGGCTTTACTGCCGCCAGCCTGCTCTGCGCCATCGCCACCTCGCTCCCCGAGATGGTCGCCTTCCGCGTCATCCAGGGTCTGACTGGCGCCTTTCTCGTGCCGCTGGCGCAGGCGACCATGTTCGACATCAACCCGCCCGCCAAGCATGCCCAGGCGATGGCCCTGTTCGGCGGCGGGATCATGATCGGGCCGATCATGGGTCCGGTGCTGGGCGGCTGGCTGACCGACAGCTTCGACTGGCGCTGGGTGTTCATCGTCAACCTGCCGGTCGGGGTCCTCGCCGCCGTCATGCTGTGGCGGACCATGCCGGAAAGCCCGACCACGCGGCGGCGCTTCGACCTGGCCGGATTCGCCCTGCTCGCCGTGGCCCTTGGCGCGCTGCAGATGTTCCTCGACCGCGGCGAAAGCCAGGACTGGTTCGAAAGCTGGGAGATCATGATCGAGGCGGGGCTCGCCATCGCATTCTTGTGGATGTTCGCCGTCCACACGCTGACGTCACGCGCGCCAATCTTCGAAAAGGCCATGTTCGCCGACCGCAACTTCGCGATCGGCTTCCTCTTCATGGCGGTGACCGGCGTACTGCTTCTGGCCGGCCTCGCCCTCCTGCCGCCGCTGCTCCAGCGCCTCTACGGCTATTCGGTGCTCCAGTCGGGCATCCTGACCGCGCCGCGCGGCGTGGGCACGCTCATCTCCATGCTGGTCGCCGGGCGGCTGGTCGGAAAGATCGACAGCCGGCTGCTGGTGGTGATCGGTCTCGTGCTGATGAGCACCAGCCTGTGGATGATGACCGGCTTCGCGCTCGACATGCCCGCCGGGCCGATCGTCTGGTCGGGCGTGGTGCAGGGGCTTGGTATCGGCCTCATCTTCGTCGTCATGCAGAGCCTCGCCTTCGCGACGCTCGAGCCTCGCCTGCGTACCGCCGCCGCGTCCCTGCTCAACCTCGCCCGCAACATCGGCGGGTCGATCGGCATCGCCATCGTCGGCTCGCAGCTGGTTCGGATGACGCAGGTCGCCCATGCCGACATCGCCAGCAACGTCACCGCAAGTACCATCCCGTCGCTCGATCCCGGCCTGCTCGAGCGGATCGGGCAGCAGGGTGATCTCGCGCTTGCGGTGATCAATGCGGAGGTGACGAGGCAGGCCCTGTTCATCGCCTATCTCGACGATTTTTGGCTGATGATGTGGGTGACGCTGGCGGCGCTGCCGCTGGTTCTGCTGATGCGGGAAGCCAAGGCGCCGCAGGGAGGGCCGACGGCGCATGCGATGGCGGACTGAGGACGAACTGGGCTAGGGCGGAGGCATGACCAGCATTGCCATCCGTCACTGGACCGCCGCCGACGGCACCGAGCTCGCCTTTCACGAGACGGGGGAGGGCAGGCCGCTGATCCTCGTCCACGGGCTCTTTTCCGACGCACGCATGAACTGGATCAAGTTCGGCCATGCCGAGCGGATCGCGGCGGCGGGCTTCCGGCTGATCATGCCCGACCTGCGCGCGCACGGCGAAAGCGGCAAGCCGCACGATCCCGCCTGCTATCCCGCGGGCGTCCTCGGCCA
The DNA here is from genome assembly GCF_029637485.1 of Sphingomonas sp. LHG3406-1. Lineage (GTDB taxonomy): Bacteria > Pseudomonadota > Alphaproteobacteria > Sphingomonadales > Sphingomonadaceae > Sphingomicrobium. The sequence continues at coordinate 649,785 of NZ_CP069128.1, read as the reverse complement.
AGACCTTGCCGAACTGATCGCGCACCTTGGGCTGACCGATTACGACCTCGGCGGCTTTTCGCTTGGCAGCCGGACCGTGGTGCACGGCATTGCCCGGGGGTTGAAGCCCCGCCGGGCCATCCTCTCCGGCATGGGGCTGGAAGGCCTGCTCGGGTGGGAGAAGAGGCATCAGTTCTTCATCGAGGCCTTCGACAAGTATGACGAGGCGGTGCGCGGCGACCGGCACTGGTTCGCCATCCAGTTCATGAAGAGCCAGAAGGTCGACCGCGTCGCCACCCGCCTGCTGCTGGAAAGCAACTCGGCCGTCGACGAGGCGATGCTGGCGGCGTTCACCATGCCGACCCTGGTCCTGTGCGGCGCCGACGATCACGACAATGGCTCGGCCCCGGCTCTCGCCGACGCGCTGCCCGACGCCGATTATGTCGAGATCCCCGGCACGCACACCACCTCGGTGACGCAGAAGGCGCTCGGCGAAGCCATCGTCAGCTTCTTGACGGAGGAGTGAAGCGGGCGCACGAACGCCGCCAGTTCCTCAGCTGAAGGCGTCAACCGCATGAAATTGGCCGCTTCCGTTTCCATTCTCGCCCTTGCCCTTGCCGGTTGTGCAACCACCGGATCGTCACCAGCCTCCTCCGGTGCGGCGCTCGACCAAGCTTCCGCTGCCGCTGGCGCGAGCGACACCGCAAGCGCGTCCCGTACGCCGGAAGGCGCGCGCCAGTTCATCGCGCGGGTCGAGAAGGACCTGTTCGACCTGTCGACCATCTCGTCGCGCGCGCAGTGGGTGAACTCGACATACATCACCGACGACACCGATGCGCTCGCCGCCTATTTCGGCACCATCGGTACCGAAAAGGGCGTCGCTTACGCCAAGGAAGCGGCCGAATGGGCGCGGGTGCCGGGCCTCGATCCGGACACGCAGCGCAAACTGAACATCCTGCGCGGCGCGCTGGTCCTTCCCGCGCCCTCGACCGAAGGCGCGGCGACGGAACTCAACAATATCGCCACCGGCCTCCAGTCGACCTACGGCAAGGGCCGCGCCCAGCTGGACGGCAAGGTCATCACTGGCGACGTCGCCGAGGAAGCGATGGGTGAGCTTCGCGATCCGAAGAAGACCGCCGAAGTCTGGACCAGCTGGCACAACAATGTCGGCCGACCGATGCGGGCCGACTATACCCGCATGGTCGAAATCGCGAACCAGGGCGCCAAGGAGCTCGGCTACGACGACACCGGCGCCATGTGGCGCAGCCAGTATGACATGAGCCCGCAGGAATTCTCGGCCATGTACGACCGGCTGTGGAGCGAGGTGAAGCCGCTCTACGACCAGCTCCACTGCTACACCCGCGACCGGCTGAACGCGAAATACGGCAATGCCGTCCAGCCCAAGACCGGCCCGATCCGCGCCGACCTGCTCGGCAACATGTGGGCGCAGGAATGGGGCAACATCTACGACGTGGTGGCACCCAAGGGGGCAGGCGACGTCGGCTATGACGTGACCGAGCTGCTCAAGGCCAAGAAGAAGAGCCCGACCGACATGGTCAGGATCGGCGAGGGCTTCTACACCTCGCTGGGCCTCGCACCGCTTCCGGAGACCTTCTGGACCCGCAGCCAGATCGTCCGCCCGGAAGGCCGCGAGGTGGTCTGCCACGCTTCGGCCTGGGACCTCGACAACAAGGACGACCTGCGCATCAAGATGTGCACCAAGGTCAATGGCGACGACTTCGTCACCATCCACCACGAGCTTGGCCACAATTATTACCAGCGGGCCTACAACAAGCAGCCCTATCTCTACCTCAATGGCGCCAACGACGGCTTCCACGAGGCGATCGGCGACTTCATCGCGTTGTCGGTGACTCCGGAATATCTCGTCCAGATCGGCCTGCTCGACCGCAACAAGGTGCCGGACGCGAGCAAGGACACCGGCCTGCTGCTGCGCCAGGCGATGGACAAGGTCGCGTTCCTGCCGTTCGGCCTGCTGGTCGACAAGTGGCGCTGGGGCGTGTTCGACGGCTCGATCACCCCGCAGCAGTACAATGCCGGCTGGAACCAGCTGCGGCTGCAATATCAGGGCATCACGCCGCCGACCGCACGGAGCGAGGCCGACTTCGATCCGGGCGCGAAGTACCACATCCCGGGCAACACGCCCTATGCCCGCTACTTCCTTGCCCGCATCCTGCAGTTCCAGTTCTACAAGTCGGCCTGCGACATGGCCGGGTGGAAGGGCCCGCTCCATCGCTGCTCCTTCTACGGCAACAAGGAAGTCGGCCAGCGGCTGAACGCCATGCTGGAGATGGGCGCGAGCAAGCCCTGGCCGGACGCGCTCCAAGCCTTCACCGGCACCCGCGAGATGAGCGGCAAACCGATGCTCGAGTATTTCGCCCCGCTGCAGCGCTGGCTGGAGGAGCAGAACAAGGGCAGGACGTGCGGCTGGCAGCAGTCCTGATCGCCGCGCTGGGGCTAGGCGGGGTGGCTTCGGCCGCTCCGCCGCCCCCTCGCGTCTTTCCCGCCGACTGGCCGAAGACGCTCAATGGCTATGACCTTCAGCCTCTGCTGGGCGCCTATGACCTCTGGGTGCAGACGAGCCAGGGGAGGATCCTTCGAACAAGCTTCGGTGCCGACCAGGAGTGGCAAGGCAAGAGCTGGCGTGGATTCGTCGCGACCAGCGAGCTCGTTCAGGGGGACTATGGTGCCCTGCGGGTCGATCGGCTCGAGCGCTATTGCGAGGGACAGATAGCGGCATCGCAACATGGTTCCTGCACGTATCGCTACCGCTATGTGTTCGTCCCTCAAAATGGGGATGTTGCACAACGGGCCTTCAATGCCTTCCGAGCCGAACAGCTGACCGAGTTTCTCGCCAGGGAGGGCTGGGAGGCGGACTACAGCTGGCAAGGGCGTCAGAGGCTCCAAAGCCTGTTTGCACGGCACACCGACCTGGCCGCGGTCTACGAACCCTCGTTAGAGCGGCACGACGTCTCGTCAGCGCAATGCCCTGCTCTGGAGAAGGCCATTGGAGCGCTGGGCACCGTCGGGATCAGCCTTGACCAGGCGAAGAGGGGCAACGGGCTTGGCGACTATCCATCCCCTCACGGTGCCTTGACGCAGGTCGAGATCGAGGGCGTCGATGCCTCCGGCCGGCCGCTCACGCTCAAGGGCGCGACTGCGCTCCACTCCGTGATGCAGCCGTTGTAGGACGCGGCGGAGAGCTGCTCTCCACCCAGTTACGCGAAGGGCAGGGCGGCGCGCTGAGCCTCAGCTCATGCCCGCCGCCCTGATCCGGCGCTTGGCTTCTTCCGTCCCGATGTCACGGCTCTCTTCGCGGGCCCACAGGAACAGCGCGCCCGCCGCCATCGAGCTCAATACCGCAGCCGTCGCATAAGGGTGCATCTGGGCTTCGAGGTACAAAGACGTCCTGCGCTTGAACGGCTCCTGGTTGCCCTCGACCCGTCCGTCGCGGCGCGGCTCGAACAGATTGTCGCTAGTGCCGGGAGCGGGGGGCACGTCGGTGGTCTGGCTTGCCTCGCCGCCGACCAGCACCATGCCCTTGTCGGCGAGCCGGGGCAGGGCCGGGGCCAGGGTGGTAAGGGCAAGGCCGCCGCCGCCCACGACCAGCGTTCGGCGCGGCGTCTGCGCGGCGAAACAGATGGCCTTGGCGACCAGCTCGGCATCGTAGAGCGGCTGGGGTAGCCGGGCATGCCGGTCCAGCTTGTTGCGGGCATGCTCGGGATACATGGTGTCAATCGCCGCCGGCTTGATCAGGGTCACGCTGATCGGCGCGCCTTCCTGCTCGAGCTCCATCCGCAACGCGTCGGTGAACTGCATCACCGCCGCCTTCATCGCGCAATAGGGTCCCTGCAGGGGAATGGCGCGATTGGACAGGACCGAACCGATGTTGATCAGCGCGCCCCCCTCCTTGCGCAGATGCCCGATGGCGACGAGGCTGGCGTCGACCAGCCCGAAATAGCCGACGTCGAATACGCGCCGGTGTTCGGCCAGGCTGACGTCCTCGACCCGCGCGAAGATGGCGGCCGCGGCGTCATTCACCCAGGTGTCGACCCGCCCATAGCGATCGAGCGCATAGGCGAGCAGCCGTTCGGCCGAGCCCTCGTCGGCGATGTCGAGGTCGAGCGCGGTCGCCTCACCGCCCTTGTTGCGGATGGCGACCACCGCTTCGTCGAGTGCATCGGAATTGCGGGCGGCGAGCACGACCCGGGCGCCCGCCGCAGCGGCGCGCCGGGCGGTAGCGAGACCAATGCCGCTGGACGCGCCCACGTTGACCATCACCTGGTCCGAAAGGGGTTTGAGCTTCACGGTCATCATCGCCTCCGGAGATGTAAAAAGGGGCACCGGCGAACCGATGCCCCTTATCAATTCATGACGGGACCTTCAGGCTCCGTAGGAGACGCTTCCGGCCTTGGTCTGGTCCTTGGACGTCTCGTCGAGACCGGTGCTGCCCTTGCCCGACGACTTGCCGCCGCTGCTCTTGCTGCTGCCGCTGCCGGTCGTGCTGCTGTTGCCGCTGCCGAACGAGCTGCCGCTGTCCGAGCCGCCGCCGATGGCACTGCCCGAGCCGCTGGTGCCCGAGCCGCTCACCGAGCTGCCCGAGCCGCTGGTGGTCGAACCGCCGCTCGTGCCGCTGGTGCTCGAAAGGCCGCTGGCGCCGCTGGTGCCGCCCGTGCCGCCGAGGCTCGAGGCGCTGGTGCGATTGCCCGAATTGGCCATGCCGCCGGCCTGGATCGCAGACGGGCTGCTCGCACTCGTGCCGGCGCCGACGCCAGCGCTGCTGCTCGGCGAGGACGAAGCGGTCTCAAGGCTGCGGTCGCTGGTGGTCGAGCCCTGCTGCTTGTAGGCGCCGGCACCCTTGACGTTGTCGCCCTGGCTGTCCTGGCCCCAGTTCATCAGCGGCTTGTCGCTCTTGCCGCGGGTGAGGAAGAAGGCCGCGGCGCCCGCCGCAACGGTCGCAACCGCCGCCGCCGCATAGGGCCGGCTCTTCACGCCTTCGACGATCCGGTCGCGCCGGCGATCGCGATTGTCGATGCTTCGAGTGTCGTGGTTGCGGTTCTCGCGATTGTGGGTGTCGTGCCCGTTGTCGTTGTTCTTCGCCATGCCCTGTCCTCCGTTACGCTGGGGGTCTTCGGGCGGGCAACGAAGCTGGCAGGGGATCGGTCCCGGCGTTGCGCCCAGTGGAGGCGCGGCAAAGGTGGGGGCAGATGCGACCTCCCCGCTGCCAGGACGACAGCGGGGAGGGATAGGCTTACAGCTGCTCGAGCAGGGTTTCGGCGCTCGACGCCTTGTATTCGCCCGGCGCCTCGACGTTCAGCTGCTCGACGACTCCGTCGTTGACGATCATCGAATAACGCTGCGAGCGGACAGAGCCCATGCCGAAGGCCGAGCCGTCCATGGTGAGGCCGAGCGCCTGCGCCAGCTGGCCGTTGCCGTCGGCGATCATGGTGATGTCCTCGCTGCCCTGATCCTTGTTCCAGGCAGCCATGACGAAGGCGTCGTTGACGCTGGTGCAGGCGATCTCGTCGACGCCCTTGCCTTTCAGGTCCCCGGCCTTCTCCACATAGGAGGGCAGGTGCTTGGCCGAGCAGGTCGGCGTGTAGGCGCCCGGAACGGCGAACAGGGCGACACGCTTGCCGCCGAAATAATCGGTCGTGGTGGTCGGCCGCGGGCCCTCGCTGGTCGCGAGCACGAGCGGCATGTCGGGAAGGCGGTCGCCGACGTTGATGGTCATGGAAATAAGCTCCTCTGGTGGGGCGAGATGTTTACGGCCGTCGCTCTACCGGCCGTTCGTTACGCCAACAAGGCTTGTGCGGCGGGCGCGAACTGGCATGGTAGGCCGGTCATGTCGGACGCGCCCTTTCTTGCAGGAAAGCTGCTGCTCGCCATGCCCGGCATGGCCGATCCCCGCTTCGAACGCTCAGTGACCGCGCTCTGCGTTCATGACGAGAATGGCGCGGTCGGCCTCGGCATCAGCCACAAGCGTGCCGGCATCCGCCTGCGCGGCCTGCTGAAGCAGCTCGATCTCGACCCCGGCAAGGCGCCGGATGAAGCGATCCACCATGGCGGCCCGGTCGAGCCGGGGCGCGGTTTCGTCCTCCATTCCGACGATTGGGGCGGCGAGGATACCCTTCAGGTGGTCGGGCCGACGGGCAAGCTGTGGGCGATGACGGGTACCATCGACGTGCTCCGCGCCATTGCCGAGGGCCGAGGGCCGTCGCGCTGGCTGGTCGCGCTCGGCTATGCCGGCTGGGGTCCCGGACAGCTTGAGGAGGAGATGACCCGCCACGGCTGGTTCGCCTGCCCGGGACGGCCGTCCATCCTGTTCGACACGCCGTCCGACGAGCGCTGGGCCGCGGCGTTCAAGGCCGAGGGAATCGACGCCCGGCTGCTCGCCAACGAGACTGGCGCAGCCTGACTTTCCAGCAATGCCGGTGCCGATCGGCGGCACCTGACCGGCAACGGAAAAGGGCCCCGGTTTCCCGAGGCCCTTTCCATTGTCGTCTCCGGCTCGCTTAGAGCTTGAAGTTGACGTTGGCGAAGAAGGTCCGGCCCACCAGGTCGTAGCCCGAGTAGAGCGGCGCATTGCCAACCGAGTTGAAGATGCCGGCCGTGATCCGCGGCGGCGCCTTGTCGAAGATGTTCCGGACGCCGACCGTGAACTCATAGCGCTCCGCGACATTGAACTGCACCGAGGCATTGTGAAGGAAGTAATCCTTCGTCTCGAGATAGTAGTTGTCGCGGTAGAACTGCTCGTCGTCCGGGCTGACCTCGCCAGTCAGATTGTCGAAGGCGAGGAGCTGGTAGGTGTTGTTGCGGTCGCCACCAATCCAGTCGAGACCATAGCGGAAGGTCACCGGCCGGGTGGAGTAGGTGACGTCGAAGTTGCCGACCCACTCCGGCTGCGTGACGATGCCGTTCGCGTCGGCAAGGAACTCCTCGGGGAAGAGCCTGCTCGACTGTTCGGTATACTTGGTCACGTTGGCGTTGAGGATGAACGTCCCCGGCCCGACCGCGCGGGTCGAGAAGCGGCCGTTGAACTCATAGCCCTTCACGATGCTCTCGGAGAGGTTGACGAAGCTGCTGACCACCGAAAGCGCGTTGTTCGGATCGCGGGTGACGAAGCGGCAGAAGCCGGCCGCCGGATCGAAGTTCTCCGCCGAGTAGCAACGGTTGAGGATCGTGTCGCCCGCAAGGTCGGACACGCCGTTCTTCACCTTGATGTCGAAATAGTCGAGGGCAAGGCTGAGCTGACCAATCGATGCCGGGATCGGCGGACGGGCAACCACGCCGACCGACCAGTTGCGCGAGGTTTCGGCCTCCAGGCCGGCCTCTGCGCCGCCGACGCGGAAGATGGTGATGCCGTTACGCTGCTCGAAGTCGGCGGGAAGGCCGATGGTCGCGCAGTTGCGGGCAAGGACCTGCTGCGAGGGCGACTGCTCCGCTGCCGGCGGAAGTGCCGAGCAGGGATCGCTGTTGCTGCCGAGGAAGCCGCTGGTCGCGCCGAGGAACTGCTCGGCGAGCGCCGGTGCACGGTACGACGTGCCGTAGCTCCCGCGGAAGCCGAGGCCGCGGACCGGTTCCCACTCGCCCGCGATCTTGTACGTCGTGTCGCTGCCATAGGACTTGTAGTCCGTGTAGCGGAGCGAGCCGTTGACGTTCAGGCGGTAGAGGAAGGGCAGGTCGCGGACGATCGGCACGAACACTTCGCCGAAGACTTCCTTGACGCTGTCCTTGCCGACCGTCGGCGTGCCCGCGGTGAGGCCGAACAGGTTGCCGTTGATCGAATTGTCGTCCGGCTGGTCGTTGATCGACTGACGGCGATATTCGGCACCCAGCGCAAGCTGGACGTCGCCACCGGGCATGGCGAACAGCGGACCGTCGACACCGAACGAGAAGGTCGTCTCGCGGAAGCTGGTCTTACCGATCGTGTTGTCGACGATATAGTCGCGGAAAGCCTGCGGAAGCTCGCCGCCGATCACCGCCGCGCTGAGGGCCGGAGCCGCCACGCAGGTCGGGTTCGACGCCAGGCTGGCGCAGCTGAAGGTGCCGTCCGGGTTCTGGACCACGTTCAGCGAGTTGGCGAGGCGATCCGTGAGGAAGGACTCGATCTCGTAGGTACCGTCGTTCCACGACTTGCCGGCGTAGGCGTCATAGCGCCAGCCGCTGAAGAAGAAGTCGCCGCGGAGGCCACCCGAAGCCCGGACGTAATCCACTTCCTGGCGCGAGTCGGTCAGGCCGTAGCCGATGAAGGCACGGGCCGCGATGTTCTGGCCGCTCGACGTCACCGTCGGGTTGGCGAAGACACCGTCACGCAGGTCTTCCGGGAGCAGCGGGCTGCCCTGCAGATAGTCGAGGCTCAGCTGGCGGTAGAGCGGCGAGGAGGACTTGCGGCGGGTCGCCAGCAGTTCGCCGTACAGCTCGCTGTTGCCGAACAGGCCGAGGTCGTAGGTGGTGGCGAGATAGCCCGTGATGATCTCGGTGCCGGTGACCAGCGGCTGGAATTCCTGGCGCGGGTCGAAGGTGTCGCGGTCGTAGAAGCCGACACCCTGATAGCCCGGGAACGGACCGTCGGTCTGGCCGGGAGCCGGGACGAAGCGGTTGAACACGCCGAGGCCGCCGCCGGTGCGGGCAATCGCCTCGCGGGCCGGAAGGCCGAGCGTGTTGATGGTCACGCCGCCATTGTCGAGCGTGAAGCAGCCCGGCTCGCCGGTGGCGGGGTCGATATAGTCGCCCGAGCCGAAGTCGGTGCCTTCGCCGCTGAGGAAGCCGCCGATCGGGCAGCGGAAGAAGTCGGACTGGTTGCGGGCCAGCGACGAGCGCTTGCGCCACTCGACCGAGCCGATGACGCTCAGGCGCGGGGCCTGGATGCCGAAGCTTCCGGCAAGGCGACGATCGACGCCGGCGCCGATCTCGGGGACGTTGACCTGGGCATCGACGCTGAAGCCGGTCAGCTTGCGATCGGTGATGATGTTGACCACGCCCGCGATCGCGTCCGAACCGTAGATGGACGAAGCGCCGGCCTTGAGGATCTCGATGCGCTCGACGATGGCGGTCGGAAGAACGTTGAGGTCGGCCGACAGGACCGATCCGCGGGTGCCGCCCGGCGCCAGGCGACGGCCGTTGAGCAGGATGAGGGTACGCGCCGGGCCGAGCCCGCGCAGGCCAAGGGTGTTGGCGCCGGTGCCGCCGTCGGTGACGAAGCCGCCATAAGCGTTGTTGATCTGCGAGGCGCCCTGGGTGACGGCGCCGCTCTGCAGCGCGTCGGTCGCACTGTTGAAGCCCGACTGCGTGATTTCCTGCGCGGTGATGACGGTAAGGGGCTCGGTGGTGCTGAACTCGTCGCGGCGGATGCGCGAACCGGTGACGACGACGGTTTCGCCGGTCTGGGCGCTGGTGTCCGCATTGCTGAGGGTCGAGGCCGGGTCGCAGACGCCGTCCTGGTTCTCGTCAGGGCAGTCGGCAGCGGGTCCGGTCGGCGGAATGGCCGCCGGATCCTGGACCGGAGCGGCAGCTTCGGGAGCGGGCGGCACTTCCTGAGCAAAGGCCGGGCTGGCAAGCAAGGCACCAAGAGCAATCGAAGACGTCGTGATCGTAAGGCGAATATTCCGCATCCGTAATTATCCTAACCGTCGAACAAGTCGCGTTCCCCTAGGCGAAAAGGTGTGTCGGACCACATACTTAGTTAGCGCTTCCCAGGAGCGCTGTTGATATTGTCTCATCACTGCAACAGCCTCGTAGTGAATACGGAGAGGGTCGCTGAGTTCGTTACGGCGCCATTGAGTTCTTTAGTTGTGAAAAGGAACCATTAGGTCGTTCCTGAGTGCGTGCGCGAGCAAGGCAGCGACTAATTCAGAATCGGAACGGTGCATTGCGCCGGCCAACAGTCGGCCGGGCACGCGGCTGTCCGGTGGCGCTGGGGACCATCGCAACATGTCCGATTTCATTGCCGCAAGGCGGCCAGTTCCAGGGCCAGCCAAAGATTACAGGGCTGTGGCTGAAAGGCGACACACGCGTTCGTTCTGTGGGCGTTCCATGTCAAATGCTTGCAATTCCAAGGGTGGTCGGGCCACGAAACCGGCAGTTTATCGAAACGGGGACAATCGATCATGACCAGGACTACCCGGCTGCCCACCGCCGCGCTGCGTTCGCTGCTGCTGGCGGGCGCCGCCTTCGGCTTCAGCTCGGCCGCCTTCGCGCAGGAAGCGCCGGCGCCGGCGCCCGCGGAAGAGGCTCAGCCGGAGGAAGCACCGGAGATCACTTCGGCCAATCCGGTGCCGCAGGTGCAGTCCGACCAGGAAGTGGTCGTCACCGGGTCGCGCATCCGGACCAGCCCCTTCTCGAGCCCGGATCCGGTCGCGATCATCAATCCCGAACTGTCCGAGCGCAAGGGCAATGTCGATCTTGCGCAGACGCTGCAGAGCTCGCCGATCGCAGCCGGCTCGACCCAGATCACTTCGGCCCTGTCGTCGAACTTCGTCACCAACGGCGGTCCGGGCGCTTCGACCCTCGACCTTCGCGGCCTCGGCGCGAACCGCACCTTGATCCTGCTCAACGGCCGTCGCGCCGGTCCGGCCGGTACCCGCGGCGGCGTGTCGAGCTTCGACCTCAACGTCCTTCCGCAGAGCGTGGTGCAGAGCGTCGAGATCCTCAAGACCGGCGCTTCGTCGGTCTACGGTTCGGACGCGGTCGCCGGCGTGGTCAACCTGATCACCAAGCGTGACACCGGTGGCCTGCAGCTCGACCTCAACACGGTCATCCCGCAGGAGGGCGGCGGCGAGCAGTATCGCGCCAGCGCCATCTACGGCAAGGATTTCGGCCGCTTCTACTTCACCGTGGCCGGCGACTATTTCAAGCAGAAGGAGCTGTCGCGCGGCGACCGCAAGTTCCTCGGCTGCCCCGAAGCCTACACCTTCCGTCCGGACGGCAGCCGTGCCGACCTGATCGATCCGCGCACCAACAGCTACAAGTGCGAGGACCTGCGCTGGGGTCACGTGTGGACCTACAATCTCATCGACAACCTGTATCTCGACGGGCCGGGCGGCCCGAACACGGGTCCAAATACGTCGATCAATGGCGGCACCGTCCTCATCCAGTATCAGTATCCGGGTGAGAACCTGGGCATTCCGGCCTACGGCGCGCCGGATTACTTCGGCGACCTCGGGACGCCCCCGGGCTGGTTCCCGACCGGCTACGACCAGCGCAGCCTGGCGGTCCAGAACAGCTACCACCCGTTCGTCCTCGAACAGACCATCATCCCGAAGACCGAGCGTGCGACGGGCTATCTGTCGGCCGGCCTCGAGATCACCGACAACATCGAGGCGTTCACCGAATTCCTCGTCAACCGCCGCAAGACCTATCAGAACGGCTGGCGGCAGTTCTGGAACTTCGGCTACACCGGCGACCTCTACGGCACCGGCAACCTCTATGGCACCGGCACCATCTGGGCGCAGGGTTGGGAAGGCATCAACTACCTGTCGCCGACCGGTATCACCAACCTGTCCGACAGCAGCCAGACCGTCGATTACTATCGCGGCGTCGGTGGCCTTCGCGGCGACATCGGCTTCCTGCCGGGCTGGAAGTTCGACAGCTACGTCCAGTACAGCCGGTCGAAGGGCGTCTATCGCACCCAGCAGATCCTGCAGGACGTGTACGACAGCGGCTACTTCCAGACCTCGTCGTGCGTCGGCCAGGTCCTTCCGGTCTCCGGCAAGCAGTGCATCGACCTGCCGTGGACGGATCCCTTCTTCCTGGCGGGTCAGCTGACGCCGCAGCAGGCGAACTTCCTGACCAGCTGGGAAGCCGGCAAGACCATCTACACGCAGCTCAACGGCGAATTCTCCGTTTCGGGTAACCTCATCCGCCTGCCTTACGGCACGGTCGGCATGGCGCTCGGTGCCTCGGTGCGCCGTGACCGCATCAACGACACTCCCGGCGAGATCACCCGCGCGGGCAATGCCTGGGGTGCATCGACCAGCGGCATCACCGCCGGTGAGTCGATCACGCGTGAAGCCTTCGGCGAAATCAACGTGCCGATCCTGCGCGGCCTGCCGTTCGCCAATGACCTCACCATCAACGCCGCCGCCCGCGTCACCAGCGTGACGGCCGAGCGGAAGAGCGATGGGGCCAAGGACGAGGACAACGGCAACTGGACCTACAAGCTCGGTGGCAACTATGCGCCGACCAGCTGGCTCCGGTTCCGCGGCACCTACGGTACCTCCTATCGTGCGCCGGCGCTGTTCGAGCAGTTCCTCGCGAACGAGACGAGCTTCACCGCCGTCCGCAACATCGATCCCTGCACCAACTATGCCGCTGCCTTCGCGCTCGGTACCATCAACCAGCGCATCCGCGACAACTGTGCGTCGCAGGGCATTCCGGGGAACTTCACCGGTGGCGCGATCACGGCGACGGTTCGCTCGCAAGGCGGCCTCGGGCTGCTCGAGGCGGAAACCTCGACGGCGAAGACCGCCAGCATCGTGCTGACGCCGCGCTTCGGCGGTGCCTTGTCGAACACCCGCTTCGACTTCGCGGTCGACTGGTTCGACATCAAGGTGAAGGGCCAGATCGCGCAGCTGGGCGCGGCCAACATCGTGTTCGGCTGCTACAACAGCACCAGCTTCCCGACCGACCCGCTCTGCGCGCTGTTCACCCGCGCCGGGCCTGGCACGCAGCAGTTCATCATCCAGACGGTCGACAACAAGTACATCAACATCGCCCAGCAGCGGGTTGCCGGCTACGACTTCACCGCCAGCGTCCGGCACAATGCCGGCCGCCTCGGCCAGTTCTCGCTGCTCGGCAACGCGACCTATCAGACGAAGCAGATCTTCGATCTGTTCGTCGGCACGGGCCGCAACTCGGCTGGGTTCGTCGGTGCGCCGAAGTTCGTCGGCGACCTCAACCTGACCTGGACGTCGGCCAACGACACCGGCTGGTCGGTCTACTACGGCCTCGATATCATCGGTAAGTCGAGCTCGAAGGAGCTGGTGGACGAGATCGACAGCACGACGCAGCCGGGCTGCTTCGTTCCGTCCCAGCCGACTCCGGTTCTTCGCGGCACCTATTGCCCGAAGGTGACCACGCCGACCGTGCTCTACCATGCGGCGTCGATCACCAAGGAGATCGAGGGCTTCGACTTCACGCTCGGCGTGTCGAACCTGTTCGACAAAAAGCCGCCGCGTGTGTCGGTGCTTAACGGCGGCACCATCTCGACCCTCGGCCAGGCTGCGGCAGTGTCGCAGTATGACTGGCTGGGTCGCCGCTTCTTCGTCAACGTCACGGCCAAGCTCGGCCGCAAGCGTTAAGCCGAAGCGCGAGGACGAGAAGGGGCGGCGGAGCGATCCGTCGCCCCTTGTCTTGCCTGCTCCAAGAGGCCAATCGACACCCATGCCGACGGTGAACCTGCGCCCTGACCGGCTCGACGACGAAGCCCGCCGCTTCGCGCAGGTGCCGTTGACGAAGCCCCTGTTCATCAACTCGGTCCCGAAGAGCGGCACGCACCTGCTGCGCAACATCCTGCGCATGTTCGTGCCGCCCGAGCAGCACTATGCGCGGGATTTCGTCCAATATCCGAACCTCCAGGTCACGCAGGAGGCGTTCCACCGCCCGATGCTCTCGTGCGGGCACCTGCTGTTCACCGACACGACCGCGCTCGTCACCGCCCATGTCACGCGCCTGCTGCTGGTCCGCGATCCCTATGACTGGGTGCTGGCCCGGGCACGTTTCTGCCTGTCGGAGAATTTCGACGGCGACATGGCCGAACTTCGCGACCCGCGCCTGAGCGTCGAGGACCTGATGTCGGCGATGATCTTCGGCGTCTGGCGCAAGGCGCCATCGCTGAACGAGACCTACAGCCACAATGCCGCCGCCTGGCTGGCGAGCGTCGCGATCGTCGTCCGCTTCGAGGAACTGAAGGCCGCGGTGGCCCAGCTCGACCATGACAGTGCCGACGTCTATTTCGCGGCGTTGCTGGCGGCCTGCGGCATCGATCGCCCGCAGGACTGGCGCGAGCGGGTGCGGATCGGGGCGGACCCGGCGCACAGCGGCACCGCCAGGGCGAATCTGCAGGGCACCATCCGCGAACTGCCCGAAAGCTTGCCGGCGCTCCACCGCGCCATGGTCGACTATGAAGCGCCGGGCCTCCGGCGCCTGCTTGGATATGAAGCATGAACGTTTCCGCGTCCCCGCTGATGGCCCGTGCCGAGCAGGCGTTCGCCGCCGGCAAGAATGACCAGGCGGCGGCCCTCGTCGCGCAGCACCTGCGGCAGCGCCCCGGCGATCCGCGCGGGCTGTCGCTGCTCGGCTCGGTCGCGGCCGCCACCGGCGCCTTGTTCCAGGCCGAGCTCTTCTTTCGCAAGGCGCTCATGGCGGCGCCTCCGAACCGCGAACTTCGGCTGAGCCTAGCCCGCGTGCTTAACCAGCAGGACAAGCTGCCGGAAGCCCTCGCCATGTTCGAGCCGCTGCGCGACGGCGCGGACAGCTCGACCGAGGTGATCGTCAGCCTGATCCTCGACAAGCTCGGCCGCCACGACGAGGCGCGAGCCATCCTCGCCGCCGCCGTCGAGCGTCATCCCGAGCGGCCCAACGTCTGGCTGACCTACGCCCACCACCTGCGCAGCGCCGGCGAAACGGAGGCTGCGATCGACGCCTACCGCCGCGCCATCGCCATCACGCCCGACCTCGGCGACGCCTGGTGGGGACTCGCCAGCATTAAGAAGAAGGTCTTCTCGCCCGCCGACATCGAGGCGATGGAGGCCGCGGTCGCGATGGCGGTGGACGTCAACAATTCGGCGCCGCTCCACTTCGCGCTCGGCCGTGCCTTCCAGGCCGAACAGCAGCATGAGCAGGCCTTCCGCCACTATGAGGAAGCCAATGCCATCTGGGCGCGGTCGCTCGACTATGATTCCGGGCAGTTGACCCGCGAGGTGGACGAAAGCCGCCAGCTGTTCACGGCCGACTTCCTCAAGCGCAGCGAAGGGGCAGGGGACCCGAGCGATGCCCCCATCTTCATCGTCAGCCTGCCGCGCTCCGGCTCGACCCTGCTGGAACAGATGCTCGGCAGCCATCCCGACATCGAGCCGCTCGGCGAGCTGCCCCATATTCCTTCGCTCCTGCG
Organism: Sphingomonas sp. LHG3406-1; assembly: GCF_029637485.1. Taxonomy (GTDB): domain Bacteria; phylum Pseudomonadota; class Alphaproteobacteria; order Sphingomonadales; family Sphingomonadaceae; genus Sphingomicrobium. The sequence continues at coordinate 634,676 of NZ_CP069128.1, read as the reverse complement.
CATCATGATGGAAGGGGCGACGCGCGCGGGCATCCGCTCGGTGCCGGAGGCGATCGCGAAGCTTTCACCGCAGGATCGCACCGGCATGGGGCAGGAGTACCTCCGCCGCGTCGCCGCGCACCGCAAGACCGACCGGCCCTACTTCGTCGACAAGATGCCGCACAACTGGAGCAATGCGCTGCTGCTTCGCCAGATCTTGCCCAACGCCAGGATCATCGACATCCGCCGCGATGCGATGACCTGCTGCTGGTCCAACTTCTCGCACAGCTTCAGCCGCGCCCATGCCTCCTCCTTTACGCTCGAGGGCATCGGCCGTGCCTATGTCGATTATGTCCGACTGATGGACCATCTCGACGATGTGCTGCCGGGATGGATCAAGCACGTCCCCTACGATCGCATGATCGACGAGCCGGAGCCGGTGCTGCGAGGCCTGTTCGAAGGGCTGGGCATCCCGTTCGACGAGGCCGTGCTGCGTTTCCACGAAGCCAAGCGCACCGTCCGGACGCCGAGCGCCGAGCAGGTGCGGCGTCCGCTGAACCGCGAAGGCGTCGGAACCTGGAAGCCTTATGAGCAGTGGCTCGGCCCGCTGAAGGACGCGCTGGGGCCGCACGCACACTGAAATGGGCCCCTGCCGAAGCAGGAGCCCATCCTTAGCCTGAATAGGCACCAGGCCCCGGCTGATCGCCGGGGAGGTGCTCAGTAGCGGTAATGCTCGGGCTTGAACGGGCCCTGCTGCGGCACGTTGATGTAGCTCGCCTGCTTGTCCGAAAGGGTCGTCAGCTTGACTCCGAGCTTGTCGAGGTGAAGCGCGGCGACCTTTTCGTCGAGATGCTTCGGCAGGACGTAGACGTCGTTGCCATACTGCTCCGACTTGGTCCACAGCTCGATCTGCGCGAGCGTCTGGTTGGTGAAGCTGGCCGACATGACGAAGCTCGGGTGGCCGGTGGCGTTGCCGAGGTTCACCAGGCGGCCCTTCGACAGGACGATGATCTTCTTGCCGTCGGGGAACTGGACCTCGTCGACCTGCGGCTTGATCTCGGTCCACTTCATGTTGTTGAGCGCCGCGATCTGGATCTCGCTGTCGAAGTGGCCGATGTTGCAGACGATCGCCATGTTCTTCATCGCCCGCATGTGGTCGAGCGTGATGACGTCCATGTTGCCGGTGGCGGTGACGAAGATGTCGGCGCGCGGGGCGGCCTCTTCCATCGTAACGACCTCATAGCCCTCCATCGCGGCCTGGAGCGCGCAGATCGGGTCGATCTCGGTCACCAGCACGCGCGCGCCGCCGTTGCGGAGCGACGCGGCCGAGCCCTTGCCGACGTCACCAAAGCCGGCGACGACTGCGACCTTGCCGGCGAGCATCACGTCGGTGCCGCGGCGGATGGCGTCGACCAGGCTCTCCTTGCAGCCGTAGAGGTTGTCGAACTTGGACTTGGTGACGCTGTCGTTGACGTTGATGGCGGGGAAGGGGAGCTTGCCCTGCTTCGCCAGCTCATAGAGGCGGTGGACTCCGGTGGTGGTCTCTTCCGAGACGCCCTTGATGGCGGCGACCGTCTTCGTGAGATAGCCCGGACGCTCCTTGAGGAAGCGGTTCAGCGTCGCGACGAAGATCTCTTCTTCCTCGTTCGACGGAGTGAACAGCGTCTCGCCTGCCTCGACCCGCGCGCCCCACAGAGCGAACATGGTGGCATCGCCGCCGTCGTCGAGGATCATGTTGCAGGTGGTATCGTCACCATCCTTCGACCAGTCGAAGATGCGGACGACATAGTCCCAATATTCCTCGAGCGTCTCGCCCTTGACGGCGAACACCGGGACACCGGTCGCGGCGATGGCGGCGGCGGCATGGTCCTGGGTCGAATAGATGTTGCAGCTTGCCCAGCGGACGTCGGCGCCGAGCGCGGTCAGCGTCTCGATCAGCACGGCGGTCTGGATGGTCATGTGCAGCGAGCCGGTGATGCGCGCGCCCTTGAGGGGCTTCGCCGCGCCATATTCCTCGCGCAGCGCCATCAAGCCGGGCATCTCGGTCTCGGCGATCTCGATCTCCTTGCGGCCGAAATCCGCGAGGGAGAGGTCCTTGACGAGGTAGTCGTTCTCGCGCTCGAGCGTCTGGGTAGCCACGGGTCCAAGTCTCCAATGCATGAAGGCCGCAAGTCCGAGGACGGCGGCCGGTCGCCCGCGCCTTTAGCGGTGCATGTGATATAAAGAAAGCTTTATATGCCTCGCGGCGATCTGGGCGCGGCGGGGCAAAAGAAAAGGCCGCCCCTTTCGGGACGGCCTTTCCTTGCCGATTGGGCTGAACCTTAGAAGTTCAGACCCGCACCCGCGTAGAAGTAGCGACCGGTCGGGCCGTACGGGCTGCCGGCTTCCAGGCCGGTCAGATCGAACGGCGGCCGCTCGTTGGTGATGTTGTCCACGCCGACGTAGAAGCGATAGTTCTTGTTCACTTCGAAGTTGACGCGGCCCGAGTGGGTGATGCCGGCCGGGTACCAGCGGAACGGACGGGCGTCCGGGTTGGTCGGGCCACGTCCCTGGTGGGTGAACTGGGTTTCCCAGGCCAGGATCGACTGACGGCCGACATAGGTGCCCGAGTAGCTCAGGTCGATCGTGCCGAGGTCGAAGCCGGCATTCCACGAGGCGGCCCACTTCGGATCACCCAGCGTCTCGTCGATCTTGTCCGACCGGTTCGGCTGGGTGAGGTAGGAGAAGTTCTCCGACTTGCCCAGGTAGCTGACGATACCGCGCAGGCTCAGCGACTTGTTGCCGAACACCCGGCGGCGATAGCTCGCATCGAAGTCGACACCCGACCGCACCAGCGCCGCGAAGTTGTACGGCTGGTTGATGAAGCTGATGCCATTGCCGGCCCGAGCGAACACGTCTTCCGCGCGGCCGTCGAGACGACGGGAGGTCTGGCCGAGGAAGGTGCCGTTCGTGATCGGATCGCTCGTGCTGCGACGGAAGATCGCCGAGCAGAACTCGTTGTCGATGCCCGTCGGATCGTCATAGCAGCGGTTGAGGATCTGCTGGCCGGTCAGGCCCGAGATGACGTTCTTCACCTTGATGTCGTAATAGTCGATCGTCAGGGCGAAGCCGGGCAGGAACGGAGGCTCGAACACCACACCGACGGTGTAGCTGTCGCCAGTTTCCGGACGCAGGTCCGGGTTACCGCGGTTGACGCCCGACACGCCCGAGCCCGGGACGTTGGTCCAGGGACGGGTGATGGTGACACCGCTGCTGTCCTGATAGGTGATGGTGGTCGGGATGCCGGCCGCCGCGCAATTGGCTGCACGCGCCGGGTTGTTGGCGATGAAGTTCTGATCGCACGGATCCTGGAGCCCGTTCGCGAAGGTCTCGACCTGCGACTGGAACAGGTTGCTCAGGTTCGGCGCGCGGACCGAACGGCCGTAGCCGGCGCGGGCGCGAATGCCGCGGACCGGCGACCAGAGGACACCCGCATTGTAGGCGTCGACATTGCCGAACGTGTTGTACTTCGAGCGGCGGAACGCACCCTCGACGGTCAGCTCCTGGAGAAGCGTGACGTCCTTGACCAGCGGCAGGCGAAGCTCGGCAAAGCCTTCCTTGATGGTCTGGGTCGGGGGCAGGAACGGCTGGAACGCGTTGAGGAAGGTCTCACCGGCGCGGGTCCGCTCGTCATAGACCGAGCGAGCGCGCTCGCGGCGATACTCGCCACCCACGGCGAAGCCGATCGGTCCGCCCGGAAGCTCGAACAGGCCTTCGGTATCGCCAGAGACGAAGCCGACGACGTTGAGCTGGGTGGCCTGCTCACGACGGGTCGAGGTGTAGAGGACATAGTCCTTCGCCGCCTGGCTCGCATTGCCGCGACCGAACAGGTTCAGCGGAGCGCAGTTCGGATCGTTGTTCGCGGTGTTGATGCTGGTGACACCGCCGACCGTGACCGTGTCCTGCGAGCTGTTCACGAAGCAGACGATCTGACCCGAGACGGAGTCGCGCACCGCATTGGTGGCACGGTTGAAGTTGGCGACGATCACGTTGCCGCCGGTCTCGTAATAGGTCTTGGTCTTGCCGTAGTTGAACGCCAGTTCGTAGCGCAGGTTGCCGGTCGAGCTGACGTCGCCGCGAACGCCTGCCACGAAGCGATAGGTGTCACGGCGGTGATCCTCGGCGCGGGTGCCGAGGTCATTGTTGAAGCGCAGCATGTTGAACGTGCTGCCGCCATTGGTGATGATCGCCAGCTGGTCGCGCGCCTGCTGCGTCAGGAACGGATTGTTGACGCTGAAGGTCGGGTTCAGAGTCGAGGCGACGAAGGTCGGCTGGGTCGACTGCTGGGTGGCGTTGATCCGGGCGAACTTGGCTTCGACGAACGGCTGGAAGGCCGGGCTGACATCGCCGTTGATGAAGATGTTGCCGACGACGCGCTCAAGACCCGGGAGCAGCATGGCGTCCTCGAGGCCGGTGGCGCTGAGGCCGCCGAACACGCCGCCACCAAGCGGACGGTTGTCGAAGAAGGGCACGTCGGGCGCCAGTGTGCCATCCGGAAGGAAGGAATAGTTGCGCGCGATGCGGGTGTTGGTGGGCGTCAGCTGACCGGTGCAGAGCGCGGCGACGCGGGCGGCGTTGGTCGCGGTCGCGGCCGGGCAGGCAGTCGCAATGTAGCCGCCGGTCGAGATGTTGCCGAACCTGATGCCCGGAATGTCGCCGTTGTCGATGTCCCAGAACTGGGTGTTCGGGATACCGTCAAAGTTGCGGGTGGCCGCCGGGATGCCGGTCGACTGGCTCGTGTAGAAGCCGCCCGGACCGGTGTAGGCGCCAAGATACGAGCGATCCGAGTAGAACACCTCCTTGGCGTTCGAATATTCGGCATGCGCCGTGATGTTCAGGCGGCCGTCGAACAGGTTGTGGCCCGCAATGATGGAGCCGAACACGTTCTCGCGGTCGCCATACTGGCTGATGCCGGCCTGGCCGCGCATGCGGACGCCGGTGAAGTCGCGGCGGAGGACGAAGTTCACGACGCCGGCGACGGCGTCCGAACCATAGACGGCCGAGTTGCCGCCGGTAACGACGTCGACACGCTCGAGCAGGTCGACCGGAATGGTGTTGACGTCGACCTGGGTGCCGCCCGGCTGCGCCGTGACGTGACGGCGGCCGTTGACCAGCACCAGGGTGCGGACGGTGCCGAGACCGCGAAGGTCGAGCAGGCTGAGGCCGGCGGTGCCGATCGAGGTGGTCGAGTTCGCCTGGCTGAAGGTCGAACGGAGCGCCGGAAGGTCGTTCAGCGCGTCGCCGAGCGAGACTTCACCGCGCTGCGACAGCTCGGACGGGCTGACCGAGGTGATCGGAACCGACGAGTCGAGGTTCGGGCGACGGATGCGCGAGCCGGTGACGACGATGTCGCTGTCGGGTGCGGCCGCCGGAGCGTCGGCTTGCTCCTGCTCGGCCGAGGTCGTCGGCGCCGACGGAACGGGGCACTGCTGTCCCACCGGGACGGTGGTGCCGTCGTCGCAACGCTGCTCGGCCGGAGCCGGAGCAGTCTGCGCCGCAGCGCCGGTGCTAAACACAAAGCTGGCACCCAGCAGCACCAGGCTGTTCAGCGCTGTCGCGCCGAGGAGATTTGTCTTCCTCATGATCGGTGAACCCTTCGAAACGGATGGCAATCCGGGGGCTTTGTTCCCGCCCTGCCGGGCAAAAACAATAAGTCGGAAGGGCAGTTCGTTGTTCTGTCGTTCATCTGTCGCAAAAATAACACAGGCCCGTTGCCGGGACTTGGCGGACAGCTCCGAAACGAGCCGCGGAATCCTGCCCTTTCCAGCGCTTTGCCCGCATCTGACGATGGGTTCGCGCACGCGGTGGCGAAGTGACAACCGGCGGCCGGGGCTCGGGCGCCAGACGCCATCTTCCTAATGGGTCCGCCCGACTGTATCGCTTGCAGCCGCTAGTGACGGGGCGAGGGGTTTGGGCGGAGCGTTGCCGGTAACGATCGAGACCGTGGCGCTGGCGCTGGCCGCCTTGTGGCTCCCGCTCGCCTTCTTCCTCGCCTGGCGCGGCGTTCGGCAGAGCCGGCGAGCGGCGCAGCTGTCCGGTCACGCTCGCGCCATCGGCGCGCTGCTCGCCGCCGCGCCGGCCCGCCCGATGCTGGTGCTGGCCGACCGGACGATCGATGCCGAGGCGAACCTGCTTCGTGATCTTGGCAGCGAGGGGGCGACGCGCTTCGAGGAGCTGGGCGGGCTTGCCGACGATGACCGCGCGGCGCTGGAGCAGGAGCTCGCCGCCGCCGGCCTCGGGCCTGGACGAATCGAGCGGACCGTCTTCATCGCTTCGTCCGGCCGCCTGTTCGATCTCCGTGGCGGGCCGGCACCGCCGCCGTCGCCGCCCGGTTCGGTGCTCCTCTGGGTCGCCGACTGCAGCATCGCCGAGCGTGAGCGCGCGCGGGTCGCCGGGCAGCTCGCCGCGACCGAGCAGGCGCTGAGTTCTCTCACCCAGCTGATCGAGGCCGCGCCTTTCCCGATGTGGGTGCGTGACGGCGACCTCAAGCTCGCGCTCGTCAATCGCGCCTTCGTCAGCGCGGTCGAGGCGGCCGATGCCGGCGAGGTGGTCGCGCGCGGAATCGAGCTGGTCGAGGATTCGGCCGATCTTCCCAGCGCCGGCGCGGCACTCGCGCTTGAACAGAAGCAGCCGGTCGAGCGCATTCGGCCGGTGACCATCGGCGGCGAACGTCGGATGCTGCGGCTGGTCGAGGTGCCGCTGCCTGGCGGGGCCGTGGCCGGCTACGCGGTTGATATCCAGGAGCTGGAGGACGCCCGCTACGAGCTCGAGCGCTATGCGCTGAGCCAGCGCGAATTGAGCGATCGCATGACCGCCGGCGCGGTCCAGTTCGATCCCGACCGAACGCTTTCCTTCTACAATCGCCCGTTCGCCATTCTGTCCGGGCTCGAGCATGAGTGGCTCGACGAGGGGCCCGAGTTCGACCGCCTTCTGGAGCGCATGCGCGAGAACCATCGCCTTCCCGAAGTGCGTGACTTTCCCGAATGGAAGGCGGAGCGGCGCGGCTGGTTCACCTCGGCCGAGGAAGTGCATGAGGAAGAGTGGATCCTCGCCAACGGCGATCACCTGCGCGTGGTCGGCCAGCCGCTGCCCGGCGGCGGCCTTCGCCTGATCTTTGAGGACCGGACCGAGCAGGTTCGGCTGGCGAGCGCGCGCGACACGTTGCTGCGGGTGCGCACCGCCACCTTCGACAATCTGTTCGAGGGCGTGGCGGTGTTCGCCTCCGACGGCCGGCTCTACCTCTGGAATCGTCGCTTCGGCGACTTCTGGAACCTCGACGAGGGCTGGTTGGCCGAGCATCCGCGGGTCGACGAACTGGTGCCCGCCTTTGCCGTCCGGCTCGTCAATCCGACCGCCGCCGCGACCCTTCGCGAACTGGTCCGCGCCGCAACCACCGAGCGCCGCGCCGAGCAGGGCCGGCTAAGCCTCGCCGACGGTCGCCATTTCGCCTTCGCCGCCGTTCCGCTGCCCGACGGCAATGCGCTTTTCACGATGATCGACGTGACTGACAGCAGCCGGATCGAATCGGCGCTGCGGGAACGGGCCGAGGCGCTGGAGCAGGCTGACAAGGTGCGCACCGACTTCGTCGCCAACATGAGCTACGAGCTTCGCACGCCGCTGACGTCGATCGGCGGTTTCGCCGAGATGCTCCAGGGTGGCTATGCCGGCGAACTGAGCGGATCGGCCAGGGATTATGTTGCTGCCATCCTCGAATCGGTCGCGCGCCTGTCGCGCCTGATCGACGATGTGCTCGACCTGACCCAGGGCGCTCGGGGCGACGTTGCCCTGGAACGCGAGCGAGTCGATCTTGCCGGCCTCGTGCGCACCGTGGCCGAGGGCATGGAGCCGCAGGCCAAGGCCAAGCGCCTCAAGTTCAAGGTCGCGATCGGCGAGGGGACCGGCTCGCTCCAGGGTGACAGCCGGCGGCTCCGCGAAAGCCTCGAACATGTCCTTCGCAATGCCATTGCCTATACCGACAAGGGCGAGGTTCGGCTGGTCACGCGCGGCGATGCCGAGGCCGCCGAGATCATGGTCAGCGACACCGGCCGCGGCATGCCGCCCGAGCATCAGACGCGCGTGTTCGAGCGCTTCACCCGTTTCGGCGAGAAGAGGGGCGAAGCGGCGCTCGGTCTCGGGCTGCCGCTCACCCGCCAGTTCATCGAGGCGCATGGCGGAACAGTTGAACTGAGCAGCAGGGAAGGGCAGGGGACGAGCGTGCTCATCACCCTGCCGCGCGGTGGCCGCTGATGTGGATGCTCGACGAACCGTCCATGGCAAGGGCTGGGGCCGCACTTGCGGCCGTGCTTCGTCCCGGCGACGTGGTCACGCTCTCCGGCCCGCTCGGCGCGGGCAAGACGACCCTGGTGCGCGGCGTGCTTGCGGCGCTCGGTCATCCAGGTGAGGTGCCGTCGCCGACCTTTGCCATCGTCCAGCCCTATGAGACGCTGCAGCCGCCGGTGGCCCATGCCGACCTCTACCGGATCGAGGATCCGCGCGAACTGGAGGAACTCGGGCTCGACGATTTCCTGATCGATGGTGTCCTGCTGGTCGAATGGCCCGAGCGGGCGGGTGCGGCTGGCTGGCCACAGGCGCTCCGCCTGTCGCTTGGAATGGCTCGGGACGGCCGCCGTGCCTTGACTTGGGAGGTGCCGGGGGCATGGGAGGGGCGATGGCCACCGCCGCAGCTCCCCGCATGATTCCGCCCGCCTCCGCCGAGGCCTTTCTCGCGAACGCCGGATGGGAAGGGGCGCACATCAGCCCGCTCGCAGGCGATGCCAGCTTCCGTCGCTATTTTCGCGTCCACCACGATGCGCATGGCGCCGCCGTGCTGATGGACGCGCCTCCCCCGCACGAGGACCCGCGGCCCTTCATCGCGGTCGCCGAATGGCTGTGCGGCAAGGGCTTCAGCGCGCCCGACATCCTCGCTCGCGACCTTGACGCGGGCCTGCTGCTGCTCGCCGACTTCGGCGATGCCCGGCTCCGCGAGACTCTCGACGACGGACCGCAGCGCGAGGCCGAACTTTACGCCATCGCCACCGACCTGCTCATCGCCCTGCACGGCCATCCGCCGATGGACGGCCTTCCGCCCCACGGGCTGGACGAATGGCTGGCGGAGCTGGAGCTCTTTCCCGACTGGTATGCGCCGGCGGTCGGGATCGAGGTCGATCGCGCTTCCTATCGCGCCGCCTGGCGGCAAGTGCTGGCGCCGGTCGCTGCGGACGGGCTCGGCCCGGTCACCGTCCTTCGCGATTACCATGCCGAGAACATCATGCTCATCGAGGGGCGGAGCGGCGTGGCGCACCTCGGCCTGCTCGACTTCCAGGACGCGCTCGCCGGCCATCCCGCCTATGACCTCGCATCGGTGCTGGAAGACGCCCGCCGCGACGTCAGCCCCGGCATCGAGCGCGCCATGCTCGACCGCTACCGCGACGCGGCCGGTCAGGGCGAGGCGTTCGAGCGGGCCTATTGGGCGCTCGCGGCTCAGCGCAACACCCGCATTCTCGGCGTGTTCTGCCGCTTGTGGAAGCGCGACGGCAAGCCGGGCTACCGCCGCTTCCAGCCGCGCATGTGGGGTCTGCTGGAACGCAATCTCGAAGCACCGGGCCTCGCGCCGGTGAAGGCCTGGTTCGATGCCAACGTGCCGCTTCAGGCGCGCGCCGAGGCCTGGAAGGAGCAAGAGGCGGTATGACCGCGATCCGCACCCGCGCGCTTCGCATCCGGCCCGAGATCCCGGTTGCCGTACCCCGCACCGCCATGGTCATGGCCGCCGGCCTCGGCAAGCGCATGCGGCCCCTGACTGCGACCCGCCCCAAGCCGTTGGTCGAGGTAGCCGGCAAGCCGCTTCTCGACCATGTCCTCGACCGTCTCCGCACCGCCGGGGTCGAGAAGGTGGTCGTCAATGTCCATTATCTTGCGGACTCGCTCGAAGCCCACCTGAAGGCCCGGGTGAAGGACCTCGAGGTTGCCGTCAGCGACGAGCGCGCCCAGCTGCTCGAGACGGGTGGCGGACTGGTCCACGCACGGCCCCTGATCGACTGCGATCCCTTCATCGCCGTCAACAGCGACAATTTCTGGGTCGATGGCCCGAGCGATAGCCTGAAGCTGCTCGCCAGCCAGTGGGACGGCAACAGGATGGATGCGCTGCTGCTCCTCGTGCCGCTCGCCCGCGCCGGCAACCACAATGGCGTTGGTGACTTCCACATGGACCCGTCCGGCCGCCTCCGTCGCCGGGCGCGCGGCAAGGTGGCGCCGTTCGTCTTCACCGGCATTCAACTGATGGCCCAGCGCCTGCTCGACGATGCGCCGGAAGGGCCTTTCTCGACCAATGTCCTGTGGGACAAGGCGATTGCGGAAGGGCGCTGCTTTGGCACGGTCCACCAGGGCCTGTGGTTCGACGTCGGCACGCCGGCGGCGATCGGGGCGACCGAGGAAGCCCTTGCCCGCGACTGAGCGCCGGCGCGACCCGTCGCTCCACTTCATCCCCGCCGAGGCGAGCTTCGCCGACGCCCTCGCGGTCCAGCTGGTCCGTCGCCACGCCGGCGATCCGCTCGGGCTTGCGCGCGGCCGGATCCTCCTCCCCAACGCCCGCGCCGTCCGCGCTGTCACCGAGGCCTTCGTCCGGGCGAGCGGAAGCGGCCTGCTGCTGCCGCGCCTCATCCCGATCGGCGATCCCGCGCTCGACGAGCGGATCGGCGGCGCCTTCGATCCGCTCGACTCCGAGCCCGTCCCGCCGGCGATCGACCCACTCACGCGCCAGGCCGAGCTTGCCCGGCTGGTGCAGCAGGCGCGCGGCAGCGGCACCGCCGAAAGCTGGCGGCTGGCGGAGGAGCTGGCGCGGACCCTTGACCAGTTGCTGGTAGAGAAGAAGACGCCTGCCGATCTCGCCGCCCAGTTCGGCAGGAATTCGGACCTTGCCGAGCATCAGCAGCGTGCGCTGGACCAGCTGTCCGTGCTGCTCAGCCAATGGCCGAAGCGCCGTGAGGAGCTTGGCCGGATCGAGCTGACCGACCGCCGCAACCGCCTGCTCGAGGGCACGGCGCGGCGCTGGTCGGTGACGCCGCCGGATGGCTTCACCATCGCCGCCGGCATCACCACCGCCGCGCCCGCCGTCGCAGCGCTGCTGAAGGTCGTCGCGTGGATGCCCGATGGCGCGGTGGTGCTGCCCGGCCTCGCCGATTCGGCGCTGCTCGACGACGAGCAGTGGCAGGCGCTCGGCGGGGAAGGGGATGACGATCCGGCGCCCGAGCCGACCCACCCGCAATATCATCTGAAGCTCCTGCTCAACCGCATGGGAATCGACCGCGGCGCGGCGCGTCCATGGCCGTCGGCGAGCGCGGCGCCCGACGGTCCGCAGCGTAGCCAGGCGGCCGCCCTGGCGCTCACCGCCGCCTCCTTCAGCCAGCAATGGAGCCGGCTCGAGCCCGAGCAGCGCCGCCTCGGCGGCGTCCGTCTCGCCATCCTGCCGGATCCCGCCACCGAAGCGCAGGCCATCGCGCTGGCCCTCCGCGAAGCGCTGCAGACGCCCGAGCGCACGGCCGCCCTCGTCACCCCCGACCGCCAGCTTGCGCGTCGCGTCGGCGCGCACCTGAAGCGCTGGGGTATCGAGGCCGACGACAGCGCCGGCACGCCCTTGTCGCTGCTACCGCCAGGAACCCTGCTGCTGGCACTGGCGACCGCCGCTACCGAGCGGCTGGCGCCGGTCGCCTTGCTGGCCTTGCTCGGCCATCCGCTGGTCCGGGCTGGAGAAGGGCGGCAGGAGTGGCTCGACGACGTCCGCGCACTCGACCTCGCGCTGCGCGGACCGCGGCCGCTCCCGGGCCTCGACGGGCTCGACCGACTGGTCGCCGACATCCTGGCAGACGAGAAGCGCCGCTCGCTCGCGCCCCGCTGGGAGCGGCTTCGGCCAGTGGTGGCCGAGATCGAGGGCCTGCTCGCGCCCGGGACGACCCTTGCCGGACTTGCCGCGGGCCTCCGGCGCCTCGCGACCCTCTTCGCCGGCGACGCCGCCTGGAGCGGTTCGGCCGGTCGAGCCGCGGCCGACCTGCTGGCCGGCATCGAAGCCTCACCGTCAACCGCCGCGCTCTTCCTCTCTGCCGAGGATGCCGTGCCGCTCCTCCGAAGGCTGCTCGACGGAGTCGCCATCCGCCCGCCATTCGGGCAGCATCCGCGGATCCGTATACTTGGCCTGATCGAGGCGCGGCTGATCAAGACCGACCTGATGATCCTGTCGGGCCTCAACGAAGGCACGTGGCCCGCCCCGCCGAGTCCCGATCCCTGGCTTCCTGCAAGCGTCCGCCGAGCGCTCGGCCTGCCCGGCGCGGAGCTTCGCATCGGCCTGTCGGCGCACGACTTCGTCGGGCTACTGTGCGCCGAGGAAGTGCTGCTCACCCGTGCCCGCCGCGACGGCCGCTCGCCGACCATCAGTTCGCGCCTGCTGCTTCGGCTGGAAGCGCTGACCGGCGGCCTGCCACGCAACAAGCGGCTCGAGGCGCTTGCGATCCGCCTCGACGAACCCGACCGGGAGCGGCCGGCGACGCGGCCGCACCCGTGCCCGCCGCGCGCCGAGCGGCCGCGCCGCATCCGCGTGACCGACCTCGACCGGCTCAAGGCCGATCCCTTTTCCTTCTACGCCAAGGCGATGCTCGGCTTGCGCCCGCTCGACCCGCTCGGCCGCGAGCAGGATGCCGCCTGGCGCGGGACCATCGTTCATGCCCTGTTCGAAACCTGGTATGAGGAAGACCAGTGCGCTCCTTCGCGCCTGCTTCCGCGCGCTCGCGAACTGCTGGCTGCCGACGACATCCACCCGCTGTTGCGCGCGCTGTGGGGTCCGCGCCTGCTCGAGGCGATCGAGCGGCTGTCCGAGTTTGAGGGCGCCAACCAGAAGCAGGGGCGTCGCCCGATCGGTGCCGAAGTCGACGGGGAGGCGGAGATTGCCGGCGTCCGGCTGATCGGCAGGGCCGATCGCATCGACCGGCTCAGCCCCGACGGCGAGCTTGCCATCCTCGACTTCAAGACCGGCAAGCCACCGGCGAAGAACCAGATCGAGGCCGGCTTTGCGCTGCAACTGGGATTGCTCGGCCTGATCGCCGAAGCGGGCGGTTTCGAGGGCATCCGCGAAGCGCCGACCAAGCTCGAATATTGGTCGCTCGCCAGGCCAGACAAGGTCGACGCACGCGGCTTCGTCGCGCCGGTCGAGCGCGCTTCAGCCTTTCTTGGGGAAGCGCGCGATCACTTCACCGCTGCCGCCGCACGCTGGCTGACTGGAACCGAGCCCTTCACCGCCAAGCTCCAGCCCCGCTTCGCCCGCTACGGCGACTATGACCAGCTGATGCGGCTCGAGGAGTGGCTCGGCCGGAGCTGAGCTATTTCTTCTTCGGCTTGCCGGAGCGGGCGTAGAGCAGGGCGGCGACGATCGCAGCCGAGCCGATGCCGACGGCGATGCCGGCCTTGAAGTTGCGGTTGTCGGCTTCCTTGCCCGTTGCGCCCGGCTTCTTCTTCTCTTCCGACACCTGTCGCTCCTTCACCTTTTCGAGCCTCATAAACGCATGGCGCGGCCTGGCGGAAGCGTTATGAGTGCATCGGCATGGCGCGCCTGTCCCCATTGAAGCCGCTCGATCCCGATCAGGCCGAGGCGGCCGATCCTTCCATCCACGCCTCCCTGTCCGCCAGCGCCGGAACCGGCAAGACGCAGGTGCTTACCGCCCGCGTGCTGCGCCTTCTGCTAGAAGGCGCCGCGCCCGAGTCGATCCTCTGCCTGACCTTTACCAAGGCCGCGGCGGCAGAGATGGCGGAGCGTGTCGGCGGCCGGCTGGCCTATTGGGTCGGGCTCGACGACCTTGGGCTGGAACGAGAACTCCGCTCGCTTGGCGTGGCCGCGAATGCGCCGCTCCGCGACCGCGCCCGCCGCCTGTTCGCGACCGTGCTCGACTGCCCGGGCGGCCTTCGCATCCAGACCATCCACAGCTTCTGCCAGACCCTGCTCGCCGCCTTTCCTGCCGAGGCAGGGGTCACGCCCGGTTTTCGCCCGATCGAAGGTCGCGAGGAGGAGGCCTTGGTCGAGCGAACCCTCGCCGCGCTGGCCGAGCGCTCGACGGAGAGTGACCAGAGTTTCCTCGCCGATCTCGAGACGCTCGCCTCGCGCCTCGACGAGGACGATGTCCGCAAATATCTGAAGCGCTGCGCCGCCTCGATCGAGGGGATGGCCCGGTTCGCCGACCTTTCGGACGTCGAGCCCGGCCTTCGCACGCTGATGGGGCTGCCGGCTGACGGCGTCGAGCAGCTGGTCGCGCAGCGTTGCCATGACGATCATTTCGACTGCGCCACCCTGCAGCAACTGGCAGGCGCCTACCGCCGCTGGGGCAAGCCGAAAGGTGAGCCCTTCATTGTCGAGATCGAGCGCTGGCTGACCCTTTCGCCCGAGGAGCGCTGCCGTGACCTTCCGCGCTTTGCGGGCAAGTCGGTCCTCACCGGAACCGGCACCCGCCGCTCGGTGCGGGACATCGTCAAGCATTGGCCCGATGCGCAGGCGGAATGCGACCGGCTTTGTGAACAGGTGGAGGAGTTGCTCGCTCTCCTTCGCGGCGACCGGCTGGTCGGATTGCTCGCCGCCGGCCTGCGCGCCGGCAAGCGCTTCGCCGATGCCTATGCCGCGGCCAAGCGGGCGGAAGGCGTGGCCGACTTCGACGATCTCATCCGCTGGTCCCGCGACCTTCTCCAGCAACCCGGAATCGCCGACTGGATCCGCTTCAAGCTCGATCGGCGCACCGATCATCTGCTGGTCGACGAGGCGCAGGACACCAACGAGGCGCAGTGGGCGATCGTCAAGGCGCTGACTGAGGAATATTGGGCGGGGCAGGGGGCTGGCCCCGATCACCGCACCCTGTTCTTGGTCGGTGACTTCAAGCAGGCGATCTACGGGTTCCAGGGCACCGACCCGGCCGAGTTCGAGAAGGCGCGGACCCACTTCCGCGACGCAGCGCTCGGCGGCCCTTTGCCTTTCTGCCTGCTCTCGATCAGCCGCAGCTTCCGCTCCTCTCAAGCCGTGCTTGACGTGGTCGATATGGTGCTTGCCCACCTCACCCACGACCGCATCGGCCTTTCCGAAGCGGCCCCGCCGCACCGCAGCTTCCATGAGGCCCGCGCCGGCAGTGTCGAAGTCTGGCCCCCCTTTGCCGAGGAGGAGGAGGAGGAAGGCGATGGCGTCGAGACCGCCGACGAGGAGCGCTGGGAGGACGAGGCCCGCCGTGCCTATGCCGGAAAGCTTGCCGACTGGATCAAGGCCGAGATCGATCGCGCGCCCATCCTCGCCTCGACCGGCAAGCCGCTCGGGCCCGGCGACATCCTCGTCCTGGTCCGCAGCCGCAACACACTCGCCTCCTTGCTCGTCGCGCGCCTGTTCGAGCGAGGCGTTCGCACCGCCGGCCTCGACCGGCTGGTCCTGTCCGAGCCGCTGGCGGTGCAGGACCTGCTCGCCGCCACCCGCTTCGCCGTCCAGCCGCTCGACGACCTCAACCTTGCCAATCTGCTCGTCTCGCCTTTGATCGGCTGGTGCCAGGATGATCTCTATGCGCTCGCCGGCCACGACCGCCGCCGGCGCCTGTGGGAGGAGCTCGGCCACCGCGCGGAGGATCGGCCCGAATTCCGCGCCGCCCGCGACACGCTGACCGCCCTTCTCGGCATGGCGGACTATGCCGGGCCCCATGCCTTCCTCGAACATATCCTGTCCGGGCCCATGGACGGCCGCCGAAGGCTGCTCACCCGCCTCGGCCGCCAGGCGCGCGACCCGATCAACGAACTGCTCGCCGCCGCCATGCAGTTCGAGGCGGGCGAGACCGTCACTCTTCAGCATTTCCTCGCCTGGCTTTCCCATGGCGAGCTGGAAGTGAAGCGCGATCCGGAAGGACGCGGCGACGCCGTCCGGATCATGACGGTCCACGGTGCCAAGGGGCTGGAAGCGCCGCTGGTGATCCTCGCCGACGCGACCGCCAATCCCGACCAGCTCGGCGGCACCCGGACCATCCTCGACGTGCCGAGCCTGGCCGGCCGCTTCCCCGTCATCCGCCCGCGCAAGGACGAGATCGCGCCGCCCTTCGACGACATAGTCCAGGCCGAGAAGGCCAAGGAGCGCGAAGAGCATTTCCGCCTGCTCTACGTCGCCCTGACCCGCGCCGGCGAGCGGTTGATCGTCACCGGCCTCAAGCCGTCGAGGAAAATGTCGGCCGACAGCTGGCACAGCGTCGTCGGCGAGGCGATGGCGGCGAGCGGCATCGCTCCCGACGAGCACGGCATCCTGCGCCATGCCTCGGGCACCGGACGGGCGAGTGGAGACGAGCTTGAGTCCGCTCCTGCCGGCGTGGTCGAGGTGCCCGCCTGGGCGCGGCTTGCCGCACCGGCGGAAGCAAGGCCGCCGCGTCCGCTCGCGCCATCGCAGATCGCGCCCGACGACGACAGCCGTCCGCCGCCCGGCCCCGACCTCGCCGTCGCGGCCGAACGCGGCCGGCTGCTCCACGCCTTGTTCGAACGGCTGCCGGCCACTCCGCCCGGCGATCGCCGCCGCGCCGCCTTCGCCTGGCTCCAGCATGGCGCCGGCGTGAGCGACGCCGACCTCCGGACCGCGCTGGTCGATTCCGCTCTCACGGTCATCGAGGCGGACGAACATGCCGAGCTCTTCTCCGCACACGCCCTCGCCGAAGCGCCGATCGCCGCCACGCTGCCCGATGGGCGGGTGATCGCCGGCACGGTCGACCGGCTGCTGGTCACGCCCGACCTCGTCCGGATAGTCGATTTCAAGACCGGCCGAAGCGTTCCTCGCAGCCTCGCCGACGTGCCCGCTGGCCACCGCCGCCAGATGAACGCCTATGGCGCTGCGCTAGGCGTAATCTTCCCCGAGCGCCGTATCGAAACGGCACT
This sequence comes from Sphingomonas sp. LHG3406-1, assembly GCF_029637485.1. Taxonomy (GTDB): domain Bacteria; phylum Pseudomonadota; class Alphaproteobacteria; order Sphingomonadales; family Sphingomonadaceae; genus Sphingomicrobium. Next base: position 617,750 of record NZ_CP069128.1, on the reverse strand, counting down.
GCTCTACACGGCCGGTCCGGTCCTGATCGCCGTGCCGCTTGAGCCGCTGCCGGAGCCTACCCATATGCAGGTGAACGCGAATCAGGAGCCTTCCCCATCATGACCAAGAACGTGACCGACCAGAGCTTCGCCACCGATGTGCTGGGCGCCGACAAGCCGGTGCTGGTGGATTTCTGGGCGGAATGGTGCGGCCCGTGCAAGATGATCGCCCCCGCGCTCGAAGAGCTCAGCCAGACGATGGGCGACAAGGTCACCATCGCCAAGCTCAACATCGACGAGAACCCCGATACGCCTGGCAAATATGGCGTGCGCGGAATTCCGACCATGCTGCTGTTCAAGAACGGCGAGCCGGTCGCCCAGAAGGTCGGCGCCCTGCCGAAGAGCCAGCTCGCGGCATGGCTCGAGGGCGTTCTTTAACCGGGCGCGCTTCCCGCAGGGGGTAGGGCTCGGCTCCAAGGGAAGGCGGAGGGATCTCGGTCGCGCGACGAGTACCCTCCGTCAGCTCAGCCGAACGCTCCCCCACAGAGGGGAGAGGCGTTCCATCAATTGACTACCCCCGACCCCAACCCTACATCGCCCGCCACTCGAAAACGCTCGCGCGCGGGCGCGTTCCGTCCTGTCCCGCGCCCTTAAGGAAGTCTCATGCTGCAATCGTTCGCCAAGTCGCTCTTCGGCTCGAGCAACGACCGCTACGTCGCCAAGCTCCGCCGCATCGTGGAGGCGATCAACGCGCATGAGCCGACCATCTCGGCCCTGACCGACGACGAACTGAAGAACCAGACCGCCATCTTCCGCCAGCGTCTCGAAAATGGCACCAAGCTCGACGACCTGCTTCCCGAAGCCTTCGCCACCGTCCGCGAGGCGGCCAAGCGGACCCTCGGCCAGCGCCATTACGATGTGCAGATGATCGGCGGCATCGCCCTTCACCGCGGCGAGATCGCCGAGATGCGGACGGGCGAGGGCAAGACCCTGGTCGCCACGCTCGCCACCTACCTCAATGCGCTTCCCGGCAAGGGCGTCCATGTCGTTACCGTCAACGACTATCTTGCCCGCCGCGACGCCGAATGGATGGGCCAGGTCCACAATTTCCTGGGCCTCACCGTCGGTGTGATCGTGCCGAACCTCGGCGAGGACGAGCGCCGCGCCGCCTACAATGCCGACATCACCTACGCGACCAACAACGAGCTTGGCTTCGACTATCTGCGCGACAACATGAAGTACAGCCGCGACCAGATGGTCCAGCGGCCGTTCGCTTATGCCATCGTCGACGAGGTGGACTCGATCCTCATCGACGAAGCCCGCACTCCGCTGATCATCTCCGGCCCGACTGACGACAAGTCGGACCTCTACATCTCGGTCGACAAGCTGGTGAAGCAGCTTGGCGAGGGCGACTATGAGAAGGACGAGAAGCAGCGCAGCGTCGTTCTCACCGAAGAGGGCACCGAGAAGGCCGAGCGGCTGCTCGAGCAGGCCGGCCTGATCGAAGGCGCCAACCTCTACGACATTGCGAACACGCAGGTGGTCCACCACCTCAACCAGGCGCTCAAGGCGAACACCATGTTCCGCCGCGACATCGACTATATCGTCAAGGACGGCAAGGTCGTCATCATCGACGAGTTTACCGGCCGCATGATGGACGGTCGGCGCTGGTCGGACGGTCTCCACCAGGCGGTCGAGGCGAAGGAAGGCGTCAACATCGAGCCCGAGAACCAGACGCTCGCCTCGATCACCTTCCAGAATTACTTCCGCATGTATCCCAAGCTGTCAGGCATGACCGGCACCGCGCTGACCGAAGCGCCGGAATTCTTCGACATCTACAAGATGAACGTGGTCTCCATCCCGACCCATGTGGCGGTGAAGCGGATCGACGAGGACGACGAATTCTACAAGAACATCACCGACAAGTTCGCGGCCATCGCGAAGGAGATCAAGAAGCGGCAGGACATGGGCCAGCCGGTCCTCGTCGGCACCGTCTCGATCGAGAAGTCGGAGCTGCTCAGCGAATATCTCGAGAAGGAAGGCATCCGCCATGCCGTCCTCAACGCCCGCTTCCACGAGCAGGAAGCCCATCTCGTGGCCCAGGCCGGCCGGATCGGTGCGGTCACCATCGCCACCAACATGGCTGGCCGCGGCACCGACATCCAGCTCGGCGGCAACGTCGAGTTCCGCGTCGGTGACGAACTCGGCAACATGCCGGAAGGCCCGGAGCGCGAGGCGGCCATCGCCCGCATCCGCGAGGAAGTGGCGGCCGAACGCGAGCAGGTGAAGGCCAATGGCGGCCTGTTCGTGCTCGGCACCGAGCGTCACGAGAGCCGGCGCATCGATAATCAGCTGCGCGGCCGTTCGGGCCGCCAGGGCGATCCGGGCCTCAGCCGCTTCTACCTCAGCCTCGACGACGACCTGCTGCGCATCTTCGGGCCGCAGACGGCCTTCGCCCGGCTGATGGAGAAGAACCTCGAGGATGGCGAGGCGATCGTCTCGCCGTGGATCTCCAAGGCGATCGAAACCGCGCAGAAAAAGGTCGAAGCGCGCAATTACGACATCCGCAAGCAGGTCGTCGAATTCGACGACGTGATGAACGACCAGCGCAAGGTCATCTACGAGCAGCGCGCCGAGATCATGGATGCGGCCCACGTCTCGGACGTCGTCACCGACATGCGCGCGGACACGGTGGTCAGCCTCGTCAACGCCCATTGCCCGCCGGGCACTTATCCGGAGCAGTGGGATGTTGAAGGCCTCAAGGAGAGCCTCGACGTCGTGCTCGGCCTGCAGCCGCCGATCGACGACTGGTTCAAGGAAGACGGCGTCGATCAGGAACTGATGGTCGAGCGTATCGGCGGCCTCGCTGACGAGGCGATGATCGCGAAGACCGCCGAGGTCGAGCCGGACCGCTGGCAGGAGGTCGAGAAGACCATCCTCATCCAGACCCTCGACCATCACTGGAAGGAGCATCTGGCGACTCTCGACGCGCTCCGTCAGGTCATTCACCTGCGCTCCTATGCGCAGAAGAAGCCGATCGACGAATATAAGCAGGAAGCCTTCCTGCTGTTCGAGCGCCTGCTGGTCGCCATCCGCGAGGACGTCACCAAGACGCTGATGCGGGCCCAGATCGCGCTCGAGCCGCCGCCGCTGCCGGAGCTTCCGGCTTTCCTCACCCAGCATCTCGATCCCTTGTCGGGCCTGGACGATACGGCGGACTGGGATGCGGCCGCGCGCGGACTGGTCGGCCCAGGCGGCACCCCGCTCAACATCCCGCAGCCGGACCTGCCGGACGGCATGACCGCCGAACCGGTCAGCCGCAATGCGCCGTGCCCGTGCGGCTCGGGCAAGAAGTTCAAGCATTGCCACGGGCAGCTGGCCTGAGGCGCTGACATGAACATCTCCGCGCCGGTCCGTGCCGCCACCCTCGATCGCACGGCCGTCCGCCGCGACACCCGGCGCGACGAGGAGCAGCTGGTCGCCGAACGCCTCGACCAGGCGCGGCTCGACCCCGGTGCCGCGCGCGAGGCCGAGGCGGTCGCCCGGGCGCTCGTCCGCCATGTCCGCGCGACCAAGCCGGCAGGGCTCGATGCCTTCCTCCACGCCTACGACCTCGGCTCGGACGAGGGCGTCGCGCTCATGTGCCTCGCCGAAGCGCTGCTGCGCATCCCCGATACCCACACCGCCGACGAACTGATCCGCGACAAGCTCTCGGGACCCGACTGGTCGGACAAGCTCGGCGAATCCGACTCGCCGTTCGTCAATGCCGCCACCTTCTCGCTGCTGCTGACCGGCAAGGTGCTCGACGCCGCCGAGAGCCGCCGCGTCAGCTGGACCGCCGCCCTCGGCCGCGCCGTCGGTCGGCTCGGCGAGCCGGTCATCCGCACCGCCGTCGGCCAGGCGATGAAGATCCTCGGCGGACAGTTCGTTTTCGGACGCACCATCGACGAGGCGCTCGAACGCGCCGCGCCGGAACGCCGCAAGGGGCTCAGCCACAGCTTCGACATGCTGGGCGAGGCGGCCCGCACCATGGCCGACGCCGACCGCTATGCCGAAGCCTATCGCTCGGCCATCCGCCGCATTGCGGCGGAAGCGGGGGAGGGCGTCGTCCGCTCGCCCGGCATCTCGGTCAAGCTCTCGGCGCTTCACCCTCGCTACGAAGCGCTGCACGCCGACGAGGCCAAGGCTCATATCCTCCCGGTCCTCCGCGAACTCGCCGCCCAGGCCAGCGCCGCCAACGTCCACCTCACCATCGACGCCGAGGAATCCGACCGGCTCGAGCTGCAGATGGACTGCCTCGAGGCCCTGGTCGCCGACGACGCACTGTTCGCCGGTGGCTGGGAAGGGCTCGGCATCGCCCTCCAGGCCTATGCCAAGCGCGCCCGTCCGGTCGCCGAATGGGTGGTCGGCCTCGCCCGTGCCCACCGCCGGCGGCTGATGGTCCGACTGGTAAAGGGCGCCTATTGGGATAGCGAGATCAAGGTCGCGCAGGTCGGCGGCTATGACGATTACCCGGTCTTCACCCGCAAGGTCGCGACGGACGTCTCCTATCTCGCTTGCGCGAAGGTGCTGCTCGGCGCGCCGGACTCCATCTACCCCGCCTTCGCCACCCACAATGCGACCACCATCGGCGCGATCAAGGCGCTGGCCGGAACGCAGAAGTTCGAGTTCCAGCGCCTCCATGGCATGGGCGAGGAACTGTATGAAGGCCTCGCCAGGCTGGAGCGCGAGCTGGGCCAGCCGCAGACCCCGGTCCGCATCTACGCGCCGGTCGGCAGCCACAAGGAATTGCTCGCCTATCTCGTCCGCCGCCTGCTCGAGAACGGCGCGAACAGCAGCTTCGTCAATCGCATCGCCGACGCCGACGTGCCGGTGGAGGCGCTGACCCGCGACCCCGTTGCCGAGCTTGCCGCACTCTCCCCGCGCCGCAACCCCGCCATCCCGCTGCCGGGCGAGATGTTCGGCACCCAGCGCCGCAACAGCGCGGGCTGCGACCTCACCGACATCGCCGTGCGCGAGCCGCTGCTCCGCCGTCTGGCCGATCTCGAGGGCAATCGCTGGACGGCCGGGCAGGGGAGCGGCCCGCGCCACCAGGTCACTGCGCCCTTCGACCGCGGCCATGTCGTCGGCGAAGCGATCGAGACGACGGGGCAGGATATCGACTCCATGCTCGCCCGCGCCGCCGCCGCGCAAGGTCCATGGGACGCGCTCGGCGGCCATGCCCGCGCCGACCTCCTCGACCGCGCCGCCGACCTGTTCGAGGCGCACCGCGAGGAGTTCTACTCCCTCTGCATCCGCGAAGCCGGCAAGGCCCTTCCGGACGCCGTCCTCGAAGTGCGCGAGGCCGTGGACTTCCTGCGCTATTATGCCGCGGAAGCCCGTCGCCTGGCGGTTCCTGTCCAGCTTCCTGGGCCGACCGGCGAGAGGAACGAGCTTCGCCACCACGGCCGCGGCGTATGGACCTGCATTAGCCCGTGGAATTTTCCGCTCGCCATCTTCACCGGACCGGTCGCCGCCGCCCTTGCTGCCGGCAATGCCGCCATCGCCAAGCCGGCCGAACAGACCCCGTTGATCGGCGCGCTCGCCATCCGTCTCATGCACGAGGCCGGCATTCCCGCCGACGTCGTCCAGCTCGCGGTCGGCGACGGCAAGGTCGGTGCCGCACTCGTGTCGCACCGCCTGATCGCTGGCGTCGCCTTCACCGGTTCGACCGCGGTCGCCAGGGCGATCAACCGTTCGCTGGCCGGCCGCGACGGCCCAATCGTTCCGCTGATCGCCGAGACCGGCGGCCAGAATGCGATGATCGTCGATTCGTCCGCCCTGCCGGAACAGGTCACCCGAGACGTGGTCGCCTCTGCCTTCCAGTCCGCCGGACAGCGCTGTTCCGCGCTCCGCGTCCTGTTCCTCCAGGACGAGGTCGCCGATGGCATGCTGGCGATGATCCGCGGCGCGATGGAAGCGCTGCATATCGGTGATCCGCGGCTGCCCACCACCGATGTCGGGCCGGTCATCGACGAGGATGCCAGGGCCGCGCTCGCAGCGCATGTGGCCGAGCTCCGCGCAGCCGGACGCATCGTCGCCGAACTTCCGCTGCCCGCCGGCGCCGGCAAGGGCAGCTTCGTCGCCCCGGTCATCGCCGAGCTTCCCGATCTGTCGGCGCTTAAGGACGAGCATTTCGGCCCAATCCTCCACGTCATCCGCTGGAAGTCGGGCGAGCTCGGCAAGGTCATCGACCAGATCAACGCCACCGGCTTCGGCCTGACCCTCGGTCTTCAGAGCCGCATCGACAGCGTCCATGCCGAAGTCGAGGTGCGCGCCAGGGTCGGCAACCTCTACGTCAATCGCAACCAGATCGGCGCGGTGGTGGAAAGCCAGCCCTTCGGCGGCGAAGGCCTTTCAGGCACCGGCCCCAAGGCCGGCGGCCCCCACTATGTCGCCCGTTTCGCGACCGAGCGGGTCACCTGCGTCGATACGACAGCGGCGGGCGGCAATGCGACTCTGATGGCTGAGATCCAGTAGGTCTGGCGCTTCTCAGTCCAGGTCGTAGGTCCAGGACGGATTGCCCGCCAAGAACGTGGCCCCAAATTTGAGGATCTGATGCTGGAGCCGTTCGTCCGTAAGGCCGTCCGTCAGTTCGCGGAGCAAGGTTCCGAAATGCTTGTCCCCTGCGTCGCGGAACTGCAGGCTCCAGCCGGCAAAGTCGCGGGAGTCGATCGGGCGCCGGAGCACCAGCACGACCGGATCATGGCGCGGATCATGCCTGATCGACTGCCAGACGGGCTCGAGTGAGGGAGTCTCGCCCTCGAGCAATTGCATCCACCACTGATTTCCTCCGATCAGAAGGCCAGTGACATCCGCCGATGCGTTGCGCTGGCGGGAAACATCAAGGATGCGCGCAACGGCATCCGGCGTCTGTGGCTCGCGTGCTGCACTGATATAGACGAGACGCTCGAGCACCCTTCGCCACCTGTCGATCGAAATTGCAGGCGTCGCCCCAGGCTACCGTGCCTGCCGATGGATGGAGCTCGTGTCCTGAAGGGCTGAAAGTGGCTCCCCGAGTTGGATTCGAACCAACGACCAAGTGATTAACAGTCACCTACTCTACCGCTGAGCTATCGGGGAACGATTGCCTCGGCGAGCGCGCCTATGGCGCAGGCTCATGGCCTTTGCAAGGCCCTCAAGCAGCAAACTGTTCGGCGGCAATGCGTTCGTCGAGTGCCTGTTCGGGATCGAACAGCAAGGTGAGCGAGCGGCTGCGGTCGAGGCTGATCTCGACCTGCTTGACGTCGCGAACCTCGAACTGGTCGGCGACGGCGGAGACCAGCCGGTCGGCGGGCTCGAGCACCCGGAAGCAGACCCGCGCCTCGTCGGGCAGAATGGCGCCGGTCCAGCGCCGCGGACGGAAAGGCGCAATCGGGGTCAGCGTCAGCAGCGGCGCGGACAGCGGCAGGATCGGTCCCTTGGCTGAGTAATTGTAGGCGGTCGAACCCGCCGGCGTTGCCACGAGCACACCGTCGGCGACCAGTTCCGGCAGCGCCACGCGGCCGTTCACCATCACTTCGATCTTGGCCGCCTGCCGCGTCTCGCGCAGCAACGACACTTCATTGATGGCGGCATGGGTCCATTCGTCGCCATGGACCGTCTCGGCGCGCATGGTGAGCGGGGCAATGCGGACCGCCTTGGCGCCCGCCACCCGCTCCGCCAGCCGGTCGAGCCGCCATTCGTTCATCAGGAAGCCGACCGTACCGCGGTTCATTCCGAACACCGGCCTGGCCTCCCCCCCGTCGAGCATCTGGTGGAGCGTGTGGAGCATGAAGCCGTCGCCGCCCAGCGCGACGATGATCTTCGCCTCGCGCTCCTCGGCGAACAGATAGCGGCGGCGGAGCATGGCCGCGGCCGCCTGCGCCGCCTCGCCATGGCTGGCGACCAGCGCGATCCCGTCGCCGCTGAGGTCGCGCTTAGCGCCTGGGCCCTGCGGCAGTTCCGCGCTCATGCTGGTGGCTCTTCCTTCTTTCGCTGCCGCTTGGGGGAAGCATAGCGGCGGCGCCCCGTTGCCGCCACCGTCCCGTTTCGGAGCAGGCGAGGGGAGGCGGGCTGCGGCCGGATATGCTATGAACTAGAGCAAGGACCATGACACGTGCTGCTCCCCTGTCGCGTTCCAACGCACGTCGTGCCAGCGACGCGCTTCCCACCGTGCCGGCCGTTCCCGCCGCGCGGGACGAGGCGCTGCTTCGCCTGCTCGACGAGAATGGCGTGGGTCTCGCTTTCCAGCCGCAGTGGAGCATCCGCTCGGGCGAGGTGATCGGGGTCGAGGCGCTGGCCCGCGCACCCGAGGGGGTTGCGCCCGAGGATCTGTTCGCCCGCGCGGCCCAGTCGTCGCTGAGCGAGCGCCTCTCGCGCAATGTGCAACGCAAGGTGCTGCACACGGTCGGCGCCTGGCAGGGGCGCCTCGGGCAGCTCCGCCTGTCGCTCAACCTCCTGCCCGAAGATCTGGCCCGGCCCGGCTACGAGCGCTGGCTGCTCGACGAGATCGCCGCCGCCGGCCTGTCGCCCGAGCGGGTCACGGCCGAGATCACCGAGTCCAGCCTGATCGCCGATCCCACCGCCGCCGCCGCGCGTCTCGCGTGCCTGCGTGCCGCCGGCGTGCGCATCGCGGTCGACGATTTCGGCACCGGCTATTCCAGCCTCGCCTGGCTCACCACCCTCCCGCTCGACCTGATCAAGATCGACCGAGGCCTGATCCGCGACCTGGTCGGCGGCCGCCGCGCGCAGATCGTCGTCAAGGCGCTGATCGCCCTCGCCCGCGAGCTGGAGCTCGAAGTGCTGGTCGAAGGGGTCGAGGATCCCGGCCAGCTGGCGCTGCTCGAACAATGGGGTTGCGACCTCTATCAGGGTTTTCTCGGCGCCCGCGCCATGAGTGAGAAGGAGCTCGGGATATTCCTGAACTGAGCGGCGCCTTTCCCGACCTCTTTTCAGGCCACGCCGAACTCTATGCCTCGGCTCGGCCGACCTATCCGGAACGGGTGATCGCCGAGTTGGCGTCCCTCGCGCCTGGCCGTGATCTGGCGTGGTACCCGGGCACGGGCAACGGTCAGGCGGCGCGCGCGCTGGCGCGGCATTTCGCGGCCGTCCACGCCAGCGATCCCAGTTCGGCCCAGATCGCCGCAGCCGAGCCCGTCGAGCGCGTAACCTACGCGGTCGAGCCGGCAGAGCGTTGCGGCCTTGCCGACGCCAGCTGCGACCTGGTCCTTGCCGCCCAGGCCGCGCACTGGTTCGATCCCGAGCAATTCGGGGCCGAGGTGCAACGCGTGCTCCGTCCTGGCGGTCTGGTCGCGGCGATCGGCTACGGCTGGTGGTATGTCGACAGCCAGGTGGACGGTATCATCGGCGAGCTTCTGCTGAAGCGCCTTGAGGAGCACTGGCTTCCGGGCAACTGGCTTCTGATCGACGGCTACCGGGCGCTGCGTCTCCCGGGCGAGGAGGTGCGCATGACCCCGGCCGCCATCCATCTCGCTTGGGAGCGGGACCAAGTGGAAGCCTATGTGCTGAGCTGGTCGGTGGTGCAGAAATTGGGTGCCGAGGTCACTGACGATGCCTTCACGGCGCTGCGTTCGGTCTGGCCGGACGGGCAGCGGCGCCATGTCACCATGCCGGTCGTGAGCCGCGTCCACCGCCTTTAGGCCGCCACCTTCTCCCGTTTCGCCGCCGCCGCCACCCGCGCCAGCCCGCGCGATAGCTGCAGCGCGCCGTTCAGCCGCTGCGCCGGCGTTCCCCAGTCGCGACTGACCACCAGTTTCTGGTCGGGACGAAGCTTCGCCGTGCCCTTCAGCCGCTCGATATAGGCGAACAGACCGCCCACGTCCGGGAAGCCGGAGGCCGAGAAGGTCACCACCGCGCCGCGCGCGCCGGCGTCCAGCTTGGCGATGCAGGCCTTGCGGCAATGGATCTTGGTTTCAACCACTTGCAGCAGGTTGTTCGTCTCCTCCGGAAGCTTGCCGAAGCGGTCGATCATCTCGGCCGCGAACTCCTCCACCTCGCGCGGCTCGGTCAATTCGCCGAGCCGGCGGTAGAGCCCCATGCGAAGGTCGAGGTCCGGGACATACTCCTCCGAGATCATGATCGGCGCCTCGACGTTGATCTGGGGTGAGAACTCGTCCGGTTTGTCCTCGCGCGTGCCGCCCGCCTTCATGTCGAGGATCGCATCCTCGAGCATCGACTGGTAGAGTTCGAAGCCGACCTCCTTGATGTGCCCCGACTGCTCGTCGCCGAGCAGATTGCCCGCCCCGCGGATGTCGAGGTCGTGGCTGGCCAGCTGAAATCCGGCGCCGAGCGTGTCGAGGTTCGACAGCACAGTCAGCCTTTTCTCCGCCGTTTCGGTGATCTGCCGATCGGGCGGGGTCGTCATATAGGCATAGGCGCGGGTCTTGGACCGGCCGACCCGCCCGCGCAGCTGGTAGAGCTGCGCCAGCCCGAACCGCTCCGCCCGGTGCACGATCAGCGTATTGGCACTCGGAATGTCGAGCCCGCTTTCGACGATGGTGGTGGACAGAAGCACGTCATACTTGCGGTCGTAGAAGGCGCTCATGCGCTCCTCGACCTCGGTCGGCGCCAATTGCCCATGCGCGACGATCGGCTTCACTTCCGGCACTTCCTCGCGCAGCCATTCCTCGATGTCGGGAAGATCGGAGATGCGCGGGACCACGAAATAGCTCTGCCCGCCGCGATAATGTTCGCGCAGCAGCGCTTCGCGCATGACGACCGGGTCCCACGGCGTCACATAGGTGCGCACCGCCAGGCGATCGACCGGCGGAGTCTGGATGACCGACAGCTCACGAAGCCCGCTCATCGCCATCTGCAGCGTGCGCGGAATGGGCGTCGCGGTCAGCGTCAGCACATGGACGTCGGCCTTGAGGCTCTTCAGCCGCTCCTTGTGCGTCACCCCGAAGCGCTGCTCCTCGTCGACGATGACGAGCCCAAGTTTCCGGAACTTGACCGTCTTGGCAAGGATGGCGTGGGTGCCGACGACGATGTCGATCTTGCCCGCTTCCAGGAGGTCGCGTGTCTTCTTCGCCTCGGTCGACGAGACCAGCCGGCTGAGGCGCCCGACCTCGATCGGAAAGCCCTTCATCCGCTCGACGAAATTCGAATAATGCTGCCGCGCGAGCAAGGTCGTCGGGCAGACCACCGCCACCTGGTAGCCGGCCATGGCGGCCACGAACGCCGCCCGCAGCGCTACCTCCGTCTTGCCGAAGCCGACGTCGCCGCAGACCAGCCGGTCCATCGGCCGTCCCGCCGCCAGATCCTCCAGCACGTCGCCGATCGCGCGGGCCTGATCGTCCGTCTCTTCGTAGGGGAAGCGGTCGACCATCGCCGGATAGCCGCTGTCCGGCTCGGCCACCGCCCCCTGTCGCAGCGCCCGCGCGGCGGCGGTCTTGATGAGCTCGCCCGCGATCTCGCGGATTCGCTCCTTCATCCGGGCCTTGCGCCGCTGCCACGCCTCGCCGCCAAGCCGGTCCATTGCCACGCCTTCCTCGCCGCTGCCGTAGCGCGAGAGGACGTCGATATTCTCGACCGGCACGTAGAGCTTGTTGCCGCCCGCATATTCCAGCGCGACGCAATCGTGCGGGCTCTTGCCCACCTGGACCTGGGTCAGCCCCTCGTAGCGGCCGATGCCATGCTCGGCATGGACGACGAGGTCACCGGGGGTGAGCGTCGCCAGCTCGGACAGGAACGCATCCGCGCTCTTCCGCCGCTTCCTGCGCCGGACCAGCCGGTCGCCAAGCATGTCCTGTTCGGTCAGCACCGCCACTTCGGCCGAGCTGAACCCATGGTCGAGCGGCAGCACCAGCAAAGCGGCCACATCCTGCGCGCCGAGCGCTTCCTGCCAGTCGCCGACCAGCTTCTGCCCGGTCAGCCCGTGGTCCTTCAGCAGTCCGGCAAGCCGCTCGCGAGCGCCCGCCGAATAGCTGGCGAGCACGACTTTCTTCTTGTCTTTCCAGAGCTTCGCGACGTGCTTGACGACGGCTTCGTAGACATTCTCGTTGGCCGCTCGTTCGGGCGCGAAGTCGCGCGCGGCGACCACGCCGAAGTCGATCACCTTCTCGGAGGGAGGCTCGGGAAAGGTCGAGGCGAGATGGACCGGCCGCTCCTGCAGCAACCCGGACCATTCCTTGGCCGACAGGTAGAGCTCCGACGGTGCCAGTGGGCGGTAGCTGCCCGGCTCCGCGACCATCGCCCGCTCGCGATTGGAGAAATAGTCCTGGATCGCCTCGCGCCGGCTCTCGATCGCGCCGTCGACGCCGCCGTCACGGAGGATCAGGTCCTCGGCGCCCAGGTGCTCGAACAGGGTCTCAAGCCGCTCCTCGAACAGCGGCAGCCAATGCTCCATGCCCGCCAGCCGTCGCCCGTCGCTCACCGCCTGGTAGAGCGGGTCGCCGGTCGCGGTTGCGCCGAAATGCTCGCGATAGCGGGCCCGGAACCGCTTGATGCTCTCCTCGTCGAGCAGCGCCTCGCTTGCCGGCATCAGCGTAAAGGGCTCGGCCGTCCCGATTGTCCGCTGGTCCGCCGGATCGAACGACCGCATCGTCTCGATCTCGTCGCCGAAGAAGTCGAGCCGGATGGCATGGCCGAGGCCCGAGGGGAACAGGTCGAGAAGCCCGCCGCGAACCGCGAACTCGCCCGCTTCCGCGACGCTGTCGGTGCGATGGTAGCCGTTCGCCGTCAGCAAGGTGATCAGCCGGTCGCGCTCGATCCGCTCGCCGGGCGCCAGCCGCCGCGTCAGCTGGCGGATGCGAAAGGGGGTCAGCGTCCGCTGGGTCGCGGCATTGGCCGTCGTCACCAGCAGTTGCGGCTTGTCGCTCTTCTCCTGCAGCCGGTTGAGAGTCGCCAGCCGCTCGGCCATGACCCGGAGGGCCGGGGAGGCGCGGTCATAGGGCAGGCAGTCCCAGGCGGGAAAGGTCAGCACCTCCAGCTCCGGCGCGAAGGCCGGCGCCGTCTCCGCGACGCTGCGCATCGCCGCCTCGTCCGACGCAATCACCACCGCCCGTACGCGCGCCGCCCGCGCGAGATCGGCGGCGAGCCACGGCAGGAAGCCCGTCGGCACGCTCGCAAGCGTCAGCGGCGCGTCGGCCGCCAGGATGCGCTGAAGCTCGCTCACCGGTCGATCGGCAGATAGTCTAGACGCTGGAGCGCGGTCATCATCTCGCCGGAAAAGCGCTCCGGCACCTCCTGCGTTCCGATCGCCCACGCCATGATATCGACATCCTGCTCTTCCAGCAGCGCCTCGAACAGGGCCTTGTCCTCGGGCGACCAGCTCTCGACATGGCGGTCGAAGAACCCGCCGATCATCCGGTCGGCCTCCTTCGTCCCACGATGATGCGCGCGCCAGCGCAGACGCTTGGTGATCATGTCGTCGAGCATGGCGGCCATGTAGGTAAGAAGAGGGTGACTCACAATCGTCATGCCGGGCTTGACCCGGCATCCACCTTCCTCTGCCATGACGTCTTCGAAAAAGCTGGACCCCGGGTCCAGTTCGGGTTGACGATAAGAGAGACGATGCGCCCGGACCTGCTCAATCCCCTGTTCGCCGAAGTGGAGTCGCTGAAGGGCGTCGGTCCGCAGGTCGCGAAGCAGCTGGCGAAACTCGGGCTTACCCGCGCGATCGATCTCCTCTTCCACATGCCGACCGGCGCCATCGAGCGCGTCCGGGCCGCGGGCGCCTCGCCCGTGTTGCTCGGGCGCCAGGTGATCCTCGACGTCAGGGCCACCGAGATCCGCACCAGCCGCGGGCGCGGGCCGACGCGCATCTATGCCGTGGACGGGGAAGGGAACATGCTGACCCTCGCCTTCTTCAACCATGGCGGCTGGGCGGCGAAGCAGCTTCCCCTCGGCGAGACCCGTACCGTCACCGGCAAGCTCGAATCCTACGGCGACGAATGGCAGATGATCCATCCGGAAGTGACCGAGCCCGGCAAGCCCGGCCCGGCGCTCAAGGAGACGGTCTATCCGCTGACCGAGGGGCTGACCTCGCGGCGCCTGCGCGAACTGGTCAATGCCGCGCTGGAGCGCGCGCCGCCGCTTCCCGAGTGGATCGAGCCATCGGTCCGTGACCGGCAGGGCTGGCGCGACTGGCGCACGGCGCTCGCCACCATCCATGCCAAGCCGGCCGACGAGGCGGCGCGCAAGCGGCTCGCCTATGACGAAATCTTCGCCAATCAGCTCGCCCTTGCGCTGCTTCGGCAGGTCAGCCGCCGCCAGCGCGGCGTGCCCCTGCGCGGGGACGGGCGCCTCACCAACGCGCTGGACCTTCCCTATGCCCTGACCGGCGCCCAGCGCCGCGTGGTGCAGGAGATCCGTGACGACTTAGGCCAGGAAGTGCCCATGCTCCGCCTGCTGCAGGGCGATGTCGGCTCGGGCAAGACGCTGGTCGCGCTGCTCGCCATGCTCGAAGCAGTGGAGGCGGGGGCCCAGGCAGCAATGCTCGCCCCAACCGAAATCCTTGCCAGGCAGCATCATGCGACCTTGCTCAAGCAACTGGATTCGCTGGGAGTCCGGGTCGCCATCCTGACCGGCCGGGAGAAGGGCAGGGCGCGCGATTCCACCCTGATGGGTCTCGCCGACGGCTCGATCGACATCCTCGTCGGCACGCACGCCATCTTCCAGGACAAGGTTGGGTATCGCCGCCTCGGCCTGGTCGTCATCGATGAGCAGCATCGCTTCGGGGTCAGCGAACGCCTTCTGCTCACCGCCAAGGGCATGGGCACGCCGCACCTGCTCGCCATGACCGCGACGCCCATTCCGCGCACCCTGACGCTCACCCAATATGGCGAGATGGACGTCAGCCGGATCGACGAGATGCCGCCCGGCCGCACCCCGGTCGAAACCCGCGTCATCGCCGAGGAACGGATCGCCGAAGTGGTCGAAGGCCTCGCCCGCCACGTCGCCGCCGGCGGACAGGCCTATTGGGTCTGCCCCCTCGTCGCCGAAAGCGAGACCAGCGACGCCGCGGCCGCCGAGGATCGCGCCGCCGCCCTCGCGCTGCGTTTTCCTGGCCAGGTCGGCCTCGTCCACGGCCGCATGAAAGGGCCGGACAAGGACGCGGTCATGGCCGAGTTCGCCGCCGGCCGCCTCGCCGTGCTGGTCGCGACCACGGTCATCGAGGTCGGGGTCGACGTCCCCAATGCCGCGCTGATGATCATCGAGGGCGCCGAGCGCTTCGGCCTCAGCCAATTGCACCAGCTACGCGGACGGGTCGGCCGCGGCGCGGCGAAGTCGACCTGCCTGCTGCTGCGCGGTGCCACCCTTAGCGAAACGGGGCGGGCACGCCTTGCCCTGATGCGCGAGACCAACGATGGCTTCCGCATCGCCGAAGAGGACCTGCGCCTGCGCGGACCCGGCGAGATCCTTGGGCACCGCCAGTCCGGCGAGGCCCAGTTCCGCCTCGCCACGCCCGAGCAGGTCCAGGACCTCGCGCCCATGGCCACCCAGGACGCGCGCCTGCTGCTCGATCGCGATGGCGGCCCGCAGGGCGAACGCGGCGAGGCTGCCCGCCTTTGCCTCTACCTGTTCGAACGCGATCAGGCAGTGGATCTGCTGCGTTCCGGCTAGGGGAGAAGCAACCCGTGCCTCTTCTTGCCGAGGCTTAGCTTGCGCTCCGAAGACACGGGAACAACTAGTGAAATATCGCTGACAGGCTCGCCGTCCAGCTTGACCGCGCCCTCGGCCACCTTGCGCTTGGCCTCGCCATTCGATGCACAGAAGCCGAGCGCCACCAGCGCCGCCAGCACGCCGATCTCGCCGCCGGTCGAAACCTGCGGCAGCGCCTCGCCCGAGCCGCCGCCTGCGAAGGTCGAGGCCGCGGTGGCCGCTGCCGCGTCCGCGGCTTCGCGCCCGTGCAGCAGCGCCGTCGCTTCGGTCGCCAGCACCACCTTGGCGCCGTTGATCTCCGCGCCTTCGAGCGCCTCGAGCCGAGCAATCTCGTCGAGTGGCAGATCGGTGAACAGCCGAAGGAACCTGCCCACGTCCGCGTCGGCGGCATTCCGCCAGAACTGCCAGTAATCATAGGGACTTAGACTGTAACCTTCAGGTCCTTCCGAATTCAGCCACACCGCGCCCTTGGCCGTCTTGCCCATCTTGCCGCCGTCGGCCGTGGTGATCAGCGGCGTGGTGACGGCGAACACTTCCGTGCCGTCGGCGCGCCGGCACAGCTCCACGCCGTTGACGATATTCCCCCACTGGTCCGACCCGCCCATCTGCAGCCGGCAGCCGTTCCGCCGCGACAGTTCGAGGAAGTCGTAGGCCTGCATGATCATGTAGTTGAATTCGAGGAAGGACAGCGACTGCTCGCGCTCCAGCCGAAGCTGCACGCTGTCGAAGGTCAGCATCCGGTTGACCGAGAAATGCCGCCCGACCTCGCGCAGGAAGGGCAGATACTCGAGCTTGTCGAGCCAGTCCGAATTGTCGACCAGCACGGCATCCGTCGGCCCGTCGCCAAAGGCGAGGAAGCGCGCGAACACCTGGCTGATGCCGGCGATGTTGGCCGCGATATCCTCCTCGCCGAGCAGCTTGCGCTCCTCCGACTTGAAGCTCGGATCGCCGACCTTGCTGGTCCCGCCGCCCATCAGCACGATCGGCCTGTGCCCCGCCTGCTGCAGCCGCCGAAGCATCATGATCTGCACCAGGCTTCCGACATGAAGGCTCGGCGCGGTCGCGTCGAACCCGATATAGCCGGTCACGACCTCCTTGCTGGCCAAGGCGTCGAGCCCTTCGGCATCGGTCGTCTGATGGATGTAGCCGCGCTCGGACAGGAGCCGCAGGAGATTGGAGGAATAGGTCGCCATGGTGCCGCGCTTAGCCGAGGGGGGCGTCTCGCGGAAGCGGGGGAGGGCTGCTAGGCTGCCCACCCATGCGCTTCGAGCTCAAACCGCATCCGACCACCGTACCCGGCCCGGCCTTCACCCTCTGGGCCTCGGCCGAGCGCTCCGCCGCCTTCGGCGACACCGCGACCCTCAACCTCTGGTACGGAATTAGCGCGCCCATCGCCCGCTTCCTCGTTCCGGATCCGACGCCGGAACCGCAACGAAGGGACAATCTGTGGCGCTCCACCTGCTTCGAAATCTTCCTCAAGGAACAAGAGCAAGTGGCTTATCAAGAATGGAATTTCGCCCCCTCTGGCGACTGGGCCGCTTATGACTTCGAAGCCGAGCGCGAGGGCATGAGCCTCGCCGAAATCGCCGCGCCGCCATACATCCGCGTCGAGGACAATCTCACCTGGTGGGGCCTTGGCGCGACCCTTTCCATTCCCGCCGACGCCCGTTTCACCATCGCCCTCAGCGCCGTGGTCGAGGAGAAGGACGGCCGCCGCAGCTTCTGGGCGCTCCACCACCCGAGGCCGGAGCCCGACTTCCACCATCCCGATTGCTTCGTTGCGCGACTGGCGTAGAGCGAAGCCATGACCCTGTTCGGTATCGACCGCCTTCTCGCCGACCCTTCTCTGCGCAAGCCGCTGGAGGGCCGCCGCATCGCCCTCGTCGGCCATCCCGCCTCGGTCACGGCAGACCTCACCCACAGCATCGATGCGTTGATCGCCGCCGGGCTCAACGTGACCGCCGCCTTCGGTCCTCAGCACGGGCTGAAGGGCGACAAGCAGGACAATATGGTCGAGACGGCGGACGAGACCGACCCGCGCCTCGGCATCCCCGTCTTCAGCCTCTACGGCGAAGTCCGCCGCCCGAGCGGCCAGATGATGAGCGCCGCCGACGTCTTCCTGTTCGACCTGCAGGACCTCGGATGTCGCATCTACACGTTCGTCACCACGCTTCTCTACCTGCTCGAGGCCGCCGCCGCGCAGGGCAAGGAAGTCTGGGTGCTTGACCGCCCCAACCCTGCCGGCCGCCCGGTCGAGGGCACCTTGCTCGAGCCCGGCTGGGAAAGCTTCGTCGGCGCCGGCCCGATGCCGATGCGCCACGGCCTCACCATGGGCGAGATGGGCCACTGGTTCATCCGCCACTTCGACCTCAACGTCGCCTATCGCGTGATCGCGATGGAGGGCTGGCAGCCCGAGGCCGCCCCGGGCTTTGGCTGGCCGACCGACCGGATCTGGATCAATCCGTCGCCCAATGCCGCCACCCTCAACATGGCGCGCGCCTATGCCGGCACGGTCATGCTCGAAGGTACCACGCTGAGCGAGGGCAGGGGCACCACCCGCGCGCTCGAGCTGTTCGCCGCCCCCGGCCTTGACGCCCGCGCCATCCATGCGGAGATGCAGCGCCTCGCGCCCCACTGGCTCCACGGCTGCACCCTGCGCGAGATTTTCGTCGAGCCGACCTTCCATAAGCATTCGGGATTGCTCTGCTCGGGCCTGTTCATTCATGCCGAGGGGCCGGCCTACGACCATCATGCCTTCCACCCGTGGCGGCTTCAGGCGCTCGCCTTCAAGGCGATCCGCAACCTTCGGCCCGACTATGATCTGTGGCGCGACTTCCCGTACGAATATGAGTTCGACAAGCTCGCCATCGACGTCATCAACGGCGGGCCAGCGCTGCGCCAGTGGGTCGATGATCCGCAGGCGGAGGCGGAGGACCTTGATGCCCGCGCGGGTGCGGACGAGGATCGATGGACCGCGGAGGTGGAGTCGTGCCGGCTCTACTGAACGGGCGCCTCGATCTCGCGGCGCTGCTTGCGCCGGTCGATCCCGACGCCTTCCGACGCGATCACTTCGGCCGCAAGCCGCTTCACCTCAAGGGAGGCGCCGACCATGTCAGGGCCTCGATCTTCGGTTTCGACGAGCTCAACCGCCTGCTGGCGATGCACGGCGTGTGGACGCCGCAGCGGCTCAAGCTGATCATTAACAGCGCCCCCGTCAAACCCGGTTTCTACCTGCATGAGAGGGCGGACGGCCAATCCTTTGCCAACGCCGCCGAAGTCGAGGTGATGCTGGGCCTCGGAGCCAGCCTCGTCGCCAACCAGGTCGAGGAGCTGAGCCCCGGCGCGGGCGAGGCGGCGCGGGTGCTGGGCGAAGCCTTCGCCGGCCATGTCGAGGCCAATGCCTATTGTTCCTTTGAGGGCGTGCAGGCCTTCGCCAGTCACTGCGACCTCCACGACGTCTTCGCCATGCAGCTGCACGGCACCAAGGAATGGCGGATCTACGTCAATCGCGCGCTCGATCCGATCGAGCAGATCCAGGGTCCCGGCGCGCAGGCGCTGATCGACAAGATCAAGGGACCGGTGCTGATGCAGGTCCGGACCGAGCCCGGCGACCTGCTCTACATTCCGCGCGGATTCTACCATGATGCGCTGGCGAGCAGTTCGGCCTCGCTTCACCTCACCTTCGGCCTCGCGCCGTTGCACGGCATGGCGGTGATTCAGGAGCTTCAGCTTCTCGCCCGCGAACTGCCGGAGATCCGGGCCTATCTACCCGATGGGCGGGAGGACCCCGCTGCGCTCGACGACCGGCTCGCCAGGCTGGCGGACGCGATCGCCGGCCTGGTCCGGTCGCCACGCCTGCGCGACCAGATCCGCGCGCGGCAGCGCCGCCTTGCGCCGCGCGCCCATCGCCCCTTTTTGCCGAAAACGCCGCGGCTCGACATGTGGCTTCGGACCGACAGGCAGGCCGAACTCGTCCGCGACGGAGATCAGCTCCTGCTCGCCACGGCCGAGGGCGGCCATGACGCGGGTCCGTTCGAGGAGGAGCTCGGGTGGATCATCGCCCAGCCGGCCTTCGCCGCCGAGCATCTCCCCGCCCGCTTCCCGTGGCTAAACGAGGAGTCGCAACACCGGCTGCTTGCCCTCGTGCACAAGTCCGGAGTGGCTCGGCCCCAGCAGGGCTGACGGCCGCTACGTCTTCCGGCTGAGCGCCCTCGTCGCATCCTCCAGCCCCTTGAGCGTCAGCGGATACATGCGGTCGTCGATCAGCTGGCGGATCATGGCGGTAGACGCGCTATGGCCCCAATAGGCCTCCGGCACCGGGTTGATCCACGCCGCGCTGGCATAGGTGCCGGTCAGCCGCTTCAGCCAGACCGAGCCGGCTTCCTCGTTCATATGTTCGATCGAGCCGCCCGGATGGCTTACCTCATAGGGGCTCATCGCCGCGTCGCCGACGATCACCAGCTTATGATCGGAGCCGAACTTGTGGAGGATGTCCCAGGTGTTCGTCCGCTCGCTCCAGCGCCGGCGGTTCTCCTTCCACACGCCCTCGTAGATGCAATTGTGGAAGTAATAATGCTCCAGGTGCTTGAACTCGCTGCGGCAGGCGCTGAACAGCTCCTCGACGAGGCGAACATGCCCGTCCATCGACCCGCCGATGTCGAGGAAGAGCAGAAGCTTCACGGCATTGTGCCGCTCCGGCCGCATGCGCACGTCGAGCCAGCCGCGCCGCGCCGTGCCGTCGATCGTACCGTCGAGGTCGAGCTCGTCCGCCGCGCCTTCCCGGGCGAAGCGGCGCAGTCGCCGAAGCGCGACCTTGATCGCCCTGGTGCCGATCTCCCGCCGGTCGTCGAGGTCCTGGAACTCGCGTTTCTCCCACACCTTGATCGCGCGGCCATGCTTGCCCGGGCCGCCAATGCGGACCCCTTCCGGATTGTAGCCGCCGTGGCCGAAGGGGGAGGTGCCGCCGGTGCCGATCCACTTGGACCCGCCCTCGTGCCGGCCCTGCTGTTCTTCGAGGCGCTTCTTCAGCGTCTCCATGATCTCGTCCCACGATCCGAGGGACTTGATCTTCTCCATCTCCTCCGGGCTGAGATATTTCTCCGCAACCAGCCGAAGCCATTCCTCGGGAATGGCCGCTTCCTCGCCGGGCTCGCCCACCAGCCCCTTGAACACTTCACCGAAGATCCGGTCGAAGCGGTCGAGCTTGGTCTCGTCGTGGACGAAGACCGCGCGCGCGAGATAGTAGAATTGCTCGGGGCTGCGTTCGATCACCTCGGCGTCGAGCGCTTCCAAGAGGAGCAGGTGCTCCTTGAGGCTCGCCGGGATCCCGCCGCGCCGCAGCGCCTCCACGAAGGAAATGAACATCGGTGCGGGTTAGCCGAACATGTTCACCTGCGAAAGCAGTGCTCCTTTGCACCTTTCGATCGGAAAGACACGCCACCTGCGTCCCGTTATGGGAAGCTTAACAGCAAAAGGCTTCCCGCTGCGTTAACGAGGGTCCATCTGCCATTCCCGTGTTCACTTGCGCGCGAAAGACCTGATCCATCCGTTTCGACGACCGCCTTGCGACCGTGCTCGACCAGCCTGCCGCCGATGCGCGTGGCCGGGCCGTGCAGTGGCGTCAACTGGTCGAGCTGGTCGCGCGCGGCAATGACGTCAGTCCCGCCATCCGCGATGCCGCGCTGGAGCGGATCGCCCGGTTGATGAAGGAGATTCCCGCCGACCTCCTCGCCGCCACCGCCCGCGCCATTGCCGGCCGCTCGGTCCCGGCCGAGCTGGTCGCCTTGTTCGCGGCGAGGGGCGCCGCCGCCTCCGCCGCCCTCGTCACCGCCGCCGATCTCGATGCGGCTGGCTGGAGCGCCGTTCGCGCCGTCGCGGCCGACGACGTTGTTCCCTTGCTCGGCTCGCTTCACGCACCGGACGCGCCCGAGCCGGGCCGGGCCGACATAGCGCCGGCCGCGATGGTCGAAGAAGCTGCAGCGGTATGGCCGCCGCCGCCATCGATCGGCCTGTTCCGCTGGGAGTGCGGCCCGACTGGCGACATCGACTGGGTCGAGGGTGCGCCGCGCGCGGCACTGATCGGACGGAGCCTGATCGAGCCCTTCTCCGGCCGCTTCGCCGCACGCCTGCCCTTCGCCGACGAGCCCCTGGTCCTCGCCGAGGAAGGCCTGGTCGCCGGGGAATGGCGCTGGAGCGGAACGCCGGCTTTTTTTGCCGACACCGGCCGCTTCGCCGGCTACCGCGGCATCGCCCGCCGCGAGGGCGCCGAGCCGCAAGCGGAGCAGGCCGCGCCGACGCTCCCGCCCGACGACGACCTGCGCGAGCTGATGCACGAGCTGCGGACGCCCCTGAACGCCATTATCGGCTTCGGCGAGATCATCGAAGGCCAGTATCTCGGCCCCGCCCACCGCGCCTACCGCGAGCGCGCCTCGGGGATCGTCCGCCAGGCCCGGCGCCTCGCTGACGCGGTCGACAATCTCGATCTTGCAGCGCGCCTTCGTTCGGGGCGGCTGCAGGGTGAGGCCATTGCGCCACTCGATGCCTTGCGTCCGGTCATTGCCGAACTCGCCAGGGAAGCGGACGCTCGTTCGATCCGCCTCACGGTCGAGGATCGTGCCGGCCAGGCCAATCTCGCACTTCCGCCTCAACTCGCCGAGCGTCTCGTGCGCCAGTTCGGTGTCGCAATGCTCGACCCGGCGGTCGGCGAAGAGCGGCTCATGATGGTGGTCGACCGGCTTGGTGGCAGTCTTGCGCTCGGCATCGACCGGCCGAGCGCGCTCCACGGGCTCAGCGAGCGCCGCCTCCTCGACGATCGCGGACAGGCCGGCACCCGCTTCGGGCTGCGTCTGGTCCAGGGCCTCTCCACGATGGTCGGCGGCCGCCTCGACATCGGCACCGACCGGCTGGTCCTGCTGCTCCCGCTAGTAGGGTGACGGAAGGGGCTGGTCGGGGAGACAGGATTCGAACCTGCGACCCTCTGCACCCAAAGCAGATGCGCTACCAGGCTGCGCTACTCCCCGACGAAATGGCGCCTAGCAGGTGCTTGGCGCTGACGCTACCAGCCTTTAAGGCGCTTCGCGGGCCCGTAGCTTAATGGTCAAAGCCAGCCGCTCATAACGGCTTCGATGGGGGTTCGAGTCCCTCCGGGCCTACCGCTTGCCGCCTTCCGCTTAGCGATTGTCGGCGGGAGGCGGGTTGTCGCGGGTTTCTTCGCGAACGCCGCGCGCGGCGCCCTCCGCACCGGCCTCGATCGTCTCGCCGGCCTGCTCGGCCGCATTGCCGACGTCGCGCGCCGCGTCCTCGATCGCCGGCGCAGCCCTGTCCGCCGCCTGCTCGAGCTCGTCGCCGGCATTCTCCAGCACGGCGCCGGCCTGGTCGACCGCGCCTTCGACCTTCTGGTCGTTGACGCTGATGGCGGTCGTGTCGTTGGCGGCGTCGCGTTCGACGTTGCAGGCGGCGAGCGCGAACGGCAGGGCGATCAGCAGGGGCAGTCGGTTCATGGCGTCACCTCATTGACGGTTTCGCCATCAGAACCATTGGAAGGCGGCGCGGTTTCCGCGCGTGAGGCGGCATTGGCAGATGCGCTTTCCGCCTCGGCCATCAGGGCATTGGCGGTTTCGGCGGTCTGCTCCGGCAGCGGCGGGATGTCCTGGCTGTCGCTGCCGCCCGAGCAGGCAGCCAGGAGCAGCCCCGCCAGCAGGGAGCCGGAGCGGATCACCGCCTTCTCCTCCGCGGCGCCGCCGGCCGCTGCTCGACGGGTCCCGCCAGCACCGCCAGCGAGGCGGTCCAGGCCGCGACATTCTGCTGCAGCTGCTTGCGATCGACCATCGCCAGCGTGTCGTCAGGCGTGTGATGGATGTCGAAATAACGCGTGCCGTCCTGCTGCAGCGATGCGCCGGGGAGCCCGTCGGCGAGCATCGGGCCGATGTCGGGCCCGTCCGTCTCGGTCAGGCTGCCGGGGACGATGCCGAGCGGCTGGAGCACGCGCTGCAGCCGGCGCGCCTCGATCGCCCGCTCGGCCCCGAGTCGGCTGTCGACCTTCCACACGCGGTCGGCACCAAAGTCGCTCTCCATCAGTGCGTGATGCGGCTCCTTGCCATGCCGCGCTCGATAATCGAGACCGCCGAACAGGCCGACCTCCTCGGCGCCGAACCAGACGATGCGGATCGGGCGGGCAGGGGTGCCAGCCTCCATGATCCGCTTGGCCGCGGCGGCGACGATCCCGCAGCCCGCGGCATCGTCGAAAGCACCAGTGCCGAGATCCCAGCTGTCGAGGTGGCAGGAGACGAGCACTGGAGCAGCGTTCGGATCGCGTCCCGTCACTTCGGCGATGACATTGCCCGAACGGCCCTGCGTCACGCGCGATTCGAGCGTCAGGCGCAGCGTCGGCCGTTGACCGCGCGCAAGGATGCGTTCGATCTGGTCGGCGTCGGGGTTGGAAAGGGCGCCCGCCGGGATCGGGGTCGCGCCCTCGGCGAAGTTCATCACCCCGGTGTGGGGATTGCGATGCTCGCGGTCGGTGCCGATCGAACGGATGACGATCGCCAGCGCGCCCTTCTGCGAGGCAAGGGTCGGCCCCTGGCGGCGCGGTGCGCCGAACACGCCATAGCCGCTGCCGTCTTCGGTTCGCGGCATGGCGTGGCCGATGTAGACGATCTTGCCGCGCACCTGCTCGGCCGGTGCAGCCGCCAGCGCGGCGACGTCGGGGAAGGAGATGACCTCAGCCGTCACGCCGCCTGCCGGGGTCGAGGCGCTGTTGCCGAGCGCCGCGACGACCAGCTTCTGCGGATAGGGGCCGAGCAGCTCGGCCGCCTCGCGCCCGCGCTCCCACACTGGCATGGCGAATTCCTCCACCCGCACGTTGGCAAAGCCCATGGCGGTGAGGCGCTTCACCGACCAGGCCCGCGCCCGCGCTTCGGCCTCGGTCCCGGCAAGGCGCTGGCCGACCTCGGTGGTCAGGCCTTCGGTGATCTCCCAGGCCATGCTGTCCGACAGCGCCGCGTCACGAAGGCGCGCGACGAGGGTCGTGTCATACGCCTGCTCGGCCGCGCTCGGCTGCGGCGGCGGCGGCGGCGCGGTCTGGGCAAGGGCGGGAAGGGCGGCGGCGGCCAGGAGGCTGGCGAGAAGGATACGCATGGCGCTGGTTTAGTCCCGCAAGGGCCCGCCGCAAGCCTGCTTCGTCAGAGCAATCGCATCTGCCTTCCCTCGGGCGGGCGGAAGAGGTCGCGGCGCAGCTTGAGCCTGGCCGTGCCCAGCCCCGCCTTGCGCGCCGCCAGCTCGAAGCGGGTGCGCAGCAGGTCGGCCCACGGTCCCTGGCCCTGCATTCGGGTAAAGAAATTGGGATCATTGTCCTTGCCGCCGCGAAGCGACTGGATGGTCGCCATCACCTTGCCGGCGCGATCGGGATAATGGTCGTCGAGCCAGGCGCGGAACAGCGGCGCCACTTCGTGCGGCAGGCGGATGGGAAGGTAGAAGCCGGCTCGCGCGCCCGCCTCGGCGCCGGCCTCGACGATCCGCTCCATCTCATGGTCGGTGATCTGCGGGATGACCGGAGCCACCGCCAGCAGGGTGGGGACGCCCGCCTCGTTCAGACGCCTGATCGCCTCGATCCGCTTCCGCCCTGCCGGGGCGCGTGGCTCGAGCGTCCGGCTGATCGCGGGATCGAGCGACGTGACCGACATCGCCACCGCCGCCAGCCCCTTGTGGGCGGCCGGCGCGATCAGGTCGAGGTCGCGGAGCACCCGGTCCGACTTGGTCGTGATGGTGAAAGGGTGGTCCGTCTCGTTCAGCAGTTCGAGGATGGCGCGGGTCACCCGCCACTTGCCCTCGATCGGCTGGTAGGGATCGGTGTTGGTGCCGAGCGCAATCGGCGCGCAATCATAGCCCGGCCGCGACAAGGCGGCATGGAGCAGCTTGGCGGCATCAGGCTTCACGAACAGCCGGCTCTCGAAGTCCACGCCGGGCGACAGGTCGTGATAGGCGTGGGTCGGCCGCGCGAAACAATAGATGCAGCCATGCTCGCAGCCGCGATACGGGTTTACCGACCGGTCGAAGCCGATGTCGGCGGACTGGTTGCGGGTGAGGATGCTCTTCGGCCGCTCGACGGTGACCGTTGTCCGCCGCTGCGTGACGCCGTCCAGGGCTTCCACCTCGTCGAGCCAGTCGCCCTCGATCAGCCGCTCTGGCAGGTTGAAGCGCGTCGGCACCGCATTGCGCGTCGCCCCGCGGCCCGAAGTCGACTCGACCGGCATCCCGCGAGTCTACCGCCAAGCGCAGAACAGAACAAGAACGACTTGGTCCTGCAATATAAGTGAGCGGAGGCTGTCACCTCGCTCCTTCATCATGCAAGCCATGGACAAGGAACGGCTTTCCAGAATCGAGTCGCCTGCTCCGCGCCTCAGCCTCGCCGAGGAGCAGCGTCTTGCCTTCGAGCAGGACCAGAAGAGGAAAGTGCCTCGGCAGGGGAGCTTGCCCTTTCCGGGCTTCCTCTACCGCAACTGACGTTCAGCGCTTCTCCGGGAAGCTCGGCCAGCGATGCTGGGCGAGTTCACCAAGCGTTACCGTGGGCGTGCCTGCAAAGCCCTGGTAGACCCACAGGTTGCGCATCACCGCTGGTACGTAGAAGCGCGTTTCCCAGAATGGCATGGACTCGATCCACAGCAAGGGATCGCCGCGATCGTTGACCTGCCAGCGGCCGACCGGAAGCGGCCCGGCATTGTAGCTCGCAATGACCTTTGGCAGCCGGCCGCCGGTCGCCTGGTGCGTGCGCATCCACTCGATCCAGGCCTGGCCGAAGCTCATGTTGGTCGCCGGATCCTTTAGGTTGCCGTTGGCGAGGCCGCGGCTGCGGACGATCAGGTCCCGGGTCGTCGGAAGCACCTGCATCAGCCCCACCGCACCGGCCTGGCTGACCGCTTCGGAGCGGAAGGAGGATTCCTGCAGCGCATGCGCGAGCCCGAGTGACGGATCGATCCGCCAGCCCTCGCGCGGTGCCCAGCTCGGTGCGGGATAGCGGGCCGCGGCCGGGACCCGCGCGCCGGGCTGGCCGAAATGACCGAGGAAATGCTGGGTCGCGGCAAGCTCCAGCCGACGGGCGACCGCGACCAGGCCCGTCTGGTCGGCCGGCGCCCCGATCCGTGCCTGGTGACGGAGCAGTTCGCCGGCGAGGTCGCGCTCGCCGATCTGCACCAGCGCCTCGGCCCTGGTGATATTGGGCAGGCGGGCGACGGTCGTGGCGGCGGTCGGGGCAAGCGGGGCGACCTTGGTCTCCAGCCACAGGGCGCGCCGCGCGATCATGCCGTAGAAGGTCTCCGGATTGCGGGCGGCAAGGCGCAGCAACGGCTGCACGGCGGCCGGTCGCCGGCAGGCCATCTCCGCCCGCGACGACCAGTAATAGCCGGCCGCCGCAAGGCTCGCCTCGCTCGAGCGCTGGCCGACTTCGCGGAAGGCCCGGGCGGCCGTGTCGCAATCGTTCAGGCGCCAGCTCGCCAGCCCGCTCACCCATTCGGCCTGGACCGACCAGGGTCCGGTCGGCGCGCGGGTTACCGACAGCGACGGAACCGGGGCAGGAAGCGCGGGAGTCGTGAGCGCCTGTTCGGGGAAGGGCTCGGCGACAGGCAGCGGCGGCGGCGTATAAGGTCCGCGCGCGAGGTCGGCGAGCCGCCGGGCCTGTGCATTCTCGCCCCGCACATAGTAGATCCAGGCGACCCGCTGGCCGAGCTCGGCCCGGGCCTCGGCACTGATCAGCGGCAACGAGGCGGTCAGCAGGGCCTCGGCTCCGGCCGCATCGTCCGCCTTCACATAGGGCTCGAGCGCGCGGCGGAGCCGGTCGACTTCCGGCTCGCCCGTGACGGGGCCCGAACGTCCGCGGCGCGGCGTGCTGCCGATCGGGACCAGTGCCGCGCGGCGAGGCACGGGCGGCGTCCGCACCGCACCCCGGCCAAGCGCCATCCGCTGCAGCTGGTCGGCTTGCGGCAGCTCCGGCGCTTCCGCCAGCAGCGCCAGCAACTGCTCGGCGGTCACCGGCGGCGATCCCTTGGCGGTGTAGAGCTGGGCTCTTGCAAGCGCGGTCAGCGGCGAACGCGGCAGGGCGGCGATGCCGGCCGAAGCGGCACTCCATTGCGATGCCCGGATCGCCGAGAACACGCCCGGCCAGTCCTTTGGTACCATCACCACCGGCTGCGGCAGGGTCGGCGGGATCGGCGTTGGAGGGGTCTCGGCCTCGTGCGGCTCCTGAATGGGGGCGAGCGGATCGTCGGGCGGCGTGGCCGGCTGGGTGGAAGCGAGGAAGGAGGCAAGCAACAGGGGCAGGGACAAGATCATTCACCCATGATCAGCAGGAGGTCGGACCAGGCCAGCGCCTTGTGCGCGCTGTTCTGGATGAGGTGGCGCGGTGGAAAAGTAACGACTGCGGGAATGCCCGCGATCTTGTGCACCTTGCCCCGGGCATTGGCCATTGGCTGGCCGAGCAGGAGCTTGGCCGGTGCATCGCCGAACAGCAGCAGCCGCTTGGGCGCGGCGAGCGCGATCTGCGCCAGCATCGTCTCCCGGCAGGCATCGGTCTCGTGCTGGGCAAAACGGGTGCCGGCGCTGGAGAAGCAGGTGAGGGCGGCGACATAGGCCTGGTCGGGCCCGAGGCCGATCGCGGACAGCATTCGCACAGTCAGCGCCCAGGCCTCGCCGCCGATCGGCTGTCCTTCGGCGACGTCTTCCGCCGCCGGGATCCCGGCGATCAGCATCAGCTCGGCGTCGGTCGGCCCATGCGGCAGGGCACGCGCGGCCCCGGCCCGGAACAGCGGCAGGTCGGCGGTCTCGGCGAGCCAGGCGTGAAAGGCTTCGAGAGAGGTCGGGCGCTCGCGAGAAACCTGCTGCGCCTCCCCTCCCGCTTGCGGGAGGGGCTGCGGCAGGACTTGTGGCGACAGTTCCTCGCCAGCACCGCTTGGCGCGTCATGCCCGGAATGAGCAGCCCGCACCCGCCAGTCGCGCGGCTCCTCCTGGATGGCGACGTCGACGCCGGCTTCAAGCCACCAGGCCAGCAGGGCGCTCGCCTCAGCCCGGCTCAGTCCGTCCGCCTCCATCCCCTCGCTCATCGGACCAGCTATAGACCTTGCGGCCATTGACGGAAGGGGCCGCGAGCGCCAAGCCCATTCGCAAGTCTTTGCAAGGGAATGCAGCAATCGATGAGTGACCGGGAGTCGATGGAATATGACGTCGTGATCGTCGGCGCCGGGCCTGCCGGGCTCAGCGCCGCGATCCGCCTGAAGCAGCTCGCCAACGAGGCCGGGCGGGAGCTTTCCGTCTGTATCCTCGAGAAAGGCTCGGAAGTCGGCGCCCACATCCTGTCGGGCGCGGTCATCGATCCGAAGAGCCTCGACGAGCTGCTACCGGGCTGGCGCGAGGATTCGTCGTGCCTGCTCAACCGCGTGCCCGTCACCAGCAACCAGCATTGGGTGCTGACGAAGAACAAGCATTTTCATTTCCCCCATCTCATGATGCCGAGCTTCATGGACAACAAGGGGACCTTCACCGGCAGCCTCGCCAATCTCTGCCGCTGGTTCGCCGGCCAGGCGGAGGAGCTCGGCGTCGAGATCTTCCCCGGCTTCCCCGCCGCCGAAATCCTCTACCACGAGGACGGCTCGGTGAAGGGCGTCGCCACCGGGGCCATGGGCATCGGTCGCGACGGCGAGCAGAAGGGCGACTATCAGCCCGGCATGGAGCTCCACGCCCGCTACACCTTCTTCGCCGAGGGCGCCCGCGGGTCGCTCACCAAGCAGCTGAAGAAGCAGTATGACCTCGAGGCCGACTGCCAGCCGCAGGTCTACGGCATCGGCATCAAGGAATTGTGGGACATCGATCCCGACAAGCATTCCCCGGGCACCGTCATCCACACCCAGGGCTGGCCGCTCGACGATGCCTGGGGCGGTGGCTGGATCTACCACCAGGACAATAACCAGCTGTCGATCGGCTTCGTGATCGCGCTCAGCTACAAGAACCCGCACCTGTCGCCCTTCGACGAAATGCAGCGCTGGAAGCAGCATCCCTCCATCCGTGCCCTGCTCGAGGGCGGTCGCCGCGTCTCCTACGGTGCCCGCGCGATCAACGAGGGTGGCTGGCAGTCCATTCCGAAGCTCGCCTTCCCGGGCGGCGCGCTGATCGGCTGCTCGGCCGGGTTCGTCAACGTGCCCCGCATCAAGGGCACCCACACCGCGATGAAGTCGGGCATGCTGGCGGCGGACGCCGCTTTCGCCGCCATCGCCGCCGACCGCCGTTCCGATGTTCTCGCCGACTATGAGCCGTCGGTCAGAAACGGCTGGATTGGCGAGGAATTGCGGAAGGTGAAGAATGTCGAGCCGGCGGTTGCCAAGTTTGGCAGCACCATTGGCACCGTGCTCGCGGGCGCCGACATGTGGATGCGCCAGCTCGGCATCGGCCTGCCGGTCACGATGAAGCATCACGCCGACCACACGACGCTGTGGCGCCGCGACCTGGTGCCGCCGATCGACTATCCCAAGCCCGACGGCGTCATCAGCTTCGACAAGCTGTCATCGGTGTTCCTGTCGAACACCAACCACGAGGAAGACCAGCCGGTCCACCTGCAGCTCAAGGACCCGACCATCCCGACGCGGGTCAACCTGCCGGACTATGACGGTCCCGAGCAGCGCTACTGCCCGGCCGGAGTCTACGAATATGTGATCGAGAATGGCGCGCCGCGCCTGCAGATCAACGCGCAGAATTGCGTCCACTGCAAGACGTGCGACATCAAGGATCCCTGTCAGAACATCAACTGGGTGACGCCGGAGGGCGGAGGTGGGCCCAATTACCCGAACATGTAGTCTCTCGCTGACTCTGGCCCTGCTCGGGCTGTCGTTGGCGAGCCCGGCCGCTGCGGCGCCAGACGTCGGGCGCGTCAACTTCCTGCGCTCGGGCGCCAGCACCTTCCTCTTTGCCCGGGCGGCCGCCGGCGCCGGCGATGCGCGGCGGGCGGCCATCCTCTATGCCAGCCTGGCCGCTGCCGATCCGAACGACCGCGGTATCGCCGCCCGTGCGCTCGGCCAGGCCATCCTCGCCGGCGACATGCCGCTTGCCCTTCGCCTCACCGCGCGCCAGCGGCCGGACGAACTGGCGGTCGATTCGCGGCTTCTGCTCGCCGCCGACGCGCTCAGGGCCGGCAAGGGTGAGGCGGCCTTCGGCACCGCCTGGCCGCGCGAACTCGGCTTTCTCCAGCCCTTCATCCGTGCCTGGGCGCACGGCGAGCGGCGGCGCTGGCGCGAAGCGGTCGCCATCCTCGATACCGTTCGGCCCGACGACACGCTCGCCCAGGTCGTGCCCGAACACAAAGCATTGATCCTGCTCGCCGCGGGCAAGGCCGACCTCGCAGCGCCGCTGATCCCGGCCGCCTTGCGGGAAGCCGGCGGCCGCGGCGACCGGCTGCGCATCGCCTTTGCCGCCGGCCTGACCCGCGCCGGTCGTGCCGGCGAGGCCCAGGCCCTTCTTGCCGGCCGTGACGTCACGCTGCGCCACGCCGCCGTATGGCTCGCTTCCGACCGTCGTCCGCGCCTTCCCATCGCCACCGCCGCCGAGGGCTATGCGGAGCTGCTGACCGGCCTTGCCATCACCCTCAACGGCAATGACGGGCGCTCGCTTCCGCTCGGGATCGCGCAGGTCGCCCGATTCGCCGATCCGCGCAACGAGGAGACGGCGGTCCTGCTGGGCCTGCTGCTCGAGCGGGCGGAGCGCGCCGACGATGCGCTGGCCGTCTTCCGCTCCGTGCCCCAAGACTCGCCCTTCCAGAGCGAGGCGCGCGATGCCGAGATCCGCACTTTGCTTCGCGCCGACCGCCAGGCCGAAGCGATCGCGCGGGCGCAGGCCTTCGCCCAAGCGGGCGACCGGGTCACTGCCGACGACTGGAGCCGGCTCGGCGACGTGTTCGATGCCGCCAACCGCCATGCGGAGGCAGCCGACGCCTTTGCCCGTTCGCTGGCGCTGGTCGAAGAGGGCGGCCCCGGCTCCGATCCCTGGTCGATCCATCTCCTGCGCGGCGCCTCGCTTGAGCAGGCCGGGCGCTGGGCCGATGCCAAGCAGGCGCTCGAGGCCGCGCACAAGCTCGCGCCAAACAATCCGGTCGTCCTCAACTACCTCGGCTATGCCCGTCTCGAACGGGGCGAGCAGCTCGACGAAGCCGAAGCGATGATCGCCGAGGCGAGCCGTCGGGCGCCCGACGATGCGTCGATCACCGATTCGCTCGGCTGGGCCCAGTTCAAGCGTGGCCGGGTCGACCAGGCGATTGCCACCCTGCAACGCGCCGCCGCCAGTGACCCCGCGCAGTCGGAGATCAACGAGCATCTCGGCGATGCGCTCTATACGGCGGGGCGCAGATATGAAGCGCGCTTCGCCTGGAATGCGGCGCTGGTGACGGCCGAGAGTGACGTCAGGACGCGGGTCGAGGCGAAGATCGCCGCCGGCCTTACCCCGGCAACGGCGGCGCCGTGACCGACCGTCCCGACTATGTCGAGATCGCGCCGGCCAAGATCAACCTCGCCCTCCACGTCCGGGGCAGGCGCGCCGACGGCCGCCACGATCTGGAAACCGTCTTCGCCTTCTGCACCGACGGCGACAAGCTGACCGCCGCCCTCGCCGACGACCTGTCGCTGACCGTCACCGGGCCGTTCGCGGCGATGCTCGACGATGGCCCGGGCAATCTCGTCCACCGCGCCGCCAGCGCCCTCGCGGCCGAGGCCCGGGTGGGGAAGGGCGTCCGCCTGACCCTCGACAAGCGCCTGCCCGTCGCTTCCGGAATCGGCGGCGGATCGGCCGACGCCGCGGCGGCGCTGCGCCTACTGACGCGCCTGTGGAGCATCGACCCTGATATTGCCGCACGTATCGCCCCGACCCTTGGCAGCGACGTTCCTGCCTGCCTGCTCAGCATGACCGCACGCGGGTCGGGGGCCGGCGACGAACTCATGCTGGTGGATGCCGGGGTGGCGGACAGGCCGGTGCTGCTCGTCAACCCAATGCAGGCCCTCTCGACCCGCGAGGTCTTCGCCAGCTGGAATGGCGTCGACGGCGGTCCGCTCGGGGAGTGGAGGGCAGGGCGCAACGATCTCGAGCCGCCGGCCCGAGCGCTGGTCCCGGCGATCGGCGACGTGCTGGACTGGCTTGGCGCGCAAGAAGGCGTCGAGCTTGCCCGCATGTCCGGCTCCGGCGCCACCTGCTTTGCGCTGTTCGACAGCGAGGAAGCGCGTGACGCCGCCGCAGCCGCCTGTCCGCCACGATGGTGGCACATGGCGAGCAGTCTTCGGTGAACCGGCCGATCCTCACCGCCGCGGCCATGCGTGCTGCCGAGCAGGCGGCGTCCTGCGGCCTTGCCGAGCTGATGGAGCGTGCCGGGCACAGCCTCGCCGATGCCGCCCTCCGCTTCTCGGGCGGCTTGCCCACGCTGATCCTTTGCGGTCCGGGCAACAATGGCGGCGACGGCTATGTCGCCGGCCGGTATCTTGCCGAGCGCGGCGTGCCCGTCAGCATCGCCTCGCTGGCCAAGCCCGCCTCCGACCTCGCCCGGGGAGCGCGCGCGCAGTGGAAGGGGCCGGTCGGGGCATTGGCGGATGCGCAACCAGCGCCCCTGCTCATCGACTGCCTGTTCGGAACCGGCCTCAAGCGAGGGCTCGAAGCCTCTGTTTGTGAAACACTTTCTGATCTTGCTGCGGCCTCCAACCTCGCTATCGCCGCCGACCTGCCCAGCGGTGTGGAGGCCGACAGCGGATCGCTGCTGTCACCGGTACCCGCCTTCGACCTCACGCTCGCTTTAGGAGCGCTCAAACCCGCACATCGCCTGATGCCCGCCATGCCCTCCATGGGCCGGCTGGTGCTCGCCGACATCGGGATCGCCGCGACCAGCGACTGGCACGAGATTGGCGAGCCGGCGCTGCCGGCGATCGCGCCCGACGCCCACAAATACAGTCGCGGCCTCGTTCATGCTTTGGCCGGCGCCATGCCAGGGGCCATTGCGCTCGCCGCGACCGCCGCCGCGCGCAGCGGCGCCGGCTATGTGCGCGTCTCGACCAGCAAGCCGATCGACGGCCTGCCGCTGGCCGTGGTCCAGACGGGCGACGCGCAGCTTGGCGACCCTCGCATCGGCTGCATCCTGGTCGGGCCAGGCCTCGGCGACCTGCCACAGCTGCTGACCCTCGCCCTGACCAGCCGGGCGCCCAAGGTGATCGATGCCGACGCCATCAGGCTGGTCGGCGAGCCTGAGCGCCTGAAGGGGCAGGATGCGGTGATCACGCCCCATGCCGGAGAATTCGGCGCCTTGTTCGGCGATGGTCCAGGCAGCAAGGCCGAGCAGGCGCTCGCTGCGGCGCGGGCCTCCGGAGCGGTCGTCGTCTACAAGGGTCCGGACACGCTCGTCGCCGCGCCCGACGGCCGGCTCGGCTTCGCACCGCCGGCGCCTGCCTGGCTGGCGACGGCGGGCACGGGCGATGTCCTTGCCGGCATGATCGCTGCCTTTCGAGCACGCGGGATGCCGCCCTTCGAGGCCGCCTGCGCCGCCGTCTGGCTGCACGGCCGTGCGGCGGAACGGGCCGGGCCGGGCATGACCGCCGACGGCCTGCTGGACGCGCTGTGAGCGAGACCGTCGTCCGGATCGCGGCGCGCGGAGACGGGGTGACGGCGAGCGGTCGCCACGTCGCCTTCGCGGCGCCTGGCGACCTCGTCGCCGAGGACGGCACGATCACGCCCGGTCCCCACCGGCAACTGCCGCCATGCCGTCACTTTCCCGAATGCGGCGGCTGCCAGCTACAGCATGTCGATGACGAGGCGTTCGCGGCTTATCTGGTCGCCCGCGTCGAGGGCGCGCTCGCGCAGCACGACCTGACGGCGGAGATACGAGCGCCGCACCTGTCTCCGCCAAGAAGCCGCCGCCGCGCCTCGCTGCGGGCGCTGAGGGCCGGCGGCAAGGTCGTGCTCGGCTTCAACGCCGAAAAATCGAACCGAGTTATCGATCTTGCGGAGTGCCACATCCTCAAACCTGAGCTTTTCGCTCTGATCGCACCCTTACGCTCGCTCCTGATGCTGCTGCTGGCACCAAGGCGCACGGCCGAGATGCAGCTGACGCTCGCCGACCAGGGCGTCGACGTCCTGCTGAAGGGAGTCACCGCCGAGGGTTTCGAGGCCGCGCAGGGGCTCGTCGACTTTGCGCAGGAGCATGGGCTGGCGCGCCTCAGCCTCGATGAAGGCCTCGGGCCCGAAGTCCGCTGGGAGCCGCAGCCCGCGACCGTGACCCTGTCCGGCAGACCCGTGCCGTTGCCGATCGGCGCCTTCCTCCAGGCGACCGAGGATGGCGAGGCCGCCTTGGTCGCGTCGGTGATCGAGGCGGTCGGCGACCCTGCGCATTCCGCCGACCTGTTCGCCGGCATCGGCACCTTCGCCATGGCGCTTTCGGGCAGGGTTTGCGCCGCCGAAGCGGGGCGTGATTCGATCCTGGCGATGAAGCGCGCGGCCCCTGCGATCCAGGCCGAGCATCGCGACCTCTACCGCCGACCGCTGATGACCGGGGAACTTGCCGGTCTCGACGCCGTGGTCCTCGACCCGCCGCGCTCGGGCGCCGAGGCGCAGGTCGAGCAGCTCGCCGCCTCGCCGGTGCCCCGCATTGCCTATGTCAGCTGCAATCCCGCCACGTTCGCGCGCGACGCGGCCATGCTGGCATCAGGCGGCTACCGGCTCGACTGGGTGCGCCCGGTCGGCCAGTTCCGCTGGTCCACCCACGTCGAACTGGCGGCCGCCTTCTCGCGCTAGTGCAGCAGCGCCAGCGCGGCGTGCAGCGTCAGGCCCGCCAGCACCAGGGTGCTGACCAGGAACAACGGGAAGCGGATCCGCAAGTCGTTGAAGAAGATCTGCACGATGCTGTGGACGATGCGCAAGGCAGCATAGGCCCAGGCCATCATCACGTTCACCGGATGGTCGAACTGCATCAACGCCAGCGTCAGCACGATCGCGTAGAAGAGGGTCGGCTGCTCCATCAGGTGCGCATAATTGTGCGCCGGCCAGTTGCACTTGGGGTCGAGCACGCCCTCCAGGTCCTGCCCGCGTCCGCCGCGGCTCGGGTCGACCTTGATGCCCGCCCGCTTGATTCCGCGGAACCGCACGAAGGCGAGATAGAAGAGAACAAGCAGCGACCAGGCGACGAGCGCGACGATTGGACCTAGCAAGGCAGTGGCGATCATGGGTGGCTCCTAGAAGGCTTCGGCAAGCGCGATGACGACCAGCCCGAGCAGGTACAGGCTCGCGGCAAGGAAGAGTAGGAAGCGGATGCGGGTGATGTTGACCGTCGTCTGCACCAGGCTGTGCGCGATCCTCAGGGCGACATAGCCCCAGGCCAGCTGCACCGCGAGGAGGCTCTGGCTACCCGTGACGATCAGCAGCAGGGCAATCGCATAGAAGATCGTCGGTTGCTCGAGCAGGTGATTGTAATTGTGCGCCTTCCACTGAATTTCCGGCGGAAGCACCTTGTCGAGATTGGACCCCGTGCCGCCACGCAGCGTCTTGAGGTCGATGCCGGCCTTCATCATCGCCGGAATGCGGGTCACGTACATCCAGAAGAAGATGACGAAGGTCCAGGCCGCAAGCAGGGCGACCGGCTGTGCAAGTGGATGATGCAAAGAAAAACCCTCCCCCCAGAGGTTATCCGGGAGGAGGGTAGAAGCTTGGTCGCGAAGTGCAACCTTAGTCGAACAGTTTCGCGAACTGGCGCTTGGCGCGGGTCTTCCAGTGGCCGCGATGATAGGCGTCGCTGGCGAGCAGCGGCAGGACGGAAGTGGCTTCCGCGAACACCATCTGCTCGAGCGCGGTCGAGACCTTGCCCCAGCTGGCGGCTTCCTGGAGCGTCGAGGAGGAGCAGGCGCCGTCGCGGACGTCGGCGACCGTGATCTGCACGGCATACTTGTGCACCTCGACATCCTCGTGGCCGAGAATCTCCGCGCAGACCACGGTGTCCTGCGTGAAGTTCTTGGGCACGCCGCCGCCGATCATCAGAAGACCGGTGGTGCCCGCCTTGATCTTGATGTCGGTCAGCTCGCGGAAGTCGGCGATCGAGTCCATCGTCATGTAGCGCCGGCCCGCCTTCATGGCGTCGACCTGATGCTTGACGAGGCCGAAGCCGGCCGAGCTGTCGGTGAAGGCCGGGCAGAAGATCGGCACGTCATGCTCGTAGGCGAGCTTGACGAGGCTGTTCTCCTTCTTGCCATTCTCCAGCAGCCACTTGCCCATCTCCTTGATGAACTCGCGGCTGCTGTAGGGACGCGGCTCCAGCGTGTCGGCGATCTTGCCGATGGTGAAGTCGGTGTCCTGCAGCTGCTCTTCGTCGATATAGGTATCGTAGATACGATCGATGTAGAGCGAGCGGAGCGTGTCATCGTCAGGGATTTCAAGCGCTTGATAGTGCTTGTGGCCAAGCGCTTCAAAGAAATCCATGTCGACGATGGTGGCGCCGGTGGCGACGATCGCGTCGACCATGTTCGAGCGCACCAGTTCGGCATAGAGGTCCATGCAGCCGCCGGCCGAGGTCGATCCGGCGATCACCAGGATGACCGAGCAGTCGGGATCGCTCAGCATCTGGTTGTAGATGCCGGTGGCGCGCGCGAGGTCCCGGCTGGTGAAGCTCATCTTGCCCATCGCCTCGACGATCGGGCGGGCATCGAACTTGGTGATGTCGATATGCTCGACGGTGCTGCTGAGCAGTTCTGCCTTTCGGGTGTCGTTGATCTTCGGGGTGTTCATGCGTGTTTCCTTGATGAAAGAGCCCGTCATCAAGCCGTCACCCCGGGCTTGACCCGGGGTCTGCCTTTTCTTCGATCGAGCAAGAAGAAGGCGGATGCCGGGTCAAGCCCGGCATGACGAAAGGTGCCGGCACGGCGCTCAGCCGTGCCGAATATCCGTTACAGCTTCACCACGTTGGACCGGGTCGCCGCCGCCGCCTCGCCATAGAGCGAGGCCATCGGGGCGTCGGTCACCGCGACCGCCCAACCGCTGGCCGAGCCGAAGCCGTTGAAGCGGGTCCGCATCGCCGAGCCATAGGCGCCGAGCATGCCGATCTCGATATAGTCGCCGGCAGCAACGTCGGCGGGCAGCTCGAACGGCCCGACCATATGGTCGAGATCGTCGCAGGTCGGCCCGTAGAAGCTGAAGCCGTGCGGGCGGGTATCGCTCTCCTCGTCGCGCACCAGGCGGACGGGGAAGCGCCACCCGATGTGCGCGGCGTCGAACAGGGTGCCGTAGGCGCCGTCGTTGATGAACAGCTCATCGCCGCGGCGCTTCTCGACCCGGACCAGCACCGACGCATATTCCGCGCACAACGCACGGCCCGGCTCGCACCAGAGTTCGGCCGAATAGCTGATCGGCAGCTTCTCGAAAGCCTCGTGGATGACCGCGAAATAGGTCTCCAGCGCAGGCGGCTCCATTCCGGGATAGGACGAGGGGAAACCGCCGCCGACATCGACGATGTCGACCGTGACCGCCGCCTCGACGATCGCGTCGCGGACCCGGGCCATGGCTTCGGCATAGGCCGCCGGGCTCATCGCCTGGCTGCCGACGTGGAAGCAGAGGCCGAGCGCGTCCGATGCCTGGCGGGCAGCCATCAGCAGCGCCTTCAGCTCCGACGGATCGGCACCGAACTTGGAGGCGAGGCTCAGCTTCGAATGCTCGGACGAGACGCGCAGGCGCACCAGCAGGTTGAGGTCGCTCGCGGCCACACCATCGCTCGCCGTCGCAGCGACGATCTTCTCCAGCTCGTCGAGACTGTCGAGGCTGAAGGTGCGGACACCATGCTCGTGATAGGCCTCGGAGATCGCTTCCTCGGCCTTCACCGGGTGCATGAAGCACAGCACGGCTTGCGGGAGGGTTTCACGGACCAGCCGGACCTCGCCGATCGACGCCACGTCATAATGCGTGACGCCGCCGTCCCACAGGACGCGCAGCAGGTCGGGCGAGGGGTTCGCCTTCACCGCATAGAGCGACCGGCCCGGAAACTTCTCGACGAAGAAACGGGCAGCTGCCTTCGCCGCATGCGGGCGAAGCAGGGTCACCGGCTGAACCGGCTTCAGTCGAGCGATTTCGGACGCACCGGAAGCAACGAAAGCCTCGGTACGATCGGAATGGGGCGCTAGCCCCAGCGCGAAGGGGTGCTCTGCCAATTCAAGGGACCTCCAAGTGCCTTACGGCGACAGTTGACGAAAGCTGCCTTGCGGTTGGAAGTCCCATGGGGCAGCGGAGGCGCGATATATGAACCGACCCCCCTTAACGCAACCTTTTTATGGTCACAGGAATGTAACGCAGCGGGGTTCTGGCGCACCTCTTGAACGGCTCATCCAACCACATGCAAACGAACGATAATCTTCCTACCCGTGAAGAGGTGCTCGACGCCGCCGAACGGGTCCGTGGCCTGGTCGAGCGGACGCCGCTCACTGAAGTGCGCTTCGGCGGGCACAGGCTGTGGCTCAAATGCGAATCGCTGCAGACCGGCGGCTCGTTCAAGCTGCGCGGCGCCAGCAACCGCCTGGCCCTGCTGAACGAGGCCGAGCGCAAGGCCGGCGTGGTCGCCTTTTCAAGCGGCAATCATGCGCAAGGGGTGGCGATCGCGGCCCGGCGGCTGGGCGTTCCGGCGACCATCGTCATGCCCTCCGACGCACCTGCGCCGAAGGTCGAGGGAACGCGGGCGCAGGGCGCGGACATCGTCTTCTACGATCGCCGCACCGAGGATCGTGTCGCCATCGCGGCGGCGCTTGCGGCGGAGCGGGGCGGGGTGGTCGTGCCCAGCTTCGACGATCGCCATATCATCGCCGGTCAGGGAACGGCGGGGCTGGAGATCGCCGACCAATGTCCTGAGCCGGTGCGCAGGATCGTCGTCTGCTGCGGCGGTGGCGGGCTTGCCGCCGGTCTTGCCCTTGCCTGCCCGGAAGCGGGAATGGTGATCGTCGAACCGGAGGGCTGGGACGACATGGGCCGAAGCCTCGCGCTCGGCCATATCGTGCCGGTCGCGCCCGACGCGCCGCCAACCGCCTGCGACGCGCTGCAGACGCCGCTCGTCTCGCCGCTCACCTTCGGCGTACTCCGGCAGCGCGGGGCAGCGGCCCGGTCGGTCACCGAAGCGGAGGTACGCGCCGCCGTGCGCTTCGCCTGGCACGAATTGGGGCTGCTGGTCGAACCGGGCGGATCGGCGGCGCTTGCGGCCGTGCTCGCCGGCAAGGTCGAACTGGAGCCCGGAACGGTAGTGATGCTGACCGGCGGCAATATGGACCCCGCGATCCATGCCGAATGGGTGGCCTAGAGCGTGCCGGTCGTCCGGTAGGCGCCGGGATCGAGCTTGCCTGGCGAATAGAGTTCCACGCTGCGGGTCAGTTCCTCGAGCTCCGCGGCGAGCGTCTGCAGTTCTGCCACCAGAACCTTCGGGTCGGTTGCGCTGAGGTCCCGCGAGGCGTCGAGCAGGGTTTCCAGCATCATCGCGATGCACGGCAGGATCGTGCCTTCGATCCGCTCGAAGGCATCCGCTAGCTTCATCTGCTGGTCGGCCGACATCATGACGATGCGCTGTAGGAGAAGAGGGGTTAAGAAGCGGTTGCAGGAGACACGATGAATCAGACCGCTTCCACCCTCATGTCCATCGCCATGCTGGCCGCCTTCGTGCTGCTGCTGTTCGGCGCAAGGACGACCTACAAAGGTGTCCATCGCAAGCAGGGTTCGATGATGATGCTGGTCGGCGTCATCCTCATCGCCAACGTGCTGATCTGGGCGGTCTGACCGTTCCTTGCGAACGCACGCAGGGCCTCAGTCACACTTGAGAGACGACCGGAAGACGGTGAATTCCTGCCTGCGCAGGGGAGCAGCCTACCGCCCCAGCCGCATGTCCAGGTAACCGTCCACGCTCTTCATCAGCAGGTCGAGCTCGTTCGCGAAGAAGTGGTTCGCGCCCGGGATCGTGTCGTGGTGGATGGTGATGTGGCGCTGGGTGCGCAGCTTGTCGACCAGCTTCTGGACGCTTGCCGGGCTGACCACCTCGTCCGCTTCGCCCTGGATGATGATGCCCGACGAAGGGCAGGGGGCGAGGAAGCCGAAGTCGTACATGTTGGCCGGCGGCGCGATCGAGATGAAGCCCTTGATCTCCGGACGGCGCATCAGCAGCTGCATGCCGATCCAGGCGCCGAAGCTGACGCCCGCGACCCAGGTCTGTTCGGCCTCGGGATGGATCTGCTGCACCCAGTCGAGCGCGCTCGCCGCATCCGACAACTCGCCAACGCCGTTGTCGAACACGCCCTGGCTCTTGCCCACGCCGCGGAAGTTGAACCGCAGGGTCGCGAAGCCGCGCTTCACGAAGGTCTGGTACATGAGCTGCACGATCTTGTTGTTCATCGTGCCGCCCGCCTGCGGGTGGCTGTGCAGGATCAGCGCGACCGGTGCGCGCGGGCGAAGGCCCGGGTGGAAACGGCCTTCGAGGCGGCCTTCCGGCCCCGGAAAGATGACTTCGGGCATAAGCCTCTTGGAAGACTGGTGGGGATGGCGAAGGAGCGCCTATATAGACGGCGGCACTTACTAGGCAATGTTGGAATAAGTTGAGCCGCTCCCGAACCTATCTCGACCATGCCGCGACGACCCCCGTCCTGCCCGAAGCGCAGGCGGCGATGGCGGAGGCGCTGGGTACCTGGGCGAATCCGTCGAGTCCGCATGCCGACGGCCGCGCGGCCAAGGCAGCGCTCGAGCGGGCGCGCGCGGCCATCGCCGACGCGCTCGGCTGGCGGCATGACGTCATCTTCACCAGCGGTGCGAGCGAGGCGATCGGCATGGCTGCCGCGCGCGCAGCACCACCGCGCCGCATCATCGGCGCCACGGAACATGACGTGGTGCCCCATGCCATGGGTGAGGGCGCCGAGCCGGTGCCGGTCGATGGCAGCGGCCGGATCGACCTCGATGCGCTTGGCCGCTTGCTTGGCGGACCACCGGCTCTGGTCGCCATCCAGCATGTCAACAACGAGACCGGCGTCATCCAGCCGATCGACGCCATCTTTCGGCAGGTGAAGGCCGCGGGCGGCCTGCTGCTCGCCGATTGCGCCCAGTCGGCCGGCAAGATCGACCTGCCGAACGCCGACTTCATCGCCATCTCCGCTCACAAATTCGGTGGCCCGCCGGGAATCGGCGCGCTTCTGGTGCGTGACCTCGCAACGCTCGCGCCGAGCGGCGGCCAGGAGAAAGGCTATCGCCGCGGCACCCAGAATCTGCCCGCCATCGCCGGCATGGCCGCGGCCCTCGCCACCGGTGCGCACCGGACCGCCATGCCGCGCCTCGCCGCTCTTCGCGATCGGCTCGAAAAAGGCGTCCGTGCCGCCGGCGGGCTTGTCATCGGCGACAGCACCGATCGCATTCCCGCGATCAGCGCGATTGCACTCGAAGGCGCGTCGAAGGACAGTTTGCTCGTCCAGCTGGACCTTGCCGGGTTCGCGGTCAGCGCCGGCTCGGCCTGTTCCAGCGGCAAGATGAAGGCGAGCCGCGTGCTGGCCGCGATGGGCGTTCCGGAGCCGGTCGCCGCCGGTGCCCTGCGCGTCAGCTTCGGGCCGCAGACCGTCGAGGCCGACATCGATGCCTTCCTCGCTGCCTTCACCGCCGTCGCAGCCCGCCGCCGCGCCGCATGATCTATCTCGACTATCAGGCAACCACGCCGCTCTCACCCGAGGTCAGGACGGCGATGCTCCCCTGGCTCGATCATTTCGCCAATCCGCACAGCCCGAGCCGCTGGGGCCGCGAGGCAGCCGCCGCGATCGAGCATGCGCGAGGGAGGGTGGCCGCGCTGCTCCCCAGCGGCGGCGAGACAATCTTCACGTCGGGTGCCACCGAAGCGCTCAACATGGCGCTGCGCGGCACGACGGGGCGGATCGTCACCCTCGCGACCGAGCATGCGGCGGTGCTGGATACGGTCGAGTGGCTCGCCCGCCACGGCCGCGACGTCGAGGTGCTTCCCGTCCGCGCCGACGGCCTCGTTGACCTTGACCACCTCCGCGACGCGCTGCGCAAGCCGACCGGCCTCGTCGCGGCCATGCTGGTCAACAACGAGATCGGCGTCATCCAGCCCGTCGCCGAGATCGCCGAGGCTGCCCATGAGGCAGGTGCCCTCATGCTGTGCGACGCCGTCCAGGGTTACGGCCGCATGCCCGTCCCATCCGGTCCCGACCTCGTCGCGATCAGCGCCCACAAGGTCTACGGGCCCAAGGGCATTGGTGCCCTATGGACGCGCGACGGCGTCACCGTCGAACCGCTGCTCCACGGCGGCGGGCAGGAGCGGGGGCTCCGCTCGGGCACCCTGTCTCCCATGCTCTGCGCCGGTTTCGGAGAGGCGGCGGCGCTCGCCAGACGCGACATGTCGAGCGATGCCGATCACGTGCGCCGCCTGCACGAAGCCGCGCTCCAGGCGCTCGGTCCCGGCTGGATCGTCAACGGCAGCACCGGGCACCGCTACGCCGGTAACCTCAACCTCCGCCGCCCCGGCCTCGATTCTGCGCGCCTGATCGCCGATTGCCGCAGCATCGCCTTCTCCCTCGGTTCGGCCTGTGCCAGCGGCTCCGGTCGGCCCAGCCACGTCCTTCGCGCCATCGGCCTCAGCGATGCCGAGGCGCGCAGCAGCATCCGCCTCGGCTTCGGCCGGTACACGACAAAGGAAGACGTGGTCGAAGCCTGCGCCCTCATCCGCGACGCCGCCGAGGCACAGCAACAATTCGCCGCATGACCCTCGTCCGTTTCCTCAAGACCGACGGCGCGCTCGACCGCGAAGTGGAAGCCGCCGAAGGCGCCAATCTCCTCGACGTTGCGCAGTCGGCCGATCAGCCGCTCGAAGGCACGTGCGACAAGTCGATCAGCTGCTCGACCTGCCACGTCATCCTTTCGGCGGAGGATTTCGCGAGGCTCCCGCCGGCGAGCGAGGAGGAGGAGGATCTGCTCGACCTCGCGCACGGCGTCCAGCGCACCAGCCGGCTGGCCTGCCAGCTGACGGTGAGCGGTCCGGTGATGACGGTGAGAATGCCCGACTAGGCGGGGGTGGGAGCCGGAACGACCCGAAACGAAATCGTTGTGGCTGCTTCCTTCCGGACCTGACCAGGTTGGCGACGGTTCCGTCCGCCCGACTCCCGCGGCGCATATGGCGGGAGTGACGCCTGAGCGCAAGAAGCTGCGCCGGATGCCCGATGGTCGCCCCGGCACGCGCACAAATGTCGACAAGTTTCGCAACCGTCACAGTCGGGCAGCGGCTGACAGCGGCGGGGGCAGGGCCTACATCAGTTTGGATGACCGACGACGAATCGCCCGGCCTTGGCCTCGACCTTCCCGCCCAGCCGCTGGAGAAGAGCGCCGGCGCGTCGCCCTATCGCGTGCTCGCCCGAAAGTATCGACCGCAGAGCTTTGCCGAGCTGATCGGGCAGGATGCGATGGTGCGCACCCTCGGCAATGCGATCGACAGCGGGCGCATCGCCCATGCCTTCCTGCTGACGGGGGTGCGCGGGGTCGGCAAGACGTCGACTGCGCGCCTCGTCGCCAAGGCGCTCAACTGCATCGGCCCGGACGGGCAGGGCGGTCCGACCATCGATCCATGCGGGGTATGCGAGCCGTGCCGGGCGATTGCCGAGGGGCGCCACATCGACGTCACCGAGATGGACGCCGCCAGCCACACCGGCGTCGACGACGTCCGCGAGATCATTGAGGCGGTGCGCTATTCGGCGGTCAGCGCCCGCTTCAAGATCTACATTATCGACGAAGTCCACATGCTGACCAAGAACGCCTTCAACGCGCTGTTGAAGACGCTCGAGGAGCCACCGGCGCATGTGAAGTTCCTGTTCGCGACGACCGAGGTCAACAAGGTGCCGGTAACGGTGCTGTCGCGCTGCCAGCGCTTCGACCTTCGCCGCATCCCGGCCGAGCGGCTGGTCGACCATTTCCGCCGCATTGCCGAGATCGAGCAGGTGGA
This sequence comes from Sphingomonas sp. LHG3406-1, assembly GCF_029637485.1. Classification (GTDB taxonomy): domain Bacteria; phylum Pseudomonadota; class Alphaproteobacteria; order Sphingomonadales; family Sphingomonadaceae; genus Sphingomicrobium. The sequence goes on along the minus strand of NZ_CP069128.1, from coordinate 573,142 downwards.
AATCGAGACCGACGCGCTGCTGATGATCGCCCGCGCCGCGGAAGGCTCCGCCCGCGACGGCCTGTCGCTGCTCGACCAGGCGATCGCCCATGGCTCGGGCATGGTGACGGCCGAGGCGGTGCGCGACATGCTCGGGCTGGCCGATCGCGGCCGCATCCGCCGCCTCCTCTCCGTCCTCCTCGCCGGCGACGCTTCCGCCGTCCTCGCCGAATTCGACGAGGCGCAGGCGCTCGGCATCGATCCCACGGCCTTGCTGCGCGGCCTGATGGAGCAGGTCCATGCCGCTTCCCGCGCCAAGGCGGGCGGCGCCGGCGACACGCTCGCCAGCGCCGAGGAGCGGGCCGCCAGCGGAGAACTGGCCGACAGCCTCGGCTGGTCGCAACTCCACCGTCTGTGGCAATTGCTTCTGAAAGGCCTTGCCGACGTCACCAGTGCGCCCGATCCGAACGAGGCCGCCGCCATGGTGCTGCTTCGCCTCGTCCATGCCGCTGATCTGCCCGATCCCGCCACGCTGATCGCCCGGATCCAGGCCGGCGAGGGCGGAGTAGCCCGTACCGCGGCGCTAAGCGCTCCGGCACCGGCAAGCCCGCGCGCCTCCATTGCGCCGCCTCCGCCTGAGCCTGCGCCCGCTCCGGCACCAGCGCCGAGCGCCCCGCCGACCTTCGCCGCGCTCGCCGACCGGCTGGAGGAAGCCGGCAAGGCGATCCGCGCGGTCCAGCTGCGTAGCCAGGTCGGCCTCGTCCGCTACGCGCCGCCCGCGATCGACCTGAAGCCGCTCCAGCCGCTCGGCTCCGGCTTCGCTCGCGAGCTGGCCGACGACCTTAAGGCCGTGCTCGGCGAGCGCTGGGAAGTGGCGCTCAGCGACGGCGAGGCCGAGCCCTCGCTCCAGCAGCAGGACCGGATGGCGGAGGAACGCGCTCGCGCAGCCATCCTCGCCGAACCCAATGTTGCCGCGGTGCTCGCCCGCTTCCCCGGCGCAACCCTCGAAAACGTGACCGCAAAGGATGCTCACCATGCCTAGCCTCGAAGAGATCATGCAGATGGCGCAGAATGCGCAGGCCGAGCTCCAGAAGGCGCAGGACAATCTCGACAAGATCGAGGTCGAAGGTCAGGCCGGTGGCGGCCTGGTGAAGGTCCGCTGCTCGGCCAAGGGCCGGATCATCGCCGTCGCCATCGACGAAACCCTGCTCGTGCCTGCCGAGAAGACGATGGTCGAGGACCTCGTCGCCGCCGCCTTCAACGACGCCCGCGCCAAGGCCGACCAGGCCGCCGCCGCCGAGATGCAGAAGATGAGCAGCAGCCTTCCGCTTCCGCCGGGATTCCAGATGCCCTTCTGATGCGACCCTGCAAAGCAGGGGGCCGGCTCCTTCATAGAAAAGCGGAATGGCACCGAGCTCCTGCTCCTGCAGGAGAATGGCGGCGCTTGCCTCCCACTCAATCTGACGCCACTCTCCTCGGGTAGGAGGAACCGTCATGAGTATATTGGGCGCGATGCAGCATCAGCAGCTGCGCGTCATGCGGCTGGTCGACCATGCCGCCCGGGAACATGGATCGCGTGAGATCGTCAGCGCCTGGGGCGATGGCTCGATCACCCGCACCGATTGGCGCGGAGTCGCCACCGACGCCCGCCGCATGGCGAAGGCGCTGACCAGGCTGGGCATCCAGCGCGGCGACCGCGTCGCGACCCTCGCCATGAACCACGCCCATCATCTGACCAGTTGGTATGGCGCGATCGGCATGGGCGGCATCCTCCACACCATCAATCCGCGCCTCTTCCCCGACCAGCTCGCCTATATCGCCAATCACGCCGAGGACCGCGTGCTCCTCTACGATCACGCCTTCGCGCCACTGGTCGAGAAGATGAAGCCGCAGTGGCAGACGATCGAGCATTATGTCTGCATGGACGATGGCGGCTTTCGCCAGTGGATCGACGCGGAAGACGACGATTTCGCCTGGGTCGAGGGCGACGAGCGCGAGCCGTGCGGCCTCTGCTACACCAGTGGCACCACCGGCAATCCCAAGGGCGTCCTTTACGAGCATCGCTCGACCATGCTTCACACGCTTGTCGAAGTCGGCCCGGACGTCTTCGAACTGAGCTGCCGAAGCGTCGTCCTTCCCATCGTGCCGATGTTCCATGCCAATGCCTGGGGGGTTCCCTGGGCGGCGCCGATGGTCGGGGCCAAGCTCGTCCTCTCCGCCGACTATCGCCCGCAGCAGATGTGCGACCTCTTCCGCAACGAGGGCGTCACCCACTCGGCGGGCGTGCCGACCGTCTGGCTCGGCATGATCGACCATATCGAGCGCACCGGCGACCAGCTCGGCCCTCTGAAGAGCGTCACCATCGGCGGCTCGGCCGCGCCTCGCGCGATGGTCGAATGGTTCCGCCGGAAGGGCGTTGCCGTCGGCCACGCCTGGGGAATGACCGAGATGAGCCCGATCGGCACCTGCGGAACGCCGCCCGCCAATTGGGATGAGCTGACCGACGAGGAACAGGTCGACTTCGTCTGCCGTCAGGGTCGGATTCCGTTCGGGGTCGAGCTGCGCATCGTCGATGACGAGGGCAATATCCTGCCCCGCGACGGGATCGCCAGCGGCCGCCTCCAGACCCGCGGCGACTGGATCATCGAGCGCTACTTCAAGGAAGAGCAGAGCGCGACGGACGCCGACGGCTGGTTTGATTCCGGCGACGTCGCTGCGCTCCATCCCGACGGCACCATGCAGATCACCGATCGTGCCAAGGACGTCATCAAGTCCGGCGGCGAGTGGATCAGCTCGATCGAACTCGAAAACGCCGCGGTCGGGGTGCCCGGGGTGGCCGAAGCCGCGGCGATCGGCATCGCCCATCCCAAGTGGGACGAGCGCCCTCTGCTGCTGATCGTACGCCGCCCCGGCAGCGACGTGCACGAGGAGGCCATCCGCGAGCATCTCGCGAAGCATATCGCTCGCTGGTGGATGCCCGACGCGATCGAGTTCGTGGAAGAGCTGCCGCACACGGCGACCGGCAAGCTTTCGAAGAAGACCCTTCGCGAGCAGTGGAAGAACTATCAGCTGCCGACCGCCGAGGCGATGGTCGGACGCTGATTGTTCTGCTATCCGGCCGTTTGCCAGAGGGCCGGGCGGCCGCGTCGGGGAGCTTGCTCCCCGCCGAGGAAAGTCCGGGCACCACGGAATAACGGTGCCGGGTAACGCCCGGCGGCTTCGTGCAAGCGGAGTCAGGGACAGTGCCACAGAAAGCAGACCGCCGCTCCTCGGGGCGGTAAGGGCGAAAGGGTGCGGCAAGAGCGCACCGCGGCTCCGGCAACGGCAGCCGGCACGGTAAACCCCACCGGGTGCAAGACCGAATAGGGGCGACACATGGGCCTGTTCCGGCTCGTCGCCCGGGTTGGTTGCTGGAGCCGTCGCGCAAGCGCCGGCCGAGAGGAATGGCCGCACATCTGCCGCAAGGCGGAGGACAGAACCCGGCTTACAGGCCCTCTGGCACTTTCATCGCCACCGACTAGTTAGAAGGCAATGGCCCGCTTCACCCGTTCCAATGACTGGGGATTTCCCCGCTGGCGCTCCTATGCCGACAAGGGACGGGAAGCGACGCGGGTGCGGTTGTGCGACCGCGAAGGCTGCACGGAGGTTGGCGACCGCCCGGCGCCCAAGGCTCCAAACAGCCCGGAGCGCTGGTACTTCTGCGAAGCACACGCCGCCGAGTACAACAAGAATTGGGACTATTTCGCCAACCTCTCCGCTGCCGAGGCCGCTGCCCGCGAGGCTGATGAACAGCGCGGCGCCAACGGCTTCAAGCAGAGCGCGCACTGGCAGTGGGGCGGCCCCGGCGACGGCACCCGCAGCCGAGAGGAGATGCGGGCTCTCTCCCTGCTCGAACTGGAAAGCGATGCCAGCTTCGCCGACGTGAAAGCCGCTCACCGGCGCCTCGCCAAGGAAAGCCATCCGGACCTCAAGCCCGGCGACGAGGAAGCGGCGAAGAAATTCCAGGCGGTCCAGGCCGCTTATGACGTGCTTCGCAAGGCCGAGGAGCGGCGGGCCGCGCCCTAGCTCACCGTCATGAAGGTCGCGACACTGTGGGCGATCGGCCGCTCCGGATCGCCGCCATGCGCCACGCCGCGCACGAAGGCGACCTGCCGCGTCAACTTGTAGCATTCGCAGCGCGCGATCACTTCCTCGCCCTTCGCAGCGGGACGGAGGTAGTCCAGCCTCAGGTCCAGCGTCACGATCGGCCGAAATCCGCCCATGCGTGTCCACACCGACGTGCCTGAGCAGGTGTCCACAAGGCTGACGATCGCGCCTGTCGCCATGGTGCCGGTGTCAGTCATGCTGACCAGCTCCGGCCGCCACGGCAGCGCCAGCTCGACCCAATCCTCGCCATGCCCGCGATAGTCGAGGCCGAGCGCTCGCCCGTGACCCACTTGCCGGGCGAGGGCGAAGAAGCGCCCGGGATCGAACGTGGTGGCGAACTCGTCGCGAAAATCGGTCATGCGAGGCGTTTCGCCGTATCCTGCACCAGTGCGATCATGTTCGGAATGCCCTGCGTCCGGTTGGACGACAACTGCCGCGAAAGCTCGAACGGCGCCAGCTCCCCGGCGATGTCCGTCGCGACGATGGCGGCGGGCGAGCGGTCCTGCACCGCGCTCAGCACCAGCGCCACGATCCCCTTGGTGATCGCCGCATTGCTGTCGGCGAGGAAGTGCAGCCGGCCGTCCTCCAGCGTGGTCGGATAGACCCACACGCTCGCCGAACAGCCGCGCACCTTGGTCGCCTCGGTCTTCAGCGCGGCCGGCATCGGCTCGAGGTCGCGGCCGAGGTCGATCAGCAGCCGGTAGCGCTCCTCGCTGTCGAGCAGTTCGTAATCGTCAAGGATGGCGGAAAGGGGAGGAAGGGTCACGCCTTCTATCTAGGCGATGCCGTTCCCCTGCGAAAGCAGGAGCCCAACACCTTCTTCTCCTGCCGCGTGAAATTCAGCGGACCCGCAGTTCCTCGATCTCGCGGGCAAGGCTGTGCTCCTTCTCGACCGTGATCCGCTCGAGCACCTGAACCCGCCTGCGCAAGCTCCACCAGTTCCTCGTCGCGTGCCGGGCGCTCCTGCGCGAGCGCCGGAGCCGCCACCACGCTCGCTGCCGGCGCAAGCGCGCGGGTGAGATGAAGCGAACGCTCCTCCTCGCGCCAAAGCCTCTTCTTGAGGCCGCGTCCACGCAGCAGAAGCATGAGGGTCGTGAACGCGAAGAACATCGCGATCATTGCCACGATGGCGAACTCTTCCTCCGAGACCATCACTCGTTCCCCCCTGCCGGATCGGTTACTTGTTGCGCAAATCCTCGATCTCGCGCGCGAGGCTGTTTTCCTTCTCGACCGTGATTCGTTCGATCACCGCCAGCCGCTCCTTGAGCTGCCTGACCTCTTCGCGCAGCCGAAGCGATACTTCGCTGGCCCGCGCATCGGGAAGGCCGTGCCCGACCGAGCGAGAGCGGTAGCGCGCCCGCAGCACCGTCGCGGCCATGACGATGGCAACGATCAGGACGACCATCAACTCACGGCTCACTGCACCTTCTCCCGTGTCCCGGCGAAGATGGGGGGCGTATCGCGGAGCGCCTCGATCTGGGCCGCCGTCTGCACGCCGCCGTCGGTAAGGATGCGCTCGAGCACGCGCACGCGCTGCTCGAGTTCGCCAACCCGGCTCGCATATTGCGCCGCCTTCTCGGCGGTCTCGGAGCCGAGCAGCTCGAGCTCCCGCTCACGCAGTTTGAGGCGCCTCTTGTAGACGTCCCCGATCACCCCGGCGATCACCGGGATCCCGACGACGATCATGAAGAAGGCAAGTATGAACCAAGGTTTGTCGTCCACCCGATAACTCCCACTAACCGGCGGCTCCGCGCTGGCGCGAGCCGACAATGCGACAGGTCGTAAGCCGCCCTACTGAACGATTGTCTCGCGGCTCCGCTCGGACATCGTCGGCACGTCGCGCAACGCCTCGATCTGCGCGGCCGTCTGCATGCCCCCGTCGGTCATGATCCGCTCAAGCACGCGAAGCCTCTGCTCCAGATCGTCGATCCGCTTGGCCTGCTGGGCGGAATTGCCATCCTCCAGCGCATGGCTCCGCTTGATCTTCATCTCCTTGAGATGGAGGAGATACATCACCGGACCCATCAGGATGGCGATGATGGGGATGAGCAGTCCGAGTTCCATGGGCGTCAGATCCTTGCGGCGGCCAGGCTAGCGAAGCTGCTCGATCTCGCGGGCGAGACTTCGGTTGCTGGTCAGGACATAGCTTTCGACATCGACCAGGCGGCGGTCGATCGCGCGCAGGTTGGCGCGGATGTCGCGGGCCGTGCGGGCAGGGGAGGCGCGCACCTGCTGCCAGAAGCGGCGATCCTCCGGCGTGTCGTTGCTCAGCTCGCGCGGGCGGTCTTCCGCGATGAAGCCGGCCACGAAATACACCGGCAGGATGCTGAAGCCGCTCAGCCACAGGGCGATGAACATCAGGATCCGGACGATGGTGACGTCGATCCCGGTATAATCGGCGATGCCCGCGCAGACGCCCATGACCTTGCCGTTGCGCTTGTCCTTGTAGAAGCGCGTGCGGGCGGCGGGTTGCAGGCTCATCAGCGGACCTCCCGGATGCGGCTGCGTTCGTTGAGGCGCGCCAGCTCGGCATCGACGTCCATGTCGAGGCCGCGGTTCGGCAGCGTCGGCTGCTCCGGCGCGCACTGCTGGCGCCAGTTGGGGTTCTCGGCGGTCATGATGCGCTCGATCGAGCACATGCGGTCATCGAGCCGGCGGGCGAGGTCGTGCAGCTCCTCGAGCAACTGCTCGTCCGAGCCCGTCAGCGTCGCCGCCGTCTTCCAGCGCGTCACATAGTGCATGATCAGCCACGGCAGGCCGATGAACAGGACCAGGATGACAAAGCCTGGTACGAATACGTCTTCCACTTAGGCGTCCCCTTTGTTCGCGAGCCGCGCCTTGAGCGCTTCCAGTTCCTTGTCGACCTGCTCCTCGGCGCGAAGGTCGGCAATCTCTTCCTCCAGGCTCTTCGGCCCGGTCATGCCAAGCGCCTCGGCCCGGCCTTCGGCGAAGTCGGCGCGGCGCTCGAGCAGCTCGAACCGGCTGAAGGCGTCCTCGGTGCGACTGCCGTTCAGCAGCTCGCGGGCCTTGGCACGGGTGACCGCGCTCTCGATGCGAGTCGAGATGGCATTCTGGCGGGCACGGGCCTCGCGAAGCTTGCCCTGCAGCTTGGCGATGTCCGCTTCATAGGCCTTGAGCGTGGTGTCGATCACCGCCACCTCCTCTTCCAGGCCCTTGGCCATGTCGGCCGCCTTCTGGCGCTCGATCAAGGCCTGCTTGGCAAGATCCTCGCGGCCCTTGCTCAGCGCCAGCTCGGCCTTCTCGGTCCAGCTGTCCATCAGCCCCTCGAGACGGACCATTGCCCGGCGCATTTCCTTGGCGTCTGCGATCGACCGGGCGGCCGACGCGCGGACCTCGACCAGCGTTTCCTCCATCTCGAGGATGATCATGCGGATCATCCGCGACGGATCCTCCGCCCGGTCGAGGAGCTCGGTGAAATTGGCGGCCATGATGTCCCGGGTGCGGGAAAAGATGCTCATTCTATTCGTACCTCACGAAAGTGGGGCCCTGTCTATGCCCCAACTATGCACGGTCCGTGCCATGTGCACAAAAAGCCGGTAAATGCCGGAAAAGCGGTCTTGCCGCCTGTCCGTTGGTCGGAAAAAACTTGCCAAGGCTTGGAAAATCACACCAACTCTGGGCCGTGGCGCGCACCCAGAATTTCATTGGCCAGAGCTTGCCGTTCCTCGACGCCGTCGAGCGGGCGAGCCGTGCCGCGCCGTTGAACCGCCCGGTCCTCGTGATCGGGGAGCGGGGCACCGGCAAGGAACTGATCGCCGAGCGCCTGCACCACCTCAGCTCCCGTTGGGCGGGACCGCTGGTGACGATGAACTGCGCGGCCTTGCCCGAGAATTTGATCGAGGCGGAGCTGTTCGGCCATGAGGCCGGCGCCTTCACCGGTGCCGCCAAGACCCGCAAGGGCCGCTTCGAGGAAGCCGACGGCGGAACCCTCTTTCTCGACGAACTCGCGACCCTGTCGAGCCCGGCGCAGGACCGCCTTCTTCGCGCGGTCGAATATGGGGAAATCACGCGCATCGGCGCCAGCCGCCCGGTCAAGGTCGATGTGCGGATCGTCGCGGCCACCAACGAACATCTGCCCCGCCTGACCGACGAGGGCAAGTTCCGCGCCGACCTGCTCGACCGCCTGTCGTTCGAAGTCGTCACCCTGCCGCCGCTGCGCCTCCGCCAGGGCGACATTCCCCTGCTGGCCGAGCATTTCGGGCGCCGCATGGCGGCCGAGCTGGAGTGGGGTGGCTGGCCAGGCTTCTCGCGAGAAGCCACGGCCGCGCTGGAGAGTTACGCCTGGCCCGGCAATGTCCGCGAATTGCGTAACGTGGTCGAACGGGCGGTCTACCGCTGGGACGATCCCGAAGCGCCGGTCGCCGCCATCCAGTTCGATCCCTTCGCCTCGCCCTGGTCGCTTGGAAACTCGGCCTCTCGCGCTGATCCGCCGGCTGGCGAGACACAGTCGGTCGGTGGCGCCGAGGACAGCGGGCGCGACATGCCTGTCGGTCAGCCTGCCGCAGCGCCTCATCCGCACGCACCCGACCTAGCTTCCACCAACGACTTCCGCGCCGCCGTCCACGCCTATGAGCGCGCCATCCTCGAACAGGCGCTGAAAGCCAACCGCTTCAACCAGCGCGCGACCGCCGCCGCCTTGTCCCTCAGCTACGACCAGCTCCGCCACGCGCTGAAGCGCCACAAGCTGCTGGACAGCGAACCGGCCTGATCTCCGCCTTTCGTCGAAAGGTGCTGAATCGGGTCGCGTCCCCGTGGTAAGGAGAACGGGTCCGCACAGAGCAGAAAGGAGCAGTATCATGCGTGCTTGCATCCTCGTCCCGCTTGGCGCCGCCTTGCTTGCGGCCGCGCCCGCCGGAGCTTCGGTCATCACCGTCGGCGGCAGCCATGCCACCACCTGCTGGCGCGCGGCGGAAACCCGCAGGCCCGATGCCGACGCCTGGACGGCCTGCAACATCGCGCTGGCTACCGAGACGCTCAGTCCGCAGGACCGCGCCGGCACCTTCGTGAACCGCGGCATCCTGCATATGCTGAGCCAGCGTTGGGACCGTGCCGCGGCCGACTTCGCGCAAGCCGAGCGGATCGACCCAGCCCAGGCCGAAATCTACGTGAACCAGGCGGTCGTCGCCTATGAACAGAGCGATCCGGCCAACGCCCGGCTTCTCGCCACCAAGGCGCTCGGCCTCGGCACCCGCAAGCCCGCCGTCGCCCATTTCGTTCGGGGGGTTGCCAACGAGGATCTCGGCCAGGTGAGGGCCGCCTATGCCGACCTTAGCGAGGCGGCCCGGCTCGCCCCGCGCTGGTCCGAGCCGAAGCGTGAGCTGGCCCGCTACCGGCTTCGCTGAACCCACGTTGACACACCTCCACCGGGTGACCACTTAGCCCGTCGAAGTCACCCCCGGGAGAGTAGAACATGGCCTTCACCGTCGCCCCCTTGCCCTATGACTATGCCGCGCTCGAGCCGACCATCGACGCGACGACGATGAAGCTCCATCACGACAAGCATCATCAGACTTATGTCGACAACCTCAACAAGGCGGTCGACGGCGATCCGAGCCTGCAGGGCAAGAGCCTCGAGGAGCTGGTCGCCTCGGCGGGCGCCGCGCCCAAGGTCGTCCGCAACAATGGCGGCGGCCACTGGAACCACAATTTCTTCTGGGAAACGATGAAGCCGGGCGGCGGTGCACCCTCGGGTGAGCTCGCCCAGGCGATCGACAGCGCCTTCGGCGGCCTCGATGCGCTCAAGGAGAAGTTCAACGCCGCCGGCGCCGGCCAGTTCGGCTCGGGCTGGGTCTGGCTGGTCGCGGTACCGGGGCAGGGCCTCGCCGTCACTTCGACCCCCAATCAGGACAATCCGCTGATGGACGTCGCCGAGGTCAAGGGCACGCCGATCATCGGCAACGACGTGTGGGAGCACGCCTACTACCTCACCTACAACAACCGCCGCGCCGACTACCTCAAGGCGTGGTGGGACGTGGTGAACTGGGACAAGGCCAGCGAGCGGCTCGCCTCGGCCAAGTAAAGCTGCTCTCTTCTCGAAGGGCCTCGGCGAAAGCCGGGGCCCTTACGCCTTCAGCCGATACCCCGTCCGGAATATCCACCAGATCCCCGCCAGGCACGCCGCGCCGAATGCCAGCGTCGCCCCAAGCGCCACGCCGAAGCTCACGTCCGCCGCCCCGAAGAAGGTCCAGCGGAAGCCGTTGATCAGGTAGACCACCGGATTGAACAGGGTGATCGTCCGCCACGGCTCGGCCAGCATGTCGATCGAATAAAAGGCGCCGCCGAGGAAGGTCAGCGGGGTCACCACCAGCAGCGGGATCACCTGAAGCTGTTCGAACCCCTTGGCCCAGATGCCGATGATGAAGCCGAACAGGCAGAAGGTCACGGCGACGAGGATCAGGAAGGCCAGCGCCAGCACCGGATGGGCGACCTCAACCGGCACGAACAGGTGCGCCGTGGCAAAGATCACCAGCGCGACGATGGTCGCCTTGCTGGCCGCCGCGCCGACATAGCCGATCACCGTCTCGACCGGAGACAGGGGCGCCGACAGGATTTCGTAGATGGTCCCGGTGAAGCGCGGCATGTGGATGCCGAAGCTCGCGTTGAAGATGCTCTCGGTGAACAGCGACAGCATCATCAGCCCGGGCACGATGAACGCGCCGTAGGGAACACCGCCGACCTCCGTCATCCGGCTCCCGATCGCCGCACCGAACACGATGAAATAAAGGCAGGTCGTGATCACCGGCACCGCCAGCCCGGTCCACAGGGTGCGGCGGAAGCGGTGCATCTCGAACTTGTAGATGGCGAGGATGCCGCGGACGTTCATGCCTCTTCTCCGTTCGTGCCGGGCGAAGTCGAGGCACGCCCCTCGACGGCGCTCGGGGCTGACGCAGGCTTCTGTCCACCCCCATGGACCAGCCCGACGAAGATGTCCTCCAGGCTCGACTCCTTGGTGTCGAGGTCCTTGAACGCGATTCCCTCCTCGCGCATTGCCGCCAGCAGCGAGGGAATGCCCGTCCGGTCCGCATGCCGGTCGAACTCGTAGGTGAGCGTCAGCCCATCGTCCGACAGAGCCGGAGCCCAGTCGGCCAGGCGCGGCGGCACGGCGCCGAGCGGCTCGGCCAACGACAGATGGAGCATCTTGCGCCCCAGCTTCTTCATCAGCGCGGCCTTCTCCTCGACCAGGATCAGCTCGCCGCGCGCGATGACGCCGACCCGGTCGGCCATCTCCTCGGCTTCCTCGATATAGTGGGTGGTGAGGATGATGGTCGTGCCGGCCTCGCGCAGCTGCCGAACAAGCGCCCACATCTCTTTTCGCAGCTCGACATCGACGCCGGCGGTCGGCTCGTCGAGGAACAGGATGGTGGGATCGTGCGCCAGCGCCTTGGCGATCATCACCCGCCGCTTCATGCCGCCCGACAATTCCTTGAGGATGTCCTTGCGCTTGTCCCACAGCGCCAGGTCACGAAGGATCTTCTCGATCTTCGCGTCGTCGCGCTTGAGGCCGAACAGTTCGCGGCTGAAGGCGACCGTGTTCCAGACGGGCTCGAACACGTCGATGTTCATTTCCTGCGGCACCAGGCCGATGCGGGTTCGCGCCGCCTTATAGTCCCGCCGCCAGTGGCGGCCGTCGACCAGCACGTCGCCGCTGGTCGCAGTGACCAGCCCGCAGACAATCGAGATGAGCGTCGTCTTGCCCGCGCCGTTCGGACCCAGCAAAGCGAAGATCTCGCCGGCCTGGATGTCCAGATCGACGCTCTTCAGCGCCTCGGTGCCGCTGGCATAGGCCTTGCGCAGAGCCCGGATGGAAAGGGCTGGTGTGTTCATTCGACAGGTCCCGCTTCCACCGGTTTCTTCTCCTCGGTCGCAAGGCCATGGCGCATCAGCATCGGCAGATTGGCCGCGGCGAACAGGAAGGTGAGGGGGATCGCGCCCCACAGCTTGAAGCTGACCCAGAAGTCCGTGCTGGTCGAGCGCCACACCGCCTCGTTCAGCGCTGCCATGAACAGAAAGAAGAGCGCCCAGTTGCGGGTGAGCTTGCGCCAGCCGAGGTCGCTCAGCCCCGGATAGGCGCTCCCCAGCACCGTCCTAAGTAGCGGCCTGTCCTTCCACAGTCCGAAGCCGAGCAGTGCGGCGACGAAGACATAATAGATGGTGGGCTTGAGCTTGATGAAGGTCTCGTCGTGCAGCCACAGGGTCACGCCGCCCAGCACCACCACCATGATCCCGCTGAACCAGAGCAGGGGCGAGATGTGGCGGAAGCGGAAGGCCGAATAGATCATCGCCGTCACCATCGCGGCCATGAAGGCGCCGGTCGCGACGAAGATCTTGGTCAGCGGCGGCACGGGCGCGAAGAAGTTGACCGCGAAGAAGACCAGCAGGGGTCCAAGGTCGATCAGCAGCCGCGCCGACCCTTGAGGTTCGCTGCGCTCGCTCATGCCGTGAGGCCCGCGATGGCGCGGGCGACCGCGCGCGGGTCGAACGGGCGAAGGTCGTTGACGCCCTCGCCGACTCCGATGGCATGGATCGGAAGCTTGTACTTCTCCGCCGCCGCCACCAGCACGCCGCCACGCGCGGTACCGTCCAGCTTGGTCATGATCAGCCCGGTGACGCCCGCAAGGTCGCGGAACACCTCGATCTGGTTGAGCGCGTTCTGCCCGGTGGTGGCGTCGAGCACGAGCAGCACGTCGTGCGGCGCTTCCGGGTTCAGCCGTCCGAGCACGCGGCGCACCTTGGCCAGCTCCTCCATCAGATGCGTCTTGTTCTGCAGCCGCCCGGCGGTGTCGACGATCAGGCAGTCGATGCCCGTCGCGGTGGCCTGCTTGACGCCGTCGAACACGATCCCTGCCGCATCACCACCTTCCTTGCCGGTGATGACGGGCGCACCGATCCGCTCGCCCCAGATGCGAAGCTGCTCGATCGCCGCCGCGCGGAAGGTGTCGCCGGCCGCCAGCATGACTCCATAATCCTGCTCCTGCAGCCAGGCGCCGAGCTTGCCGATGGTGGTCGTCTTGCCCGATCCGTTGACGCCGATGACCAGGATGACGTGCGGCCGCGGAAAGCCCCACACGTCGAGCGGCTTGGCTACGGGGGCTAGGATCGCCTCCATCTCCTCGGCGAGGATGGTGCGCAGCCCCCGCTCGTCCAGTTGCTCGAACCTGCGCGCGGCGATGGCGTCGCGGATCCGCTTCGACGCCTCCGGCCCGATGTCCGACGCGATCAGGGCTTCCTCGATGTCGTCCAGCGTCGACGTGTCGAGCGCCGCCTTCGAACCGAGGCCCGTGATGTTGTCGCCGAGGCGGTCGGCGGTCTTGCGGAACCCGCCGGTGAGTTTGTCGAGCCAGCTCATCTAGATGTCGATCGTGCCTTCAAAAACATGGGTGGCAGCGCCGCGCATGCGCACGGGCTGGCCGGGGAACCAGGAGATGGTCAGCGTTCCGCCGACCATGCCGACGTCGACCGGCGACGTCACCCGGCCGGTGTGGATCGCCGCGACCGCCGTGGCGCAGGCGCCGGTGCCGCATGCCGACGTATAGCCGACTCCTCGCTCCCAGGTGATCAGCGAAATGCGGCCGCCATCGACTTGGGCCATGTTGACGTTGACCCGTTCGGGAAAGACCGGATCGGTCTCGATCTGCCCGGGCAGCGTGTCGAGCCCCATGTCGGCGAGGCTCTCGACGAAGAAGACGACATGGGGATTGCCGACATTCACCGCGAACGGCCGCTCGAGCGGCCCCCAGCCAAGGGGCATTGGACCGGTCGGCATCGCATAGGCGAGCGGGATTGCGTCCCACTGGAACCGCGGCTCGACCAGCACGACCTCGATCTCCTCGCCGTCGACGGTTCCGTGGAGGAGCCCGCCCGCCGTCTCGATCGTCTCCGCCCCGGTCAGCTTGACGACGCAGCGCGTGGCATTGCCGCAGCTCTGCACCTCGCTTCCGTCGGCATTGAAGATCCGCATCGCAACGTCCGCCGACTCGCTTGGTCCCAGCAGGATCAGCTGGTCGCAGCCGACGCCAAGCTTTCGGTCGGCCAGCTGCCGCGCGAGCTCGGCCGTCATCGCCAACGGCGCCTCGCGGCCGTCGAGGATGACGAAGTCGTTCCCCAGCCCGTGCATCTTGTGGAATTGCCGAAGCATCGCAGGGGACTTAGGGGGGCGTGGAACCTTAGTCCACTTCTCCGGAGTTGATCGGCAATGCCCCGCGCCGCCCAAGACGTCATGCAATCGCTGATCTTCTCCGCCGTGCTCGATGCGATCGCGGCGTTGAAGAGCGCGAGCGGCAACCTGCCGAACAACCTCCTTCGCCAGGTTCAGGCCATCCATGGCAACGTGACCATGGCCGACCTGCCCAAGGAGCTTCAGGACGCCATCGCCGCCAGCACCCGCGCCGCCTTCGCCGGCCTGCTCAAGGAAGGCTATTCGGTAGCGCCCCGCGACGCCGCTCCGGCGCGCACCCCGCCGCGCCCCGGCGAGCTGGTCCAGCGCGGCGCCGACCGTCCCAACCGTTCCGCGCCCCGCGGTCCACGTCCGGACGGCCCGCGTGGCCCCCGTTCGGATGGTCCGCGCGGTCCTCGCGGCGACCGTCCGAACGGTCCTCCGCGCGGCGGGCCTCGCGGACCGAGAAACCCCCGCCAGGGCTGAGGCATGAACCAATTGCCGGCTCCGTCCCGGCCGTCTCTGCTGTCCTTCCTGCCGAAGCAGCTGTTCCGGCCGGAGCGGCCGGCGCGCTACGTGCTGCTCGCCTGGGCGCTGGCCTTCCTGCCCTCGATCCTGCTGTCCGCCGCGGCGAGTCAGCTGGTGACCGGCGGCGGGCCGCAATTTCCCAGGGTCGACCCGATCCTTCTCCTGTTCCTGCTGGTGGTGTTCGCGCCTGTCCTCGAGACCCTGATCATGGGCGGCGTCCTGCTGCTGCTGGAGCGCCTGTTCGGCTTCCTTCCCGCAATCCTCCTCAGCAGCCTTGGCTGGGGAATCGCCCATTCGCTCCAGGCGCCCGCCTGGGGGTTGGTGATCTGGTGGCCGTTCCTGATCTTCTCGACCGTATTCCTGGTCTGGAAACGCCGCAGCCTCGCCGCCGCCTTTGGCCTGCCGATGGTGGTCCACGGGCTGCAGAACCTCGGGCCGGCCCTGCTGCTGGTGAGCGGACTAGGCTAGCCGCCCCCCAGCAGATAGGAGCGCCTAGTCCGGCAGCGGCGCGCCGAGCTTCTCCGCGATCCGCCGCACTTCCTCGTCGCTCGGCGGCTCGGGTATGTCACGACCCGGCGTGGCCGCCTCGTCCGGAATGCCCGGGCCGGTCCCGGCGATCGTCGCATTCTTGGGCGACTCGTTCGGGCCGGTGCTGATCTTCTCGTCCATCTCGCTGTCCCCTGGGCTGTTGGCGGGGATCAAAGGGCAGGGCGATGGCGCGGTTCCGTCGGCGCGCCGAAGTTGCTCGTCACCGCGCCGAACCGCGCGGCGGCTTGCCAAGTGGGATCTGCCATGGTCCTCTGACGGCGATGATCTCCGTCACGACCGCCTGCGTGCCTCAGCAGCGATCGCCCGGGACAAGCGGCGAACTGGACGAAGTGGACGACATGCCTTTTTCGCATGCCTCGCTCCCGAATTGATTAGCCGCCACGGGAAGCCCATATGACGGGAGAGGCCGCGTCCGCGGCACCGTGGAGCTTAGAGAACTTGACCCTTACCCTGCCGATCCTTCCCCTTCGCGACATCGTCGTCTTTCCCAAGCGGATCGTTCCCCTGTTCGTCGGGCGCGAGAAGTCGGTGGCGGCGCTGGAAGCGGCGATGAGCCAGGACAAGCAGATCTTCCTGGTTGCTCAGATCGACCCGTCGGAGGACGACCCCGATCGCGACGCCCTCTACGACCTGGGCGTCATCGCCACCGCCATGCAGCTGCTGAAGCTGCCCGACGGCACCGTCCGGGTGCTGGTCGAAGGCGTGAAGCGCGCCCGCCTGATCGGCCTTCGCCAGGAAGAAGGCCATCTTGCCGCCGAGGTCGAGGAAGTCGAGGAAGAGGGGGCCGACGGTCCCGAAGCGCAGGCGCTGATGCGCTCGGTGCTCGAGCAGTTCGACAATTACGCCAAGCTCAACAAGCGCCTGCCCGCGGAGACCGGCGTCCAGCTCGCCGAGATCGAGGAGCCCTCGGTGCTCGCCGATGCGGTCGCCTCCAACCTTTCGGTGAAGGTCGCGG
Source organism: Sphingomonas sp. LHG3406-1 (assembly GCF_029637485.1). GTDB lineage: Bacteria > Pseudomonadota > Alphaproteobacteria > Sphingomonadales > Sphingomonadaceae > Sphingomicrobium. The sequence continues at coordinate 556,811 of NZ_CP069128.1, read as the reverse complement.
ACAAGCAGGCCTTGCTCGGCGAATTGAACCCGGCGCGCCGGATGGAGATGGTCTTCGCCTTCATGGAGGGCGAGCTCGGGGTCCTGCAGGTCGAGAAGAAGATCCGCAGCCGTGTGAAGCGGCAGATGGAGAAGACCCAGCGCGAATATTATCTCAACGAGCAGTTGAAGGCGATCCAGCGCGAGCTCGGCAACGAGAGCGAGGAAGGCGGCGACGAGCTGACCGAGCTCGCCGTCAAGATCCGCAAGACGCGCCTCAGCAAGGAAGCCCGCAACCGCGCCAATGCCGAGCTGAAGAAGCTGAAGGCCATGGCGCCGATGAGCGCCGAGGCGACCGTCGCGCGCAACTATCTCGACGTCCTGCTTGGGCTGCCCTGGGGCAAAAAGTCCAAGCTCAACAAGGATATCGTCATCGCCGAGAAGGTTCTCGACGACGACCATTACGGGCTTGAGAAGGTCAAGGACCGGATCGTCGAATATCTCGCCGTCCAGGCCCGCACCAACAAGCTCAAGGGTCCGATCCTCTGCCTCGTCGGCCCGCCCGGCGTCGGCAAGACCTCGCTCGGCCGCTCCATCGCCAAGGCCTGCGGACGCGAGTTCGTGCGCCAGAGCCTCGGCGGCGTTCGCGATGAGGCCGAGATCCGCGGCCACCGCCGCACCTACATCGGCTCGCTGCCGGGCAAGATCATCGCCAACCTCAAGAAGGCGGGCACCAGCAATCCGCTCTTCCTGCTCGACGAGATCGACAAGCTCGGCCAGGATTTCCGCGGTGACCCCGCGTCGGCGCTGCTCGAGGTGCTCGACCCGGAGCAGAACAACAAGTTCCAGGACCATTATCTGGAACTCGACTACGACCTTTCGGACGTCATGTTCGTGACGACCGCGAACAGCCTCGACATGCCCCAGCCTCTGCTGGACCGCATGGAGATCATCCGGCTCGAGGGCTACACCGAGGACGAGAAGGTCGAGATCGCCAATCGCCACCTCATTCCCAAGCAGCTCGAAGCGCATGGGCTGAAGAAGGGCGAACTCACCATCGCCGACGACGGGCTTCGCGCCATCCTGCGCTACTATACCCGGGAGGCGGGCGTCCGCACGCTCGAGCGTGAGCTCGCCAAGGTCGCCCGCAAGGCGCTCCGCCGGATCCTCGAGAAGAAGGACGAGGCTGTCACCGTCACGGCCGAAAACCTCAACGACTTCCTCGGCGTTCGTCGCCATCGCTTCGGGGTTGGCGAGGAAGAGGATCAGATCGGCGCCGTGACGGGGCTCGCCTGGACCGAGGTCGGCGGCGAATTGCTGACGATCGAGGCGGTGACCGTTCCCGGCAAGGGTCAGATCAAGACCACCGGCAAGCTTGGCGAGGTGATGCAGGAAAGCGTCCAGGCGGCGTGGAGCTTCGTCAAGGCGCGGGCGCCGAGCTATGGCGTCAAGCCTTCGCTGTTCGCCAGGAAGGACGTCCACGTCCACCTTCCCGAGGGCGCGGTGCCGAAGGACGGGCCGTCCGCCGGCATCGGCATGGTGACGGCGCTCATCTCGACTCTGACCGGGGTCCCGGTGCGTCGCGACGTCGCCATGACCGGTGAGGTGACGCTGCGCGGCCGCGTGCTTCCGATCGGCGGGCTCAAGGAGAAGCTGCTTGCGGCCCTGCGTGGCGGGATCACCACCGTTCTCATCCCGCAGGAGAATGAGAAGGATCTTGCCGAGCTCCCGGCCAACCTCCGGGAGGGCCTGACCATCGTTCCCGTGTCGCACGTCGACGAAGTGCTCGGCCGTGCGCTCAGCGCGAAGCTCGAGCCGATCGAGTGGAGCGAGTCCGACGAGCATGCGGCGGAGCCTGCGCAAGCGACCGCGGCAGCCACTCCGTCGGCCCTTCGTCACTAGCGTTTTCGGAGCGAAACGGGCATTCTTGCGTTGCTGTTTGAGGAAGGTCTCCCGCCGGGTTTCGTGGGAGCTGGGGATGAGTGCGGATGAACAAGCAGGATCTGATCGGCCAGGTGGCCGAACGTGCGGGACTGAACCGCAATGACGCGGCCCGTGCGGTCGAGACCATGCTCGAAGTGATTACCGACGCACTTCGCCGGGGCGACGAGGTGCGCCTGGTCGGCTTCGGCAATTTCGTCGTGACCCGTCGCAAGGCCTCGGTTGGACGCAATCCGCGCACCGGCGAGCCGCTCCAGATCGACAGCACCGCGCAGCCCAAGTTCCGCGCCGGCAAGATCCTCAAGGAAGCCGTTCAGTAAGGCTGGACAGTCCGGGGGTGGTCGGCTAACCGCCCCTCCCGTCAGCGTGGGCGCGTAGCTCAGTGGTAGAGCACACCCTTCACACGGGTGGGGTCGTAGGTTCAATCCCTACCGCGCCCACCACGCTTTTCAGCCATCAAGCGAACCACCGGCAGCGCCGCGAACAGAAGCTGCGCGCAGAGCCCGAGGCTCCCCGCCGTGGTCCGCAGCGCCGCGACCTGTTCCGCATGGCTCCGATCGAACAGCGTCAGCCCGAAAACCCGTTCGCAAGTCGCCAGCAGCGCGAAGGCGGTTAGCCCCATGATCAGGCGCGGGCGGGCCTCGCTGGGGACGAGCAGCCTCCGCACCAACCAGGCGCAGGCAAACCAGCCCGCGCCGAGCATCAGCGGAAGCTCGATCAAGGTGGCGGCAGTCTCGCCGATGCTCGACGCGACGAACAGCACCCGGATCGTGCCGAGGAGAAAGCCCAGCAGGAAGGCGGCAAAGCCGTACGCAAGGCCGGCCGCGACGGCGCGGCGCACGGCCTGGCCTATTGCAGGTACGTCGAATTGAAGCTCGCCACGCGCCGAATCTCGGACCAGTCCTCGAACACGATCTCGCGGCCATCGCGGCGGATCAGTCCCTGACGCTCCAGGTCCGCGAAAACGCGGTTCACGTTGACGCTGGTCTGGCCGGTGATGTCGGCGATCTGCTGCTGGGTGAACGGGTTGAGCAGGCTGCCTTGTGTCGGATCGACCCCGCTTCGTTCGGCGGTTTCGCAGAGCAGATGCGCGACCCGTGCAGTGCTGTCGCGCCGGCCGCAGTTGAGCAGCCACTCGTAGCCGATCGAAGCATGCCGCTCCGTCAGTTTCCAGAAGAAGCGGGCGAGCTCGGGATGGGCATCCACGATCGGATCGAAGTCCTTGCGCTGCCCGACGGCCACCTTGCTTCGGACGATCGCCTGGATGCCATAGTCCGCCGGCGTATCGTGCGGGAGGATGCCGTCGCCGGCGAAGCGCAGTGCGATGATCTGCCGCCGCCCCGATCCATCCGACTTGTATTTGGAAAGAATGCCCGAATGAACGAAAAAGACCTCGCTCCGCTCAACCCCCGGGTCACGAAAGGGGCGGCGAGGTTCTACTTCGACAACCTTGTGCGGCATCTGCTCGAGCAAAGTCGCCAGTTCGGGCTGCAGTCCGGCGCTGATCAACGCCTCGGCCATCCCGATCTCATCCCCCGCAGCGCCCCTGGAGCGTCTACCCATCGTCATTCGCCTTCCACTCTCGCGTAACAATTATCTCAATGCGGGACAGGCGGTGCAAGCAAATTAACTCAGGTTAAAAGAGTGCCAGAAACGCGCCATTCCATGTTACCAATGGCGGCGGAGATGCTCGATCAGAGACTCCGACGCCGGCTGCGTCGTTAGGAGATCAGGTTGCGCGGGCCAACCCGAGTCGAAAAAAGCACTCCCTTCAAAGGCCCGATCGCCGGAGTAGCGCGGGATGATGTGGAAGTGGACGTGGGGGTCGACCATCATCAGCATGAGATAGTTCACCCGCTCATAGTCGCTGACGGCCTTCAGCATACGCTCGATCCTCGCGACCAGCTCGCCCTGCTCGGCAAAGGCTTCGGCGGGGAGGGCGCCATAGGCCGTCTCCTCACTCGTCGAGCACAGGACCAGGCTGCCGAGCGTCGGCTGGGCCGGGCGCACCAGCACCGCCCAATGCCGTCCTTCATGGACCAGGGTTCTGGGATAGCCGAACTTGACGAGTGTTGCGTGCGGGGAAGAAAGGGGCATGATCGTGGTCGACTTGCTTGCATCGGGACGCGGTCACCCTTAAGGGGCTGGCGCGCCGTGCCAAGCCGTTTCACCGCTTTGGTCCACGGTCGTGGCGATCGTAGCTCAGTTGGTTAGAGCATCGGTTTGTGGTACCGAGGGTCGCGGGTTCAAGTCCCGTCGATCGCCCCATTTTCCTCCTGGCGAACCGGACTTTTCCCTTCATGACCGACCTGTGGAGCCTGCCCGATTTCGACGGGCACGAGGCAGTGCACTTCGTAACCGACAAGGCAAGCGGCCTGCGTGCCATCATCGCCATGCATTCGACCCACCTCGGGCCGGCCGCAGGCGGATCGCGCTTCTGGCATTATGCCGACAATGCCGATGCACTGACCGATGCGCTTCGCCTGTCGCGCGGGATGAGTTTCAAGAACGCCATGGCCGGCCTTCCGCTGGGCGGCGGCAAGGCCGTCATTCTTGCTGACGAAGCTCGGACCAAGACCCCTGCCATGCTGACCGCCTTCGGCCGCGCGGTCGAAGGCCTTGGCGGACGTTATGTCACCGCCGAGGACGTCGGGATCAACGTCGCCGACATGCAGGCGGTTCGCCGCGAGACCCGTCACGTCGCCGGACTTCCGGTCGCCGAGGGCGCGGTCGGCGGCGATCCGGGTCCGCACACCAGCTATGGCGTCTTCCTCGGCCTCAAGGCCGCCGTTCGCCGGGCGCTCGGCAAGGACAGCGTATCGGGCCTCCACATCGCGCTGCAGGGCGCCGGCAGCGTCGCCAGCGGCGTTGCGCGCCGGGCCGCTGCGGAAGGCGCTCGCCTGACCATTGCCGACGTCGACCAGGCCAAGGCCGCCAATCTCGCGGCCGAAGTCGGCGGCACGCTCGGCGACCCCGCGACCATCCTTTCGATCGAAGCGGACGTGGTCAGCCCCAATGCGCTCGGCGCCGTCCTTGATGACCAGAGCATTGTGGCGCTGAACTCGCCGATCGTGGCGGGCGGTGCCAACAACCAGCTCGCCCGCCCGGAACATGGCGCGGCGCTGATGGCCCGCGGCATCCTCTACGCTCCCGACTATGTCATCAACGCGGGCGGGATCATCAACGTCTCGACCGAATATCTGCAGGACGGCGATGCCGAGGTAGTCCGCCGCCGCATCGAAGGCATTCCCGGCCGCCTCGACGCGATCTGGAGCGAAAGCGAGTCGAGCGGCCGCGATCCCGCCACGGTCGCCGACGCCATGGCGCGCAAGCTGATCGGACGCGGTTAGGCCATCCGTACAAGGGCCTAGTGCAAAGCGGTGGCAACCATAATAAGACGCGGTCCCAGACCCATGCACCGCTTTGCCAATCCCGCCCGTTTCCTGAAGATCGCGAAGCCCGCCACGGCATGGCTGTTGGGGATCGGCCTGGTGCTGACCGCGATCGGCGTGGTCGGTGCCTTGTTCATCATGCCGCCCGACTACCTGCAGGGCGACACCGCCCGCATCCTCCACATCCACGTGCCTGCCGCCTGGCTCGGAATGGGCGGCTGGACGGGAATCGCGGTCGCATCCGTCATGCAGATTGTGTGGCGCCATCCCCTGGCGGGAGTCGCCGCCCGGGCAATCGCGCCCGCCGGTGCATCGTTCGCAGCGCTCTGCCTCGCCACCGGCTCCATCTGGGGCCGTCCGACCTGGGGCACCTGGTGGGAGTGGGACGGCCGGCTGACCAGCATGCTGGTGCTGTTCTTCCTTTACTGCGGCTACATGGCGCTGTCGGCGGCGGAGAAGGAGCGGGGGCCCGACGGCCGCGCCGCGCCGGTGTTCGGCCTCGTCGGCGCGCTCAACATCCCGATCATCCATTTTTCGGTGCAATGGTGGAATACCCTCCACCAGGGCGAGAGCATCGAGCTCACCGGAACCAGCATCTCGCCCGAGATCCTGTGGCCGCTCTTCTTCACCCTGTTCGGCTTCTCGGCCCTGTTCGGTGCCGTGGTGCTGCTGCGGATGCGGACCGAGCTGGCGACGTCGAAGGTCGAGGCACGGCTGCGGAGGACGGCGGGCGCATGAACCAGTGGGCCTTCGTCATCGCCGCTTATGTGGTGACCCTCGGCGGCACGGCCGGACTGCTCGGCTGGTCGCTGATCGCCTGCCGCCAGGCCGAGGATCGGGCCGAAAGGATCGGCCGCCGCCAATGACCCTCGCACCCAAGCACCAGAGGCTGGTGCTGGTCCTGCTTGCGGTCACCGCCCTGATCGGGGCCGTGCTGCTCGCCATGTGGGGCCTCGCCGATCGCGCCGCTTACTTCCGCACGCCGCAGGACGTCACCGCCGGCCGCGCCGAGGTGGGCGTGCCGCTGCGGCTCGGCGGCATGGTCAAGGCGGGCTCGATCAAGCGCCAGCCGGACGGCGTCAGCGTCGCCTTCGTGATGACCGACGGCGTCGGCGAAGTCCCCGTCCGCTTCACCGGCATCGTGCCCGACCTGTTCAAGGAAAATAGCGGCGCGGTGGCCGAGGGTCAGCTTCAGCCCGGCGGCACCTTCGTCGCCGACAACATCCTCGCCAAGCATGACGAACGCTACATGCCGCCGCAGATGGGCAATCAGGCAGCGGAGATGATGACCTGGGAGACGGTCAAGTGACGAGTGCGCGAAGCAAGCTCGTCATGCCGGGCTTGACCCGGAATCCCCCTGTCTTCGTTCGACACGCGCTGGTCCAGGGAAGGCAGACTCCGGATCAAGCCCGGGGTGACGTCCTCTTCCCGGTGCACGCATGATCGCCGAAGCCGGCCTGGCCGCGCTCTGGCTCGCCTTTGCGCTCGCCCTGCTCCAGTTCTGCCTTGCGCTCGCCGGCAACCGCCTTGGCGATCTCAAGACGCTCGTCGCCCCGGTCGCGGTGGCGCAGGGGCTTTTGACCCTGCTCGCCTTCGTCCTGCTGATCTGGCTGTTCGTGCGCACCGACACCAGCGTCGAACTGGTCGCCGCCAACAGCCACAGCGCCAAGCCCTTCATCTACCGCTTCTCCGGCACCTGGGGGAATCACGAAGGCTCCATGCTCCTGTGGGTGACGGTGCTGTCGGCCGCGGGTGCCCTGCTCGCGCTGATCGAGCGTCGTCTGCCCGAAGCCAGCCTTCGCGCGACGCTCGGTGCGCAGGCGCTGCTGGCCCTCGGCTTTTTCAGTTTCCTGCTGATCGCCTCCAATCCCTTCACCCGCCTCGATCCGGCGCCGCCGCAAGGGCAGGGGCTCAATCCCCTGCTGCAGGATCCGGGCCTGGCCTTCCATCCGCCGACCCTCTACCTCGGCTATGTCGGCCTGTCGGTCGCCTTCAGCCTCGCCGTCGGCGCCTTGCTGACCCGCGAGGTCGGCCCCGCCATGGCCCGCGCCATGCGCCCGTGGGTCCTCGGCGCCTGGGTGCTGCTGACCATCGGTATCGTCGCCGGCAGCTACTGGGCCTATTACGAGCTCGGCTGGGGCGGCTGGTGGTTCTGGGATCCGGTCGAGAATGCCTCGCTCATGCCCTGGCTCGCTGCCACGGCCCTGCTTCACTCGATCAACGTGCTGGCCGCGCGCGGCTCCTTACGCGCCTGGACCGTCATGCTGGCGGTGGTCGCCTTCTCCATGTCGATGATCGGCACCTTCCTGGTCCGGTCGGGCATCCTCACCAGCGTCCACAGTTTCGCGGTCGACCCCACCCGCGGCAGCTTCATCCTTGGCCTGCTGATCTTCTACACCGGCGGCGCCTTGCTCCTGTTTGCGCTGCGCATCGCCTCCGTCCGCGAAGGCGCGCGGTTCGACCCGGTCAGCCGCGAAGGCGCGCTGGTCGCCAACAACCTCATCCTCTCGGTCATCCTCGGCACCGTCTTCGTCGGCACCCTCTATCCGGTGGCGGTCGAGGCCGTTTCGGGCGAGAAGATCTCGGTCGGTCCGCCCTATTTCAACGCGGTCACCGGACCCCTGGTCCTGATCCTCGCCGCGCTGCTGTTCATCGGTCCGCTGCTGCGCTGGCGCAAGGACAGCCGACCCAATCTCCGCCGCATCGCCGGACCGGCGCTTGTCACGGTCGCCGCCTTCGGCCTGACCTTCCTCGACCCCGCCATGGGCATCCTGCCGCGTCTCGGCCTCGCCTTCGCGGCAGGGCTCGCTACTGCCAGCTTCCTGCCGCTCGCGGGGCGCGACCTGCGCCGAACGCCCCTGACCATCTGGGGCATGGTGATCAGCCATCTCGGGATCGCAGTCGCCATGGCCGGCGCCGCCTCCGACGCCGCCTTCACCCGCGAGACGCTCGCCGCCGCCCGTCCCGGTCAGGTGCTTGGCGTCGGACCCTGGCAGGTGCGCTTCAACGGCGTCGACCCGGTCCCCGGACCCAATTGGACGGCGATCGAGGGGCATCTGGTCGCGACCCGCGGCGGCACCTCCATCCGCCTCGATCCGCAGAGCCGCTACTTCAGCTCGCCGGCGACCGAAACCAACGAAGCGGCGATCGCCACTCGCTGGAACGGTCAGCTCTACACCGTCATCGGCCATCGCGAAGGTGACCGCTGGCAGCTCCGCCTGTGGTGGAAGCCGTTCGTCACCCTGATCTGGCTTGGCGGGGCGCTGATCGCGCTCGGTGGCCTGCTGGCGATGATCGGCCGCCTGCGCCGCGAGAGAGGACGGCCTCTACCCGTCTCCGGAGCCGCGGTATGAGCCGCCGCCTCTGGCTGATCGTCCCGCTGCTGATCTTCGTCGGCTTCGTCGCCGCCGCGGCCTGGCGGCTGGCTGCGCCGCCCGACAGCAACATCCGCTCGCGCATGGTCGGGCGGGAGGCGCCGGCCTTTGCCGCCGGGCCCATGCTGCCCGGCCGACCCGGCCTCGCCACTGCCGACCTCGGCCAGGGCAAGCCGCGCCTGGTCAACTTCTTCGCCAGCTGGTGCGTCCCCTGCATCGCCGAGGCGCCGGTCCTGCTCGAACTCCAGAAGCGCGGCGTCGCGATCGACGCCGTCGCCCTTCGCGACAAGCCGGAGGACGTCACCGAATTCCTCGCCAGATATGGCGACCCGTTCGGCGCGATCGGCGACGATCCGGTCGGCGAGGCGCAGATCGCCTTCGGCTCCTCGGGCGTGCCGGAAAGCTTCATCGTCGATGGCCAGGGCATCGTCCGCTACCAGCACATCGGCCCGATCGCGCCCGAGCAGGTCGCCGAGGTGATGGCCGAGTGGGAGAAGGCGAAGTGAGATTTCTCGCCGCCCTGCTGCTGCTCGTCGCTACGCTCGGATCGACGCCGGCCGCTGCCCAGTCGGACCGCCCACCGGCACCCTACGCCTACACGCAGCTGTCCGACCCGAAGAAGGAAGCCGATGCGACGGCCCTGATGGCGGAGCTGCGCTGCCTCGTCTGCCAGGGCCAGTCGATCCACGACAGCGACGCCGAAATGGCGGGCGACATGCGCCATCTCGTCCGCACACGGATCGAGGCCGGCGAGAGCCCCGAGCAGGTCCGCACCTTCCTCATCGACCGCTATGGCAGCTGGGTCAGCTACCAGCCGCGGCTCGACCGGGCGACCTTCGTCCTGTGGCTTGCGCCCCTGCTGCTGCTGCTCGGCGGCGGCTTTCTCGTCTTTCGCCGAATGAAGGTGCGCCGCTGATGGGCTGGATCTGGCTGTTCGTCCTGCTGATCGCGACGGCGGGCGGCCTGTCGCTGGCGGGCAAGCTGCGCGGCGCCGCGCTGCAGGTGTCGCTTGCGGCGCTGATGCTGGGCGCGGCGGGCTATGCCTATCAGGGACGGCCCGGCCTCCCGGGCGCTCCGCGCGAAGGTGGCCTGTCCCGGCCCGCGCTCCCGCTGACCGAAGCGCGTCAGGCGATGCTCGGCAACTTCACGGCGGGTGAGCGCTACCTCATCATCGCCGACAGCTACGCCCGCCGCGGCAACACGGACGAGGAGCTCGGGGCAATCCGCGCCGGCCTCAAGGCCTATCCGAGGGACCTGGCGCTCAACATCGGTCTCGCCAATGCGCTCGTCGACCATGCGCAGATGGTGACACCGGCCGCCGAACTCGCCTTCGAACGCGCGCAGCAACTGGCGCCTCAGCACCCGGCGCCGCTCTTCTTCCATGGCCTGGCGCTCGCCCGAAGCGGCGATCTCGAGCGCGGCCTGGTGCAGTTCCGCGCCGCACTCGCCTTGGCGCCGCCGGGCACCAGCTACCGGCCGATGATCGAACAGGGCGTACTGTTGCTCGGCAACTCGATCACCGAGCAGCAGATGGTGCCGAACCAGGCGCCGAGACAGGCGGCACCCAGCGCAGCCCCGCCGCCACCGCCGCAAGCGCAGCCGTCACCCCGGCCTTGAGCCGGGGTCCCGCCTCTGCCTTGCGCACGAATTAGGAAATAAGCGGGATCCCGGGTCGAGCCCGGGATGACGTGAACTGGGGGAAAGTGCCTATTCGCCGCGCCCGGTCTCATGCTGGAGCGCGTCGATCTTCTTCGAAGCGTCGGCCTTGCTGAGTTCGGGATCGAACTCCTCGCCCGCTTCCTCGCTCAGAGTCTGAAGGTAGGAGGCCTGGGCACCCGTCATCGGCTGGTCGCCAGTGGTCCACTGGTCGGGATCCTTGACCGCATTACCGGTCGGATGAGCCTTGGGATTGTCGTCGATGTTCGTCGTCATTGTCCTGCTTTCCCAATACCTTGAGTAAGCAGGACAACGACGATGTTCTTATTGTGTTCCGCCGGTTAGGCGGGCACGAACTCCAGGTCCAGAGCCTCGGCGACCGCCTGGTGACGGATCTTGCCGCCGCTGACGTTGAGCCCGTTGGCGAGGTGCGGGTCGGCCTTCATCGCCGCTTCCGCGCCAAGGTTCGCGAGCTTGAGCGCGAAGGGCAGGGTCGCATTGTTGAGCGCGAACGCGCTGGTGCGGGCGACCGCGCCCGGCATGTTGGCGACGCAATAATGGATGACGCCATCCACCTCGAACACCGGGTCGGCGTGGGTGGTCGGGTGGCTGGTCTCGAAGCAGCCGCCCTGATCGATGGCGATGTCGACCAGCACGCTGCCGCGCTTCATCGTCTTCAGCATGTCGCGGGTGACGAGCTTCGGCGCCGCCGCGCCCGGCACCAGCACCGCGCCGATCACCAGTTCCGCTTCCTCGACCGCACGCGCAATGGCGTCGCGGCTGGCGTAGGCAGTCTTGATCTGGCTGCCGAAGAACATGTCGAGTTCGGCGAGGCGCTCATTGCTGATGTCGTAGATGGTGACGTCGGCGCGCATGCCGACCGCCATCTGCGCCGCATTGACGCCGGAAACGCCGCCGCCGAGGATCGCGACCTTGGCCGGCGCTACTCCGGGAACGCCGCCGAGCAGCACGCCGCGGCCACCCTGGGCCTTTTCGAGATAATGGGCACCGACCTGGACGCTGAGCCGGCCGGCGACCTCGCTCATCGGCTTGAGGAGGGGCAGGGCGCCCGAGCGGCTGGTCACCGTCTCGTAGGCGATGCAGGTCGCGCCGCTTGCCATCAGACCCTCGGCCTGCGGCTTGTCGGCGGCGAGGTGGAGATAGGTGAACAGCAGGTGGTGCGGCTTGATCATCGCGATCTCGCCGGGCTGCGGCTCCTTCACCTTGACGATCATCTCGGCGGTTTCGAACACCGAAGCGGCGTCGGGCAGGATCGTCGCGCCGGCCTTCACATAGGCATTGTCCGGGCAGTCGATGCCCTTGCCGGCGCCGGTCTCGACGAACAACTGGTGGCCGGCCGCGACCAGCTCCTTGACCGAGGCCGGCGTCAGGCCGACTCTATACTCGTGGTTCTTGATTTCCTTGGGCACGCCGACGCGCATGGGAAGTGTCGCTTTCTCGATGGGGGTGAGCAAGTGAGTGTCGCGCGCGCCTATAGACCGGGAAGATCGCAATGTGCCAGCGATTGCGGGCAGTCGAGGTCGCTGCTAGGGCGCGCGCCCGATGAACGTCACCGCTGAAGGCGCTGCCCAGCCCGCCAACCCGGCGGTGACCGAGGACAGCAACAGTCACGGCCACCAGGCCCAGGGCTCGCTGGCCAAGCTCATGGTCGGCGCCGCCGGAGTCGTGTTCGGCGACATCGGCACCTCGCCCATCTATGCCTTCCGCGAGACCTTCGCCGGCCACCACACGCTCGAGCCCGACCGGCTCCACATCTACGGCGTGCTCAGCCTGATCTTCTGGTCGATGATGATCATCGTGACGCTGAAATACGTCACCATCATCATGCGCGCCGACAACAAGGGGGAGGGCGGCAGCCTGGCGCTGCTGGCGCTGATCAACCGCTCGACCGGCACCACCCGGCGCTGGACCGCGGGGATCGTCATGCTCGGCGTGTTCGCGACCGCGCTCTTCTACGGCGACAGCATGATCACGCCCGCCATCTCGGTCCTGTCGGCGGTGGAAGGGCTGACCACGGTCAACAGCGCCTTTCAGCCCTACGTGCTGCCGATCTGCATCGGCATCCTGGTCGGCCTGTTCATGATCCAGAGCCGCGGCACGGCCAAGGTCGGCAACCTGTTCGGCCCGGTCATGCTGTTCTACTTCGCGACCCTGGCGGTGCTCGGCGCAAGCCACCTCGTCACCTCTCCGGGGCTTCTGCTGCAAATGCTGAACCCGGTGAATGCGCTGGCCTTCTATTATGCCGAGCCGCTTCCCGCCTTCATCGCCATGGGTTCCGTCGTTCTGGCGGTCACCGGCGCCGAGGCGCTTTACGCCGACATGGGCCACTTCGGTCGCCGGCCGATTCGCTTCGCCTGGATGTTCGTCATCGTCGCGCTGCTGCTCAACTACCTCGGCCAGGGCGCGATGCTGCTCCAGCAGACGCCCGAACAGGCGCGCGAGCTGGTCAAGAACCCCTTCTTCTTCCTCGCCCCGGAAGCCTTGAGGCTGCCGCTGGTGCTGCTCGCGACTTGCGCGACCGTGATCGCCAGCCAGGCGGTGATCACCGGCGCCTTCTCGGTCACCCAGCAGGCGATCCAGCTCGGCTTCATTCCGCGGTTGCGAATCCTTCAGACCAGCGAGAGCGCCAAGGGCCAGATCTACATCCCGATGATCAACTGGGCGCTCATGGTCGCCGTGATCCTCCTCGTGGTGAGCTTCGGCAGTTCGTCCAACCTCGCGGCCGCCTATGGCATCGCCGTCACCGGCGCGATGTTCATTGACACCCTGCTGCTCGCGGTCGTGTTCTTCACCCTGTGGAAATGGCCGGCCTGGAAGGCGGTACCGCTGCTCGCGCTCTTCCTGCTCGTCGACATCCTTTATTTCGGCGCCAATCTGATGAAGGTTCCGGACGGCGGCTGGGTGCCGCTCGTCGTCGGCGTGGTCGGCTTCACCCTGCTCACCACCTGGGCCAAGGGCCGCAAGCTGATGATGGATCGGATGGCGGAGGCGAGCCTGCCGATGGAGGTGTTCGTCAAGAGCGCCGCCGGAAGCGCCACCCGCGTTCCCGGCACCGCCGTCTTCATGACCTCCAGCGCCAAGGGCGTGCCCCACGCGCTGCTCCACAACCTCAAGCACAACAAGGTGCTCCACGAGCGGGTGATGCTGCTGACCGTCCGGATTGAGGATGTCCCCTACGTCCGCGCCGAGCGTCGAATGGAGACGCAGGATTATACCAACGGCTTCTTCCGCGTGATCCTCCGCTATGGCTTCATGGAGGAGCTCAATGTGCCGGCCGAACTCGGCAAGCTGCAGAATTGCGGTCCGGCCTGCCGGATGATGGATACCAGTTTCTTCCTTGCCCGGCAGACGCTTATCTCCACCACCAACCGGCCCGGCATGGCCAACTGGCGGGAGCGGCTGTTCGCCTGGATGCTGCGCAATTCGGAAAGCGCGATGGAATTCTTCAAGCTGCCCCCCAACCGGGTGGTCGAGCTCGGCAGCCAGGTCGAGATCTGATCCGTCCCTCCCTCTGGCGGAAGGGATGATGAACTAGCGCCAGCCCCACGCATTGCACCTGCATGGATCAACTTGCCTCCTGGGTCGCGACCGCCGCGACCATCATCGCCGCCTGCTTCACTGCATCGAATCTCGGCAGCCGGATCACCGGCATCGGCTTCATCATTTTCACGATCGGTTCGATCGCCTGGTTCACCACCGGTTTTCTGACCGACCAGCCCGCTTTGATGTGGACCAATGCCGTCATGACGCTGCTCAACCTGTTCGGCGTCTATCGCTGGCTGGGGCGGCAGGCGAAGCTGGAGGAGGGCGCCAGCAAGGCCGCCGAGGCGAGTGCGGCGGCGCCGGGCGAGGACCTCTTCCCGGCCTCCAGCCTCACCGCATCGCGCCTCACCGGACGCGACGGCGAGGCGCTCGGGACCACGGTCGATGCCATGCTCAGCTGCAAGGGCGGCCAGCTTCGCTATCTCGTCGTCGCACAGGGCGGCGTGGCGGGGGTTGGCGAGACCTTCCGCCGGGTGGACTGGCGCTTCGCCGGCGTGCACGAAGGCGCGGTGGCGACCGATCTCGACGAAGCGGGCTTCAGGTCCCTGCCCGAACTCCAGAAAGACAATTGGCCCGGGGCGTGAGCGACCTGCCCGGGAAGGAGCCGCGGTGAGCGGCGCGCTGATTGTCACCGCCGGCCTCGGCCCGGAGGATTTCGCCTGGCTCGACGGCCAGCGCCGTGCCTATTTCCCGCCGGAGCGCAACCAGCTGTCGGCGCACCTCACCATGTTCCACGCGCTTCCGCCCTCGGCCGAGCACGAGGCTTCCCGCCTCCTGTCCGAACTTGCCCGCCGGCCGCCGCCGCGCGCCACGGTCGCGGGGCTGATGAACCTCGGGCGGGGCGTGGCCTACCGCATCGTCTCGGACGAACTCGAAGCCGTGCGCCGCGAGGTCGCCGACCATTTCCACGGTTCGCTGTCGGCGCAGGACGGGCAGGGCTGGCGTCCTCACGTCACCATCATGAACAAGGCCGAGCCTGCGGCTGCGAAAGCGCTGCTCCGCGACCTCGAAGCGGACTTCCGCCCGCGCCCGCTGAGGATCGCCGCGCTGGAGCTCCACCGTTACCTCGGCGGCCCCTGGGAACGCCTCGGCCGGTGGAGCTTTCGCGCTTAGCTGAGGTCGCCAACCCCGTCGCAGCTGAGCTCGAACGCGGCCATGCCGGCCTCCAGCACGCTCGCCAGCATCGGCATTTCGAGGAACTGGTCGACCACGCCGCCGGCCGCCACCTCGTCATTGGCCTCCGCGATCGCCTCGTCCCAGTCGGCGGCTTCGTAGGTGCCCTGGCCGACCCAGCAGAAGGCGAGCAGCTCGGCCTGCTGGTCTTCGGCAAGGTCGTCGATCGCCGCGCGAAGCTCTTCCTCGACCCCGTCGTTGAGGTCGTCGTCGAGGACGCTCAGCGCACCCTCGTCGTCATCGTCGACATTGTCGGCGCCTTCGCCCTCGTCATAGTCGCTCGGCGTCTGCGCTTCATATTCCCGCGCTCGCAGGATGATGCGGCACAGGGTATCCAGCGGGGTCAGCGGGTCCATCTTGGTTGGTCTCCTTCGTCCAGCCAAACACAAGTGCCGAAGAAGCGGTTCCTTGGCGTTGACCCTGTCCGACCTGGCGCGTATAGGCCCGCCCGCCGTCAAGGCGCCCTTGTCATGGGGCGGAGTAGCTCAGCTGGTTAGAGCAGCGGAATCATAATCCGCGTGTCGGGGGTTCAAGTCCCTCCTCCGCTACCATTTCCGGGCGCCCGACGCGGCGACAAACCCGCATGGGAGGCATCATAGCCCGGTGCGGCGCTTCTACGGAAGCGCTCGTTCCCGCCTCCCAGAGGATCAACCGGAAGGAGATATCCCTATGGCGAGCACGCTCGTCACCATGCAGCAATTGCTCGAGGCTGGCGCCCACTTCGGCCACCAGACCCACCGCTGGAACCCGCGGATGAAGCCGTACATCTTCGGCGACCGCAACGGCGTTCACATCATCGACCTGTCGCAGAGCGTTCCGCTGTTCGCCCGCGCCCTCGACTTCGTCCAGCAGTCGGTCGCCCGCGGCGGCAAGGTGCTGTTCGTCGGCACCAAGCGCCAGGCGCAGGATGCGGTGGCCGAAGCTGCCGGCCGTTCGGGCCAGCACTTCGTCAACCATCGCTGGCTCGGCGGCATGCTGACCAACTGGAAGACCATCTCCAACTCGATCAAGCGCCTCAAGAGCCTCGAGGAGCAGCTGTCGGGTGACACCGCCGGCCTGACCAAGAAGGAAGTGCTGCAGCTCACCCGTGAGCGCGACAAGCTCGAGAAGAGCCTTGGCGGAATTCGCGACATGGGCGGCCTCCCGGACGTCATGTTCGTGATCGACACCAACAAGGAAGAGCTGGCGATCAAGGAAGCCAACGTCCTCGGCATCCCGGTCGTCGCCATCCTCGACTCGAACTCGAACCCGGAAGGCATCGCTTTCCCGGTTCCGGGCAACGACGACGCCAGCCGCGCCATTCGTCTCTATGCCGACGCCGTCGCCGAAGCCGCGACCGCCGGCAAGACCGGCAATGCGCAGCGCCAGGGTGTCGACATCGGCGCCATGGCCGAGCCGCCGGTCGAAGCCGCCGTCGAGGCGTAAGCTCGATTTTCCCCTCCCGCTCGCGGGAGGGGAAGAGGCGCGAAGCGCCGAAGGGGAGGGCCTGTCACCGCGGTGACGCTCTCCTCTGCTCATACACTCCCTCCCCCGGCCCCTCCCGCAAGCGGGAGGGGAGAAGCAAGGACAAGATACATGGCTGAGATCACGGCCGCACTGGTCAAGGAACTGCGCGAGCGCTCGGGCGCCGGCATGATGGACTGCAAGAAGGCGCTTGCCGAGAACAACGGCGACATCGAAGCGTCGATCGACTGGCTGCGCGCCAAGGGCCTGGCTTCGGCGGGCAAGAAGGCCGGCCGTACCGCCGCCGAGGGCCTGGTCGGAGTCGCCGTCCAGGGCACGAAGGGCGTGGTCGTCGAGGTCAACTCGGAAACCGACTTCGTCGCCAAGAACGAGCAGTTCCAGGGCTTCGTCCGCGACGTCACCAATCTCGCGCTCACCACTGGTGATGATGTCGAGGCGCTGAAGAAGGCCGCCATGCCGAACGGCAAGTCGGTCGAGGAAGCCCTCACCGAGAATATCGCGACCATCGGCGAGAACCAGAACCTGCGCCGTGCGAAGAGCCTGAGCGTCGGCCAGGGCGCGGTCGTCAGCTACGTCCACAATGCCGCCGCTCCGGGCATGGGCAAGATCGGCGTGCTGGTCGCGCTCGAGGGCGATGCGCCGGCCGACAAGCTGGAAGCCATCGGCAAGCAGCTCGCCATGCACATCGCCGCGGCTGCGCCGCTGGCACTGACCGGCGACGCCATTGATCCGGCGATCATCGAGCGCGAGGCGGCCATCGCCCGCGAGAAGAATGCCGACAAGATCGCCGGCAAGCCGGCCGACATCGCCGAGAAGATCCTCAAGGGTCCGGTCGACAAGTTCCGCAAGGAAAGCGCCCTGCTCAGCCAGGCGGTGGTGTTCGACGGCAAGACCCCGGTCCAGGACTTCGTCGCGGCGGAAGCTAAGGCGGCGGGCGGCTCGGTTGCGGTCAAGGACTTCGTCCGCTTCCAGCTCGGCGAGGGTATCGAGAAGCAGCAGAGCGACTTTGCCGCCGAAGTCGCCGCCGCCGCCGGCGTGGCGTAAGTCCTTCCCCTCCCGCTCGCGGGAGGGGAAGGCTTGTCTTGACAGACTCTCCTCCGACCCCTCCCGCAAGCGGGAAGGGAGGAAGAGACTTCCCAACGGGGCGGGGGCTGCATAGAAGCGCCTCCGCCCCGTTTCGCTTGCTGGAGACCGAACGCCCCATGCCCCGCCGCTTCAACCGCATCCTCCTGAAGCTGTCGGGCGAGGCGTTGATGGGGCCTGGACAGTTCGGGATCGATCCCGACACGGTCGCCGCCATGGCTGCCGAGGTGAAGGCCGCCAAGGAAGCCGGCTTCGAGCTTTGCCTCGTCATCGGCGGCGGCAACATCTTCCGCGGCATGGCCGGGGCAGCCAAGGGCATGGACCGCGCCCAGGCCGATTACATGGGCATGCTCGCGACCGTGATGAACGCGCTCGCCATGCAGAATGCGCTCGAGCAGCTCGGCGTCGACACGCGGGTTCAGAGCGCGATCAAGATGGACCAGGTGTGCGAGCCGGTGATCCGCCGCCGTGCCGAGCGCCACCTTGCCAAGGGCCGCGTCGTCATCTTCGCGGCCGGCGTCGGCTCGCCCTATTTCACCACCGACACGGGTGCGGCGCTCCGTGCTGCCGAGATGAAGTGCAATGCGCTGTTCAAGGGCACCAGCGTCGATGGCGTCTATTCGGCCGACCCCAAGAAGGTCGCCGACGCCAAGCGCTTCGACACCATCGGCTTCGACCGGGTGCTCGCCGAAGACCTCAAGATCATGGACGCGGCCGCGGTCGCGCTGTGCCGCGACAACGATATTCCGATCGTCGTCTTCAACATCCGCCAGCCCGGCAATCTCGCCAAGGTGCTGGCCGGGGAAGGCGTTGCAACGATCGTTCAGGACCAGGAGGGAAACTGACTTATGCCAGCCTATGACAAGGCCGATCTCGCTCGCCGCATGCACGGCGCGGTGGAAGCGCTCAAGCACGACCTCGGCGGGCTTCGCACCGGCCGCGCATCGACGGCCTTGCTCGATACGATCAACGTCGACGTCTACGGCGCCAACATGCCGATCAACCAGGTCGCGACCGTCTCCGTGCCGGAGCCGCGGCTGCTCAGCGTTCAGGTGTGGGACCGCTCCAACCTGAGCGCCGTCGAGAAGGCGATCCGCAATGCCGGGCTCGGAATCAACCCGATCACCGACGGGCAGGTCATCCGATTGCCGATCCCCGAACTGACGGAGGAGCGCCGCAAGGAGCTTGCCAAGCTCGCCGGCCAATATGCCGAAAAGGCCCGAATCGCCGTGCGCAACGTCCGCCGCGACGGCATGGACGGGCTCAAGCAGGACGAGAAAAAGAACGAGATCAGCGAGGACGAGCGCAAGCGGTTTGAGACCGAAGTGCAGAAGCTGACCGACGACACGATCAAGGAGATTGATGCGACGGCCGCGGCCAAGGAGAAGGAAATCCTCGGCAAGTGAGCTCCCGCCAGGCTCAAGACGTGCTTCGACTTGGCTCGGCACGAACGAGGTGAGGGCATGACCGAACCTGTTGTTCGCCCTGACCAGAGCGAGGAGCGCGTCGTCGAAGGACAAGGCGCCATCCCGCGCCATGTCGCCATCATCATGGACGGCAACGGACGCTGGGCGTCCAGGCGCAGCCTTCCACGGGTCGCCGGTCATCGCGCCGGCGCCGAGGCGGTTCGCCGCACCATGCAGGCGGCGGTCGATGCCGGGGTCGAGGTCCTCACCCTCTACGCCTTCTCAAGCGAGAACTGGCGCCGGTCCGAAGACGAGGTCAGCGATCTCAAGGGACTGATGCGCTTCTATCTGGAGCGCGAACTCGGCACGCTGCAGAAGGAAAAGGTCCGCCTGAGGCTGATCGGCGAGCCCGCGGCCTTCGGCAACGAGCTCTACGATCGCCTGCAGCAGGCTGTCGCGGAGACCGCCGGCAACGACCGGCTGACCCTGGTCGTGGCGCTCAACTACGGCAGCCAGGCCGAACTGGCCGGGGCCGCCCGCGAGCTGGCCCGACGGGCGGCCGCAGGAGAGATCGAAGCCGACAGCATCGACATCGGCGCGCTCGAAGGCTTGCTTCACACGCGCGACCTGCCGCCGCTCGATCTTCTGATCCGCACCTCCGGGGAGGTTCGCCTGTCCAACTTCCTGCTGTGGCAGGCGGCCTATGCCGAATTGCACTTCACCGACACGCTGTGGCCCGACTTCGACGAGGCGGCCTTCAGCGCGGCACTGGGCGAATTTGCCCGGCGGCAGCGGCGGTTCGGCGGTCGATGAGCGAAATCGCCTTGCGCACCGTCACCGGTGTGCTGATGATCCTGACGGCGCTCACCGCCGAATGGTTTGGAGGCACCGCCTTCGCCATCCTCGTCGCGGTCGCCGCCACGGCCATCTACTATGAATGGGCGAAGATGGTGCGTGGCTGGGGCATCCAGTGGCACGTCGCTGGCTTCTTCTTCGCCCTTCTTCCTGCCCTGTCCCTGCTCTGGGTGCGCGAGCGGGGAGGGGAGCCTGCCGGCAGCCAGGGTTTCGAACTGGTGCTGTGGACCTTCATCGTCACCTGGAGCGCCGACATCGGCGCCTTCTTTACGGGACGGACCTTTGGTGGCCCCAAGCTGGCTCCGACGATCAGCCCGAACAAGACCATCTCGGGACTAGTCGGCGGGCTGGTGGCCGCAACGTTGCTGGGCGGCATCTGGGCGGCCAACCAGGGGCTGCACTGGGTCTGGCTCATGCTTGCGCCATTCTTCGCCTTCGCGGCCGCGCTTGGCGACCTGTTCGAAAGCTGGATGAAGCGTCAGGCCGGAGTCAAGGACAGCGGGCGGATCCTGCCTGGCCATGGCGGCGTGTTCGACCGGCTCGACGGGCTGGTGCCGGTGGCGGTGCTGACGGCCGCTGGGGTCATGGCGGGCCTCGGCTGATGAAGCGCATCGCCATCCTTGGCGCGACCGGTTCGATCGGCACCTCGACCCTCGACCTGGTCGAAGCCGCGCCGGAGCAGTTCGAGGTCGCTGCCGTCACCGCGGCCAGCAATGTCGCCGAGCTTGCCGGCATCGCCCGCCGCACCCGCGCCCGTCTGGCCGTCATCGCCGACGAAAGCCGGCTGGAGATGCTGCGCGAAGCCTTGTCCGGCACCAACATCCAGGCCGCTGCCGGAGAGTCCGCGCTCGCCGAAGCGGCCGTGTCGGCCGACCTCGTCATCGCTGCCATCGTCGGCACCGCCGGGCTGGCACCGGTCATGGCCGCAGTCCGCGCCGGCCGGACGATCGGCCTCGCCAACAAGGAAGCGCTCGTCTCCGCAGGCGCCCTGATGATCGAGGAAGCCCAGCGCACGGGCGCTACCTTGCTTCCGATCGACAGCGAACATAACGCTATCTTCCAATGCCTTGCGGGCCAGGATTGCGACAAGGTCGCACGATTGATCCTGACCGCCAGCGGCGGTCCGTTCCGTGCCTTCACGCTCGACGAGATGGCCGGAGTCACCCCGGCCGAGGCGGTCGCGCATCCCAATTGGTCGATGGGCGCCAAGATCAGCGTCGACAGCGCGACCATGATGAACAAGGGCCTCGAGCTGATCGAAGCCCATCATCTCTTCGGGTTGCCGGAAAGCCGCATCGACATCATCGTCCACCGCCAGTCGGTGATCCACAGCCTGGTCGAATATGCCGACGGCTCCATGCTCGCCCAGCTCGGGAGCCCCGACATGCGGGTGCCGATCGGCCATATCTTGGCCTGGCCCAGGCGGATGGCGACGCAG
Organism: Sphingomonas sp. LHG3406-1; assembly: GCF_029637485.1. GTDB lineage: Bacteria > Pseudomonadota > Alphaproteobacteria > Sphingomonadales > Sphingomonadaceae > Sphingomicrobium. The sequence continues at coordinate 535,487 of NZ_CP069128.1, read as the reverse complement.
GCACGCCGGCTCGACCTGATCGAAGTGGCCCGGCTCGACTTCGAAGCCCCCGATCCGGTGCGTTTCCCGGCGCTGCGCCTCGCACGCGAGGCCCTGAAGCGGGGCGGTGCGGCACCGCTGACGCTGAACGCCGCGAACGAGATAGCCGTCGAAGCCTTCCGTGCATCGCAAATCAGCTTTCCTGCCATCGCCGCTCTGGTAGAAGCCATGCTCGACGCCATGGACCGGCCACTGCCCTCTTCCATCCCTGACGTGCTGGCGCTCGATTCCGAGGTCCGCGCGATCGCTCGCGAGCGCCTGGCGAAGCTTTCCGCCTGATGCTCGAGACACCGCCGATCTGGTTCATCCTGCTGGCTTTCCTGGCAGCGATCGGGCCGCTCGTCTTCTTCCATGAATTGGGTCACTATCTGGTCGGCCGCTGGTTCGGGGTGGGTGCCGAGACCTTCTCGATCGGCTTCGGCCGCGAAGTCGCCGGCTGGACCGACAAGCGCGGCACGCGCTGGAAGGTCGGCTGGCTTCCGCTCGGCGGCTACGTCCGCTTCACCGGCGACATGGACCCGGCCAGCATGGGGCAGGGGCTCGACAAGCTCTCGCCCGAGCTGCGCGCGAAGAGCTTTCATGCGAAGCCCGTCTGGCAGCGGGCTCTCGTCGTCGCGGCCGGCCCGATCGCCAATTTCCTCCTCGCAATCCTCATCTTCGCCGCCTTTCTCGCCTGGAACGGCGCGCCGAGGACTCCGGCGGTGGTCGGCGGCGTGCTCGCGGGCTCGCCCGCCGCTTCTGCCGGGCTGATCGAGAACGACCGGATCGTCGCCGTCGACGGCCGCACGGTCGACCGGTTCGACGATCTTGCCGATTACAGCCGCCTTCGCCCCGGTGAGGAGATCGTCCTCGTCGTCGAGCGCGAGGGCAGGCGCTTTGCCGTTCCCACCCGCCTCGCGACGGTGACGGAGAGCGACCGCTTCGGACAGACCTACCGGATCGGTCGGCTGGGGATCGCCACCACGAACCGGGTGTTCGAACCCGTGCCCGCCGCTGAACTCCTTCCCGAGGCCGTCCGCATCACCGCCGCGACCATCGAGAAAACCGCGCTCGGCCTGTGGCAGATCATCACCGGCCGCCGCCCGATCGAGGAGCTTGGCGGGCCGATCAAGATGGCGCAGGTCGCCGGGCAGGTCGCCAGCATCGGCTGGTTCGAGTTCGTGCAATTGCTCGCCTTCTTCTCGATAAACCTCGGGTTCATCAATTTGCTGCCAGTCCCCATGCTCGACGGGGGACATCTGGCGCTTTACGCGGTGGAGGCAGCACGCCGCCGTCCGCTTGGAGCCCAGGCGCAGGAGTGGCTGTTTCGCGGCGGGCTTGCCGCCCTCATGACCCTGATGCTGGTGGCGACGGTCAACGATCTCACGCAGGTGGGGCTTTGGCAGAGGCTTGGGGACATGCTGGGCTAAGCTCGGCTTGATTAAACAAGGTTGGCGGGGCAGGGCGCCGCCGCTAGGAGCAGGCGGGGCGCCGGCGGTCTCAGGCGCCGCTGCATTTCGTCACCTGAGGATGCGGGGAACGATTACGTGAGTTCAGAAGGCGACAAGGCTTTGATTCAACGAACCCGCGCGGCACTGCTGCTTGGTACCATCATCGGCGGCTGGTCCGCTCCGGCCCTCGCGCAGACGGCGCCGGCGGCCACGCAGCCCGCCCCGGTCAGCACGCAGCCGGCGCCCGCCGCGCCGCAAGCTGCGCCGGTCGCTGCGCCGCAAGCTGCGCCGGTCGCCACTCCGGCTCCGCAACCGCAGCGGGTCGTCCGCTCCATCGCGGTGCGCGGCGCCCAGCGCCTCGAGGCGGAAACGGTCCGCTCCTATTCGCAGCTCCAGCCCGGTCAGGCCTATGACGCCGAAGTGCTCGACGAGGCCCTGAAGGCGCTGCTGGCGACCGAACTGTTCGCGGACGTGCAGATCACCGGTGCCGACACCGGCAACCTCGTCATCGAGATCCGCGAAAATCCGGTCATCAACCGCATCGTGCTCGAAGGCAATCGCCGCCTGAAGGACGACAAAATCCTGCCCGAGATCCGGCTTGCGCCGCGGCAGATCTTCACCCGCTCCAAGGTCCGTTCCGACGTCGAGCGCATCATCGAGCTCTACAAGCGCCAGGGCCGCTTCGGCGCCCGCGTCGAGCCGAAGGTCGTCAACCTCGACCAGAACCGCGTCGACCTCGTGTTCGAGATCAGCGAAGGCGACCTGTCCAAGGTTCGCGCGATCAACATCATCGGCAACGAGCAGTTCGACGACGGCAAGCTCCGCAAGGAAATGTACACCCGCGAGTCGGGTGGACTGCTCGGCTTCCTCAAGTCGAACGACACCTACGATCCGGACCGCCTTGCCGCCGACCAGCAGAAGCTTCGCGCCTTCTACCTGACGCAGGGCTATGCCGACTTCCGCGTCGTCTCCGCGCTTGCCGAACTGACGCCCGACCGGCGCGACTTCGTCATCACCTACGTCGTCGAGGAAGGCGAGCGCTACAAGTTCGGCGACATCGCCGCGGAATCCGAACTGCGCGACCTGAAGCCCGATACGATCGTCAGCCTGGCGGGAGTCAAGAAGGGCGACTGGTTCAACGCAAAGGCGATCGAGGATGCGGTCACGCGCCTCAACGAGGCCGCCGGCATCATCGGCTATGCCTTCACCGAGATCGACCCCGCCTACGAGCGGGATGCCGCAACCCGCACGATGGGCATCACCTTCCGTGTCGGTGAAACGCCGCGCACCTATGTCGACCGCATCAACGTGTCGGGCAACACCGGCACCCGCGACAAGGTCATCCGCCGCGAGTTCCGCGTCAACGAGGGCGATGCCTTCAACGCGGTCAAGGTGAAGCGCAGCCAGGACCGCATCCAGAGCCTCGGCTACTTTCAGGAAAAGCTGGAAATCAAGCAGGAGCAGGTCGCTCCCGACCGCGTCGCGCTCAACGTCGAGGTCGAGGAGAAGCCGACCGGGCAGCTCCAGCTGTCCGCCGGCTATTCGAGCCTCGAGCGCTTCATCCTCGCGGTCAGCGTCGAGCAGAACAATTTCCGCGGCATGGGACAGTCGCTCTCGGCCGGCGTGAACTACTCCCGCTATTCGAAGTCGGTCCAGCTCGGCTTCACCGAGCCCTATCTGTTCGACAAGCAGATCCTGCTTGGCGGCCAGCTCTACCGGCAGGACTTCAACAGCTTCAACTTCGTCGGCGAAGAGCGGAACCGGACCTACAGCCAGGCGCGGACCGGTGGTGGCCTGTCGCTCGGCTTCCCGATCAACGAATTCATCAATTTCGGCACGCGTTACACGCTGAACCTCGATGACATCACGCTCGATCGCGGCACCTTCTACACCAATGGCGTCTGCGATCCGGCCAAGGCCGGCCAGTATCTCTGCGACGAGCTCGGCAAGCGCACCACCTCGCTGCTCGGCTACAGCCTGATCTTCGACAACACCAACGGCATCCGCGCCTCGCGCGGTCAGCGCCTGTCCTTCAGTCAGGATTTCGCCGGTCTCGGTGGCGACGTGCGCTACGTCCGCCAGCGCGCCGAAGCGACCAAATATTGGGGCCTCGGCGCCGGCTTTATCCTGTCGGCGCGAGCCGAGGGCGGATACATCCACCCGCTCCAGGACGCCCGCCGCGCCGATCTCGACCCGATCCGCATCTCGGACCGCTTCTTCACGCCCCAGCTCCGCGGGTTCGATATCCGTGGCATCGGTCCTCGCATCCGGCGCACCAACTACACCGGTGACGGAAGCACGCTCGAGGAGAGGGGCCAGATCACCGACGCGCTCGGCGGTCGCGCCTATTACATGGGCCGGCTCGAGCTCGAGATCCCGCTCGGCGCCGGTGCCCGAAGCCTCGGCCTGAGGCCGTCGGCCTTCGTCGACGTGGGCTCGCTGTTCAAGCTCAAGTCGCCGACGCTGACCAACCTGCCGGGTGTCTGCTACTACATTCCCACCAACACCACGACGGCGGCCCCGGCGCCGCAGGTGCTGACGGCCGGCCAGACGCAGACGAATTGCGCGACCGCGCCGACCAATACGACCCTCAGCTTCTCTCCAGGCTATCGCGAGGAATTCCTCGGCAACAGCGCCAAGCCGCGCCTTTCCGTCGGCATCGGCGTCAACTGGACCTCGCCCTTCGGCCCGCTCCGCATCGACATCGCCAAGGCCCTGCTGACGCAGGACGGCGACGATCCCAAGCTCTTCCAATTCAACGTAGGGACTGCATTCTGATGACCAACAAGATCGTTCTCGGCCTTCTTGCCGCGGCTGCTGTCGCTGCACCCGCCGCCGCCCAGAACCGCCTGCCTGCGGCGGTCGTGGCCGTGGTCGACACCGACCGCATCTACACCGAGTGCACCGCCTGCCGCACGGCCGTCGCCCAGCTGCAGACGCAGGCCAATGCCCTGCAGTCGCGCCAGCAGGCGCTCGCCGGCCCGATCCAGACCGAAGGTCAGGCGATCGAAGCGGCCATTCAAGCCCTTCCTCAGGCGCAGCGCACCAGCCCGCCGGCAGCGCTTCAGCAGCGCGTCCAGCGCTGGCAGCAGTCGCAGCAGACCGCCAACCAGGAGCTCGGCCGACTGCAGCAGAACCTCCAGTCGACTCAGGCTCACGTCCGCCAGCAGATCGACGCCCGCCTCGGTCCGATCATCAACCAGGTGATGACCACCCGCGGCGCCAATGTCGCGGTTGACGTCAACGCCACCCTCGCGCGTGCCAACGGCATCGACGTCACCGCCGACGTGCTGACCGCCCTCAACTCGCAGGTTCCGTCGGTCAGCGTCACGCCGCTGCCGCAGCAGCAGCAGCCGGCGCAGCAGCAGCGCCCGACCGGCCGCTAACAGCATGAGCGAAGGGGGCAGCACCGTCGGCTCGTCCACCCCGCGCGACATCCGCGCGGTGATGGCGGCGCTGCCCCATCGCTATCCGATGCTGCTGGTCGATCGGGTCGCCGAACTCGTCCCCGACCAGTCGATCACCGCGATCAAGGCGGTGACGATCAACGAGCAATTCTTCCAGGGCCATTTCCCCGGCCGCCCGATCATGCCAGGCGTCCTCATCGTCGAGGCGCTGGCGCAGGCCGCCGGCGTGCTCGCGGTCGAGAGCCTCGGCCTCGCCGGCTCCGGCAAGCTCGTCTATTTCATGGCCATCGAAGGCGCGAAGTTCCGCGCCCCGGTCGAGCCCGGCTGCCTGCTCGAGCTCAAGGTCAGCTTCGTCCAGAAGCGCAGCAGCGTCTGCAAGTTTGCCGGCCAGGCCTTCGTCGACGGCAAGCTTGCCGCCGAAGCCAATTTCACCGCGATGATCGCGGATCCGCCGAAGGCCTGAGTTTCCAGCCGGCGCCGTCGGCTTCGATCCCGAACGATCGTGCGAAAGCGTCCGAGGCGAGCAGATCGCCCGGAGCCGCGTCGGCGTGCACTTTACCCTTGTCGATCAGCAGCACCCGGTCGAACCGGGAGACCAGCGCGAGATCGTGAAGCGCAACCAGCACAGCCGCGCCGCCGGCGGCAGCCTCATCGAGGCGCTCCAGGATCCGTAACGCCCAGGCGGGATCGAGATTGGACAAGGGCTCGTCCAACAACAAAATGCGCGGCGACGGCGCCAGCGCCCGCCCGAGCAGCGCCCGCGCCCGCTCTCCGGTCGAAAGGCTGTCGACCGGACGTTCGGCAAGGGCAAGCAGATCGAGTGCCTCGAGCAATTCTTGCACCCGCCCAGGGTCCGGCCGGTCAAGCCCAAGAGCGATCACGTCGCGAACCGGGATCGGCCAGATGACATCGCGGCTGGCGGGGAGGAAGGCGAGCAGCTGCCGTCGCCGGGCAGGCGCAAGCGTCGCAAGGCTTGCGCCGTCGATGACGATTTCGCCGCTTCCCTCGACACCCGCCAACGCGCGCAACAGGCTGGTCTTGCCACCCCCATTCGGGCCGATGATCGCGATGCGCTCGCCGGCGCGGGCTTGGATCGCCACGTCCCCGAGGCGCGGCGGCAAGGCGACGCGGGCGCTTAGCACTGCCGTCATGGCGTCAGCCTCCACCGCATCCGCAGCAGCAGCGCCAGGAACAGGGGCGTCCCGAGCGCGGCAGTGACCACTCCGAGCGGAATGGTGCGACCGAGCGGGGCGAGCCGGGTGAGCAGGTCCGCACCGGTCAGCAGGATGGCGCCGAGCAACGCCGCGGGAAGCAGCGCACGCCCCGGGTGACCGCGGGTCCAGCTCCGGGCCAGCACGGGAGCGACCAGCCCGACGAAGCCGACCGCGCCGCACACTGCCACGCAGGCGCCGATGGCGATGCTCGACAGCAGCACCACCTCGCGCCGAAGGCGGCGCGGGCTCTGGCCGAGTGACGATGCGACATCCTCGCCAAGCGCCAGCGCGTCGAGAGCGCGGGCCCGGCGCGCAAGGAAGGCCATGGCGATGCCGGCTGGAAGCAGGGCGGCGGCGGCCTGGCCGAGGCTGCGATCGACGAGGCTCCCCATCAGCCAGTCGAAGGCTTCGTAGAATGCGAAGGGCGAAGGCGCGAGGGCGAGCGCCAGGCTGGTCGCCGCCCCGGCCGCGAGGCTGATGGCGATGCCGGCCAGCAGCAGGGTCGGCGTGTCGGAACGCCGGCCCGCCAGCGCGAACAGCAACAAGAGCGCGGCGCCCGCTCCGGCAGCACCGCTCACCCCCATCGCCAGCGGCGTGACCAGGCCGAGGAAGCTCGACCCGATCACCGCGCCCAGCGCCGCCCCGCTGCTTGCACCGGTGAGATCAGGCGAGGCGAGGGGATTGGCGAAAAGCGCCTGAAGCGCTGCGCCCGTCATGCCGAGGGCCGCGCCATAGCCCAGCGCGAGCAGCAGCCGCGGCAGCCGCAGCTCGATCAGCACCAGCTGTGCCAGCTCCGGAGGGCCCCGGAGCGGAGCAAGCGGGATCAGCAGACCGCCCGCGGCAAGCAGGGGTGCAACCATCAGCAGGAGAAGGAGCACGCGCCGGTTCATCGGCGGCGAAGGCCCCGCAGCCGCGCCACCTCGTCAAGCATCGGCAGGCCGCCGCAAGTCCACGGCCGCCCGTCGGTCGCCAGGGTGCGCCCGGCCAGCCTCGTCACGAGTGGATGCCGTAGCCATGCCGATCCGCGGCTCGCCTGATCGCTCCGATAATCGCTTCTGATGAGCCACTTGGGCGGGTTCGTTGCCAGTTGTTCGAGGCTCAGCCGGCCGCCCGCCAGGCGCGGCTGGGCAAAGCCCGCCAGCCGCAGCCACTCGCCACCGAGACCCTCCGGAGAGAGGCTGAGCCCACCTCCGGAAAGGAAGGCACCCTGCTCCAGTGCCGGCCGCCGCCTCTCCAGCGCGGCAAGCTTGCGGGCGAACGGCTCGGCCGCTTGCGGCCGCCCGAGCGCCGCTGCCACCTGGCGCGCCTGCATCACCACCTCGCCCGGGCTCTGCGGATAGGGCAGGTCGAGCAGCCGGACTCCCAGCCTCTCCGCCAGCGCCGCCCGCGCCCGGCCACTCCCGCCCATCGACAGGATCAGCGTCGGCCGATGCCGCATGACGCTTTCCAGGCTCCCGTCATTGACGGGGTAACGGCGCGCCTGCCGCCACAGCGCCGTCTCGCGCGGCTCCTGCGACAGGTGGCTGACCGACACGATCTCGCCCGGCTGGGCGAGCAGCAGGAGCTGCTCGTCCGTGCACAGGTTGAGCGAGGCGACCCTGACCGCCGCCTCAGCGGCGAGCACCAATCCGGATGCCGACATAAGCGGTCCTTCCCTCGGTGCGATAGCCGACCACGTCCACCGCGCGGGCGTCGAAGGCGTTGGCCACGCGCACGAACGCTTCGACCTTCTCGCCCAGCGCATAGCCCAGCCGCGCACTGGCGAGCCAATAGGGCTCGAGGCGCACCAGCGGAGCGGGAAACAGGTCGAAGTCGCGGTCGAGCCGCGCGCCGGTGTAGCCGAGCGCGGCGCCATAGTTCAGCCGGCCGAGCCGTCCATCCGCGGTGACCGCGCCACTGCGGCGGGGACGGCGAAGCTCCCGGCCCGCCGGCTCGCTTGCGCTGGCGAATGAAGCATTGGCCGCAAGCGCAAGCCAGTCACCCGGCGACCAGCCCGCCTCCAGCTCGAGCCCCTCGCGGCGGCTTCGTCCGTCGGCGTTGGCGACCGTCGACAGGAAGGTCGCATTGTCGAAGCGCTCGACGATCTCGCTGGTGAGGCGCTGGCGGTACCAGGTCGCGGCGGCGCGCCACGGGCCACCTGCATAGCGGAGCGAGACTTCGCCGCCTCGGCTGCGTTCCGGCTTGAGTTCGGGATTGCCGACGAAGCTTCCGGGGAAGAAGCCGTAAAGATCGAAGAAGCTCGGCTGGGCAATGCCTTCGCCCCAGCTGCCCGCCAGTTCGACCCCGCCTCCGAGTCGCGCCAGCGCACCCGCCCGGAAGGTCGTGGCGTCGGCGAAGTCGCTGAAGCGGTCGTGGCGGAGGGCGAGGGTGGCGACCAGCGGGCCTGCCTCTGCGCGATATTCACCGCTGAGTGCCGACTGTGTGCGGCGGCGCTTCTGGTCGGTCAATCCGCCGTAAACGACGTCCGACGCCGTGAACCGCTCCACCGTCCGCTCGCCAGCCAGCGTCACGCGGTGCGCGATTCCGCCCGCATCGAACCGGCGCGAAAGTTCGCCGGACAGGGTGTCGCGCTCGCCCGCCGTGCGGTTCAGTTCGGCGTCCGCGAGCAGGTTGCGGTTGCGCGAGCTGAGGTGGGAAACACCCACCGCACCGCTCCAGCCGCCCTCCTCGAAGCGAGCCCCGACCCGCGCCGCCGCCAGGCGATTGCGGCTCTGGTCCTCGGTATCGGCGCGCACGAAGAAATCGGGATCGAGCCCGTCAAAGTCGGACCGGGCGCGGATGGCGAAGCCGCCGGCGCTCAGCGTGACGGCTCCGAGTTTCCAGTCGAGCCGGCCGCGAAGCGTTGCATTGCGATAGCCGTCGCGGTCGCCCGAGCCACCGGCGAAGGCGTTGATGCCGCGCGCACCCTGCAGCCCGGCGGCAAGGCCGAGGCTCAGCGCACCTTCCGACAGGCCAGCCGAAGCGCCAGCCCGGTAGAAGCCGTTGCTTCCGGTCTCCGCCGTGCCCGTCGCACCCGTCTTCGGAGCGGCCGTGACCGACACCACGCCGCCGACCGCCTCGCTGCCCCACAGGGCGGATTGCGGACCGCGGACGACCTCGATCCTGTCGCCCAGCTCCGCCGACAGCAATTCGAACCGCGGCTCGTTGCCGGCGGCGGGATCGTTGGCGCGGATGCCGTCGATGAACAGCAGGCTGTGGTTGGCCTCGGCCCCGCGCAGGCGAAGCTGGCTCTGTGACCCGGCAGGACCGGAGTTCGACAGCGATGCCGAGGGGGTCAGCCGCAGCAGCGAAGCCAGCAGGGGTTCGCCCAGACGCTCGACTGTCGCCGCATCAAGCACGGTGACGCTCGCCGGCGTGTCGGCGCGCTCCTCGGGTGTTCGGGAAGCGGTAATGACGATGGTCTCCGCCGCGACCGGCGGAGGGGGAAGATCGGACAGGAACAAGGCGCAACTCTCCTCAGGACGACACAAGGACCCAGTCGTCACGGAGGCTGCTGCCACGTCTCCCGCCTGGCCCCGGACGGTCGAACGGACGACGGATCAGGCCGACGATCGGACTCGCCTTGGCCTTGGCCGTGGCTCACCGTTCCGGGCAGAGCGCCGGAGTTGCACCGGCTTCCTCGGGTCCTGATCCCGCGCGCCTTGTCCGCCGGCCGGCGGTGCCTTGTCAACCGACCGGCGTCCTGGCGGCCACGCATTGCCAAGCAGGCGGCGTCCTGATCTGGCGCGCCTTGCAAAGCAGGCGCTCGTTCGCTAGTGGCCGCGCACCTTTTTGAAGGCTGGTCGGAACCAGCCACAGCCACAAGGACTGCACTCATGAAGAACGGGATCCACCCCGACTATCACTTCATCACGGTCGAGATGACCGATGGCACGAAGTACCAGACCCGTTCGACCTGGGGCAAGGAAGGCGACACCCTTCACCTCGACATCGACCCGACGGCGCACCCGGCCTGGACCGGCGGTACCGGCAAGATGCTCGACGCCGGCGGTCAGGTCGCGCGCTTCAACAAGCGCTTCGGCGGGCTGTCGCTCGGCAAGAAGTAAGCTGGTCGCAAGACCGATGAACAAAGGACGCCCGGCTCCCACTCTGGAGACCGGGCGTCTTCGTTTGCGCGGTTGGCGGCGCGAGGATTTCGAACCCTGGTATGCCGTCATGCGCGAACCCGCTGTCCACCGCTACTTCGGTCCCGAGCCCATCGGGCAGGAAGAGTGCTGGCGGCGGATGTGCGGAGCGGTCGGCAACTGGCAGATGAACGGCTTCGGCGGCTTCGCGGTGGAGCACAAGGCCGACGGCAAGCTGGTCGGCAACATCGGTCTGTTCACGGCCTTTCGCGACATTGAACCGCAGTTCGGCGACGAGCCCGAGATGGGCTGGATCTTCGCCACCGAAACGCACGGGACCGGCATGGCCTTCGAGGCGGGGAGCGCGGTCCTACAATGGGCGGAGGCAACCTTGCCGGCCACGCCCATCTGGGCGATCATCAGCGAAGGCAACGAGCCAAGCTTCAGGCTTGCTGCAAGACTCGGCTTCAAGCCATTGCAGATGGCCGACTATCACGGACCGACGATGGTCCTCCAGCGGCCGTCCTGGTAGGCCTCAGGCCGCTCTCTTCTCCGCTTCCCGTTTCGCCAGCGCCTTGCGGTCGGGCTTGCCGATCAGGGTGCGCGGAAGGTCGTCGAGGATTTCGATGGCCGCCGGCCGCTCATGCTTGCCGACATGGATGGCGAGCTTCTTGAGGATGGCGTTCGGATCGGCCTCGAACCCTTCGTTCAGGACCACGAACGCCTTGGGCCGTTCGCCGACCCGGTCGTCGGGGATGGCGATGACCAGGGCTTCCTTGACCGCCGGATCCTTGAGCAGGGCGGCCTCGACCTGGCTCGGGAAGACCTTGAACCCGCCGACGTTGATCATGTCCTTGGATCGGTCGACGAGGCGCAGATAGCCGCCTTCCTCGATGAATCCGAGGTCGCCGGTGCTCAGCCACCCGCCTGGAAGCGGATCGGGCGCCTGCTGCTCCCGGCGCCAGTAGCCGACCATCACCTGGGGACCGCGGACGAGGATCTCGCCGGTCTGACCCGGGCTGCAGCAGCGATTGGCATCCTCGGGATCGCGAATGAGGATTTCGGTGCCCGGCAGCGGAAGACCGACCGTGCCCGCCCGCGTCTCGCCCTCATAGGGGTTCACGGCCACGACTCCGCTGGTCTCGGTCAGGCCATAGCCTTCCAGCACGCGCGCGCCGGTCATCGCCTCGTACCGCTCCTTGAGCACGGCGGTCATCGCCGCCCCGCCGGAGAAGCATTGCTGGACGGTGGCGAAGCTCGTCTTGCCCACGTCCGGATGGTCGATCATCGCCTGGTACATGGCCGGCACCCCGGCAAGGTCGGTCAGGCGCCCGCGGCGGATGGCGGCGAGCGCTTCGCCCGCGTCGAACTTCGCCAGCAGATAGATGGTCGCGCCCGACAGGATGCTGCGGTTGAGCACGCAGCTGTTGGCGAAGATGTGGAACAGGGGCAGGGCGCCCAGCACCCGTCCCTCGCGCTTGCCTTCGCCCGGATCGATGGCAGCCAGTTGCAGCGCATTGGCGCTGAGATTGGCATGGGTGATGGCGGCGCCCTTGGGCGTTCCCGTCGTACCGCCGGTATATTGCAGCAGGGCGGTCTGCTTTGGGTCGACGACGACCGGCGCCGCCGCTCCGTTGCCGCGCACCAGGTCGCGCCACCGCATGATGCGCGGGTCGTTGCCAAGCGACTGCACCTCGCTCCGCTTGAGCAGGCGGAAACCCAGTCCCTTGATCGTGGGAAGCACGTCCGTCAGGCTGCCGGCGATCAGATGCTTCAGCTGCCCGTCGTCGAGCAGCCGCTGCATCGGTGCCCACAGCCGGGCGAGGTCGAGGCAGACCATCACCTCGGTCCCGCTGTCGCGCGCCTGAAAAGCGACTTCCTCGGGCGAATAGAGCGGTGAGAAGTTGACCACCGTCGCGCCGGTCAGCAGCGCACCATAATAAGCGACCGGATAGTGGGGCGTGTTCGGAAGGAAGAGGCCGACCCTGGTGCCCGGCCCGACGCCTAGCCGCTGAAAGCCCGCCGCCGCCGACTGCACCTCACTCAGCAGCTGGCGATAGGTCCAGGTCCGCCCCATGAAGTCGAGCGCGATTGCTTCCGGATGACGCGTGGCACTCCTGATGAGGATGTCGCCCACGGCCATCGGCTCGGGGAGCCACCCTTCCGGCACCCCATGACCACCAACGCTCGCCACTGCCTCCAATGCTTCGCCCCTTCAACGAACACTCACTGACAACAATGTCAGTGCAAACAGGTTTCCGCCGGGCAAGGAGCGAATGCAAGCCTTGATCGACCTGGCGCTAGATGGATCGGGCGATCAGTTCCTTCATGATCTCGCTGGTGCCGCCGTAGATGCGGGTCACCCGCGCGTCCCGCCACAGCCGCGCGATCGGAAATTCGTTCATGTAGCCGGCACCGCCATGCAGCTGGAGCGAGGCGTCGCAGGCGGCGAACTGCAGCTCCGAATGGAACAGCTTGGCCGCGCTCGCCTCCGCCGGGGTCAGCTCATGGCGCAGGTGGCGCTGGATCGCCCAGTCGAGATGCGCCCAGCCGACCTGCAGCCTGGTCTTCAGCTCCGCGAGGGTGAATCGCGTGTTCTGGAAGTCGAACACCGTCTTGCCGAACGCCTTGCGATCCTTGGTGAACTCGACCGCCAGGTCGAAGGCGCGCTGGGCCGCGGCCTGGGACTGGATGGCGATGCTCAACCGCTCCTGCGGCAGCTGCTGCATCAGCATGGCGAAGCCGCCGTTCTCGGTCCCGAGCAGCCGGTCGGCGGGCAGGTGGACCTCGTCGAAGAACAGCTCGGACGTGTCGTTGCCATGAAGCCCAATCTTGTCGAGGTTGCGCCCCCGGCTGAAGCCCTCGTCCCCGGTTTCGACCAGGAACAGCGAAATGCCCCGCGCCCCGCCTTCCTCCGTCGTCCGCGCGCAGACGACGACCAGATCGGCTGCCTGCCCGTTGGTGATGTAGGTCTTGGAGCCGCTCAATCGCCAGCCGTTCCCGTCCTTGCGGGCGATGGTCTTCATCCCCTGCAGGTCGGAGCCGGCACCCGGCTCGGTCATGGCAATGGCGGTGATCGCCTCGCCGCTGACCATCCGCGGCAGCCACTTGGCCTTCTGCTCTTCTGAACCATAGACGAGGATATAGTCGGCGACGATGTCGCTCTGCAGCGACCAGCCGACCGCGCTTCCGGCATAGGCGGCTTCCTCGGCGACGATGGCGTTGAAGCGGAAATCGAGGCCGAGCCCGCCATATTCCTCCGGCACCGTCGGGCACAGCATGCCGGCCTCGCCCGCCTTCAGCCACGCCTCGCGCTCGACGATCCCCTCCCGCTCGTGCCGGTCGGTGTCGAGCGTATCGACGACCTTCCGGACGGTCTCTCGGAACGCCTCATGCTCGGCGTCGAACAGGGTGCGGAACGAAGTGTCGAGCATGATCCCTCCTTGGCTTATCGCAGCCTAGGGGCGATGAGGGCAGGAAGGAAAGGGGCCTCGAGTGACGGGTGCGCTGAATGGACTGACGATCGTCGAGATGGCCGGGCTGGGGCCCGGGCCGTTCGCGGGGATGATGCTCGCCGACCATGGCGCGCGGGTGATCCGGGTCGAGCGGCCGGGCAATCTCAGCGTGCCCAGCGATCCGCTGACCCGCAACCGCGAGAGCATCGCCCTCGACCTTCGTCAGCCGCCGGCGCAAGACATCGTCCGTCGCCTGGCAGGAACGGCGGACGGGCTGATCGAAGGGTATCGCCCAGGCGTGATGGAGCGCTTCGATCTCGGCCCCGAGCCGCTGCTCGAGGCCAATCCGCGCCTCGTCTATGGCCGGGTGACCGGCTGGGGCCAGGACGGCCCGCTGGCCCAGGAAGCAGGCCACGACATCAACTATCTCGCGCTGACCGGCCTGCTCTCCTGCATCGGCGAGGCCGACCGCCCGCCGGTGCCGCCATTGAACCTCGTCGCCGATTATGCCGGCGGCGGGCTGATGCTGGCGTTCGGCATGGTCGCGGCCCTGCTCCATGCCCAGCGGACCGGCGAGGGACAGGTGATCGACGCCGCCATGACCGATGGCGCAGCGCTCACCGGCGCCCTCATGTTCGGCCTTCGCGCCGCCGGCCTGTGGCAGGATCGGCGCGGCGCCAACCTGCTCGATGGTGGCGATCCCATCTACGGCTGCTATCGCTGCGCCGACGGGCGGGAGATCAGCGTCGGCGCCATCGAACCGCAGTTCCGCGCCGCCTTCTACGATGTGCTGGGCCTCGAAATGGGCGCCGGCCGCGAGGCGGTGGCCTCCGTCATCGCCACCCGCAGCCGCGACGACTGGACGAACGCCTTCGCCGGCCGCGAAGCCTGCGTCGCCCCCGTACTGACCCTCGGCGAAGCCCCGGACCACCCCCACCATTGCGACCGCGGCACCTTCGTCACGCTCGATGGCGTGGTCCAGCCCGGTCCGGCACCGCGCCTCGCCCGTACGCCCGCACCGCCACCGCGCCCCTCGCGGCAGGGCGGCGAAGACGGCGCAGCGATCCTCGCCGGGCTTGGTTATTCCGCCGAGGCCGTCGCGGGCCTTCGTGCGCAAGGAGTGCTCCGTTGAACCCCCTGTTCGAGCAAAGGCTCGGGACCAGCATCTTCGAAACCATGAGCCTCGCCGCCGCCCGGCATGGCGCAATCAACCTCGGCCAGGGCTTTCCCGACTTCGGCTGGCCCGAGCCGCTGCTGGACGAGGCGGCCCGCCTGCTCCGCGAGGGCAGCAACCAATATGCGCCCTCGCGCGGCCTTCCCGTCCTGCGCGAGGCGGTCTGCGGCTTTTATGCCGACCGCCAGGGCCTCTCCCTCGCGCCCGACCAGATCGTCGTGACCAGCGGCGCGACCGAGGCGATCGCCGCGACCATCATGGCCGCGATCGAGGAGGGCGACGAGGCGATCATCGTCGCGCCCGCCTACGACGCCTATGCGCCGCTGATCCGCCAGTCGGGCGGCGAGGTGCGGGAAGTGGCGCTTCGCCCGCCCGAGTGGCGCCTGACCGAGGAAGCGCTTGAAGCCGCGGTGACGCCCCGCACGACCATGCTCGTCCTCAACAACCCCCATAATCCGACCGGCCGGCTGTTCGCAGCGGAGGAGCTCGCCGCCGTCGCAACCGTGGCCCGGGCCCACGATCTGCTCATCCTCGCGGACGAGGTGTGGGAAGAGGTCCTGCTCACCGCCGACCGCTTCACCTCCATGGCCTCGCTCGCGCCGGAACGGACGATCAAGATCGGCTCGGCGGGCAAGATCTTCTCGCTGACCGGCTGGAAGATCGGCTGGCTCGCCGCGCCGGCCGCGCTGGCCACGACCATCGCCCGCGCGCATCAATATCTGACCTTCGCCACGCCGCCCAACCTCCAGGCCGCCGTGGCGACGGGCCTCGGCCGTCCCGAGTGGCTGGAAAGCGCCCGCGCCGACTTCCGCCGGGCGCAGCGACGGCTGGCCGATGGATTGCAGGCGAACGGCTGGGCCCTGCTTCCGAGCGAGGCGACCTATTTCCAGTGCATCGATCTTCCGCGGTCCGGGATGAAGCTCAGGGACCATCAGTTTGCCGACTTCGCCGTCGGCACGCTCAAGGTGGCGACCATCCCGCTCTCGGGCTTCTACGAACGGGCGCCCGAATATGGCCTCGTCCGCCTGTGCTTCGCCAAGTCCGACGCGACCATCGATGCCGCCATTGCCGCGTTCGGCCGGACGGACGCGCTCGCCCAGGAAATCCTCGACACGGCCGTCAAGCAAGGCGTCATCGACGACCTTCCCTGGTCCTAGCCGTTCGCCTCCAGCCGCTGGCGGAGCAGGGCATCCTCCGGCGGGCGGACGAGCAGCTTCCAGCGGCGCTTGTGGCGGCTCGCCCAGGCGACCAGCTCGGCGGGATCGAGCGGGTGGGCGAGGAGATAGCCCTGCACCAGGTCGCAGCCGAGCGCCCGCAGTGCCGTCAGCTGGTCGACCGTCTCCACCCCCTCGGCCGTCACCTGCAGCCCAAGGCCATGCGCCAGCTCGATCACTGAACGGACGATCACCTGGTCGTCGCGGCTGGTCGGCAGTCCGGTGACGAACTGCCGGTCGATCTTGATCTCGGTAAAGGGCAGCTTTCTGAGCTGGATCAGCCCCGAATAGCCGGTACCGAAATCGTCGATGGCAAGGCCGACGCCCTTGATGCGGAAGCGGGTCAGCGTGTCCATCAGCTTGATCAGCGGCTGGGTCGCGCCTTCGGTCAGCTCGAGCACCAGCCGGTCGGTGGGCACGTCGAGGGCACGGCACAGCCGCTCCACCAGGTCCGGAAAATCCAGCTTCTGCAGGCTCAGCGCCGAGATGTTGACCGCGACCGCCGTATCGAGCCCGGCCGCATGCCATTCGCGCCATTGCCGAAGGGCCGTCCGCAGCGCCCATTGGGTGAGGTCGTCGATCAGCCCATGTTCTTCGGCCAGCGGCACGAAGCGGGCAGGGGGCACGGCGCCGAGCACCGGATGGGTCCAGCGGACCAGCGCCTCGACGCGGACCAGCTGCCCCGTCTCCGTACTGACCTTCGGCTGGTAGGCGAGGCGAAGCGCTCCGCTGGCAAGCGCCTGCTCGAGATCGTCGAGCAGCCGCCGCTCGTCCCTCGTCACGGGACGAGACCGGGCTTGAGCGAATGGAGCATCGTCTCCAGTTCCTCCAGCCGCACGGGCTTCTCCAAGGGACCCGCCATGCTCAGCCCGAGCGCGCTGCCGAGCCGGAAGGCACTGTCGAGGACGCGTCGGTCGAAGCCGGACACGATCAGCACCGGCCCGTCGAACGCCTCCTCCGCAAGATAGCGCAGATATTCGACCCCGTCGGTGTTCGGCATGCCCAGGTCCAGCACCACCACCTGCGGTGTCGCTTCCCGATAGGCGGCGGTGAAGCTCGCCTGGTCGGAGGCGATGGCGGGGTCGTAGCCGCACAGGCGCGCGGCGCTCGCCATGTAATCGGCCAGGGCGGGCTCGTCGTCGATCAGCAGGAGGCGGGGCATGTCGGCCATGAAACAAACCCCTTCACGCCTTTGCCCGGCACATGCAACCGCTTCTTAACCCTGCCTCGTCCATAAGGCCCGCTTGCGCGTCGAGGCCAGCGGCGCACCGCCACGAGGAGACAGGAACGCGTGTTTGAAAGCCTGATCCGCCGCCGCGGTCGTCGTCCGGCAGAGGTCGACGCCGCCGCGTTCGATTCGACGACGGTGTCGTTGAGCCTCGCGGTACCCCGTCCGCCCGAACGGCGCTCGGAGGAACGCGTCCTTCCCACCCTGCGCGTCGCCAAGATGACCGGCGCGCTGGGCGAGCAGCTCATCCGCATCCGCAACATGTCCGCTGGCGGCGTCATGGCCGACTGCAGCCGCTGTCCGCCCGTCGGCGAGGAGGTGAAGGTCGAATTCAACGGCCAGTCGATCCCGTCGACCATCGTCTGGATCCGTGAAGGGCTGATTGGCCTCAAGTTCGACCAGAATGTGGACCTCGGCGAGCTGTTCGCCGGTCGCAAGCCGCGCCACGGCTTCCGGCCGCGCCCGCCCCGCCTCGAAGTCGGCTGCTCGGCCAGCGTCAAGCTCAAGAAGCTCTACTACAAGGTGGAGGTGCACGACATTTCGCTCGGCGGGATGAAGGTCGGCCCGATCGACGATTATTGCATCGGCGAGAAGGTCGTCGTCGTGGTCGAAAGCCTGCGTCCGATCAAGGGCGAGGTGCGCTGGTACGCGGACCGCCGCGCCGGCATCGTCTTCGACCATGAGCTGAGCTTCCAGGAACTTGCGGAATGGGTCGGCAAGCGGCTCGAACTCGCCAGCCTCAAGGCAAGCTACAAGGGCTGATTCCGCCGCACCTCGCGAGCAGCTATTCCTGTTCGCGCCCAAAGCCGGCGCCGATCCCACGGGCCGTCTTGTCCTGTAGGACATCGACTTTCGAAATGAACCTTCATGGTTCGCCCATTTTTCCTGCCCAAGCTCCCGGCCAGCATCGGTCATCTGGCCAGGCAAATTTCGAACGCCTTCATCGATACGGGCGCCCCCACCAGCGCGCCGGATCCAATCCGGTGCAGAACCCCCGCCACCGGTGACCTTTGTGACCTTCGTGACCCTGTCCGTCTCCGGATCCCGGTCACACCGGCGCATGGGCTCGCAAAGCCTTGCTCCCCCTCTTACATGACCGCCAAAGGATGGAGTTCATGATGGCGGAACAACAAGCAATTCTGGCTGGCGGCTGCTTCTGGTGCACGGAAGCGGTCTTCCTCGACGTCGCCGGGGTCAGCGAAGTCGAGAGCGGCTATATCGGTGGCGACACGGTCAATCCGACCTACAAGCAGGTCTGCGGCGGCGATACCGGCCATGCCGAGGCCATCCGGGTCACCTTCGACCCCGCCGTGGTGAGCTATGGCGACCTGCTCGACATCTTCTTCGCCACCCATGATCCGACCCAGCTGAACCGTCAGGGCAATGATGTCGGCACCCAGTATCGAAGCGCCATCTTCCCGCTCGACGAAAGCCAGGAAGCCGAGGCGCGGGCGAAGATCGTCGCGCTGAACGATGAGCAGGGCGGGCGGATCGTCACCACGATCGAACCGGCCACCACCTGGTATCCGGCCGAGGATTATCACCAGGACTATTGGGCGACGGAAGGACAGCGCAATCCTTACTGCATGGCAGTGATCCCGCCCAAGCTCCAGAAGCTGCGCAAGAGCTTCCAGAACCGGCTGAAGCAGGAGGCCTAGTCTGCCGCGGCCCTGCTTCAAGCTCGAGAAGGAGCATCCGCTTCCGCTTGCCGGAGTGGACGAGGCAGGGTGCGCGCCGCTGGCTGGACCGGTCGTCGCCGCCGCCGTGGTGCTCGACCGCGAGCGCTTTCCGCGTGGGATCGATGACAGCAAGAAGCTGAGCCTCGAGGCGCGCGAGGCGATCTATGCCCGGCTGATGGTCCAGGCGAGTTGCGGAGTCGGCATCTGCAGCGTCGAGGAGATTGACGCCCTCAACATCTACTGGGCGCGCATGCTGGCCATGGCCCGCGCGGTCGAGGCGCTCGGCTTCGATCCCAGCTTCGTGCTGGTCGACGGCAATCGCTGTCCAAGGTGGGAGCGGCCATCGAAGGCGATCGTCTCCGGCGACGCCAGATGCCGGTCGATCGCCGCCGCCTCCATCATCGCCAAGGTCACCCGCGACCGCATCATGGCGGAGCATGCCGAAACCTATCCGGGTTACGGCTGGGAAACCAACCGCGGTTATCCGACCCCCGACCACCGCAGGGCTTTGGTGGCCCTTGGGCCAACCCCGCTCCACCGCCGCAGCTTCGGGCTAGTGCGGGAGGTCCTCGCCGCCGCGGCACAGCCGAGCTTCGCCTTCGCGGCGGAATGATGAAAGCCCGAGTCCTCCGCGCCACACCACAGCCGCTTGAGTCCCCCCGACTCGCGCGGACTCAACATCTTGTGCCCGCCTCGTTGCGGACTCGTTCCGTTCTTGCCTGACCTGGAGGGCCGTTAACCCTTTCGCCGTTGACCCGGACTCATGCTCGACTCACCATGGCGGCATAAGCAGGGGAAACGATCCAGATGAACCTCGTCATGCCCGTTCCGGACGCCCTTCCGCGTGTCCGCAAGAAGGCCACCGCCGCGCCGGATACGACCGGCCGAATGATCGCCGGCGACTGCATCGAGGTGATGCGCTCGCTTCCCGCGAAGAGCGTCGATCTCATTTTCGCTGACCCGCCCTACAATCTCCAGCTCGGCGGCGACCTGTTCCGGCCCGAGGGCGGCCGGGTCGACGCGGTGGACAATGACTGGGACCGGTTCGACAGCCTCGCCGCCTACGACAAGTTCACCCGCGCCTGGCTGACCGAAGCCCGCCGCATCCTCAAGGACGATGGCGCGATCTGGGTGATCGGCAGCTATCACAACATCTTCCGCGTCGGCGCCGCGCTGCAGGACCTCGACTATTGGATCCTGAACGACATCGTCTGGCGCAAGGCCAATCCGATGCCGAACTTCCGCGGCACCCGCTTCACCAACGCCCACGAAACCCTGCTGTGGTGCGCCAAATCGGCCGACGCCAAATACACCTTCAACTACCGGGCCATGAAGGCGCTCAACGACGACCTGCAGATGCGCTCCGACTGGGTGCTGCCGATCTGCTCTGGCGCGGAGCGGCTGAAGGGCGGGGATGGCCACAAGGCGCATCCGACCCAGAAACCGGAAAGCCTGCTCTATCGGGTGCTGCTGGCGTGCACCAAGCCGGGCGACACGGTGCTCGATCCCTTCTTCGGCACTGGCACGACGGGAGCGGTCGCAAAGCGTCTGGGCCGCCACTGGATCGGGATCGAGCGCGAACCCGACTATCTCGAGGCCGCCGCCGCCCGCATCGCCGCCACGCTTCCGCTCGATGAGAGCGCGATGGAGACCGTGCCCGATAAGCGCAGCCAGCCGCGTGTCGCGTTCGGGCTGCTGGTCGAGAGCGGTCTCGTCCCGCCTGGCACGCAGTTGACGGACGCCAAGCGGCGGTGGAAGGCGGCGGTGCGCGCCGACGGTTCGCTCAACTGCGGCCCGCATGAGGGATCCATCCACAAGGTCGGGGCAGGGCTCAACAAGGCGCCCAGCTGCAATGGCTGGACCTACTGGCACATCGAGCGGCAGGGTCGCCTCGTGCCGCTGGACACACTCAGGCAGGAGCATCTGGCGGGTCTGGCGTGACATATCGCACCATCCTCAAGCCAACGGGCTTCATCGACGCGCCGTTCGGCTACGATGGTGAGGTCGCGCGGCTGGCCGGAACGATGTTGTGGTTTTCCGCCGTCGAACTCCTGCACGTCGGCCATGACGGGTCGGTGCGGACGGAACTGGTGCCGGTAAGCCGTCTTCCCGATCAGCTCCATGACGACGCAATGGCGGCAAGCTGGAAGGCGATCACCTCGGCCCGTGCGCCGCTGCAGCTCGGCTCGCGCACCATCCGTCTCGATCAGCCGCAGCTCATGGCCATACTCAACGCCACGCCCGACAGCTTCTCGGACGGCGGTGTAAGTTCGGGCCCCGAGCAGGGCTTTGCCGCCGCGGAAGCCGGTGCCGCCATCCTCGACGTCGGTGGAGAAAGCACGCGCCCCGGAGCGAAGACCGTCTGGGAGGGCGACGAGATCGAACGCGTGCTGCCGCTGGTGACCGCGCTCGCGGCAAGTGGGGCGGCGGTGTCGATCGATACCCGCAAGGCAGCCGTGATGGAGGCTGCGCTCGGCGCCGGTGCCACGCTCGTCAACGATGTCTCGGCGCTCACCTACGATCCGCGCTCGGGCGAGGTGGTGGCACGCTCAGGTGCCCCGGTCGTCCTCATGCATCATCAGGGTACGCCCGAGACCATGCAGGAGGCCCCGAGCTATCCGCGCAGCGCGCTGGTCGAAGTCTATCTCTGGCTGGAGGACCGGATCCAGGCCGCGCTCGATGCGGGCATCGCACGCGAAAAGATCATCGTCGATCCGGGCATCGGATTCGGCAAGAACGTCGCTCACAATCTCGAACTGATGAACGGCCTCGCAGCCTTCCACGGCCTTGGCTGCCCGTTGCTCGTCGGTGCCAGCCGCAAGCGCACCATCGGCGCGCTGCATAATGAGGCGCCGGCCGACCGCCGGCTCGGCGGGAGCCTGGCGCTGGCGCTGAAGGCAGTGGAGCAGGGCGCGCATCTCATCCGCGCCCATGACGTCTACGAGACCGTCCAGAGCCTGCGGGTCTGGCGCGGCCTCCGCGACCAGGCGCTGACGCCGAGGCTTTAGGACGCGAAGGCGGCGATCATCGGGCCGATGGCGGTAAAGCCGTCCATGCGGCCGTTGGCAGGATCCCACAGGCTCGACACCGAACCGTCCAGATAAAGGGCATCGTTGCAGCGCAGCTCGTCGCGAAACAGCCGCGCGAAGCGGCCGAAGCTGACCGGCGAATCGCTGATCGCGAAGACCGGCACGCCGTCGCCGTCGACGCCGATCCCGTTCCGGACATAGCGCGAGGTGCCATCGGCAGCGAAGCGCGAATTGACTGCCCCGTCGATCACCAGCATCGGACCGCTCTGCGTCGCTAGTCGGATGTCGGAAGCGGGCTGAAATGCCGACGTGGTCACCACCTCGGCGCGGCCGTCCTGCCGGACGAGGAAAATGCCGTTGGGCTGGAGGTGGAAGTTGCCGCCACCCTTTTCCCGGCGGTTGACGGCGCGCAGCTCGC
This sequence comes from Sphingomonas sp. LHG3406-1, assembly GCF_029637485.1. GTDB lineage: Bacteria > Pseudomonadota > Alphaproteobacteria > Sphingomonadales > Sphingomonadaceae > Sphingomicrobium. The sequence goes on along the minus strand of NZ_CP069128.1, from coordinate 513,136 downwards.
GTCCTTCGGCGATAGCGAGCCCGATCGGGCGGCCGTGATCGTCGAACATGCCGCCATTCATCGCGAAGCGGAGCTTCTCCGACCGCTCGCCAAGCACGGCCTCGAGCGCCGTGAAGCTGCGGTAGGGGCGTCCATCGCGCCCCTCGCTGTGGAGCTCCAGTCGGGCGCTGGCATCGCGGCAGACGGTGAAGCGCTGCCCTTCGAACAGGAGGGAGCGACAGGCGCCCTCCGCCGTCTCGGGGGCGGGCTCCGGTCGCTTGCAGGCGGCGAGCAAGAGGACGAGGAGGAAGACGGTCTTCACGACCGCCATGTGGGACGATCAGGCGCCGGTGTCGATGCCGAGTTCGCCGAGCTTGCGATAGAGGGTGGACCGACCGATCCCGAGCCGGCGCGCGACCTCGGTCATCTTGCCCCGGTAATGACCGATGGCGAGGCGGATGAGGTCGGCCTCTACCTCCTCCAGGGTGCGCAAGTGTCCGTCGGTGCGCCACAGGGTGATGGACGGCGCACCGGCAAGGGCGGCCGAGGTGGCGGTGGCTCCGATTTCGCCCGCATTGTCGCCGATTCGATTGGAAAAGCGGGACTGGAGAGCGATGTGCGGAAAATCATCGGCGGTCAGCGCCGCGCCCTGGCACTGAAGGGCGGCGCGGAAGAGCACGTTCGACAGCTGCCGGACGTTACCGGGCCAGCCGTAGCGCATCAGCACCGCCAGCGCGTCCTCGCCGATCGAGAGTGGCCGGATGCCAGGCTGGCCGGTGTGGCGGGCAAGGAGATGCCGCGCGAGCGCGGGAATGTCGCCGGTGCGCTCGCGCAGCGCCGGAACCGGGACGATCGTTCCCGACAGGCGCTCGGCAAGGCCGGGGTCGAAATCATCGGCAAGCGGCTTGCTCGAAGTGGCGATGAGGCGGACGTCGACGCTGTTCGACCCGTTGCAGCCCACCGGCCGCACTTCGCCCGTGGCAAGGACGCGGTCGAGGAGCTTCTGTGTCGACAGCGGCAGGCTCGCCACCTCGTCGAGCAGGAGGGTCCCGCCATCGGCCTCGACCAGTTTCCCGATCCGTTCGGCGAATGCGCCCGGGAAGGCTCCCGCGACGTGGCCGAACAACTCGCTGTCCACGATATTCGCCGGAACGGCACGACAATCGATGGTGAGGAATGGACCTCGTGCACGGGGGGACGCTTCGTGGATGGCGCGGGCGATGGTCTCCTTGCCGGCGCCGGCCTCTCCGACGATCAGCAGTGCAAGCCGGCTTCGGGCAGCCTTGGCGGCGACCGCGAGAGCGGCGCGGAAGTCGGGCGCGGCACCGACCAGTTCGTCGAGGCTGAGGCTTGGCGCCATCTTCTCCGAAAGAGGGGCAAGCTCGCCCGCGGCGCGGCGGCGATCGGCGTTGACGGCAAGGGCCTCGACCAGACGGTCGGCCGCGACCGGGCGGACGAGGAAGTCGGACGCGCCTGCGCGCATCGCTTCCACGGCCTGGCCGACCGAGCCACCTTCGGCGAGGACGATGATCGGAAGGCCTGGGCGATCGGCCCGCAGTGATCGAACGAGGGCAGGACCGGTGACGGGGTCCCACTTGCCGACCAGGACCGCGCGAATCTCGTGCCCATTGGGGCCGCCGAGCAGCTCGCAGGCTTCGGAGGCGCTGGGCGCGCCGAGGGTGTTCCAGCCGGCGCGCGAAGCCGTGGCTGCAACGAGCCGGCGATCCACCGGGTCGGCATCGACCAGCAGCAGGAATCGGATGGTATCAGCGCGCAATTTGCCAGTCTCCCTTGCGCCGCAGACTATCCGAAGAGCGGTAAAGAAACGGTGAGTGGGGCCGGGGGGTTGGGAGCGGGCTCAGGCTTCGCTATGACCGCGTCAACAACAACAAACAATTTGCCCTCGAGGAGAGACCATGGCCGCCGATCCGACCACCAACGACACGTCGCCCGTCGATTATCGCAAGGCAGTTAAGGATTACAGCCTGCTGATCGCGATGCTGAAGTGGGGTGCGGTGATCGCGCTTATCCTCGGCTTCCTCGTCATGATCATCATCGCGAACTGACGCCTTGAAGATCGCGGTCCTCGCCGAGACGGCTCCTGGGGAGACCCGGGTCGCGGCCATTCCGGAGACGGTGAAGAAGCTCACCGGTCTCGGGGCACAAGTGGCGGTCGAGCAAGGTGCCGGGCGTAGCGCCGGCATCGCGGACGAGGAATTTGCGACCAGCGGCGCCAATGTGGGCAGCAGGGCCGACGTGCTGCAGGACGCCGAGCTGATATTGACGGTAAGCGCCCCGGAGGCGGCGGACCTTCCGAGTGCAGCGCCCGGTGCGCTGCTGGTCGGCATCCTCGATCCGTTCGCGCGCCGCGAGGCGGTGCAGGGCTATGCCTCGGCCGGCATCGAAGCGCTGGCGATGGAGTGGATGCCGCGCATCACCCGCGCCCAGTCGATGGACGTGCTGAGCTCACAGTCCAACCTCGCCGGCTACAAGGCGGTGATCGACGCGGCGGCCGCTTATGGCCGGGCCTTTCCGATGATGATGACGGCAGCGGGGACCGTCAGCCCGGCCCGCGTCTTCGTCATGGGCGTCGGCGTCGCCGGGCTTCAGGCGATCGCGACTGCCCGGCGCCTTGGCGCGCAGGTCAGCGCCACCGATGTCCGTTCCGCCACCCGCGAGCAGATCCAGAGCCTCGGCGCCAAGGCCATCTTCGTCGAGGGCGTGGCGGGCATCGAAGGAGAGGGGCAGGGCGGCTATGCCGGCGAGACCTCCGAGGAATACCGGCAGGCGCAGGCCGAACTGGTGTCGAGCCACCTCGCCAAGCAGGACATCGTCATCACGACGGCGCTGATCCCAGGCAAGCCGGCGCCACGGCTGATCTCGGACGCGCAGCTTGCCAGCATGCGGGTGGGCAGTGTCGTCGTCGATCTGGCCGCGGCAGCCGGCGGCAACGTCGAGGGCTGTGTCGCGGGCGAGACGGTCGAGCGCCATGGCGTCACCATCATCGGCGCGAGCAACCTTGCTCGCTCGCTGCCGGCGGATTCGAGCGCGCTCTACGCCCGCAACCTGTTCAACTTCCTGAGCGCCTTCTGGGACAAGGACGCGGGTCGCCCGCTTCTTGCCGACGAGGACGAGATCGTGAAGGCCGTGCGCCTCACCCGCGGCGGCGCGGTTGTCAGCGAGCGGCTCGCCTGATGGGCCTATTTTCGGCGACCGAGATCGACACGCAGGAGGTCGCCCGTCGCTACCAGGCGCTGCTGCTCGACGGCGAGGACGTGCTGATCGCGTTCAAGACGTTGCGCGACATCGCCTTCCTGACCGACCGCCGGCTCTGCCTCGTCAACATCCAGGGCTGGGTCGGCAAGAAGGTCGCGATCCAGTCCATCCCCTATCGCTCGATCACCCGCTTCAGCCTTGAGACGGCAGGAACCTTCGACCTGGAAGCCGACATGGTCTTCTGGCTGGCGGGCAGCACGCAGCCCCTGGAGATCAAGATCGGGCGGGGCAGCAACCTGGCCGCGATCCAGCAGGTGCTGGCGCGAGGAATATTGCGCTGATCAACCCGGAAGGGTGGAGCAGTCGACCCACTCGGCGCTCGTCAGCTCGGCCAACCGCTCTGGCGTGATCTCCAGCGAAGCGTTGCGGCTGCCGGCGGCGGGGAAGACGGTGGCGAACGCCTTGAGACTGACGTCGGCATGGACGGGCAGGGGCGTGGCGAGGCCGAAGGGACAGACACCGCCGACGACGTGACCGGTGGCGGCGAGGGTCTGGTCGGGGTCGAGCATGCGGATGCGACCGCCGAATGCCGCCTTGCACTTGAGGTTGTCGAGGCGTGCATCGCCGCGGGTGACGAGGAGCAGGACGCGCTCGCCGACCCTGAGCGCAATGGTCTTGGCAATCCGGCCCGGCTCCACGCCGAGCGTCTCGGCCGCATCGGCGACGGTCGCGGTGCTTCCATGAGCTTCGATCAGGCGCAGTTCCGGCGCATGCTCGGCCACCCAGGCCCTGACGCTTTCGAGGCTCATTCGCCGACCAGGTGAAGCACGATGTCGCGCGGGCTGGGATGGCGGCGATGTTCGCAAAGATAGATGCCCTGCCAGGTCCCGAGGGCGAGGCGGCCATCGATCAGCGGAACGGTCAGCGAGGTGGCCGTCAGGACCGAACGGAGATGGGCCGGCATATCGTCCGGCCCTTCGTCGTCATGTTCATAGGCGCTCGATTCCGGCGCGATCCGCGCCAGCCAGCGCTCGAGATCGCGCCTTGCGGCAGGCGCGGCATTCTCCTGGATGAGGAGCGACGCCGAGGTATGGCGGATGAAGAGGCTGAGCAATCCCTCCGCCATGCCCTGCGCCGCCACCCAGGCCGTCACGTCGCGCGTGATCAGGTGCAAGCCCTGGGCCGGCGCCGTGACGGTGAGGGTGGTGGAGGCCTGGCGCATGCCGCGAAAATGGCTCCGGCTTGCGCCGGAGCCAGTTCTCAGGCCGCGGCGGTCTGCTTGGTCATTGCCGCTTCGAGATTCTCGACAACCGCCTCGAAGAAGCGCTCGGTCGTCATCCAGGGCTGGTCGGGGCCGACCAGGATGGCGAGGTCCTTGGTCATCTTGCCGCTCTCGACGGTGTCGACGCAGACGCGCTCGAGTGTCTCGGCGAAGGCGACGACGTCCGGAGTTTCGTCGATCCGACCGCGGAACTTGAGGCCGCCGGTCCAGGCGAAGATGCTGGCGATCGGGTTGGTCGAGGTCGCCTTGCCCTGCTGGTGCATGCGATAGTGGCGCGTGACGGTGCCGTGCGCCGCCTCGGCCTCGACCGTCTTGCCGTCCGGGGTCATCAGCACGCTGGTCATCAGGCCGAGCGAGCCGAAGCCTTGCGCCACCTGATCCGACTGCACGTCGCCGTCGTAATTCTTGCAGGCCCAGACGAACTTGCCGCTCCACTTGAGGGCGGAAGCGACCATGTCATCGATCAGGCGATGCTGATACTCGATGCCAGCTTCCTCGAACTTCGCCTTGAATTCGCTCTCATAGACCTCCTGGAAGATGTCCTTGAAGCGACCGTCATAGGCCTTGAGGATGGTGTTCTTGGTCGACAGGTAGACCGGCCAGCCGCGCTGCAGGCCGTAGTTGAGGCAGGCCTGGGCGAAATCTCGAATGCTCTCATCGACATTGTACATGCCCATCGCCACGCCGGCACTCTCGAACTCGAACACTTCATGCTCGATTACTTGGCCGTCGTTGCCGGTAAACTTGATGGTCAGCTTGCCAGCGCCCGGAACGCGGAAGTCGGTCGCCTTATACTGGTCGCCGAAGGCGTGGCGGGCGACGACGATCGGGTCGGTCCAGCCGGGAATGATGCGGGGAACGTTCGCGATCACGATCGGCTCGCGGAAGACAACGCCGCCGAGAATGTTGCGGATGGTGCCGTTCGGGCTCTTCCACATCTTCTTGAGCTTGAATTCCTCGACGCGTGCCTCGTCGGGGGTGATGGTCGCGCACTTCACGCCGACGCCATATTGCTTGATCGCATTGGCGGCCTCGACGGTGACCCTGTCCTCAGTGGCATCGCGATTCTCGACCGAAAGGTCGTAATATTTCAGATCGACGTCGAGATAGGGGAGGATCAGCCGTTCGCGGATCCACTGCCAGATGATGCGGGTCATCTCGTCGCCGTCGAGCTCGACGACCGGGTTCTTCACCTTGATCTTGGTCATGTGCCTGCCTGCTTGGAATGTTCGGCCGCGCAGGTAGCGGCTGGCCGGCGCTCTGGCAACGCGGCTGCAGCCTCGCGCCCGCGCTCTGGCAACACGCGCGCGGCTTCGTTAAGGGCCTATGACATGGCGCATATCGAAAATCCCGACAGCCAGCTGACCGCGGTCAAGTGGCGCTTTCCCTCGGTTCACCCGGAAGGGCGCAAGTTCACCGTCATCGCCGGTGCGATTGCCCTTTTCCTGCTGGTCCTCGATTCCGAGTTCGCCGAGCTTCTCGGCTGGCTGATGGTCGGTGTGACCGTTTGGGTCGCGGCCTTCTTCCGCGATCCGATCCGGACAACTCCATCCGATCCCAAGCTGATCGTCTCGCCGGCCGACGGGCTGGTGACGATGATCGCCCGCGTGCCCGCGCCGCCGGAACTGCGTTCGGAGCTGGGAGAGGGCGAGTTCACCCGCGTGTCCATCTTCATGAGCGTGTTCGACGTGCACATCAATCGCACCCCGATCGCCGGGGTGATCCGCCGCATCGCCTACATTCCCGGCAAGTTCCTCAACGCCGATCTCGACAAGGCTAGCGAGGATAATGAGCGGCAGCATTTCGTGGTCGAGGGCGACAATGGCGTGAAGATCGGCTTCACTCAGATCGCCGGCCTGGTCGCGCGGCGCATCATGAGCTTCGTGCGCGAAGGGCAGCGGGTCAGCAACGGCGAGCGGATCGGCCTCATCCGCTTCGGCAGCCGGGTCGATGTCTTTCTTCCCGCCGGCACCGGCTCGCGTCTGCTGCTCGGCCAGCGGGCGATCGCCGGCGAGACGATCATTGCCGAACTCGGCACCGATCCGCTGCTCAACGGAACCAGCCAGTGAGCGAATCTGCCCGAGCGCAGGCGGGAGCGGTGGCACCCTCCGGACTGCCGCTCCGGGCGGTCCTGCCGAATGCCATCACTGCGCTTGCGCTTTGTCTCGGCCTCACCGCCGTGCGGTTCGCCGTAGCAGGAGAGTGGGACAAGGCCATCGCCATGGTCGTGACCGCCGGAGTCCTCGACGGCTTCGACGGGCGTATCGCGCGCCTTCTCAAGGCGCAGAGCCGGTTCGGCGCGGAGCTGGACAGCCTCGCGGACAACATCAGCTTCGGGACCGTGCCTGCGCTTATCCTCTTCCTCTTCGTGACTGGCGGGCAGTCGCTGAGCAAGACCGTGACCAATGGCCTCTGGATCGCGGCGCTGGCGCTGGCCATCTGCTGCGCGCTGAGGCTCGCTCGCTTCAACAGCCGGATCGATGCCGTCTGGCAGCCGCACAAGTCGGCGGGCTTCAACACCGGCGTTCCGGCGCCGGCGGGGGCGGGCCTGTCCTTCCTGCCCATCTACCTCTGGCTGGTGACCGGCAACGACCTATTCCGTTCTTGGCAACTGGTCATGCCGTGGACCTTGTTCGTTGCTCTGCTGATGATCTCGGCGCTTCCAACCTACAGCTGGGCAAGCATGCGCATCCGGCGTTCGACTCGTCTGTTCGTGCTGGTGCTGGTGGCCTTGCTCGGCGCGTCACTGGCGATCGAACCGTGGATCACGCTCGCAGCCATCAGCATCATCTATCTCGCCACCATTCCCCTGGGGCTGATCAGCTATGCCAAGGTCAGGCAGCGGCGCGCAGCTGAGGGCGGGCCGACAACGGGCGGCTGACCCGGCGCGACACCATCCGGACGGTGACGGGACGAGTCGCAAGAACCGGCTCGGACAGCAGAGAATGGCCACGCAGCGCGGCGAGGATCTTGGGCTGGGCGGCGGCGAGCGTCTCGCCGATGCAAAGCATGGCCAGGCCAAGAACGGCAGTGAAAGCGAGGGCGGCAAGGAGCAACATAGCACGTTCTTCCCTTGTTCTTGAGAGAAGCAACGGGGTCCGATTCATTTCGTTCCGAAATGGACCGGAGAACCGCGCTTATGCGCCAATGTTCCCTTCTTGTTCCTCCGCTGTCAAGCGCTTTGTTCTTTCCCCGTTCTCATGGGCTTGTGCCGCTGCCGCAAAGTCTCGATTACCGAGGCGAGGCTCACGTCGCGTGAACGAAGGGTCACGAGAAGGTGGAAAAGCAGGTCTCCGGCTTCCTCGCGGAGACCTGCGGCATCTCGGCTGACCGCTGCGAGCGCGACTTCCACACCTTCTTCTCCGACCTTCTGCGCCGCCTTGCCCGGGCCGCCGGCCAGCAGGCGCGCGGTATAGCTGTCTTCCGGTGCGGCCCCGGCCCGCATGGCCACGATCCGTTCCAGGGAGCCGAGCCAGCCCGCGCCCGGTGCTTCGGTGCCGAAGCAGCTGTCGGTCCCAAGGTGACAGGTGGGCCCTGCCGGTTCGGCAAGGACGAGCAGGGCATCGCCATCGCAGTCGCCATGCAGTGAGGCGACCTTCAGCACGTTGCCGCTGGTCTCACCCTTCCGCCACAGGCGATCCTTGGAGCGGCTGAAGAAGGTGACCTCGCCGCTGTCGAGCGTCGCGGCGAGCGCCTGGCGGTTCATGTAGCCGACCATGAGCAGCTGACCGGTAGCGCTATCCTGCACGATGGCGGGAATGAGGCCGTCCATCTTGTCCCAAGCCAGACGGTCAGGGTCGATCATCGGCGCACCTCTATGCCTTCTTCGGCCAGCCAGGCCTTCAGCTCGGGAATGGCAATCTTGCGGTCATGGAAGACCGTGGCGGCAAGGGCGCCGCTGGCTCCAGCCCGGAAAGCGTCCCGGAAATGCTCGGGCGCACCCGCCCCGCCGCTGACAACCAGCGGCACGTCCACAGCCGCCATGACGTCACGCGCATGAGGAAGGTCGTAGCCCTGTCGCACGCCGTCCCGGGCCATGGCGTTGAGCACGATCTCGCCGGCACCTCGCTCGACTGCCTCGCGCGCCCAGGCGACCGCTTCGCGCCCACTGTCGCGGGTGGAGTTGGGCGAGCCGGTATATTGCTTCACCCGGTAGATGCCGTCGGCGCCTTCGAGGCTGTCGATCCCGACGACCACGCACTGGCTGCCGAAGTCGCGCGCGAGCTTGGTGATCAGGTCGGGATCCTCGAGCGCCGGCGAATTGACCGACACCTTGTCCGCCCCCGCTTCGAGGACGGCGGCAGCGGTCTCACGATCACGGATTCCGCCGGCGACGCAGAAGGGAATGTCGATGACGGCCGCGACCCGCTCGACCCAGCCGAGGTCGAGGCTGCGGCCTTCGGCGCTTGCCTTGATCTCGTAGAAGACCAGTTCGTCTGCTCCCTCGGCCGAATAGCGCAGCGCATGTTCGACGATGTCGCCGATGTCGCGATGGTCGCGGAACCGGACGCCCTTCACCACGCGGCCTTCCGCCACATCGAGGCAGGGGATGATCCTAGCGGCAGGCACGGAGCGCCTCCGCAAGGTCGATCCTTCCCTCCCACATCGCGCGACCGAGGATGGCACCATCGGTGGTGAGCCGGTCGAGGTCACTGAGGCCGGTCACGCCCCCGCTGGCCTGGACGGCGAGATGGGGAAGGCGGGTGACCGCTTCGGCGAGAAGTTCGTGATTGGGGCCCTGAAGCATGCCGTCACGCCCGATATCGGTCAGCAGCAGGTGGCGGGCGGCAGGGTAGCGCGCGGCGACGTCCCACAGGCTCAATCCGCTATCCTCCTGCCAGCCATGCGTCGCGACGAGCGGCACCCCGTCAATCATGCGCACGTCGAGCGAGAGGGTGATCCGCTCCGGCCCGAACCGCTCGAGCAGGACACTGGTGGCTTCCGGGTCGCGCACGGCGAGGCTGCCGACCACCACGCGCGCTGCGCCAGCGTCGAGCAGGGCCGCCACGTGGCCGGCGGTGCGCACGCCCCCGGCGACCTGCAGCTTGAGCGTGGTCGAACCTGCAAGCCCGGCGAGAAGGGCATGCTGGGCGGGTTCGCCAGCCTTGGCGCCGTCCAGGTCGACGACATGCGCCCACTCCGCGCCTGCTTCGGCGAATGAAGCCAGCGCGGCTGCAGGCGCGGGCGCGTAGAAGGTCACCTCGTCGAAGCGCCCCTGGCGCAGCCGCACAATGCGGCCGCCGATCAGGTCCATGGCGGGATAGAGTATCATGCGTCGAGCCAGGCCTTCAGGAAGCGCGCGCCGGCAGCACCGGATCGCTCGGGGTGGAATTGCGCGCCGGTCCAGTTGGCGCTGCGCACGATGGCAGGGATGGTGGTGCCATGCAGCGCCCGGGCGATCGTGGCCGGGCCGTCCTCAGCCGCATAGCTATGTGCAAAATAGACGTAGTCGCCGTCGTTTATGCCAGCTTCCTCGCTAAGCACCTCAAGCCTGCTCCAGCCCATGTGCGGCACCGTCAGGCCGGGCGCAGAAGCAAGTCTGCGAATCACCCCGGGGATCAGCCCGAGAGATTGGACGTCACCCTCCTCGCTGCGCTCGAAGAGCAGGTGCATTCCAAGGCAGATGCCAAGGGCGGGACGGCGATAGGCCTTGAGCGCCGGCGCGAGGCCAAGTGTGTCGATCCGCTCCATTGCATAACCAGCGGCACCGACTCCCGGGAGCAGCAGCCGTTCGGCCATGGCGACTCCTTGCGGATCCCCGCTCCGAACGACCTCGGCACCGAGGCGGCGAAGTGCGGTCTCGATCGAGTTGATATTGCCATAGCCGACGTCGACCAGAGTGACTCGAGCGCTCACAGCATGCCCTTGGTGCTTGGCAGCGAGTCGACTCTTCCCTCGATCGCAAGGGCTTGGCGCAAGGCTCTGCCGAAGGCTTTGAAGCAGGCCTCGACCTTGTGATGGTCGTTCTCGCCCGCGACGCGCACGTGGATAGCGGCCCCGAGACTGTCCGCGAGGCTGCGAAAGACGTGCGGCGTCATCTCGGTCGGATAGTCTCCGATATGCGAAGCCTCGAAGGATCCGTCGAACTTGGCGAACGGGCGGCCCGACAGGTCGATCAGTACCTGTGCTTCGGTCTCGTCCATCGGCAGTGCAAAGCCGAAGCGTCCGATCCCGCGCTTGTCGCCGAGTGCTGCCTTGAGCCCTTGGCCAAGCGCAATGGCGACATCCTCGATTGTGTGATGGGGATCGATCTCGAGATCGCCCTCACAAGCAAGGATCAGGCTGAAACCGCCATGCGCCGCCACCTGGTCCAGCATGTGATCGTAGTAGGGAATGCCTGTGTCGATCCGCCGCGGTGCCTCCCGATCGAGATCGAGCGCAAGGGCAATGCGGGTTTCCTTGGTGTCGCGAGCGATCTCGGCGCGGCGGGAAGCAGTCTGTCCGACGGAAACACCGAAGGCAGCAAGGGCGGCGTCATTCTCTTCGCGCGTACCGATGGTGAGGCGAATGCCGCCGGGCGCGGCATTGGGACGGTAGCGGACGCGAATGCCCTCCGCGCTCAGGCGCGCCGCAAGCGCTTCCGTATCGCTCGTCTCGAGGAAGAGGAAGTTGCCTGCGCTCGGAAAGACCCGACGGACGTGCGGCGAACGGGCGATCAGGGGCGCGACGCGGTCCCGCTCCGACAGCAGCTGCGCGATCCGCTCCCGGTGCACGGCACGCCGCGCGGGCTGCAGCGCCTCGAGCGCCGCCGCAATCGAGAGGGTCGGAAGCGGGTAGGGCGGCAGCGCGCGGGCAACGATCTCCAGCGTTTCCGTCGGTCCGACAAGCCCACCAACACGCGCTCCGGCGAGCGCGAAAGCCTTGGAGAGGGTCTTGAGCACTAGCAGGTTAGGACGCGCGATCGCTTCCGCGACCAAGGAGGTGCTGTCGCTGAACTCGAGATAGGCCTCGTCGGCGATGATCATGACGTCGGGGAGGGCATCCACGATACGCAGGATGATTGCGGGATCGACGGCGTTGCCGGTCGGATTGTTCGGCGTGCAGAGGAAAAGCAGCTTGAAGGACGGATCGCCCTCCACAGTGGCGACCACCGGGTCGGCGTCGAGATCAAAGTTCGGATTGAGCGGGATCTCGACGACGGTCGCGCCCTGCAGTTGCGCGAAGTGGGCATATGCCGAAAAGCTCGGCGTCGTGACCGCAACCTTGTCCTCGGCTCCGCGCAGGAAAGTGCGGCAGAGAAGGTCGATGGCATCGTCGCCGCCCCGGGTGATCAGGAACTGCTCGGGTGCAACGCCATAGAGTGACGCCATGGCGCCACGCAGACGCTGCGGCTGGGGTTCGGGATAGCGGTTCACGCCGGCGGCGACGCTTCCACCCGACAGAGGGCCGAACGGACTCTCGTTGGCGTCGAGCTTGATCGCGTCGGGATCGGGCGCGCGGTTGCCGAGGTCGAAGGGGGCGAGCGCAAGGATCTCAGGACGCGCGAGGCGCCGGGCGAGGCCGATCATCCCGCCCTCGCTTCCGCCGCACGGGCGTGGGCTTCAAGTGCCTCGAGCCGGGCCAGCGCCGCTGCCGGAGCGGCAAGGGCGCGACCGGCCTCAACCGAGACGCGCTGGATACTGATCGCCTTCATGAAACTTTGCACGGTAATACCGCTCCAGGCGCGGGCAGCGCCATCGGTCGGAAGGACATGGCTGGAGCCCGCCAGATAATCACCGAAGCTCTCCGCCGCGGCATGACCAGCGAAGATGGCGCCCGCATTGGAAACGGCGCGGACCATGGGCTCGGGATTATCGACGGCCAGGCAGAGATGCTCGGGCGCATAGGTGTTTGCGATGACTGCGGCCTCGTCGAGGCTGCGGGCGATGATAGTCCGGCCATGCTCCAGCGACTGCCGGGCGAGGTCGGCACGCGGCAGCATGGCGACCTGCTGCGCGACTTCTTCGGCAATGCGCGCAGCAAGGATCGCGTCGGTGGTTACCAGCAGCACCTGCGCGGAAGCGTCATGTTCAGCTTGACTGAGCAGGTCGGCGGCCACCATGGAGGGCGAAGCGCCTTCGTCAGCGATGACCATCAGCTCGGACGGGCCCGCGGGCATGTCGATGGCCGGGCCACCCGGAAGCGCACTGACCTGGGTCTTGGCTTCGGCCACCCAGGCGTTGCCCGGACCGCAGACCTTGGGGACCGCAGGAATGTCACCTGCGCCGAAGGCGAGGGCCGCCACCGCCTGTGCGCCGCCGACGGTCCAGACGGCTTGAATCCCGCACAGCTCGGCGGCAAGCGCGATGGCGGGGGCAAGGCCGTGCTCGCTCGGTGGCGTGACAACGATAATCTCGCTGACACCCGCCGCCCGAGCGGGAAGCGCCAGCATCAGCAGGGTCGAGAAGAGGGGGGTGGCACCGCCGGGCACGTAAAGGCCGACGCGATCAAGAGGGCGCCACGCCTTCTCGACCGTAAGGCCGGGCATGGTTTCGACCAAGGTGTCGCTGGGTCGGCTGGCCTCATGGAAAGCGCTGATGTTGCGTGCGGCGAGCTCTATCGCGGCGACGTCCTGGGGCGGCAGGGCAGCGCGGGCGGCGGCGGCGATCGGGGCGACCGTCACCTTTTCCGGCGCACGACCGTCGATGCGCTCGGCGATCCGGACCAGGGCGTTCCAGCCTCCGTCACGCACCTCTTCGATGATGGCCGTCACGCCGGCTACCAGCTCCGGCGAGCGTCGGGCTGCGGGACGGGCGAGGGCGGCTCTCTGCTCTGCCGCTGTCAGTTCGGACCAGACAAGAGGAGTCACGGCATCATCTTTTCGATGGGAAGGACGAGAATCGCCGATGCGCCCGCCTCCTTCAGCTTTTCCAGCGTCTCCCAGAAGACGGATTCCCGGGCGACGGCATGGACCGCGAAATGGCCGGGACGGCCGTGCAGGGGAATGATCGTCGGCGCATCGGCACCGGGCAGGATGCGGGTGATCGCCGGCAGCGCTTCGGACGGCGCGTTGAGGAGGATGTATTTCGCGTCCTTGGTCGTGAGAACGCCGTCGATGCGGCTGAGCAGCGATTCGCCGAGCGCCTGGCGCTGCGCCGGGACCGGGCGCGTCGTCCGTATCAGCACGGCTTCGCTGTCGAACACATCGGCGACGGCGCGCAGGCCATTGGCTTCGAGGGTGGCGCCGGTGGACACCAGGTCGCAGATGAATGGTGCGATCTTGAGGCGCGGTGCCAGCTCAACTGCGCCGTTCATCTTCACCACGCTAGCCCGGATACCCTGCCCGGCAAGCCAGCCATCCACGATCTTGGGATAAGAGGTTGCGATACGCTGACCCTCCAGCATCGCCGGACCGCTCCAATCGACCGTCTCCGGGGCCGCCAGCTTGAGCGAGCAGCGCGCCACGCCGAGCGGCGCCACCACCTCTATATCGGGTTCGCCGGACGACAGCCGGAACTCTTCCAGCACATTGCCGCCGACGATCCCGAATTCGCAGACACCGTCCGCGACAAACGTCGGAATGTCGTCGTCGCGTACGAACATGATGTCGGCGGCAAAATTCTCCACGCGCGCCGTCAGCGCATTGCGACCATTCTGGAGGCGCAGGCCGGCGTCCTTCAACAACTCGCGGCTGATGTCGGCCAGTCGGCCATTCTTCTGGATGGCGATGTGCAGCCGATCGGCGTCAATCAGCATTCTTTGCTCCAGCGAGGGCGTCGATGGCCGCGCGATAACCTTGGTGTGGCTCCTGGCGCAGAAAGCGCGCCACGCGGACGATCGTGGTAGTGGAAACGCCGGTGGCGTCGTGAATGTCGCGATAGGAGAGGTCGGTCCCGTCGAGCAGGCGGGCGACGTGCCAGCGCTCGGCAAGCGTGCGTATCTCCTGCGGCGTGCAGAGATCCGTCAGCAGCCGCGCCATCTCCTCGGACGATTGCGGTGTAAGCAGCGCACGGCACAGCTCCTCCGTCAGGAAAGCGCCGTCGCGGGTCGGGGCGGGGGAGGGGGCGGTTTGTTCCATCGTGCTAATACGCTGGAACGCAGCTACGTGCGCAGGCAGTGGCTGTCAACCGCAAGCTACCGAACAAGCAAAACGCCCGGGCCGCTCGTGAGAGCGACCCGGGCGCCTTCGCGTGACGATTGCTCGTCAGCCCCCTTGGACCTTTCGCGGCAGGAGTATGCCGCGGCTTGGAGACTGATTGCTGCCGCCTTTTCCGCCACTTGTCATCAGGAAGGACCTAGCCGTGACGAGTTTTCCACAGCCATTGTGTCGGAGCGGCAACAGGAGGGCGGTGATTGCCTGTTCATCTGGCGGCCTCTAGGGAGCGGCACATGCGCCTTTCCCAAGCCTTCCTTCCCGTCCTCAAGGAGAGCCCAGCCGACGCCCAGATCGTCAGCCACAAGCTGATGCTCCGCGCCGGGCTCGTCCGCCAGACCGCTGCCGGTATCTATGCCTGGCTTCCGCTCGGCCACCGGGTGCTCAAGAAGATTGAGCAGATCGTGCGCGAGGAGCAGGATAAGGCAGGCGCCATCGAACTGCTCATGCCGACTCTCCAGTCCGCCGACCTGTGGCGGCAGAGCGGGCGCTACGACGCCTACGGCCCTGAGATGCTGCGCATTCGCGACCGCCACGAGCGCGAGATCCTCTACGGTCCGACCAACGAGGAGATGATCACCGCGCTGTTCGCGGCTGAGACGCGTTCCTACCGCGAACTCCCGCGCACGCTTTACCATATTCAGTGGAAGTTCCGGGACGAGGTCCGCCCGCGCTTCGGTGTCATGCGCGGGCGCGAGTTCCTGATGAAGGACGCCTACAGCTTCGACCTCGACGAGGCGGGCGCGCGGCTCAGCTACTACAAGCAGATGCTCGCCTATCTGCGCACCTTCCAGCGGCTGGGCATCCAGGCGGTGCCGATGCGCGCCGCCAACGGCCCGATCGGTGGCGACCTCAGCCACGAATTCATCGTCCTTGCGCCGACCGGCGAAAGCGAGGTCTTCTACGACGCTGCCTACGACAGCTTCGACTGGAGCCAGTCCGACCTCAACTATGCCGACGAGGCGGGGCTGAAGGGCTTGTTCGACCGGGTGAACAATACCTACGCCGCCACCGACGAGACGCATGACGAGGCAAAGTGGGCCGAGCTGCCCGCCGATCGCCAGCGCACCGGCCGCGGAATCGAGGTAGGCCACATCTTCTACTTCGGCACCAAATACAGCGATGCCATGGGTCTGAAGGTGTCGGGTCCCGACGGAAGCACCGTCGTTCCGCACATGGGCAGCTACGGCGTTGGCGTCAGCCGCTTGGTTGGCGCGATCATCGAGGCTAGCCATGACGACAATGGCATCGTCTGGCCCGAGGCGGTGGCGCCCTGGCAGGTCGGCCTCGTCACGATGCGCGGCGACGATGCGGCGTCGCAGGCAGCGGCTTCCGATCTCTATGCCAAGCTGACCGAAGCTGGCGTCGACACCCTCTACGACGATCGCGACGAGCGGGGCGGGGCCAAGCTCGCCGGCATGGACCTGATGGGCCTGCCCAAGCAGCTCATCCTCGGTCCGCGCGGCCTGGCCGCCGGGACCGTCGAGCTCAAGGACCGGCGCACCGGCGAGAAGCAGGAGCTCAGCATCGAGAGCGCCTTGGCGAGGCTCACCGCATGATCCTCAACCGCTATGAGCGGATCATTGCCAAGCGCTACCTGCTTCCCGGCAAGGGAGAAGGCGAGCGTTTCATCTTTCTCGTCTCGATGATCAGCCTCGGGGCCGTCGCACTCGGCGTCGCGGCCCTGATCATCGTCATGAGCGTGATGAACGGCTTCCGCGCCGAACTGTTCGAGAAGACGGCGGGCCTCAATGGCCATGCCATCATGACCGGTTATGACGGGCGGATCGAAGGCTGGCAGGCCATCGCCGACGGGACCCGCAAGGTCCCGGGCGTCACTTCCGCGCTCCCGCTGATCGAGCAGCCTCTGATGGCCAGCGCCAACGGCCGGGTCGAAGGCGTGCTGGTGCGCGGCATGCGCCTTTCGGACATCCGCGAGAACCCGGTGCTGTCGGGCGGTGTGAAGAGCGGCAGCTTCGCCAACCTCAGGCCCGGCTGCAATTGCGTGGCCATCGGCACCCGGCTTGCCCTGCAGCTCGGCACCTATCCTGGCGGCGAGATCAGCCTGATCAGCCCGGACGGCCGAGCAACGCCCGTCGGCACCGTCCCGCGCATCGTCAGCTACACCGTCGCAGCTACCTTCGAGGTGGGCGTCTACGACTATGACAATGCCTTCGTCATCATGCCGATGGAGGACGCGCAGACCTTCATGATGCTCGGTGATGCGGTCAGTAACATCGAGATCAAGGTCACCGACCCCGATCGCATCGACGATCAGATGCCGGCGCTACGCCAGCTCATCCAGGGGCGCGGCGAAGCGGTCGACTGGCGCAGCATGAACGCCGCCATCTTCGAGGCACTGGAAGTCGAGAGGGTGGCGATGTTCGTGGTCCTTTCGCTGATCATCCTCGTGGCGGTATTCAACATCCTGTCGAGCCTGATCATGCTGGTCCGCGCCAAGACCCGCGACATCGCCATCCTGCGCACCATGGGCGCGAGCCGGAAGGGCATGATGAAGGTGTTCGTGACCGTCGGAACCACCATTGGCTCGCTGGGGATCGCGTTTGGGCTGCTGCTCGGCGCCATCTTCCTTTTCTTCCGCCAGCCGATCGTCGACGCGATCCAGTGGATGACCGGCCAGAACCTCTGGGACCCGAGCGTCCGCTTTCTTTCCGAGCTGCCGAGCAAGACTGATCCGGTCGAGGTGACGGCGATCGTGGTTACGGCATTCGTCCTCAGCTTCCTGTCGACGCTCTATCCCGCGTGGAAGGCGGCGAGCACGGATCCGGTGCAGGTGCTTCGTTATGAGTGAGGCGGTTCTCGCGACGAGGGACCTCCGCCGGTCCTTCACTCAGGCCGACGTCACCATCGAGGTGCTGCGCGGCGTCGATCTTGCCGTCCAGCCTGGCGAGATCGTCGCCCTTCTTGGACCGTCGGGCTCGGGTAAATCGACCCTGCTTCAGGCCGTCGGCCTGCTCGAGGGTGGCTTCCAAGGGTCCATCCGAATCAATGGCCGTCAGGCGGAAGCGCTGGACACGGACGAGCGGACCGACCTCCGACGCGAGGCGCTCGGATTCGTCTACCAGTTCCACCACCTGCTGCCGGACTTCACGGCCATCGAGAATGTCACCCTGCCGCAGCTCATCCGCGGCGCTGACCCTGAGCCCGCGCGCGAACGGGCCATTGCGCTGCTGACGGCACTCGGCCTCGGCCACCGCCTCGACCATCGGCCTGCCAAGCTCAGTGGCGGCGAGCAGCAGCGCGTGGCGGTCGCCCGCGCGCTCGCCAATCGTCCGCCGCTGGTCCTCGCGGACGAGCCCACCGGCAATCTCGACGAGCATACCGCCGACGTGGTGCTCGCCGAATTCCTCCACCTCGTTCGCAAGGAAGGCAGCGCCGCGCTGGTCGCCACCCATAACGAGCGGCTGGCCCGCAAGATGGACCGTGTGATCCGCCTCCACGAAGGGCGGCTCGAGATGCTGGGACCAAAGCCGGCCTGATGCGTTCGGGGCGCTATGAGTGAGCGTCCACCTTACGACCGCGACAGTCCGCCTCCCGGCGGTTTCGATCCCCGTCTTGGCGGCCGCCGCGATGCGGGTCAGGGCAATGACCGCGGGCCCGATCCGCGGTTCCGCCGGGGCGAGGACGACCGCTATGGCTACGGCCAGAGGCGTGAGCCGCGCGAGGAGCGCATGGATCCGTTCGACAGGGGTGAGCCGCCCCGTTCACCGCCTCCGCCCCAGCAAGGACGGTCCCGCTCCAGTCCCAATCGCTGGCTCTTGATCATCGGCGGCTTGCTGCTGCTCGGCGCCGTCTTGTTCGGCCTCTCGCTGACCAGGGGCGGCGCGGGTTCGGACGCGGTTGGCGGCGAAGGCGACAACGAACAGGAAGCCGCCGCAGCCGATCCCGAAACGCGCTGCGCCGCGCCGGCCACTTACGAACTCATCAAGCGCGAATTGTTCCGCCAGGCAGCCGCCACGCGCGGCTCTGACCAGGCCGCGTTCGATCGCCTCGCGGCTTATGCGGCCCTGCGCGTCAGCAACCCGGTCCTGCGCGAGCAGGACGAGGGATTGGAACGGGTGAGCTGCCAGGCCGAGGCGGCGCTCGACCTCCCGCCCGGCGTCCAGGTCGTTGGCGGCCGGCGCACGCTCACGGCCAACCTCGGCTACAGTCTTCAGCCCGCCGCCGACAGTAGCGGCGACGTGGTCAGCCTGACTGGCGCGGAAGGCATTGTCGTGCCGCTTGCCACCCTCGCCCGAACTGGTGAAGCGACGCCAGCTGATGCCACCGGCAATGTCCAGCAGCCCGACCTAGGCGTGCCGGTCGCACCAGGCGCGCCGCCGCCGCCCGAAGCGCCGCAGCCGGGCAATGCTAGCCCCGACCAAACCCCTCCGCCGCCTGCCGCAGTGCCGCCAAGCGCCAACGTCCGGCCCAGCTTCAACTGCGCCAACGCCCGCACCCGCGGCGAAGTCGCGGTCTGCAACAGTCCGGAGCTCGCCGCGCTCGATCGGCAGATGGCGAACTTCTACCAGACCGCCTTCCGCGGCTCGGACGCGGACACGCGCCGTCTGCTCGAACGGACTCGCAACCGCTTCCTCACCTTCCGCGACCGCTGCCGCAACGATGCCTGCGTCGCGGATTCCTATCGTGGACGGATCAGCGAGATCCGCGACATCGTTGATGGTCGCTGGCGGGGGAACTGACCGACGATCCTGGGGATAAGTCGCCCCTTCCGCTTTCCCTGCGGCGTGACTAGATTATAGTCCCGCAATGGCCTTCGTTCCCCTTCGCATCCTTTCTTCCTTCTCCATGCTGGAGGGGGCGATCGAGCCGAAGGCGCTGGCCAAGTTAGCAAAGAAGCTCGGCTTTCCCGCCGCCGGCCTGACCGATCGCAACGGACTCTATGCTGCCATGGCTTTCAGCGAGGCGGCGATGGACGCCGGCGTGCAGCCGATCATCGGCGCGACGCTGGGACTCGGTCGGCCGGCGGCCTGGGGCGGGAAGGAAGAAACGGTCGACTGGCTGGTTCTGCTCGCCAAGGACGAGGGCGGTTACGCCAATCTCTGCCGGCTGGTGAGCAAGGCGCACATGGAGCGGCCGGATCACCTCGATCCCCATGTCACGCTGGCCGACCTGAGGACCCATAGCGAAGGCTTGATTGCCATGACTGCGGGCGGGGAGGGGAGCGTCGTGCGCCTTCTTGCAGATGGGCAGGCCAGCAAGGCGCACGTAGCGCTGGGCGAGCTGGCGGCAATCTTTCCGGATCGGCTCTATGTGGAGATCAGCCGTCGCGGCGACGCCGCTGAGGAAGCTGCCGAAGGAGCGCTGCTCGACCTCGCCGACACCCTGAACCTCCCGATCGTCGCTACCAATCCGGCTCTCTACGCTGAACCCGACTTCCACGCGGCGCATGACGCCATGCTGTGCATTGCCAACAGTGCCTACGTCGACGAGGCCGAGCGCCCGCGTTCGAGTGAGCATGCCTGGCTGAAGCCCGAAGCCGCGATGTCCGAGCTGTTCGATGATCTGCCGGAAGCGCTTGCAAACACGCTCGTCATTGCACGCCGCTGTGCGGTGGCCGCGCCCAAGCGCCGACCGATCCTGCCGCGCATGGGTGAGGACGAGGATGAAGCGCTGCGGGCGGCAGCACGGGCGGGACTCGAGAAGCGTATCGCGGCTTATGCCGAGGAACTGAAGCCCGCTTATCGCGAGCGGCTGGACTTCGAACTCGACGTCATCGTCCGGATGGGCTTCGCGGGCTACTTCCTGATCGTCGCCGACTTCATCCAATGGGCCAAGAACAACGATATTCCGGTGGGACCGGGGCGTGGTTCCGGCGCGGGCTCGGCGGTCGCCTGGGCTTTGCTCATCACCGACCTCGACCCGCTCGCCTTGGGGCTGCTGTTCGAGCGCTTCCTCAACCCCGAGCGAGTGTCGATGCCGGACTTCGACATCGACTTCTGCGAAACGCATCGCGACCGGGTGATCCGCTACGTCCAGGAGAAGTACGGGCGGGACAAGGTGGCGCAGATCATCACCTTCGGGCGCCTCAAGGCTCGCGCCGTGCTCAAGGACACCGGCCGCGTACTGCAGATGAGCTACGGCCATGTCGACCGGCTCGCGAAGCTCGTCCCCAATCACCCAACCGATCCGTGGACGCTGGAGCGTTCGCTGAACGGTGTCAGCGAGTTGGCGGCGGAAGTGAAGAACGAGCCGCAGGTGAAGCGCTTGTTCGATCTCGCCATGAAGCTCGAAGGCCTGCCGCGCCACAGCTCGACCCATGCCGCCGGCGTGGTCATCGGGGATCGGCCGTTGCAGGAGCTGGTGCCGCTCCACCGCGATCCGCGCTCGGACATGCCGGTCACCCAGTTCGACATGAAATATGTTGAGGGCGCTGGACTGGTGAAGTTCGACTTTCTGGGCCTCAAGACCCTGTCGGTACTGAAGGAAGGCCAGCGCCTGCTCGCCAAGCGAGGGGTCGAAGTCGACTTTGCCAAGCTCGGCTGGGAGGATCCCAAGGTCTACGAATTGCTCCAGCGCGGCGATACGGTCGGCGTGTTCCAGCTTGAATCGGAAGGCATGCGACGGACGCTGGCCGCGGTCCGGCCAACCAGCTTCGGCGACATCATCGCGCTGGTGTCGCTCTACCGTCCCGGCCCGATGGACAACATTCCTCTGTTCGGCGACCGCAAGAACGGCCGGCAGATCATTGAATATCCTCACCCGCTTTTGGAAGACGTGCTGAAGGAAACCTACGGCATCTTCGTCTACCAGGAACAGGTGATGCAGGCGGCGCAGGTGCTCGCCGGCTACAGCCTCGGCGAAGCGGACTTGCTGCGCCGCGCCATGGGCAAGAAGATCAAGAGCGAGATGGACGCCCAGCGCGCCCGTTTCGTCGAGGGTTGCGCGGTCAAGGACATCAAGTCCGCCAAGGCCAACGAACTCTTCGACTTGATCGATAAGTTCGCAGGGTACGGCTTCAACAAGAGCCACGCGGCCGCCTACGCCCTTGTCGCCTACCATACGGCCTGGCTGAAGGCGCATCATCCGGCGGAGTTCTTCGCCGCCTCGATGAGCTACGACATTCACCAGACCGACAAGCTCTGCTTGTTCGTCGACGATCTCCGGCGACTAGGGCTGACCCTGCTTCCGCCCGACATCAACGCCAGTGAAGCCGCGTTCGACGTCGAGGACGGTTCGGCAGGCCTGTCAGTCCGCTATGCCCTCGGCGCGCTCAAGGGCGTCGGCGAAAAGGCGATGGAGGAGCTGGTCGCCGAGCGGCTCAAGAAGTCCTTCTCCAGCCTTGAGGATTTTGCGGCGCGGATCGATCCCCGGATTCTCAACCGGCGCCAGTTGGAGAGCCTGGCGGCGGCTGGCGCCCTGGACGGGCTCAATTCCGATCGGGCCGCGGTCCATGCGGGCGCGGAGACCATCCTCGCGCATGCCCAGTCTGCCCATGGCGAGCGGACGAGCGGGCAGGGCGGGCTGTTCGGCGGCGCGGACGCAGCGGAAAGCATGACCGCTATCCGCCTTCCACGCGACACCCACTGGACGCTGGCGGAACGTATGGCGGCGGAGCGCGACGCGTTCGGCTTCTACTTTTCCGCTCACCCGGTCGATCACCACAAGCACCTCCTTTCCGCCCACCGCGTCCGGGTCTCGACCGATCTGGCCTCGGTGCCCATCCCGGCAGAGGGCAGGGGAGGCGCGACCATGGCGGGGCTGGTGGAGGAAGCGCGTTGGCGTACGTCGCAGCGTGGCCGGCGCTTCCTCATGGCCCGCTTCAGCGACAGCGGCGGCCAGTTCGATGCGACGGTATTCGACGTCGAGGCGGCCGCGGCCGTCGAAGCGGCGGCGAAGGCGGGGCAATGCGGGTTGCTGTCGGTCGAACTCGACCGGCGGCCCGGCGAGGAACAGCCGCGCGTGACCATCAAGCGCTTCCAGCCCCTCGAGGAGCTAGCTCGCCGGAGCCGGGTCGAACTGACGGTGCGCGTGCCGGAAGCATCCGTGCTGGAGGCAGTACTCGGCGAGATCGCCCGCTGCGAAGCGGGGAGCGGAATGGTCCGCCTGTCGGTGCCGGTCAGCGGCGATCGCGAGGCCGTGCTGCTGCTGCCCGGGCGGTTCGCGGTCGACGCCGAAGTCGCCGCCCGTCTTGCTCGGTTCGTAGGGGACGACGGCGTCACACTCGCCGCGGCCGAACAATTGAGGCTGGTGGGCTAGCCTGAAAGAGAAAAGGCCCCGACGTCGCTGTCGGAGCCCTCCCTTACGAGAACCGTGCCCGGGCGTTGGCCGGGCGGACGGCTCAATTCATCTTCATGCCTTCCTTGTTCATCAGCATGGAGATCTTCTTGTCCTGCTCGGGCGTCAGCGCGGCCTTGAAGCGGGGATAGACCTGCTCCTCCTCCATTCGCGCATGCTCTTCGATCAGCTGGCGGAACTCGCGAACGGTCGGAAGGAACTCGGCCGAGTCCTTTTCCATGTTCTCGAGGCGATAAAGGTAGGTCTTCACATAGCCATGCTCATGCTCGAGATGGTCGGCATCGACCGTCTCATTGGCCTGGCGAAGCGCCGGATAGACGACCTGCTCTTCCTGGTGCGCATGCTTGTTCAGCGCATAGTGGATGGTCTTGACCAGGCTCGCGCGCTTGCCGGTGTCGCTGTCGTCGGTAGCGAGCAGCAGGTCGAACTTGGCAAGGGTCGCCTTGTGCTCGAGCGCCAGGATCTGGTCCCACTCGCCGCCAGCCATCATCGATTCCGACTTTTGCTGGATGAACTTGCGCGCCCAATTGGCACCGATACCGATCGCCGCGCCGGCGGCTAGGGCGCCGAGCAACGGGGCGGCGCCTGTGTCACCGGTCCCGAAGCTAAAGGCACTCCGCTCGGTGGAATCGCTCTTGCGGTTCCCGTTCGTGCTGCGCCGATTGCGCTCACGAGTCTCGTTACGCGTGGCCATGTCACTCTCCTGTAAGGAATTACTTGGCCTCGAAACGAGCCGGCGAGGGTGGCCGTTCCTGTTGCGAGTAGTTTGCAGTTGCGCCGCCGCCGCTCACGTCAGAGCGCGTTGGCGGACGGCGCTGGTTCCTCCGCCTGCGGCTCCATTGATGGCTCCTCGGCGGACTCGGGCGGAACCGGCGCCGTGGTTACCGGCCCAGTATCGGGAAGCTCTTCGGTCGCGACCGGAAGGCTTTCGAGCACCTCGGACGGCGGCAGCGGTGGCGGAGTCGAGGTCTCGACATCCTCCCCAGGCAGCGTTCGTGCTTTTCTGGACGGCGGCGGGGTGCGGTCTCTCGGCGTACTGGCGCCCTGATAGACACACGCGTCAAGCCCGTCGCGCGCGACGACGCCGATCCGTGCCACAATGCTATTCCCATAACGGCGCGTGAAGCCGCGCGGAGCGATCGCCTGGCGGCCCTTGGGGAGCGGCAGGACGGCCGCGAGCCGTGCCGCCTGCTCACGGGTCAAGGCGCTGGCATCATTCCCATAGTAGCGCTCGGCACCGGCGCTGACGCCGTAGGTGCCGATCCCCGTCTCGGCGACGTTGAGATACACTTCCATGATCCGCCGCTTGCCCCACATCTGTTCGATCAGCAGGGTGAACCATGCCTCCAAGCCCTTGCGGAAATAGCCGCCACCTTGCCAGAGAAAGGCATTCTTGGCGGTCTGCTGGCTGATGGTGGAGCCGCCGCGGATCCGTCCTCCGCTGGCGTTGCGCCGGGCCGCGTCACTGATGGCATCCCAGTCGAATCCCCGGTGGGCGCAGAACTTCGAATCCTCGGCCGCGACCACCGCCCGCACCATGTCGCGATCGATGTCGTCGAGACTCATCCACGCGCGTGTTGCTCCCCGCCCCGCGATGACGTCGCCCATCATCGTCGCGGTGATCGGTGGATTGATGAAGCGGTAAGCGAGGACCCACAGCACGGAGAGGATCAGGAAGGCGAGCACCGCCTTGATCACAAACAGGAGCAGCCGAACAGGAAGTGGACTGCGTGCGGCGGGACGACGTGAGCGGGCTGCCATGGGCAGGGGCTACGGCCAAGCAGCCGTTGACGCTAGTCCTGCTGGTCGAAACGGTCGGCAGCTGCCTGATAGCCGCGGGCCATGCCGTTGAGGACGTCGGCAGCCTGGCGGTCCGAAACGCCCGCTGCAAGCCGGCGGCACCGCTCCGCCTTGAGGGTAAGACTAGCCTTGTCGTCATGATCGCCGAGACGGGCCGCCTCGTCGAAAACCTCTCTTGTTGGATCGGTAGCCAATGTGAACGCTTCCACTAACATTCTCACCGCGGCGGCACAGCGCCTTGGCGGCGAAAACCGGCTAACCAACTTGATGTTCCGCTCCGATCCTCTTTCGCATACGTATGCGAACGAGGATTAGAGCGTCTCTGCAACAGGTTAGAGGGCGACTTCCGCCTGATTCTCGCGCTGGTGATCCTCGCCGGGATCGCGGCCGAGCATCTTGAGCGCGGCAGCGACGAGGGTCGCACCGGCTTCCGCCTTCCAGATCTCCGCCTTGCTCGTATCGAACCGAAGCAGCTGAAGGTCAGGGTCGTCCTTCCCGCCCTTGTACCAGCTGGCGATGATCGGGTTCCAGAACCGATCGATCAGCGACCGGTCATTAACGAGCTCGAGTGTGCCGTGGATATGAGCGAAGACCTTGTGGCCCTTCGAAACAAAGGTGCAGACGACCTTGTTGTTCTGGCTGAGCCCCTTGACGATCGCTTCAGACTTGGCGCCGAAGAAGTAGATGTCGCCGCCCTGCTGTAGCTGCTTCTCATCCTGCCAATTGACCTGTGCGGTCCAGGGGCGCGTACGGCTGTCTTCCACGCCCTGAAGGCCAATCATCACGAAGGGGCTGTCCTTCAGCTCCTCCCAGAACAGCTGCTTGAGCTCGTCGGCGCGCTCGGCATCGGCCACTTGTCATTCTCCCGTATCGAGTTTTGCATTCGAAACGGGAGAGGGTGGTGAGGGTTCCCTAGCGGACCCGACGCACCAGCAGGCCGCCGCCATCGATTTCCTTGACTTGGAACTCTGGCATGGTGCGCACCAGTTCGCTCAAGGAGCGGGCGCCATAGTTGCGGACGGAGAAGCTCAGCACGGCCTTTGCCCGCTGGCCGACTTCGGACAGGGAAGCGAAGCCATCGTCGTCCCGCTTGCTCTGCTTCCAGGCGGCACCGAGCACGTGCAGCAGCTCTTCCTCGACAGCGCGCGCTTCATGCTCCGGGTCGGCCGGCTCGCCATTTTCCGCGGCGGCAAGGGCGGCAACGTCGAAGAAGCGGGTGCAGCTGTTCTGAAAGCTGATCGGGGTCTTGGCGGTCCCAAAACCATAGACCGGAATACCGGCCTCTCGAATGCGCTGGGCGAGTGGCAGGAAGTCGCTGTCGCTCGACATGATTCCGAGGCCCTCGAGCTTGCCCCGGTAGAGCATGTCCATGGCGTCGATCACCATCCTCATGTCGGTCGCCGACTTGCCCTTGACCACGTCGAACTGCTGGATCGGCTGGATGGAATGCTGGGTGGTCAGCTGCCCCCAGCCCTTGAGGGCAGGCTTGGACCAATTGCCGTAAGCCCGCCGCACGTTGATCGCGCCGAGCTCACCCAGCACCAGCAGGACTTCGTCGAGGTGGTCTGGCGACGCATTGTCGGCGTCGATCAGCAAGGCGATGTTGCGGTCACGGTCCATGGGTCAGGAGGCCTCCGGCACCGGCAGGAACTCGCCGGCGCTCTCGTCCAGCTCGTACAGCGTTCCTTCGGCGATCGCGAACCAGCAACCGTGCAGCTTTAGCTGTCCTGCGGCCTCGCGCTCGGCGACGAAGGGGAAGGTCCGGAGATTGCCTAGGCTGATCTTCACGCCCTCGAGTTCCAGCGCATGCTGTGGATTCTCGGGTTCGTTGGCAATCACACGGTCGCGGGCCTGGTCGAGCAGCCCGATCCACTTGTCGATGAAGATGCGATCAGGCTCACCATGACCGGCCAGCGCCGCACTGATACCGCCGCACGCGCCGTGGCCCATTACCACGATGTGCTTCACCTCGAGCTTGGTGACGGCAAACTCCAGCGCAGCCGAGACCCCGTGCAGGCCGCCGTCCTGCTCGAACGGTGGCACCAGATTGGCGACGTTGCGCAGGATGAAGGCCTGGCCGGGCACGGTGTCGAATATCGTGGCTGGGTCGACCCGGCTGTCGCAGCAGCCGATGATCATCACCGGTGGCTCCTGACCCTCGGCCAATTGCTCCCAGCGGCGGTGCTGGTCGCGGTAGCCGGCGGAGCGAAAGCGATGATATCCGCGGAGAAGGGCACGATATTCAGGCATGGTGAGTGGCTCGGATACAGAGTTGTGCGACATTGAAGTTCCGGCTCGCCGGATCACTTCACTAAGCCGGCTAGAGGAGTCTCGCTGCCTTCGCAATTCGAGCGATTCGGAACCATGCGCGCCCGGCGGCGCTGATAGGGCATCGACGAAGATCAGGAGATGAATCCATGAAGCGCATGATGATGACGGCGCTGCTCGCCGGCGGACTGACCCTTGGCGGCTGCGCAACCTCGAATCCCTATGGGGATCCTTATTACAATGATGGCCGCAGCAGCACGGCGGGCCGTGCCGCCACCGGCGCAGCAGTGGGCGCGGTTGCTGGCGGCGTGCTTGGCGCAGTCGTGCCGGGCGTCTCGACCGTCGGTGGTGCCATTGCCGGTGGTGTCGCCGGCGCGGTGCTCGGCGCGGTGGTCAATGGTCGCCAATATTATCGTGATACGCGCGGCTATTGCTACTACGTGGACGGTAATGGTCGTCCCATCTACGACTATAACACCCGCTGCTAAATACGGGAGTGGGGCGGTTTCCAAACCGCCCCTCTTCTCCTACATGGCGCGCCATGAACGCGCCCGCCGAACTTCCCGCCAAGCCCAAGGCCCGCAAGCCCGACTGGATCCGGGTCAAGGCGCCGACCAGCCAAGGCTATGCCGAGACCCGGCGCCTGATGCGCAGCCTCAACCTCGCCACCGTCTGCGAGGAGGCGGCCTGCCCCAACATCGGGGAGTGCTGGACCAAGAAGCACGCCACCGTGATGATCCTTGGCGACACCTGCACGCGCGCTTGCGCCTTCTGCAACGTCAAGACCGGCATGCCGCGCGCCGTCGACCCGATGGAGCCGCAGAACACCGCCATTGCAGCGGCCGAACTCGGGCTCGAGCACATCGTCATCACTAGCGTTGATCGTGACGACCTGCCCGATGGCGGTGCCAGCCAGTTCGTCAAAGTGATCGAGGCTCTCCGCCGCGAGACCCCCAAGACGACCATCGAAATTCTGACGCCCGACTTCCGGAACAAGTCGGAAGAAGCGGTGGCCAGGATCGTCGATGCCGGCCCCGACGTCTACAACCACAATCTCGAGACGGTCCCAAGGCTTTACCCGACGATCCGGCCGGGCGCGCGCTATTATGCGTCGCTCCGCCTTCTCGAGAGCGTAAAGCGCCGCGCCCCGCACATTTTCACCAAGTCGGGGGTCATGGTCGGCCTTGGCGAGCAACGGCTCGAAGTGCATCAGGTGATGGACGACATGCGCTCGGCCGACATCGATTTCCTTACCATGGGGCAATATCTTCAGCCGACTCCGCGGCATGCGAATGTCGAGGAGTTCGTCACCCCGGACGCATTCAAGGCCTATGCCGCGATCGCTCGCGCCAAGGGCTTCCTGCTGGTCGCCGCCAGCCCGCTGACTCGGTCCAGCTATCATGCGGGCGACGACTTCCGGAAGATGCAGGCCGCCCGCGCGGAGCGGCTCGCCCGCTAGTCATCACATGCCCCGCCACACCGAGCATCGTTTCCTGCCCTATAGCCCCGAGCAATTGTTCGAGTTGGTGGCGGACGTGAAGCGTTATGACGAGTTCCTGCCGTGGGTGACGGCGGTGCGCATCCGCTCGTCGAGCGAGACTGAGATGGTAGCGGACCTGATCGTAGGCTTCGGTGCGTTCCGCGAGCGCTTCACCAGCCGAGTCGCCAAGCATCGGCCGGAGAAGATCACTGTCGACTACGTCGAGGGCCCTCTCAAATTCCTTCATAACGAGTGGCGTTTCGAACCGGTCGAGGGCGGCACCAACCTCCACTTCACCGTCGATTTCGCTTTCCGCAACCGTTTGTTCGAAGCCGTCGCAGGACAGGTGTTCGATCGGGCACTGCGGAGGATGACTGGTGCCTTCGAAGCGCGCGCCGCAGCGCTCTACGGTAGTTCACCGACCGAGCCCGCTTCAGGCAGCTAATCTTCTAGCAGTTCCAAGGCGCATAGCGCTGCTTGCAGCCTTATTCCGGCACGACCGGTGCTGGCGTCGAAATGTCTGGTGTCGGCTACGACCGCCTCGTCTTCGCGGCCCTTTTCGGCGCGCGCGAAGACGACGGTTCCCACCGGCTTTGCTTCGCTTCCGCCGTCGGGCCCCGCAATTCCGGTGATCGCGACCGCCACGTCTGCGCCGGAGCGCACCAAAGCGCCGCGTGCCATTGCCCAGGCGGTGGCGACACTGACCGCGCCGAACGTGTCCAGAACATCTTGGGCGACACCGAGAGCCGATGTCTTGGCGTCATTGGCGTAGGTGACATAACCTGCTTCAAAGACGGCCGAGCTGCCGGCAATTTCCGTTAGTGCGGCGCTGACCAGCCCACCAGTGCAGCTTTCGGCAACAGCGATGCGGCGCCCGGCCGCGCGATTCCTCTCGATGACCTCGCGGGCCTTGGCGGTGAGTTCTGGCGGGAGCAGCGAATCCATGTCCGAAGGCCTCAAGCGGGGAGGCGGATCGTGGCGATCGCCTGGGCGGCAATGCCTTCCCGCCTGCCGGTGAAACCAAGCTGCTCCGTCGTGGTTGCCTTGATGCTGACCGCGCCGGCTTCGAGGCTGAGAATCTCGGCCACACGCTGCTGGATGGCGGCGCGATGAGGACCAACCTTGGGCGCCTCGCAGATGACCGTGCAATCGACATGGTCGATGATGCCGCCCCTTGCGCGAATGAGGTCCGCGGCGTGGACCAGGAAGCGATCGCTCGCCGCTCCCTTCCACTGAGGATCGGACGGCGGGAAATGCTGGCCGATGTCGCCCAGCGCCGCCGCGCCGAGCAGCGCGTCAGTGATGGCGTGGAGGACGACGTCCGCATCGCTGTGACCCGCCAATCCCATTGGGTGATCGATGGTGATCCCGCCCATGACGACGGGGCCGGGACCTTCGAAGGCATGGACGTCGAAGCCAGTCCCGGAGCGGCTGACCATGGCGGCTGCAAGCATCATTTCGGCGCGTTCCCAGTCGCTTGGCGAGGTAAGTTTATGCAGGGCCTCATCACCCGCAACGGTCGCGACCCTGAGGCCGGCGAGCTGAAGCACGGTGGACTCGTCGGTCGGCGCACCATTGCCGGCCTCTTCGTAGGCAAAGCGCAGATCCTCGACATGGAAGGCCTGCGGAGTCTGCACCCGGAGCAATTGCGTGCGGTTGACCGTGCCGCGCAGTTCGCGGTCGCCCTTCGCCAGCGTGTCCGCCACCGGCAGCACCGGGACGGCGCCATCGGCGTTGTCCAGCGCGTCGATCAGCCGGTCGACCACCTCGGGCGGGCAGAAGGGGCGGGCGGCATCATGCACGAGGACGATACCGTCCTCAATCGCGGCGAGGCCGGCGCGGACGCTGTCGGCGCGCTCGGCACCGCCGATGATCAGCGGGCCGACATCGAGCCCGCGAAGGGCTGCCGATGCAATCTCTTCCTGCCCGGCGCCCACGACCACGCGCACGGCCTCGATGCGCTGGTGGCCGATCATTGCCTCGATGGCATGGGCAAGCAGGGGCTTGCCGGCCAGCAGGCGATATTGCTTGGGCGTCTCGCTGCCCATGCGGGTGCCCGATCCGGCGGCGACAATAAGGGCGGTAACCTTGGTCACGGCCGCGCCTTGCCCGTTCGAGGCCGCTCCTGTAAAGGCGCGCCGCTCCCATGGACAGTTTCAAGCCCATCACGATCGGCCCGGTCCGGATCGACGCGCCGGTCATCCTGGCACCGATGACCGGTGTCACCGACCTACCGTTCCGCAAGGTCGTGAAACGCTATGGCGCCGGCCTGACCGTCAGCGAGATGATTGCCAGCCAGGCCGCCATCCGTGAAACTCGCCAGAGCCTGCAGAAGGCCTTGTGGGACCCGAGCGAGGAGCCGGTCAGCCTCCAGCTCGCCGGTTGCTCACCCGTCGAGATGGCGGACGCCGCAAAGCTCAACGAGCAGCGCGGCGCGGCGATCATCGACATCAACATGGGCTGTCCGGTCAAGAAGGTTGTGAACGGCGATGCCGGCTCGGCCCTGATGCGCGACCTTCCGCTCGCCGCTTCGATCATCGAAGCGACGGTGAAGGCGGTGAAGGTGCCGGTCACCGTCAAGATGCGCATGGGCTGGTGCCACGACAGCCTCAACGCGCCCGAACTCGCCCGCATCGCGGAAGACCTCGGCGCGCGGATGATCACCGTCCACGGCCGCACCCGCAACCAGATGTACAAGGGTTCGGCCGACTGGCGCTTCGTTCGCAGCGTCAAGCAGGCGGTCACCCTTCCGGTCATCGTCAATGGCGACATCTGCAATCTTCAGGACGCCCGTGACGCGCTCGCCCAGTCCGGCGCCGACGGCGTGATGATCGGCCGCGGCGCCTATGGCCGGCCCTGGCTGCTCGGTCAGGTGATGGCCGACCTTGCCGGCGGCGAGCGGCCCGCGCCCGGCATGGACGAGCAGCTGGCGGTGATCCTCGATCAATATGACGCCATGCAGTCACTCTACGGCACGGTCACCGGGGTGAACCTCGCCCGCAAGCATATCGGCTGGTACACCAAGGGCCTGCACGGATCGGCGGAATTCCGCCAGAAGGTGAACACGCAGGACGACCCCAAGATCGTCGTCCAGATGCTCCGTGACTTCTACGCGCCCTGGCTCAGCCGCGCGGCCGCCTGACCTCGGCCGGGTCGCGGGAAAAAAGTTAACGCTACCCGCCACAAACTGTGTTCTTTGCGCCACAAGTCCATGCTAGGGCCACTGGGCAATGGATGCCCGCTCGGCCGCTTTTACGATCGACCAGCCGCCCAGCCTCAAGCGCTGGCTGACGGCGGAGCGCGCCAATGGGCGCTTCTACCGGGTCGCGGAGGCGGTCACGCTGGGACTGCTGCTGGCCATGCTGTCGGTCGGCTATGTAGTGCTCAGCCGGGGCGATCCCGCCAAGATGCTTTCGCCGCCGTTGACCGCCTTGCTGCTGGTCGCGGTGCTCATTCCGGCTATCTTCCTGATGGTGCTGGTGTCGCGCCGGCTCGCGCTGCGCCGGGCGGAGCAGGGGGGTCTCGGCACCGGCCTCCTTCATACACGCCTGGTCGCGCTCTTCTCCACCGTCGCCGCCGTGCCCACCGTGCTGGTGGTGATCTTCGCCTCCATCCTGCTTCAGTCAGGTATCGAATTCTGGTTTTCGGAGCGTGCCCGGACCGTGCTCCAGCAGGCCGAACGCACCGCCGCCATCTATGAGAGCGAGCATCGGGTCAGGCTGAGGGACGATATGGAGGCGATGGGCGCCGACGTCGTGCGCGGCCTCAACCTGTACGGGCCAACATCGGAATCCTTCCAGACCATCCTCCTCGAGCAGGTGGCAGTCCGCCAATTGCGCGAAGCCGCGCTCTTCTCGGTCAGCGACAAGGGCGAGTGGATCACCTACGCGGTGGTCAACTTCGACGATCGCTCGCTGGAGCAGCAATTCTCCCCGGCCGAGGGGCAGAAGCTGACGGCGGGCGAAGTCAGCATCAAGATCGCAAAGGCGGACCGGCTCGAAGGCTTGATCAGGCTCGATCCGACGGCCCCGATCTTCCTCTATGGCGCGCGCGAGATCAATGCGTCCGCAGTCCAGGCGCTTCGCCAGACGAGCGAGGCAGCGACCGGGTACAACCGAACGCTGGAACGCGCGCGGGCGCTGCAGCTCCGCTTCAACGCAGCCCTGCTCTTCGGCGCGTTGATCATCGTTGGGCTGGCGATCTTCGTTGCCCTGCGGCTCGCCGACCGCCTCGTTCGACCGCTCGGCGGGCTTGTCTCTGCCGCGGGCCGGGTCGAGGAGGGGGATTTTTCCACGCGCGTGCCGATCGAGCGCAAAGATGATGAGATCGGCGTTCTCGCCGCTGCCTTCAACCGGATGACCGGAAGGCTGGAGGAGCAAACCGGGGCGCTCAAGGCCGCCAACACGCAGCTCGATACGCGCCGGGCCTTCATCGAGGCGGTGCTGGGGTCGGTGACGGCGGGCGTCATTGCGCTTGATAACGACCGGACGATCCTTCTCACCAACCGGTCGGCCGAAGCGCTGCTTCAGCACGGTGCCGAAGGTATCGAGGAGCGAGCTCTGGCCGGCGTCTCACCCGAGCTGGAGGAATTCCTCTGCGGCGACCAGCGCGAAGCGGACGTGCTTGTCCGGGCCGAGGGCGGTCAGCGCACGCTGGCGGTCAAGCGGGTCCGCTATGCCGACGGCTGGGTGCTGACCTTCGACGACATCACCGAGCAGCTCGCCGACCAGCGCCGCGCGGCCTGGTCGGACATCGCGCGCCGCATCGCCCACGAGATCAAGAACCCGCTCACGCCCATCCAGCTGGCCGCCGAGCGCATCCAGCGCCGGTTCGGCAAGGAGGTGGAGAGCGATCCCGAGACCTTCGGCCGGCTGACCGAGACGATCATCCGCCAGGTCGGCGACCTTCGCCGCATGGTCGACGAGTTCAGCAATTTCGCGCGCATGCCCAAGCCCGTGTTCAAGGAAGAGAATGTGCACGACATCGCGCGCACGTCGCTGTTCCTGCATGAGGTGGCGCACCCGGGCATCAGCTTCACGCTCGACCCGCCGCAGGGCGACATCCGCATGATCTGCGACCGGCGGCAGCTGTCGCAGGCGCTTACCAACGTCGTGAAGAATGCGGTGGAAGCGATTGAATCCAGGCGCAATCGCGGTGAGCATACGCTTGAAGGCGACCGTGTCGGGCTGCGCCTTTGCAAGGATCACCGGCAGCTCGTCATCGATGTCAACGACACCGGCATCGGCCTGCCCGAGGATCGTGAGCGGCTGACCGAGCCGTATATGACGACGCGGGTCCGCGGGACAGGGCTCGGGCTCGCCATCGTCAAGAAGATCGTCGAGGAGCATGGCGGCGAGATCGCCTTCCTCGATCGCCCCGGGGGGGGCACCCACGTCCGCATCGCGTTCGAACTGCAGCGGCTTGCGCTGCTGGCTGACGCCGCTGCGGATGCGCAAGATGAGGAGAGTGCCTGAACATGGCTCTTGAAGTGCTGGTCGTCGACGATGAAGCCGACATCCGTGAGCTGGTTGCCGGCGTGCTCGAGGACGAGGGCTATGCGGTCCGGGCTGCGGGCAATTCGACCGACGCGCTGGAGGCGATCGAGAGTCGGCGTCCAAGCCTGGTGCTGCTCGACGTCTGGCTGCAGGGATCGCGGCTTGACGGCCTGCAGCTGCTGGAGGAGGTAAAGCGGCGCGATCCGTCGTTGCCCGTGCTGATGATCAGCGGCCATGGTAATCTCGACACCGCCGTCGCCGCCATTCGCGAAGGGGCGATCGACTTCATCGAGAAGCCGTTCGAGGCGAGCCGGCTGCTTCACCTCGTCGGCCGTGCCACCGAGACCGACCGGCTGAGGCGCGAGAACGCGTCGCTGAAGGAGCGGGTCGGGACCGAGGACCAGCTCAACGGCTCCTCGGTTGCCATCAACAATGTCCGGGCGACGCTGAAGCGGGTGGCGCCGACCGGAAGCCGCGTGCTGATCACCGGGCCGGCGGGCGTCGGCAAGGAGATTGCCGCGCGCACCATCCACAACTGGAGCACGCGGGCAGGGGGGCCGTTCGTCACCGTCGCCGCCGCCCGCATGGATCCTGACCGGGTCGAGGAAGAATTGTTCGGCTCCGAAATCGATGGGGTCGCCCGGCCAGGATTCCTCGAGCAGGCCCATGGCGGCACCCTGTTCCTGGATGAAATCGCTGACATGCCGCTGACCACGCAGGGCAAGATCCTGCGGGTGCTGACCGACCAGAGCTTCACCCGCGTCAGCGGACAGCGGCCGGTGAAGGTGGACGTGCGCGTCCTCTCGGCGACCTCGCGCAACCTCAGTGAGGAGATTGCGGCGGGGCGCTTCCGCGAGGATCTTTATTATCGCCTCAACGTGGTGCCGGTGCGCATTCCGCCATTGCGGGAGCGGCGTGAGGACATTCCGGAGCTCGCCAACCATTATCTCGCGCGCTTCTCCGCCGAGCGGCGGATGCCGGCGCCGTCCCTGTCGGACGAGGCCCTTGCAGCGCTGCAGGCACATGACTGGCCCGGCAACGTCCGCCAGCTCCGCAACATCATCGAGCGGACGGTGATCATGGCGCCGACCGACCGGCTCGGACGGATCGACGTCGACCTGCTCCCGGCCGAAGTGCTCGATACCGGCGGCTCCGGCGGCCTGTCCTCCTCGACCCTGTCGATCATGGGGTCCCCGCTCCGTGAAGCGCGCGAAAGCTTCGAACGCGAGTATCTGCGGGTCCAGATCCGTCGCTTCTCCGGTAACATCAGCCGGACCGCCAGCTTCATCGGCATGGAGCGATCGGCGCTGCACCGGAAGCTGAAAGCGCTCGGGCTCGGCGACAAGGGACAGAATAGCGAGGAGGAGCGTTAGGTCGCCGGATCGTTCGCAAATAAGAAAAGAACAGCAGACAATGCCGTCCAAGTCCCTCAGTCTACAGGATCATTTCCTCAACAGCTTGCGCCGTACCCGGACTCCGGTGACCATTTTCCTGGTCAAGGGCGTGAAGCTGACCGGTGTCATCACCTGGTTTGACGCCTTTTCGCTGTTGCTGCGCCGCGATGGCGTGGCGCAGCTCATCTACAAGCATGCCATGTCGACCATCCTGCCGGCGGAAGCGCCGAAGGACATCGACCTTGCCACCTTCCGCGGCATCGGCCTTGAGGAGGGGAGGGCGACGCTTCAGGACCTGTTCCTGGCTGCCGCCATTCGTGAGCGCTCGGCCATGACCGTCTTCCTCGTCAATGGCGTCATGCTCCAAGGGGAGGTCGTCGCCTTCAACCGCTTCTCGATGCTTCTTGGGCGGGGTGAGCAGGTCCAGCTGGTCTACAAGCATGCCGTCTCGACCATGCAGCCAGCGACGTCGTTGCAACTCGGCGCGGCCGGGCTCGACGAGAGCGAGACGGACAAGTGAGTACCGGCTTCGACCGGGCGGGTGGCGATGGGCTTCGTCGCGGCGAGACGGCGCTCGTCGTGCTGCCCGATCGCAACCAGGAAAATAATGCCCGCTCGGTCGATGCAAGGCTCGACGAAGCCTCTGGATTAGCTGAGGCGATCGGCCTCGACGTCGCGGACCGGCTTTCCTTCCGCATCCGTGCGCCGCGGCCCGCCACCCTGTTCGGCAAGGGACAGGTGGAAGAGATCGCCGCCAGAGCTCTCGAGCGCGAGGCCAAGGTGCTGGTCGTCGATGCCGCGCTCACGCCCGTCCAGCAGAAGAACCTCGAGGACGGCACCAAGGCCAAGGTGATCGACCGCACCGGTCTCATCCTGGAGATCTTCGGTGAACGGGCGGCCACAGCGGAAGGGCGCCTGCAGGTCGAGCTTGCCCACCTCGACTATCAGGCGGGCCGACTGGTCCGCAGTTGGACCCACCTAGAGCGCCAGCGCGGCGGCTTCGGCTTCCTTGGCGGCCCAGGCGAGACGCAGATCGAGGCCGACCGCCGGCTGATCCGCGACCGAATGGCCCGGATTCGCCGCGAACTCGACCAGGTGAAGCGCACCCGCGCGCTCCACCGCGACCGTCGCAAGCGCGCGCCTTGGCCGATCATCGCACTGGTCGGCTACACCAATGCGGGCAAGTCGACGCTGTTCAACCGGCTCACGCGCGCCACCGTGCTGGCCGAGGACCTGCTGTTCGCCACGCTCGACCCGACCATGCGGGAAATCCAGCTGCCAGGCTTCGACAAGGCGATCCTGTCGGACACGGTTGGCTTCGTCTCCAACCTGCCGACCGAGCTGGTCGCGGCCTTCCGCGCGACCCTTGAGGAGGTGGCGAGCGCCGACCTCATTCTCCACGTACGCGACATCCACCATCCTGACAGCGAGGCCCAGAAAGCCGATGTCGAGCAGGTTTTGGAGAGCCTCGGCCTTGGGCCGGGAGAGGAGGGGCCTGCCCGTCTCGAGGTGTGGAACAAGGTCGACCTGTTCGACGATGCCGAGCGGTCGTCGATCGAGAATGAGGCGACCCGGCGCGATGACGTCGTGACCGTCTCGGCGCTGACTGGCAGGGGAGCCGACGACCTTCTCCGGCGCGCCGGCGACATGCTGCGCCAGGGTGCGACGGTCCACCATCTGCGCCTGCCCGCCGGCGACGGACAGCGGCTCGCCTGGCTTCACCGTAGCGGCGAAGTGCTCGAAAGCCGCAGCGAAGGCGACGAGATGTTCGTCGCGGTCCGCCTCAGTCCGGAAAACTGGCAACGCTGGCAGGCACTCTAGAGCGGCGGAAGCTGCCTGGTCTGCCGCAGCGCCTCGCCGAGCGCGAGGGCGGCGGAGGTAGCAAGGTTGAGGGAGCGCACTTGCGACCTCATCGGGATTCGGAGGCGCTCCGAACAGCACGCGGCGATATTGTCCGGAACGCCGGCACTTTCCTTTCCGAACAGGAGGATGTCGTTGGCTTCGAACGCGAAGTCGTAAGGTGATCGCTCGGCCTTGCTGGAGAATAAAATGAGCCGATTGCCACTGACACTTTCCTCGAAGCTGGCGAAGTCGGGAAAGCGGCTGACGTCGACATGGTCGATATAGTCCATAGCGGTACGGCGGACCCTGCGGTCGTCCCATGCGAAGCCCATCGGTTCGATCAGATCGACGCCGACGCCCATGCAGGCGCCGAGCCGCAGGACGGCGCCGACATTGCCGGCGATCTCGGGCTCGAACAGGGCGATCCGCACCTCAGCGGCCCTTGTGCTTCGCCCAAAGCTGCTCCTGCTCGTCAAGGCTCATGGAGGTGAACCCGGGGGTTGCCTCGATCGCACGAAAGCGGCGCTCGAACTTGGCATTTGCCTTTCGCAGCGCCTCTTCGGGACTGATCTTGAGAAAGCGTGCGAGGTTCACGATCGAAAATAGCAGGTCGCCGATCTCCTCTTCGCGCTCTTCGTCGGTGCGGGCACGCTCGACCTCGCCCAGTTCTTCGAGGATCTTTGCCTTCGGACCCTCGATGTCCGGCCAGTCGAAGCCGGTCCGCGCTGCCCTCTTCTGCAGCTTGGCCGCGCGTTCCAGGGCGGGCAGGGCGAGGGCGATTCCGGCGAGCACGCTCGGGTCCGCGGCCCTCTCGGCCCGCTCGGCCGCCTTGATCTCCTCCCAACGGTGATGGCCACCGGTCGGATCATCGCCGAAGATGTGCGGGTGACGGCGCTCCATCTTGTCCGAAACGCCGTTGAGGACTTGATCGAGCGTGAAGTGGCCGGCTTCGGCCGCCATCTGGGTGTGGAAGACGATCTGCAGCGAAAGGTCGCCGAGCTCATCACGAAGGTCGGCCAGGTCGCCGCGCTGGATCGCATCGGCGACCTCATAGGCTTCCTCGATCGTGTACGGCGCGATGGTCTCGAAGGTCTGGACCGTGTCCCATTCACAGCCGCGCTCCGGATCGCGCAGCCGCGCCATGATGTCCATCAGCCGCTGCAGCGCGGCGGCAGGGTCCGGTTGCCGGTGCGTGATCGTCTCGCTCATGCCTCGTCATCGCGGGGAGCATGGCGCGACGCAATCCTTGTCGTCGATACGGGGTGGACGGGCTGCTTGCTCAACCGCGCTTCCCTTGGCGTCGAGAGTGACCCTCGACCAAGTCGGTCTAAGTCTGATAATATGTATTATGTAAAGGGCGGATGCAGAAAGAAGCTGCTTCATCCCTCCAATACAAGCCATCTTCCTTCGACGCTCCAGCGCCTGAGGCTCGTCAGGAAGTTCATGCCGAGCACGTTGAGCTCGTCGCCGTCCGCCACGAACATGCGGACGTCGCGGCGCTCGATGTCGCCGAGCATCACCGTCTCGGCCCGCGCGGTCGCCACGCGGATCAGGCCGTTTCCCGTTCGGACCAGCTGATTGCGCTGATCGCCGACCGGCACGCCGACGGACGCCGCTGTCTTGCGACCGATGGTCGTCATGGTCGCGCCGCTGTCGACGAGGAAGTCGACCGGGACGCCGTTGACCTCGGCCTGTACCCAGAAATGACCATCGACGGCGATCGGCACGCGGATGACGTCACCGGAAAGCTGGACCGGGCGTCCGGTCGCTTCCGCCTCGAGACGCTGCGCGACATAGTTCAGGTCATCGCGAAAGCTGAAGACGATGAAGCCGGCTCCGAAGATGACGACGAACGCAAGGATCGACGTGACCCCCTTGGCCAGCGGTGCGCGGCGCCCGATCAAAGCGCCGGCAACCAGCATCACCGCCATCAGCAGGTAGAGACCGCCGAGCTGAAGGTCGTTGGTGCCCATCATCAGGGCTGCATGACCAGCTGGCCGCCCTGCACGCCCCAACTCGACAGACTGGACAGGAAGTCCATGCCGAGCACGTTGACGCCGTCATTGGGGTTGATGTTGACCGAAGTGTCGGCGCGGCGGATGGGACCGATCTCTACCAGGCTGGCAGTCACCCGCGGCATGAACACGTCGCCATTGGCGGTGCTGACGACATTGCCGCGCATGCCTGGCTTCAGTCCCGCGGCCTGCGCGAGGTCGGCCGAGATGGTGGTCGTCGTCGCGCCGCTGTCGACCAGGAAACGCGCCTCGCGGCCATTGATCTTGCCGTCGACCCAGAAGTGCCCGTCGTCGCGCTTCGTCACGCGCAGAGCGCTTCCGCTGACGACTGGGGCCGAGTCGCCGAACGCCTCGCTCTTGAGCCTCGCGCTAAGGGCGCCGAACTCGCCACGGAAGGCGAACAGCGCGAAGGCGGCGGCGAAGATGCCGAGCCAGGCGAACCCCATCCGTGCCGTCTTGCCGGCGCTCAGTCCCCTCCCCACCAGGCTCGTCGCGACCAGTACCAGCAGGAGCACGAGGAAGAGAACGTTGGGAAGCGGGCTGTCCATAAGGCCTTGTCAAATCTCGAGTTCCAGGCCGTCCCAGGCCGGTTCGGCCCAGTCCGGCAGTTCGGACACTAGTTGGTTATGGTCCATGCTGTTGTCGAGATGCGTCAGGACCAGGCGCCCGACCTTCAGCTCGCGCGCCCAGCCGAGCACGGCGTCGAGATGGGCGTGCGTCGGATGCGGGCGGCGGCGGAGGCAGTCGGCGACCCAGATGTCCGTGCCCGCGTAGAGTGAGGCCATGGCGTCAGTGAGCTCTACGAAGTCGATGGCGTAGACGAGACTGGAACTGCCTTCGTCGAAGCGCATGCCGAGGCTGGTGATGCGGCCGTGCGGCTGGTCGACGAAGCGGATGCGGACGCCCTCTTCGTTCCACTCGCCATCAATCGGGTGCGCACGGCAGACGGCGGGATAGAGGGCATTGCCCTCGAAGAGATAACGGAAGCGCGGGATCAGTCGCTCGAGCAGCTCGGCGCGGCCGTGCACCGGCACCTGGTCGCCCCGGTTGTGTGCGACCTGGCGGAGGTCGTCGAGGCCGTGGATGTGGTCGGCATGATCGTGGGTGACGAGGACGCGGTCCACCTCCCCCACGCCGGCAGCGTTCAGCTGCTCGCGAAGGTCGGGACCCGCATCGATCAGCAGGCGCTGGCCGCCAATGCTGGCGAGAGCCGAGGCCCTGAGGCGGCGGTTCCTGGGCTCGCCAGGGTCGACGCTGCCCCAGTCATTGCCGATGCGCGGGACGCCGGAGCTGGTGCCCGAACCGAGGATGCGAAGCTTCACGCCGCGGCCTTGGCCTTGTCGAACAGGCGGAAGAAGTTGGCGGTGGTGGCCTCCGCCAGACGGTCCGCGCTGACCTCGCGGAGGCCAGCGACGAAGGAGGCGGTATCGGCAACAAAGGCCGGCTCGCAGGTCTTGCCGCGGTTCGGCACCGGGGCAAGGAAGGGAGCGTCGGTCTCGACCAGAAGCCTGTCCTCAGGAACGATCTTCGCAACCTCCTGCAAGTCCTTGGCATTCTTGAAGGTCACGATGCCGGACAGCGAGATGTAGAAGCCGATATCCAACCCGCGCTCGGCCAACCAGCGCGTGCCCGTGAAGCAATGGAGGACGCCCCTCACCCCTCCCCGCGCCGCTTCCTCGGCGAGGATGTCGGCCGTGTCCTGCTCCGCGTCGCGGGTATGGATGATGAGCGGCAGGCCAACCTCGCGGGCGGCGGCGATCTGGGCGCGGAAGCGTGCCTTCTGGCTCTCGCGGTCGGACTTGTCGTAATAATAATCGAGCCCGCATTCGCCGATCGCAACCACCTTGGGGTGGGCGGCGGCGTCGACCAAGGCGGCGGTGCCGAGATCCGAGTGCGCATCGGCTTCGTGCGGGTGCACGCCGATGCTGGCCCAGACATCCGGATGACGATCGGCGGCGGCGACGACATCGGCCCATTCGCGCTGGCGCGTGGAAATGTTGAGAAAGCCGCCGACCCCACGCGCGCGGGCACGGGTCAGCACGCCTTCTTCATCCTCGACCAGGCCGGGATAGTTGAGGTGGCAGTGGCTATCGATCAACATCGCCCCGCCCTAACGCGTGAGGCGGAAAAGGTCACTCTTGGTCAGCGGCCCACCCGCGCGAGAAAGAAGCACAGGGTCGCGGCCGCATAAGCGGCGATCATGCCGAACACGATTCCCGGCGTGCCTGCCCAGCGATCGAGCGTGCCGAGCAGGCTCGCGCCGATGGTGATGCCGAAATTGCCGGCGGCCATGAAGAGCCCGAACTGGGTTGCGCCGACCTTGGGGTCGCAAAGGCGCATGGCGACTGCGCAGCTGCTGGTGCGGATGGCGGTATCGATCACCAGCACGCCGATCACGAAGATGGCGAAGAGCGACGGCTGCTCCCAGGCTGTCCGCAGGGAGAACATGGCGACGACGAGCGTGACCCCGCTCAAGGCCACGAAGGTCGACACCGCGCGTGCGCCCGCCCGGTCGACGATCCAGCCGACAAAGAAGATGGCGGCGACCGCGCCGACCAGGTTGGCGGTGCCGGTGAGGGCGCTGATCTGCGCGTCGTTCCAGCCGACCTCGCTGGTGCCAAGCAAAGGCGTGAAGCCGATGAACAGGCCGTAGACCACGTTGGCGAGCATCATTCCAGCAAGGAACAGCAGGGTGTGTAGGCGGGCGGAGGCGCGGAAGACGCCGACGAGGATCGGCTTCCACGCGCCGGCATGGAGCGCCAGCGCATGGTCGGAGGGTTGGCCCGGTGTCCAGGGCATCAGCCGCTCGCCGGGCCTCTCCCGCAGCAGGATGATGAGCGACAGCGGCGCCGCAACGATGAGTGCGGTGGCGGCCGCCGCGAGGTCCATGCCGCTGAGGTAGAGGAGATAGCCAGTCAGCGAGGTGCCGATCGCCATGCCCAGCGCCTGGCCGCCGAACATGAAGCCATTGGCCCGTCCCCTCTCCTCTTCCGGGATCAGGTCGATCGCCATGCCGTCGATCGCGACATCCTGGATAGTGGTGAAGAGGTTGGCGACGAAGCCGAAGGCGGCGAGCAGGGTGATCGCCTGCGGACCGGGACCCACTATGGCCATGACGAGCATGCTGACGACGATCAGCGATTGGGCACCGATCAGCCAGCTTCGCCGGCGGCCCATGGCGAGGAAGGCCCAACGGTCCATGAGGAAGCCGTTGATGAGCTTCAAACTCCACGGCAGGGTCGCGGCGCTGGCGACGGTGCCGATCGCCGCGGCGGAGGCGCCGTTCGCAGCCATCCAGGCGGGCACGGCGAAGTGGAAGAAGCCGATCGGCAGGCCTTGTGCGACGTAGAGCAGGAAGATCGTGAGGAAACGCAGCCGGCGATGCTCGCTCAGCGCCGGCCATCCCCTGTCGACCGTGAGAGTCCCTGCTGCCACACCTGCCCCCATTCCCGACCGGCCCAGGTAAGCGGACAACGGGAAGTTAACAGGAACTCGCCTCCAGGCAAGACGCGCTTCAGGTCACTCCGGCGTGTCGACCAGTTCGAGGCGGGGGAAGATGGGCGTAGGAGCGGCGAGGCGGCCTGCGGCCCTCCCCTCTTCCACATAGGCCTGCAGGCGAGCGATCGCGTTGGGGACGACCGGCTCGACCACGACGGCCAGCTGCTCGACGGCCGCGGCGAGCGTGCCGAGCACCTGCGCCATGCGGTCGGGATCGGTCTTGCGCAGCGCCCAGGGTGCCTGCGCATCGACATAGGCATTGGCGGCGAAGACGGCGGCCATCCACGCGTCGAGGCCGACCGAGAAATCGTAGTCGCCAAAGCGGGACTTCGCTTCGGCCGCGGCTTCCGCGACCCTGGCGAGGAGGGCCGCGTCGTCCGGAGCCTCGCCGGCGGCAGGAACGACGCCATCCAGGTTCTTGACGATCATCGAGAAGGTGCGCTGGGCGAGGTTGCCGAAGCTGTTGGCGAGCTCGGCATTGCAGCGGGTGACGATGGCTTCGTCCGAATAGCTTCCGTCCTGGCCGAAGCTGACTTCGCGCATCAGGAAGTAGCGCAGGCTGTCGACGCCGTAGGTGCGGGCGAGCTCCATCGGGTCGACGACATTGCCCAGGCTCTTCGACATCTTTTCGCCGCGGGCGAGGAGGAAGCCGTGGCCGAACAGCGACTTGGGCAGCGGCAGCCTGGCGCTCATCAGGAAGGCCGGCCAGTAGACGGCGTGAAAGCGGACGATGTCCTTGCCGATCAGGTGGAGGTCGGCCGGCCAGAAGCGGTCGTAGCTGGCGCGGTCGTCGGGGAAGCCGACGCCGGTCATGTAGGTGGTAAGCGCGTCGACCCAGACGTACATGACATGGCCCGGCGAGCCCGGCACCGGCACGCCCCAGTCGAAACTGGTCCGGCTGACGCTCAGATCCTTGAGGCCACCCTCGACAAATCGAACGATTTCATTGCGACGGCTCTCCGGCCGGATGAAGTCGGGATTGTCGGCGTAGAGCTTCAGCAGCGGCTCGGCGTAGCGCGAGAGGCGAAAGAACCAGCTTTCCTCGACCGTCCATTCGACCGGCGTGTTCTGGGGCGAGAGCTTGACGCCCCCTTCCCCCTCGATCAGTTCCTTTTCGTCGTAGAAGGCCTCATCGCGGACCGAATACCAGCCTTCGTAGCGGTCGAGATAGAGGTCGCCATTCGCCTCCATCGCCTTCCACAGGGCGATGCTGGCCTGGTGATGGCGGTCCTCAGTGGTGCGGACGAAGGCATCGTAGCTGATCGAAAGTTCGTCGCACATCTGCCG
Source organism: Sphingomonas sp. LHG3406-1 (assembly GCF_029637485.1). Classification (GTDB taxonomy): domain Bacteria; phylum Pseudomonadota; class Alphaproteobacteria; order Sphingomonadales; family Sphingomonadaceae; genus Sphingomicrobium. The sequence goes on along the minus strand of NZ_CP069128.1, from coordinate 469,249 downwards.
GAAATAGCCCGACATTTCATCGGCGAACTCAAGCGTGTCGCGGCCCTGCCCGCGGGCGGTCTGGACCATCTTGAGTCCATGCTCGTCGGTGCCGGTGACGAGGCGCACGTCCCGGCCCTGCGCGCGCTGAAATCGCGCGATGACGTCGGCGGCGATCGCTTCATAGGCATGGCCGATGTGCGGACGGCCATTCGGGTAAGCGATGGCGGTGGTGATGTAGAAGGGTTCGGACATTGCCCGTCGCTCTAGGCGAGCTTGGGCGAATTCGGAAGCGGCGGTTGCGATGAGGCCAGTGTGACCCGCTTTGTCTCCGTACTGCGGTCACGAAGGTCACAAAGGTCACCGGTGGCGGGGTATCTGCGGCAATCGGGACCGGGCGGCGGTACGAGCTGGAGCGCGCGCAAACAGTCGATGGCAGCCTAGACCAACCCATGGGGTTAGTTTGCCGGCCGATATCCTACTTTGCAACGCATGCGATCAGCCGGAGACCCCTGCCATGATCGTGCCGAGGGTGAGGATGGTGCTGGCCGGGTCGAGCGAGTGCCGGGGCGCGAAGGTCGCCGTTTCGCGCAGCTGGGCGTAGGCGGCGGCGGCGCGGCTGCGGCGCTCGCCTTCGGCACGGCGAGCCTCGGCGGCGACCAGTGGCGGGACCAGTTCGAGGAAGGCGGCGTAGCGCGGCGCGGCGGCCTTCAGGGCAAGGCTGGTGGCAAGGCGCGCGCGGCGGCTGTTGTCGGGATCGCCATGGCGAAGGATGGCAAGCGCTTCCTCCGCAAGCGGAGCAAGGTCGAGTTCGGCAAATTCGATGGCGCGAGCGGCCGACCCGGCGGCAAGCGGCAGAAGGCGGGCACGATCCGCGGCCGAGAGCTTCGGCTGCTGCTCGGCTAGGACCCGATCCATCGACGCGTCATCGAGCGCGGTGAAGTCGAGGCGGCGACAGCGCGAGCGGATGGTGGGAAGAAGCCGGCCGGGCGAGTGGCTGACCAGCAGGAACAGGCTCTTGCCGGGTGGCTCCTCGAGCAGCTTGAGCAAGGCGTTGGCGGCGTTGCGCTCGAGGTCGTCCATCGCGTCGATGATGCAGACTCGCCAGTCGCTGAACGAGGGAGCGAGGGCGAACAGCTCGCCCATTTCCCGGACCTGGTCGATGGTGACGTTGCGCCTGAGCTCGCCCTTCTTGCTACCCTTGTCCCATTCCTGCCGCTCGAGGAGGCGGAAGTCGGGATGGCTGCCCGCGTCCACCAGGTGCGCGATGCGATGGCCGGGGGCGACTTCAAGGCCGGGAAGATCGCTGCGCGGACCGGCGGCATCGGCGAGGACGCGACGGGCGGCGGCGCGGGCGAAGCTCCCCTTCCCCACCCCGCGTGGGCCGGCGAGCAGCCAGGCATGGTGGAGGTGGCCGCTGTCCATGGCGGCGCGGAAGGCTGCGATGGCGCGGTCCTGGCCGAGAATGGTCACAGCAGGTCCTCGAGCGCGGCGAGCAGGAGCGCGGTGACGTCTTCCGGGCTGCCCGAGGCGTCGACCGGTCGGACCCGGTCGGGCTCGGCGGCGGCGATGGCGCGGAAGGCGGCTTCGACGTTGTCATGGTAGGAGGCGGGCCGTCCGCCGATGCGGTCGGCCTCGGCACCGTCCCGCGCCCGGGCCCGCTCAGCGCCCTGAGGGTGGAGGAGCAGAAGGGTGCGGTCGGGAAACCAGCCGTCGATCCCGAAGGCGTTGATGGCGCGCACGGCCTCGATGCCGAGACCGCCCGCGCCGCCCTGATAGGCGAGGCTGCTGTCGATGAAGCGGTCGGAGATCACCCATTTCCCGGCAAGGACAGCAGGGCGGACGAGCTTGTCGACATGGTCGGTGCGGGCGGCGGCGAAGAGCAGGGCTTCGGCCGGCGCGCTCCAGCGCTCCTCGCCGCCTTCGAGCAGGAGCCGGCGGATGGCCTCCGCGCCGTCGCTGCCGCCGGGTTCACGGGTGGTGACGACATCGATGCCGCGGGCGCGGAGAGCCTCGCCGAGTGCGGCAAGCTGGGTGCTCTTGCCGACCCCCTCGCCGCCTTCGAGCGTGATGAATCGCCCCCGCGCCACCTGGTCAGGCAAGCCCGACGAGCTGCTTCAAGCCAAGCCACAGGCGGCCGAAGAAGCCGGCTTCCTCGACCGCTTCCGCCGCGACCAGGGGCATGCGCTGGACGGTACCGTCGGGCGTGGTGACGATCAGTTGGGCAATTTCGGCGCCCTTGGCGATCGGCGCCTTGATAGGCCCGTTGTAGGCGATCCTGAGCTTCGGCTCGCCCCCGACCGCGCCGGCGGGATAGGTGACGGCAATGGCGCGCGGGGCAACCAGCGGCACCGTGGCGGCAGCGCCGAGCTGGACCTGCGCCTCGCCGATGGCGGCGTTGGCGGCGACCAGCGGGCGCGACTGCCAGGCGTTGAAGCCCCAACTCATCAGCTTGACCGATTCATCGGCACGGCCGTTGAAGCTGTCGAGTCCGGCCAGCACCATCACCAGGCGACGGCCGTTCTGCTCGGCCGAGCCGGTGAAGCCGTAGCCGGCTTCCTCGGTGTGGCCGGTCTTGAGCCCGTCGGCACCCGACACGCGGCCGAGGATCGGGTTGCGGTTGGCCTGGGTGATGTTCTGGCCGGAACCGAGGGTCTTGCCCCAGCTGAAGCTCGGCTGTCCGTAGAATTGCTTGTAGAGCTTGGGGTGGCGCTCGATCGAGGCGCGGGCGAGCTTGGCGAGGTCGCGGGCGGTGGTGACGGTGCAGCCCTCGTCCGGCCAGCCGGTCGAGTTGCAGAAGCGGCTGTTGGTCATGCCAAGCCGCTTGGCCAGCGCGTTCATCTGGGCGGCGAAGGCCTGCTCGGTCCCGGCGATGCACTCGGCGAGGACGACCGAGGCGTCGTTTCCGGACAGGGTGACGATGCCGTGGAGGAGGTTCTCGACGCTGACGCTCTCGTTCACGGAAAGGAACATGGTCGAGCCCTGGCTGTGCCAGGCGCGCCAGGTCTCGGGGCGGACGGTGCACATCTTCGAGAGCGGAAGCTGGCCCGACTTGATCAGCTCGAAGGCGACCTCGCTGGTCATCATCTTGGCCATGGAAGCAGGCGGCATGGGCCGGTCGGCGTCCTTGGCGAGCAGTTCGGCTCCCGAGGAGAGGTCGACGAGATAGGCGACTCGGGCTGGCGTCTCGAACGGCGGCGCGGCGGCGATGGCGCCCCCGGCGGTGGTGGCGAGGAACAGGGCGATTGCGACGCGGGGGTGATTCATGGGGCTTTGGTAGCGGCCCCGCCTTCCTTCGTCATCCTTGGCCTGACCCGGGATCCGGCTTTTCTTGCGGTCGGGCGAGGGCAGGCAAGCGCAGGATCAGCGGCCGGGCGGCGGGAATGCCTGGTCAACCCCCGGCCGCGACGCGGTCGGCAAGGAGCCCGACCGAAAGGGCGTAGAAATTGGAGCAGTTGTAATCGAGGATCGCGCGGTAATTGACGGTCGCGAGATAGGCAGTGGCATTGGGACCGTCAGGCTCGATGAGGGTCGCCATCTCGCCTTCGGGCAGGACCTGGCCGAGGGGCCGGACCCCAAGCTGGCGCCATTCGCGCATGGTCATCCAGCGGCTGTGGCGGCGGAAGACCTGGGGGCAGCGGGGCGCGGCGAGACGGGAAACGATCGCGGCTCGGTTGAGGGTCGCGGGCACCTGGACCGGAATGCCCCAGTGGACCCCTCGCTTCCAGCCGGCATCGTTGAGATAGGCGGCGATCGAGGCAAGGCCGTCCATCTCGCTGCCCCAGATGTTGGCGTCGCGGTCGCCATCGCCGTCGGTGGCGAGGCGCAGGACGTTTGACGGCATGAACTGGGGATAGCCGGTGGCGCCGGCCCAGCTGCCCTTGAGGCGGCTGCGCGGCGTGCCGCGGTCGAGAAGCTGGAGTGCAGCGATGAACTCCGCCTCGAAAAAGGCACGGCGGCGGCCTTCGTAGGCAAGCGTCGCGAGCACTTCGGCAAGGTCGAAATTGCCGGTCACGCGACCATAGCTGGTCTCATGCCCGAAGATCGCCATCAGCACCTGCGGCTCGACCCCGAAGCGCTGCTCGAGCCAGGCGAGCTGCGGGCGGTAGGAGCGGAAGCGGGCGGCGCCCCGGTTGATGAGGTCGCTGGTGACATGCCGCGCCTTGTAGGGCGCGAACGGCGGGATGACGTTGCTGTTGGGTGGCCCGCCCGGCTGCTGGCGGTCGAGCGCGACGACGCGGGCGTTGAGGCGAAGGTAGGGAATGACGGCGGCGATGGTCGCTTCGCGAACGCCAACGGCGCGGGCACGGGCGGCGAGCTGCTGCTTGTAGCCTTCGAAGCCGGTCGAGGCGGCGATCTCGGCGACCGGGCGAAGCGCGGGCTGGGCCGCGGGAGTGGGCTGGCGGACGGTCGTTCCCGGCGCCGGCGGCGCCGGCGTGCCGGGCAAGGGGGCGAGCGGATCGCGCTCCTGCCGCGCGCTCGCCGGCGTGAGTGCGATCGCGGCCAGGCACAGCAGCGAACTGCTCCAACGAAATGCCACCTGCCTTCTACCCTCCCCGATCATGCCAGACCAACGCCCGAGCGTCGCAGCCGTTCAGCCGCCTTGCGCCAGACCCGTGCCAAGGTCTACGGGCGCCAAGCTGAACCGCAACCGTCTTCGAGCCGGTATGTGCGTCGCCGTGGATGGGTGGCCGAGTGGTTTAAGGCAGCGGTCTTGAAAACCGCCGTGGGTGCAAGCTCACCGTGGGTTCGAATCCCACCCCATCCGCCAGTCCTCTTTGTTATCATTGTGCAATTTTCCGAATTGGTCCCCCGTTCCCTTTTTGGCTCCCCATCAAAGAGGTCACTCGGCTGTCAGCGTGCGACGCATTGAGCTTGCTCCGAGTAGGTCAGTTCCCCGACGATGAGTGACTTGCAGAGGTCAAGGGGGCAGCCGCTTCCACGAACTACGTACACGTTCTCACCCGCGCCCCAGTTTTCGTCTGTGACTCCGATGAGCTTTGGCGCATAACTCCTCAGGAACTCGGTCCTAGGCATCTCCTGCACTTGCATTCCATTGATCCAGCGAGGTCCACCCACTGGAGTGATGAAAGAGTCCAAAGTTCTAAGTGTTTTGGGGTGCCAAAGCACTATTGGCCTACAGCTTTGAGACGCTAAGGCAATGTCCCGATAGTACTGGTCTACGCTGCTTAACTGAAATGGGTACGGAATACCGTTCCGGTGAGCGGAAGTCTTCCGGTATGCCCAAGCGTTTGTTCCAACGAGAAGCGCCGCTACTGCGGCAATGGCAATAGCGAATTGTACGCTACTTCGCGCATCTCTCGATACCGCAGCTGTTCTGTATTCAGTGCTTTGGGATAAGGCCAAGCCGAGAACTAGTCTCCCAACCCAGAAGCAGTACGTGAGAGCGAAAGGCCACAGCGGCCAGAGGTATCGATCTAGTAACGGCTGGACAGGTCTAAAAGGCTCGACTGAGATTGCGGCAAACGAAACAAAGATACCAAAGCTGACACCCATCGCCAGGGTCAAGGAAAGCTCCTTAGGCAGCGTAGGCCCCTTCCTTAAGGCTTTGAGCAAACCAGTTCCGAGGGCCGCCATAAAGAAGGCGAGCATTCCTAACTTCGTATAGACGAACATCGAAGAATCAGGTGCCCAACGGGTGAGCGTATCTATCCAGCGATAACCTACATACTCCGTGTACATGCCGCTGATATGCTTCTCCATCGCAGCTTGTACAACGCCGAGCGGCACTACGCGGCCCAGAATTACTGACAATATGGCAGTTTCGATTGCGAAGAGCGCAGCAAGGACCCCTAAGAACCTCAATGGACTTGTACGGCCACGCTGAAACCATAGCCAGAGCACAATTCCTGGCACAAAGTAGAGATTCGTGACCTTGGCTGCGTAAGCTAGGAAGAAAAAGGCACCAGAGATCACTTCATTTTTTGAACTGGGGCCTCTGATCAAGAAATAGAATCCGAGCAACAAGTAAGGGTAGCTCAGGTTGTCTGAAAGAAAGTGGGAGTACAGCCATGAATTAAGTGGATTGAGCGCAAAGGCGCAAAGCAGAAGTGCTGCTCCTGCCCAACCGAAAAGGCGGTTCCAGATTAACCACAGCAGGCAAATAGAGATACCAAACGTAACGATTGTCACGCCATAGTACACCGTCAGAGTGGGTCCGAAGATGCTCACTATCAGTGCGAATGGAAAGTTGAGGGCCCACCTCGCTGTTTGATGGTCGAGTGTCCAACCCGGCCAGCCCACTGGATCGGTGAGGTGCCTCACCATGATCCACTTGTCGGTTATGTCACCGCCAGGATCGACTGGAGCGATGTTTAAGGCAGCTACTGCGCACACCAAGACGAAAAGTAGGGCAAACGCCCATGGCTTAGGGGCGGCGTACGGCGTTCCAGTGTCGTGCATGCGGCGCTGTTAGCAGGCCTAAGGTCTCTGGCAACTTGGGAGAGTGCGCTCCAGCGAGCTTGACGAGGCTTTATGCGCCGGGCGGACCATTCGGTTGGTCGCGCTAGCCACCCCCTCTGCTTGGCTGAATTAAGTTCCCTTGATCCAATTGGATCAATACGGCATTCGCCGTTCATGCCACGGTATATCAATTATGCATTACGCAGAGTTAGGCGTCTAATGCGGCGTGACTGGCCGTTTGCGTTAGCTTGCTTAACTTTTGTCCTCGCGACCGCGTCCGCCATGAAGTATCTGAAATTACCTGCACCCTGATCTACAGTTGGGAAGCATGCTCACGGCCGCCGAAGCGCTTTCGTGAGCATATCCACGAAGCGGCCGGTCGCTCGTGCCAAGCTTTCGAGAGAGACACCAGCCGCTTGCCAGTGAATGGTGACCATGCGGGTGAACGGCAGCCCAATTGTCTGCGCGTGTCGCGATGCGGCTAGTAGACTGCGAACTTGCCCCGTGGTGAGGCCGAAGCTCTCGCGCTTTGCACTGTTGCGCGGACCGCCTCTGCCACTGCTCTGAGGCGAAAGGGCTGGCACACCAGAGTTAGAGTTACTTACTGCACGGCTTATGCCACTTGCGGAAAGGCGCGGTTTCCCTTGCTTTGGCCTGCCCGGGACAGCCAATGAAACTTCACCGGATCTGCGAAAGGGTGAAGTTTCAAAGCTGCCGCCATGCGCGGCGCTGACAGGCGCCTGGAGCATAACGGCAGCGGTCATGAGGCTATCCAGACGATAGAATGCTTGCCCGTGACATTTGGCCGTGGCTGGCCACTGTCGCGGATGCATCCCTTGCGACGCAGTTCACTCGTTCGAGGCTGGATAGTCCAGCGGCTTACATGGAGCGCTGCAGCAAGCTCGTCCGCAGTGGGGCCACTATCACCGGCCGCAAGAATGGCCTCTTGCGCCATTCGCTGAAGCCTGCCCAGCTTGGGTGCGAGATCCATCTCTGCTTTGATTGACGTACTCACGTTCCGGTGGCCCGGTGCATCAGGATAGAGCATCACGCGCCCTCCCCAATAAGCTCAGGCAGCCCGGCTCTGCTGAGAAGCTTGTTCAACCAGCTTAGCTGAGCCTCGCTCAGCGGCATCGGGTCGACTGCAAGCTGCCCTAAGAACTGTCCCGCTTTGCGGCTCAGCTTGGAGCAGCCGCTTAGGAGTGCAAGCGCGGCATCACGATGGTTATGGAACGGCTCACTCATGGCCGCCCTCCGCGGAGCAGAGGTTTGCTACGTCTTGAGCAAGCCAGGGTGAGAGGCTGAAGCGCTCGGCAAGCATTTGCGCCCGCCGCTCGGATGCCGTAGGGAAAACATGCAACCAGCGGCCAAGTTGATTGCGCGAAGCCCCGGCGAGCTCATCGCCGGCGTTTTGCATTTCTGGGCTCATTGCTCACGCCTCCGGCCGGTAAGCTGGGAGGCTATGCAGGTAGCGCTCCAAGTCCTCAAACGAGATCAGAGTGCGGCGGCCTGCCTTGCGAGCTGAGATCGCGTTGCGTCCGAGTGCGTCGTAGAGTGCCGTGCGCGACAGCCCCGAGAGCTTGACTGCCTCTGGGATTGTTACCGCGATTGGTCGTTCCATTGGTTCGGTCCTGCAGCGCCGCACACAAGCTTGATCGCCCGGACGCTGCTGGACCTTCCTGCACTCTGATCAGGTTTGCTCCGATGGGGCGGTTAAAACCGATCGCGAAGGTGTGGCAGGCTCCAAATGCCATCTGCAAAGTGGCGTGCCAACGCCCCTGCATCACGGCACTGAGGAAAATTCCATTGGCCTGTGTCGCAGTTCGTTACGAGGTAGCCGTGAGGGCAGTGCATGACCTGCCACCAGTCCAGGATCCGCCGGCCGACCGGCGTTTCGGAAGGGTGCCCCAATTTCATGCACCATTGCTGCACGGAGCGCCACGGAACTGCACCCCCGTCCTTTCCTCGCCTTCCGTGTGTCGTAAGTCCCTCAGCGACGATCTTGTAAGCTTCGGTTTTTCGCACCCCCGTGGACCAGATGACGTGCACAACCCCGTGGACCCAAAACCGAAGCTCAGACTCGGCCGTGGTGAGTGCACTTGTCCCACCGAAGTTCGTTGGCTTCGCCCAAGCGGGGGCTCTGCCCCTGTCTAGATCGTTGAGAAATTGCAGAAGGTCTTTGAGAGGCATATGCGCATGCCCATTATGGATCGGCGGCAGCTCATGTAGGAAGCTCAGTACCTCTGCGAGCATCGATGCCGCTTTGTTCCGGCGCAGAATCGGGTCCGGCTCACGCTCGTAAATCCCGTAGCGAACTTCGAGCGATGCACAGAGGCGCTGTATCCAATCGTTTGGCTCTGGCCATCCTTCGTTGGTTTGCTTCCAGTGCTGTTTGCTACCCTCCGCCGCTCCGTAGGAGACGGTATAGCGTGCCCGATAGGGCTTCACGCAGCAGCTCCACGCAGGGGGCTTACGTTTGAAGCCGGTGAGAGAGCGATGTCACAGAGGGCTGCCCAGTCATTCATGAGACGCCGCCGCTTCTCGAAGAGGTCGCCGCGCCGGTACGCTGCTTCAGCCTTACTCCCAATGGTATGAGCAAGGGCCATCTCGCAAACCTCGTGCGGATACCCCGTGCATTCAGCGGCCCAGTCGCGGAATGACGAACGGAAGCCATGCACTGTGCAGTCCTGCTTCATGCGCCTTAGCAGCATGTTCATGGCCATGCCCGATAGCTTCCCGCCCTTGTCGGCTGGGAAAAGGTGCGCCGTCCTCCGTGGCTTGAGAGCTTCGAGGATCTCCACGCATCGCGGGCTCAGCGGGATGCGATGCTCTCTTGCTGCCTTCATGCGATCGGCCGGGACCGTCCACAAGGCCCTCTCAAGATCGACTTCTTGCCACGTGGCTCCAAGCACCTCGCTGGTGCGAGTGGCAGTGAGGATTGTGAACTCCAAAGCCAGCGCGGCCGTGGCTTGCCGGGTGCGAAGCTCGGCGACAAACGCTGGCACTTTCTCGTACGGCATGGCCTTGTGATGACCACGAGATAGGCGCGGGCGAGCAGGTAATATCTGAGCGATGTGACCCCGGAAACGAGCGGGATTTTCTCCATCTCGCAGTCCCCGCGCCTTGGCGGCGTCAAGCACAAGCTCAATGCGGCCACGGATGCGACCGGCCGTTTCTGGCTTCTGCTGCCAGATAGGCTCGAGGATGCTCAGGACGTGCCCTGTAGCAATCTGAGCAACAGGCAAGTCACCGATGACCGGGTAGACGTAGCTGGCGAGAGTGCTGCGCCATTGCTGCCGATGCTTGTCATTGCGCCAGCTGCCTTCATTGGCCTTGATGTAAGCCTCAGCAGCGCTCTTGAACGTAACTGAGGCCACGTGGGCAGCCTGAGCCGCTGCAAGTGCCTCAGCGGCCTTCTGCTGGCGTTCCTGCAGAGGATCGATACCGGCTTTGACCTTGAGGCGAAGGGCAGCAGCCTTGTCGCGAGCATCAGCGAGGCTCACCCCTCCAGCCCCGGCTGCTCCTAGGCCTATGTCACGAGACTGACCTTTGAGCATGAAGCGATAGACCCAGGAGCGAGCGCCGCTCTCTTTTACGAGCAGATGCAGCCCGCCCCCGTCCGCATAACGGCCAGGCTTGGCATTCTTCACCGTAAGAGGAGTCAGTGCATTGCTGAGCTTGCGAGGCATGGTGGCGGCTCCGTTCCCAAATCCGTTCCCCCAACTGTAAGCCGGTTTTGTGGGAACGCAACGGAATAGAACGGGACAAGAACACAGGCGGTGTAGCCCTTCTCCCCTCTGCAGATTGGCTTCATTTGACCGCAAACGGACGTAAAAGGACGCTAGTTAGGAGGACACCCCATCCGCCAACTTCCGCAGATGTGAAGAAGGGCGCCGACGTCGAGCCGGCGCCCTTCTCTTGCCTTCCGAATGCGATCCTAGAAGAGGATGTCGCCGGGGCCGATCGGCTGCGAGCCGACGACGACATGGAAGTCGGCGATGCCGTCACCGTCGACGTCGCCGGCAACCATGTTGACGCCATTGTCGACATAGGAGCGTACCTGGCCCGCCTGGCCGGTGAAGGCGCCATTGCCGATCCAGCTCAACGCCTGGTCGCCGGCAGCGGCGCTCGGGTCGAAGCCGCGCAGGTCGAGCTTGTCGATGCCACGCTCGAAATCGAGGATGGTGTCGATGCCGCCGCGGTCGGAGACCCCGAACAGGTCGGCGCCGGCCCCGCCGATGAGGATGTCATTGCCCTTGCCGCCGTTGAGGCTGTCGCTGCCGGCTCCCGCGTCGAGACGGTTGGCGACATCATTGCCGAGCAGGACGTCGTTGCCCGCACCGGTGCGGCCATTCTCGATGATCGTGTTGTAGGCGATCCCGATATTGTCGGACAGGAAGCCCGGATTGCCGGTGCGGCCGTCGTAGATGAGGTTCCAGGTCGACTGCGGGAAGCTCGTCCCGAAGGTCGCATTCAGGCTCGCCGCATCGCCGTAATTATAGCCGGTGCTGAACGCGCCGGGGCGAAGGTCGAGGGTGATCCGGCCGCCGGTGAACCCGCTGAGGTCGAGCGTGTCGTTGCCGCCGGCGTCATAGATCGACAGGAACGGGTTCTTGTTCGACGCGAAATCATAGACCGAGCGGTCGGCGGTCGAGTTGAAGCCGTAGATGGTGTCGCCGGTGCGGGTGGTGAGGTCGGCGCCGTACATGGCCTGCACCGCGGCGATGTCGTGGACCATCGGCGTCTGCGGGGTCTGGTAATAGCCGCCGGTGGCCCAGTTCACGTAGCCGAACGCGCCCGAGTTGCTGCTGTTGAAGTAGGACATGATCGAGAACTGGTAGGTGTCCTGGTAGAATTTTGCATCGCCGGCATAAGTAATAGGATCGGCGACGCCGTCGCCATTATCATCGTCCGACGCATTATAGTCGCCGGTATGGCTGAGGCCGATCGCGTGGCCGAGTTCGTGGACGAGAGTGGTCTGGCCGTAGCCGCCATTGTCGAGGTCGAAGTTGCTGGCCTGATCCTGGTTGACGAAGATGTCGCCCTGGATCTTGGTATATTTGCCCGAGCCGCCGTTGAGGAAGGGCGTGAAGGCCGCTGCCTGGCCGGGACCCGTGTTCGTGTTGGTGAACAGGATATCGGCGGCGCCCTGTCCGTTCTTCTCGACGAAGGAGGGGGCGATCAGGTCGTCCCACAGCGCCAAGCTCTCCCGGGCCGCGTCGCGCTGTTCCTCGGTGAACGGCAGGAATCCTTCAGCGATGCCGCCGAGATAGGTTTCCTTCGGGCTGTTGTAGAGGCCGGTGAAGCCCTTATCGAGGAAGGAATAGGTGATCTGGCCATTGGGTCCGACGTCCCAGATCGCGCCGGTGCGGTTGAGGTTGGCGACCGCCTGGTCGACGCTGAGGACGGTCTTGCCGTTGGCCGCCGTGCCCGTCGCATTGGGTGCGATGTAGCGAATGTCGTTCAGGGTCGGCAGGTCGCCTTCAGCGGTGATGGCGTTGGAATTGAGCTTTGTACGCAAGGATCGTCCTCCTCAAGGCCGCGTCACGAAGGGCCGGAGGAGGGCTGAGCCGAGCTGGAGATGCCGGTCAAGTCATTATGGGATAAAGATATTTTTTTGGGAGCATCGGGAACAAACCGGGCGTTCGCACGATGCACGCCCCGCCCCTTCAACGCGCTGCCGGCTGGCGCCGCAGCGGCATGGTCAGGCAATGGACACCGCCGCCACATTGGGTGAATTCGCCAAGGCCCACGGTCAGCACCTCGAAGCCGAGCTTGCGAACCTCTTCATCGACCCGTGGCGCGGAGCCAGTCGAGATGATGCGGCGATTGCCGAGCGAAAGCACGTTGCAGCCGAGGGACGCAATCTCCTCCGCGCGGACGGGGACGATCCTGATCCCGAGCTGCTCGAGCTTGCGAACGAAATCGGCATCGAGCTTCTCGACGCACGCCAGGGCGATGTCACGGTCGATGACGCAGAAATGCGTGTCGAGGTGCAGGAGGTCGGGATCGACCGGCGTCAGGGTCACGGTCCAGCCGCGCTGCTCGAAGAAGCGGCCCAGCGCACGCGCGCCCTGCGTGGTGGTGCGCTCCTCCGATACGCCGACGACCAGGTGGCCCGGGCGAAGCAAGCAGACATCGCCGCCCTCGACCGAGCCTTCCGTGACCCGCCCGAGGATCGGAATGCCACCGGCGCAGGCGGCGTCGAGCACCACGTCGACTTCCCGGCGCCGGTGGGCGATGCCGGGACGAAGGCCAATCAGGCCCCACGGCGTCATCAGGCTGGTGTCGCGAGTGAAGGCAAGATCAGGGAGGCCGGCAGCGGGTTGCACCGTGCGGACGCGGACCCCGGCCTCGAGGAGAGTTTCGAGCAAGGCGCGGTGCTGGCGGCTGGCGCTGGCGCTGCAGCTGCTGCGGCCCTGCTCGAGCGCATCCTCGCTGACCCGGTTGCAGGGTACGATGCTCAAGTGGCGTGGCGAGGCGAGCAGGACTTCCTTGAGCAGCCCATATTCGCTGTCCGGTCCTTCCAGCCGCCGCAGATCGGGGGCAATGCCGACGGAGGGCTGGTCGGTGCGGAGCGCGCGCAGAAGTTCGGGAGTCAAGGAAGACCTCGCGGGGTTGGCTGGTGATACGGACAGGCGCACCCGGAGCCGGGCCGCCTTAGACGAACACGGGAGCAGCGGAGGCGTTCCCTCGCTGTTCCGGCTGGACCAAAGCCCGGGCAAGTCGCTGACGTCATGAAACCAATGCCGCTTCGTCAGGCGTTGAAGGACCGGTGTCCCCTCTCCTGCTCATCACCCTGGCGATCATGGCCGCCTTCGTTTCGGTCCATATCTTCGGCGCGCGGCTGACCATCCTATCGGGCACGCCGCGAAGCGTCTGGCTGTCGGGCGCCGGCGGAGTTTCGGTCGCTTATGTGTTCATCCACCTGCTTCCCGAGCTTGCCGAGCATCAGGAAACCATCGGGGCCGGGGCGCGGGCGAACGGAATCTTGGGTGCGGTCGAGAGCCATGCCTATCTGATCGCCCTGCTGGGCCTGGGGGTCTTCTACGGGGTCGAGCGCTTCGCCCAGACGCGCGCCGGGCCGCGCAAGACGGAAGGGGGCGGTGAAGCCCCGGCAGCGGTTTTCTGGACGCATCTCGCCGCCTTCGCGGCCTACAATGTGCTGATCGGCTATCTACTCGTGCACCGGGAAGAGACCGATCTTCGCGGCCTCGTCATCTATGGCGTGGCGATGAGCCTGCATTTCGTGGTGAACGATTTCGCGCTGCGCGAGCAGCATGGCCACACCTATCATCGTATCGGGCGCTGGTTGCTTGCGGCGGCGCCGGTGGCCGGCTTTGCGTTCGGGCTTGCGACCGAGGTGTCGCCGCTGCTGCTGAGCGCATTGTTCGCCTTCCTCGCCGGCGGGATCATCCTCAACGTGCTGAAGGAGGAATTGCCGGCGGAGCGGAAGAGCCGCTTCTCGGCCTTCGTGGCGGGCGCGGGTTTCTATGGCGCCCTGCTTCTGCTGACCGCCTGAAGGCCATGCTGGCGAAGGAGGGAAAGCCGCGCTAAAGGCGCAGCCATGCTGAAAACCCCCGATCCCGCCCTCGCCCACGAGCCCAAGCTGCTGCCGTTCGACTGGAGCGATCCGTTCGGCCTCGACGAGCAGCTGAGCGAGGACGAACGGCTCGTCCGCGACACCGCCGAGGGCTATGCGCAGGAGCAGCTGCAGCCGCGCGTGACCGAGGCCTATCTCAACGAGAGCTTCGATCGCGAGATCTTGCGCGAAATGGGCGAACTGGGCCTGCTCGGCGCGACCATTCCGCAGCAATATGGCGGCGCCGGGCTCGGCTATGTCGCTTATGGTCTGATCGCCCGCGCGGTCGAGCGGGTGGACTCGGGCTATCGCTCGGCGATGAGCGTCCAGAGCTCGCTCGTCATGTACCCGATCTTCGCCTACGGCTCGGAAGAGCAGAGGATGAAGTATCTGCCGGGGCTGGCGAAGGGCGAGCTGGTCGGTTGCTTCGGCCTCACCGAGCCGGACGCGGGAAGCGATCCTGGCGGGATGCGGACGACGGCGAAGAAGACCGAGAATGGCTACCGCCTGAGCGGCGCCAAGATGTGGATCACCAACTCGCCGATCGCCGACGTGTTCGTGGTGTGGGCGAAGTCCGAAGCGCACGGCGGCAAGATCCGCGGCTTCATCCTCGAGAAGGGCATGACGGGGCTGAGCGCTCCGGCGGTCAAGCAGAAGCTGTCCTTGCGCGCCTCGATCACCGGCGAGATCGTGATGGACGGGGTCGAGGTCGGCGAGGAGGCGCTGCTTCCGAACGTCGAGGGGCTGAAGGGGCCGTTCGGCTGCCTCAACCGTGCCCGCTACGGCATCGGCTGGGGCTCGATGGGCGCGGCCGAGGCCTGCTTCCATGCCGCGCGGCAATATACGCTGGAACGCCATCAGTTCGGGCGGCCGCTGGCGGCGACGCAGCTGGTGCAGCTGAAGCTCGCCAACATGGTGACCGAGATCACGCTCGGCCTGCAGGCGGCGCTACGCGTCGGCCGGCGGCTGGAGGCAGGCGAGCTGATCCCCGAGATGATCAGCCTGATCAAGCGCAACAATTGCGGGAAGGCGCTCGATATCGCCCGCATCGCCCGCGACATGCACGGCGGCAACGGCATCAGCGCCGAATATCAGGTCATCCGCCACGCGCTGAACCTGGAGACGGTGAATACCTACGAGGGGACGCATGACGTGCATGCGCTGATCCTCGGCCGTGCGATCACGGGGCTGAGCGCCTTCTAGCACAAACAAGAAGGGCGGCCCTGGAGCCGCCCTTTTCGTTTCTCGATGACAGTCGAGCCACTCAGGCGTCCGGCGCACCGCCGCTGCCCATGCCGAGCTGCTCCATGTCGGCGGCGTCTGGGCGCTTGTCGAAGACAGCGTCGATCAGGCCGAATTCCTTTGCTTCATCGGCTTCGAGGAAGCTGTCGCGGTCCATCGCCTTCTCGATCCGCTCCAGCTCCTGGCCGGTGTACTTGGCGTAGAGCGAGTTGAGGCGGGTGCGCATGCGCAGGATCTCGCGCGCCTGGATCTCGATGTCGGAAGCCATGCCCTGGGCGCCGCCCGACGGCTGATGGATCATGATGCGGCTGTTGGTCAGGGCGACGCGCATGCCCGGCTCGCCCGCGGCGAGGAGGAAGCTGCCCATCGAGGCGGCCTGGCCGATGCAGACGGTGCCGACGCGCGGGCGGATGTATTGCATCGTGTCATGGATCGCGAGACCGCTGGTGACGACGCCGCCAGGGCTATTGATGTACATGAAGATGTCCTTCTTCGGGTTCTCGGACTCGAGGAAGAGCAACTGGGCGACGATCAGCGAGGCCATATGGTCCTCGATCGGACCGGTGATGAAGACGATCCGCTCCCGCAGCAGCCGCGAATAGATGTCGAAGCTGCGCTCGCCCCGGTTGGACTGTTCGATGACGATGGGAACGAGGGCGGAGGCGATGTCCTGATGATCCATGGGAGAAACTTTTCGTCCTGTCGTTGTGTGCTGCGACTACATCGGCGGGTGCGCGGATAAGTTCAAGGCCGGACCTGCCCTTGCCCCCGGACGACATATTTGAAGCTGGTGAGCTGCTCGGGGCCGACCGGGCCGCGGGCGTGGAGCTTGCCCGTGGCGATGCCGATCTCGGCGCCGAAGCCGAATTCCCCGCCGTCGGCGAACTGGGTCGAGGCGTTCCACAGGACGATCGCGCTGTCGACGGCGGCAAGGAAGGCTTCGGCGGTGGCGGGATCCTCCGTGACGATCGCCTCGGTATGGCCGGTGCCGAAGCGGGCGATGTGGGAAGCCGCTTCCTTCCAGTCGCTTACGGTGCGGATGCTGAGAATCGGTGCGAGATATTCAGTGCGCCAGTCTTCCTCATGCGCGGGCAGCATCGGCACGATGGCGGCGGCCTCGGCATCCCCGCGCAGCTCGCAGCCGTCGAGGGCTTCGGCGATGGCGGGGAGCATAGACAGGGCCGCGCGGTCGACGAGCAGGGTCTCGGTCGCGCCGCAGATGGAGGTCCGGCGGAGCTTGGCGTTGCGGACGATGGCCGCGGCCATGGCGGGGTCGGCGGCGGCGTGGACGTAAGTGTGGCAGACGCCCTCGAGGTGGCCGAGCACGGGGACGCGGGCCTCCGCCTGGACGCGTTCGACGAGGCTGCGCCCGCCGCGGGGGATGACGAGGTCGAGCGTGCCGTCGAGGCCGGAGAGCAGCGCACCGACGGCGGCGCGGTCGCTGGTGGGAACGATCTGGACGGCGCTTGCGGGGAGGCCGGCGGCTTCAAGCCCTTGTGCAAGGGCGGCGTGGATCGCGCGGCTGCTGGCGAAGCAGTCCGAGCCGGGGCGGAGGATGACAGCATTGCCCGAGCGGACGCAGATGGCGGCGGCGTCGGCGGTGACGTTGGGCCGCGCCTCGTAGATCATGCCGATCACGCCGATGGGCGTGCGCACGCGCGCGATGTCGAGGCCGTTCGGGCGCTGCCAGCGGGCGATCTCGGCGCCGAGCGGGTCGGGCAGGCCGGCGACGGCGTCGAGGCCGGCGGCGATGGCCTCGACCCGCTCGGGGTCGAGCATCAGCCGGTCGTGGTGCTTCGTCGCGGCTTTCAGCTCTGCCTCGTTGGCGGCGAGAATGGCGGGCGCATCGGCGCGGAGGCTCCTCGCCATGGCGCGAATGGCGGCCGTGCGCTGGTCGGCGGAGGCATTGCGGAGGGCCTCGGCCCCCACCCTTGCGGCCTGTCCAAGCGCCAGCATCTCGGTCTCAAGGGTCATCGCAGCACCATGTCGTCGCGGTGGATGAGGGCGTCGCCACGCGAATAGCCGAGCCGCGCCTCGATGTCGGCTCCTTTCGCGCCGATCATCCGGGCGGCCTCCTCCGCATCGTAGCGGCTGAGACCCCTCGCCTGCTCGATGCCATTCTCGTCCACGATCCTCACGCAATCGCCGCGGGCAAAGCGGCCGTCGATGGCGGTGACCCCGGCAGGGAGCAGGCTGCTTCCACGCCTGAGGGCTGCAGCAGCCCCGGAGTCGATCCGGACGGCTCCGACGGGGCCGAGCGTGCCGGCGATCCACGCCTTGTAGGCGCGCGCCGGCGAACCCTCGGCGGCGATGCGGGTGCTGCGGGCCTCGCCGGAGAGGAGGCGGGCGAGCGGGCGCTCCCCTGCCCCGCTGCCAATGAGGGTCGTGCAGCCCGCGGCGGCGGCAATTCGGGCGGCTTCGAGCTTGGTGCGCATGCCGCCGGTTCCGAGGCCTTCGGTCAACGCATCGCCGGCCAGCGCCATGATGTCGGGAGTGAGCGCCGCGACGTGCGGGATGTGGCTTGCCTCCGGATCGCGGCTAGGATCGGCGGTGTAGAGGCCGTCGATGTCACTGAGGAGGATGAGGAGGTCGGCGCCGGCGAGCTGGGCGACGCGGGCGGACAGGCGGTCGTTGTCGCCGACCCGCAGCTCGGCGGTGGCGGTCGAGTCATTCTCGTTGATCACCGGCACCGCCCCCGCCTTGAGCAAGGCGGCGATGGTTGCCCGGGCGTTGAGGAAGGCGCGGCGGTCCTCGCTGTCGTGGGCGGTGAGGAGCAGCTGAGCGGCCACCAGGCCATGCGGTGCCAAGGCCCGGCCCCAGGCCTGCATCAGGAGGGGCTGACCGGCGGCGGCGGCGGCCTGCTTGCTGTCGAGCCGGGCGGAGCGCGGGAGGGCAAGCAGGCTTCGGCCGAGGGCAACGGCGCCGGAGCTGACCAGGATGATCTCGGTGCCGTCCCGGCGGAGCGCCGCAACGTCTTCGGCGATGCCGGCGAGGAAAGCCGTGTCCGTCCCCTCCCCGCTCGTCACCAGCGCCGAGCCGAGCTTGACCACCAGCCGCCGGAAGGGCGGCGCTGCCATCAGACGTGCGCGCCCGGCGCCGGCAGCGCGAGATAGGCGAGACGACGGATCTCGCGGCGGCCGTGGGTGACGGTGTCGAGAATCAGGCCGGCAAGGAAGGAGAGGACGGCGACGATCACCATGCCGGTGACGAGGATGGCGGTCGGGAATCGCGGCACCAGGCCGGTGTCGACGTAGGTGAGGACGAGCGGGATGGAGAGCAGGATCGCGGCGACCAGCAGCAGGCCGCCGATCGAGCCGAAGAAGAGCCACGGCCGCTCGACCCGGAACAGGTTGAGCATGGCTTTCAGGATGCGCCAGCCGTCGCGGTAGGTGGAGAGCTTGGACGCCGACCCTTCGGGCCGAGCACCATAAGCGGTCGCGACTTCGCCGACCGGCATGCGCAGTTCGAGCGCATGAACGCTCATCTCCGTCTCGATCTCGAAGCCCGCGGAGAGGACGGGAAAGCTCTTCACGAAGCGGCGCGAAAAGACACGGTAGCCGGAGAAGACGTCGGTGAAGCTGCGGCCGAACAGGCTGGAGAGCAGGCCGGTGAACAGGCGGTTGCCGAGCACGTGACCACCGCGATAGGCCTCCTTGGCCTCGTGCTGGCGGGTGCCGACGACCATGTCGAGCTGCTCGGTCAGGAGCAGATCGACCATCGCCGGAGCGGCCCTGGGGTCATAGGTGAGGTCGCCGTCGGCCATGACATAGACCTCGGCCTCGACGTCGGCGAACATGCGGCGGACGACATTGCCCTTGCCCTGCTGCCGCTCGGTGCGGACGACGGCGCCGGCGGCCCGCGCCACCTCGGCGGTGCGGTCGCGGCTGTTGTTGTCATAGACGTAGACGATGGCGCCGGGGAGCGCGGCGCGGAAGCCGGCGACCGTCTGCGCGATCGCGGCTTCCTCATTGTAGCAGGGCAGCAGCACGGCGATGCGTGGCTGGTTCGCCGTCATCTCGATTCCCCCAGACGTCATCCCAGCCACCCAGCCGGGATCCCGCTTGCTCACCCAAGATGAAGAAGCGGGACCCTAGGTCAAGCCCGGGGTGACGACGACCGAGTCAGGCCGAAGCCTTCTTCGACTTCTTCGGAGCCTTGGCGCCGGCGCCGTCCTTGACCGGCTCGGCCGGGGTAGGCTCGGCCGCCTCGGCTTCGACGGCGCCCTTGGCGGGCTTGGCGGCCTTGGCCTTCTTCGCCGGCTTCACCTCGTCGGCAGTGGCGGCGGCTTCGGCGGCCGGAGCCTCCTCGGTCGCGGCAGCCTTCTTGCCCTTCTTGGCCTTAGCGGGCGCAGGAGCGGCGTCGTGGCCGTGGTCGTGGTCGTGGCCGCAGCCCGGACCGTGGACATGGCCTTCCTCCGCTTCGAGATCGGCTTCGATCTCCTCGCGGGTGGTGGTGCGTTCGGTGACTTCCGCCTTGGTGAAGAGGAAGTCGACCACCTTGTCCTCATAAAGCGGGGCGCGCAGCTGGGCGGCGGCCATCGGCTCCTGCTGGACATACTGGATGAACCGGTCGCGGTCCTTCGGCTGATACTGCTGCGCGGCCTGGGCGATCAGGCGGTTCATCTCCTGCTGACTGACCTCGATGCCGTTGGCCTGGCCAATTTCGCTCAGAAGCAGGCCGAGGCGGACGCGGCGCTCGGCGATCTTGCGATAATCGTCCTTGTCCTTCTCGATCTCGGCCTTGGCGGCTTCCGGATCGGCCTCGTGGCTTGCCTCATGCTCGAGCTGGGCCATGATGTTGGCGAACTCGGCATCGACCATCGACGGCGGCACGTCGAAGTCGTGCGAGGCTGCCAGCTGGTCGAGCAGGCGACGCTTCATGTGGGTGCGGGTCAGACCGTTCAGTTCCTGGCTCTGCTGATCGCGCAGGATGCCCTTGAGCTGGTCGAGGCTCTGGAGGCCGAGGGTCTTGGCGAAGTCGTCGTCGATCTTGGTCTCGCCGGCGACCTTCACTTCCTTGACGACGATGTCGAAAGTGGCGGGCTGGCCCTTGAGGTTGTCGGCCGGATAGTCGTCCGGGAAGGTGACGTTGAGCGTGCGCTCCTCGCCGACCTTGGCGCCGACCAGCTGGTCCTCGAAGCCGGGGATGAGCGTACCCGAGCCGATCTCGACGGCCATGTCGGTGCCGGTGCCGCCCTCGAAGGCGACGCCATCGGCGGTCTTGCCGACGAAATCGATCACGACCTGGTCACCGCTCTCTGCGACCTTGCCCTCGGGGGCATCCTCGAAGCGCTTGCTGTTCCTGGCGAACTGCTCGACCTGCGCGTCGACGGCGGCCTCGTCGGCCTCGACCACGAGGCGCTCGAGCTTCAGGCCGTCGATCTGCGGGGTCGGAACCTGCGGCAGAGTCTCGAGGCGGACGGTGACCTCGGCGTCCTTGCCGGGTTCATAGCCTTCCTTGAGCTCGATCGCCGGCTGCATCGCCGGGCGCAACTGCTGCTTGCCGAGCAGATCCTGCACACCCTGCTGGATGGTCGTCTGCAGCGCATCCTGGTGGAGCGCCTCGCCGTGCATCTTGCGGATGAGATTGGCCGGCACCTTGCCGGGTCGGAAGCCGGGCATGCGCACCTGCGGGGCGATCCGCTTCACCTCGTCCGCGATGCGGGCATCGATCTCGGCTGCCGTGAAGGTCAGCTGGTAGGCCCGCTTCAGGCCTTCGTTCTCGATCTCGACATGTTGCATGGTGGCAGGAAATCCCGGCTTATCGTTAAAAAGGTTCAGCTCGTTCCGGCTTAGCGGAGGTTGGTGCGGGCGAAGGGACTCGAACCCCCACATCTTGCGATACTGGAACCTAAATCCAGCGCGTCTACCAATTCCGCCACGCCCGCGCGAGCGTTTGAGCGCGGCCCTATAGCAGCCTGTGGGGGCGGGGCAAGCCACGCAACTTGTGGGGAGGACCGGGCGTTTCCCGTTCATGCAGCAGCTTCCCCCCTTCCCCGACGACGCCCCGGGCTTCGAGCCCGTCCCGAACGACCCG
This sequence comes from Sphingomonas sp. LHG3406-1, assembly GCF_029637485.1. Classification (GTDB taxonomy): domain Bacteria; phylum Pseudomonadota; class Alphaproteobacteria; order Sphingomonadales; family Sphingomonadaceae; genus Sphingomicrobium. Next base: position 447,987 of record NZ_CP069128.1, on the reverse strand, counting down.
GCGCAGCCGGCCGAACCCGCCCAGCCGAGCCAGCCGGGCCAGCCCACCCCTGCCCCGCAGGAAGCGCCGCCGGCGCAAGCGCCGATCGACGTGCCCAGCCCGAGCGCGCCTGGTACGGAGACTCCGACGACGCCGATCTCGCCGGTCGGCTAGACCATCTCGCCAGTCGGCATGACCCTGCGTTCGTTCCGGCACAGGCTCGGACGAACGGGAGGTGCTGCGCGCGACTTTCCGAGGTTCCGGCCTTCGCCTGGCCGACGACCTCAGTCGCGCGCCGCTACGCTGACCAGCGCGTCGACCAGCGCCTCTGCGGCAAGCCCGATCACCGCGCCCGCGACCACGTCGCTGACGTAATGCCTGGAGCGAACCACCTGGGCGAGGCTGGCGGCACTGGCGAGGGTCAGGGCGGGAATGCGCGCGGCGGGATAGTCGCGACCGACGGCCATGGCGAAGGCCAGTGCACCGGCGGTATGGCCGGAGGGGAAGCTGTTGTAATCGCTGTCCTGGCGTCGCCCCTTGCGCAGGACATATTCGCCGCGTTCGGCGGCAGCGTCGGGGCGGGTACGGTCGACCATCTGCTTGACGACGCCGCGCAGTGCGGTCGCGAGGAGGTGCGAAGCGAGCATCCGGGTTCCGGCTCGCCAGGTCGGGCCATGACGCATCAACGCCGCCGTTCCGAGCACCGCCGCCGAAGCAGCGTAGAGCGGCTCCTGGTCGCTGAAATCGCTGACGGTGCCGAGCCCCTGCACCGCCGCCTTGCCGGCGATGGGAAGAAGCGCGTCAGCGACGGCGGTGTCCAGTTCCTCGATCGGCGCCGGCGCCTCGATGTCGGGAAGGTTCTCGAACTTTGTCACGCCGCTCCAACGGCGGGCGCTGCGACTATGTTTCGCGATCGAAGCGCCCTCATGGTCAGCGACGCCGCACCGCGCTCCGCGTCATCGCTTCGAAGTCCGGCAGCACCTGCGCATAATAGTGGGCGCGGGCAGCGTCGAGCATGACGAGGTAGAGCCGGCCCTCGATCACCGCGCCGACTGCCCTGCCCTTGCGCCATACCTCGTCGCCATCGAGATGCTCATAGTCGAATTGGAAGCCGTTGGTGCCGAGGAAGGGGCGCGGCGCGAGTCCGAGGGTGCGGAATTCAATCGCTCCGCCCTCCACCCGGAAGAGGGTTTCGAGCAACGCGGCGACTTCCGGCGCAGTCATGTCCGAGCGGAACTTGGGGACCTGACGGTCCGCCTTATATTCTTGGCGGATGATGCGCTTGTCGTTGGGCAGGCCGGCGATGAAGCTGACCTGGTCGAGATAGGGCCCGTTCAAGGTCCAGTCCTCGACCCAGCGCACGTCGGAGAAGGCGCTGCGCTCGGTGCGGTTCCATTCGCGCGGTGCGGTGACGCTCATCGAGCCGTTACCGACGTTGATGACCTGGCCGGCGCGAACGAGGCTGTAGGGGCTGCCAAAGCCGCCTCCGCCGGTCGAGGCGCAGGCGGAGAGGCCGAGCCCCAGCGTCAGGGCGGCGGACAGCGACTTCAAACGGTTCATGGCCACCTTCCTCAGCCCACGATCATCTGGCGAACGAACGGCGCATCGGGCGCGTTCGGTGCCATGGCGAGATAGCGCTGCAGCGCGGTGCGGCCTTCCTGGCTACGGCCCTGCTTCATCAGCATGACGCCGTGCCAGCGCCAGGCATCGGCGGGCGCATCCGGATAGGCCACCGCTCGCTCGTACCACACGGCGGCGAGCTTCTGCCGTTCGGGATGATTGCGGAGGCGGTCGATCTCGCCGCGGGTGAAGAGCAATTGCCCGTTCCAACCGTCCTTGGCGAGCGTGTCGACGATATAGGTGCTGGCGCCAGGATCGTTGAGCTTGACCTGGTCGTCGAACAGGGTCGGACGGAGCGACGACATGGCGGCCAGGTAGCGCTCGCGGCCGCGCTCGTAGGTGCGGCTGGCAAGCGTGAACTCCTCGGCCGAGGCCTTGAGGTCCTTGAGGCGCTCGCGCGGGGCGGGATGGGTGGCGAACAGGCTGAAGCCGCGGTCGACGCGCTTGTCGCGCTCCCGCGCGGACCATTCGAGCTCGGTGATGAGCTGGTCCCAGGTTTCCGACATGGACAGCGGCGAATAGCCGGCTTCTGCGATCAGCCTGAGGCCGAGCGCGTCCGATTCCGCCTCGAGCTGGCGCGAGTAGCGGAACAGGGTCAGCATGGTGCCGAGCTCGGCCAGGCGGACGAGGTCGCCGGTGTAGGTGCCGGTAGCGCCGCCCGCCAGCCCCGCGGCCATGGCGAGACCGGCGAAGATGTTGGTCTTGCGCTTCATGTCGCGCCAGGAACGGATCTGGTGCTTGAGCAGGAAGTGGCTGCTCTCGTGCGCGATGACTCCCGCCAGCTGCGCCTCGTCACGCATGCGCAAGAGGAGGCCGGAGAAGAAGACGGTGAAGCCCGTCGGGAACATCATCGCGTTGAATTCGGGTACGCGCGCGAGATAGATGCGCATGTCCTTGGCGGCCGGGCCGCCGACCTTTCCGATCAGGCCCTGCAGATAGGCGTTGAGCGCCGGATCGCGGATGAGGAGGTTGGAGCCGGCGACCTCCTCCTCGACCCGCTCCATCTGCTGCCACAAACCCTTTTCGTCCGTGTCGACCGGCCGGTAGCCGGGGCCGATCAAGGGCTTGAGGCTGGTCGGGCTGATGCGGGCGGCGGCAGGACCGGCGACGAGGGCGGCACCGGCTCCGGCAAGCATGGCGCGACGCGTGACGAGGCTCATCACTTCTTCTCCACCTTCGCCTGGGCGCGGCGGACGTCGAGGCCGGGCTTCATGCGGCCAAGCAGGCGGTCGACCAGCTGAGCCGCGCCTTCGGGCTTGCGGATGTCGCCCATCTTGATCCCGGCGACCTGCGTGCCGGCCTGGAGGACGTTGAACCAGACGACCTCGCCGGTGCGCAGATCGACGAGGCTGGCATAGGCGCTCTGCCCGCCGCCACCGATGTTGGGCGCGCAGAAGCCAACGAAACAACCCGCGATGCCGAGCACCTGCATGGCCACCCGGCCACTGTCGGCGAAGCTGTCCTCCGCATGCAGAAAGAGCGCGTAATCATAGCCGGTCGCCTGGCCGAGGCGGACGGCGTCGGACCCGAGCGTGTAATCGAGACCGCGACCGCGCTTGGTCGGCAGGTCGGCGCCCAGGAACTTGTGAAGAGCGATCGAACTACCGACCGCATTGTGGAGCCGCTCGAGCTCGGCGACGGTATCGGCGGGCACGCCCGGCAGCGAATCGCGCCGTTCGAGGATCGTCGTCCGTCCGCCGCGATTGCCCTGCTGGGCGCGAAGCGCGGCGATGAGGTTGGTGCGCGCCGCCTCGGTCCAGTCGGCACGCTGCTCGGTGAGGCCACCCGCCTTGACCGATCCGACGCTGACATCGGGACGCATGACCAGCAACTTGTAGTCGCCCTGCGGCGGGGTGAACTGGAGATCGGCAATCTGCCGCGTCTGCACGCAGCCTGACAGGCTGACGCTCAAGACACCAAGCGCCGCCACCGCCCGCAATCGCCGCATCGTCGATACCCCTCCAGAAGCTTGCCTACTGTCCGAAAGCAAAACAACTTCAGTCACTTGGCCCGCGTCCGAGCTAGGTTGCAGAAGCTTGCGCCAGGATGAACGTCATAACCCAAGTTCACCAATAGCGTCTCCCAATGTTTCCTTAAGGCCGCGCTAACCCTGTCTTTACGCCGGTTGGTATAGCTTGCTCCGTAATGAAGCCGGTTGAAGTGCCAGCTGGCGAAGAAAGGAACGGGGATGGTGCAATCGGGAGTGGCACGGCAGAATGGCTCGGCCGTGGCCGAGGCCCATGCCGCGCGGCTCGGTGCGGCCGGCAGCGCGACTCACGCCCATGCCGCCGACCTTGCCGGCACCCTTCCGCCCTATCGTGCCCGCGACCTCGACGATTTCGTCCACCTGCTGTGTGCCATCTACGGGCGCCAGCCGAGCATGCTCGAGCTGGCGCTGACCAGCGCGACCGTCGCTCCGTTGCGCAAGTGGCTGGAGAATGCTGCCAACGCCTTCGAGCGCGAGCGGCTCTACCTCGTCCGGCTGACCTCCGCCGCCGGACCGATCCCGAGCACGCCTGGAGCGGCCGAGACGGAAGCTGCCCTGCTCGCCCAGCGCCACGCGCTGGAGACGCTGGCCCGATCCGAGCGCAGCGGTTGCGCGGTCGGCGCGGCGACGGCGCTCGTCGCCGACTGGCTTGCGCTTCGCCCCCTGCTCGACCGCGCCGCAGCCCGGGTCGGGATCGACGTTCCGCCCTGCGCGCTGCCGGACGAGATGTCGGTTGCAATCGTGCTGGAGGATACCGCCATCTCTGTCGCTGCCGAGCGGGCGATCCGCTTCGGCGCCGAGCAGCTTCTGCTCCAGCACCGGGCGATGTTCGACCTGCTCGAAGCCCGCAGCGAGGCGCGCGAGGACTACTAAGGTCAGGTTCGGCCTGCTAGGCGCAGGCCATGCGCTTCGAAGGAACCTCCGACTATGTCGCGACCGACGACCTCAAGGTTGCGGTCAACGCCGCCGTTACGCTCCGGCGCCCATTGCTCGTCAAGGGCGAACCGGGCACGGGCAAGACGGTGCTCGCCCACGAGATCGCGCGGGCGCTGGATGCGCCACTGATCGAGTGGCACGTCAAGTCGACCACCCGGGCGATCCAGGGCCTTTACGAATATGATGCGGTGGCGCGGCTGCGCGACGGCCAGCTCGGCGATCCGCGTGTGCACGAGATCGCCAACTACATCCGCAAAGGCAAGCTGTGGGAGGCCTTTACCTCTCCCAGGCTACCGGTGCTGCTGATCGACGAGATCGACAAGGCCGACATCGAGTTCCCGAACGACCTCCTCCAGGAGCTCGATCGGATGGAGTTCCACGTCTACGAGACGGGCGAGACGGTGAAGGCGGCCGAGCGACCCGTGGTGGTCATCACCTCCAACAACGAGAAGGAACTGCCCGACGCCTTCCTTCGCCGCTGCTTCTTCCACTACATCGCCTTCCCCGATCGGGCGGTGATGGAGCGGATCGTCGAGGTGCATTTTCCGGGCATCCAGAAGATCCTGCTCGGCAAGGCGCTCGACCTGTTCTTCGACGTGCGCGAAGTGCCCGGAATCAAGAAAAAGCCGTCGACCAGCGAGCTGCTCGACTGGCTGAAGTTGCTGCTCCACGAGGACATGCCGCTGGACGTGCTGCAGAACCGCGATCCGACCAAGGCCATCCCGCCGCTGCACGGGGCGCTGCTCAAGAACGAGCAGGACGTGATGCTGTTCGAGCGGCTGGCGTTCATGAGCCGGCGGAAGGGCTAGCCTTCCGCCGTCCGGGCTTACTCCTCGCGGTAGGCCAGTTCGAAATTGCCCCAGCGCTTGCCGTTGACGAACAGCGGCACGAAGACGTTTTTCACCGGGAAGGCGCGGTCGCCAAGTTCCATCCGGTAGGTCATCAAGGTGGCCGGCTTGTCGCTCTCGATGGCGGCGCGGGTCTGTTCGTCCATGAAGATGCGACGATTGCGGCAGTGAGCGTCGTTCCACACCGGGTCGGGCCCCGGCGCCTGGCAGCGCTCGCTAAGGTGGGTCGGCAGGAAGCCGTCCACATTGGTGATGGCGCTGCCGAGGATCCGCGCGTCCTTGAGCTTGAAGCGGTCGAGGATCGGCCGGACATGCTCGTCCGCGAAGTCGCAGAAGCGGTTGTCGTACTGGACCGGGTTGCGGCCGGGAATGGGCGTGTAGGTACGGTCGAACACGTCGTCCATGGCGATCTCGCCGCGCGTGATGCCCTTCTCCACCGCTTCGGCGATGGCGCGCATCGCATCCTGGGCAAGGATGATCATCGGCGTGTCGTCGATTTCGGCGCCTGAGTTGGCGAGCGTATCGAGCATGGTCGCCGAAAGCATCTCGAGCTTGGAGAGGCGCTGCTGCGCCTCGACCAGGGCGCCGCCATTCTCGCGCGCATCCTCGGCGAAATCGGTGAGACTCGCCTTCACCCGGTCGACGCTCGACTGGATCAGGCTGGTCGAATGGGCGATGCCCTCGGTCTGGCGATCGACCATGCCGACGATCTCGCTCACTTCGCGAACGGTTTCGCTGATCTGGCCGAAGCCCTTCTGGGCGGCGCGGCTGCGGTCGACACCGGTCTTGATCTCGGTGGTGACGGCCCCCGCCTCGCGGGTCAGTTCGCTGATGGTGAGGCCGATCTGGCTGGTCGCCGCGCGGGTATCGTGCGCGAGCTTCTTCACCTCGGCGGCGACCACCGCGAAGCTGCGGCCGGCGTCACCGGCGCGGGCGGCCTCGATGGTGGCGTTGAGGGCCAGCATATTGGTCTTGCGGGCGATCGCCTCGATGGTCGAGGAGACGCTCTGCACCTGGTTCATGGCCGTGGCGAAGGTCGCCATGCGCTCGCCGAGCTGGACGACGAGGTCCGTCAGACCCTTGAAGCCGGCGATGGTCTGCTCGATCGCTTCGCGGCCGGCATCCAGCTTGGCCTTGGCCTGTTCGGACAGGAGGCGCGCCTCGTCGGTCGAATCCGACACGCGGGCCTGGTCGGCAAGCAGCCGGGTGGTGACTTCCTCGAGCCCGTCGAGCGTCTTCAGATGGACGCCGATGCGCTGCGAGACGTCGCTGACGTAACCGGCGACGTCCGAGCATTCGATCGACAGCGAGCCGCAGCTTCGTGCCACGGTGCGAATCGCATCCTCGGTGACCTGTTCCAACCCGGCCGTCGCCATCACCACTCCCACGCGAAAAATAACGTCCGCGGTGGATGTAGGATGAAGCTCCTACCGTTCGGTTAACCAGAGATCATGTTGCGATCTCCCCGGTGCGAAGCAGTGGGAGGTGGCAGCGCGAAGCGCTGACGGAGGGGCCTTCAGCCGAGCGGTCGGCCCCTCCACCACTGCCTTCGGCAGCGGTCCCCCTCCCCATCAGGCTTTGCGGGACAGGGAGGTCGCAGTTCAGCTCAGCTCTGGCGCTGGAGGTAGAGCAGCCACATCTGGGCGATGCCGGCCCGGGTGCCCTTGACCGCGTTGAGCGCCGTGGTGGCGCCGGCCGAGTCGCCGCTGCGGGCGAGCGCGATGCCGAGGCGAAGGTTGGCGAGGTCCGCATCGACACCCGACTTGCCGAGCGCGGCACGATAGAGTGCGGCGGCCTTGGCATAGTCGCCGTAGCTCATGAAGGCATCGCCGGTCGCGAGCGCCGGACGGGCGGTCGCGGCAGACAGCGCCGCCTTCTCACCCGCGGCGAGGCTCGCCTTGTCGGCTGTGACACGCGCCGAGGCGGCGCTGTGCATTTCCTTCCAGGCCGCCTTGTTGCGGTCGAGCTTGTTGGCCGCGAAGGCCTCGTTCAGCACGGCCTGGGCCTCGCCCGGGAGGCCGCGGGTGAGCAGCGCGTCGACATAGGGGTAATAATCGCCCTCCCCTTCGAAGCTCTGGGTCGCGCGCTGCAGGCGGAACAGGTCGATCTTGTCGGCCGCCGGCAGGTTGCTGAACTGCTCGGTGATCTTGATCGCGGTGCGCCAGTTCTTGGCATTGGGCGCGGCCTTGACCTGCCCCACGGCGAGTTCGCGCGCGACCGGCAGGCGGGCGTTGTAGGCGATGGCGAACAACTGGTCGGCGATGCCCTGGTCGAACGGCTTGCCGGCCGCCGCCCAGATCGACTGCGCCTTCTGCAGCGAGGCGACCGCCTCGGCCGGCTTCTTCTGCCGGTTGAGCACGAGGCCGCGGATGTAGTGCGCATCGCCGCTGTTCGGCAGGGCGACGACGGCCTGCTCGATCTGGGCAGCGGCCTTGGCCTGGGCGGCGGTGTCGGCCGCGCCCTTGTTGTAGTTCAGCTTGGCGGCGTTGAGCGCGAGATTGCCAAGGTCATCGCCGGTCGGAACGCCCGATTCGATCGTGCCTTCAAGCGCCGTCAGGAGCGCCGGCTCATTACCGCCGGTGGCAAGCACCGGCAGTTGCAGGCGATAAGCGAAGTAGCGATCGACATTGGTCTTGGCGACCGCGAGCGCGGCCGCGGCGAGCGCCGGCACTTCCGCGGTCCTGTTCTCCTTGACCGCCTTTTCCAGTGCCTGGAGGGCGGGACCCGCCTCCTTGGACACCTGGAGCTTGGGCGCTGCGGGAGCGGCCGGCTTCTGCTGGGCGGCGGCCATGGTCGGCACGGCGGCGGTGAACAGGAAGGCGGCAAACAGTGCCCGGGCCTTGGTCGTCATCAATCACTCCCTCAAGGTCGTCGATTATGTCCCGCGGCCCTTTAGACCGCGCGTCGATTACGTGCCAGCCTCAAGCGGATTCCCGCTGAACCTCCTTTGAACCGCGCAGGATCAACAGGTTAGGGGGCGGTATGGACGGCAGGGCCAGCCCTTTGCTAGCCGCCGCCCCCGTGATCATCCTGCTTTCGCCCGCCAAGACCCTCGATTTCACCTCTCCCGTGCCGGAAGAGGCGACCCTGCCGCGCTTTGCCCGCGAGGCGGCCAGCATCGCCCGCGCTGCGGCCAGGCTGGCGCCGGCCGACCTCGCCGCACTGATGCACATCAGCGACAATCTGGCCGAGCTCAACGCCACGCGCTTCCGCACCTTCCGCAAGGCGGAGGAAAGGCCGGCGATCCGCGCCTTTGCCGGCGACGTCTATCGCGGGTTCGACGTGAAGAGCGCCGACGAGGACACCATCGGTTACGCGCAGGATCATCTGCGGATCCTGTCCGGGCTTTATGGCGTGCTGCGGCCGCTCGACGGAATCCGGCCTTATCGCCTCGAGATGGGCACCGCGTGGAGCCCGAGCGGCGGCAAGCTGGTCGAGCATTGGGGGCGGAAAGTCGCCAGGGCCGTGCTCGACGATGTGAAGTCGGACGGCTCGGGCGTGCTGATGAACCTCGCCAGCAACGAATATTTCGCGGTGGTCCAGCCCTTCCTGCCGAAGAAGAAGGGCGTGACTCTGGTCAGCCCGGACTTCCGGGTGCGGACGGCCAAGGGCCTCCAGTTCCAGAGCTTCACCGCCAAGGTGGCGCGCGGGACGCTGGCGCGCTGGCTGTGCGAGGAACGGATCGAGGAGCTCGCCGCCCTTCCCCGCTTCGACCGCGACGGCTGGGCGTTCGATGAAGAGGGAAGCACGGCGGCGCGGCCGTTGTTCGTGAAGGGCTGAGACAACACTTCGCCCCGGCGCGGGCCGGGCCCACGGCCAGGGCGCGTTCCTCCTCCTGCGGTCCCGGACGTCGAGGCGACGAGGGCAGGCGCACGAAACCCCTCGCGCGTACACGCGCGCGCTGCTAGTCCAGCTACCGGGCGGTCCCGCCCCCGTGAAAAACACAAGCAGGTAGACAATTGGCCACTGAAGCCCCGGCGGGCAGCCCGCCTCCGACCGACGTCATCGCGCCCATCTCCATCGTCGAGGAGATGAAGACCAGCTATCTCGACTATGCGATGAGCGTCATCGTCAGCCGAGCGCTGCCGGACGTGCGCGACGGGCTGAAGCCGGTGCACCGCCGGATCCTCTATTCGGCGAGCGAGAACGGCTTCGTCTACAACCGGCCCTACCGCAAATCGGCCCGCATCGTCGGTGACGTGATCGGTAAATATCACCCGCACGGCGATACCGCCATCTACGACGCGCTGGCCCGGATGACCCAGGACTGGTCGATGCGGCTGCCGCTGATCGACGGCCAGGGCAATTTCGGCTCGATGGATCCCGATCCGCCGGCCGCGATGCGCTACACCGAAGCGCGGCTGGCCAAGGCGGCGGGCTTCCTGCTCGGCGACCTCGACAAGGACACGGTCAACTTCCAGCCCAACTATGACGCGTCCGAGCGCGAGCCGCAGGTGCTCCCGGCGCGCTTCCCCAATCTGCTGGTCAACGGCGCCGGCGGAATCGCGGTCGGCATGGCGACCAACATTCCGCCCCACAATCTGGGTGAAGTGCTCGCCGCGTGCCGGGCCTATATCGACGATCCCGCGGTCACGACCGAGCAGCTGATGGAGCATGTGAAGGGGCCGGACTTCCCGACCGGTGCGATGATCCTCGGCACGGCCGGAATCCGCTCCGCCTACACGACGGGGCGCGGTTCGGTGGTGGTCCGGTCGAAGTACAAGATCGAGGAAGGCCGCAACGACCGCAAGTCGATCGTCCTCACCGAGATTCCCTACCAGCAGGGCAAGAATGCGCTGGTCGAGAAGATCGCCGAGGCGGCCAAGGAAAAAAGGATCGAGGGTGTTTCCGACATCCGCGACGAATCCAACCGCGAGGGCGTGCGGGTCGTCATCGACCTGAAGCGCGACGCCACGCCGGATGTGGTGCTGAACCAGCTGTGGCGGCATACGCCGGCGCAAGGGTCCTTCCCGTGCAACATGCTGGCGATCCGCAACGGCCGTCCAGAGACGCTGACGCTGCGCGACATCATCGAGAGCTTCGTCAAGTTCCGCGAGGAGGTCATCACCCGCCGCTCGAAATACGAGCTGCTGAAGGCGCGGGAACGGGCCCACATCCTGCTCGGCCTGGTGGTCGCGGTGACCAACCTCGACGAGGTGGTGCGCCTGATCCGCGGCTCCGCCTCGCCCGCCGAGGCACGCGAGAAGCTGCTTGCGCGCGACTGGGACGGGGCGGAGATCCGGCCCTACATCATGCTGGTCGAAGCGGTCGAACCGCAGGCGGCGGGCGCGACCTACCGCCTGAGCGAGGAGCAGGTGCGGGCGATCCTCGAGCTTCGCCTCCACCGGCTGACCGCGCTCGGCCGCGACGAAATCGGAAGCGATCTCGAGAAGCTTGCCGCGACGATCGGCGAGCTGCTGGAGATCCTCGGCAACCGGGTGCGCCTCTACCAGTTGATGCGCGACGAGTTCGACGAGGTGGACCGGGAGTTCACCTCTCCGCGCAAGACCGAGCTTGCGGCGGCGTTCGACGGGATCGACGACGAGGACCTGATCGAGCGCGAGGACATGGTCGTGACCGTGACCATGACCGGCTACATCAAGCGCACGGCGCTGGCCGTGTTCCGCGAGCAGAAGCGCGGCGGCAAGGGCCGGTCGGGCATCGCCACCAAGGATGAGGATGCGGTCACCAACCTGTTCGTGACCTCGACCCACAATCCGGTGCTGTTCTTCTCCAACCTTGGCCGGGTCTATCGAATGAAGGTCTGGCGGCTGCCCGAGGGCGGGCCGACCGCCAAGGGGCGGCCGATGATCAACCTCCTCCCCCTGCAGGCCGGCGAGGTGATCACCACCGTGCTTCCGCTTCCGGAGGACGAGGAAAGCTGGGGCGCGCTCCACCTGATGTTCGCGACGGCGCACGGAACGGTGCGGCGCAACAGCATGGATGCGTTCAAGAACATTCCGACCGCCGGCAAGATCGCGATGAAGTTCGGGGTCGCCGACGAGGGCGAGGAAGATGACCAGACCGACCGGCTGATCGGCGTCGCGCTGCTCAGCGAGGAGGACGACGTCCTGCTCGCGACGCGCAACGGCAAGGCGATCCGCTTCATGTCGACCGACGTGCGCGAGTTCCAGTCGCGCTCCTCGACCGGCGTTCGGGGCGTCCGCCTGCTCGGCGACGACCAGGTCATCTCCATGTCGATCCTGCGCCGTGCCGGCACCACGCAGGAGGAGCGCGAGGCCTATCTGCGCTGCCCGCCGTGGCGTGAGCGCGAAGGCATGGAGTGCACGCTTCCGCCCGAGCGGATAGCCGAGATGACCGAGCGGGAGCAGTTCATCCTCACCGTCACCGAGAACGGCTTCGGCAAGCGCACCAGCGCCTACGAATATCGCCGGACCAATCGCGGCGGCCAGGGCATCACCAATATCGACACCAGCGAGCGCAACGGCGGCGTGGTGGCGAGCTTCCCGGTCAAGACGGGCGAGCAGATCATGCTTGCGACCGACCAGGGCAAGATGATCCGCACCACCGTGGGTTCGATCCGAATCGCCGGGCGCAACACGCAGGGCGTGATGATCTTCCGGGTCGATTCCAGCGAACATGTCGTCTCCGTCGCCCGCATCGACGAGGAGGACGAGGCGGAGATCGAGACGTCGACCGACGGCGAGACCGCGATCGACGACGGGGCCTCGACCGGCGAGCAGGAGCTCGACAAGCCGGTCGATCCGGGCGTCAGCGAGTAGGATGGGGCGGGGAGCGGCAGGCAACCCTCCCCTTCCCTGCCCGTTCTTCCTCCATAGACTAGGAGGAGTCCTCAATGCCCATTCCGAACAATGCGCTGGTGCTGGTGGTCGACGGCCGCAAGATGCTGTTCTTCCGCAATCAGGGTGACGCAAGTCAGATCGACCTGCGCACCGAGGCGCATGAGGAGCGCGACGACGCCAATCATGACGGCGACCTCAAGACCGATGGTCCCGGCACATCGCACAGCAGCGTCGGCCCGGGCCGGTCTTCGATGGAAGAAACCGACTTCAAGCAGCAGGACGAGGACAACTGGGTCAAGGAAGCGGCGGAAAAGCTGCGGCTCCGCGCGCTCAGGGGTAACTTCGAGCATCTTTGCATCGTCGCACCGCCCAAGGCGCTCGGAGTCCTTCGCAAGGCGCTTCACAAGGAAGTCGAGAAGCGCGTCGTCTGCACCATCAACAAGGAGATGAGCGGGCGGCCGATCCCGGACATCGAGGCGCTGATCGTGTCGGAAACGAAGGCGAGCGAGCCCGCCGACGTCTGAGCCTCGTCATGCGAACAGATGCCTGACCTCGACGTCGGGCAACACCTCGCGGATCAGCATGGAGCGGTGGCAGCCCGCCGGTTCCCGCTCGTAGCAGAGCAGGGCGGAGGGCTGCTCCTCCACCAGTTGGCGGAGCTGTGCGGCGGCGGCGATGGCTTCGGGAAGCTCGAGCTGCCCGGCGTAGATGCGCTCCAGCTCCGCCAGTCGGCCCTTTCGCGCCGCCTCACGGCCGGACGCGGGCGTGCCGAGCGCCTTCAGGTGCACATAGCCGATCCCTTCCTCAGCCAGGGCATTGGGAGCGGTGTCTTGGAGAAGCCGGGCCGACGTGAGAGCGGCAGGGCGCGCACGTCGATCACCTGCGCGACCCCGGCCTGCTTCAAGGCGGCGAGAAAGTCGCCCGTCGTGGTCGCCTCATAGCCGATGGTAAAGAGCTGCATGGCAGCGACATGGGTCGCCGCTGCCGCGAGGCAAGGGTCAGGCGGCGGCGCTCAGGGCCGGGGCTGCCGACACGCAGCGGTTCCGCCCTTCCCGCTTGGCGACGTAGAGAGCGGCATCGGCCTGGGCGAGCGCTGCATCGATCCGCTCGCCCTGGTTCACCGCAGCAAGGCCGATGCTGACCGTGACCTTTGGACAGTCGGGGTCGACCCGATCCTCGATCGCACGACGAATGCGTTCGGCGCAGTGCAGTGCCTCCGCCTTGGTGGTGGCGTAGAAGAGGATGGCGAACTCCTCTCCCCCAAGCCGGCCGAACAGGTCGGCGGACCGGAGTTGCGCGCCGATCAGCTGGGAGATGCCCTTCAGGACCTTGTCACCGATCGGATGACCTTGGGTGTCGTTGACCACCTTGAAATGGTCCACGTCGAGTACCGCCACGGTCGCCGAGCGCTTCTCCGCCAGCAATTGCTTGAGCGCAGCTTCGGCGCCTTCGAAGAAAGCGCGCCGGGTCAGGGCGCCGGTGAGCGAGTCGCGGTGGGCGAGGCTCCTCAGCTCCATCTGGTCGACGACCACCTTGGCGAAGCGCTCCAGCAGGGCGATGTCGCCTGGGGTGAAGTCATGGCGCCGACGGTGAATGGCGCAGAGTGCGCCGAGATTGAAGCCGTCGGGCGTCTGCAGCGGCGCTCCGGCATAGGCGCGGATCGACAGGTCGCCGGTTACCAGCGGATTGTTGGCGAAACGCTCGTCGTCGTGGGCATCAGGGACGACGAGCGGCTCGCGCCCGCGGATGGTGTGATCGCAGAAGGCGACCTCGCGGCTGGTGCTCTCGACGTCGAGACCCTGGATCGACTTGAACCGCTGCTCGTCGCTGTCGATCAGCGAAATGGCGCAAATCGGCACCCCGAGCAGATCCCGGACGAGGCCGGTGATCGTGTCGAAATTGGGTTCGTGCATGCTGTCGAGCGCGCAGTAGCGATGAAGCGCCAGGAGTCGCCCGGCTTCGTCGGTGAGCTTGGGATCGGACATGCCCTCACCTTGCGGCGCACGCGGTTAGCCGAAAATGAAGTATTGATCGGCTTCGGAGATAAGTCAGACCGGCCCGACCAGCGGAAAGGTCGGGACGGCGATCTCGAAACTGGCGCCATTCTCGTCGATCATGCGGTAGCTGCCGCTCATGCTGCCGGTGGCGGTCGGAAGCGGGCAGCCGCTGACGTAGTCGTACGAGGCACCGGGGGCGATCAGCGGCATCTCGCCGACCACGCCCTCTCCTCTCACCTCATGAACGGCGCCGCGACCGTCGGTGATGGTCCAGGCGCGAGCGAGCAGCTGCACGCTTCGAACCCCATGATTCTCGATGCGGATATGGTAGGACCAGAACCATCGGCCGTTGGCCGGCGCCGACTGTTCGGCAAGGAAGCTCACCGCCACCCGCACCGTCAGATCGTCGGTGGTCGCCTCGAATGGAAAGAGGGTGGCGAGGACGGAGCTCATCGGCTCACGCTACCAGCCCGACGGCCCGGCGCAAGCGGCCGGTCAACCGCTCACGCGCATCCCAGGCCGGGTCACCCGGCCGCTGGAGAAGATCGCGCCGGATCCGGCGACCGGTGAGGTCGAGCCCGGCGGGCCAGTCCTCCATTGCCGTTCGTTCCATGCTGTGGTCGAGGCCAAAGCCGAGTTCGGCGAGGAGCAGGAGTTCAAAGGCGAGGAGAGCCGGACCCCAGCCCTTGGCCGACGGCGCTGCGGCAATGGCGTCGAGCAGTCCGTCCAGCCCCTGGTAGAGCGCCGGATAGGGCGACCGCTCGGGCAGCACCTCGGCGACGAGCGTGGTGGCCCAGAGAATGCCGGCGGCGGGCAGCGGCTCGGTCATCAGCGGCGCGCGACTGCGGGTGAGCTCGACCTCGGCTTGTGGAAGCTGGGCCTCGGTCCGGGCGGCGAGCCGGGCCTCGACCACATTGCCAGCGAGCAGCACCGGCCGCATTCGCCGTCCCCGCGCGCCGCGAACATAGGCGGCAACCAGGCCGTGGACGGGCGTCAGCATGCGCACCACCGCGCCGGTCTCGCCGTGGATGCGGAGGGAGAGGATGATGGCCGAGGTGGTGAGCCGCATCCTCAGCCACCCGGATGGAAATAATCGTAGACCTGCCGGGCCGTCGCCCTGCTGATGCCGGGCGCCTTCTCGAGGTCCTCGAGCGCCGCGCCCTTGACCGCGCGGGCGGTGCCGAAGTGCATGAGCAAGGCGCGCTTGCGGGTGGGACCGATGCCGGGAACTTCGTCGAGGGTCGACGTGGTGAGGTTCTTCGCCCGCTTCGCCCGGTGGGTACCGATGGCGAAGCGGTGCGCCTCGTCGCGCAGGCGCTGAAGGTAGAAGAGCAGGGGCGCGTTGACCGGGAAGGTCAGCTCGCGGCCGTTCGGCAGGTGGAACACCTCCCTGCCCTCGCGGCCATGATGCGGGCCCTTGGCGACGCCGACGACCGGAACGTCATGAACTCCGGCATCCTCCATGATCTCCAGCACGGCGTTCAACTGCCCGCGCCCGCCGTCGATGAGGATGAGGTCGGGCCATTCGCCGCTGGAGCGGTCGGGATCGTCCTTCTCGAGCCGGTTGAAGCGGCGCTCCAGCACTTCCTTCATCATCGCGAAATCGTCGTCGGTGGCGGCCTTCTTGATGTTGAACTTGCGGTAGCTGTTCTTGGCGAAGCCCTGCGGGCCGGCGACGATCATCGCGCCGGTCGCGGCGGTGCCCATGATGTGGCTGTTGTCATAGACTTCGATGCGCTTGGGCATGTCGGGCAGCTCGAAAGCATCGGCGAGTTCGCGCAGCAGCTTTGTCTGGGTCGTGCTCTCGGCGTGGTGGCGGTCGAGCGCCTCGACGGCGTTGCGGCTGGCCTGCTCGATCAGCTTCCTGCGGTCGCCGCGCTGGGGCCGTTCGATCAGCACCTTGCGCCCCGCCTTCTCGGACAGGGCCTCGGCGACCAGCTCGGTCTCGGCCACGTCGCGGTCGACGAGGATCCGGCGGGGTGGCGGCATGTCCTCGTAGAACTGGATAAGGAAGGAACTCAGCACCTCCTCCTCCGGCACGTCGGCGGTGTGCGACGGGAAGAAGGCGCGGTGGCCCCAGTTCTGCCCGCCGCGGATGAAGAAGGCCTGGATGCACATCGACCCGCCCTTGGCGGCGAGCGCGAAGATGTCGGCATCGCCCAGCCCCTCGGCATGGACGGTCTGCGTGCCCTGGATGTAAGTCAGGGCGCGGAGGCGGTCGCGGTAGACGGCGGCGAGCTCATAGTCCTGGCGTTCGGCCGCCTCGGCCATCTGCTTGCTGAGCCGCCCCTGCACACCGGTCGACTTTCCGGCGAGGAAGTTCTTCGCATCCTCGACCAGCTCGGCATAGGCATCGGGCTCGATGCGGCCGACGCAGGGCCCCGAGCAGCGGCGGATCTGGTAGAGCAGGCAGGGTCGCGAGCGGTTGTTGAAAAAGCCATCACTGCAGGACCTTAGCAGGAAGAGCTTCTGAAGCGCGTTAAGTGTGCGAGTGACTGAACCGGCGCTTGCGAAGGGTCCGAAATACTGCCCCTTGGCCCGGCGCGCGCCACGATGCTTCTGGACCCGCGGATAGGCATGGTCCTCCCGCAGCAGGATGAAGGGGAAGCTTTTGTCGTCGCGCAGAAGGACATTGTAGGGCGGGCGGAAGCGCTTGATCAGCTGCGCTTCCAGGAGCAGCGCCTCGGCTTCGGTGTGGGTGGTGACGATGGTCATCGAGCGCGTCTGCGCGACCATCCGCTGCAGCCGCTTCGACAGGCGCGACACCTGCGTGTAGTTGGTGACCCGGTTCTTCAGCGCCCGCGCCTTGCCGACGTAAAGCACCTCGCCGCGGCTGTCCTGCATGCGATAGACGCCAGGGCGGACCGGCAGGGTCTTCACGACGTTGCGGATGGCGGCGACGCCCGCCTCGAGGTCCGGCGCCTCCCCGCCCCCGGAGACGGTGAAGGTCGCTGCGTCCTCGTTGAAGCGGTCGGTCGCGCTCGGGTGGTCCGGACGGTCGGCCGGGGTTCGATTCATGAGGAGCGATGTAGGAGCAAGCGGCCCCGTGCGGAAGTCGGCCGGTCAGAGCGGCTCTTTTTGCTGCAAACGGCCGCTGAGGAGGTCCTGGGCCTCGCGCCTGCCCTCTTCCTTGAGCTGCACCGGACCGGCGGCCAGCGGCGCTTCGCCACGGCGGCCGTTCGCTTCGATGTCGGAGAGCAGCATCTTCATCTCGGCGATCTCCTTGACCTGATCGCGGATGATCCGGTCGGCGAGATAGCGGACCCGCGGATCGCGGATGTCGGCCTTGCGCGCATTGTTGATGGCGATGCTGTGATGGGGGATCATGGATTTCATGAAATCCCGGTCGCCGATCAGCACCTGCCCGCGGTTGACCGCCAGAAGGATGAGACCGCCGACGATGCCCGCGGCAAGAACCGCGATCTTGGCAGCGGCAGGGCGGTACATCTTCCACATGAAGGCGAGCATGACGGCGGTCATGACGCAGCCCATCACCAGCGAGGAAACGAGCCGGGTCACGCTGAACAGCGCGTGGTCGAGGCTGTAGACCAGCTGGTACATGAGGAAGAACATGATGAAGGTCGAAACGCCGATCATCGCAGCGAAGCGACCCCAGCCCATGCTCATGCCCTGATCGCTCATGCTTCTCCTCCTGCGGCTGCTCTTCGAGCCAACGCCGTTTGCGACGGGGCGTTCACCGGGTGAGGGCGTCAGGGCCTTTCATGGGAGGCCCGCACTCCCTATCCTTTCATCATGACCATTCGACAGTCCAGGCGATGAGCGTCGCCTTTCGCCGGGAGAGCGACGAAGAACATCTCGAGCCCAAGTTCGAGCTGCCGATTCCGCCTGGGCCGAACCTGGTGACGGCGCGCGGGCTGGAGCTGATCGAGGCTCGGGCGGCGGAGCTCGAGGCCCGTCTGGCGGAGGAGCTCACCGAGGAAGAGCGCAAGAAGGTGCTTCGGGACGCACGCTACTGGCGGGCTCGGGCGGCGAGTGCGCAGCTGGCGCCCACGCCCAGCGGCGAGGAAGTGGCGATCGGGACCCGCGTGACCTTCGTGCGCGACGGGGTTGAACGGACCATCACCATCGTCGGGCACGACGAAAGCGAGCCAGCAACGGGCTTGGTCGGGTTCACGGCGCCGCTGGTGAAGGCGATGCTGGGCGCCGAGGAAAGCGAGGAGATCGAGGTGCCCGGCGGCGGCATGGTGACCGTCGCGCGGATCGAGGTCGCCTGACCGCCCAGACTGTCCGGCCTAGGCGGCCGCCCTTGCCTCTTCCTTGTCGCCGAGGATCCAGTCGACCGCCTTGGCGGCATGGATCTCCGTCGTGTCGTAGACCGGAAGAACGTTGGCCCGCGGGTCGATGGCGAGGACCAGTTCGGTGCAGCCGAGAACGATCGCCTGGACACGCTTCTTGCCCAGTTCGGTGATCAGGGTCTTGAGCTTGCGCTGGCTGTCGCGGACGACGCGGCCGGCGGCCAGCTCCTCGTAGATGATCCGGTCGACCTCGGTGATCCAGCCTTCCTCGATCGCGGCGAGACGGATGCCGCGCTCCTCGAAGCGGCCGCGTACGTGCGGTTCGGTCATGGTAACGCGAGTGCCGAGCAGGGCGACCGACTGGCGGCCGTCGGCGGCGATGCGTTCGGCCGCGGCATCGCCGATGTGGAGCATGGGCACGCCGGCCGCTGACGCGACGGCATCATAATGCTTGTGACCGGTATTGGAGGTGATGATCACCCCTTCAGCGCCGGCGGTGACGAGGCGCTGGGCGGCCTCGACCATCAGCTTCTCGCCGCCGGCCCAGTCACCGCGGCGATGGAAGGCGGCATAATCGTCCTCGCAGTCGAGGCTCTCGATCACCAGCCGCGCGCTGTGAAGGCCGCCGAGCCGTCGCCCGACACCCTTGTTGATATGCTCATAATAAAGCGCGGTCGAATTCCAGCTCGTCCCGCCGACGATCCCGAGCTTGCGCAACGTCAGTCCCCTCACCCCGCCGCCGACCCCCGGCAGCGTCGAATAGTTAACGGGCTTCTTCTCACCCATGCGAAGGCCGGGAACAAGCGGGTGAACGGAGATTCTGGAGCGAGTTAACGCGGCAAAGACGGACTGTGGCGGCGCGGCGACAAGTGGTTGCGGAGGCGAAAGGAGGAGCGGATCGCCTCCGCACTGGGATCCGGTTCTACCTCTGGCGGCGGGCAGAAGAAGAAGCGAAATCCCGGGTCGAGCCCGGGATGACGCTTTTCCTTCGACGTTCAGGCCAGCGCCTTGACGATCTCCTCGACCATCTTCTTGGCGTCGGCCAGCAGCATCATCGTATTGTCGCGGTAGAAAAGTTCGTTGTCGACGCCGGCATAGCCAGCGCCGCCCATGCTGCGCTTGATGAAGAGGACGGTGCGGGCCTTTTCCACGTCGAGGACGGGCATGCCGTAGATGGGCGAGCTCTTGTCGGTCTTGGCGGCGGGGTTGGTGACGTCGTTGGCGCCGATCACGAAGGCGACGTCGGTCTGGGCGAACTCGCTGTTGATGTCCTCGAGCTCGAACACCTCGTCGTAGGGGACGTTTGCTTCGGCCAGCAGCACGTTCATGTGGCCGGGCATGCGGCCGGCGACTGGGTGGATGGCATATTTGACCTTCACCCCCTCCTTCTTGAGGAGGTCGGCCATCTCGCGGAGGATGTGCTGGGCCTGCGCGACGGCCATGCCGTAGCCGGGGACGATGACCACCTGGTCGGCTTGGCGCATGAGGAAGGCGGCGTCCTCGGCCGAGCCGCGCTTGTAGGGGCGGTCGATGACTTCACCCGCGGGGCCCGAGGAGACCGCGCCGAAGCCGCCGGCGATCACCGAGATGAAGCTGCGGTTCATGGCGCGGCACATGATGTAGCTGAGGATCGCGCCGGAGCTTCCGACGAGGGCGCCGGTGATGATCATCGCGCTGTTGTGGAGCGTGAAGCCCATCGCCGCCGCGGCCCAGCCGGAATAGCTGTTCAGCATGGAGACGACGACCGGCATGTCGGCGCCGCCGATCGGGATGATCAGCAGGAAGCCGATGGCGAAGCTGAGCGCCAGGATCGTCCAGAACACCCACGGCGCCTGGTCGCGGGTGAAGTAAGCGACCAAGGCGAGGATGGCGACGAGCGTGCCGAGGTTGATGACGTGGCGGCCGGGCAGCAGGATCGGCGCGCCGCTCATGTTGCCGTTCAGCTTGAGGAAGGCGATCACCGAGCCGGAGAAGGTGATGGCGCCGATGGCGACCCCGAGGCCGAGCTCGATGCGGCTTACGGGATTGATCATCAGGAAGCTGGGTTCGGCGATTGGCGTGATGCGGGTGGCGATGCCGAAGGCTTCCGGGTTGAGGAAGGCGGCGGCGCCGACCAGCACGGCGGCGAGGCCGACCAGGCTGTGGAAGGCCGCAACCAGCTGCGGCATGGCCGTCATCTGGATTCGGCGGGCACCGACAATGCCGATGATGGCGCCGATTGCGATGGCGGCGAGGATCTGGAGGATGGTCGCAGTGTCGAGCGGTGGGCTTGGTACCGGCAGGCACTCTGTCAAACCGGTGCTAGCGCGTTTGCACTCGAAATTGTCCTGCGGGAAACGCGGAAGATGCGTGGCCAGCGTCGTCACCACCGCGATGGCCATGCCGATCATGCCGAGGCGGTTGCCGCGTTGGCTGGTCGAGGGGCTCGACAGGCCGCGAAGCGCCAGGATGAAGCAGACTCCGGCGACGAGGTAGGCGAGCATGACCCAGGCCGGGGTGTCGTGGGCTCCGGCGCTCGGCACGGCCGGGAAGGTGGCGGCGAGGATCAGGTCCGTGTGCACGCCGCTCACTCGCTGCGCTCCTTCTTCTTGTACATCGCCAGCATACGGCTGGTCACCGCAAAGCCGCCGAAGATGTTGATGCTGGCGAGCACCACGCCGAGGAGGCCGAGCCACTTGGCGGTCGGGCTACCCGCCGCAGCGGCGGCGATCAGCGCGCCGACGATGATCACGGAGGAGATGGCGTTGGTCACCGCCATCAGCGGCGTGTGCAGCGCCGGGGTGACCGACCAGACCACGTAATAGCCGACGAAACAGCTCAATACGAAGATCGACAGGATGGAAATGAAGTCCATGGCCCTCCCCTGCTGGCGCCAAACCGGTGCATGGCACAGCTTAGCCCAAGGTCTAGAGGGAAAAGCAACGCGTCCGCAACGGACCATATCCCCGTTCACGATCTATCGGTTTCCGATTTCCTAACCTTTGTCGGGCAGATGACATGGCATGCGCTGGGTCATCGCCAAGTCGACCGGAGAGAAGCCGCAGTCGTGGCGGCTGCTGCTGTGGGCGACGCTTGCGTCACTCGCTTGCGGTTTGACCAGCTTCGTCGAGCCGGTCGAAGATCAGGTCCGCAACATGCGGAACATGCTTCATCCGATCGAGGCAAGTGGCGAGATCGTCTTTGTCGGTGTGGACGACAGGTCGCTGAGCCAAGTCGGCCGGTGGCCGTGGAGCCGCTCGACGCAGGCTGATCTCATCGCCAAGGCCGATGCGGCGGGCGCTCGGCAGATCTTTCTCGACATGATCTACGACAGCCCGGGAACTCCCAAGGAAGATGCCGATTTCGAGCGCGTCTTAGCAAAAGCCGGCAATGTCGTTCTCGCCGATCGGGCCAAGCTCGGGCCGAGCGCTCAGTTCGCCGAGCCCACGCCTCCGCTGGAGCGCTTCACGCAACATGCCGGGACAGCCAGCATTACCGTCTTCTACAACTACCAGAATGCCGTCTGGCAGATGTCGCGGAGCCAGCAGGGACGGAACGGCCAAGTCCCGCCATTCGCGGTGTCCATGTCGAACAAGTCCACCGAGGGCCTAAGCGACATGTTCCGCATCAATTATCGTATCGATCCGCTGACGGTTCCGTACATTTCGGCAGGCGATTTGCTGGCAGGCCGCGAGCGGTCCAAGCTCGCCGGGAAGACAGTCATCATCGGCCTCAACGCGGACCAGCTCGGCGACCAATTATGGATCCCGAGCAAGGGCAGGATGGCCGGCGCTTACGTCCACATTCTCGGAGCGGAGACGCTGAAGCGCGGAGCGCCGACCGACCTCGGCTGGCTGCTGCCGTTGCTGACCATCCTGGGATTCATCGCCGCCGCTCTGGCGCAAGGAAGCGGGCGGCGTCGCGCCGCCATCCTCGCGGCAGCCCTGCTGCTCGTCCTCATCGCACCATTCATGCTCGAGAAGCGGCAGGTCTACGCCGACGTGATGCCGGGCCTCCTCACCCTGCTGATCGTCAGCGGGCGATTGATCTACCTCCGCATGTCGCGCCGGGCCCTGGTCAATGAGGACACGCAACTCCCGAATCTGGCGGCGCTCCGGACGGAGAAAGGGATCGACAAGCTCGCGCTCATCGTGGCCCGGGTGCACAACCAGAACGAGCTGAGCGCGACGCTTGGGGATAAGGAGCGGCACGAGGCCATCCGGCAGATCGTCAGCCGCCTCAACGCGCCCGGATCGACCCGTCTCTTCCACATCGAGGATGCGACCTTCGCCTGGCTGCTTGATCCGTCGCAAGCCATCGGAAACCACCTTGAAGCGCTGCACGCCCTGTTCCGCACTCCGGTGTCGCTGAGCGGCCGCCAGATCGATGTCGCGCTCACCTTCGGCGTCGAACTCGGCTCTGCCCGAAGCATTAACAACCGGCTCGGTTCGGCCGTGCTGGCGGCGGACGAGGCCTGGACGGAGGGTCTTCGCTGGAAGCTCCACGATCCTTCTCGCCAGGAAGAAATGAACTGGCGCGTGTCGCTGCTTGGCGAACTGGATGCGGCGATCGATCATGGCGAGGTGTGGCTGGCCTACCAGCCGCAATATGACATCCGTCGGGACCGGATCGTCGGCGCCGAAGCCCTGGCGCGGTGGACCCACCCGCAAAAGGGGCCGATCAGCCCGACCGAGTTCGTGGCCGCGGCCGAGAATAATGGACGCATCGCGAAACTCACCGACTTCGTCCTCGACCGGGCGATCGGCGCCGCTGCGGCAATCAATCGTCGCGGAGTGGACTTCCAGGTCGCGGTGAACCTTTCGGCCCGGCTGCTGTCCGATCGCGACCTGCTCGGACGCATCGAGAGGATGCTCGACGCGCATGGGCTGCATGCAAGCAAGCTGACGCTCGAACTCACCGAGACGGCGACCCTCCAGGATGCGGAGAGCGGGCTTGCTACCCTCGACGCGCTCCGTCGCAAGGGCGTTCGCGTGGCCATCGACGATTATGGGACCGGCTTGTCGACCCTCGACTATCTCAAGAAGATCCCGGCCAACGAGATCAAGATCGACCAGAGCTTCGTCAAGTCGATGCGAGTCAACCGTTCCGATCTCATCATGGTCCAGTCGACGATCGCCCTCGCCCACTCGCTTGGCCGGACCGTCGTTGCCGAAGGGGTCGAGGACAAGCAGTGCCTGGATGAGCTGACGCGCATGGGCTGCGACATGGCCCAGGGCTTCGCCATTGGCCGTCCGATGGGCGTTCGCGAATTGATCCAGCGCCTTCAGATCCGCTCGGCGCGCAAGGTCGCCTGAGCCCTTCCGCCGCACCAAACGGTGCGGCTTCCGTCCACAATCCTACAGTTCCGGTCCCCCATCGGAACGGTCTTCACGACCGTCTCGCGTAGGATCATGCCTAAGGAACATACTTACCCAATTGCTAACCCTATCGATTAAGGTTAATATCTCCTCCGTAACGGTGATTCGCCGTAACAGAGGGAGTGTGTCATGGGTGGTTTCTGGGACTGGGTCTGGGGCAGTGGTTGGGCTAGCGCGGGTGGCCGCGGCTAACTGACCTTCCGACTTCGGTCGGACTGTCTTTCAGCACTCAAAGATGCGCGTCGAGGCTTTGCCCGGCGCGCATTTTCTTTGTCTGCTTGGTCAGGCGGCGAGCGCCGGATCGACCCGTTCGCTGCGAATGCCGAGTGCGATTGCACGGCCCGGCAGGCGGCGCAGCGCGGGCAGCCTTTCCAGCAGGAGCAAGGGCCAGGGCGGGCGGTCGAAGGTCCGGGGCTTGCCAAGCACCGGTGCGAGCACCCAGTCCTGCGCGATCTTCTGCACCAGCTGGATGAGCCGGGTGGAACCCTGGCGCCGCCGCTGTACGCGCGCGGCCTCCGCATCGCACTCTCTGCCGCGCAGCAAAGCAGGCGCAATGAGGTTGGCGGCGGCGACCGCATCCTGGATCGCGAGGTTGATCCCGATCCCGCCCATCGGGCTCATCGCATGGGCGGCATCACCGATGGCGAGCAGGCCAGGACGGTGCCAGCGGGTCAGTCGGTCGAGCGTGACATCGAGCAGGTGGAAGCAGTCGAGGTCCGGCAGGTCGCCGCCAAGAGTGCCGAGCCGCGGCTCGGTCGCCTCGATCGCTGACGTCATGGCGTCGATTCCCTGCGCCAGCAGCTTTGAAGCGCGGCCTTTGGGCACCACGAAGGCGCATTGCCAGTAAGAACCGCGATCGACCCGGACGAGGATTCGACCTCCGTCTACGGCGATGCGGAGGCCCCCCTCCTCCCGAATGCGCTTGGGAAGTTCGAACCAGAGGACGTCGATCGAAGAGTTGAGGCTCCGCAGCGGCAGCCAGCGGTCGCGGCGAACGATGCTCCGTCGGCCGTCGGCGGCAATCACGAGGCGACTCGTGACCTGCTCGCCATTGTCGAGCAGGGCGCCGGTTATCCTGCCCTGATCGTAATTCAGTGATGCCGCGCCCACACCGAGGGCGAGCCGGAACCCCGGATATCGCTCGGCTTCTGAACGGAGAAAGTCGAGGAACTCCCACTGCGGCATCATCGCCACGAAGGGCGTGGCGCTGCGCACGCGGCTGAGGTCGCCGACCACCAGTTCACGCCCGCCGATGCGCAGTTCGGCGCGGGTCAGGCGCTGGTGCGGGCGGTCGAGCAAGGCGTCGCGGAGGCCGAGTTCTCCGAGCACGTCCATGGTCGAAGGGTGGACGGTGTCGCCGCGGAAATCGTGGAGGAAGTCAGAATGCTTTTCGACGACGCGGACGCGGAGCCCGGCGCGGGCGAACAGCAACCCTGCCATCAGTCCGCAGGGTCCGCCGCCGATGATGAGGAGGTCGGTGCTCGTCATCGTCCGTTCACATCGACGGCGATCCCCATCAACCCTTTCTGAGCGCATCCGGCTTGTGAGCCGCCTGCTTGCCCTCGTCGGTCTCGACCAGATATTCGGGATTGTCCTTGGACGCGGCGACATGGTGGCTCTTGATGTCCATCGGCTTGGTCAGTTTCTTCACCACCTTGCCATGCGCCTCGCCGCCGTGGCTCGACCAGCTGACCTTGTCGCCTGCCTTGAAGTTCTTCTCGGCCATTTCCCATCTCCTGCCTAAATAAGGCAAAAACCTCTCGTCACACTGCTTGGCTCCCCGCCCAAGCTACGGCACAAGGTCGGGGATGGCAGGTGAACTTGGCGGACAGGGTCTACGCGACGCACTGGTGATCCTCGGCGCGGCCGGAGTCGTCATTCCCGCTTTCGCCCGCGTCCGTGTGTCACCGGTGATCGGCTTCATCCTGGTCGGCGCGGCAATCGGGCCGGCGGGCCTGGGCGCACTGGCGGCCGGGCAACCCTGGCTCGCCCCCTTCACCATTACCGACCGCGAGCGGATCGAGCCGTTCGCCGAGATCGGAATCCTGATGCTCCTGTTCGGGATCGGGCTGGAGCTGAGCTTCAAGCGCCTGTGGGCGATGCGCGAGCGTGTGTTCGGGCTTGGCGGCCTGCAGATGCTGATCACCGGGCTGGTCCTGAGTTGCGGGCTGATGCTGGTGGGGGCGCTCGAACCGGCGCCGGCCCTGTTGCTGGGCCTGGCGCTGGCAATGAGTTCGACGGCGCTGGTAATGCCGCTTGCGGGAACCGTCAGCGCGACCGGCCAGACGGCGCTGGCGATCCTCCTGCTCCAGGACCTCAGCCTGGTGCCGCTGCTGCTCCTGCTCGATGCGAAGAGCAATCCGGATGCCTGGCTGAGCGTGCTGATCGGCGGCGTGGGGGTGATCGGGCTGTTGCTGGTGGTGGGGAGGTTCCTCCTGCCGCGGCTGTTCGCCCAGGCCGCGCGGACCAAGAGTCCAGAACTGTTCCTGGCGATCAGCCTGCTGGTCGTGATGCTTGCAAGTCTCGCCACCGGGTCCGTCGGGCTCGGCGCGGTGGCGGGAGCGCTGATTGCCGGACTGCTGATCGCCGAGACCGACTATCATGCCGAGGTAGAGGTGATCACCGCGCCGTTGCGGGGGCTCGCGCTCGGCATCTTCCTGATCACCGTGGGCATGCGGCTCGACCTGTCCGAGCTGATCGCCCAGTGGCCAGCGCTGCTTGGCGCGACGCTGGCGGTGCTCGCCGTCAAGACCGGTGTCATCTTCGCCCTGCTGCGATGGCGCCGGAGCCGGGCCGGGACCGCGGTCGAGACCGGCTTGCTGATGGCCAGCCCGTCCGAGCTGACCCTGATCGTGCTTGCGAGCGCGCTTGCAGCCGGGGTCATCGCGCCGGGAACGGCCGCCTTCTGGACCCTGGTGACGGCGATCGGGCTGACCTTGACGCCACTGCTCGCGGCCGCCGGACGGAGGTTGGCGCGGCAGATCGATCCCGAGGCGCTGAGCAGCGGCACCCGCGATACCAAGGGGGTGACCATTATCTTCGGCTTCGGCCGGGTCGGGCGCGTCGTCGCCGACATGATGGCCGAGCACGACCGGCCTTATCTGGCGGTGGACGGCGATATCGACTGCGTCGCGGCGGCACGGGGGGATGGCTATCGCGTGTTGTTCGGCGACGTCGCGCGGGGCGATGCGGTGGAGCGCTTCGGCCTGTGCGATGCGGCCGCCGTGGTGCTGACGATGGACGATCCGGTGCTGACCGTACGCCTGTCCCGCGACATACGGGCGGCTTGCCCGGACATCTCGATCGTCGCCCGAGCCCGGGACGGGGCTCATGCCGCGCAGCTGTACCGGGCGGGGGCGACCGATGCCGTGCCCGAGACGATGGAGGGCTCCCTGCAGATCAGCGAAGCGGTGCTGGTCGACATCGGCGTCGCCATGGGGCCGGTCATCGCCTCCATCCACGAGAAACGCAGCCAGCTTCGCGCGGCGATCCGCGAGGCGGGGGAACTGGCCGAGGAGCCGATGCTTGGGAAGAGGCGGTAGGCGCCAGTTCCTCTTTCGAATGCGGAAGGGGAGCCGCCCTGTTCTTCAGCGGTCGAGAACCCGGATGCTGATACGGACATCCCCGTCTCCGTCGATGGTGACGGTACGGCCGGGTTCAAGAATGATGCCCGGGTCCTCGATCTGGAGGCTGCGCGTTCCGGTGCCGCATGCCCCGGCCGGCGGCCGGCTCCAGTTGAGCGAAAGACGCGCCCGATTGCCGTTCACCGGCGTCGTGCCCGCGGGCTCGTAGATCGGCGACAGGGCAAAATACAGCGACTCGGTACGAGTGCCCGGCGTCGGAGGACATGAGGCCGCGAACCCCTCGGAACGGCTTCGGCGGATATTGGAGCCACCCGGCGCGAGACGGAGCGGCTCCTCGAGGAGGACCTGACTACCGGAGGTGATGCGCACCTGAAGGTCGACCGGACGCAAGGTACCGAAGCGGCCCGGCGTTGGACCCGAGACAATCGGCGGCGGCAGCGGCGGCGGGGCGGCTTGGACCACGGGTGGGGCAGCCTGAAGCATCACGGTGGCAAGTACCAGGAACATTCTATTCTCTCCTAGATGACGAGCGTCAGGCCTTCACCTTCGCCAATTCGTCCTTCATCGCCACCAGCGCCTCGGCAGCCCTCGCGCCGTCGGGACCGCCGCCCTGGGCCATGTCGGGGCGACCTCCCCCGCCCTGCCCGCCGAGTGCGGCGACGGCGGCCTTGACGAGGTCGACGGCGCTGATCTGGCCGGCAAGGTCGGCGGTGACGCCGGCGGCGACCGAGGCGCGGCCGTCGTTGACCGCCACCAGCGCGGCAATGCCGGAGCCGAGCTGCTGCTTAAGGCCGTCAATCTCGGGGCGGAGCGCCTTGGGGTCGAGCCCTTCGACCACGCGGCCGATGAAGGCGACACCGGCGACCTGCTCGGGACCCGCCGCGGGAGCCCCGCTGCCGCCCATGGCGAGCTGCTTCTTCGCTTCAGCGAGTTCGCGCTCGAGCTTGCGGACCTGATCGGCGAGTGCAGCGACGCGGGCGGGTGCCTCGTCGGGCGCGGACTTGAGGCTGGCGGCGATCGCACGGAGTCGGTTGTCGCGGTCGATCAGCCACTGGCGCGCGCCCTCCCCGGTCAGCGCCTCGATCCGGCGCACGCCGGAGGAAACGGCGCTTTCGGAGATGATCTTGAACAGGGCGATGTCGCCGAGCGCTTTGACGTGGGTGCCGCCGCACAGTTCGACACTGTAGGTGCCCTCATCCTTGATCCCCATCGAGAGGACGCGGACCTCGTCGCCATATTTCTCGCCGAACAGGGCCATGGCGCCTTCGGCAATGGCTTCGTCCGGGCTCATCAGCCGGGTCGAGACGGGCTGGTTGTGGCGGATGTGCCAGTTCACCTCGGCTTCGATGGCAGCAATGTCGTCGGGGCTCAGCGCATTGTTGTGCGCGAAGTCGAAGCGAAGGCGGTCGGGCGCGACCAGACTGCCCTTCTGGGTGACATGCGCGCCGAGGCGATGGCGAAGCGCGGCATGGAGCAGGTGGGTGGCGCTGTGGTTGGCGCGGATCGCGCGGCGGCGCTCCTCGTCGACCTTCTGGCTGACGGTCTCACCGACGCGGATGGTGCCCGACGTGACCGTTGCCGCGAGGAGATGGAGTTTGCCGAGCTGCTTCGAAGTGTCCTGAACCGTGCCCTCGAAGCCATTGAGGCTGCTCAGCTTCCCGGCATCGCCGACCTGCCCGCCGCTTTCGGCGTAGAAGGGTGTCTGGTTGAGCAGCAGCTGTCCCTGTTCGCCCTCGCCCAGGCTGTCGACCCGCTGGCCGTCGCGGACGATGGCGAGGACGACGCCCTCCCCTTCGTGGCCGGCGTAGCCGGTGAATTCGGTCGCGCCATGCTCTTCGGCGAGGTCGAACCAGACCTCTTCGGACGCGGTCTGGCCCGAGCCCTTCCAGGCAGCGCGGGCACGGGCCTTCTGCTCGGCCATGGCGGCATCGAAACCGGCCCGGTCGACCTGCAGCCCCTGGGCCCGCAGCGCGTCCTCGGTGAGGTCGTAGGGGAAGCCGAAGGTGTCGTAGAGCCTGAAGGCGGTCTCGCCCGGCAAGGTACCGCCCTCGCCCATCGACGCGGTCGCCTCGTCGAGCAGCTTGAGGCCGTTCGACAGGGTCTGGCGAAAGCGAGTCTCCTCCTGGCGGAGCGTGGCTTCGATCAAGGGCTGGGCACGGATAAGTTCGGGGTAAGCGGCGCCCATCTCGGCGGACAGGGCCGGCACCAGGCGGTGCATCAGCGGCTCGCTGGCGCCGAGCAGGTGGGCATGGCGCATGGCGCGGCGCATGATGCGGCGCAGCACATAGCCGCGGCCTTCGTTGGCCGGAAGAACGCCGTCGGCGATGAGGAAGGAGGAGGCGCGCAGGTGGTCGGCGATCACGCGGTGCGAGGCTTGCCGCTCACCTTCTGCACGGGTCCGGGTCAGCTCCTCGGACGCATGAATGAGCGCCTTGAACGTGTCCGTGTCGTAATTGTCGTGGACGCCCTGCATGACGGCGGCGATCCGTTCCAGCCCCATGCCGGTATCGATCGACGGTCTCGGCAGGTCGGAGACGATGACGTCATTTTCCTGTAGGTGCTGCATGAAGACGAGATTCCAGATCTCGACGAAGCGGTCGCCGTCCTCGTCCGGGCTGCCGGGAGGGCCGCCAGGGATATGGTCGCCATGGTCGAAGAAGATCTCGCTGCACGGACCCGAGGGACCGTCCGGACCCATCGCCCAGAAATTGTCCTTGGTGGCGATGCGGATGATGCGCTGGTCGGGAAGGCCGGCGATGCGCTTCCACAGCTGCGCGGCCTCGTCGTCGGTGTGATAGACGGTGACGGTCAGGCGATCGGCGGGAAGGCCCCATTCCCTGGTCAGCAGGCCCCAGGCGAGGGTGATCGCCTGTTCCTTGAAATAATCGCCGAAGGAGAAATTCCCCAGCATTTCGAAGAAGGTGTGGTGGCGGGCGGTGTAGCCGACATTGTCGAGGTCGTTGTGCTTGCCGCCGGCGCGGACGCACTTCTGCGAGGAGACGGCGGTCGCATAGGGACGCGTCTCGAGGCCGGTGAAGACGTTCTTGAACGGCACCATGCCCGCGTTGGTGAACATGAGCGTGGGATCGTTCTGCGGCACCAAAGGCGCGGACGGCTGGCGCGCGTGGCCGGCACCTTCGAAATAGTCGAGAAAGGAACGGCGGATGTCGTTGGTCGAGGTCATGGAAGCGCCTCTACCATGCTGATGCTGCGATGCGGAAGAGCGGTCGCGCACCGGGAAAAAGGCATATCGTCCACCTCGTCCAGTTCGCGGTTCGTTCTCCGTCACCAGGCGCAAGAAGGCCGAGGGCAACCGGGCAGGACATGGCGATTGGTGATGCCTGCGCAGATCCTACTAGGCAAGCCGCTTAGGCGGGCTGGCTGTGGAGCTCGGCAAAGGAGCGGAACTGGGCTTGCAGGTAGGGATCGGCGACGCGGTCGGTAAGCTGCTCGACCACGCTGACGAGCGGATTGGCGTAGCCCTGCTCGAATCCCATGTGCCAGCCGGCGAAGCTGCGCTCGATGAGCGGACGCCGGCTGAGCTGGACGAGGGCGAAGTGGCGTTCGTCGGCGCGGATGCGGGCATAGGCGGCGTCGCACAGATCGCACGGGCCTTCCAGCACCTGGAGAAAGCGGCGCCCGCCGACGACCAGCAGGCCGGTCAGGCCGTCGCGTGCATTGTTGCGGCGCGAGACGGCGAGAATGCCGTCCAGCAGGCGCTCATCCGGCAGGCTGCGGGACGTGCTGACGTAGACGATCTGTTCCATGGTGGCTCCGTACGCAAAAGCCCCCGCCCCGCTCATCGGCCTTACGCGCACCGATTTAACGGAGTCTAAATGGCGCCGGTCGCCGCTCCCCCTCCCGGGGTGAGCGGCTGCCTTCGTCTATCGTCCCAGCTTCTTGTAGCTCGTCCGGGTCGGGCGGTCGGCCTCGGGGCCCAGGCGGCGGCGCTTGTCTTCTTCGTAGGCTTCGAAATTGCCTTCGAACCATTCGACGTGACTGTTGCCTTCGAAGGCGAGGATGTGGGTGGCGAGCCGGTCGAGGAAGAAGCGGTCGTGGCTGATGACCACGGCGCAGCCGGCGAAATTCTCGATCGCTTCCTCGAGCGCGCCGAGGGTCTCGACGTCGAGGTCGTTGGTCGGCTCGTCGAGCAGGAGGACGTTGCCGCCGGCCTTGAGCATCTTCGCCATGTGAACCCGATTGCGCTCACCGCCGGACAGCTTGCCGACATTCTTCTGCTGGTCGGGGCCCTTGAAGTTGAAGGCGCCGACATAGGCGCGGGTCGACGTGTCCTGGCCGTTGACCTTCATGTAGTCGAGGCCGTCGCTGATCTCTTCCCAGACGTTCTTCTTGGGATCGAGATGGTCGCGGCTCTGGTCGACGTAGCCGAGCCGGACGGTTTCGCCCATGTCGACCTTGCCGCTGTCGGGCTGTTCCTTGCCGGTGAGGATGCGGAACAGCGTCGACTTGCCCGCGCCGTTCGGGCCGATGACCCCGACGATGCCGCCCGGCGGAAGGGTGAAGCTCAGGTCCTCGAACAGCAATTTGTCGCCATAGGCCTTGGAGATGCCTTCGACCTCGATGACCTTGCCGCCGAGGCGCTCGGGCACCTGGATGACGATCTGCGCCTTGCCGATGCGGCGATCGTCCTGCGCGTCCTGAAGCTGCTCGAACTTGCGGATACGCGCCTTGGACTTGGACTGGCGGGCGGCCGGGGTCTGCCGGATCCACTCCAGTTCGCGCTGCAGCGCCTTCTGCTTGCCGCTCTCTTCCCGGCTTTCCTGCTCGAGGCGTTTCGCCTTCTTTTCCAGATAGGTGGAGTAGTTGCCTTCGTAGGGATAGTAGGAGCCGCGATCGAGCTCGAGGATCCATTCCACCACATTGTCGAGGAAGTAGCGGTCGTGGGTGATCATCAGCACCGCGCCGGCATATTCCTTGAGGTGAGTCTCAAGCCACTGCACGCTCTCGGCGTCGAGATGGTTGGTGGGCTCGTCGAGGAGCAGGATCGAGGGCTTCTGGATGAGCAGGCGGGTCAGTGCGACGCGGCGCTTCTCACCGCCGGAAAGATCGGTGACGGACCAGTCGGACGGCGGGCAGCGCAGGGCCTCCATCGCGATCTCGAGCTGGTTGTCGAGCGTCCAGCCGTCGACGGCGTCGATCTTTTCCTGCAGTTCGCCCATTTCGGCCATCAGCGCGTCGAAATCGGTGTCGTCCTTGGGATCGCCCATTTCGGCCGAAATGGCGTTGAAGCGATCAACCATGTCGGCGACGTCGCGCGCGCCGTCCTTGACGTTCTCGAGGACCGTCTTGCTGGGGTCGAGCTCCGGTTCCTGCGGGAGGTAGCCGACGGTGATGTTCTCGCCCGGCCAGGCTTCGCCCGTGAACTCGCTGTCGAGACCGGCCATGATCTTGATCAGGGTCGACTTGCCGGCGCCGTTCGGGCCGACGATGCCGATCTTGGCGCCCTGGTAGAATTGCAGGTTGATGTTGCTGAGCGTCGGCTTGTTGGCGCCGGGGAAGGTCTTCGTGAGGTTCTTCATCACGAAGGCATATTGAGCGGCCATGGGGTCGCGGGTCCTTGTCTTGCGTTCGTTGGGAGTTGCGGCGCCAGATAGTCAGTTCGGGCGCTTTTGCCTAGCGGTCAGGGTTCGCCCTGCGGCCTTGGCAGCAGCAGCGCCAGCAGCTTGGCGCGGCATTCTCCGTCGATGATGCCGTCCACCCGGTCGGGGCGGAAGCGGCGCTGGAAGGCGATGGTGGCCTTCCAGGAGTCGGTCACGTCATAGCCGAAGCGTTCGAGCGCGAGCAGGAAGGCGGCGTCGGACCAATAGGGATCGATGAGGTTGCGGGTGGGACTCGGCAGCGCGAGGCGGCGCTTGGCAAGGGCCTCCCACGGGAAGAGCTCGCCGGGATCCTCCTTGCGGGTCGGCGCGATGTCGCTGTGGCCGACGACATTGCCGCGGCCGATGCCGTGACGGTCCTTGATCCGCGCGACCAGCGGGATGAGCGCGGCGACCTGCTCGTCCGGGAAGGGCCGGTAGCCGAATTCGTGGCCCGGATTGACGATCTCGATTCCGATCGAGGCGCTGTTGACGTCGCGAATGCCGCGCCAGAAGCTCTTGCCGGCGTGCCAGGCACGGCGTTCCTCGTCGACGAGGCTGTAGACCGTGCCATCCTCGTCGACGAGGTAATGACAGGAGACCTTGGCCTCGGGCGAGCAGAGGCGGTCCAGCGCGCCCTCGCAGGTCGGCATGCCGGTGTAATGGAGCACGATCATCGACACGGGCGCGGCGCGCTCGTCATGATTGGGCGAGGGTCGAGCGATGATGTCCACGCCCTTTAGGGACAATGAGTGAGGGCGGAGGTCAAGGGTGCCGCCTGTTCTCCTGTGAAAGCGGGAGCCCGGTGTCCTCTCGTTGCAACGGAGGGCTCAAGGCGTCGTCCCCCACCTTCGCAGGGGAACAGCGATCACGCCGCCTTGGCCGCTTCGTTCTTCAGCCGGTAAAGTCCGCGCATGTCGCGGTCGGTCTCGAGGGCGGTGGCCTGGCCGATCACCGTCTCCCCCGCCCCGAGCATCAGCCAGCCGTCCGGGGCGAGCGCCGAGGACAGGCGGTCGAATGCCTTTCGGCGTGTCGAATCATTGAGGTAGAGGAGAACGTTGCGACAAAGGATGAGGTCGAACCGGCCGGGGTGCGGCGGAACTTCGAGGAGGTTGTGGACCTGAAAGCGGACCGGCTTGCGCAGGGTCTCGCTGGCGCGCCAGCCGTTCGGAGTCTCGTCGAACCAGCGGATCATCTGCTGGATACCGAGGCCGCGCTGCACCTCGAACTGGGTGTAGGTGCCCGAGCGCGCACGCTCGACCACGCTTTCGCTGACGTCGGTGCCGATGATGTCGATGGTCCAGCCGGCCCATTTCAGCGGGTCATCGGCGAACAGCATGGCGAGGCTGTAGGCCTCCTGCCCCGCCGAGCAGCCGGCCGACCAGATGCGCAGCGTCTTCGCGCTGTCGCGACGCTTTGCCAGTTCGGGCAGCGCAGAGGCCTGGAGCAGATCGAACGGTTGGCGATCGCGGAAGAAATAGGTCTCGTTGTTCAGCAATGCCTCCACTACGCGGGTCGACAGGCTGGGCTCGCGGCCCATGACGAGAATGGTGATCAGCTCGTCGATGCTGGTGATTGCCCGTTCACGCATGAGCTGGGAGAGCGCCGTCTCCAGCCGCCAGCGCCGGCTCATCGTCAGTTGCTGGCCGGTTCGAGCCTCGAGCAGCCCGGCGAGGATGCGCGAGCTGGAGTCACTTATCTGCATGGGTCTGGCCAATCCGGGACGCAACACGACGGGCAAGCTTTTCAGGAGGCAGGATGGCGGCGGCGAGGCCGGCTTCGGCAACCGCTCGCGGCATGCCCCAGACGGCGCTGGTCGGCTCGTCCTGGACGAGCACCGAGCCGCCGGCGCGGACCAGGGCTTCGGCACCGGTGACGCCATCCCGGCCCATGCCGGACAGGATGACGGCGACCGCTCCGGGCAGTTTCAACTTCGCGATGGAGTCGAGCATCGGATCGACGCTCGGCAGGCAGCCACTGTTGCTGCGGCCGCCGGTGAGGCGAATTCGAAGCTGACGGTCGTTCGCTCGTGCCACCGTGAGATGCGCGTCGCCCGGTGCAATCATGATCTCGTCCGCGACCAGCAGTGCGCCCTCGGTGGCGATCCGGGCCGGGCGCTTGGCGGCAGTCGACAGCTGGCGGGCGAACACGTCCATGAACGGCACAGGCAGATGCTGAGTGACGAGGATGGGCGCGCCGGTCGCCTCCGGAAGCGCGCCGAAGAAGCGACCGAGGGCGTGGATTCCGCCGGTGGACGCGCCGATCGCAATCAGGGAGAGCGCCTCCGTGGCCATGGCCTGGAGCGGCGCCGGGAGCGTGGGCCGATTTGGGTCGCCGGTGCATTCGACCTGGCCGAGGGCGCGGATCTTGGTGACGAGGACATCGGCGAAGCGGCCCTGAAACCGGCCCGTGCCGGGCTTCAGCAGGGTGTCTGCGGCGCCATCGGCCAGCGCCTTGACGGTTGCCGCGGCGCCTTCCTCGGCAAGGCTGGAGACAATCAGCACGCGCGCGCCGCGGGCCTTGGCGATGATCTCGGGCAGTTTGTCGAGCCCACCGGCGCCGGGCATCTCGAGGTCGAGCAGGATGACGTCCACGGTGACATGGGCGAGCGCTTCGATGGCATCCTCGGCGGTGCCGGCGACGGCGGAGATCTCGAACCCGCCGCCAAGCTCCACCATGCGGCTGAGCACGGCCCTGGCGACCATCGAGTCATCGACGATCATCAGCCGGATCGGCCGGGGCGCCAGGGATGATGGCGCCGCTTTCCTGATGGCGAGCGCCGGGCCCATGGTCAGGTCCTCAGGCGACGCCGACGAGCTGGAGCTTGATGTGGAGCGTCTCGCGGTCGAACGGCTTCATCACATATTCGTCGGCACCGGCCTCGAGCGCGGCGCGGATGTGCGCCATGTCGTTCTCCGTGGTGCAGAAGACGACCTTTGGCTGGTCGGCATGGCCACGCTGGCGAAGGAGCTTGAGGAATTCCATCCCGCTCATCACCGGCATGTTCCAGTCGAGCAGCACCACGTCGGGCATGGACGCTTCGCAGCGCTCCAGCGCTTCGCGGCCGTCGCCGGCCTCCTCGACGCTGAACTCGAGCGTCTCGAGGATGTGGCGGGCAACCTTGCGGATGACCTTGGAGTCGTCGACGATGAGGCAGGTCTTCATGGGGCTTTGCACCGTTCGGAAAGGCTCTGGATTGAAGTCGTTGGCCAAGCTTTAGGCCGGCAAGCGTTAAGAAAGGGCTCCTAAGCCGCCTGGCGGACCTGGTCGGGGCCGCCGACGAGGGCGGCGACATCGATCAGGAGCAGGGCGCCCTCCTCCGTCTCGACCATGCCCGAGGAGACCCGGTCCCAGCCCTCGCTCATCGCGGCGCGTACGGGCACGGGACCGCTGACGGCTTCGAGCACGTCCTCCACGCCATCGACGATCAGCGCATAATGGTGGCCGTCGACCTCGGTTACGGCGGCTTCGAGAATGCCGTTCTGCTGGTCCAGCTGTTCAAGGCCAAGCGAGCGGCGGCAGCAGATGACGGTCAGCACGCGGCTGCGCAGCGCCGACAGGCCGGCGACGTGCTGGGCGGCGCGCGGCACCGGGATGAGGGTGTCGAGTTCGACCACGCTCTCGATCGAGGCGGCCGGTATCGCCACGCGCTGGCCGGCGATGCGGACGACGAGCAGGAGTTCGTTCATCTCAGCCCCTCCCCCGGGCAGCGTCGCGCAAGGCGACGAGCAGGCCGGCGCGATCGTAGCGGTAGATGTGGTTCTCGTTGGCGGCGCCCTCGGCATCGGGGCTGAGGAAGAGGGTCCTCCCCGCGCCCGGCGGCGGCTTGCTTCCGACCCAGGCGATGGCGAGGTCGGCATCGCCCTCGGATTCGGCGGGCACGACCCGGTAGCCGGCGGCCTCGACGATCGGACGGAGCATGTTGCGGACCCAGGGATCGGCAAGGTCGAGGCGGCAGACCGGAAGCGCGGTCTCGGCGGTCGTGATCCGGCTGGCACCGGCGAACAGCCAGTGGGCGTCGACCAGCTCGGCCGGCTCGCCGGCGACCAGGGTCACGCCCTCGACCGGCCCGGGCCCGTCGGCCGGGATGATGACGTCGGCGATGGCATCGAGGTCGATCACCTCGCGGAAGGCGAGGCCGAGCTGGACCCTGCCGTCGCTGAGGCGGAACAGGCGCACCTTTTCGTCGGCGGCGGGCGGGCTGGCCAGGCCTTCGAGCGGAAGAATGTCGTCGCCGAGCTGCACGCGCATGCGGCCGGCGCCCATGCCGACGGCGCTTCCCGGCACTTCCTCGATCCGGTCCACCACGCCGAGGCGGATGGCGCGGCGGGCGCCGTGGAGATCGCGGAAGAGGAGAACCGGCGTGGCGTCTTCCGCCACGGCTGCGCCGTTGCCGTCCTCGATCAGGCGGATGCTGCGCTCCTGCACCTCGAAGCGGACGCCGCCGACCCGGGCCAGGCCGGCCGGGTCGAACAGAAGGATGGGCGAGCCGTCGTCGGCAAGCGTGGTGCCGGCATAGATGCCGGTCGCCATGACCGCGGGCGCGGCGGGCTTCACGACCAGTTCCTCATGGTCGTGGACCCGGTCGACGCTCAGCGCATAGACGTCGCCGCCGGCGGGCTTGAGCACAATCAAGGTGCGCTCGGTGTCGGGAAGCGCGCTCGGCAGTCCGAGCAGGTCGGCGAGGACGATCTCGGGCACGCGGCGGCCACGGATGGTGACGATTCCGGCGCCGCCAAGTTCGGACAGCGTGACGCTTTCGCCGCCGGCCCGGACGATCTCCTCAATGGCGACCCGCGGAATGGCGAAATGCTGGCTGCCGATGGAGACGGTGAGCGCCGGGATGATGGTCAGGGTGAGCGGAACGCGGAGCGTCATGCGCGTCCCCTGCCCAAGCTTGGAATCCACCTCGACGATGCCGCCGATGCGCTCGACGTTGGAGCGCACGACGTCCATTCCGACCCCGCGCCCGGACACGTTGGTGACCGACGTGGCGGTGGACAGGCCGGCTTCGAAGATGAGGTGGAGCTGCTCGCGCGGGGACAGGCGCATGGCCTCCTCGCGCTCCATCAGGCCGGCGTCGAGGGCCTTGGCGACGAGCTTCCTGCCATCGATGCCGCGGCCGTCGTCGATGATGTCGATGAGGATCTGGTTGCCCGACTGGCGGGCGGAGACGCTGAGCAGGCCGATCTCGCGCTTGCCGGCCTTCAGGCGCTCGGCCGGCGGCTCGATGCCATGGTCCACCGCGTTGCGGACGATATGCGTCAGCGGATCGCGGATCATCTCGATCATCTCGCGGTCCAGTTCGACGTCGCCGCCGTCGATGTCGACCATGACCTGGCGGCCGAGCTCGGCGGAAAGGTCGCGGACCATCCGGGGGATGCCGACGAACAGGCTCTCGATGCGCTGCATGCGGGTGCGGGTGATGGCGTCGCGCATCTCGGCGATGATCCCGCTCATCCGCTCGAAGGCGCTATCGACCGCGACGTCGGTGCTGGTGTCGCGGAGGCGGCGGGCGAGTTCGTTGCGGGCAAGGACGAGGTCGGAGACTCCGCTCATCATGCGGTCGAGGAGGTCGACCGACAGGCGGATGGTGCGCGGGGCGGCGCCGTTGCCGAAGGCGCTGGCAACGGGGTTGCCGACGGCGGCCACCGGTGCTGCGGGCGCGGCCGGCTCGGCGCCGGGCTTCAGGGCCTCGGTGAGGTCGCTGTCATCGCCCTGCGGGATGGCGGATCCGGCGGCGATCAGTTCGACCATCTCGCCGATCCGGTCGATGATGGCGAGGACGGCGCTGACGAGGGCAGGATCGGGCTGGCGGCGGCCGGCGCGGACATCGGCCAGGGCGTCCTCGGCCGCGTGGCTGAGCGCTTCCAGGCGCGGAAAGTCGAAGAAGCCGCAATTGCCCTTCACCGTGTGGACGAAGCGGAAAATGCTGTCGAGGCGGGCCTTGTCCTGCGGCGCCGCCTCCCACGCGACGATCTCGCCGCCGAGGCTTTCCAGCATGTCCCGGCATTCGGAGACGAAATCGGCAATCAGATCGTCCATGGCCCCACTTCGCTACGCTGTGCCGGACTGCGTTAGCGGGCGGAGGGTTAAGAGCGCGTTAGTGGGGCGCTCAGGCGAGAAACGCGGGATCGAGGCGGATGCGGCCGTCTTCGAGATCGGCGATGCCGGGCCTGAAGGGAATGAGCGCGCGCTTGCCCGTGGGGAGTTCGACGTCGAGCAGGTCCCCTGCCCCGTAATTCTCGACGGCGGCGACCTTGCCGTGGAGCGTGCCCTGCCCGTCGACGCAGTCGAGGCCGATCAGGTCGGCGTGGTAATATTCGTCCGGCCCGAGCGGCGGCAAGGCGTCACGCTCAACCTCGATGAGGGTGCCGCGGAGGGCTTCGGCGGCATTGCGGTCGGCGATGCCTTCGAGGCGCGCGGTCGGGCTCTTGGCGGTCCCGCCGACATGGAGCAGGCGGCGCGGCGTGCCGTCGACAAGCACGCGGTCATGCGCGGCAAGTCCGGCAAGGCTGTCGGTGAACAGCTTGAGGCGCACCTCGCCGCGGACGCCATGGGCGCCGGCGATGGCGGCGAGGGTGACGCGGGTTGTCATACAATGACCATCCCGAATTCGCTCGACAGGAACGGGGAAGGACCAGGCCGTTCCACCGTTCGTGCCGAACGAAGTCGAGGGGACGAGCCTTAGCCTTCCGCCTTCTCGGCGCCTTCGGCCGGGGCGGCTTCGTCCGAGCCTTCAGCCGGCTCGGGCTGGGTCGGGGCGCTGACGTCCTCGGCAGCCGGAGCCTCCTCGGCCGGGGCCTCAGCAGCGGCCGGAGCCTCCTCAGCGGCGGGCTCTTCGGCCGGGGCCGGCTCGGCCGCGGCGGCGGCAGCGGCCTCGGCGGCCTCGGCGGCCTTC
Source organism: Sphingomonas sp. LHG3406-1 (assembly GCF_029637485.1). Lineage (GTDB taxonomy): Bacteria > Pseudomonadota > Alphaproteobacteria > Sphingomonadales > Sphingomonadaceae > Sphingomicrobium. Next base: position 408,161 of record NZ_CP069128.1, on the reverse strand, counting down.
GACGCACGCTCCTCGGCGCGCTCCTTGGCCTTCTCGCCCGGGACACCCTTGTTCGGGTTGTTGCGGGCGGCGCGCTCCTTGATTCCGGCGGCATCGAGGAAGCGGGCGACGCGGTCGGTCGGCTGCGCGCCGACGCTCAGCCAATGCGAGATGCGGTCGGCGTCGAGCTTGACGCGCTCGGGCGAATCCTTCGCCAGCAGCGGGTTGTAGGTGCCGACCTTCTCGATGAAGCGGCCGTCACGGGCGTTGCGGCTGTCGGCCACGACGACGCGGTAATAAGGACGCTTCTTGGAGCCGCCACGAGCGAGGCGAATTGCTACTGCCATTTGTTCATTCCTTCCTTGAAGTCTCTGTTATTTCTTGCCGAACTTGTCGCCGCCCGGAGGGAGGCCGAAAGGTGAGCTGCCGCCGGGCAGCCCGGGGAGGCCGGGCATGCCGCCGGGCGTCGCGCCGGGAAGGAGCCCGCCCATCGCGCCCTCGAGCCCGCCCTTGCCGAACATGGCAGCGAGCTTGCCGAGGCCGCCCATCTTCTTGAGGCGCTTCATCGCGCCTTCCATTTCCTGATGCATCTTCAGGAGCTTGTTGACGTCCTGGACGGTGCGCCCGGCGCCCTTGGCGATGCGGATCTTGCGCTTGGCGTTGATCAGGCCGGGCTTGGCCCGCTCGGTCGGGGTCATCGACGACAGCATGGCCTCGAGGTGGACCAGCGCCTTGCCGTCCTGCGCCTTCTCCATCGCGCCCTTCATGCCCTTCAGGCCCGGCATCATGCCGGCGAGCGCGCCAAGGCCGCCCATGCGCTGCATCTGGGCGAGCTGCATGCGAAGGTCGTCGAGGTCGAACTTGCCCTTGGCCATCTTGGCCGCGAGCGCCTCGGCTTCCTCGACCTTGATCGTCTCGGCCGCTCGCTCGACCAGGCTGACGACGTCGCCCATGCCGAGGATCCGGCCGGCGACCCGGCTCGGGTGGAACGGCTCGATCGCGTCGAGGCCCTCGCCGGTGCCGGCGAACTTGATCGGCTTGCCGGTGACGGCGCGCATCGACAAAGCCGCGCCGCCGCGCGCGTCGCCGTCCATGCGGGTGAGGATGACGCCGGTAAGGTCGATCTGCCCGCCGAAGCCCTTGGCGACGTTGACGGCGTCCTGGCCGGTCAGGCTGTCGACGACCAGCAATGTCTCGGCCGGGCGGCTCACCTCGGCGACCGCCTTCATCTCGCCCATCAGGCTGTCGTCGACGTGGAGACGGCCGGCAGTGTCGAGCAGCAGGACGTCATAGCCCTGGAGGCGCGCCGACTGGAGCGCGCGCTTGGCGATGTCGACCGGGGACTGGCCGGGGACGATCGGGAGCGTGTCGACATTGGCCTGGCGCCCGAGCACGGCGAGCTGCTCCTGCGCCGCCGGGCGGGCAACGTCGAGCGACGCCATCAGGACCTTCTTGCGGTCCTTCTCGGTCAGGCGCTTGGCGAGCTTGGCGGTCGAGGTCGTCTTGCCCGAACCCTGCAGGCCGACCATCATGATGACGGCGGGCGGGGTGACGGCGAGTTCGAGATCGGCGCCCTCGGCCCCAAGCATCTCGACCAGTGCGTCATTGACGATCTTGACGACCTGCTGGCCCGGCGTGACCGAGCGCAGGACTTCCTGGCCGACGGCGCGCTCGGTCGCCTTGTCGACGAACTCGCGGGCGACCGGAAGGGCGACATCGGCTTCGAGCAGCGCCACGCGCACCTCGCGCATGGCCGCGCGCACGTCGGCCTCATTGAGCGCACCGCGCCCCCGAAGCTTGTCGAACACGCCGCCGAGGCGGTCGCTGAGGGTCTCGAACATAAACAACCTACTCCATCTCGACGAACGCAAAGCGCAAACCGCCGGCGGGCGAAACCTCGCCGGCCAGCGTGCCCCGTAAGGCGCTCATCGATGGTGTGTCACGGGAATGACGGGTGGCGCTTAGCGGAAGGTGGGACCAGTTTCAACCGTCATCCCGGACCTGATCCGGGATCCCGCTTGCTTGCTGGAGCGAAAGGAAGAAGCGGGACCCCGGGTCGAGCCCCGGGGTGACCTCAACTTCCCTTCCCAATCGTCAGGCCGCCGCGTCGTCCTTGGCTTCGCGGTTCGCATAGACCCGGACGGGCTCCTTGCGGCCGTCGACCACGTCCTTGTCGACATGGACCTTCTCGACGCCGTCCATGCCGGGCAGGTCGAACATGGTGTCGAGCAGGATCGCTTCGAGGATCGACCGCAGGCCGCGGGCGCCGGTCTTGCGCTCGATCGCCTTGCGGGCGACCGCCGACAAGGCATCTTCCGAGAAGGCCAGTTCGACATCCTCCATGTCGAACAGCTTGGAATATTGCTTCACCAGCGCATTCTTCGGCTCGACCAGGATCTTGACCAGCGCGGTCTCGTCCAGATCCTCGAGCGTTGCGATGACCGGCAGGCGGCCGATGAATTCGGGGATGAGGCCGAACTTCAGCAGATCCTCCGGCTCGCAATTCTTGAGCACCTGGCCGGTCTTGCGCTCGTCGGGGCCGGCGACATGCGCGCCGAAGCCGATCGACTTGCCCTGAAGGCGGTCGCCGATGATCTTTTCGAGCCCGGAGAAGGCGCCGCCGCAGATGAACAGGATGTTGGTCGTATCGACCTGGAGGAATTCCTGCTGCGGATGCTTGCGCCCGCCCTGCGGAGGCACGGAGGCGGTGGTGCCTTCCATCAGCTTCAGCAGGGCCTGCTGAACGCCCTCGCCCGACACGTCGCGGGTGATGGAGGGATTGTCCGACTTGCGGCTGATCTTGTCGATCTCGTCGATGTAGACGATCCCGCGCTGCGCCTTCTCGACATTATAGTCCGAGGCCTGGAGCAGCTTGAGGATGATGTTCTCGACATCCTCGCCGACATAGCCGGCCTCGGTGAGGGTCGTGGCGTCGGCCATGGTGAAGGGCACGTCGAGGATGCGCGCCAATGTCTGCGCGAGCAGCGTCTTGCCGCAGCCGGTCGGCCCGATCAGCAGGATGTTCGACTTGGCGAGTTCGACCTCGGCGCCGCTCTTCGCGCCATGGTTCAGGCGCTTGTAGTGGTTGTGCACGGCAACCGAGAGGACGCGCTTGGCCCGCTGCTGGCCGATCACATAATCGTCCAGCACCTTGCAGATCTCGGACGGGGTCGGAACGCCGTCGCGGGTCTTCACCAGGGCCGACTTCGATTCCTCGCGGATGATGTCGTTGCACAGCTCGACGCACTCGTCGCAGATGAAGACGGTCGGGCCGGCGATGAGCTTGCGCACTTCGTGCTGCGACTTGCCGCAGAAGCTGCAGTATAGGGTGCTCTTGCCGTCGCCGCCGGAAAGCTTGGTCATGAAGGGTCCTTGTCTCACCGACCGCTCGCACGGCCGGAACGGGCAGCCTAGCCCGCTTATGTGGCACATTCAAACTCTCTGAAGGCTTAACGCGTTGCGTGACCTGGAGATGTTTGTTCCAAATATGGCTATCACTTATCGGTCCGGCAAGGCACTGCAGGCGGGAAGGCCCGGCAGAACAGGGACTTGGCGGATCCGGGGGATTTCTGCTCCGGCCCGCACAGCTATTGCGCAATCGGCTCGACGAACCCGCTCCACTTTGTTAATCTGGCGCTTACTCAGTGCTTGGGGGCAGATGTTTTGCACGGGGGCATTTTATTCCTTCTCCTGCAGGGCATGACGCAGCCGACCGACTTCGGCGTGCGCACGGTTGGCGTGCCGGTCCGAGCTTCTCCGATGACCAATGTAATTCCGAGGGCATCGGCTGGTAATGGCCCAGCGGCAAGATTCCGGATTTCCGCGGCAGCCAGGATCGGGGCACGCTTCGGCAGAGTGACGAGCACGGTGCGAAGCCGCGAGCATAACCGGCGGGTCGGGGGCGTCCCCAACAGCTGGCACCTGTTCGGGCGGGCCATGGACATCGCGCGGCGGCCCGGCGTTCGCCACGCCGAGGTCGCGGCGGAGCTCCGCCGGCAGGGCTTCCACCTTCTCGAGTCGCTGGATGAGGGGGATCACAGCCACTTCGCCTTCGCCGATGGACCCGTTCGCTTCACGCAACGCTCCCAAAGCGATCAGATGTCGGAGGTTCAGGGAGAGGCGAGTTACTTCCGCTTTGCCGTGGCGCCAGCGTCGCGCCCGGTCCGAACGACCGGTGCCAAAAGCGTGCCGATCCTTCGCTAAGGCGCGCTCGCCGGTTCAGCGATCGCCAGATTGTTGGCGGCCCGGGTGAACCACTGGCTGCTCGCTTCAAGGGCGCGCGTGAAGGCGGCGACCGCCTTCTGTCGGTCGCCCTGCACGAAAGCGACGACTCCCGCGTCGTTCAGGCGCGCAGCAAAGGCGGCATCGCTCTCGCCTGCACGGCGCGATGGCAGCCGTGCGGCGATGGCTGCCTGCGCCAGTTCGGCATTGGCCTGGATCCTCGTGTCGGACGGTTCCAGGGCCGCTGCACGCGAAAGCCGCTCCGCAGCCTCGCTCCAGCGCCCGCGAAGAAGAAGCGACCATCCTGCATTGTTGAGCAGGACGGCGCTTTCGGGTCTGAGCGCCAAGCCTTTGCCATAGGCCTTGTCGGCAGCCGGCCAATCCTTCTGGCGGTCGGCTGCGATCCCGCGAGCGTTCCACACGCGCCAGCTTGCGCCTCGCTGCTCCCCCGCCCGGTCGAGATATGCGACCGCGCCTTCGACGTCTCCAGCCTGGAGGGCAGCAAGGCCTGCCCGTTCGAGCATCAGCGCGTCTGCGGGGCTGGTCTTCAAAAGGACTCGATAGCGCTCCACCGCCTCGGGCCAGCGCCTCTCGCCAAAGGCGAGATCCGCCAGCAACCTGTCGACCGGAGGACCGTTCATCCCCTGCCCCATGGCGGTCCGGATCATCTCCCGCGCCTGCCCGGTTCGCCCCGCCTGCAGTGCGTGCGCGGCCTGTTCGAGCGAGGCTTGCGGAGAGGCAGCCAACAGACTGGCTGCGAGCAGGATCATGTGCGGACCCGCTGCCCTGCCTTGTCGCGGCCGAGCAGGACAACGAGGACATCGGCCTTCTTCGACGGCTTATGGAGATCGATGCCGAGTTCGCGGCCGAGCCGGCGCGCCGCCTGCCCGCTTCCCTCGGGGTAGAGGATCGCCGACACGGCACGGGCTTCCGGCGCATTGCCGATGGCAATCCGGCGCCAGCCCAATGTGCGAAGCTGCTCGCGGGTCGAGGCCGCAAGCCTGTTCACCCTTGCCGCGTTGAGCAGGCGCACGATCGGAGTGGGAGTGACCTCGTTCGGCTTCTGCCCCTGGAGCGGCGGAGTAGCCGGTCGATGCAACGCCGCTAGCGCAGGACGAGGTGGCGACGATGTCGAAGCCTTGGTCACGAGCATGACTTCCGCAAGATTGACCCGTTCGAGGTGCGGGGTGCCCGGACTGCCCGCTTCGACATGCCTCGCCGGCCTCACCGCCGGTGGGGCGATCGGGATGCTGGTCGCGGCATCTGCGACGACGGGCTGGGAAGACAGGGTTGCGACGGCTGCGGCAGGAGCAAGGGGAATGCTGGGCGCGGTCTGCGCCTTCTTCAACTGCGCCAGTTCCGATCGAACCGCGGCGGCTTCGCTGTCCTTGCCCTGCATCGCCAGCGATGTCGCGAGGTTGGCGTAGAGCCGGCTGTCGGATGGTGCCAGCGCCAGTGCCCGCTCGTAATAGCCGCGCGAAAGATCGAAGCGACCCATGCGGTCATAGCAGGCGGCGAGGCCGTTCAGCGCATCGACGCTGTCCGGATCCTCCCGGAGAGCGCGACGGAAGCCTTCGGAGGCCAGCCCGATGCTCCCCATCGCGAAGTAGGACTGGGCTTCCGCAACCCGGAATGCAGCGGACCTGGTGCCATCGGCAAGCGCCCCCGGCACCGTCCGGATCGACAGGGAACCGGACTGCACGCATCCGGACAGGACAAGGATTGCACCGGCAGTGGCGGTCAGTCGATGAAGTCTCGTCATCAGTCCCCTCCCAGGGCCGGAACGATGCTGCGCATGACCCTGATGACGGCCGGGAGCATCAGGACTCCGATCATGACCGGCAACATGCAGGCGACCAGCGGCACCGACAGCAGCACCGGCAGGCGGTGCGCCTTTTCTTCGGCGCGAAGGCGGCGCTTCTCGCGCATCTCCGCGGCATAGACGCGCAGGGTCTGCGCTACCGACGAGCCGAGCTTGGTCGACTGGATGAGCAGCGTGGCAAAGGCACGAACCTCGTCGGCCTGGGCACGGTCGGCCATTCGGCGGAGTGCATCCTCGCGGCTTCGACCGGCACGCAGTTCGAGCACCACGTTGCCGAGCTGCTGCGCGATGAGCGGGTGCGTATTGGTCATTTCCTGCCCGACGCGGGCGAAGGCGGCTTCGAGGCCGAGGCCGGCCTCGACGCAAACGAGCATGAGATCGAGCGCGTCGGGAAAGCCGTTGATGATCGCCTGCTGGCGGCGATCTGCCTTGGCGCTGACGACAAGGCTGGGCAGGTAGAGGCCGGCAAGCGCGGCGATCATGCACTGGATGTACAGGCCGACCATTCCGGGCCGGTCAGGGCTCAGCCAGCGGAACAGCAGCCACAACGTCGGCAGCAGCATCACGAGGCCAAGGCGGACGAGCGTGTAGACCCGTGGCGCGGTTGGCGAGGTGAAGCCGGCGGCTGCCAGCCTCTGTTTCAGGGACTGGTCCTTGGTATCGGCGAGGCTGAGGCCCGACTTCTCGATTCGCTCGACCAGGCGTGCCCAGGCGCCTTCATTTTCGTTGGCGCGAAGCGACCCCGCCGGGATCATCCCTTCGATGGGAACGTCGCCTCCTCCCGTCTCGAGGCGGCGGCGCGCGGAACGGCGCACGAGACCGACGTTCACCAAGCTGAAGCTGAGCGCACAAACGCCGGCGAACAGGATGACGAGGATGGCGATGCGGACCGCATTGCTGCCGGCGATATTCTCGAACATGCGTCAGACCTTCAGATCGACGAGGCGGCGAATGGTGAACACGCCGATCGCGTAGAGCAGAATGAGTCCTCCGAAGCCCGGGATGAACACGGGATCGTCGGCGACGTCGAGGTAGAAGCCGGGGTTGAGGAGGAACAGGGCAGTAAAGGCGAGAACCGGAAGCAGGGTCAGCATGATGGCCGTCATCCGCCCTTCCGACGAAAGCGCCCGAACCTTCAGGAACAGCGACGTCCGCTCGCGGATCACCTTGCTGAGGTTCTCGAGGATTTCCGCAAGGTTGCCGCCGGTTTCCTGCTGCACCGAAAGGCTGACCACGAACATGCGCATGTCATCGAGGTCCCACCGCTCGGCGAGATCGCCAAGGGCATCACGAAGTTCCGCCCCGTAGGTGACCTCATCCACCACGACCCCGAACTGACTTCCGATTGGATCCGGCATCTCGACCGTCAGCAGGTCGAGCGCGGCGGCAACCGGGTGGCCGGCGCGCAGCCCGCGCACGAAGACGTCCAGCGCCACCGGGAACTGCTCCTGCATCTTCTTGCGGCGGCGGGCGGCCTTCGCTTGCAGGAGGAGAAGCGGAATGGCGAGGCCGATGGCGATCGCGACTACCGCGAAAAGGAACAGGCGTCCCGGACCGATGCTGAGGCCCGCCAGGAGCGCCGCGAAGATGATGGTGCTGAACAGCACGATCGGCGCCAGCATGATCATGAGGAGCAGGTTGCCGGTCGGCGTCGTGACGCCCGCGGCCATCAGCATCCGCTCGATCATCCGCCCCGGACCATGAAGGAAGCCCGGCAGGCGACTGACGATCAGATCGTTCTGCCGGCGAAGCCGGTTCATCGTTTCGACGCGCGACACGCCGCGGCCGATCATGGTCAGGCGCTCGTTGATGGCGCGCGTCTCGCTCCGGGCGTTCAGAAAGGATCTGACGGCGACCTCGATGACCAGAATGACCGATGCAAACACCAGGATCAGCACGAAGATCCGAAGAAGGTTGTCCGCGATCATTCGAACCTCGCATCGGGCCGGAACAACTCATTCGAAAGCGTCTGCCCATGCGTGACGGCATGGTCGAGGAACCGGGGTCGCAATCCGGTCGCCTCGAACTTGCCGAGCACTCCGCCGTCCGCCGACACCCCGGTCTGCCGGAAACGGAAGATCTCCTGCATGGTGACGACATCGCCTTCCATGCCGGTGATCTCGGACAGGCTGATCAGGCGCCGGCGCCCGTCGGACAGGCGGGCGATCTGCACGACGACGTTGATGGCCGACGCGATCTGGGCTCGTGCCGATCGCGCGGGAATGTCGATCCCCGACATGCCGATCATCTGCTCGAGGCGGGACAGCGCATCGCGCGGCGTGTTGGCGTGAACCGTGGTCATCGAGCCGTCGTGGCCCGTGTTCATCGCCTGCAGCATGTCGAACGCTTCGCCGGCGCGGACTTCGCCGACGATGATCCGATCGGGGCGCATGCGCAGCGCGTTCTTGACCAGTTCGCGCTGGCCGATCTCGCCCCTGCCCTCGATATTGGCGGGCCGCGTTTCGAGCCGCGCGACATGCTCCTGCTGGAGCTGCAATTCGGCTGAATCCTCGATGGTGACGATCCGCTCGCGATTGTCGATGAAGGCCGACATCGCATTGAGCAAAGTGGTCTTGCCCGAGCCCGTGCCGCCGGAAATGAGCACGTTGCGGCGGGAGGCGACAATCGCCTTGAGCACTTCGGCAACCTGCATTGGAATCGAGCCGATCTCGACCAGTCGCGCCATCGAGATCGGCACCTTGGCGAATTTGCGGATGGAAAGCAGGGAGCCATCGAGCGCAAGTGGCGGGACCACCGCATTCACGCGGCTTCCGTCCGCAAGCCGCGCATCCACCAGCGGCGAACTCTCGTCGACACGGCGGCCGACGGCAGAAACGATCTTCTGGATGATCCGAAGCAGGTGCTTGTCATCCTTGAAGCGCACCGGGCTGGCCTCGAGTTGACCGTAGCGCTCGACGAAGACGTGATCGGGGCCATTCACCAGGATGTCGGTGATGGTGGCATCCTTCAGCAGCGGCTCGAGCGGCCCCAGTCCCAGCAGTTCATCGAGCACATCGTCCACCAGCCGGCGACGCTCGACCAGGTTGAGCGCGTGGTTCTGCTTGGCCAATTCTTCCTCGACGATCTGGCCGACTTCCTCCTTGATCTGCTCGCGGCTCATGCCGTCGAGCGCGCCGAGGTTGATGCAGTCGATCAGCCGCTGGTGCAGTTCCACCTTGAGGTCGGTGTGGATGTCACGCTTGGCGAAGGCACCGGCATCGCCGACGCTCATCAGCTGGCGTTCAGCGAGGCTCGGCTCGACCCGTTCCTCGGGAGCGGCTCCGGTGGCGTTCGGTTTGCGGAATTGCCACATCGGTCAGCGCTCCAGCCTGAGTGCGGCGCAGATTGCGCCGTCGAGCGTATCGAAGTCCCGGACCAGCGACGACTTGCGACGAACTTCGCCGACGAGGATCCCCTGGTCGATCGCTGCGTCCATCACGTCCGGTTCGTCGGTGATGGTGAAGGCGATCTTGCGTCCGAGCGCCTGCTCGGCGTCGGCGATGCTGACCGTCTTGAACAGGCTCTTTCGAAAACGATTGGCAACCACCCGAAGGTCGATGTCACCGAGGCCCTGGGTGGTCAGCAGGTCGATCTGCCGGCGGGCACGATTGAGGCCGGCGATCGACAGGTCGGTGACCAGCAGGACGAGATTGGCGCGGGCGACGACGCTCAGCGACCAGTTGGCCCAGTTGGCGGGAAGATCGACGAACAGGGTGCCGAACTCGCGCAAGCCACGCTCGACGATGGCGATGGCCTGTTCGTTGCTCAGGCTTTCGAGAGGAAGCATCGTCGCCGGAGCCGCTGCGACATGGAGACCGCTGGCGTGCTGGGTCATGGCGGAGCGGAGCAATGGACCATCGAGCCGCGGCCCGGCTTCGATCATGTCCGTCAGCGTGAGGTTGGGGCGCAAGCCCAGCTGGAACGCCGCGTCCCCGAACTGCAGGTCGAAGTCGATCAGTGCCGCTTCCCGGCCCACCTGGCGTTCTGCCGCTGCGAACCGGCAAGCCAGCTGCGTCGCCACGGCCGTCGCGCCGCAGCCGCCCCGCGACTTGAGGAAGACGACGAGGCGATTGTTGCTGACGATCGTCTCGGCACTGACCGCCTTGACCGCCTGCTCGCGAAGGGGTGCGAGCGAAGTCTCGAGATCATCGAGGCTGAGCGGCAGCGGGAGCACATCGTGCGCTCCGGCCTTGAGGAGGTGGCGAACGAGCGCGAGCGGCGGTTCATAGCAAGCTGCGATGAGCGGCTTGTCGTCCAACCTGGCCAGCTTCTCGAAGCGCTTGATCGACGCGGGAGCATCGGCATCGACCTGCACCACGGCGACGGCAGCCGAAGCGAGGTCGTTCGGATCAATCCACTCGGTTACCGGAACCATGCTGAACTGGAGCGGCAGCCCGCCGGCACGGGCACCGAGCAGGTCCGATGAATCCCCCTCCACGCCGGACAAGTAGAGATGAACGCCGGCCTCGACGCCCTGTGGGCGGAAGCTCTGCTTCGTCTCGGGAGGGGTCATGACGCTCAAACTAATTTCCTACTCAGAGTAGATGCCCGAGACATCCTCGGCCGTCAGCGTGGTCGAGAAGGCGGGCATGTTGAAATTCAGGAGGCCCAAAGTGATGCCTGGACTGAACTGCATGCCCGTAAGCGTCACTGTGATCAGCGGCGAAATCTCCATGGTGCCGCTCGCCTGACCTGCCTGGCCGAAGCCAGAACCGCGATACGTGATGATCACGTTCGAAGCCGTGATCCCCCCGTGTATCTTCTTCATGCGAGCGACGACGGCATCGAAGGCCGTGGCATCCGCCGCAAGATTGCTGATAGCGCAGGTACCCTCGCAGACGCATTCGGTCGACGTGCACTTCAGCCCGGTCAACTCAGAGGCCGGAATCTGGGACCCCGCAGGAACCGTGCCTGTTGCGAAGTTATGCGCAATCAGCCCTGGCGACACGGGCGTCGTAACAATCGCCATACGCGCCCCGACCTGCGTCGCCTTCTCGCCCTTGTTCAGTTCCCAGAAGAAGCGGCCGACGTCGATGATGCCGATGAACAGCAGCAGGAAAAGCGGCAGGACCAGCGCGAACTCCGCACCAGCGGCGCCGCTTCGTGAGCGCGCGAGACGGGCAATCCGCGTGATCATATGCCCACCACCGCGGCTTCGCTTGACCCTGTTACACACAGGCCGGCCGTGTTGATGCCGAGATTTCCGAGAATGGACGGATATTGGACGTTCGCGGTGACCGAGACGACCGGGATGGAGCCGCTGACATCCGTGTAAAGGCCCGCATAGCTGCCCTTCGGTACACAGCGAACGGACACTGAAACCGGCTGTTCGCCCTGGTTGCAAGCGGTCCAGAAACTGCTGTCGGCGCCACCGAAGCGCCCGCTAGCAGTACCGTCCACCGAACCGGTCTTCGTCACGTTGATGATCTTCGTATTGGCGGAGCCGTCCTGGAACACGGTGCTGTTGGTCGCGAGAGCGCCGGCCTGACAGGCATAGGATGCGTTGAGCGTGAGGCGAGAACCGAATCTCGCGCCGTCACGCACCTGCTTGATGACCGCATGGTTGGTGAGAAACCAGTTACCCAGCTCTGCGCTGCCGAACATCAGTGCCATGAGCAGCGGCGTGATCAACGCCATCTCTGCGGCAGCACTGCCGGACCGGTGCCGAAGCAAGCGGGAATGGAAGAAGCGAGCGCTCATGTCCTAGCGCACCAGATAGGGCCGGTTGCGGCTGTAATATTGAAAGCCCGAACCTCCGCCGACCGGCGTCGCAGGTCCGATTATCTCGCCATAGATTTCCTTCTCATCCGTCCCGACCGACGCTCCACTGACGCCGGTTTGCGCTGCCGTTCGGGTCAACGATGGTTCGGTGATGAATACATCGAAAACCCGAAGGATGGTGTATCCGCCCACCTGCCCGGAGCCTCCCTTGCCGGTGAGGTTCGCGCAATTCGCCGAGACAACCGGAAGCACCCTGCGATCCTTCGCCGTATCTGCGGCCGCACTCGCAAAACGCGGCTGATTGAACGCGCATTGCTTTGTTATCTTGTAGTTCTGCCCCTGCTTCTCCCAAGCGCCCGTCGCGATGGTCCTCGGTCCAAGCGTGCCGCTGGCGGCGTTCGCAAGCTCCCACTTGTAGACCTGATAGCGGGTCAGCGTTGCCGCTGTCGCTCCGCCGCCAATGGAAGCAGCCACCGTGGCCGCACTGACTCCATGGTTTGCTGAAAGGTATCCTTCGCGATCCCAGTTGCCGTCGCCGAAGTTATTCTCCGTACCGGACATGGCGCAGGTGTTCGTGTAGTGACACGTATCTCGTCCGAACTGACGAGCGGGGGTGGTCTGTACCCAGTCGCTATATTCGACCTGGCCCGTGGCGTCCTGCGGCCGACCACCAGCCGCTGTTCCGCAGTCCGGAGACGACGCCGGCTCCGATGACGCGCGGATCGTGTACGTCATCGTAAGGGTCATGTCCTTACGCGTGTTTTTCGCAGGGCAAGCGGAACCGGTCGAGGGCACGCAGGTCGCCGCATCGTTCTTGTTCAAGCCTGCATAGACATCCAGCCGAGTGTTGACTGCGTCGGTGGCGTTCTTGTTGCCAGGCTCGGTCTGGTCGTCGTCGGTACTCTGGCAGCCATTTAGACCGTTGCCGAGCAAGGCCGCCAGCACGGCCGGGTTGCCGTTGCCGAAGTCAAGATACCCATAGTTGCCTGGTGCCCAGCTGTTGCCGCCAGCCGTCTTCATCCGAAGACCTTTTCCGACATCCGAATCAGCAGGGAAGTTGTTACTAGGCGCGCACACCAACAGGGGCGCGACATTGCAGATCGAGCTCTCGACGCCCGCAACGGCAGTCGCGGAAACCGTTCCACCGAACACGGCCACGATCGGCGTAAAGGCGTATTTGGCAGTCCGCATCGTGGTGGTGACCATGACGAAGCGGCTTTGAGCACCACTTGTGGTCTCGACGCACGCCTCATCCCTGTCGGCTTTCGAATCGTCGAAGGAGCTGCAGAAGGTGACGTGGGTCGTGACAGCATCGTCGCTGGTACTTGCGGTCCCCTTGGTGTCCGTTGTTGAGAACTCGACGTTCGTACCAAGATCGTCATTGGCAAATCGCGTTGCGTTCACCGCCAGCCGGTCCGTTACGGTCGAGTTGTTGATCGCCGCAATCGCATTGGTCTGTGAATTGGCGGTCCGGTCCAACTGAGTAGCCGCCGCGAGGGCCGCCTGGTCGGCGGCCTGCTGGAGCTCGGTATCCATGGCGGCAAGACGTGCATAGTCGAAAGCGATGCCGCCAGAAGCGACGAGGGCGAAGATCGCCAGCGCCGCGGTCGGGGCAATCGCCGCCTTCTCAGTCCTGATGAACCTTTCGAATTGACCGAGCACAGAACAACACCTCAGTTTGGACCGCTGCCGCTGCCACTGTCTCCACTGCCACCGCCGGTGCCGCCCGTGCTGACCCTGACCGTCTGCTTGACGTTACCCTTTTCGTAGCGGTCCACCGCCGCTGCGGACCGCTCGCCATTGTCGCCTGGCTGCGCCGCGTCGGCGGGATAGGCCGGATCCGGATTGATCACCTGCACGATCTTGTTGCGGGCAGTCACTTCGCCGAAGCTGGGATCAGGCGACTGGCTGACCGGGTCGACACTCTGGCATGCCGCCAGGAGGCCCGCCGCAAGTACGGGCGCGATCCACTTACAGGACATGTCCGTAGTCCTTTTCGAGGCCGGTCGGCGCCGACGCGGCAGGCGCCGCTGCAGCACCACCACTGATGGTCGCCGGTGCGTTGAGGTTCGGGCGCGGCGTCGCTCCGCTGACCGGCGGTACCGGCGGCACTCCCGTGTCGGTTCGGCCGAGAAGCAGGATGTCGACGTCCGCCGGCCCCTTCACCCGGTCGGTGGGCGCAGCAAGCTGGTCAGGGCGCACCGGACGAACCAGGCGCGGGGTGACGATGATCACCAGCTCGGTCTCGTCCCGATTGAAGTTGGTCGATCGGAACAGGCTTCCGATGATGGGGATGTTGCCAAGCACCGGGAACTGCCGGACCGTGCTCGAGAAATCCTTCCTGAGCAGTCCGGCCATGGCGAAGCTTTCGCCGTCCCGAAGCTCGACGGTCGTCTTCGCCCGCCGGGTCTGCAGGCCCGGGATCCGCAGGTTGTTGACCACGATGGACGCGCTGTTGTCGATCGAGCTCACTTCGGGCTCGACCAGCAGGTTGATGACACCGTCGGCGAGCACCGTCGGAGTGAACGCCAGGCTCACCCCGAACGGCTTGAATTCGATGGTGATGGCGCTTCCGCCCGTCCCGGTGCCGGTTCCCCCGCTATTGCCCTGGGCAACCGGGATCGGGAACTCGCCGCCGGCGAGGAAATTGGCCGTCTCGCCCGACAGCGCGACCAGCGTCGGTTCCGCCAGCGTGGTGATCGCCCCCTTGCGCTCCAGTGCGTCGAAGGCGGCCTCGAAGTTCGTGCCGAAGGCACGGAAGGTTCGGGTGAAGACGCCGAAGCTGTCGGCGATGGAGCCGAGCGTCGGCGGTCCGTTGCCGACCAGCCCGGCGCCACCACCGATGGCGCCGGCGAACTTGCCGCCGTCCGACCCGACGAAGAAGCCCGCACCCAGCTGCTTGAGGGCCGAGCGCTTCACCTCGGAGAACTTGACCTCGAGCATGACTTGCTGGGCGGAGCCGACCGAAAGCAGGTTCACGACCTTCCCGGGCGCATAGGTTTCGGCGATCTGCACCGCGCGATTGGCGGACACCGCATTGGACACGATGCCTTCGAGCACGATGCTGTCGTTGCTCATCCTCGCCCCGATGCGGTCGCCCGGGACCAGTTCGGACAATTGCTTGCGCAGCCCGATGACGTCCGGCCCGACGGCGACGTCCATGACGGCGATGAGCGAGTTCGAGCGGTCGTAGAGGGTAAGGCTGGTGGTGCCCATCTTCTTGCCGAGCACGTAGATGGAACGATCGGTGAGCGGCAGCACATCGGCCACCTCCGGATTTCCGATCAGCGCCTTCGAATAGGCCCGGTCGACCCGCAGGACCTGGCTCTTGTTGACCGGGACGACGAGTTCGCCGGCATGCACGGCGTCCGTTTCGCTGAGCACGCGCTGCGCCTGAGCCGCCGCCGGCACGGCGAGCGCCGCCATCGCCGTGGCGCAGAGCGCCAGCCGGGCGACGAGCGCCCTTCCCTTACCTGCCACCAGCATAACCCCCCACCTGATAATCGCTGCCTGCAGTGCCCCGGACGACTTGCACGTTGGTTCCGCTTGGCGCCGCGGGTGCGGCAGGAGCCCGCTTAGGCGCGGCCGTCCGGCGCACCGGCCGCGAGGCCGGTCGCGACACCGGCCGGGCGACCGCGGTCAGCGCGGCGGGCGGAGCGGTGCCGTAAAGGCTGTAGCGGAGGTCGGCGATGCTGATCGTCTTGATGCCCTGGATGTCTTCCTGCGCCCCCGGCTTGCGGAGGACGAGGCTGAGCGTGCCCGCCTGCTGCCCAAGGGCCAGCTTCTGCGCTTCGAGCGGCGCCACCTCGAGGGTCGCGGTGCTTGCCACCACCGGCTGACCGGTCTCGTTGTTCGCCTGCTGGCCCATCGCGATGACTCGGATGTTCTGCAGCAGGACGTCGGTCACCTGCGGCCCTGCCGCCAGGACTCGGGTGATCAGCACGTCGACGCTGTCGTTCGGCTGGATGAAGCCCGCGACGCCGGAGACGTCGTTGATGCGCACGGTCGCGGCACGGCGGCCGTCGGGAAGGGTGGCGGCGATCGACGCGCCCTGCCCCTCTCCGGAAATCTTGGAACCGAGGATCGGCTCGTTCACCTCCATCGGCCGAAGCACCACCCGGCGCTTGCCATTCGGCAGCAGCTCGGCCGCATTCTTGAAGGCGCCGGCGGGAAGGGCGGAAGTGGGGAAGTCCGCGAAGCGGATCTTCTCGACGGTCAGTTCCTGGCCGTAGCCGAGCGGCACGGCGGCGACCGCCACGCGGGTCATGCCTTCGGGCGGACCCTGATCCGGGCCGGAACGGGACGTCAGGTAGATGTTCGCCAGATAGACTGCGACGAGGCCAAGTATGATGGCCACCCCCAGTGCGATCAGAGATTGCCTTCTCAGCATCCGCTTTGTCCCCCTGGCGGACTAACTTAACGCAGGATCAATCGTTAAGCCATGACGCATACGCAACAGTTACGCTGAAATGAGGAGCCGCCCGCCACACCCGTGGCGGGCGGCAACCCATCAGCAGGTCTTGTTGTCGATGCAGGTCTTGGCACCGTTCATGGCGCCGGCAATCGAGTTGCCGAGGCCGACGGCGGCCAGAGCGATGGCGGTGCCGACGATCGCGAGGATCAGAGCATATTCCGCCGCCGACGCGCCGGACTCGTCCTTGAGCATGTTGATGAACTTCGACATTTGCTTAAACCCCTTTGTTGCGTTCCGAAGGCAGGCGCGCTGGCCCCTGCACATCCCCAGGCGGCGCGATCCGGAGGACCTGACTGGCGGCCGGCCCCTGAAACTGGCCCACTCTCCACCCGGTCTTCCAACTCGCATCGCTTCGACCAAGAGGTGCCACGCTTAACTCTTTGTCAAGCATGTCTGTTTAACCTCGATTATACTCATTTCGCAGAGTACATCGGCTTATGTAGTTGATTTAGCGCATGTTTCGTTCTCGCAACCGGCGGCATGGTTCCCCTCGGCCGAAAGCCGAAGCGTCCCGCTTTCGCACAGGTTGCGGCACTGGCAACACGCCTTCGGAACGCTGGAGAAACGAATCTGCCAGGCGATTCGGCGTGGGACGGCCCGCCGAGCGCGGCCTTCAAGGCTCTCAGGCCGGTATGCGACGCCGGTAGGTAACGTTCACGCGCGTCGAGAGGATCAGGTAAGGCAGCCACAGCCCCATGCTGATCAGCACCTTGGTGACGTTCTTCTCGAGAAGGTCATGCAGCGGGCCGGCCACGCTTGCCGGCAAGTCGGCCGCGACCGCGCCCTGCGCGATCACCAGCTGCATCGCGATATCGAGCAGCCACACCAGAACCAGCAATCGCGGAAACACCGGTGCGCGACGGAATGCGGCCGCGAAGCAGATGACGTAGAGGCTGCTGATCAGCACGACATCGAAGGTCATCCAGAAGTGCAGCACCGACAGCCAGGCCGGTGCGTTCGTCGCAAGCGCCGGCATGGTCATCAGATATTCGGCGGCGCGGAACGGGACGTTCATCAGCATCCCGACCAGCAGGGATACCATGATGCCGCTGGTCCCGAACAGCGGATGACGAGCGGCTTCGGCCGCGGTGACGTTCCGCCACCTGCCATAGATTGCCAGCCGTAGCTGCGGCTGTGGCATGGCCTCGGCATTCTCGAACCAGCGGAGTGCCAGCAGCAGCGACGCCAGCGGAGCGCCGATCAGGAGCAGGTAAGGAAGGAGCATCGCGCCGCTCACCGCGGCGCCGGCGACGGGACTGATCGCGACTCGAAGGATGCTTGCGATCGCGACGACGGCAAACCAGCCAAGCATGATCTGGGGCAGGCGAACCTCGAGCAACTCGAGGACACCAAGTGAGCGCCGGTGAAGGGTTCGC
Source organism: Sphingomonas sp. LHG3406-1 (assembly GCF_029637485.1). Classification (GTDB taxonomy): domain Bacteria; phylum Pseudomonadota; class Alphaproteobacteria; order Sphingomonadales; family Sphingomonadaceae; genus Sphingomicrobium. The sequence continues at coordinate 390,568 of NZ_CP069128.1, read as the reverse complement.
GACACTGAAGCGATGACTGGAACTGTCTTCACGCGGGACGCCGTCCTTCTACCTGCTCGCCCCACTCTTGTCGTTCACTCCCCTTTCGATCAGGTAAATGGGTTAAGGTCGCTACGAGTTCCAGTTCAACGGGGAGGGGTTGTTGTCGACGCTCGTGAAGCCTGCGGCATGGGTGCGCCCGTCGACCCTGGCGGTCGCCGCACTGATCCTCCTCGCGCTCATCTGGCCGGCCATCTGGAATGGATTGCCGCACTTTTTCCCAGACACTGGTGGGTATCTCTTTGTTGCCTGGGGCAACTTCTGGCTCGTCGACCGAAGCAGCTTCTACGGCGCCTTCCTGCGTCCGCTCATGGCCTGGAACGGCCTTTCGGGGCTCTGGCTCGGGCTTGTTCCCCAATTGCTCGCGACCCTGCTCGTGCTTTTCGCACTCGCGAAGCGACTTGAGGCCCGGAACTGGCAGTGGGTGTTGCCGATCATCCTGGTGGTCACGACCGGGCCATTTCATGCATCGCAGTTGATGCCAGATGCCTACGCGGTCGTCGTGCTTCTTCTGGGGTGGCTGTGCGCAAGTCGGGACCCGCACGCCGCCGGTTCGCCGCTGCTTTGGCTTGCCGCCGCCGCCGCCTGCCTTCCACACAGTACATTCCCCGCCATCCTGGTGGCGAGCGCATCGGCGACCATCCTGACCTTGTGGATCGCAGGGCTGTCGTTCCGCGGGGTGATGCACCGGGCGGCCGCACTCGCACTTACCGTGCTCTTCATCATCGGGTGCCAGTTGCTTGCGAACGGCGCCTTCTTCCACCGGATCACCTACGCGCCGCGCAGTTCTGCTTTCCTGTACGCCAGCCTCAACGAGGATGGACTGCTCAAGCCATGGCTTGCCAGGAATTGCCCGGTCGATCCGCGGGTGAAGGATCTTTGTGCGATCGCGCCTCAGTTCCACGACGATAGCCAGAAACTCCTGTGGGCTCCGGACTCGATCTTCCGGACAACGGTCTGGCAGCAGAGAGACAACAAGAAGGGCGTCGACTGGGATACGCAGCTGGGCATTGCCGCTCGCGGTGCCCTCATCCAATCGCCCGGCCTGTTTGCCAAGGCCGCGGTGGAAGCGACCACCGAGCAATTCTTCTCCTTTGCCGTCCTCGATGACGAGTGCCCCCAGGTTTGCATCACCGAGCAAAGTGCGATCCAGGGAGCACTCAGCCGTTTTCGACCTCACCTGCGAGATCAGGTGAACGGCTCTGCGCAGATGCAGGGCAAGCTGAAGACCGTGCCGCTGCAAGTGGTGACCGGAACCGCCAGTTTCGCGGGCTTGATCGGCCTCTTCGCGCTCATTCCACTTGCCTGGCGGCGAAGGGACCAGGTTGCCGGCTCCGCTCTCCTGGCAACGGTGGCGGCACTCGTCGCGAATGCCTTCGTCACCGGCACGCTTTCCGACGTGCATGACAGATATCAAAGCCGTCTGATCTGGATCGCGCCATTGCTGGTCGCGCTCATCCTGCTGCGCTGGCGGACACAGCGGCTCGATCGGCTGGCATCGGCGCCAGGGCCCGAACACGCAATGTCCGAAGCCCCTACCCCACCCGCACCAGCACCATAGTCAGATTGTCCGGCGCGCCGCGGCGGAGGATGGTCCAGACGAGGCCGTCGGCGATCTCGTTCGACGAGGCGGGCGCGTTGAGGGCAGCGCCCAGTTCCTCATCCGGCACCACCCGGGTCACGCCGTCGCTGGCGAGCAGGTAAAGGTCCCCCGCGCGCAGCTCGCTCCTGGCGACCTCAACCCTCAAAGTGTCGGAAGCCCCCACTGCCCGCGTGATGACATTGCCGTTCGGATGCGCGTGGGCGCGGTCGGGATCGATCATGCCGGCGTCCAGCAGTTCCTGGACCAGACTGTGGTCGCGGCTGAGCTGGGTCAGCACGCCATCCCGGAGCTGGTAGGCACGGCTGTCGCCAGCCCAGAAGCAGGACAGGCTGCCGCCGTCCATCAGCAGGCCGACCACGGTGCTGCCGATGGTGCGCGACGCCTCACCGGATTGCGCAAGCTCGAGCAGGTCGTCGTTCACCTGCTCAAGGGTCGCGACGACCGTGGCTTCCGTGACCGGTTCCAGCCGGGTCAGAGCCTCGACGATGCGGGCGCTCGCCACCTCCCCTGCCTCATGGCCGCCCATCCCGTCCGCAACCACGAACAGCCCCTTCTCGGGACGAAGCAGGCAATTGTCCTCGTTGATCGGTCGCTTGAGGCCGACGTGGGTCCTGCTGACACATTCGAACCGCATGGGTCCCCTCCCTGGCAAGCCTCCCACACTAGCAATCAACGGAGGATTATGCGATTTGTTAATCTCAAGGCAGGTCAGGGGGGCGCGCGTTGAACAAGGCGTACAGCACCAAGGCGTTACCGCCCGGAACCGTGCTTCGCGAATGGCGCCTCGAGGAAGTGCTCGGCGTCGGCGGCTTCGGCATCGTCTACAAGGGCCGCGGAATCTATTTCAACGAACTGGTCGCCATCAAGGAATATTTCCCGAGCTCGATCAGCGAGCGCGATGCGGAAGCGACGGTGGTTCCGATCGATTCCAATGCCGAGGAAGTGCATGCGCTCGGGCTGAAGAAGTTCGTCGAGGAGGCCAAGCTGCTGTGGAACCTGTCCACGCCGTCGCGCCACCCGAACATCGTCAGCGTGCGCAGCCTGTTCGAGATCCACGGCACCGCCTACATGGTGATGGACTTCGAGGACGGCGTCTCGCTCTCCCGCCTCATCAAGCAGGGCCAGAAGTGGAACGAGCGCAGCCTCGTCGCGCTCGTCAAGCCGATCGCGGAGGGGCTCGACCGCGCACACCGGGTTGGAGTCCTCCACCGCGACATCAAGCCGCCGAACATCCTGATCAACGACAGCGGAAAGCCGGTGCTCATCGACTTCGGCTCGGCCCGCTTCGAGGCGGCCGAGGCGACCAGCACCAAGGTCACCTTCCACACCCCGCCCTACGCGGCGATCGAGCAATATGTGAAGACGTTCGAGCAGGGTCCGTGGACGGACATCTATGCCATCGGGGTCGTGCTCTACGAATGCGTCACCGGCACCAAGCCTCCGGAGGTGCTGGAGCGGATGCACGGCGGTGCGGGGGAGGCGCTGGCGGACGGCGTGTGGCCTGGCTACAGCAGGAACTTCCTCAAGGCCGTCGACGCTGCGATGATGGTTCGTCCCGCGGACCGTCCCCAGTCGATTGCCGCCTGGCTGGAAATGCTCGAGGCGCCTGCCGATCCGGACGAGGACGACATTGCGGACGTCACCCGGATCGTACCGTTCGACACCTCATCCGAAGCGATCGTCCCCATCGCGCCGGTTGCGTCCGGCAACGCGCAAAGGCCGATCGAAACCGGGGTGCCGGATCGGCCGAGCCAGGCCGAGTTCAAGCGTGCCGGCCACACCAAGGCGTCGAAGAAGTCGGCTGAGGCCGCGGCGCCGCAGACTGGCGAGACCCCGGCGTCCCCCGCAACGCCGACCGCCCGTTCGGCCGCGAAAGCGCCGGAGCGTGATCGCAAGGCCGAAGCACAGGCGGCTTCCCTGGCCTCCTCCCCTTCCGCCGAACCGACACGCATCGGCCTCTCCAAGCCCTTGCTTGCCGGCGGCGTGGCCCTGGCATTGGCTGCCGTGGCCGCGGTCGGCTTTGGCCTGAGAGGCGACGATACGCCGCCGACCGCCGAAAATGGGGCCATCGACGTGTCGGCCCCGACCAGGACCGCGGCCGCGGCCCCCGTGCCGGTGGCCGACCTCGCCAGTGGCATGAACAGCCTGGCCGAGGAGGCGAGCGCGGCCAAGGTGCCGGATTCGCTGCTCGAGCCCGTTACTGCCCTCGCCGGCGAGCTTTCGGCGACGCCGGCACCGGAAGAAACGCAAGCGAACGACCGCACGCGTGCCGCCGCAGCGGCGCTGGCCGCGGGCCTCGTCACGAGCGTCGAGGAGCGCTCGACGCAACTATCCTCGCGCATCGCCTGGTCGAATGCCGATCCTGCCACGCTTCCGAACGATCGCAGAGCCGCCGTGACCAATCTCCAGGCCAGCCTTGCCGAGGTGCGGGGGACTGCCGAACGCGCCCGGTCCGCGACAAGCGCGGCAGACGCGCTCGCACAGGCGCGCGCGACGGTGGCGCATTATCGCTCCTATTCGGGGGCAGCCGAGGCCATTGCAGCCCTGCATAGCGGTGACGAAAAACGCCTGGCCGAACTGGCCGACGCAAGTCGAAAGGCGGCATTGCCAAAGCAGCCAAGCGCAGGAACGCTTCCGCCGCGTGTCGTCACCGGTGGCCAGGCGCCCGCGGCCACTGCGGTGCCCGTCACGACCGCCTCGTCCGATGTGCTCTCGCAGGCGACGACGAGCCAGTTCAACGGCCTTGTCAACGAAGGTCGCGGCATGGCTCGCGACGTGATCCGCATGGGCGAGCGGGCCAGTCCCGGCTCCACGCCCGAACAGCGTGCGGCTTACGATCTTCTTCGGTCCAATGCCCAGTTGGCGCGCACCTATGATGCCAGCCTTGCCGGTCTCAAGGATTCGTTTCGTGGGATCCGATCCGACCGCCAGGCCGATCCGCTCATCAAGCAGGCCCGGCAGACGCGTGCCTATCTCGTATTCCTGGTGAAGCGTTCCACGGACGCATCGAAGCGCTAGTCGCCGCGATCGCACTGCAAGGCTGAGGGGGGAACGAGTTGCTTATCTCGCTGGTGGTTGCCGCCATGCTGACGGCGCTATGCTGCTACGTTCACCTGCTGGTGCTGCGGCAGCTCAAACGCCTGGTCGACGGGCCGCGCCGGATCAGCCATCCCTTGCTCTTCATCATCCTGGTCCTGTTCGCGACGCACGTCTTCGAAGTCGTCTTGTTCGCCCTCGCGCTTTCAGGGCTCGACTGGGCAGATTACGGTCGCCTCATGGGTGCCGTGACCGGTGGGCCGGGCTGGTTCGAGGACCATTTCTATTTCTCGATCGCCTCCTACACGACCCTCGGGATCGGCGACATCGTTCCGGAAGGGCCGATCCGCGTGATCGCGGGAATGGAAGCATTGACGGGCCTGGTGCTTATCGCCTGGAGCGCTTCGTTCACCTACCTCGCCATGGAACGGCTCTGGACCCGCTCGACGAACGACAGCGATCGGCTTTAGGCCGGGATTTCCAGGGACCTTTCGCTGTAGCTTGCCGTCCATTCGTTGAGATCCGCCAACATGATGCTGGCACTTCCTTCCAGCTCACGGGCGAGCTGATCGAGCTTGCCTGCCTGCCGGAGCCGCTCGACGTTGCCGGTGAGCGACTTGACGGTGTGCGCCGAGCGACTTGCCGCGAGCAGGTGCTCGCCATGGCCTCTCATGCCGAACACGGCAGCACCGATGGCGGGCAGGCCGGCGGTCAGGAAGATGAAGGCGCCCGTCAGGTTCTTGGTCCACTCGTGAACAAGGAAATAGCCGCCAACGTAGAGAACGCAGGCGGCAATCACCGCTCCCATGAGGAAGTTGCCGATCTCATGCAGGCGATGATCGAGCTTGTGCATCCGCTCGGCATTCACCTTGTGGTAGACCGCCTGTGGCAGCAGTTGCTCGGCCACGACGTCGTCTGCCAACTGCCGGATGGAAGCCGCTGAAAGTTCTCCGACGGGCCAGTCCATCTGCCGCCAGATCGCCGCCGCATACCACCGCGTCCAGTCCACTCCGCCGCGGCGGTGAACCGCGCCATGCGCCAGCTCGCTGCGAAACGGAGGTCCGATCATTCCGGTCCGCTTGAGGTAGAGAAAGGGCCGAAGGGTCTCGGCAAGGTAGCGATATTGCAGCCACTTGCGGTGCCAGTCGCCCCGCGTTCCCGCATTGGTATTGTAGAAGAGGAGCCCGATCACGCCCAGCTCGGCGACCACCAGATAGAGTTTGATCGAGGGCATGATCAGCCCGAACAGGGCGAGGTTCACGGCAAGAGCCGACAGAACGTAATTGGTGATGTGGCCGCTTCGGAAGAGCTGGGCATAGCGGATCGCAAGGTAGTTGGCCCAGGCGTAGGCGAGCGCAAGCGGCTGCCGCGCTTCTGGCGGTCCGGGCTCCCGCACGTCCTTCCAGTCATTCTCGATGTCGCTGGCGACCGAGCTCTGGCGCCAGGGTCGGCCCGGCAGCTTCTTCACTCCAAGCAGCGCGAGTAGAAGCGGATATTCGATGCGTAGGTTGGCCTTCCGCTCCGCCTCTCCATAATAGCCGCGGATGTGCCGACGTTCGAAGGGGTCGCTTGGAACCAGCACGTCCTGCACCAGTGCCTGCACGTCCGCCGCCATCGACAGCGGCCTTGCCTCGAATTCGAGGAGGTCGCGCCCGAAGATCAGGCGCGGTTCGCCGGCCGAACCGCATTGACGGTCGATCGGTACGTGGATGACCGGCACCGCCGACGTCAGTGCAAGGTCGACGACGTGGGCGGTGCCGCCCGGACCGTTTCCGTCGCCGCCGTCCCAGACGGCAATCAGGATGTCCGAGGCTGCAATGACGGCCTTGCCGACCTGGACATAGGCCGCGTTCGCATCCGTGCGATCGGAGGGAAGGGCGAAGACCTCGTCCGCCGTCTTGAGCTGCTGCGTGAATTCGCGCAGCTCGCGGCCCTTGCGGAAATCGGCGCTATATTCGTCAGCCGCAAAAGGGAGAAGCGCACGCACCTTGAAGCCGGTTCGCTGCGCGACGTCGGCAGCCATCTGGTCGGCACCGGTGGCGAGCGGGGTATGCAGCCGAAACAGCGGTTCCTCGTCGGAGAACAGGTCGGGGTTCTCGCGCCGCAGCTGCTCGGTCGCGCTCCGCAGCTGCGAGAACACCCGCTCCAGTATCGGGGACGTGCGTTCGACGAGCTCCGGTGAAAGGACGCCTGCCCGGTGGCCGGTGATGCCGATGTTCAGCGCAATGCGCGGCCGCGGAGGACTGCCGTTGGTCAACTTCTGCCCTTCCCCCACTTGCCGGACACTAACGTTCGTCCGGGCTCCCGAGCCTGTGCGTCAGTTCGACTTTCCCCACCTTCAGCACGGACCCGATCTCGAGAAAGGCCGACCCCGTGACCTTGATCCCGTCGATGAAGGTGCCGTTCGTCGAACGCAGGTCGGTGACCCGCAGCCGGTCGTCGGCGAGCTCCACCAGGCAGTGTGCGCGCGAGATCATCGGGTCGGCTAGGATGACGTCGGACGGCGGCGTGCGGCCGATCCTGAGTCCGTTGGCGGTGACGACGAAGCGCCTTTCCAACCTGCCGTCCACGGCGATCTCGAGCGCGTGGAAGCTGCTCAGCAGGGGTTCGTCGGGGTCGTCCTGGCGGACCGCGAACTGGGTGGTGCTCTCCTCGGCCGCGACGAAGACCTCTTCCCGCCTCGGCGCAAAGGCCACCGGTCTTGGTCGGGCATCGGCAGTTGCCGGATCGAACCGCCGCACCGAAGGCGCCGGCGCCGCAGCCGACGCCACTTCCGCCCTCTGCGTATTTCGTCGAAGGTCATCGATAAGCCGCCGCCAAACCGGATCCCCCGCATCGCCGGTCCATTCGGTAAGGTCCGTGGTATGGGTCAGCTGAAAGATGATCGGCCGCTCGCAGTCCTCGATGACGACCGGAGCAAGCTTTCCGAGACGATCCGCAAGCGTGGCTTCTGCACGCACCCAGCGTGAGCTGACCGAGCGAGGCGACCAGAGAACGACGACGGCTCTCGCGGCGCGGAGATTTCGCTCGATCACCTCGTCGAAGGTTTCACCCGAGTGGAGCGCAGCGTCCCACCAGACCGTAAAACCTTCACCCTCGAACCTTTGGGCGAGATGCTTGGCAACAGTCCGGTCCGCACGGCTGTAGGAGATGAAGATGTCCGTCCCTGACAAAGCGCTTGGTTCCCTGGCCGGGCGGCATGCCCGTTCCTCCTCCACTTTGACGAGCGCGCGCTCACTACGGCCGAGTCGCTTCGCGCGTATCTTGTGGTTTAAATTGGGTTAAGAGTCGAGAACACCCGCATGCTGGCGGGCCTGATCGATCGAGCATTGTCCAGCTTCGGGTCAGGGTCAAAGACGAGGCCTGTTCAGTGCGGCAAGCAGGAGTCGGGGAGTAGCCGCGACGCCCGTCCCCGCTCGATTGCACTTCGATCTTGATATTGGCACTCTCCTGCCAGCCAGCTTGGCTATCGAGAAGTGCCGCGGTCCGGGCGTGCTCTCCGGCCGCAACAGGCAGCTACGTTCACCCGCCGTTGCTAAGGAGCCCAAGGTGATGAAGCACGTGGATCTGATCGATAACATCCGGGCAAAGATCGACGAGCCTACCGCGTTGACGTGGACATGTTTCGACCTTCTCGAAAGCGGCCTTGAGCAGGAACTCTGCGCGACCAAGGCAGAGCTGGACACGTTGCGACGAGCGAGGACGAAGTTGTACGATTTCGTTGCTGCAAAGGAACGGGGCTCTGACCCGGATCCGACCCCGCTTGTCAGTTTGCTCACTGCGCTCGAAGCCTCGTTCAAGAAGCGCAATGCTTGTCCATAAGGCCGTACGCAAGCTGCAAGGCGCGACTTGCCCGCCGGAGCAAGGTCTGCCGCAACCTTGAGGCGCCTGCTGGTCGATGCTCATCGGGCACAGAGGAGTTGTGCCCATGGACTTGACCATGGAGAGAAAGGGGGCCTCTTTACCGGCTTGCTGAGGGGCGGGTGGCCAGGCCCCAGCGCCACTGGTCGCAGGAACCTTGAACTGGCTGGGGCGGCAGGAGCCCCACCCATGTTTTTTGCCCTTAGCCGTATCAGAGAGTTAGGGCATTCTGCCGCGAGTTTGTAGCGCTATTTTGTAGCAGAACTTTGTAGCAAAAGTCGCCTCCCCAACCTTCGTCACCTCAGATCGACGGACAGCCGTTCACACGAGAACACCACTACTGCTTGCGCTGGTCGTGCAGTTTAGGCCGACCTTGCCCACGCTCCTAAAAGGACCTTCATTCAGGACGTTGTACGTCTGCCATCGGTCCGAAGCGGAACGACGGCATTCGCGTTGGCACACCTTGATAACGGACAGTCTCGCGCCCGCGAAGCATTAAGCGGGGTCGCGCTACTGGCGAGCACGGTTCGGGCAGAGAAACCCACCGTAAGGCAGGGCCTCTCACCTAAAGTCGAAGTGCACCTCCAGCTCTGTGATCCGCGCTTGCCCCATGCGGATGCGGCAGTTCAACTCGAGCCCCATGGTACCATTTCCAGGACGCATTTTTAGGGACTCAGCCGTGCATTGGGCATCGCGGTAGCGATTCCAGTTCTGCTGCGACTTAGTCAGTGCGGCGGCCCACTCACCTGCGGGCCCTGGTCCATCATAGAGGCGGTCTTCGGTACGAGCGCGGCTAATTGCCCGCTCCCAGCTTTTCTGAAGGTCTCGGTCGATCGCCTCGAGCTGCTTCACACCGCATTCCCGCATTTCGTAGGCGCTGCTCATCTGAGCGCATGGGTTTTGCGAGGCCATCGTTGCTGCCAACACCAAGAGCATTGCTGTATCCCCTTAAAGCCCGTGCTGTATCCTCCGTAAATGTCAGAAAGTAAAAACGTTTTCGGAACGGATAGCTCTCTGCTGGCGGTGGAAAGCCGACCGGCTGCTTTCGGGTGAGCCCTGAGGAATAGCCGACCCTCGTTCACGCGGAGCTAAATTCGGCTCATCGATGGCCAACTTGGGAGATCTTGGCGCTAGCTCGATCTTCATAAGTTGAAGTGCCCCAGTGGACACTCTGAGGCAGGTGCTGGCAACATAGTGATGCCGGAGCAATGTTCAGGAGCGCCACTTGGCGAAGCTCACAGCCAAACACGTTCGATTCCTGCAGAAGCATGGCTTCGAGCAGCCCGAGGGTTGGGTGCTCGACTGCTCAGGAATGACACGAGCCGCTTATACGGTGGCACTCAAACAAGAAGGCAAGTTGTTCGCTTATGGAATGAAGCCCTGCCCGCGAGGCCACACGATGCGAACTGCAGGAGGGTGTCCCGAGTGCAACACGAGCTACATAGCTTACGCAAAACGAAGCCGCCTCTCTGGTTTCGTCTACATCGCGAAGAGCGGGCGGCTTACAAAAGTTGGCTTCTCGGACGACCCGTCAAATCGGATCTACATCGCAAATCTTGAGGGCTATGCGGGAATTCACAACTGGAGAATAGTTGCGGCAATACATCTGGCGAGAGCCGGGCAGATTGAGAAAACGCTGCATCAACTGCTCCGCCCTTACTGCGTAGACCTGGAGTGGGAGCGCGGCGGCAACGTCACGCAATCTCGCGAGGTCTTTAGGTGCAAGTACGCGGTCGCTAAGGAGGCGCTTCTTTCGCTCCTCCAGCCTGGAGAGGAGACGCTTCTCGCTGAATACTCATGACGCGCGTGCCGGCGACATCGAAAATGCAGTATCAATACGCTGGCCATAAGCTGCAAGGAATCTGCTGGTGGGAAGCGGAACGGCCGCTTTCGGTTTGCAGGGGCGCAGAGCAGACGCTTGTTCACTCAGGTCCTTACGCCGTTAGCGTTTGATTGGGCTATCCAGCTGTGGCGAAGTAGATACACAGTGCTCTCTCCTACGCGTACCTTCACTCAAAAGATGTCAACAGCAGAGGTTGGGATTCTGAATGCTCCGCTCATATCTGGTGAGGTCGCCGAGGAAGTTCCATTTCGTTGTTTGGCCAGGGCTCGGATTCATCTTAGGGACGAGCCTTCCCTTCATGAGCGATTACGAGATTGACGTTGCGGCCTCAGTGACGTCTGGGATCGCATTTGCAGCTTTAGGGTACATGTTGGCCTATTTATCACAAGCCCTTGCACCCTATCGGGTTCCAAGTCCTACATTTCTAATAATCGTGGCTTTCACCTGTCTTGCACTGAGGCTGAACGCAACGCCCGATTTTCATGCCACACTGGCGGCGGTTATTCTCATCATTTTACTTGTGCCCCCATTGCAGGTTTGGGTGACCAGAAGTGCAGCTGCGAAGATCATGTTTGCTGGCGCTGCTTTGATGTCTGCCGCTTTCTTCATGGGAGAGGAGATAGGAGACGCGCTCTCGCCGGGGGGAGTGGACGATCTCTTCTTTGGAAACGGAGCAGAGCTCATAGGAGCTATCATAGTTCTCGGCGGAGGGTACCTGCTTTTTACTCGTTGGCACGTGGCAATGCCTACCACGCGATCTGAGGCAAATTTAGGGGTACTTACTGCGGAGGCGGCCTGCAGCCCGAAGCTGATCGGGAGTTCGGAACCTCGTGCACCCGGACCTGGAGAAAGCGCCGGCTCAAAGCCCGCCCCAAGAACGTACGATAGCATCGCCGAAGCGAAACAACCGGAACCTGCCGGAACTTCGAATTTCGACGAGAAAGCGCTGAAGAAGAGTTTGTACTGGGTTGTCGTGCTGGGAACGGGCGGGGAATATGTTTTGAGGTCTGCCTTTTCACAGGGTCAAGCGCCGGGGACCAACGTGGTGCTCTTCGTCGCCGCTGGTGTGGCGGCCTGGTTAGTAGGTAGGGTTTCGCGTTCGACAAAGGCCGCTCTGGCCACAGTAGCAACTCTATCTGCCTTGGTGCTGTGGATGTCGGTTTCCCGCTTTCTCTAATGCGGTCCCCGCTTGGCCAATGCGATTTCGATCTCGAGAATACCGTTGGCACCTTGAGAGTCGCTGCGTTAGCGGCCTGCAGTTATATGCTGATGTTCCCGCAGTGCTTCTCCTGGTGGAGAGCGGACCGGCGGCTTTCGGGTGAACGCAGGAGAATAGCCGACGAAGGTTCATGCGGAGCATGACGCCGGCTTTGAGCAGGCGCCGGCTTTTGCGCCCTTCCCGAAGGCGCGCCAAGTCCAAGGACACCTGCAAGCAGACGTTCGTGGCTTCGTTCATCGGGGGGTGAGGCCGAAGTCTTGAGTTCAAGACGAGGCTCTGGACTACAGTCTCGTGTGAGTTAATCCGTCAACGCTCTGCAGCTTGCACTAGGCCGCAGATACCCACCCCAGGGCTCAGCAAAAGGCGGGCTCGAATGGCTGCCCCTGGCTAGAAGGAGAACGCCAGTTCACAGGCGAGTGGATTGTAGATTGGGCATGCGTTTAGCGGGTCCTTGCGTCTGAGCAGAAGCACAAGTCGGCATTCAGTCCTGCGCTGCCGATCCCGACGACGGGCGTACGTCTATGTGGGCTATTATCTCTGATTTCCGAAGACGGACCATCCGTTTCGTTTTACCAATTCGTGATTCCAGTCGTTCAGCTCTGCCCGGCCTGCAGGAGGCTTTGATTATCGTTCTTAACCTATTGCCGACGCTAACACCCTGGCTTTGAAGGAAGTATCGGTGCATTGACAGCCAGCCGTTCTGACGGAGGCAGCGAAGGTAAGCATGCTGGCATTGATGATCGTCGCAGCGGCTTCTCAGCCGCCCGCCCAGGCTCAAGCCGCTCCCCACTTCTGCGAGACGTATCTGGGGAAGAAGCCGGTTTACGCTGATTTCGCGGCCATTGTCGCCAAGCTTGCGAGTGTCACGCGAGGTAAGTTTGAGAAAACAAGTGAATTCGAGCTCCGCCTAGGCGCGGTTCGTCGGACCCTGCCAGCCAAAGCAATCTTCCGAGTGGATCGGGTACGCTTTCCTATCTCGTACGATGCCGACACCGAGAAGCTAAGCTATGACATGGCAGCGTACGGCCTTGCCGAGTCTTACAACTGGATGTCTGCTAGGCTGGCCTATGGCGACCAAGGCGGAAGCATTCCGCAGTCAGCCGTGGACGGTATGTCCTTCAATATTAGAACATTCACGGCGAAATCAGGCTCCTATCTCGGGAGCAATGCTTTTGGCGCAACACGACGAGTGCAGAAGCGCGAGCTAACCTCTTGGTTGCTTCACGACCCCTCTCTTGAAGAGGAAGGAAATGCAACTTTCAGCGGAAGTTTTACTCCGAGCGATGCCAAGAAGCTCTCTAGAGCTCCCGCGGCATTGATTGTTGACCTTCAGAAAGCGTTGGCATTCTCCACCCTTGCCACGACCCAGATCCCAACAGATGCCAACCTATTGGACGAGAAAACACGATTTCAAGTTTTGATCGGTACCGTGGAATGCGCTTTTTTGCTCGATGAGAGTGGCGCGATAAACGACTGGTGGGATTTAGAAGAGGTTAGGAAGAAGTAAGGTCAAGGTTTTACCGTCACACCCGCAGCTACGCCTGGAGGAGAACACACAGGTAATGATCGCCACCGTGCCCAAAGTGATCGTTGATTGGTCAGGCGTGCATGAACCTACGGACGGTCCCGACCCATTGGCTCAACATCTAAACGCAGGACGCGACGAGGGACCCTTGCTCGTCATCCCAGCCCTGAGCTCGAGGCGGCGACGTGTAGAAGGCAAGATCTTCGCGGATCTGATCGCGTATGAGAAGCACCTCCTCAGGTATGAAGAGGATGTGAGGATTGATCGAAGCGGCACGCTCTCCGCCCCTCGCTGGACTGGGCTCGTCAGGCGCAACCGTGCCGATAGCGAGGCACGCGCGTTATCCGCAATCTACGGCCTCAAAACGCTGCTTGCACCGCCGGTGCAGACTGTATTCCACCCACCCAGGGCGCGACTCCGGTCGACACAGGACTACCAGGTTATGCCGGGCCCTTATCGAGCCGATCGCGACATCTTGATCGAAAACATCGGCGATGGCTTTGAGGACATGAGAAGAGCATTTCCTGGACTCACAAGAGAAATGATGTGCTCGCCTGATGGGCTAGTTACTCCGCTTCGCGATGATGACGAGTAGGAAGAAGCAGACAATGACGACGTATGGAGCGAGGAAGAGCCGCTCAGCTTCTACGATCGTGCAGCTGAACTTCACCTCAACTGGGATGGACTATAACTCCGCGTTTCTCCACCGGCTTGTACGACCGAGTGTTCGCACTCGACGACTTCGATGAGTTAAGTCTTCGAGCTGCGCCTTCGATGTGGGAGCTAATTGTTCCTGCACTGCAAGAAGATGAGGACTCGCTTCGTGCGACACCGCAACGACGGTGCTCTGCGAGGCTGAGCTCCCGCTTTGTAGCCGAGAACCTTTTCGAACCCGATTCTGCGGTGGTGGCTCACTCCAAGCGCGAGGGGCACCCCATTCAGGAAAGTGGCCAGAACAAACGCGCTTGGTCCCTACTCGCTTGATGCGGTCGGCGCGGGCGAGCATCACAAGCCTATCTTGAGAATGGCGCTCTGGCGATGGATCACTTCGCGCTTGCAACCCAGCCAAGCCTCACATTCAAGTCGCTTAGTTCGCGCGAGGGGCTCAGGCGATCAGGCTCGATCGCGCCGAACCCAAGCGCTTCGACAAAGGCGGCAAAGTCCGCGAAGCCAGTTCGCTCAGGGCAGAAGCTTTGAACCAGCATCAGCGCTTGAGATGTGCGGTAGCGTCTAGCCTCAAGCATCGCCGCGACGGTGCGATGCAGTAGCTGATAGCGGAGGCGAAGGGCCGCAGCTCGATCTAGATCGAGCTGCGCGCACAATCGCTGTAGTCGCTGCTCTTTGCCCGAGGCGCCGTCGAGCCATTCTTCAACGATGGGTCCGAAGCTCTCGATGACCTTGGCCTCCACTCCCATTACCGACAAACCAGAGTCCGTAGCGAGGATTGCCAGCAGGTCTGTTTGTGACGGGGTCCCGCGGCCATCCTGAAGATCGGTGCATCGTTCCAGAAAGGCATCGATGAGCGTAGCCCCTCGATATTCGTCTGCCTTGTCGAGCACCGCTCGGACATCGGCCGGAACGTCGTTGGCCGCAAACCAGGCATCAGCGAGTGACTTGGCTGAGCGGCCTTCTTTCCAATGGGTGGGTTTACCGAGATGCGGTATCACATCCTCCGGCTGGCGCATCGCAAGGTTTAGGCGACCGATCCGGCTCATGGTGCGGGCGCATCCATCCGATCAGCGTCGGTGTAATCGCCAACGACCCAGATGAACGATTGGACGTCGATGCGATCACGTGGCTCCAGCTCTTGGATCTCTCGCTCCGTCCACTGCGCCAGCTCGAGCAGGGCCACATAAACATCAAAGTTCAGAGTAGATTCGTACGCACGAGCGAAATGATGTCCGACGCGTAGAGCGAAATCATTCGTCGCTTCGGGTTTCAGGAACATCTGCGTCTCTGGGGCCCAGAAATAAGGAAGATAGGTGACTAGGGGCCAGGAGCTCCGGCCATGCGGCAGGATCGCCTTCTCCATTGCGTCCAGGCATTCCTGACTGGGCTCGAGCGCGAAGCTCGCTGCTGCGCGCACAAAGGCAGGCCCTTCGTTAGAAGCAAGTACCTCGCTTAGGCGGGCGGCCTCGAAGCGGGACAGCAGATTGGTCGCGAGCCCCTTGCGACACGCCAGAGCGATCTCGGAAGTCGCGTCGAGTGCTTCTTCCAGAGGCGCCACAGCGAGCAAGGCGGCACGGGCCTTGTCCTTATAGTCCCGCTCCTGCGCCTGGTAGGTGGCATCGGAAAAGCCGCCCGGGAAGAAGCTGCAAAACCTCGCCTTTGCCCCTTCAATTCCGTAATAATCCGGGTGGAGTTTGCCCGCTTGATTGCGGAGGCTGGCCTTCAAGACGCCGAGGTCGGAATGTTGGATCGTGTCGGTTCTTTTGCCCTCTCGCCACAAGGTACCGACGTAACCTTCGGCTGCTTGCGCAATGACCAGTTTCGCGTCCCCGATATCTTCTTCAAATACGCGCTTCATGGTACCCCCCGGAGCAGCCGACTTCATGTTTATTCCAGGATCTGGAAGACCTGGCCACTGCTAGCGTCGCCGTCATATCGAACTGAAATTAGTCAGACGTGCGGATCACGCTTAACCCGAGCTTGAAAAGACTGGCTACCCAATACTCTCCCTCGCTCTGTTACCTGGTGTCAGTCACCACGCCTCGTTTGCGAACGAGTCCACAACTCCTCCTCTTCAGCGGTGGGTAGTTCCAGCGACTTAAGCTCACTGACTATCGGCTCGAGCCCCGGAACGGCGCCAAGGTCGCGTAGCAATTCGGCGATCGAGTAGGTGGAAGCATCGACGGCGACCCCGTCAAAGCGGATGAGGGGAATTCCCCGGTACCGGCTCAGGGGAAAATCAAAGGACGTGCAGCGACGTTCCTGACCCTTGCTAATCAAACGGTGTGTCGCAGAACTGACTTCAATCGTGGGACATAACCATCCGAACCACAGCCGTCGCAAAGCTTGTTCCTGGTCTCTGTCCTCCAGAGCCATGAGCACAAGCGACTTCAATTGTGAGACGGGCAGTGCATGCTCCTTCTCCGTTCTCGAATGCGGCTCAGCCGTAGCTTCACGGAAAAATCGGATCGCACCGCTCCGGTCCCAAGGCAGATGATGTTGAAAGCGGAGCAGATCAGCGACGGTGTTACGCCGTTGCCGGCGCAAAGCCCTCGCAAAGCGCGGACGATCTGCTTCCAGGTTCTCGTAGGTTGAAAGGTCTGAAGCGAGCTTTCTTGGCATATATTCTCGCGCCCATTCGGTCGCGGTGATCCCGTGCCAACCTCTGATTAGCCACTCGCTCCATTCCGGCGGGAGGCGTTCTACCTGAGCTGTCATCTAGAGCTCGTGCCCGCGCGTTCGCGAATGAAGCTATCAAGCGGAAACCGTGCTCGAAATTCCGCCGCTCTTACCGGGACGGAGAAGGTCACCTCCACACAGAGTTCGAAAATGTCATGGGAGGTCTCGATGTCGACCATGCGCCAGCCGTCGCAGCCGCCGTTGTCGCGTATCCATTGCTCAACTTCCGGCTTCAGCGCGTAGCCGGTTGGCGGCGTGCCCGGCACTTCTCCCGGGTCTTCGAAATAGTACGCGTCGAAGTAGCGCAGATCGATTATGACGTTCGTGGACATCCGGGCTCCATGTCGACCTTGTAGATAACGGTTGCTCGCACAGCTTTGCGATTTGGCAAGCAGAAAGGCCACGAAGGCATCCTCCCGGCCCAGCGCTGCAACCCTCGCACGACCGCTTTTGTCGTGCCGAACCGCAACATAAGTGAGCGTGCAAGCGCACCGTCAGGAGGCCTTCGCTTGAGAGGCCAGGCACTCTAGAATCCTCTGAGGTTCCTGGTGCCTCAGCTAAGCCTCCTCGGCTCGAAGAAACTTATCGATGATCTTCTCAACGGTGGCCGGATAGAGGTATCGCCTATTCGCCAGGGGCGGCGACCGGGGCGACCAGCAAGAACTGGCTCGCACGGAGGGGACAGAGTGCGGGCGGCTGAGAAGTCGGTCCGGTGTAGGGGGCGTACGATGAAGCTGGTATTTGGCATGGCTTGCGACAGTTCATGCTACCCAGATTTCCAAGGCGGAATCGAAGGGGTGTTTGGCGCGGCGGTCGTGGGCCCTCTCGGGCTGCTCAGCGCTGTAGAAGTTCAGCTTGGCCTTACCCGCCCCCCGGCGTCACAGGCGGCACGCGTGGCCTGCTATGCCGCAAAGCTGAGGGCTGCTCTCGAGGCTCAGCCAGACCTTTTCTTTGCTCAATCGGTCACCATTGATCCTTGGGCAACGGCAGCAACTCTGCTTCAGTGGCGGGATGAGCTCGTAGCGGGCGGCTGGACAATTGCCGCTGCGGGACCGCAACGCCCTGGTGCGCTGGCGTTAGTTGAGCGTTCTGGTGCCAAACTGCCCGACGGCGTTGCAGATCGGCTGCAAAATGTCTGCCGTGCCCTCGAAGCTGGACCTTCCCTTTCCATTCAAGTGCTTCACCTTATTGAGGCGCTTGAAATCCTTCCTCCTCACTGGCGCACTTTGATCGAGAAGCTCTGCCGGTGCGGTGTCGCGGTGATGGAACCTCAGGCTGAGGGTCAAGTCGCCGCTGGCGACCTCGGGTTGCTTCAGCACTTCATGGCTGCGGGGACCACCGGTCAGCTGCAAGGTGACGGAAGCTTCGTGCATGTGAAGTCAGACACGGCCCTCAGCGGTGCCGAGGCAATTGCCGAGTGGCTTTCTCATGGGACCGAGGAAGAACTCCAGGGCACCGTTGTCATCAGCGAAGATGGCGACACAGCCCTACTTGATCTTGCACTCGAGGCTCGCGGGCTGCCGGCCCTGGGCCAATCAGTTGCTTCTCCGTGGCGAGGAGCGCTTCAAGTGCTGCCGCTCTCGTTTGCAGCTGCCTGGGCTCCTTTCAACGCCAAAGCCCTGCTCGATTTGCTTATGCTTCCTCGCCCCCCCATTCCGCGCAAACAAGCTCGCAAGTTGGCTTATGCGCTAAGCCGCGAGCCCGGAACTGGTGGGGCTAGGTGGGCAAACGCCTGGGCAGAGATTGAAGCCGACTTGGATGCGCGAGTTGCCGGCGGAGAGTTGACCCGGACTGACGCCAACCGGAGGCTAGCAAGCTGGCGCGAATGGACGAGCGGAAGCAACTACGCTCGCACCGAGGGCATGCCTGCGAGCAGAGCAAGGGCCATTGCTACTCGAGTCGGTCAATGGGCCCTTCAACTCGACGCTGGAAAGGATGATCCACTCCTTCTGTCCGTTGCCCGGGCGGCCCGTGGGCTTGCTGAAGCAATCGACATGCTCGGCCTAGAAACCCTGCCTGCCCTTCTCCTTGAACGAATGCTCGACCAGGTGCTCGCAGACGGAGCGAAGAACCCAGCGCACATTCCCAAGGCCGGCGGCCTGCGTTGCGTGCGAAGTCCTGCTGCCATCTGGAGTGAAGCACCTCGGGTCATCTGGTGGGACTTCAAGGGGCCGGGTGAGAAGGCTCCTCCCTCACCATGGACGAATGCGGAAGTCAGCGCCCTTGCTGCGGACGGGTGCCACCTAGAGGAACCGGCTACTTTCGCTCGCCGGACTGCGTTGGCCCATGCGAACGCAGTGCGGCGCGCGGGCGAACGGCTTCTGGTGGTCACGCCTGCGCTTTGCGGTGGCGAACACACTACCAGCCATCCCCTCGCCCATCAGCTCGAGCCAATGGTGGCGCCAGTTCGGGATCGCGTGACCTGGAGGGCGGAGCATCTTTTCGAGGCAGAGAGCCTCCTGCTCGCCGGCCGAGACCTTCGTCGCGAGCGCCTCTCCCCCACTACTCCTCCCCAGGAGCGCGCAGCGTGGCGCCTGCCTGAAGCCGCCCGCGCCAGACTTGCGGCCCGGGTCGAAAGCGCCACGAGTTTCGAGCGCCTGTTGGACTGCCAGATGCGCTGGATGTTGCTGGAGGTCTTTAGGCTGTCCCGCAGCCGGGTAGCGGAGATCCCTGGACCGGACCAACTGCTCGGAAACCTCGCGCACGAAATCGCAAACAGCGTGCTGCGGCCGGGGGCGCCGGGCGATCCCACAGCCATCCTCGCCGAAGCTCAGGCCGAGTTCGAGAGAGTGCTTGGAGCAATCGCAACGCCTCTCCAGCAGCCAGAATATGCGGGAGAGCTTGCAGCCGCCCGTTCACGAGTGCCGCAGGCACTCTCAAAGCTAGCAGGAATGCTTGGGGAGATGGGGGTCGAGATCGTTGGGACTGAGCTCGAGCGATCTCGAGATTTCGGCCAAGGATTATCCGTTGGCGGCAGGCTCGACCTTGTGGTTCGCCATCCTGTTCACGGGCTTGGCGTCATCGATCTAAAATGGAGCAGGAGCGCGAACCGGCGCCGCACAGAAATCGCAGAAGGTCGCGCGGTGCAGCTGGCGACGTATGGAGCCATCGCGGACCATGTCGGAAGCGGGCGCGCGCAAGGTGCCTACTACCTTCTCAATCAACGGCGCTTGCTCGGCTTTGTGGGCAGCTTTCTCGCTGACGAAGCAGTTGAAAGCGAGCAAAGCCTCGAGGACACCTGGACGGCGATGGTGACCACTTGGCGCTCGTGGCGTGACCTCGCGCAACGGGGCGATCTTGTGGCTACGGGCGCGAAGGCTGCGGAAGTTCATTTCCCGGCTGACTTGCCCCTCACCCCTGGCAAAGAGCCATGCCAGTACTGCGAGCTCACTGGCCTATGCCGTGTTGCGGCGGAGGCGATCTAGATGGGCGGCTCAAACATCAGGACCGTGGTGGCGTCCGCCGGTACGGGGAAAACCTATCGGATCGTCAGCGACATCGCGCAAGAGGTCGAAAACCGTCCTCCTGAGGGTATCGTGGCGACCACGTTTACGGTCAAAGCTGCGGACGAACTTATCGAGCGTGCCCGCGCCAAACTTTTCGAAACAGGCAAGGCCGACAAGGCCGCTAGGCTGCTCGGCGCGCGCTTCGGGACTTTGAACGCCATCTGCGGGCAGATTGTCGCCGAGCATGCCATTGCGCTTGGACGTTCTCCACGGGTCGAGGTGATCCCCGAGGATAGCAGCAAGCAGATCTTCGCTGTTGCTGCTGACGCTGCAATCGAACGACACGCACCGGTGCTGAATGAGCTTGCGGAGGCAATGGGCTTCTTCGAGCCAAAGCAAGCACACGAGCGCGACAGCTCCGACTGGCGTGTCATCGTTCAGCGCATCATCGAGCTTGCTCGCTCGAATGGGATCGGTGCGGATGGGCTGCGCCGGTCTAGCGAGAAGTCGATTGCGTCCTTTCTCGAGGTGCTCCCCCAGCCCGCGCCGGACGGAGATCGCCTGGATCAGGATCTTGCGGCGGCCGTTTCCGCGGCAGCCGCGGCCATTCCCGCCGACTTCAGTGCGACCGCAAAGCCGGCTGTGAAGCTGCTTCGCCAGATCGACGCCGCCAATCGCCGAGGAGAACGACTGTGCTGGCCAGATTGGGCAAGGTTGTCCAAGCTGAAGTGCGCGAAGAAAGATGGACCGGCATTCGTCGCCGCCCTCGAGGACGTCTGCCGAGCGGCAAGTCGCCATCCCGAGCATCCGAGGCTGAGGGAGGGCTGTAAGCGTTTCATCACGGAGCTTTTCTCATGTGCGGCCCAGGCGCTTTCAGCATTTCAGGCATACAAGGCCGAGCGCGGTCTGCTAGACTTTACGGACCAGGAGGCGCTCGCGCTCGAGGCACTCAAGAACCCCGTCACAGCGGCTCGCCTAAGTGAGCGTATCGGGCGCCTATTCGTCGATGAGTTCCAGGACTCCAGCCCGCTGCAGATCGCCATCTTCACCGCGCTGGCTCCGCTGGTGGACGCAAGCACATGGGTCGGTGACCCCAAGCAGGCCATCTACGGCTTCCGGAACGCGGACAGCTTGTTGACCCAAGCCGCCTTCGCAGGAGTGGCGGCGCAGACTTCCAAACCGCAGGATGTGTTGTCTCGTTCCTATAGGAGCCGAGAGGGCATCATCGATTTCGTCAATGCAGCCTTCGCACCGGCACTTGACGCGATGGGCCTCGCTCCCGAGGAGCACGCTTTCTCGGGCACTGCTCGTCAAGAAGATGGCTTCACCTCCGATCCGCTCTCGGTTTGGTGGCTCGAGGGCTCGCTTGAGAAACAATATGCAGCACTGGCGGAAGCCGTCCGGGATGCAGTGAGCGCTGTCTCCCAGTGGAACGTTGGCACGAAGTCCAAGGACGTTAGGCCAATGCGGCCGGGCGACGTGGCCATCCTTTGTCGTACCAAGGATGACATCACCAAAGTTGCTGGAGCCCTAAGCAGTGTCGGGGTCCGGGTAGCGGTTGAGCGAGAAGGTCTTACGCGAACACCACACGTCGAGTTGGTCATTGCGGCATACCGCTGGGTTACGGACCCCACCGATACCCTTGCTCTGGCTGAGCTTGCTCGCTTTCTGGCGGACGATCCCGAGTCTGAAGCTTGGCTTGAGGCGCTCGGCGGCGAGGATCAGCGGGCTGCTTTGCGAGCAGTCGTTCCGATCACGCCGCACCTCGAACAGTTGCGTGAGCAGGTGCTGGGTTTGACGCCCGGAGAGCTTGTAGACGCTATTGCACTGCTGCCCGATGTAATCCGCCGTATCGAGTCTTGGGGCGACGTCGCCGCTCGCCTAGACGATCTAGAAGCATTGCGTGGCTTTGCTCGATCGTACGAGGCAAACTGCTCTAATGCCGGCGTGCCCGCCACATCATCGGGTTTGCTGCTCGCACTCTCGGCTCAGAAGCCAAAGCGTCCGCCAAGCCTGCGTGAAGATGCCGTGAAAGTCATGACCTATCACGGGGCAAAAGGCTTGGAGTGGCCGTGCGTGATCCTCACCGGTCTCGCAAAGCAACCGCGAGCTCGCCTGTTTGCGCCAGTGGCGCAAGCCGATGGCGAGATTGATTGGAAGAACCCACTCGAGGGTCGATGGATTCGCTTCTGGCCGTGGCCCTATGGCAGCCAGGGCAAGGACGTCTATCTCGACACAAGTGCGGCAAACTCGCCCATTGGCCAGCAAGCCTTAACCCGGGCGCGAGATGAGGAAGTCCGTCTACTTTACGTGGGAGTCACTCGGGCTCGAGACCACCTCGTTTTCGCCCCAGCTGTCAAAACTCCGCCTAACTGGATCTCAGTTCTGGACAGCAACGGCGTGACTCATGTGGATCTGCCGCAAGGCTGCGAAGGATCAATCACGGCGGGAAAGCAGAAGTTTACGGCTGCCATCGCTGTACTTTCGGCCGCCGAAACCGCAGTGGCGCGCACGATCTCTCCCGCATTCGTTCGCGGCAACCGGGAGACTCTTGAGCGCCCTCCCCTGCATCGGCGTCCGAGCGGTGCCGCAAGCGGCCTGTCATATCAGGTCGTGGAACGCATTCAGCTTGGTGGACGCCTGCCTCTCGTAGGAGAGGCTGACATGCGCCTGTTGGGCGAAGCGGTGCATGCCATTATTGCTTCTGACGATTTGCTTGCGTCACACGCTGACAGGTTGAGCCTGGCCCAGCGTGTCCTGGCGAACTGGGGAGTGCATCAAATTGCGGCCCCCGATGTGCTTGCCGCACATGACCGGCTTGCCGCTGAGCTTCGCAATCGGTGGCCGACCGGCCGTGTGCACCGGGAGACGCCGGTCTCAGCGCACATTGGAGATCAGCTCGTGAACGGCCGAATTGACCTGCTTGTGGAGCACGATGTCGGCTTTGCGATCATCGATCACAAATCTTTCCCGGGTTCACGGGATCAATGGGACACGCGAGCAGCTGGATATGGTCCTCAGCTTGGGCTCTACGCGGAGGCGCTTGAGAAAGCCTGGCCAGGATCTCACAGCGAGCTTTACGTTCACATGCCCCTTGTTGGGGCGCTACTCCGTGTGAAGCCAACGGAGTTTCCGAGCTGATGCGCTTTCGCGTAGTTGACCTCGAGACCACCGGCATGGAGCCGCCGGCGGAGGTCCTAGAGTTCGGATTTAGCGATGTCTGCTGGGACGATCACGGCCTTTCGATAACGCCACCTACGGCGTGGCTCTACCGACCCCTAAATGGCATTCCGCCGGAAACGATGGCGGTACACCACCTCACTGAAGCAGACTTCGGTGCGGATTGTTTTCCGTGCACAGCAGAACACCTGCGCGCCGCAATCTCTTTCGGCGCTCCACCTGATGTGCTCGTCGCTCACAACTGTTTGTTCGAGCGTAAGTTTTTGTCGACCGAGGTTACCGGATCGATTCCATGGATCTGCACCTACAAGGTTGCTCTTCACGTATGGCCGGACGCTCCCAAGCATAGCAACCAAGTGCTCCGCTACTGGCGCGGCTTCTCCTTAGACAAGTCGCTGGCGATGCCGCCGCATAGGGCAGGTCCAGACGCGTGGGTGACAGCCCACCTTCTGCAGGATCTGTTGCAGCTCGCCACAGTCCAGCAGATGATTGAGTGGACGGAGCAGCCGCGAAGGATCGCCAGCGTCCCATTTGGAAAGCATCGGGGTGCGCGGTGGCAGGACGTGCCCACAGACTATCTGACCTGGATGTTGAACCAGGATATGGACGCCGACCTTCTGTGGCACGCAAAGCAGGAGGTTGCTCGGCGTACCACGCGGTGAGCCTTCGCGAAGCTGGTTTTCTAGAAAGAAGGCGGGGATGCCCGGCTCCAGAAAGAGCTCGCACTTTTAAGTATCGGGCCTTTCTCCGGACGAACTAAGCTCACCCATGATAAACGAGGCTGTCCGCCGAACTTCAGAACACACAATGGATCATGTCCGGCAGCCGGCGCCCACTTTCCAAGAGCCTATGGAACCATTCGGCGCAGGACCCCTCGAACAGTCACGTCCAATTGTGTGCCCTCGCGGTAGTCGGCCGGAGCAACGTAGCTCACGCGATCTTCCGCAATGAGCAGCTCCATCTTCTGACGAACTTCAGCCGTCCCCCACTCTCGTGGATCAAAGACGGCAATGGACGTACCGCCCTGCAGCCGGAGCATCTTCATCGCTGGAATGTCGGTGTCGCCATCGCCGATGAAGATCATGCGCGCAAAAGGGACCGGGCGTTGATTCATGGGAATCCATCGGTTCACTGCACTGTCGTCCCAGGTTGTGCGCAAACCCTTGTTGATTCGGAAGAGGAACTGAGTTTTCCCCGTATAGTTGATCGCGACCGCCGGTGCCTGAACTACGCCCGCTTCGGAGTAGCTGAAGCCCGACGCAAAGATGTGCGTGAACTCGCCTCCGATCGGGCTTGCTTCGATCATCTCGCGGAGCCCCGAAGAGACCACATAGTGCTCGCATTTCAATCCAAGCGAACCGGCAAAAGAGTTCGTGCGAGCGAACCATTCCCGCACTCCTTCAAAGAGCGGGAGTCCGGCACCGTGCTTGGCAAGATCAGCACGCGTGAAGGGCTTGGCGGACTTCTGCAGCATCAGCTGCATGTAAGTGAGGATGCCGTCGCCATCATGGCGCTCGGCTTCAGCTTTCACCTCCGCCCAAAATACCCGCGGATCGGGATAGCCAAGTTCAGGGATGAATGAATGCTCCTGCATTGATCCAGGAGCCAGCGTTCCGTCAAAGTCATAGACGATGGCAACAGTCGTACCCGCCTGAGTCGATGCCGCGCTCAACTCAGTAGCCCTCGCCTGCCATGGTCCACCAGGGCTCTTCGCGCGCTTCCAGGCGCCTCAGCTCTGCTTCTATGCGAATGCCGGTCGCCCGCTCGGCGTTCTGAACAGGCGCCATTCCTCCGGCACGGAAGTTGGGCCAGCGGCGGCGACAGGTGCAAAGAAGCTCATTGTGAACCGCCTGTGCGACGTTCGACCCACGATAGCGATTATACAGCTGACTGAGCAATTCAACGCAGGTACGAGCTACGTGCCAGGTCGCCTCAGCGCGGTAATCGGACGTGTGGATGTCCAAGTAGCAGTGACCGGGAAGGTTGCTCTTTTCAACCAGCTCAATTGACCGGATAAGCTCAATCCCAAGCAACGCATCGTCGACGTGCTCGAGCTGCCCTTTAACCGCACGCATGTAGTCGAACACGCGCGCTTCAGCCTTTATCCGGTCTGGCAATGGAGCGCCGTCAAGCGCAGTGTGCAGCAACGCAGCAATCATCCCTGTACTCCTTTTCGAACGCCCTCGTTGGGGCGGCTGATCTCCCACAAGAACAGCTCGTGTCGCTGCGTGCGCGTGGCGGCAACACACTGATTGTACTCCGGCCAGACAGGCTCGAGCTCCGTGCTCGCCGCGCCTTTATACCAGCCAGCAAGAATGCGCTTAGGCCAGGGCTGACCCATCTGACACACACTCCGGTGCAGCAGCGCGCCGGGCTCGAAGAAGTTGGAATAATTGCCGCCAAAGGCATGACCAGGTTGAATGATGGCGAGAATGGCGGGAGTGATGCCACGGGAGCTGTAAAGCGCCTGATAGGCGGCCGCTCCATCTGCAAGAACGAACAGCATGGAGAAGCGCTCGGGCCCATGCTCCGGCCCAAAGCCGGCGCTTCGCTCGAACACATGCCATGAGCAGAAGGCCTCATTCACCCGCTGAAAATCCGCTCGGCTCAGCGTCTCAAGCTCAGCGGCCGTGGGGTGGACTGTGACGGAATTAGTGCTTCGAAGTTCACTCTCCGCGACATCACGACGGGCAAGCTCGTGATAACCGCGGAAGCCTCCCTCCTGAAGCGCTGCCTCGAGCGCTTGTTTCGTGCACGCATAGTCTACGTAGATGAAGGAGAAGACCGCTCCAGAAAGAAGAGCAATTGGATCTCCATCAAAACCGCTCGCCGGATAGTAGAGCGAGCCGTCGAGCAAGTCATGCAGCGGGAGTTCGGCCGGAAGGTGATCGCCGATGCAGGCGAGCCACAGGGGGACCGGCTTCGCTCGTTCTTCAGATGTCAGCAGCCCCTGCACGTCACGCCCCCTACCCCCCGAGCAGCTCGCGCCAGCTCAGGTGTTAACATGTGACGGGCAACTCTAGTCCGTACAAGACAATACGGCTTCCCTCAGCCTGCCCCCGACCGGGTTTGTCGTAGGTCTAAGGCAGCTCTCCCACATGCAAACTCAGAGGGAATTACTCCAATAGCGATCCTGCTCACCCTCTTGTTTTTCGCCGTCGTCTTCAGTCGGACCGCGCGAATTGCTGTCGCCCTGCTCGCCACCGTCCTGGGCGCCTACCTGGTGTGGGATAACGTCTACACGGAGACTTACGTAGGCGCGGACCTCATCGAGGTGCGGAAAGCTGATGCCGTGCTGATGAGCGATCCAGCGATTTCTGTACCTGTTCGGGTGAAGCTCCAGATTGCCAATCACGCCGGCGCTGAGCTCGAGAGCATAGACGTCGTCGTCACACTCCTGGACTGCTCTCACCGCGTTGCTGATGATTGCGAGCCGGTAGCCAGGAAGGCCGCGCGGCTACAGCTGCTCGCTCCAGCAGGACTGGCTCGCCGGACCCAAGCTTGGGTTTACTTCGAAAACGTCCCGACAATTCGAGGGACGCTTAGAGCACAAGTCCGGGTCACCGGCGGTGTTCTCGATTGGAGCTGAGATGCTGGATTTGGTCACCTCCGTGCTGCGGTCGATCGGCACCGGTCTATTCCTGCTCGCGGTTCTTACCTGGGTTCTCGTGGAGGAAATGCTCGACTGGGCACTGTGGGACAAAAACGTACCGGTAAGACTCGTCAAGCTCACGAGCATCGCGTGGGATCAGCATGACTACGCCACCGAGGGTGATCAACAGTTCACCGTCCAAGTCGAGTATCGCAATCAAAGCGCGCTCCAGCTCGTCGACTTGCGCGCCCGCTACAGCCTCTACGACTGTGTGGAGCACATTCACTGCACGTCTGTGCATATGGATGAGCAGAAATTATCGCTGTCGACGGAGCCGGGTTACCGCGGACGTTTCCAGGGCCGCTTCATTGTACCTCGAATGGTAGACCCGCGTGGACGCCTGCGCCTCGACGTCCAACTTCTTTCCGCGACCGGCCAGGACAGCGACGATGTGCCGTTCAGGCAAAACGACCAGATCTGACGTACGTCGATGTTCTTCTCGCATCTCCAGCCAAGAGGAGGTGCTTATCCGTCGCCGTTGCCGCTTCATCAATAAAATGCCGGGCACCATGCCAAAGGGTGAGCGCGCCCTGCTCGCCCATCTTTCAGTTGAGGCACTGCCGCAGATTTCGCGCAAGCTTCCTGAGCATATGCGCGATTCCGTCCTCGACCTTGCAGATCAGATTGGCTGCGAGTTGGGGATGCGGTGGACACGTTCCGGGACACGCGGCTGGACGGAAGAGGATTTCCAGAACGCTATGGGAGAACGGATTGGGCAACTGCGTGCGGCGCTTCCCCGCCGGCGTTCGACAGGTCTAGACACTCGCTTGCAGTGGCTTGGCCAAACGGTCGACCTCGATCAACTGGACGTCGACATCCTCCGCCACCTGGTTCGGGCTCGTATGTTCGAGCCCTACAGCCAGCTTCTCCAGCTCTTCGTGAACGGACCTCGTGTGAACAACGAGGTGCATGTCGATGTGCTTGCAGCGCTTCTCGGCAAGAGCGCCCTGACCATTCATAAGCGCATGGAGCCGGGATCAGCACTCCTGAGCGCGGGTCTTGTTACCGACTGCCGTGGTGGCGACTGGACTGCCAGCGGCCTCTCCTTGCGTATCGCCCAGATGCCGACTGTGCAGCCTGCGAAGCTTGCCAAGGGACTGCTCGGATCGGCTCCTGCTCCCACGCTTGGCTGGGAGAACTTCAATCAGCTTGGCGAGCTGGGGGAGCTTGCTCGTACCCTGGTCCACGAGTCCTCTCGTCGCCGCACCGGTCTCAACATTCTCCTCTACGGCGTGCCGGGTACCGGCAAGTCTGAGTTTGCTCGTGTACTGGCGCAAGCCTGCGGCTTGCATGCGGTGATGGTCGGAGCGACCGACGAATATGGTACTGAGCCCGAACGCTCAGAACGCCTCGGCCACCTGGCTATCTGCCGTTCGCTCGTGAGGCGTTCTTCCGAGCATCTGCTGATCGTGGACGAGGCGGAAGACCTGATGATCCAGCCTTCCTTCCTCGCCAGCAAACATTCCAAGTTGTATCTGAACAACCTGGTCGAGCGCTCCACTTCGCCGACAATTTGGATCGTCAATGATCATGCCTTGCTCGGCAGCGCTGTTCTGCGGCGGATGACGCTTGCGATCCATTTTCAGATGCCGAACCGGGCCTTGCGGCGCAAGCTTGTGGACGAGATGGTTGACCAGCAGCGCCTTTCAATTCCCTCGCCCGAGCGCGACAGCCTCGCAGCAATTAAGGTCGCCCCAGCGGTAATGCGGAACGCTGTTCAGGCGGCAGCATGGACCGATGGACGAGCCAGTACGGCGATTGCTGCCGCCTCGTCGATCGAACGCGCACTCGGAGCAGAAGCAGGTATCTCACGAAGCTCTGAGGTCAGCTTTCATCCGGCTCTTTGCGGAGCGGACATGGATCTTGAGCTTTTGGTATCCCGCCTTGCAGCCGCTGCGGCACCGAACTGGTCGCTTCTCGCTTCCGGGCCGCCAGGTACCGGAAAAAGTGCATTGGCGCGGTACATCGCAGGGCGTCTCGGGATCGAAGTGGTCGAGAAACGCGCATCTGACTTGCTCAACATGTACGTGGGCAACACCGAAAAGGCGATTGCTGCTGCGTTTCGCCAGGCGGCTGATCAGAAAGCCATGCTCATCATCGATGAAGCAGACTCGTTGCTTCGGGATCGCCAGCTGGCCAGTCGTAGCTGGGAAGTGAGCATGACGAACGAGATGCTGACTTGGATGGAGCGGGCCGCAACTCCCTTTGTCGCAACGACAAACCTGCGCGACAGCCTCGACCCTGCAACCTCTCGCCGCTTTGTCTTCAAGATTAGTTTTCGGCCGCTTAGCAGGGCTCAGGCGCGGGCATTGTTCGAACACTACTTCGGCCAAGCGGCGCCTGCTGCGCTTGATCACATTCATAACCTCACCCCCGGTGACTTCGCCTTGGTGGCGCGAAAGGCTCAGCTGTTGGGAGAAGAGCAAGCAACCACGCTTGCTGAGATGCTCGAGGCCGAATGTGCCGCCAAGCCGGACGCTTCTCGAGCGCCGATGGGCTTTTTGCCGCAACCTTCGCTCGTACGGAGTGCCGCCAATGCAGCCTGATCGTCTTCTGGTGGATCTTGGGCAGCCTAGCCGCTGGTGGCTGGAGGAGGTCACACGGCTTGACGAGCAGCTGCCTGGGTTCGCGGGCGCTGCCCTGCGGGCATCGAACGCGCGTAAGCTGCTCATTGCGGCGTCCCTCTCGCAGAAACGTTTTGCAGAGAGCCTCCGCGAGCCCAGTAAGACCAACTTAATCGGTGAACTGCTTACGCGAAGACACAAGCACCTTCTCAAAGAAGCTTTTGGCAGCTGCCCACCCGGCTTCCGCGGCGCGATTGTGCGTCTCACATCGCTGTCTCTAGATCGCTCAGCATTTGCGGAACTCCACCGCATTTTCAGCCAGGAGGAGATGCGCTCAGCGGCCCGCACGCTGATGCAATGCAAGCGCCTGGTGCCGCGGACGATCGAACTGTGTTTGGAGCTGCCGCCAGCCTTTAGGCGCCCTCGTCTCGTCAAGAAGCACGTGGGCGCGGATCATGAGGAACTGCTCACCGTCCTCAGCATGGCTCGGGTGTTTAGGCCCGAGCTCACGCAAGAAGACCTACGCTCATACGCGAAGTGGCTCGGTAAGACGGGGTCCGTGCCCAAGCTTCTTCATAAGTTGATCGAAAAAGCCTCGCTGCCCGCCGATCCTGTAGGCCTCACTGGCGAACTCCAGCATGTGCAAACTGTGGAAGAGCTCAAGCGGGTTAGCCGGCAATTTCGCAATTGCGTGGGCACCCTCGTCATCGATGCTATCGCAGGACGAAGTCACTTCTATGTCGGCGAGATTGGGAAAGAGCGGGCCGTCGCTCATGTTCAGCAGCTAGCCGGAAGGAACGAGTATGTGCTCTCGCACGTGGAGCCGCCAAAGGGCGAACTACTCTCCAGAAAAGCCGACCAGGCCATTGAAGCGGCTTTTCACAAGCGCGGGGTACAGCGGCTCGCAGGCCGTGCCCCTCAAGATCCTTGGTGGATCATCGAGCGTGTTTTCCGAAGTCTGGCAGCCGAAGAGCTGATTGATGAAGCGCTTCTTAGCGATTGGGACGACTTGCAGCTACCTGAGCTGCTCGAGGAGGAGGCGGTAGTCTAAGACGCGTGGCGAGCTCGCACCTTCTCCACCTCAGCGACGACGAGCTCCCTTAGCTCGTTGGGTTCAAGGACTTCGGCGCCCCCTCCCCAACCCATCACATGCCGCGCCACCTCAAGGAGCCCTCCTGCTGAAAAGCTGACCTCAAGGGTGCCATCCTTGAGCGACGTCAATTCCTGCGTCTCATGAAAAAAGTGGTTCTTTGCAGCGCCTGCGACCTCGGCGTCGAAACGAATGCGGATACGTCGTGGCTGTTCCTGGAATACGCCGAACGACCTTGACGCATATGCTTCAATGCTGAAGCTTTCAGGGGGGCCACTGAAGTAGTCTGCAAGAGCCACTTCATCGATACGGTCAAGGCGCCAGAGAACCGGATCAGATTTCGCTTCCTCTGGGCCGACGAGATAAGATGCCACTTGACCCCAAAGAAAGCCGTAGGGTTCGACGCTGCGCGTCCGCGCGTCTCCATCTGAGCGCGTGTAGAAGAACTGAATCCGCCGTGAGCTGAGGAGCGCCTCACGCAGAAGAGCCAGCGTGCTCTCATCCACGACTGAACTGACACGAGGAGCAGAAGCAGTCAGCTGAGTGTCGCGGAGCGTCTCAAGGTCCGGATCTACTCTTCGGCGCACACTTGGCCTCTGTGCTGATCGGATTTTGCCGGCCAAGGATCGGAGCGTCGACGCGCGAGCTTCCGCCCCGCCGCGCTCCAGAGCGCCGGCTGCAGCCTCAAGCTCCGCAAGCTCTTCAGCAGAGGGGGACTGCATAAACCCGTCGAGACCGCCGCTGATGCGAAAGCGCTTGAGCCTTCCATCCGAGACCTCCTCCAGGTTGGGGAAGACTAGCCGGAGCGCGTCTCGCATCCGCTCCACAGTTCTGCGATTAGCGCCCAGGACGTGCGCCATCTCATCGAGCGTTAGACCTTCGGCGTTACTGGCCAGCGCTTTTGCCAGATCGAGTAGCCGAACAACCTTGTAGTGGCGCAATGTTCACGTCCGTTTCTGTCGCGGATAGCAGTAGGACTGCACCTTGCTCCATCGCAAGCACATCAACGAGAGGATACGCTGGGATCGGTACCTGGCCTCACACCGACGTTCTGAAGACGCTTGGATTTGAGCCGCAAGGAGAGTTCACTCTTGTAAGCGCCGGGCGCCCTTGATCGAAAGCGTCTCGGTGGCAAAGCTCGACGGTTCAATCGACGATCGAACTGTCGAGCCACTCGAGCTCTGTCGGATTTTCAGCACAACGGGAAAGATAGAGCTCGTGCTCCCGCGCCCTCCATGCGTATTCACGGTAGGGGATCTTGAATCGCTTGAGCAGGCTCAGGGTCCCGGTAGCGATCACGGAGCAGTTTGACGGAGCTCCCGACTTAATTTCCTTCAGAATGGCTTCCGCGCCGCGGATTGGGAGCAAATTGACGCAATACCCGCCATGGACTCCATGCCCATGCTCATCACGCGTCTCATTCGAAAGCATAGCTTGCCAGGCTCGCGGCCACTTCGTGAAAAGACTGGGCTCTTTCCCGTGGTGAACCAGGTCCGTTATCCCGTGGCGAGCGTAGGCAAGGGCGAGGTATATGCGGGTGAGCGGGTCTGCGCGGTTGGTACGGTCAACAATGCAGGCAAGGCACCTAAGGATGTCGTCCAGGGCAATCTGGATGAACTCAAGCCTGTCTGGGAATTCATCAGGCCGGATGCGCATGAAGGTCAGGGCTTTGGCAAGAACGGCACTCATCATCACCTCGGCGTGCGCGCCGCTCAGCGAAGCTCCTTTGATTGACGCCAGATGCCCGTCCTGATCGGCAAGGATGCGCTCGATGATGTTCCTGTTCATGCTTAAATCGTCCTCTAGACTCGGATTAGGTTCTCGTTTGCCGGGGCGGCAGCACTGTGTGGCAAAGCGATATGTTGCCGACGCGCGCGGTTACGAGCCCAGGCTCGCTACGCCTCGAAGCGAAGCATGAATTCTGCCTTGAATATTCTTCGCACTCCACGATCCGCCTTGGCTTTTCCCGCGACCGCAGCAACATAGAGGTGCATCACTCTATTTCAATAGGGATGCATCGCTCGATTGCCTGGTGGAGGGACAAAAGTTGGCGAAGGACAAGGCTATGACGGTAAGGCTGCCGCCAGAGGTATATCAATCGCTTGCCGCTACGGCCGAGAGCAGGTCAATGTCCGCGCCAGGCCTAGCAGCTGATATTGTGACCAGCTGGACGCTCAAAAATGGCTTGGTAAATGCTGACGACAGTCGCCGTATCGAAGCGCAAAGAGCGCTTCTCGAATGGGTTGAAGATGAGGTGGAGCGCCGGCGAAAAGCCGACAACTGGGACCAGCACGTCACCCGCGACGTCTTTGAAGCGATCGCCTCAAAGCACTTAGATCTATACACCCGCGCGGTTGAGGGAGGACATAAGACTCAACTCAATCGTGAGATCGGAGCACTGATTAGACGCGGCCTTGGGGCGGTGGTGCGCGAGCAAAGCGGGCAGCGTCTCTATGGCCAACTCCGTCGGAGGGATCAAAGCCTCATCAAGACCTACACCTATTTATTTCGGCCCGATCATAGAGATGAAGGAAGTTGGATCGGGTGATCTCGCCTGCTTCTCAGCCGGTCGCGGACGAGCTGGATCGCACTCCGGTCGCGGCTTGCATAGCGGCCGACGCGCGCTGCAACCGGTCTGCGCCGGGCCCTGGCAGGCTCTCGCAAAATGCATGGGTGAGCTCGCGATAATACCATTTTGTGCCCTCTTCGCCTCCTTTGAAGCGATCCCAGACCTTGGGCCCATGCGCAATCACGTCGGCAAGTATCGCCTCTGCGTTATGGATCTTGTCGGCTAGCGAAACGAGCAGGGCATCGGCCTGCTTGTAGGGGAGAGCAGAGATATAGGTCTCCTTGCGCTCACGCCAGGGCGGCTTCGGCTGAACGTCGGCGTCTGTACAGGATTGGACTATATGCGCGACACGCTCGCCGAAGCGATTGCGGATATCATCTAACCTCCCCTGCCCTCCTTGATCCTCAACCGCATCGTGCAGCAAGGCGGCGACGGCCTGATCTTCATCGGCTCCAAGCTCGAGCGCGATGGCCGTGACTCCAAGCAGGTGGGCAATGTACGGGACGGACGTCCCTTTGCGCTTCTGCCCACCGTGAACGGCGCTGGCATAGAGCAGTGCCTCTTCGAAACGCCTAGTCAGCTTGGTCATTCTTCTCTCCAATCTAGGGCTCGGCTGCGAACACTAGCGATCATTGAACCGGTCGCCTGTTCAGAAGGTCGAGTCCCATTTGCTTGATGCGGTCGACCCAGGCGAGTTTTGCCAGCCAATCCTGCGGAATAGCGCTCAGGCCGTAGAGGGCTCCCGCTAGCTGCCCCGTCACTGCGGCTACAGTGTCCGCGTCGTCACCGAGGTTGGCAGCAAGAATCACGGCATCTTCAAACGAGGTTGTGCGGGCGACTGACCACAAGGCTGCTTCAAGGGTGTGGACGACATAGCCCGATGAGCTGATCTGCGCACGGGCCGCTCCACGCCAAGATCCGTCGGCAACCACTGCGATTGCTGGATCAAGATCCTTAAGGCGGAGGCCCAGCACCCCGGATCGGGGGGCGCCTTCGATAGCCGCACGGAGCATGCGGGCAAAAAGCTTGCACGCATCAAGACAGGCCTGCGAAGCGTGGGTGGTTGCACTCTGCTCCGCGGCCAGTTTCTCAAGGTCCACATCGTCGCGACCCGCGGAAAGAAGGGCGACGGGTGCGAGACGCATTAGTGACCCATTGCCGGCCGAATAGATGTCGGTCCGGCCCGCCATTGGATCACCGCTCTGCTCATAGCGGTAAAGTGCATCCCTGGTCGTGGTACCGATGTCGAAGCAGGTCCCGGTGCAGCTATATTCGCCCGACCGCCACCAGGAGACAAAACGCGTCATAAGATCTTCAGCGTTGAATCCGCCGGTCACGAGCAAGCTGTCGGCAAGGGCAAGAGCCATGGCGGTGTCGTCGGTCCATTCTCCGGCTTGCAACCGGAAAGGCCCACCGCCGACGAGGTCCGTCACCCGCTGACGTTGATCACGGCGCGTGAATTCTAGGGTCGTGCCTAGTGCATCGCCGACCGCCAGACCGAGCAAGGCCCCTAAGGCGCGATCGTCGACTGCTTCATGGGACCTGTGCGGCACTGCTTCGGCGATCGCGGTAAGTCCGAGCACATGCTGCTCCTGGTGCGGTGTCTCCAAAGAACCAGGCCGAACCTCGCGGATAGCCAAGATCGCTTGCTCTGGCTCCCAGCCAAGCTCGACCAGTAAGCGGCCACAAACAGTTCCTGCCCGCCCCAGACCACCTTTACAATGAACTAGCACATCGAACCCGCTGCGGAGCAGAGACCGGAGTGCTTCGCCTGCCTGATCCCATTGACGCTCGAAGCTCGAACCCGGAGCGGTGACATCTGGGATGGGCAAGTGAAACCATTGCATGTGGCGCTCGGCAACGGCTTGCCCAAGGTGCGGCACGGCGAGGCTCTCAAGCTCGTGCTCTTCGAGCAGGGTGACAACCGCCGCGGCTCCCCAGTTGGCGATTACATCGAGGTCCGCCCCGAGATCGCGCTTCCATGAGCCGGACATCGCCGCGGGCTGGCACTTGCCCGGACAGAAGGTGATCCCGATGCGTCCCAGTCCCTCGCCCACGCTGACCTCGGCGATTGCAAGTGGGTGCGTTTCACTGGTTCTTATGGACAAATTCCCATCCTCATCTCGGCCGTTGTTAGACGCATGTTCACCTGCGCCCGGCCGCTGCTGTCGCTTCGAAGGTCATCATGAAAGCCAGTCTCAGTTTCGTGGCGATCAACGATACTCGAGCCTTCGACGGACAGTCGGCGGTCCGTCCTAGGAACAGATCCACCCCTTCCAAGCACTCAGGTCCGACAGTTTCGGTCGGGTCTGATCCAGCAAGGGCACGATCTAGCGTCCCCCTCGGCCATCCGGAGATGCTCGCAGTTCATGGTGGGGCCCCCTCAAGAGCATTGCCGGGCGGCTTCCGCGGACTAATGTCGTCGCCATGGTGATGACCACAGCTGAAGATGCAAGAGTTCGCATGCTGATCGCCGCGCACGTTCGGCGCCTCTCCACCAGCGGAAGCTTGTCGAGCTCAGACTTGCTTGCAGGTGCCAAGGTGGATGGGCAACGCATACCCATCGTCAATCCACAGCGAGGCATCTTCAAGCCCAAGCAGCTCCGCTACCTATTAAGCATTCGGACTGTTTACCCGAAGATTGGCGCGCGCGTCTGGTACGACGATCAGCGCGAGGTGCATGCCCAGATTGAGGCTGGCGAGGAAGTGATCGACTATGCGTTTCAAGGGTCCGATCCGGACGCGTTCGACAATCAGTGGCTGCGAGAAGCCATGCAGGATCAGGTCCCGATCTTGTACCTTCTCGGTGTGGCCCCTGGACGGTACAGCGCTCAGTTCCCAACCTTTGTCGTTGATTGGAACCCAGGAGCGCTAAGGGCCGGGATTGCTTTCGGGGCGCCAATTACTGCGGCCGAAGCCGCGAATGTGCCGGACTCGGCCGAGCGCAAATACGCACTACGAACCGTCCGACAGCGTTTGCATCAGGCGCGTTTCCGTGAAGCAGTCCTAACAGCTTACGGTAATCGTTGCGCCATCACCGGCTTACCTGAACCGCGCCTCCTTGATGCTGCGCACATCATCGGCGACCTTCAAAGCAAAGGGCAGCCGGTCGTGCCTAATGGGCTGCCGCTTTCAAAGGTGCACCATGCGGCATTCGACGCTAACCTCATCGGCATCGACCCTGACTTTCGCATCCATGTTTCAGACGCACTGCTGTCCATCAACGATGGCCCAATGTTCGAGCAAGGAGTTAAGCTTAAGCACGGCGAGAAGATCAGACTGCCGAGCCGAACCAAGGACCACCCTGATCAGGATCGGCTCGCAGAGCGTTTCCAGCACTTCCAAGCCCAGGGTCATTGATAACCCAGTGTAACGATATGGTTCGCAGGCAATTCCGTCCAAGTCTCCGTCCATCTCCTCACGATAGCCGGGCTGCCCCGCATAGATGGGAGCGACGCCCGCGGCGCGTGCTGCGTTACAGTCGGGATAATAGACCGAGCTTTGCCGAGCTTGATTGTCGGCCGGCGAAAAACTTATCCGCTGCCATGAAGCAGAGAGCTGCGGTGTAGCCTGCCAGCCGATATAACAAACAAGCAGTACGCCTGCTAGGAGCTCTGAAGGCGAGTTTGCCTCGCGAGCCCGACGGGCTCCTTGAGGCTTGGCCGAGAGTTTCGCTGGTGGGAGCGGAGATGAGAGTGGCGGCGCATGTTTTACGAAGAGCTGCCACCAGACCGTTGCAACGAGCTTAAGAGATCGCCACCGTTCCCACTCATGCTGCAAACCAAGGCTGTGCCGATGATCTTGCTCGTTGTGCTTGTGCTTGCCCCAACGGACTTTGGTGTACGAGCTCCGCCCGGTGCTTCTGAGCTCATAGTGCGGAGATCCGGTAGCTCGTCTGAATTCAATTGCCGCGTTGCTTATGTGCATGACGGAGACACCTTTCGGTGCGCAGACGGGACCCGCATTCGCCTGTCTGCGATCGACACGCCGGAGATGCCTGGTGCTTGCCGGACGGGCCGATCCTGCACTCCCGGCGATCCTTACCGCGCAAAGTCTGTTCTGGCGTCGATGATCGAAGGTCGCAATGTGAGCTGTAAGCCGGCTGGCGCTAGCTACAATCGTGTTGCGGCGTGGTGCTCGATCGGGGGCACAGACCTTAGCTGCGCAATGCTTAAGAGCGGACTCGCAATTCGCCTTCCCAAATATGATCCGAGCGGACGCCTTATTCGGTGCCGCAGTTAATCAGCGACCGGCAGCATCGACCTCAGCCAGCATCGCAGCATATTCGTGGGCGTGCGTCCCAGACCAATTCGCATCGCCTGCGCGGGTAAGATTGCCTTTGCGGGGCGGGATATAGCTGTAAATGCCTGAGCGCGGACCTTCGTACCAGCTTGCGTTGAACGCGGCGAGCTTGGGATAGAAAGTAGACCCGACGTTGAGCTCGTCGTGAAGCCACCAGGCAAGTGCCTCCCAGTGGCCGGTGCGCTCATAGTAGGGCACAAACGAGTTCACCACCACGCAGGCGGTTGCACCCGAGGAGCCGTCGGCGTCGCGGTAGTCCCAAATATGCCCTGCATAATTGCTGTCGTTGGATGCACAATTGTGCCGGCCGATGCCCTTGGAGTTGACCGCCGGGGAGCGGTAGGCCGAGCGAATAGAAATCCGGCCGAAGCGCTCCTGCAGCGGCTCGAGAATGGTCTCGCAGAGCTTTCTTCCGGTCTCGATTGCCAGGTCCGGATTGTCCGGGATGTTCGGAATGCCGTAGAAGTTGGCGATCTCGGAATAAAGAAAATCGCGCATGAAGAAGCTCTTCGATAGTCGAACCCGACCAAGTTGCTCGAGTGACTCGACCGAGCCTGGCTTACGCATGCGTCCCCTCCCCTCCAGCTTCGCTTTCATTCGGGTCCACGAGCCGATGGAAGACCTGCCTCAGGCCTTCGGTATCTAGGCTGCAGTAGGCCGTGAGCGCCGAAGCAAGTTCCTGTCTCCGCTGCGCGCTTGTTTCAGGAGCGACCGCTTCGATGTAAGCGCTTTGGGCAGCTCCTCCATCGCCGATCTCGAGCAACTTGTAGCTGAGCTCGGGTACGAGCGTGGGCAGCACGTGCTTGATTGACCAGCTCCCGCGCTGCTCTGGATGATACCAGCAGGCACGCGCGACCGGCAGGAGGTCGACGACACGCGCCTCGAGCCCACATAGCGCCTGGCTGAGGTCCGGAAAGGTCTCCGCAAGCTGGCGGATACAGCGCCGCTCGAAGCTCGCATTGTAGGCCACGATCGCTCCTTGAGGCGGCAGCATGGCAATGAGCGCCTCCGCGCACGCGCGCCGCGGGTCATCTCCGCTTAGATCAAGGAAGCAATGGTGCTCGACCACACCGTCGTGATCGATGTGCAGTGAGAACTGAAACGGCACATTCTCAAACGGTCTCGTGTCAATCCAGCGGGGTATCGCAAAGGCGATCGTTTCGAAGTCCAAGTAGGACAAAGGCCGCGGCCAGTGTTCTGTCGCGCGCCTCGCCTTCTCGCAGTCGTGGAAAGGCGACCCTTCTGCGGTTACCTTTTGGATCAACCGGTGCAGCTCACTCTTGAGCTCGGACGCGGGCACGTCGAGCAGCTCGACGATACCCAGCTTGTGAAAAGCCTCGGCAAGCCGCCCACCCGTGTTCGGGAGTAAGGAAATCGGCCAAGTAGGCTGCGCGCGTCCACGGCTGCAGTAAGCCTGAAACTGGCACGAGAAAGGGCTGTTGCAGTGGGTGCCCGGCTCCTTGGCGGGCTCTTCTCCGGCCAGCGTGCTGATAGCCTCTCGCGCCAATTCGGATCTGGTCGGAAGCAGAGGGGCAATGATGTCATCTGCGGGTGCATCCTTCAGCAGCCCCGCATAATTCTCATCGCCCTGGTAGACGAAAGATGAGTCGATGTGACGGATGCTGGCTGAGGCGACTTCCACGCCGCAGCCTTGCATCACCCAGACCTGCGTCGCGAGATCGCTCAGTTGATATTCTTTGGCTGACGCGGAGCTCTTCACCTCGGCGACGTGCCAACCGCCGCCTTCCGCCGGGTACATGATGTCAACGCGTACCAGCACTTGTTCGTGCAGGAAGGTGGCTTCGAACAGCGGTCGCCTAATTCCGCTGGAGAGTAGCTCCTGGGTGAGGGTGATAGCGGCACTCAAATCCGGCTCGGCTTCGATCATGATGCCGTTAGGGTAAGCTTCGCAGGCGAGCTCGCCGACAGCATGGCCGATATCGAAGCGGGCCTGCATGGCGGTATCGATCACCCCTTCTTCGGGCTTATGCACCTGCAGCCAGAGCCGCTTGGGGCATTGCTCGAAGGCGGCGACCTTGCTCTTGGAGAGCCCGAAGTTGGGCATCAATCTCTTATCCCCCTACTCAGGTACATTAGCCCTGTTCCAATGTCCGGGCGACCTGTCCGTCTGATCGAAAGGGTCTGGCCGAAGGGTACGACAGAATAGGTCATTGCTTAGGGCTCTGCCCGCTTTGCCGAGCGAGAATCGGGCTCAAATTTGTCGCGGGGCATTGGCCCAGAAGTCAGCCAGCTATGCAGCGCGACGCGGCGGCCGTGGCTCTCGGGGTGCAATAGCTGCCGCGAGCCGAGCTTCAAAATCTAACGGAGGCTGGACCAGAGGTGAGCGCAAGATCCCCTCCATGCCCGGAACCGCCGTAAGATCCCGCAGGAGATCGTCACGTGAGTAGGTCAAGGGATCAAGCCTCTCGCCATCAAACCGGACGATCGGAACATCGTGAAAGAATGCCAGGGGTCTCGCAAGTTGTGGTGGCTCAGATCTCTCGCGTAGGCGTTCACGCTGTTGGTGGCTAACCACCACAGCCGGCCACAATTTAAGTACCGTAAGAGCAGCAGCAGCGGAGGGGAGGTCGCCCTCCGCAAAGTACTGAAGAACAACCTTTGAGGCACCGCGATCTTTGAAAGGTCCGGTCTCCTGAAGACTTTGGGCCGGCTCGGCTCCTTCTTCTCTGAAAAAGGCAACGTGTGGGCGACGCGACGGACCCCCGATGAAGGGCTCCCATGGCATCCGATAGGTACGGAAGGCATTGTACCGCACGTGAGACACCCCTTGCTCCAGTGTTGTAGCAAGTCTGGGGTTTGAGCGAGCAAGCTCCTCGTCAAGCACCTTCAGCGAGCGGAACCACGCCGGCAGCCAATCCCGAGCCCACTCGAGCGGCGACATCTTCCGGTCGACGTTCCACTGCTCAGGAATGTGGGCAGGGTCTACTGGGGCTGGCATCTCCGCTCTCCTCATTTGGCGCGAAGCTGAAGCGCCATCGGCCGTTCGTCGATTTGCTGGACTTTCAGGTCACCACGCATCGTGCAGTAAGCGGGAGGCTTTAGACCCCCTCGTGACTACTAATTCCAGGCGTTCGGTCGCTCGAGTTAGCGCAGCGAAGAGCAGGCGCTCCCATTCTCCACGCCGCTCCTCCTCGTCCGGCATTTCCACATCTGTGACAATCACCGCCGCGTCTTGCTGCCCCTTGTACCGGCGGATAGTATCGAACCTCAGGTGCCCATTGGTCCAAAGCTGATTGCCAAACATATCGTAATTGCCCGTGAAGCGGGCGATGGTTTGGCTGCCCGCGCGCTCGCACTGACCGAGGGTCGCCGATTGCTGGCCCCTCAGTGAGAGAGCGACAATCTGCTCCCGTGCAAAGCCCTTCTTCATCAGCTCGCTCGAAACGCGCCCGACCGCGGCCGAGACTTCGCTCTTGCCCGGTACCTCGGTGATCCCAACGCCCAGGCCTGGAAGGGGGTTGGCGTTTAAGAATTCAAATCCAGGCAAAAGGCGTTGCAAAAAACGAGCGATACTAGCCGGCGTTCGGAAATTGGACTTTGCTCGAAAGCCCGTCCAACCGCCCCGCGGCCAAGCTTCGCTGTCGGGGCTCGTTCCGTATTGGATCGCCTGATCGGGATCGTCGAGCCACAAGCAGTCGCCCGTGTCCGCACCGAACAAGTCCAACATCTCGCGCCAGGCTGGCGTGAAGTCCTGCCCTTCGTCGACGATGACCGTATCAAACCGCCAGCTGTCGGGGATCTCGCCTTCGAGCACCTGATCAACCGCTCGGTTCCAGTCCACACCGCCGGCTTCATGTGCCAGCGGACGACCTGTGTCCTTTAGAACTCGGTCGATGGCACCGTGAAAGGTCTCGACAACACCGCCGGTCTGACCGGCAGCGACCTTCATCTTTTCCTTCAGATCGCGATTGAAGCACAGAAGGAGTGGCCGCTTGCCGGCCGCCTCAGCCGCTCGAAAAGCCCGGATCGCGACTAGGGACTTGCCGCAACCAGCGGTGCCCCGGACGGCCAGGCGCAACGGCCTAGCGCTAATGGCGCCGACGATGTCGGCGAGCCCGCCGACTGCGCGCGTATAGCAGCGCTCCGACAGTCCGACCCGGGAGTGAATGTCTGGAACGAGATCAAGCGACTGCTCAAAGAAGCGGAGGACACGTCCGCCATGCGGTGTCGCATCGGTCTCACCGAGCAGCTCGATGATGCGCTCGCACAGCCGAACTGCATTGCGGCCGTCGACAATCCGGTTCTGATCGAGCCCTGCACCGCAGAGGTCCCGGACCCGGTAATCAGGCAAGTAGAGTAGGTAATCGAGCTCGATCTGATGGCCGCTCTGCGCCTTGAACTTGTCTCGTAGGGCATCGAGGGTTCGATGCAGCTGCGAACCAACACTCTTCGCCTTTCCATCATATCGCTTCTGAAGCCCGTCCTTCCCCTCCTCGAGCGAGCCAGTTTTCTGCTCAATAACCAGGCAGCGCCCTGCCCCGTTGACGACGATGAAGTCAGCCTCACCGAACGCCGTCCCATACGTCCAGGCGCGACTCCAGTGCACACCATGGAAGACTGAAAGAGTGGCGGGTAGACGACGCTTCAACTGTTCAAGCGTCTCGAGCTCCCGCTCAAGGCCTGGAACGAACGCCGCCTGGGGTAGGGCCGCGGGGACTAGCTGGCCCACGTTTCAGGACTCAACATCGGGCTCGGAGGGCAACTTCTCCGAGCTGACCTCACGCGCCCGAACCCGCTCGCGCGCGATGAAAGCCTCCATGTCTGGGCCAGTGTCAACGCCTAGCTCACGGGCATCATTGTAGATGTTCGCAACCGCCTTGGGATCAAGCTTCCTTGAACCTGACTGCACCACCAACACAGTGAGC
This sequence comes from Sphingomonas sp. LHG3406-1, assembly GCF_029637485.1. Lineage (GTDB taxonomy): Bacteria > Pseudomonadota > Alphaproteobacteria > Sphingomonadales > Sphingomonadaceae > Sphingomicrobium. The sequence goes on along the minus strand of NZ_CP069128.1, from coordinate 348,405 downwards.
ACTGGCAGATTGTGCCGAACACAATATTCAACCACCCGAGCAAGAGCGTTGCCCATGATTTGCTGAGACTTATTGCCCACCCACTGCTCACCGGGCCGGAAGGCTTCCCAGAGCTCTTTGTAAGTGACCAGGCCATCATTCGACGATCGAGCCAGTTCGACAATCTTGGCTGCGAGCCCAACAGTGGGCAGATCCGACTTCAGTCGTCGGCGCTGCTCCATGAGAAGCTCGGCAAGCGTGAAGGTTCCGCCTTCGGAGAGGCCCCTTTCTCGATAGCGGCGAATAACGTGGCTGATCTGGGAGTCTTTGAGTGACTCAATTGGCATTGGCTCGCCCTTTAGACTTCGAAGAAACGGCGGCAGAAGTGATAGGCGAGCCGATCCTGGTAGGTCAGAATATTGTCCTCGACGGTCACGATCTTGCAGAGATCGGTACCACCATTCTTCGGTCCACGAAGACCCCGCCCCACCATCTGCATGTACCGTACCGGGCTCAGTACCGGTCGCGAGATGAGGATCATGTCGGCTTTAGGTGCGTCAAAACCGGTCGTCAGCACGCTATGATTGCAGAGCACCTTGAGCTCCTGCGACTTGAAGCGACGAATGAAGTGCTGACGGGCAAGCCGGTCCGTTTCCCCACTTACCGCCGCTGCAGGGCAGCCGGCGAGATGGAGGCGAGCAGCAAGATACTGGGCGTGCTTTACCGAATTAGCGAACAGCAGAATTGAGGAGGCGCCCGAACTCAAGACGCACTCGATGATTTTGTCGTTTCGGTCTGGGTCCGCACCGATGCGCTCAACAAAGGACTCTGGAAGCTCTTTATACTGGTCGAGGTGCCGGATCTCCGCCTCGCTCAGCTGAACAACCTTGTCGTAGCGAATTGGATGGTAGGTGAGCTTAGCCAGCACCTTGCGTTGCAACAGGTCATGATGAAGTTGGTGCTGATCTTTGGGCAGCCAGCGCTGATCGAAGCGCGCAGCAAGGCGCCGCGATTCATCATCATCATAACCGCGCCAAGGCGTTGCACTTAAGCCGATGACCGGCGGCTCCTCCAGGCGCTCGGTTTCCGTGCCCGTCTGAACGTCGAGCCAGCGAAGAAGCGAGGAATAGCTCGGCGCGATAGCGTGATGGCATTCGTCGATCACCACGACCCCTGGTTGCGCCAGCCACTCTAGTTGCTCCACGTCCAACCGGGCGTTCAGGGTCTGAATGCTTGCGACGACCACTACGGGTTCGTTCGCTTCTGGCGGTGCTGGGTTACTCTGACCGCCCCACAAGCGAACGATCCGCAAGTCCTCCTCTGGCGAGCCAACGTTCACCCAGAGCTGGCGGAAACACTGCACCGCTTGTTCGCATAACTCGTCCGTCTGGGCGACCCACAGGACCGTTCGCTTCCCCTCCCCATTGAGGATCAGCTGAACGATTGCCTCTGCAGCAACCCGAGTTTTACCGCCGCCTGTCGGCAAGCTCACCACCGCTCGGCGGCGCCCCTGCCCACTTTCGAAGATTGATTGGAGCCCCTGAAGTATGCCTTCCTGATAGTCGTGCAGTGGAGGCAAATGGATCGGTCCATTCACGATCCACTCTGCCGTTCGTCGTAGGTTCGCGCTTGCGGCAAATTCGGCCGGGAACCCGAGCTCGAGAACAAACCTTTGGGCCGGGTCCCCTCCCCAGCGCGCTGGAGGTGCAAGTCCCTCTTCTTCCAGGACGTCGCGCAGGTTGGAAAGCGTGGTCGGGCCATGCACTGCCAGCGTGAGGGCAGCTAACGCCTCGTCCGACAGCTTCCTAGGGATGGCTTCTCTCGTGGCTTCACTTAGCTGCGCAAAAAGTGCTCGGCGTGATCCACCTACGGCGAGAAGCAGCCTTTTCTCGATAGTTTCACCCGCGCGCACCCTGGCGCGCGCTTCCACCACCCGTTGCCCGACGAGCTGGCTCATCGCTTCTTCGGGCTTCTCCTGGATGAACCCATGGGTATGCAGAAATTCGAGGAGCTGTTTGGTCCGGCCGGTCCAGCTCTCGGCTTCAAAGATCTCGCGTTCGATAAGCAGCGGCCCGCCTTGATGGAATGCGATCATCGGCCGACGGGTTTGCGGACCCGACCTTTCGGTCAGCCCTTTAACCCAGAGAACATCAAGCCGGCGAGCCAAACGAGTCTTCAGAATCGGAGTAAGCTCAGGAAAGAGCGCCTGAAGACGAAGCGGCTCGCCAAGTTTCTCCTCGTAGGTAAGCTCGGTATGGTCAGCTAGGAGCTGGGCACCAGCATTGTGCCAGGCGGCCGCAGCAGCCTCGCTGAGCAAAATAACCCGGCCGTTATCGGTCTCACTTGATGAACCCGGCCGATCTGTGACGTAAATTTTCGTGATTGGCACCGGACCGTCACTGGTGGGGACAAGATCCGGGATCTGGCCTGCCTCGGCCGCAATCTCCCAGACAGGAGTTAACGAGGAGAAGTTATCAGTGGTCTCCCAGGCAAGCTCGAAGATGCCGGCCCAAACTTCGCTAGTAAGATCTGCAGAAGCTGGCGCAGCAAACGGGAATCTCAGATCCGTTTGTTCCTCAAGAGAGTCGAAGTACGAGTTGAGGTCTAAGCTTGCGGCACCACCTAGCGTCCGAAGCGCCTGGCGAGCTGGCGCTGTGAACGCACCAAGAGGTACCGTTCGCTCGCCAAGCTCTACCCAGCCGAATCTATGCAGCCAGTACACAAAGGGGTGGGCGGCCGTGTACCGGGCATAAGAGTCCGGCCGTGTCGTGTGACCAAACACGATTGTCTTGTAACAGTGAGGCCCCTCCGGATTACGGACCCTGCTGTAAAGCAGGTTACTCGCCATCGATGTCAGCAAATGGTCCGTGTGCTTGACCGCTAGGGGACTTGGTAGCTCGGGTAGCAACCGCCAGGACAACGGCATCTCGATCGCGTCTTCGCGGAGGACGCCTAACAGATACTCGCGGGGGCCATAGGGCATTCTACGCCGGCCCATGTCTTGGATGGTTCTAAGGTACGGCCGCATCTGCTCCCAGCCGCGTCCATCCCACGTGCCTACTTCGGCTGTATCGCTAGGGCCGAATGTGTCCTTGTACTCATCTGGAATGCGGTCCCAATGCCCGGCGTGATAGCTGCGATCGAGAATGATGCCGGGATTGACCTCCTGCTTCAGCTCGCGATCGATGAGGACGAGCTCCTCACGCGGTGAGAAAGATCCGGCCATCGAACGGAAGTAGAAGTCGTCAGGACCGTAGTCTTCGAAAAATGCCTCTACGCGATCTTGTGGCGCTTCTTCGAAGTTGGCCCAGAAGGTCGCCCAAGCACCCTCACGGCCAAGTGTTTGTGCCCGGTCGTAGGACTCCCAGAGAACTGTGTCCCAGAGCTCATCGCCCATCTCGGGCACATCAAGCAAACTCACTAGAACTGAGCGTACGTCTGGCTTTTCAAGCAAGTCGGTCGCGACCGCGAACTTGCCCGTTGGCGCGCGATCAGGCGGACAGATGATTGCGTCTGCCGGAGAAATGAGGCCGTGCCGAGCAGAGGGAATGAACTTCGCTCTTCGAAGGTCATACAGCGCTCCGTTCCGGGCCTTACGAACGTCCCGCAGAAACAAGACAAGCTCGGCAGCGTGACCAGCTTCCTCGGACGCGACGAACTCGATCCACTCAGCCATGGAGAAGCGGATCAGGGCCTCGCGCTGGGGCTTCACTCGATCCAAAGCCTCGCGGGCCAGGGCCTCCAGCCGGCTGGAACGAAGCTTGCCCGATTGGCAGGTGGCGTGAACTGATTTCGCTCGAACCGCATCATCGGCGAGTGAAACCCAGCGGGCGATGAGTTCCTCTTCGTCAAGCGGATGCCGAAATAGCGAATGGGCGTCCTTCATCTCGCCGGCCGCGTTCGCGACGAGCTCACTTTCAACGAGTCGGGTCCAGAGAGACTCGACGAGAGGCGCCGCGACTTCATCTTGGCGGTCAACCTTTCTCGGCAAAGCCGAGATGGGCGCTCCGGGATCGGCTTCAGTTGCAAGCGCCGCTATGTTGTCGGCGATTAGTTCGGCTGCCGCCTCCATCAGGAACCAGTTGTAAGCGCCCGGGATGACGTTGGTTCGGTCGCTGTTGAGCTTCCAAGGAGCGTTGAGGATGCCTGAGGCCAGAGTTGGGGTGCGCGTCGGAAAGAAGGCCCAAAAGGTACCCGCAGCTTCGCGCCCGCCGATCGGCGCCGCCCAGGACAATGGCACCTTCTCACGGGCTTGGAGATGAAGGGCATCGGCCTTTGCTTCGGCGTCATCGACCACGACTTCGCGCTCGAATAGGCGCCAACGGGTCTGCACGGTCCCATCGTCAACAATGAGAACGTCGCCGTCGTGACGCTTGGATATTCTTCGGGTCGGCCCTCCCACGACCTCCAACGTAAGCTCGATATCGGGACGCAAGAAGAGAACAAACTCAGCCGGGAACTGAGCCATCTCCTCGACCAGACGTTGCCGATCACTAGCATTAGCGATCTGAGCAGTGACGACGGTGGTCGCCCAGCCGAGGTCGCGATCGGCTAACGGGCTAGTGGCCCCCTCTGGATCAAGAACCTGCGCGAGACGCATCCCGGGCGCACGGGAGTCCTCAGAGAGGCCGAGGTGAGCGCGGATCTTCGAGCGACACCATTCCGGATCAAACCGAAGCCCAATGGACCTGCTGATCAGGTCAACGGTACCCCCAAGCTTAAGCAGAGATTTGAAGCCGATGCCGAATCGGCCGATCTGCCCTGCTCTTTTTGAAGAACTGCGGGCATTGAGAAGGGCGACTACTCCATCGGAGTCCAGCGCTGCGCCACTATTGGCAGCAACCAAGCGATCCTGTTCAAGTCTCACATAGATGCGGCCAACGTCTTCTTTGGCCTCGAGGATAGCGTCTGCCCCGTTCTGAACAAGTTCGTAGAGCTGTCGATAGGCGTAGCCCCCCGACAACACTTCGATTTCGGTCTCATAATGCTCATTGGTGTCGCGAGGCTGCCGCTCATAGGCGCCAAGGCGAGCGGCGCACTCGCGCTCCACAAAGTCAGCAAGAGAAGAGACGCCCTCTCGCTCGTTGGAGCTAGGCTCCTCAACCAACGTCGCCATGAATACTCCCCCGGCTCAGCGCATCATGTCGCAGAGAATCAGCCTTGTGAAGCATATTAGCAAAGGTTAGCCTCGCCACCGGTTAAGCGTGATTTGCCGAACGTCACGCCTTTCGAGTTGCTGATCAGGGGGTGCGTATGGGGCGGGGTGCCGTTCGGCATGTATCAGTGCGGGCGCCGTGGCATGATAATGGCTGGAACGGCCGCGTCTGCTTAGACGCGCCAGCCAACTCCGCGTGCCTGGCAATCAAGCGAAACGCCGCGAACCGGGACGACGCCTTTGAGGCGGCTCATCCAGGACAATGCTTCAGTGAGCTCGGCTCACCGCCTCCTTGTCTTGCAGAGCGCGGGGCCTTCCTATCACCGCGCGAGCTGCCCCTGACATCGAGGCTGGACTATTCAAGGTACAGTCCCGACCACACACACATCCTGCCGCAGGTCGTCCCCATTCCGGCCTATGGTGGTACCTTAACGCCATTCCGCTGGATGCTGCGTGAGTCTGCTTGGCAGATTGCGGAAGAACACGGTCTCGACGCTGAAGAGATGCGTGAGCCCCAGGAGGGGCAAGCGCCGAGTCTGATCGTCAAAACTCCATGGGTCCAAAACCATGACAATCAGCGGGCGCTGCTCGAGGGCTTCGGCAAGGAGCTTGAGGAAAACACCTCGCTCGTCTTCTTCTATGCAAAGCAGACGCCGCTCACGGACAGTGGTGGCCGGCAGATCGTCGCCGTCGCCAAGCTCACATCCAAAGGACCCCTGACCGAATATCCTTACGAGGGAGGAAGCGCGGCGGGCCGTATACGGTCAATGGTTTGGGAACGGCCGTTCCAGCATAGCTTAAGACCCAATCAACAGGTTGAGGGCGCTTGGGTTGGCGGCGTTGTTCTGCCTTACCATCAGCTTTTGGAACTCGCGAAAACCCAGGATCTCGAGCTCTCGCATTTCGTAGCCGAGGTCCCGCAAGATGGCTTAGAGCAATTCCTCTATGCCAGCGAACATGTAAGCCACGGCACCGCGATCACAGCCCTTCAGTCGGTCCGCAGAGCAATCGAGGCGACGAGTGCCGTCCTCGTTAATGGTCCGTGGGCGGATTATCTCGAGTGGATTGATCGGGAGCTGAGCGAGCTCTGGACCATGCATGGCATCGCGCCGGGTCTGGGTAGCGCCCTCTCCTGCTTCGACGAGAACTTCAATGGCACCTTGTTCGCCCACGCCCTGGCCGGCAGCATCGAAGAGGATGCGGACCCGTGGCCCATCGTAGAAGAGATCTTTGCAGGGACCCGGGAGGCTCCAGAAGGCGCGCCCAGAATCACGACGATGCAGAAGCGACGCTTTGTGCATTTGAAAGAGAGCGATTCGGACGGGTACGCGCTGATGCAGCTGCTGTCGCGCTTCGAACTGAGTCGCGACCAGGCGAATGCCATCTTCAATGGCGATTACGAGGCAGACGAATTTCTCGCCAATCCCTATCGTCTGTTTGAGCTGTCGAGGAACACCGCCAACCCGATTGGCCTGATGACGATCGACCGCAGTCTGTTCCCCACCGACAAGGATCGTAAGCGCCCGCCCTTTCACGATAGTCTGGCCATCGAACTGGACGAGCCCGAGGACGCACTTCGGCTTCGAGCCATTGCTGTCGATGCGCTGGAACGCGCCGCATCGGCGGGGCACACGATTCTGTCGGCCGGTCAGCTTAGCGAGGAGGTGGACCGGTCGCCACTGTCCCTGAAGGTCTCTCTCGACGCGACCACGCTCCAGATCTGTAAGCAGGACTTCGCTGACGAGGTCGATGTCACCAAGAACGGGGATATCACCTATGCTCAGCTGCTCCGGTACAAGACGGCCGGTGCGCTTATCCGTGCCCATGTCGAAGACAGAGCGAAGGCGCCGTCAGCACCTCAGATCGACTGGACTCCGCTCATTGCGCAAGAGTTCAGAGGGAGTGCTGCGAGCGAGGATGAGCGCCAGGCACGTGCCGAAAAGTTGGTGGCACTGCAAAGGCTGGAGAGCTCCCGCATCGGCGTGCTCACCGGCCCTGCTGGCACGGGCAAAACGACATTGCTCAAGATTTTGCTCAATCAGCCATCTGTCGTTGGCCGCGACATCCAGCTGCTAGCACCCACGGGCAAAGCACGGGTGAGGCTCGGCCAGCAGACCGGCCGACCTGAGCAGGCACGCACCCTTGCGCAATTTTTGCTCGAGCACAGCCGATACGACCCCAACACTGGGAAATACCTCGTCCAGGACGAGGGCTCGACGGCTAGCGTGTCGACCTGTGTGGTCGACGAGAGCTCCATGCTGACCGAAGACCAGTTGGCGGCGCTGTGTAGCGTACTACCTAAGACTGCTCGACTGATCCTGGTGGGAGATCCGCAGCAATTGCCGCCAATTGGGGCCGGACGCCCGTTTGTCGACATCATCGCACAACTGCAGGACGCCCATAACGGCGCCGGAGTGGCCGAACTCAGCGTCAGTCGTCGGCAAGATGGCGGCGAGCTTGTCTCTGCCCTTTCCCTTCCCGACGTTCAGCTCGCAAGTCTCTTTTCCGGGCGGACCTTGGAGCCTGGCGAGGACGAGGTCATCGCCGGCTCGGGCACGCCGGCCAACTCAGACCGCCTGCGATTTGTCGACTGGGAAACGCCGACAGATCTTAGAGAAAAGCTGCTTCAAGTTCTCGCCGACGAGTTGGAAGCCGATCCGGCGCATCTCGAGCCGGCGCTTGAACAATCGCTCGGGGGCACTCCCAGCAATGGCTATATATATTTCAATGAAGGCGCTGGCGCGAAAGCTGAGGAATGGCAGATCCTGTCAGCGCACCGCAATCTTGCCAGCGGCTCGGCCGAGCTTAACCGCTATTTGAAACAGACGGTTCGTGCCGATCGGCTGGAAAGGGCTCGGAACCCAGGCCGGGGCTGGCGGGTCATCAAGCCGCGGGGAAGTGACCAGATCACCTATGGCGACAAGGTCATTTGCCTCAGAAACCATAAGCGCAACCGCTGGAGCCGCGAGGAGAACCAGCGCGCAGGATACCTGGCGAACGGCGAAGTCGGGATGGTGGTTGGCGAGTCTGGCAGCGGTCGGAAGCTGCGGTTCACTAATGTCGAGTTCGCCTCGCAGAAAGCCGACATTTACAGCTTCAAAGATCGGGATTTCTCTGAGGAAGGAAGCCCGTTTCTAGAGCTCGCTTATGCGGTCACCGTCCACAAGGCGCAGGGTTCGGAGTTCGGCTCCGTAATCCTAGTCCTGCCAGCGAACAGTCGCCTGCTTAGCCGGGAGATGCTATACACAGCGCTTACCCGTCAGAAGAACCGCGTCTGGGTTCTGCACCAGGGGCCATTCAGCCATTATCTAAGGCTTCGATCCGACTTCTTCTCCGAGACTGATCGGCGCACCACAAACCTGTTCGGACCTCCTGTCATGAAGCAGGTGGAATTCTTGGGTGAAGGCGGCTTGCGAACCGGCTGGCTTGCCGAGAAACTCATCCACCGCACGCAACGTGGCGATCTGGTGAGCTCGAAGTCAGAGCTCATCATTGCCGATACGCTCTACGGTCTCGAGCAGTCTGGGCAGATCCGCTACAGTTTCGAAAAGCCGCTCTCAAACCCGGAGGGGGTCACGCGCTATCCCGACTTTACAGTCGAAGCGGGCCAGGAAACCTGGTTCTGGGAGCACTGCGGGCTGATGGGTCAGGTAGAGTATGTCCAACGATGGGAGCGCAAGCTTGGATGGTACGACGCTCAGGGGATTACGCCTTGGAGCGAGAGTAATCCTTCAGGCAGACTAATCATCACAGAGGACACGATGGCTGGGGGTATTGATAGCGGGGCAATCCATCAGCTTGCCGGTCGGCTCTTTGCCGCTTCGAGGTAGCTTCCACCATGCGACTGCTCTCGAACTTCGGCTCAGACCGAGTTTTTGATCGTCTCCCAGGCGGTGCCGAATTAACCTTGGGGGTAAGCGCAGCATCGGTTCAAGGCCTAGCGCTACTTGCGGCTAAAACCAGCCTTGATCGGCTCCTCGTTTCTCCCGACCTACAGCTCGAGTTCGTCCCGGCAGACCGCCGTCGCCGCAACTCACTCGCAATGCGCGGTGAGGCGAAGCAGGCGTTGAGCTGGGCTGCGGGCGGTTTGGTCCGGACTGCTGATCGCCCCTTGCGCCAGTCGCTCCTACTTTCGGGCGCTCCCATCTCCCTGGCACTCGTTGGAGAATGTGGGCCCACCACCTCTGGCCTTGGCTTAGCGCGCGGCACCACAGCGGGGATGGTACAGGCATTCGAGAACACAGATGAGATCGCGTCAATCGCAGACTGGTTCGAACAGCTCTGGCGAGAGGCAACGGAGACAGCGGGCGATGTCCTTACCGAGCAGCTGGAAAAGGTGGCAGCGAGTGCTTCGCCTTCGGCAATATACCAAAGAGTGTTGGCATCACTGTTCGAAGATATGGCCGACGAGGGAAGCGGTGACCTTCCTGACCGCGCGCTTGGGCTGGAGGACAGCCGTATCTGGCAGATGCTTTATCGTTTTCAGCGGGATGGGGCCTTAGGTGCAATCGCGAAGCTTCGGCAATGGGGCGGATGCATCATTGCGGACAGCGTGGGTCTCGGAAAAACATTTGAGGCTCTAGCCGTCATTCGGTACTTCGAGTTGCGCAATGAGCGGGTTCTTGTGCTTGCCCCGAAGAGGCTGCGCGACAACTGGACCCTTTGGACGAAAAACGACATCCGCAATCCGCTCGCGGGTGATCGCTTCGCGTTCGACGTACTTAACCACACTGACTTGTCCCGCGATGGAGGCCTCTCAGGGGACATCGATCTCAACCACATCAATTGGGGCAATTACGGCCTGGTGGTGATCGATGAGTCGCATAATTTTCGTAACCGCCCGACCGGCCGTGAAGGAGAGAGCCGGTACGACAAATTGATGCGGGATATTGTTAAAGCGGGCGTTCGCACACGAGTTCTCATGCTGTCCGCAACGCCGGTGAATAACAGGCTGAACGATCTCAAGAACCAAATTGCATTTGCTACTGAGGGGAACGATACGGCTCTGGCCGATGCAGGGATTAAGAGCATCGCCGGAACAGTCCGGTTAGCGCAGGCGGCGTTCAACAAGTGGCAAGCACTTCCTGCGGAGCGGCGAACTTCTCAGAGGCTGCTCGACATGCTCGGCTTCGACTATGTTCGCTTGCTGGATTTGTTGACCATCGCGCGCTCGCGAAAGCACATCGAGAGGTACTACGGAATTGGGGAGACCGGGCGATTTCCTGAGAAGCTTCCGCCTGACAACCGCAAGAGCGATGTCGCCACAGACGGTAGCTACCCGCCAATCTCAGCGATCAACGATGAAATTCGCAGACTGACGCTCGCAGCGTATGCACCGTTGCGATACGTTTTGACGCACAAGCGGGAGGAGTACGACCGCCGATACAGCCAGGCCGCTAAGGACTCGGTGTTCCGCCAGCTAGATCGCGAGGAAAGCCTAGTCGGCCTCATGCGCGTGAACTTGTTGAAGCGCATGGAGAGCTCGGTTCATTCCTTTGCCCTAACAGTCGGAAGGCAGCTGACGGCCGTCGATAACCTCATCGAGCGTATTGCAGCGCACGATGAGAGCGTTGAAGCGCCGGCCATTGAAGATCTAGCCGAGGACGATCCACTCTTGGATTTGCTCGGCGTGGGTAAGCGCGTTAAGGTTCTACTTAGTGACGCTGATCTAATCGCATGGCGTCGCGACCTGGAAGCTGATCGAGATCGGCTCGCTCGCCTGCTGCGCCAAGCCCATGCCGTGACCCCATGCCGCGACGCTAAGCTAGCAGAGTTGCGCCGCATCATTTCGGACAAACGGGCTAATACAATCAATCCAGGGAATCGTAAGCTCTTGGTGTTTACGGCCTTCGCGGACACGGCCGCGTATCTGTATGAAAATCTAGCCGAGGAGATGGATGGCATTACCGCGCTAGTGACTGGCGGTGGAGCGAACCGAACCTCCAGTCCTAGGCTTAGGACCGATCTTGCGACCATTCTGACTGCATTCGCTCCACGCGCCCGCGGTCGGCCGGATTCCCTCGCCGATGAGCCCGAGATCGACCTGATTATCGCTACAGATTGCATCAGTGAGGGCCAGAACCTGCAGGACTGCGACTGCGTGGTGAATTACGACATTCACTGGAACCCTGTTCGTATCGTCCAGCGGTTCGGCCGAATCGATCGCCTGGGCTCAATCAACGAACAGATCAGGCTGGTGAACTTCTGGCCGAACATGGACCTCGACGCCTACATTGGTCTTGAACGCACCGTCTCAGGGCGCATGAAGCTGCTGGACGTCTCCGCAACTGGTGAAGAGAACATCATCGAGGCGGACCCCGGCAATGGGATGAACGATCTCGAATACCGCCGTCGGCAGCTCGAGGCGATGCAAAACCAGGTCATTGAGCTTGAGGACTTATCGCAGGGCGTCTCAATCACCGACCTGACGCTTAATGATCTGCGGCTCGATCTTGCTCAATTGACGCCAGAGGAACGGGAACGGATTGCGCGCCTTCCCTTTACCGCGCACTCGCCAGTGCCTGAGTTCGAAGATCTTCCCGCCGGTGCTATATTTGTGCTGCGGGGTGAGACGCCCGCTGCGCTTTCGGCGCTTGATGCGAAGGACCCACTGAGCCCACATGCACTGGTGCACGTCCGTGCCGATGGCTCGATCCACCTGCCACACACCGCTCCCAAACGCATCCTCGACGCCATGCGCCGCTTTGCGCGTACAACCCCTGCCGAAAGTGAGCGCTTGTGGGCGCGCTTCGATCAGATGACGAAGCAGGGCATCCGCATGGTAAATTGGCAGACCATGCTCGAGGCGGCCATGGCCGGCATAACGGGCACCGCACAGGACCGTGCAGTGGATAGCCTATTTGCCACCGGCGCCCCGCAGGGCTTGAGCGGCGCTAGTGGTCCCGACGACTGGGAGGTCGTTGCCTGGTTCCCCATTCTTGCACGTCAGTGAAAGGCGAACCCATCACGTTGGAGGCGCTCGCCGCCGCGCTCGCGTTACCGCCAGGCCCGCCATCGCGCCGCATTGCAAAATCCACGCTCGCCGATTTTGTCCCCACCGGGGCAGATCGCAAGCTGATCGACGGCAAGCTCGCGCGGCTCGATTGGCTTGCTGCCATCAACCCGGCGGCGACCGGAGTACCGAGTGGTGAGGTAGACGGACTTGTTGTGGACACCATCAACGTTATCGCCGCCCGAACGCGCGGGCCAGCATCGCCACGCCTTGCCGAGATCCTCCACCGCGCAATTCCTAAGCCTGTCGTACTCCTCTATTCTGAAGAAGGAAGCGACATGGGGGCCACCTTGTGTCTTGCGCCAAAGCGCTCCGCCGAACGGGAGATCGGGCGCACGGTCCTTACGGCCCTTTTCGACACTGGACCGCTAACCCAAGCCGAAGAGGGTTTCCTTGCCGAGCTTGCTCTTCCGAGACTCCCCTCGCGCGATCTCGCGTCGCTCTATGCTGGGCTGATCGAGCGAGTGGAAGCACTGAAAGTGTCGCGCGCCGGGGAGCGACCGTTCCGGCTCGCCACTTCTATGACGGAGCAGGCAGCTTGGCGGACAACTCTTGGCGAAATCGCCCAGCTAGAGGGCGAAGTCGCACAGCTCGCCGCGGCTATTAGAAAGGAACGTCGCCTCTCGGCGAAGGTCGCACTTGGCGAAAAAGTACGCCAGGCAAAATCTCGGATGGACGAAAATCGAATGCTCTTGAAATAGGCGCGGGTGAGGGTCGTATTGGGCAGGGAGGATATGGATCACCAACGCGCAGACTCTACAAAGCTGAGTTTCTTCCCGCTGGCTACTTTGAGCCGTTCTCACACCGCCATGATATCCCGACCCGCCCGCCCAAGTAACGGAAGAAAGTAAGATGAAGGCTGAAAAGAACTCGATCCTGCCCGTTACGCGCGACGACCCGGAAGCGCAAAGCGGCGATGTGGTAGCCGCAAACATTGCGACACTTAAGGAATTATTCCCGACGGTCGTCAGGGACGGCCAAGTTGATTTCGACGTGTTGCGTCAGCTTCTGGGCGACAGTGTGGAGGAGGGGGCAGAGCGTTATGGTTTGAACTGGAAGGGCAAGGCTCGAGCTAGGGCTTTCGCACTTACCCCGAGCCTCGGAACCCTGCTGCCAGCGAAGGACGACAGCAAGGACTGGGATACGACCAAGAATATCATGGTGGAAGGCGACAACCTGGAGGTGCTGAAGCTGCTTCGCAAAAGCTACGCCGGCAAGGTGAAGCTGATCTACATCGACCCCCCGTATAACACAGGTCACGACTTCGTATACGCAGATAACTACACTGACAGCTTGACAAATTACGAAGCACTGACAGGACAGCGCGGGGAAGATGGTGCGCGCCTAACGAGCAACAAGAAGGATGGAGGGCGCTTCCATACAAACTGGCTCAATATGATGTATCCGCGTCTCATGTTGGCCAAGGAATTGCTCAGGGAAGATGGAGTACTGCTAGTTAGCGTCGGAGCAGCAGAGCTGAATAGAACGATTGACATACTAACTGAGGTGTTTGAGGCTGATAGCTTTATCGAGGCAATCTCTCGAGTGATGAAATCCGGGGGAGCAAAAGGGACCTATTTCACACCTAATATTGACTACATTCTTGTGTTTGCTCGGTCTAAGTCGGAACTTAGACCGTTCCGTATTAGCATTTCTCCAGACCAAATAGAGTCATACTACAACAAGGTCCAGTCGGACGGCCCACGTGCCGGTGAGCGGTACGGTGAGGAGCGTCTTTATCTTCCTAGCTTGGATGCGCGACCTAACCAGCGTTACTTCATCGAAGCTCCCGACGGTAGCCTGCTGATTCCTCCTGGGAAGTCCTGGCCTACATCACTCTTGGAGGGTGCCAAGGTGCTGCCCAAACCTGGCGATGGTTGTTGGAGATGGACTTACGATACTTACTTCGAAGCTAAATCTGAAGGCCGGATCCTCTTCAAAGAGACATCGTCTACTGCTTTGGTGAATGCAGACGGAACTCGGGCTAGGTATAATATTTACTTTAAGCTGTGGCTAAAAGACCAACAAGAGAAGGGTAAGGTTCCGGCAAACATGCTCACTGGGATAGAGAATCGCAAGAGCTCAAAAGAGCTTAGCGAGCTCGGAATACCCTTTGATTATGCCAAACCTAGCGAACTGATTAGCTACTTATTAGGCCTTACCAAAACCAGCGGCGACGATTTGGTCCTCGACTTCTTCGCCGGCTCTGGCACGACTGGCCACGGGGTAATGGCTCAGAACGCCGCAGACGGGGGAAATCGCCGTTACATTCTAGTCCAGCTACCCGAGCTACTCGATGTCACAAAGCCCGAGCAAAACACTGCAGCCGATTTCTGCAGCAAGCTCGGTAAGCCTCTCAACATCGCTGAATTGACGAAAGAACGCCTGCGCCGTGCTGGCGACAAGGTGCAGAGTGACAACCCTGATGCGAAGTTGGACACGGGCTTTCGCGTCTACAAGCTCGCCACCTCTAACTTGAAGCCGTGGCAGCCCGGCGATGATCTCGCGCGTGATCTTCTCGACAATGCCAGCAATGTCCTCCCTGGCCGCACCGAGGAGGATCTGCTTGCCGAACTGATGCTGAAGACAGGCATCGACCTCGCCCTTCCTGGAGAAACTCGCACAATCGCCGGCCGACCTGTCCACCTATTCGGGAGCGGCACGCTCGTTGTCTGCCTGGCGGACATCCCAGCCGCGGAGGCGCGCTTGTTAGGTGACGGCATTGCTGACTGGCTTGCCGAAGTGGGGCCCCCTGCCCCTACCACTTTCTTTTTCAAGGACAGCGGTTTCGACGCGGGCGGCAGCCGCAGCGCTGAAGCTCGTGCGAACCTCGCTGCCACACTCCGCCAACGGCTCGGCGACGACACCATCGAGAAAATGGGCGCAATCTGAATTCGCGCGAAAATATCCTGTGACGTCGTCTTCAATTTACCGCGGTAGAAAGATCCCCGTATGAAGGGCCACACCAGTCCAATTCCTTTTGTCACGCGAGATGATTCAGCTGCGAACAGCGGGAATATAGTGGAAGAGAATGTCGCTGCGTTGAAGGCGCTGTTCCCAGCCATCGTTGCTGACGGCAAAGTCGACTTCAAAGTCTTACGGCAGCTGCTAGGCGGAAGTGTCGAAGATAGCACCGAGCGCTATGGCCTCAACTGGAATGGCAAGGCCCGTGCGCGCGCCCTTGCGTTGACTCCAAGTCTCGGAACTCTGCGGCCCGCAAAGTCGGACAGCAAGGAGTGGATCTCTACCAAAAACATCGTGATCGAAGGTGACAATCTCGAAGTCTTGAAGCTGCTGCGCAAGAGCTACGCAGGAAAGATCAAGCTTATCTACATCGACCCGCCTTACAATACCGGAAAGGACTTCGTGTACCCCGACAACTACACGGACAGCCTGGCCAATTACGAGCAACTTACCGGTCAGCGGGGGGAAGATGGCGTAAGGCTGACAAGCAATAAT
This sequence comes from Sphingomonas sp. LHG3406-1, assembly GCF_029637485.1. Lineage (GTDB taxonomy): Bacteria > Pseudomonadota > Alphaproteobacteria > Sphingomonadales > Sphingomonadaceae > Sphingomicrobium. Next base: position 332,800 of record NZ_CP069128.1, on the reverse strand, counting down.
GAGAGCAGCGGACGTTTTCATACCGACTGGCTGAACATGATGTACCCTAGGCTGACGCTAGCGAAGGAGCTTCTGCGGGAGGACGGAGCGATCTTCGTGTCGTGCAACGACCAAGAGGCAGCCAACCTAAAGCTCATCCTCGAGGAGGTCTTCGGCTCAGAAAACTTTGTGGGGCAGCTGGTCTGGCAACGCTCTAAAAAGGGTGACGCTAAGCTGATCGCCTCCGTTCACGAGTACGTAGTCTGCTTTGTCCGCAACAAAGCTAAAGTCCTTTCTGGTGGACTCTGGCGCAAGCCGAAAGAGGGCGCTTCCGCCGTTCTTGAACAGTACAGACAATTTCGTACTCAACTGGGCAACGATCACCTTGCGATACGATCCGCTATGCAAAGTTGGTATCGTACGCTTAGTGACGACGATCCAATGAAGGCTCACAAACACTATAATTGGTCTGATGACCGAGGCCTCTACTTCGCCGCTGATTTTGCTGGCCCCGATGACGGCCGCACCTCCCGACCGCGTCACGACATATATCACCCGGGAACGGGTAAGGTTTGTAAGAAGCCTTCCACCGGGTGGCGCTGGGATGAATCTAAGACGGAGTGGGCTCTGCAGCAGGACCCTCCGCGCATCCATTTCGGCCCAGATGAGACCACGATTCCATGCCGGAAGAGTTATCTAGAGGAAATCGACTCAGAGCCGTTCGCATCTGTGTTCTACAGAGACGGACGGTCTGCAACTTTGGAAGTAGAGGGATTGATTGGAAAGGGAGTATTCCCGTTTCCTAAGAATACCGAGGTGCTAGTGGACTTCATTCAACTAACGACTGACGATGGAGACATCGTCATGGATTTCTTCGCTGGTTCCGGCAGCACTGGTCATGCTGTCTTCAAGCTAGATGCAGACGAGAACAAAAGACGTCGCTTCATATTGGTTCAATTACCTGAACTAACGGACATTCCTAGCTATCCTACGATCGCAAGTGTTACCAAGGAGCGTTTGCGCCGTGCTGGCGACAAGGTGCAGAGTGACAACCCTGATGCGAAGTTGGACACGGGCTTTCGCGTCTACAAGCTCGCCACCTCTAACTTGAAGCCGTGGCAGCCCGGCGATGATCTCGCGCGTGATCTTCTCGACAATGCCAGCAATGTCCTCCCTGGCCGCACCGAGGAGGATCTGCTTGCCGAACTGATGCTGAAGACAGGCATCGACCTCGCCCTTCCTGGAGAAACTCGCACAATCGCCGGCCGACCTGTCCACCTATTCGGGGGCGGCACGCTCGTTGTCTGCCTGGCGGACATCCCAGCCGCGGAGGCGCGCTTGTTAGGTGACGGCATTGCTGACTGGCTTGCCGAAGTGGGGCCCCCTGCCCCTACCACTTTCTTTTTCAAGGACAGCGGTTTCGACGCGGGCGGCAGCCGCAGCGCTGAAGCTCGTGCGAACCTCGCTGCCACGCTCCGCCAACGGCTCGGCGACGACGCCATCGAAAAAATGGGCGCAATCTGATGAAATTCATCTTCGAAAATGACCTGCCGCACCAGAGAGCAGCAATTGATGCGGCGCTCGGCGTATTTGGTGATGCCACTGAGGGATCGAAAGCGACTTTCACCGTCGCCCCGCTGGAGATCGCCGGCCAGTTGGAGCTTGCCGAGAAGGGTGTTGGCATCGGCAACGTCTGCGCGTTCGAAGGAGAAGATTGGTTAGCGAACATCCAGGCGGTTCAGCTTGCTAACGCGCTGGAGCCAGACGGGCACTTCCAGGCACCAGATTTCACGATTGAGATGGAGACCGGCACGGGAAAGACTTATGTCTACCTGCGTACGATCATCGAACTGAACCGAAAGAACGGCTTTACCAAATTCGTCATCGTGGTGCCGTCCGTTGCGATCCGCGAGGGCGTGAAGAAGTCGATCGAACAGACCCGCGAGCATTTCGCTAGTCAGTTTGACGGCCTGCGACTGAACGAATTCGTGTACGACCGTAATAAGCTCGGCCGCGTCCGCGAGTTCGCTACAGCTGCCGATATTCAAGTAATGATCGTCACGATCCAGTCGATCAACAGCGCGAACAACGTCTTCTACGATCCCAACCAGGAAGCGCTGGGGGATCAGGCGGCCGCCGAATGGGTTGCCAAGACGCGGCCGGTTTTGATCGTCGATGAACCTCAATCGGTCGAGGGCGGGCTGAAAGGCGCTGGGCGCCAAGCACTCGCGGCGATGAATCCATTGGCTCAGTTCAAGTATACCGCGACCCCGGTGAACCCCGTGCACACGCTCTTCAGGCTGGATGCGTTCGATGCCTTCCAGCTTGGCCTCGTAAAGCGAATCTGGGTTGATGGCGCCAGCGTCCGCGATGCCGCGAACGGCCCCTACGTTCGTCTGATCGATACGGAAGCAAAGAAGGGGCAAGCTCCGCGCGCCCGGATTGAGATACACAAACAGTTTGCGGCCGGTCCGAAGCCCGAACAGGTCTGGGCCTATGACGGCGACACGCTTCAGGATCTTTCAGGCGGACGCGCGGTCTATGCCGGCCTGGAGATCGGAAACATCGATGCCGCCGCTAAGACAATGCAGCTTATGCTTCCTGGCGACATTCGCACGATGGAACGCGGTGAGGTTCACGGTGACAATGCCGGCGATACGCTGACGACAGCAATGATCGCGCGCACGATCGAGCACCATTTTCGGACAGAGCTGCGCAACCGTCCGCTCGGCATCAAGACGCTCTCGCTGTTTTTCGTTCCCTCGGTCTCCGATTACCGGCTCTACACGCCAGACGGACCAAAGAACGGGCCCTTGGCCGACGTATTCGAGCGTGAATATCGCAAACTTGCCGCCCGACCTGAATTCAGAACCCTGTTTGTGAACACGCCAGCCGACCCAGTCCGCGCCCACGGCGGTTACTTCAGCCAGGACAAGCACTCGGTCACGCCCTTCGAGGACAAGGAATTCTCCAAATCCACCAAAGACGAGAAGGTAGAGGAGCGCACCTTCGACCTCATCATGCGTGATAAGGAAAAGCTGCTGGATGAGGCCGAACCCCTTCGTTTCCTCTTCAGCCATTCCGCTCTGCGGGAGGGCTGGGACAATCCGAACGTTTTTCAGATTTGCGCTCTTCGGGAGATGGGGAGCGAGCGGTCACGTCGTCAGTCGATTGGCCGCGGGCTTCGCCTGCCCGTGGACGAGCATGGATTACGCCGCCGTGACGAAGGGATCGCCCGGCTGACGGTCATTGCTGATACCGACTACGCCACCTTTGCAGACGAGCTACAGACGGAGCTAGAAAAGGAAACGAAGCGTCCCTTTGGCCGCGCCAGCATCGAAGTCCTAGCGAAACTCTACTACCCCGTAGCTGGAGAGAACGAGCCGCACGTATTGGGGGTCGAGGATGCTCGCGCCGTGTTCGCCGAGTGGGAGCAAGCCGGGTTGGTCGACAACCTTGGCCGAGTGACCGATGCTATGCGTCAGGCTGTCGCGTCTGTGAGTGTGCCGCTGCCGGCAACTCTCGGCCCTGAGGCCCGTCTAGCGGTTGCGGCGCTCGCCGAACGGCTAACCGCTAAGCTAATCCACAACACCGAGAGCAAGATTCAGGTGGAGCGTCGCGAGGAGCTCATCGCCTCAGACGCATTCCGAGCCTTGTGGGCCAAGGTGTCGGCGCGCACGCGATACAAGCTCACCTTCACCGATGGGGATTTAATCAGCAAAGCAGTCGAGTATCTCCAGCAGATGCCTGATCCAGCCGTGGCGCGGGTCACGTGGGCAAGCGCCGAATTGATTGTAGCACGTGACGGAGTGGAGACCGGTAAGAAGACTACTGCTCCCCCGCGCAAGATTGGCACGTTCACCGGACCTATGCCGGACATCCTATCGGAGCTCGCCGCCCGCACCGACTTACCCCGCAGCGTGATCGCAAGAATACTTGTTCAGGCTGACCGGCTTCAATGGGCGAAGGATAACCCATCAGCCTTCGTCGAGTTGGCTCACAAGGCGATCACCCTCGCCAGAAGAGATATCCTCACCGTCGGAATCACCTACGAGCGGACCGGCGATCACTTCGACCAGTCCCTATTTTCGCCGTTCGAAGCCGACGAAGCAGACCTTGTGCCTGTCGACAATGCTCCAACCACCCACATCCGGGTTGACTCGTCGACCATTGAGCGTCCGATTGCGGCCGAGCTTGATGTAGCGGAACCCGTCACGCTATTCGCTAAGCTACCACCGGAGTTCAAAATTGATACTCCACTCGGGACCTACAACCCGGACTGGGCGGTTTCGGGACGCGCAGATGGCGGCCCCGTGGTGCACCTCGTCTCAGAGTCCAAGAGTGACTTCGCTAAGCTGCGCGACGACGAAAAAGCGAAAGTCCGTTGCGGCGCCGCGCATTTCGAGGCGCTTGGAATTCCCTATGTGAAGGCCGTGGCAGCAGAAGACATCGTTCTGCGGCTGCTCGGGGAATAGCCGCAGATCTCCTAGGCGCGGTTCCGAGCAAGTACCATCAAGCGTTGCTGCTGTTGCAATAGTCTCGAAACTCGCATCGAAATGGCCGGGTGCAATGCCTGCCCGGCTGAACGCGAGGCTCCGCGCCTGTCGCCACTTGGCGTGCTCGGTCGACCACTTGGCCGCGATGCCGCACAAGGCGAGTAACCTCGTCAGTCACATCAGCATCAACGAAACGAACCCGGGGCCGAAGTTCGTGAATCATCATCGGCCGGGAGACGTGCCGAACAATCACCGATGACAAGCAGATGCCGTTCCCAGTGATCACCCAAGCCTGAGTAGAGACGTCAAGCAGCTGGTATGGTTTGACTGCGCCGGAGTTCTTCACCTCGATCAAGCGCCAGCCACCCCACCGGTCCGGCTCGAGGATGTCGACACGAACGACGACCCCATTCCGGTGAAATGCGGCTTCAAAAATCGGCACTTGCTTGACCGACCGGATCAGCTGCTCGGTCCGAGCAATGGCGGCGATAAGGTGGAGATGGTCTTCGGCCACGAGAAATCCGTCGGGATGACGTGCCCGGGCCAAAGCGCCAACGTGATGCCCAGCCGCGAATACGCGAAGCGTACGCTCATCAAAGCGAGCAAGCTCTGGCCGATGCAGCTGCAGCCAGAGCCGACGCGGACAATGTTCGAACGCGGCTATTCGGCTTTTCGAAAGCCGCACCCGAATATCTCTTGTCGCCAGCCCTGCCTCACGAGCACGGCCAACCAGCGGTGTAACCTGCGCAGACATCGCACTGAGTTTCATCTTGCGGCGCGCGAAGCATACGCGCTGATCGCACCGGCCGGTCGAGTCCTGACTTAAACGCTCGGCGGCGCGATCGTGCGGATCGTGTAGCGCCCGCGGGCTGCCTCCTCGGGACGAAGCTCAAGCCAGTCATTGCCAGCAGCATCGAGCTCGCCGCGTAGCTGCCGAACGATAGAAGACACGAGCCGGTAGCAGGCATGAACCAGGCTGTGGCGTGCATCAATCAACATCGGCTTCCGGTCTAGGTCAGCAAGCTCGTCAACAGCGTTGCGTAGCCGAGGTGCATCCACCCGATAACCGACATAGACGAGGCCACGACCAGCTTGCGGCAGATGATCGTCGAGCGCCGCTGCCTGTGCAGGCGACCAGTCAAAGTAAGCTCCTGCCCGCATGTCGGCGATGTCGGTAACGGAGGCCAGCATCTCCCGGAGCAGATGAAAGGTCCGCGTCATGGAGCAGTGGCGATTGGTCAGGTCCACGACCGAGCACAGCGAGGAGCCCCTGCCCCCTACCCCATTGAGGACGCCGGATATCGCACGTTGCACTGTTCCGCACGGGTCGACCGGAGGCGAGCTCAGCGGCGGCGTGAGCTTGTTGGCGATCGAAGCCACAGCCTTGATCTTCTTGGCTCGCCGGCTTCCCGGCGGCGCAGGATCGAACATCGCTGCGGCAACGGCTGCGTCATCCTTGAGCAAACTGGTGCTGGCAGCAAGGATCTGCTCGCGAGTGGTCATCGTCCTTCTCCAGGCTTAGGTTTAAGTAGAGTTGCTAGTTGGATGAGACTGCCGCTGTTCCGGCGGACCTTCTTCACCTTGGGTCTGGTGCCGATCGTCACGACCTCTGCATCCAGTCGCTCTTTGACCATCCGGCCGAGTTCGCGGTTCAGCGCGCTCCGGCCGACATCCTCGGCCGCCGCGTCATAGAGATCGTGGGCCTGGTCCCGGATATGCTCGAACACCGTGATCGTGATGTCCTCAGGCCAGCCACCCCGCCGGCGAAGATCGCCAAGGAACGGCTCAAGCCAGCGCTTTAGCTCAGCCGCCGGCCGTTCAACCTTCTTCTCGGCCGCTGCACGTTTCAGCCCCTCCCTGACGAACTCGGCGGCAAGGGTCGCGGGCAAGATGCCACGTCTGGCCGCCTCAACAGCCAGCTTCTCATTGTCCTCCCGCGCCAGGGTCACGCGAATCTGTGTCCGCGTCACGTTGCACCTTGAACCATGGAAGGACGCTCTCTACCTGATGAGGATGTGGAAGACTATCTATGCCACGTAACCGGAGAGTTCAATGGCCGACCGACTAAGAGACTTGTCAGAACGCGAGCAGCGCATCGAGATCGTGCGCCGCAACGGCGAAGATTTCCGCGACATGGAAGGAAAGTGGATCATTGAGCCTGGGGAAGGGCCTGCGAGTGCATTGGTTCGCACCCTCTGGGGCGATGATCCAGACGAGCCAGACCCTTGTCCAATGGCGGGCCCGGGGTCTCTGCCTAAAGGATCGGCCGAGTGATGCCAAAGACCCAAGTGGTCCCGCTGGTGGTCCGCCACCAGCCGCAGCGCTTCACCGACGTTGTCGCGCAAGATGCGGCGATAAGACTCTTAAGTCCGCTCGTGAGCCAGGAGAGCCCTCCTCCCATATTGATCCACGGTCCGCCGGGGACCGGGAAGACGACGCTGGCGCGCATCTTCGCCATGGCCCGGCATTGTGCGGCACCGACCCCATCGCCGTGCGGAACCTGTGTCGACTGCAAAAGTGGGCTCACGCCCTTCCATTTGTATGAGTTCAGTGGTGCCCGCTGGGACGACTCCGATGTCACCAAGTTCGCCGAGACCCTGCTGAGCACGGTCCCGTGGAACAAGTATGGTGTGTTCATCGACGAGGTTCACGGGCTTCAGTCAAAGGCCGCGGACGTGCTGCTGGCTGAAGTGGAACGTCCTCGCAAAGGCCGCTTCTTCATCTGCGCGACCACGGAGCTCGAGTCCGTCCGGCCAGCGCTCCGGTCCCGCTGTCTCATCGTTCCGCTAAGGCTGGTGCCAAATGCTGACCTGTTCAACCTTGCTAAGCGAATCTGCGGCAACGAGGGGATCACCTACGAGCCTGCTGCGCTGGACATGCTTGTCAGCATGGGCCGAGGTTCGGCACGCGAGCTGGTGATGGCTCTCGATAGCGTGGCCGCCCGCGGCCACCTGACTCCAGGGCTACTCAAGACCGCCCTTTCGCTCGGCTGGATCGATCACCTGATCGCCTATGTCGACGCGGTGATCGCGCATGACCTTACCCGGCAATTCGAGGCGATTTCAGCTTGGCCAGCGCTCCCGCGCGAGAAAGCTCGCGCGATCAAGCAATTCTTGCTCTTCCTCTACAATTTCGAGGTAAGCAGCCCCCGCCTCCACAATCATGTGAACCCTGCCTTCCACCTCATGGGACCTTCAGACCGAAGCGAACTGGTGCACGGCTTCAACTTGGGCGCGCGCGCCGACGGCTTGAAACCGGAGGACTACTGGCAGGAGCTCCTGAACTTCTGGTTGATCGAGCCATCGCTGATCGATGACGATGCGTCGCTCGCGATCAAGCTTCACCAGTTCAACCGGCTCATCACCCCGAGCAAGGCACTGGCACTTCATCCGGCGAACGACGCTGATCCCGCGCGACGTCATCGGGAATATCGCGGCCGGTCCAGGAAGTCGGCCACCAAAGAACCAAGCACATCGGGATCTTACCGATCGCACAGTGACATCGAGCGGCTGGCGGACGCCGTCAGCTTCCTGGGGCAGCATCATGGACGGGTGATCAATGGTGCAATCGATTTGGAAGTCCGTGCTCCAAAGGAAAGGCTGGAAGACGCCGCCGCTAAGGCCATTTCGCGGCTGACACATGAACTTGGGCTTCGAATTCAGGACTGGGCGGGCGATGCCGGTGATCGTCAGTATCATTGGCTATATAGCAATCATCGATTGACCGGTGTGATCCGCTGCCGCCTCGCGCTGCACGTGCCGTATGAGCACCTAGGGCTTGCGGAGCGTTGGCTGGCAGCCAAGCTCTGGAAGCATCCTGACGCAGAGATCACCGTCGCCGCTCGTTGGTGGAACCCGCAGCCGAGAAACACGGTGGCGCGCGACAAGTCCCGGCAGAAGTTCCAGTGGGAGCGCATGCGTCAGCTCTGGTCTAGTCTCGATCCACGCATTGACCATTGGGCTGATGAAGGGACCCGCAAGCCGCTGCGTGAACTGCTCGGGCTTACGGGCAACGCCGAGCCAGGCGAGCCGATGACCAAGAAAGTCGTTGGTGTTAGTCACTCGATTGACCGGGCAGCGCGCATCGCTGCTGAGAAGAACAAGATGAAGCTGCTTTCGGCCTTCAAGGACATGGCCTGGTCCTACCTTTACTGTGGTTGGGAGCTGGACGAGCACAAGGACCGGGTGCGGGAAATCGCCGCACGCGAGGATCGGGTCCGCCGTGTCGAATATATTGGTCGTGAGGCCGGGCCAGTAGCAGACAGGCGCTTCGCCGAGGAAATGGAAGCGCTTCAGAAGCAATGGCCCGATGATCCGCGAGAGCGCGCGCGAAGCTGGACGCCGTGGTGGTCGGCAAAGACGGCGACCACCTAAGCCGAATCATGGCGCGAAACTCAGTGACTTTTTAAAGCGCCGCTTCGATTCATTTGACGTATTCGCGCGGTCAAGGCCGGTCGCCAAAGGTCGGTCCGGCTCTCTCCTCGTGCAAGAGATTTTCAGCAGGAAAGATCGTTAGCTAGGCGCCATGAAGATTACCGAGACGTTGTCGTGCCCGCCGGCTGCCAACGCTGCGTCGACTAGTGCTCGAGCCGGATCGTCGGGATTTTGCCGCAGGAGCGCCTCGATTTTCTTATCCGGCAAGAGATCGGTCAATCCATCAGAGCAAAGCAACACGCTTGCGCTGGATTTGAAGTGGCGCACATGAACAAAGAGTGGGACTGGCTCCTGGAAGCCGCCGAGGCACTGCAGCAGCGCCCCACCCCGCCTAACGTCGTCCTTGCTCCTCTGGGTCAGGGTGCCATTTTCGAATGAGTAGGCACGACTGTCGCCGGCGTTAAAAGTGATTACCTGGCCGGACTGGAAAACTGCGCCAGCTATCGTCGTGGCCATTCCTCGAAGCTCGGGGCGCATGTCCATCGCCATGAAGATCGCTTGGTCGGCAGCGTTCACGGCACGTTGGACATCTTCATCGGTCCGCACTCCTGCCAGTAGCGGGCGCATCACTTCGATCGCCAGGGTCGCAGCAACTTCGCCTGCAACGTGGCCGCCAACCCCGTCGGCAAGAACAGCCCAACCACCTTCTGACGCAAGAACACCGCGCCAGCCAGTTACGCAGCCCGCCGCCGCCGAAACAGCACATCTGTCCTCGTTGTTTGCTCGGACTCTGCCGACGTCCGAGGCCACGCAGGCTTTCACACCGGAGCTCGTCATGCCGCAATCAATCGCTCGCAGCTCCCACCCTGGACGCCAGCTCCCACGTCTTGGTCGCAGCCTGCTAGATCGATGAGGAAGTCGACGGCTTGCTGAGCCTTCGCAGCAGCCGTCACGACAGCACGGGAGTCATTTCGAAGCACCCGGAGCCAATTCGCGAGATATGCGGCATGATCCGGTCGTGGTTCAACGGCGAGGCCGAGGTGACCCGCGAGAAACGCGGAGCCGAGCTCAGCGATGAGCTCCTCGATCGCGTAGGCATCTGTCCCAAAGCGATTTCGAAGATCCCGCGCGAGCCGATGGTCGGCACCCGTCCAATGAACATGCTCGTGACCTAAGACGGAGTAGTAGCTTTCAGGATCACGAAATTGCTCGAACCGCGGCATCTGGATGCGGTCTTGGACGGGCATGTAGAAAGCCTGGTCGCCACCGTGCTCAACCTTGGCTGCGCAAGCTGCGAAGAAGCCCTCGGCTGCCGCAATCCGCTCAGCCACGGATTGGCTCGCGACGGCATTGGCGTGCTTGTCACCGTCGACCTGGTCCGCGTTGAAGACCTGATAGACCCGACCAATGAACTTCGGCCGCGAAGCGCCCTCCTCAGCATTGCCATTATCCTCGTCGGCCTCATTGGTGGCCGTCTTCCAGAACACGATGGCTGTCGCCTTCTCACCCTTGCGAACCTGAGCGCCTGCAGCAGTCCACTGCCGGTAGGTGGCCCAGCGCCCTGATGAATGACCATCGAGCTCGGCAGCTGCCCAAAGCAACAAGGTGTTGATGCCCCGGTACGGGCGACTCGATATCGCATTGATGGGCATGCCGGTGGCTTCGCCCCACCGGTGCCAGGGCATGATGTATTCCCCGACACCGGCTTCCATCGCGGCGATGATCCTGCCGGTGATCCGCTCGAAGAGGTCGCTCGTCCGCATGGTGGCTTCTCTCAGGCTGCTCGCGAAACAAGAGCCAGCGGCGGACGCACCGGCGGCGCTGCTAGTGTCCATGAACCGGGCTTAGCGCGCAGCGCTTCCTCGACCACAGCATCGAGCTTGAACCAGTTCAGATAGCGGTCGTGGAGTGCGTACGCGTAATCAAGCTCACCCGCCCAGCCGATTGCCTCGATAAGTTGTTCGAGTTCGACATTCATGAAGGGCACGGCGCCAGGTCCGGGCTCGAGCAGATGCGAGGCATATAGCTGTGCCGCCTGTTGCACGAGGTGGTTCTGGCGGGGAGCCGCGAGGATGAACCGCGCTTCGGCGTAATCGCCTCGATATAGCGCTGCAAAAGTGAGCAAGTGCTCGCGGAAGAGCTGCTGACATCCGGCGGTACGAAGCACGGCGCTCAAGGGGCTCTTGTAAAGCTCGGATGCGACAGCAAGCTCGTCGTATCGCCCGCTGAGTTCGCCTGCGCCTTCTGCGCCAGTTTCGCTGTACTTGACCTCAATGGCCAGCAGCCCGAGCCCTCCATCTGAACGACGGTATTGAATGGCCACATCGAATGCCGTCCGGTCATCGGTAAGCTCGGCATGGTTTCGGCCGGGGCTGTGCTCGAAACGGACATCGAGCACTTCACTGAGGTCAATGCCAGGAATGAGGCTACGGATAACCTTCTCGGCAAGGCGCCGGTTTAGGCGCAAGGGCGCGAAGACGTTGAAGGCTAGCGGCATGCTCGAGAGGAGGTTGCCGTACAGCCGGCGCTTGTCGATGAGCGCACCGCGTTCTTGATAGATGGTCTCACGACGAACGAGGTGGGCGACTTCTGGAGATAGGAAGTTCCGGCCGGCGTCGGCGGCGGCACTGCTAATGAGGGAGCCAATGCGGCGCTGGCGACCATCGCGTGTCTCGTGACTGCCGATGGGAAGCTGTTGGCTTTCGCGCCAGAGCGCCTGCAGGAGGCGAGCACAAGCGCGGAAGCGGTTGTCGAAGGCTTCAAAGACCCGATGCTTTTTCAGGACTTCGGCAGGAATGAGGGGTAACTGACAAGATTGGCTGCTTGGCTCGAAGGCCATGTACGAATCCTCCGTCTTGGGCCCGGGTCAGGGCCCACAACAGAGGATTCGCAGGAATGGGCGACGAGATTACACGCTCTGGGTAGCTGGCAGACGGCCAGTCTCACGAAGGTACTTAATCAGAGCATCGAGACCGAAAACGGCAAGTTTGCTCCCTCGATCAGGAAGGATAGTGCCTTTGTCGGGGTAGTAATTGATGTCCCATGTGACCTTGATTTGGTGATCGTTGCCGACGGGGCGGCGGGCGTCGGCGCCCTCCACCATCAAGCGGTCGAGCGCCGCTGTCATCTGTGGCGAGTCACCGGGCCGCGGTCCCGCCGGCGGCATATTCTGAAAACTCATTGGTGAAGTCTCCGAAGGTTTACCTTCCCAGAAGAGGAAGGTTTCGGAGAGATATAGATGGTGGCCGGGTTAGCTCTTCAGACTGGCCACTGTCCGCCCCACCGCACAAAATCTAAATCACCCCTCCCCAACGAAGGCGAAGGGAAGAAAGGATGATGGAAAGGTAGAGAGGCACAAAGAGTGGAAGATCGGAAGGACGGAAGAAGCAGTGGCAGAGTAGGTGAAGGCGCAAGGGGGCAGGAGAGGAGAGCGGGATAGCGGGATATAAAGGTAAGGACGGCCGTCCAACAGCGACACCGGTTTGGTGTGTTGCTTCAGCGGCAACTCCCCTAGAGTGCGAATTAGGTCGCTTTCTGCCCCGCCCCCAAGGCCAGAACTTCTTGGACAAGACCGCGGAAACCCGCGGCCACTTTGGGATCGTTGAGGCGCGTGACTGGCACACCCGGAAATCCCTTGAGCGTTCTTGTGCTCAGCGGTCCAAAGATCGCGGTCGCGCGATCATATAGTTGCTGGCGGACAGCTTCGTCCGCGAACGCTGCTCGGTCCTTGAGATAGCCGAGGCTGATCGAGAGCTGCCCCCCAGCCTTTTGCTTCCAGAGATGGAATGGATAAAACCACTTACCATCGGCTCCCGGAAAGCTGGACAGGATTGAGCCATTTGTGGAGGCGACCAGAGCATCGCCCCCTGCGGCCTCGATGATCTCGATGTACTTGTCCGTGGCCCGCAGCATCTCCTCACCGAACGGAGCCATATACTCCGCGATCCAAGACGCCCGGTCCATCGAAACAACACCCGTTGCAGCGGCCTTTGCGGCTGCTGCGCGCTCGGTCTCGCCGATGATGCGCGGGCTTAAGGTCGTTGTGCCAGCGTTGTCCGAAAACCAGCGAAGCTCGACGGCGCGCACATCTGCGCGCATTTGATCATTCAAAAACTCGACAATGCGCGCAAGCTCGCGTGGGATATTATCGGCAACAAAGACGAGCTTCACCCGCCCAGCCTTCATGTTGCTGTCGACCTGCCGCCAGAACTCTTCGGGATCAGCGTCGCCCAGGAACTCGGAAAGGAGCTGATCAGGATTTCCGCCACTGGCTGCTGCTGTTGCTGCAAACGCTTCAGCAACACGCCCGCCTTGCCAGTAGACGGTCCCGTTCGCGGCATAATCCATCATTTGACCGACGACTTCGCGGCGCAGACGGGTGTCGACCGCGCGTTTCAGCTCTACGAGCACCGGCACTCCCTCGCGGGTGACAAACAAATGATCGAGTGACCAACGACCACTACTATCCTCGCGATCAGCAATCGCCTGCTCTCGCTTAATCAGCAGAAGGTCTCCGTCGCCGTCGGTAATCAGCTCCGGATATCGCGCAACCAGCATCTGCATCTGATCCTCGCTTGCGGGAGCGGAAGGAGCCATCCGGCGAAGCCCGCCGTCCACATCCACCATGTAAAGAACGCCTTGAGTCACGACGCAGGTGAACTTGTAGGGGCGCTGAGGCGATTGAATGCTCGCTCGAACTCGATCCGCTCCTCTTTGCTGACGTGCCGGCTCTTCCGGAAGGCGCTAAGAGCGGACCGGGCTGCGGTATCAAAGTCGGCAAAAGCGACTTGTCCTTCTGCCAACCTCATTTTTTCAGCTTGTTTGAGCATCGGTAGAGTTGCGCGCAGGAGGTCGCTTCCGGTGCCGATCGTGGCAGCTTCACGTCGCAGAATTGCATTTCGTTCCTCATGCATCTGCTGCACGGTGGAACCGGTAAGAGGGGTGAACCCGCTATACTTTGAATGGAAGTGGCTCATCTGAGCAAGGCTGTCCTGCTTCGCTCGCAACGAAACCTCGCGAGATCGTAAACTGGAAAAGTCAGCCATGCTTTGTGCGAGCGCAATGCGACCTGAGAGCTGCTCTTCGGGCGTTAGGCTGGCTAGTTTGCTACTTAAATCGACCTGCTTGGACGCTGATCGGCTGTACAAGTAGAAGCCGCCACTAGCCAATAAAGCTGCCAGCAATAGCGGCTTGAACCAAGCTTTCGAAGTTCGTTCACGGTACATGTCATTTTTCATTTCGAAAGACGCTGCTGATCTAAACTCAAGAACGGCAGATCAACTTGCGGGTCAAGCAAATCTATGGCCTCCTTCAGTTGCTCAACGCGAAACCCTTTCATGTATCTGGCAGTCTCTCCGGGGACGACCTGCCCCGCGATGGCTGCCACCATCTCGCGGCGTACATCGGCTTGCTCGAGGAGCGTGATCGCGGTGTGACGCAGTGAGTGGAAGTCGAGACCTCGCTCATAAAGACCTATGCCACGCCGGTAATGACCGAACCACTTGCTGAACCCGTGCCCAAAGCGACCGTCTGCCCCACCAGGCTTCAACGATGGGAACAAGCGAGTCTCGCCCTTGGCGGCAAGGTCTTGCACATATTCAATGAGCCCCATCCCGAGGAGCTCTCGATGGAGCGGCACGTGACGCCTCGCCGTGGCGTTCTTGAGCTTTCGGGGCGGCCGATCATTAAGGTCGAAGATCCAAATGTTTCTTTCTTGCCTGACGTCGACGAGGTGGAGCTGACAGATCTCCTCCTCACGCATGGCCGAGAATAGGCCAATCAGAGGTATCCAGAACTTCTCGTCGCGATAAATATATGGGCCAGCTTTCGATCGGCGAGCATCCGACTTGCAGCCGGACCAGACAGGACTCCCAAAGAGCAATCTGAGCTTTTCCGTGGGCCAGTGCTGCCGCTGGTCTTTTGCTCTTTTGCCGCCCTCAAAACGAAATTGCCCGAAGATGCTCTCGGAGAGCCGGCCGGCTTCAACTTCGTCACGCCACAGGGCCGCTAGTGCCGAATGATGCCGCTGCACGGTTCGAGGCGAGAGGCGCTCGGAACCTTCTTCTCCGAGAGCGATCTCGACGATCTGAGCCGGAGTGAGCCTGCGGTACCTGCGCGCTTTCCCGTAGTCTCTGGGCAACTCCTGAAGTGTTCGGATGAAGCGTGCTGCATCCTGCCGTGTATAAGCGGCCAACGGGCGGTCGTCGCAGATTTGAACAAAGAGCTCGTAGGTCTTTCGTGCTTGCAAGGCCGTCTGCCCGTCCCAGCTCCTCAATCGAATGCGTCTCTGTCGGTACTCCTCAGCGGCGTCGCTAAATGAAGGTGAAATCGCGGCTTCGCCCGCAGAATCAGTTGCTTGCGCCGCCTTCATCACTGAAGCAGGCTGCTGGCTATCGGCGAGCAAGATCGGATCTTGCGGCTGGTAGTGAAACTCGCCCTCGAACCGCTTCTTCATTGCCGACGCGACGTCGACACTCGCCCGAAGCACAGCTTGCTGCAGCCTGGATCTACTAAGCTCGTCGAGTTCTGCTGTGAGGCCTTCCCGCTCGAGCAGGTCGCTTACCCATTTACCAGCGCTCTCGAGCTCATTTCTGGCCAATGCTGCCTTGATGTCAGAGCCGAGCCGCTCATAGTAGCCGATGGCGGCTTGCCGGTTGGCCTCGTCGAACTGAACGCCGGTTGAGAGGCGCAGTCTATTTTCCTCTTCAAGCTCGAACTCATAGAAGCGTTTTACCAGCGCTTCGATCTGCCGCTCATCCAGCATCGGTCTACCCCTGAGGAGACCGAACAACGCCTCCGATTTTAGATAAAGCGATCGTGAGCGCCGATGCGCAAGCCCTGGATCGTTGGTTCTCAAGCTGCAAGACAGCTCACGGCGTCTCAAAGCAGGCCGGAGCTCAGCAGGAACGCCCCTTCGGAAATAGTACGTGCCGCTACGTCGGATGGTGTTAGGCACCCTCCTCATGCGCGGCCCAGCCGCTTTTTGTAGCAAACTTTTGTAGCAGGCTTTTGTAGCAAAACCCCATCCCGAGCTGTTCAGGCGCCTACCGCGCCTTTGTTTTTCAACAGCTTAGGTGGAAACTGGCTGGGGCGGCAGGATTCGAACCTGCGAATGCCGGTACCAAAAACCGGTGCCTTACCACTTGGCGACGCCCCAGTGCGCGGGCGGCTTATAGCGGCCCGGACGGGCGCGTGAAGCCCGTTTGGTTGTGCCCCAGGCTGCCGTGGAGCGAGATACTCGCAGCCGTCCCGTGGCAATTCAGGCGGCTCGGCTCTCCTTGTTGGGGAGGAGCGGCAAATTGGGCGATGCTGCCGTGGCCGGGAGGTCCGAGGATCTGCCAAGGGTGAGGTCGCTTGCTGGCGATCGGCCGGTCGGGATGGCGGGACGGCCGAACAGATAGCCCTGAAGCTGGCCGCAGCCGAGCGCGGTCATGGCCTCGGCCTGCTCGACCGTCTCGATCCCCTCGGCGGTGACCTCGATGTGCAGGCCGCGGGCGAGGGTCAGGATGGACTCGACGATGGCACGCTCGGCAGGACGACCGGGCATGGCCGCCGCGACGGTGAAGCTGCGGTCGATCTTGACCTTGCTGAAGTCGCCCCCAACCAGGCAGGCATAGTTGGAATAGCCCATGCCGAAATCGTCCAGCACCAGCCGCACGCCGAGCGCGCGAAGCTGGCCGAGCGTCGCCCTGGTGGTGCTGTCGTCGGCAAGGAAGATGCTTTCCGTCACTTCCAGCTCCAGCCGCTCGGCCGGAAGCCCGCTGCTGGCGAGCGCGTGGATGACGTGACCGACCAGCACCGGGCCGGCGGCGAGCTGGGCGCTCGACACATTGACCGCGACGCGCGCGCCGTCCGGCCAGCCGACCGCTTCCCGGCACGCTTCGCGCAAAACCCAGTTGCCGACCTGCCCGATCAGCCCGGCATCCTCAATGACCGGCACGAACAGGTCTGGCGGCACCTCGCCACGCAACGGATGGGTCCAGCGCAGCAGCGCTTCCCGTGCGAGCACCTGATGGCCGTCGGCGTCGACGATCGGCTGATAGGCGAGGCTGAGCTCGCCGCCCTTCAGCGCCGAACGAAGGTCGCTCTCCAGCGCCCGATTGGCGGCGGCCTGCTCGGCCATGCACCGCGCGAAGAAGTGAAAGCTCCCCCTTCCCGCTTTCTTGGCACTGTAGAGGGCAAGGTCGGCACTGCGGGTGAGCGCTTCCTCGGTCGCTCCGTCGGAGGGAGCGATGGCAATGCCGATGGTGGCGCCGATGTTGAGGTCGGAGGAACCGATCCGATACGGCGCCGACAGGGACCGGATGACCTCGTCGGCGAGGTTCGCCAGCTGGCCACGGCTGCAGCCGGCGGTCAGCACCAGCGCGAATTCGTCACCGCCGAGCCGTCCGACGCGCGGGCCCGCGGCCACCTTCTCGAGCCTGCGCGCCACCTCGCACAGCAGCTCGTCGCCAATTCCGTGGCCGAGCGTGTCGTTGACCAGCTTGAAGCGGTCGAGGTCGACCAGCATCAGCGCGCAGCCGCCATGGCCGGCGCGGTACCTGAGCAACGCTTCCTCGAGCAATTCCCTGATCAGCAGCCGGTTGGCGAGGCCGGTCATGAGGTCGTGACGGGCCGCGGTGACGCTGTCGTGGCCGGTCAGGCGTGACGCCGTGATGTCGCTGCCGACGCCGCGCCAACCGAGCAGGCGACCTTCCGCATCAAGGAGGGGTTTGCCTGATAGCGACCACCAGGCACGGCCACTGCGCGCCGGGATGGCGAGATCGCGGAACGGGCGTGCCGATCGCAACGACTCCAGCATGCTCCGCATGCCTGCGGATACCGCCGCCACCTGCCCCTGCGGATCGAGCAGATCCTCCACCGAACGGCCGACCAGCTGGTCTGGGGTCACACCAACCGCGTCGGCAAGGCTGTTCGACACCCGCGTCAGGCAAAGGTCGGGACCCAGTTCCCACAGCCATTCGCTGCCCGAAGCATCGAATTCGCGAAGAAGGGTGATGAGTTCGGCCTTCTCCTCAAGCACCAGGGTGGCGGCGAGGTGCCCGGCGAACTGGCGGGCATTCCACATGACCGCATAGGTCAGCAAAGCGGCGAACAGCGGCAGAAGCACCGGAATCGTCACCGGGTCGAGCCGCGACATGCTGATGAGCCCGCCGAGCGTGATGGTCGCGACGTAGCAGAGCGCGGCCGGCGGCACGGTCGAAAGGGTGACGCTCGCTCCGCTGGCAATGCCGAACAGGACCAGGATCATGATCATCCGGTCGCTCGTAGGAGCGGCATCGAACCACAGGACGACCGGCGCAACCCACAGCAGGCTGAGGAACTGGATCGGCGGGAGGATGGTGCGGATGCTCGGCGGGTTGGCAGCGGCATAGGCGGGATCGCGCTTGAGCCGGACAACCCTGGCCTGCCGGACCAGGCAGAAGAGAGTCAGGGTGCCGAGCCAGAGGCCGACCTCCCAGTGCGGCACGTCGCGCCACAGGCAGGCACCCAGGATCAGCGCGGCCAGTACGTTGACGGTGATGGTCAGCGGCACGAGCCGGACGAGCGCGTCAACCTGTCCCTGGCGGAGACGTTGCCCGAGACTGTCGCTCGGTGGCTTCAGGAAGCAGAGCTGCAGCAGATCAACCGGTGGAGCGAAGCGCCCCGGCCAGCCGCTGTGCTGCAATGAACGGATCTCCGCCACGCATTTCGTTTAGGGGGCAGATGCGAAAAAACTCTGAAGACTGAAGCGAAATTTGCGGGATGATCGCTTCCGGATCGGTTCTATTCCAGGGCCGTGCGGTGGGTTTCGGGAAGCCAGATCAGGCTGACCACGAACGCCATGGCGACCACTGCGATCGTGTACCACAGACCGGCAAAGGCATCGCCTGTCCGGACCACGATATACTGGCTGATGAAGGGCAGGAAGCCTCCGAAATAGCCTGTGCCGATATGATAGGGCACGCTCATCGACGTGTAGCGGATGCGCGCCGGGAACAGTTCGACCAGGATCGCCGCGACTTGGCCATAGGTCATGGCCGACAGCGCGACCATCGTTGCGATCGCAAGGATGATCTTCCAGCGCACCTTCTCGGCCGGATCGGCCTTGTCGGGATAGCCGGCGGCGGCGAGCGCGGCGACATAGGCCTTCTCGTCGAAGCCATCGACGCGCGACGGGCCGACCTGGATCGCCGCCCCGCCCCCGGCTTCACCGCTGGCAACGGTGGCATAGGAGATGCCCCGCTTGGCAAGGAAGGCCTGAGCCTTGGCGCAGTCCTGCACCTGCTTGGGCGCGAACACGCTGTAATCGCAGGACTTGCTGACCGTCAGCGTCACGGGGTTGGTCTCGGTCGCACGCTTGAGCGCCGGATTGGCCCCGTCCGCCATCAGGTGGAACAGCGGGAACAATAGCACCAGGGTCAGTCCGTAACCGAGCAGCAGCAACTTCTTGCGGCCGACCCGATCCGACAGGGCGCCGAAGCCGACGTAGAGCGGCGCCGCGAGCAGCGCGCCTACCGCCATGTAGAGCAGGGCCTCTTCCTCGGCGACCCGGGCCGTCCCCTGCAGGAAGTAGAGCGTCCCGAACTGGCTGGTGTAATAGATGACGGTGAGGCCCGCGGCGACGCCGAACAGAGCGACGAACACGCGCTTGATGTTGCCGGGATAGGTGAGGCTGTCCCTGAAGGGATTGCGGCTGACCTGGCCGCTCTCCTTCATCGCCTTGAACACCGGGCTCTCGGACAGTTTCAGGCGGATGTAGAGCGAGATGGCAAGGAGCAGCAGGCTGATGAGGAAGGGCACGCGCCAGCCCCACGCCTCGAACTGCTCAGGGCTCATAGCGTGACGGCAGACGAGGACCACCATGAGGCAGAGCAGGAACCCGCCGACCACGCTGACCTGGATCCAGCTGGTATACTGGCCGCGCTTGCCGGGCGGCGCATGCTCGGCGACGTAGATGGCCGCGCCGCCATATTCGCCGCCAAGCGCAAGGCCCTGCAGCAGGCGCAGCAGCACCAGCAGCACCGGTGCCGCAAGGCCGGCAGCGGCATAGGTGGGAAGCGCGCCGATCGCCGCCGTCGCGCCGCCCATCAGGGTGATGGTGACGAGGAAGGTATATTTGCGCCCGACCTTGTCGCCAAACCAGCCGAACAGCAAAGCGCCGAGCGGCCGGACCCCGAAGCCGGCGCCGAACGCGGCCAGGCTCGCAAGCGTCGCAGCGGTGGGATTGTCGGCCGGAAAGAACAGCTTGCCGAGCAATGCTGCGAGAATGCCGTAAAGAAAGAAATCATACCATTCGAACACCGTCCCGAGCGCGCTGGCGGTGATCACCAGCCGGTCACGCTTGGGATCGACGACGTAGGTGTCGGATGCGGCAGTCGTGGCCATATGATCGATTTCCCTCCCGGCGCAGGTTTGTAGCGGGGCGGAAAAGGAGGGCAAGCAGGCTTGTTCTCCTGCGCGAGCAGGAACCCAGCGGCTTCATGGCCTGCGGTGCTGAGAACAGCCCCTGCCTCCGCAGGGGACCAGGATTACGCCTGTCGCCCGTTCACCAGGTCGTCGTAATCCTGCGCCAGCTGCTGCTGCAGCGCGCCGATCTCGAAGCTCCACGGACCTGCCGACTGGACAAAGGTCACCTCGGCCGCCGAGCCGGTCAGGAAGAAGCTCTGGAAGCTTTCCAGCTCCTCCGGCCAGATGGTCCGCTCCTGCACCTCGATGCCGCGTTTCCTGGCCAGCTCGATCAGGGTCTGGCGCGTGATGCCGTTGAGGAAGCAGTCTGGCGTCGGCGTGTGGATGACATTGTCACGAATGAAGAAGGCGTTGGCGCCGGTTGCCTCGGCTACCTGCCCGCGCCAGTCCATCATCAGCGCATCGTCGAACCCGCGTGCATCGGCATGGGCCTTGGACATGCTGGCGATCATGTAGAGACCCGAAGCCTTGCTGTGCACCGGCGCGGTGTAGGGAGCCGGTCGCCGCCACGGCGCGATGTCGAGGCGGATGCCCTTGGCGGCCTTTTCGGGCGGGTAGTATTTGCCCCAGTTCCAGGCCGCGATGGCGAGGTGCGGGCGGGTTCCGATCGGGTTCACCCCCATGCTCTCCGACCCGCGCCAGGCGACCGGGCGCATGTAGGCGTCGGTAAGATTGTTGGCGAGGAGCACCGCCTCGCAGGCGGCGTCGATCTCCTCGACCGTCCAGGGAATCTCGAACCCGATCAGCTCGGCCGACCGCTTCAGCCGGGCGCTGTGGTCGCTGAGGCGGAAGATCTTGCCGCCATAGGCGCGCTGGCCCTCGAACACGCTCGACGCATAATGAAGCGCATGAGTCAGGATGTGGACGTTGGCCTCGCGCCACGGCACCAGCTTGCCGTCGAACCAGATCATGCCGTCGCGGTCGTCGAAGCTCACGTCCATATCCCCAAATCGTTCGAGTGGCGCTTAGGCGCGGGCGGGCGGCGGCGCAACGATCCTAGCCCCGGATCTCCGCGGCAAGCTCTGCCGAACGAGACGTTGCGGCGCCGAGGGTCCGGTCGATCAGGCCCGGCAACTCGGCGTCGAGCACCTTGAGCCCAGCCTCGGTCGTCCCCCTCGGACTGGTGACCCGCCGAGCCAGTTCGGCCATCGGCTCTCCGCTCGTGGCCGCCAGCCAGGCCGAACCGAGCACCGCCTCGCGGGCGGCGGTGAGTGCGAGGCCGGAATCGAGCCCCCTGCCCTCGCCAGCGGCGGCGAAGGCGGCGATGAAGCGGGCCACATAGGCCGGCGTGGACCCGGCGACGAAGCCAATGGCGCCGAACTCCTCCTCCGACGCACACCAGGGCGCGAAGCCGAGCATCGAGAACCAGGGCTGGAGTTCGGCCTGAAGTGCCTTGTCCTCGGGATCGGACGCAAGCAGCGGCAGAACGCCGCGCCGCACGGCCACCGGAAGATTGGGCATCACCCTCACGAGTGCCCGCGCCGACGGGAAGAGCTGGCGCAAGATCGCCATGTCGGCCCCGGCGAGCATCGAGACGACGACCGTGTCACGTGTCGCCCAGCGCGCCACGTCGGACGAAAGGTCGCGCAGCTGCTGGGGCTTGAAGCCGAGGATCAGCCGGTCCGGCGGCCGGTCGATTTCGCCAAGGCGCTGCACGGTCCGGATCCCCGGCACCGGCGTGCCGCTTGGCCGGACTGCGGTGAAGCTGTTGGCATCCTCGCCGGCGAGCAGCCAGCCGGCCGCCATCGCCTGCCCCATGTTGCCGCAGCCGACGAAGAGATTGTGCTTGGACATATTGCTCCTCGTTCCCCGTCGAAAGCCGGGGTTGTGTCACTGGCTCCAATTGCAGCGGGCCCCGGCTTTCGCCAGGGTATCAGGCCTCCCCGGCCGTTTCGATCAGTGCGGCGCTGATCGCCTCGCTCGGGCTCTTGCCGCCCCACAGGACGAACTGGAACACCGGGTAGAAGCGCTCGCACTCCTCAAGCGCCGCCTCGCTGATCGCCTCGGCCTGTTCGAAGCTGAGGCCGTCCTCGCCGCCGTCGATCAGCGCCGCGTAGCGAAAGACGATCAGGCCGCTGTTCGACCAGAGCTCGAAATGGCCAAGCCACAGCTGCTCGTTCACCAGCCCCAGGGTCTCGTACATGGCGGCGCGCTTGTCGGCGGCAACCTTGACGTCCGGAAAGGCGAGGAACTGCAGCACCTGGTCGTCGGGCCGCCACACGCCGCGCAGCTCATATTGGGCCCAGCTGCCCGGCGCCGACGCGACGATCTCGCCGTCGCCGGTCCGTTCGCAGACCCAGCCGCGCGCTTCGAAATAGGCTTCGAGCACTTCGATCGGAGCGCCGTCGTCGCGCTCCTCATGCCCGCCTTCGTCTTCGTTCGCCAGAGCGCTCACTCCTCGGGCGTTTCGACGCCCGTAGTGCCAACCGGCGGTGCCTTCGCATCGCCCGCCGGAGTCTTGCGGGCCTTGGCACCCTTCAGCGCCGCGATGTCGGCCTTGAGCGCCTCGACTTCCTCGCGGGCGGTGGCCGCCATCGTCTTGACCGCCTCGAACTCGTCGCGGGAGACGAAGTCCATTCCCGCCACCCATTCCTTCATCCGCTCGCGCATGCCGTCCTGCGCCTCGCGCGTCATGCCGGCAACGGTTCCAGCCGCGCCGTTCACGATCTTGACGAAATCCTCGAAGAAGCGGTTCTGCGATTGCATTGGTTCAACCCCCAGTGATTCCCAGCGGCGCCCGGTCGGCACCCGGATTGAGGCGGCCGATCTCGAAGTTGAGCGCGGTCGCCAGGCACAGCCATGCCAGATAGGGCAGAAGCAGCAGCCCCGCTACCCGTTTCACGCGCCAGAACAGGCTGAACGCCAGGCCCGCCGCGACCACCATGGCGATGATCACCACCAGGCCCCAGTCGATCGCCCCGGCGCCGAAGAAGATCGGCGACCAGGCATAGTTGAGCGCCAGCTGGACGAAGAAGATGGTCAGCCCGATCCGCCGCACGCGACTATCCGGCGCGGCGAGCACGATCGCCACGGCGATGCCCATCAGGGTGTAGAGCGTGGTCCAGACGACGCCGAACACCCAGCCCGGCGGCATGAAGCCCGGCTTCTCGACCGCATCGAACCAGGGATTGCCGAAGCCGCTGTTTGACAGCAGCCCGGACAGGTTGCCGGCGACCACGATCAGCGGCACCGTGATCAGCGCATATTGCCACCAGCGCCAGCGCCTCGGCTCGGTGGTCGGATGGGTCGCCAAGGTCACTGTCCTTTCCGTGCGGCCAGCAGGAACTCGACATTGCCCTCGGGACCGGTGATCGGGCTACGCGTCGTCCCAAGAACACGCCACCCCCGCGAAGCGATCCATTGTTCCGCGTCCGCCACGACCCGCTGGTGGACGGCCTCGTCGCGGACAACCCCGCCCTTTTCCACTTCCGCCCGCCCGGCCTCGAACTGCGGCTTGACGAGCAGCAGCGCCCGCCCCCCTTCGCGAACGAAATCAACCGCTTTGTCGAGCACCTTGTGAAGCGCGATGAAGCTTGCGTCGCACACCAGCAGGTCGATACCCTCGGGAACCTGTTCGTCCGTCAGGTGGCGTGCATTGGTCTGCTCGTGGACAACCACCCGCGGATCCTGACGCAGCTTCCAGGCGAGCTGGTTGGTCCCGACGTCCACCGCATAGACCTTGGCCGCGCCCCGGCTCAGCAGCACGTCGGTGAAGCCCCCCGTCGACGATCCCACGTCGAGACAGGTCAGGCCCGCCGGATCGATCCCGAAGTGATCGAGCCCGCCGACCAGCTTGAGCCCGCCCCGGCTGACCCACGGATGATCCTTCCCCCGCACCTCGAGCGGCGCATCAGAAGCGACCGTCTCCCCCGCCTTCGCCACCTTCCGCTCCCCCGCGAAGACAAGCCCCGCCATGATCAGCGCCTGCGCCTTCGACCGGCTTTCCACCAGCCCTCGATCAACCAGAACCTGATCGACACGCTGCTTCATGGCCGAAGGAAGAAGGCAGTCTGGACGCGAAGGCGCGAGGGAGAAAGAAAGGCGCGAAGGGTCATGAAGAGCCTGCCATGCTGTTGACGACCCGGCGCAGCCCTTGGCGGAAGGTTTCCTCACCGAAGTTCATCAGCAATCCTACGGGTTGTCTCGACAAGCGCAGATAGGTGAGGAGTTGCGCGCTGTGGATGGAGGCAAGGCGCTCCAGCGCCTCGACCTCGATGAACGTCCTTCGCGCCTTCCTTCACTTCTTCGCGCCTTCGCGTTCAGACTGCCTTTTGCCTCACAAGGCCCGGACCTCGTTCTCCACCCCGACACTGTTCCGCCGCAGCGCCTTCAGCACCGTGTCGACGATGTGCGGGGCGTTGAGCCTGGCTTCGTCATACTGCTTGGCCGGGCTGTCCTGGTCCTGGAAGCTGTCCGGCAGGCGCATGGTGCGCAGCTTGAGGCCGGCGTCGATCAGCCCCTCGTCGCTGGCCATGGTCAGCACGTGGGCGCCGAACCCGCCGACCGCCGCTTCCTCGACCGTCACCGCCACTTCGTGGGTGGTCAGAAGCTTGCGGATCAGCGCCTCGTCCAGTGGCTTGGCGAAGCGGAGGTCGGCGACGGTGGTCGACAGGCCCATGGCTTCGAGCTGCTCGGCGGCCTTCTCGGCCTCCTCCAGCCGGGTACCGAGCGACAGGATGGCGACCGTCTTGCCTTCGCGAACGAGTCGGCCTTTGCCGATCTCCAGCTGCTGGGGCTCGGCCGGCATCGCCAGTCCGCGCCCGTTGCCGCGCGGATAGCGGACTGCGATTGGCCCACTGTCGTGCAGCGCCATGGTGTGAACCATGTGGGTCAGCTCGACCTCGTCGGCCGCCGCCATGACGACGAAATTGGGCAGCGTGCAGAGATAGGCGAGGTCGAAGCTGCCGGCATGCGTCGCGCCGTCCGCGCCGACCAGCCCGGCACGATCCATCGCGAAACGCACCGGCAAATTCTGGATGGCGACGTCGTGGACCACCTGGTCGTAGGCGCGCTGGAGGAAGGTCGAATAAATGGCGCAGAACGGCCGGAAGCCCTCAGCGGCGAGGCCGGCGGCGAAGGTCACGGCATGCTGCTCGGCGATGCCGACGTCGAAAGTCCGCTCCGGATGGGCCTTCTCGAAGATGTCGAGCCCGGTGCCGCCCGGCATGGCGGCGGTAATGGCGACGATCTTCTCGTCGCGACTGGCCTCGGCGACGAGGGCATCGGCGAACACCTTGGTGTAGGCCGGCGGGCCGCCGCCCGGGCCCTTGTCCTGCTTGCCGGTGACGACGTCGAACTTGACCACGCCATGATATTTGTCGGCGCTGCTCTCGGCCGGGGCGTAGCCCTTGCCCTTCTGGGTCACGGCATGGATCAGCATCGGCCCGTGATCGCTGTCGCGGACATTCTCGAGGATCTCGACCAGGCTGATCACGTCATGGCCGTCGACCGGACCGACGTAATAAAAGCCCAGTTCCTCGAAGAGCGTGCCCCCGGTCATCATGCCGCGGGCATATTCCTCGAGCCGCTCGGCGGCATTGCGGACGGGCCGCGGCAGGTGGCCGGCGAGCCGCGCGGCGAGCTTGCGGGGGCTGAGATACTTGTTGCTCGACACCAGCCGGGCGAGCGCGTTGCGCAGGTTGCCGACCGGCGGCGCGATCGACATGTCATTGTCGTTGAGAATGACGATCAGGCGGCTTCCGCCCTCGGCCGCATTGTTCATCGCCTCGAACGCCATGCCGGCGGTGGCGGCGCCGTCGCCGATCACCGCGATGGCGCGGCGATTGGCGCCCTCGAGCTTCGACGCGACCGCGAAGCCGAGCGCCGCCGAGATGCTGGTCGAGCTGTGGGCAGCGCCGAACGCGTCATATTCGCTCTCGGTCCGCTTGGTGAAGCCGCTGAGGCCCCCGCCCATGCGGAGCGTGCGGATGCGGTCGCGGCGGCCGGTCACCACCTTGTGCGGGTAGCATTGATGGCCGACGTCCCAGACCAGCTTGTCGCTCGGCGTGTCGAACACATAGTGGATTGCAACCGTCAGTTCGACGACTCCGAGACCGGCGCCAAGGTGGCCGCCGGTCACCGACACGGCCGAAATCACCTCGTTGCGAAGCTCGTCGCACAACTGCGGCAGCAGGCTCTTGTCGAGGCGGCGGATGTCGGCCGGATAATGGACCGTGTCGAGGAGCGGAGTGTGGGGGCGCGAACTCATAAGGGAAATCACCTACCCTCATGATCCGCGGAAGTCGAATAGAGACCTAAGGCCCTAGCCGCAAAGCTGAACTTTTTCGGCTCCTCAGCCGCAGTCGGCGCAGGTGCCGCGCACTTCGATCACCGGCTGGCGCGGCGCGAAGCCGCTCTGCTCCGCCGCCTTGCGCACGTCGTCGGCGATCCGGTCGTTGTCGAGATGCTTTGCCTGTCCGCACGTGTCGCAGATGAGGAAAATGCAGTCGTGCAGGCAGGCCGGATGGGCGTTCGCCACATAGGCGTTGGCGCTCTCGACCCTCCGCGCCAGGTTGGCACCGACGAACAGGTCGAGGATTCGGTAGACGCTGTTGGCCGCGACGCGCCGCCCCTGCGCCTTGGAGACGGCCTCGGCGATGTCATAGGCGCTGGCCGGGCGATCGAAGCCGGCCAGGGCGTCGAACACCGCCTCGCGCATCCCCGTCCACTGCTCGCCGCTGGCGGTCAGGGTGTCGCGCGCGGCGCTCTTGAGCGCGTCGCCGCCGTGCAGGTGATGATCATGCTTGGCCATGGGATATCGTTACGCCCGCCGGGCTTCCGAAACAAGGATCAGCGGCGGCCGAACGGGTGCGAGGTGCCGCGGCGGTTGAGGTCGTGGCCAAGCGCCAGGATCAGCACGCCGAGCATGGTCGCCGCCGCCTCCGTGCCGTCGTGCGGCAGGGTCAGCGACCCCGCCATCACGCCCAGCCCGAGCCCGCCGACCGCGCTCGGCATCATGAAGCCATGGTCGAGCATGCCGCGGCCGAGCGCGAAGGCGCCGAGGGTCATGGCAAGGGTCAGGCCCACCTCATGGACCCAGTGCGAGCCGAGCAGGCCGCCGAAGGCCGACATGGCCGCGAGGAAGATGGTGGTCGCCACGCAATGGACGAGGCACAGCCCTGACAGGCCGATGGCCAGCCGGTCCCACGTGTGGGTCGAGGCGTGTGTCTGATTCATGTCGTCGCGTCCGCAATGTAATAGTGCAACATCGCCGAAGTTACAACATCTCTCCTGGCCATTCGGTCCGCTTGCCCGCGCTTTCGCCTGCGACCATATGGCGCCCCATGTCCGCCGCCCCTGCGCTCCAGCCGCCGACCGCCCGCCCGCTCGCCATCGCCAACTGGCTGCTCAGCCTGTGCGGCCTGATCTTCGTCATGGTCGTGGTCGGAGGGATCACGCGGCTGACCGAAAGCGGGCTGTCGATCACCGAGTGGAAGCCGATCACCGGCGCCATTCCCCCGCTGACCGAAGCCCAGTGGAGCCAAGAGTTCGAGCTCTACAAGCGCATTCCGGAATATCAGCAGATCAACCGCGGCATGAGCCTCGACGAGTTCAAGAACATCTTCTTCTGGGAGTGGGTGCACCGGCAGCTGGGCCGTGTCATCGGCCTCGCCGCCCTCCTTCCCCTGCTCTGGTTCGCCGCCCGTCGCGCCATCCCCAAGGGCTATGGCCTCAAGGTCGCCAGCATCTTCCTCCTTGTCTGCGTCCAGGGCGCGATCGGCTGGTGGATGGTGGCGAGCGGACTGACCCAGCGCACCGACGTCAGCCACCTGCGGCTCGCCGTCCACCTGCTGACCGCCTTCTTCATCTTCGCCTTCGCGCTGTGGCTGGCGCTCGACCTGCGCTCGCCGGGCGCCCGGCCGCGGCGGGTCCCGACGCTCGCCATCTGGGCCTTCGCCATCCTCGCGCTGCAACTTCTGTTCGGCGCCTATGTCGCCGGCCTCGACGCCGGCTATGCCTTCAACAGCTGGCCGCTGATGGGCGACGAACTCTATCCCGCCGCCGCCCCGTGGCTTGAGCCGGCCGTTCGCAACTTCGTCGACAATCCGATCACCGTGCAGTTCATCCACCGCTGGCTGGCCTTCGGCGTGCTGGCGGTGGCGATCCTGCTGGCGGCCAAGGTCAAGCGCGCCGGCGGACGCCCGCAGAGCCTCGCCCTCCATGTCGCCGTCGGCCTGCAGATCCTGCTCGGCATCCTCACCCTCCTGTCCGGAGTCGACCTCAACATCGCGGTCGCCCACCAGGCCATGGCCACCCTCGTCATCGCCGCCTTCGTCGCAGCAGCCCACCGGCTGGCGGTCGCCGAGGGCAGCACCCGGGCCGCGGCGTCGCCCGGCACCAATGGTGAAGCGGCAGGCACCGCCGCCCCGCTCGTGCCCAGCCCAGCCGAGGGACGATGACGGTCGTCACCGTCTACTGCGTCTTCGCCGACGCCGAGGAAGCGGAGCGGATCGGGCGAACCGTCGTCGAGGAGAGCCTCGCCGCCTGCGTCAACATCCTTTCCCCCTGCCGGAGCATCTACCGCTGGCAGGGCGCGATCGAGGAAGCGGCCGAAGTCCCCGCTTTGTTCAAGACCAGCGACACCGTCGCCGACCGCCTGATCGAACGCATCGCCCTCCTTCACAGCTATGACGTGCCGGCCATCGCCGTCTGGCCGATCGACCGGCTGCTCGCCGACTATGGCGACTGGGTCGAACAGAGCGTCCTTCAGCTATAGGGTATCATTTTACCCGCCTTGAACATCGCTGTTTTGCTTGACTTTCTGACGCTCTCCCGCGATTAGCCCCTCACAAGCGCTGCCCTGCCGGGTGGCGTTTTCCTGTTTGAAAAAGGGTTTTCAGCCATGAAGGCGCTGATGAAGACCACCAAGTCGGCCAAGCCGGCTGAGGTCGAGAAGAAGTGGCATCTGATCGATGCCGAAGGCCTGGTCGTCGGCCGTGTCGCCACGATCATCGCCAACATCCTGCGCGGCAAGCACAAGCCGAGCTTCACCCCGCACGTCGATTGCGGTGACCATGTCATCGTCATCAACGCGGACAAGGTGCGCTTCACCGGCCGCAAGACGCAGCAGAAGATCTACTACAAGCACACCGGCTATGCCGGCGGCCTGAAGGAAGTCACCGCCGCCAAGGTGCTCGAGGGCAAGTTCCCCGAGCGCGTGCTGGAGAAGGCTGTCGAGCGGATGATCCCGCGCGGCCCCCTCGGCCGTGACCAGATGCGTGCGCTGCACCTCTACAACGGCACCGAGCATCCGCATGCCGGTCAGGACCCGCAGCCGCTCGACGTCGCGTCGATGAACCGCAAGAATAAGGTGGGCGCATAACATGGCCGACAAGAAGTCCCTCGCCGATCTCGGTGCTCTGACCAGCCAGCCGGCCCCGGCCCCCGAGGCCGCCGACGCTCCGGCAGAGACCGCAGCCGCCGCTGACGGCGCCGCTCCCGAAGCCGAAGCTTCGGACGAGCCGGCTCCGTTCGTCCCGGCCCAGTCCGAGGCTCCGCTGCGCGAGCAGCAGCTCGACAAGTTCGGCCGCGCCTATGCGACCGGCCGCCGCAAGGACGCCGTCGCGCGCGTCTGGCTGAAGCCGGGCTCGGGCAAGATCGTGGTCAACGGCCGCGACCAGGAAGTCTATTTCGCCCGCCCGACCCTGCGCCTGGTCATCAACCAGCCGTTCGGCATCACCGACCGCGTCGGCCAGTATGACATCATCGCCACCGTTAAGGGCGGCGGTCTGTCGGGCCAGGCCGGTGCGGTACTTCACGGCATCGCCCAGGCGCTGTCGCGCTACGAGCCGATCCTGCGCACCACGGTGAAGCGCGCCGGCTTCCTCACCCGCGACCCGCGCGTCGTCGAGCGCAAGAAGTACGGCCGCGCCAAGGCTCGCCGCAGCTTCCAGTTCTCGAAGCGCTAAGCTTTTCTCATTCGAACAGAAGGGGCGTCCCGGTTCATCCGGGGCGCCTTTTCTTTTGGCTGCCGCTCAGAGCGTGGGCGGCGAGGCGCCGGCCTTGCGCCACTTGTCCTGAAGTTTTTCATATTCGTCGGTACGCTGCTCGGGCAGGCCCTCGGTATTGAGCCAAGCGCGGTTGATGCTCTCCGCGCCGAAATGGCTTCGGGGTGTGAAGACCGACGGGTCGTCGAAAGCGGCCACGGTCAGGTCCATGTTCTCGCTGCCTTCAAGGAACCGGAAGCCGAGGCTCGTCCCGCAGGTCGCGCAGAACGGCCGCTCGGCGATGGGAGAACTCCGGTACCAGTCGGGCTCTCTATCCCAGGTCACATCGGCCTGCTTGACCCCGACCATCGCCAGGCTGACGTTGCCGCTGGCCTTCTGGCACATGCGGCAGTGGCAGAGGTAGGCGTGGGGGTCGTCGGGGATGTCGACCGTGAACCTTTTCGCGCCGCACAGGCAGCCACCGCTCATCTCAGCCATCGTCATCCTCCCTGTCGTCATCCCGGACATCATCCGGGTCCCGCTTTGGCGGTCAAGCGAGGAGGAAAGAAGCGGGATCCCGCCTCAAGCCCGGGATGACGGATGAGGAGGGTCAGCCCTTCTGCAGATGCTTGCGGCCGAGCAGCTCGGCGATCTGGACCGCGTTCAGCGCCGCGCCCTTGCGCAGATTGTCGCTGACGCACCACAGGTTGAGGCCGTTCTCGACCGTCGGGTCCTCGCGCACACGGCTGATGAAGGTCGCATAGTCGCCGACGCACTCGACCGGCGTCACATAGCCGCCCGGCTCGCGCTTATCGACCAGCATGACCCCCGGCGCCTCGCGCAGGATCTCCTGGGCTTCCTTGGCACCGATCTCGCGCTCGAACTCGATGTTGATGCTTTCCGAATGACCGACGAACACCGGCACCCGGACGCAGGTGGCCGTCACCTTGATCTTGGGATCGAGGATCTTCTTGGTCTCGACCACCATCTTCCATTCTTCCTTGGTCGAGCCGTCGTCGAGGAAGTCGTCGATGTGGGGGATGACGTTGAAGGCAATCTGCTTGGGGTAGAAGCTGGGCTCGACCGAATCGCCGACGAAGATGTTGCGCGACTGGTTGAACAGCTCGTCCATACCCTGCTTGCCGCTGCCGGACACCGACTGATAGGTCGAAACGACCACCCGCTTGATGCCGGCGGCGTCGTGCAATGGCTTCAGCGCCACCACCATCTGCGCGGTGGAGCAATTGGGGTTGGCGATGATGTTGCGGGCCTTGTAGCCGGCCAGCGCCTCCGGGTTCACCTCCGGCACGATCAGCGGCACGTCGGGGTCCATGCGGTAGAGCGAACTGTTGTCGATCACCGTGCACCCGGCAGCGGCCGCACGCGGGGCGTGGACCTTGCTGACCGAGGAACCGGCCGCGAACAGGGCCATGTCCCATCCGGCAAAGTCGAAATGCTCGAGGTTGCTGACCTTCAGTTCTTCGCCGCTATCGCCGAAGTCGATGATATCGCCCTGGCTGCGGCTGCTCGCCACGGCCGCCACCTCGTCGAGCGGGAACTGCCGTTCCGACAGGATCTGCAGCATCTCGCGCCCGACATTGCCCGTCGCGCCGACCACGACGACCCGATAACCCATGCTTGTTCTCCTTGAGCGCGCCCTTATCGTGGCTTGCCGCAAGTGGCGAGGGGGACGGGCATGCGCAAGGCACTGGTTCTGGGACTGATCGTCTTGGGGCTGCTGGCCGCCATGGCCGCGACCCGTTCGCTGACCCGGCCGCCGCCCGTCCGCTCAGCCAATGCGCCCGGCCAGTTCGACGCCCCGCGCGCCAGGGACCGGCTCGCCCGGATCCTTGGCGACCAGGCGCCCCACCCCGCCGACAGCGCCGCCAGCGACTCCGTCCGCGACCGCCTCGTCACCGAACTTCGCCGGATGGGCCTCACCCCGCGCATCGACGACCGCTTCGCCTGCAACGGTCTGTTCAAGCAGCGCGGCGTCAGCTGCGCGCGGGTCCGCAACGTCATCGCGACCCTCGGTCCTGACAACGGCAAGCCGCACCTGCTCGTCAATTCCCACTATGACAGCGTGCCCGTCGGCCCCGGTGCCTCGGACGCCGGCATGGGCGTCGCCGCCATGCTGGAAGCCGCCTCGCTGATGAAGGACCGCCCGCTCGGCCGGCCCGTCACCTTCCTCTTCAACGAGGGCGAGGAACTGGGCCTCGTCGGCGCCCGCGCCTTCGTCGATGCCGATCCCTTGAGCCGCCGCGTCGATGCGCTGATCAACCTTGAGGCGCGCGGCACCGCCGGTCCCGTCAACATGTTCGAGACCTCGCTCCCGAACCGCGCGCCTGTCGCCCTCTTCCGCGATCACGTGACCAACCCCGTCGCCAGCAGCCTCGCGGTCAGCGCCTACCGGCTCATCCCCAACTACACCGACGTCAACACCTTCGCCGAGGAGCGTCGGTGGCTGACCCTCAACTTCGCGCCGATCGGCAACGAAACGCGCTACCATTCGCCGGGCGACGACCTCGCCGGCATGGATGTCGCCACGCTCCAGCACATGGGCGACCAGCTGATGGAGGTCGGCACCGCCCTATCCGCCGGCACTCCGCGGGTGACCGAGGCCGAGATGCTGTTCACCAACATCGGCACCTCCTTCCTCCTCACCATGCCCTTCCTGCTCGGCCTGGCTTTGGCCGCCGCTGCCTTCCTGCTGCTGCTCCGCCTGGTGTGGGTCGAGAAGGCCTGGGGCGCCTTGCTCCTTTTGGCCGTCAGCCTCGCCGCCGGCACCGCGCTCGCCTGGGCGGGCCTGACAATCGTCGGACTTGCTCGAGAAGGCCAGTTCTGGCGCGCCCACCCCACGGTGACCGAGCTTGCCATCTATGCCGGCGTGATCGCGGCCGGCCTGGCGCTGGTCGGCGCGTCGCGCTTCCGCCTGCCCCAGCTCCGCGCTGCCTGGTGGCTGCTGTTCGTCGGCCTCGGCCTCGGGCTCACCAGCATCGCCTCGGGCGCGCTCATCTATTTCGTGATCCCGCCCCTGCTCTACGCCCTGGCAGCGACGCTCCGCCGCCGGTCCGAAGCGGTGCTCGTGCCGGCGAACCTGATCGCGGCGCTGCTCGTCTTTGTCATGCTCGGAGGCATGCTCGGGCTGCTCCAGGACCTGCTCAATGGCGGCCCCCTGTGGGTCTTCGCCCTCTTCGGCGGCCTCATCATCCTTCCCTGGCTGATCGAGGCCCGCCCGCTGCTCGAGGGAGAACAGCGCCGCCGATTGCTGGCCGCCGCCCTCGCCTTCGCCGCCCTCGCCTGGCTCCCGGCCGCGCTCGCGCCCGCCTACAGCACCGACCGCCAGCAGCAATGGTCGCTCCAGTATGTCCTCGACTCCGCCGAGAAGCAGCCGGTCTGGTCGGTGGTCAACGATCGCAGGAGCCTGCCCGGCGAGTGGCGGCGCTTCGGCGACTGGCGGTTCGGAAGCCTGCCGTTCAGCCGGCGCCAGCGCTGGATCGCTCCCGCGCCGCTGGTCGGCGGCCTGGTGCCGGCCCGGCTGATCCCGGTCGAGGCGGTGAACGTTCCTGGCGGCCGCCGCGTGCGCCTGCGGATCGAGGCCAATGGCGCCGAGGATGTCGCGCTTTCCGCCGCCGCTGACGCCCCCGTCCGCGCGCTCGGCATGCCGGGCCTGATGCGGACCCCGGCGAGCGAGGGTGCGTCCGGCCGCTATCTCCTCGGCTGCACCGGCCGCTCCTGCGACGGCGCCACCTTCGAACTGCTGCTCGGGCCCCGGCCGGTCGAGTTCATCATCACGGACACCCGCTGGTCCCTCCCCCCCGCCGCCATCCCGCTCAAGGCGGCCCAGCCGCGAAACGCCCGCGCACAATATGTCCCCGACTCGACTCTGCTGGTGAGCAGGCTCCGCCTTTGAACCAACGAAAAAGGGCCCGACCGGCGGTCGAGCCCTCTTGTCGATCGGCAATGCCTGTCGGGCTTAGCCCTCGGCGTTGCCGGCCTGGGCGGCGCCCTTGGCCGGACGCGGGTCGCGGCGCTCGGCGATACGGGCCGACTTGCCGGTGCGGCCGCGCAGATAATAGAGCTTGGCGCGGCGGACGGCACCGCGGCGGACGACCTCGATCGTCTCGATGGTCGGCGAATAGAGCGGGAAGACGCGCTCGACGCCCTCGCCGAAGCTGATCTTGCGGACGGTGAAGTTCGAACCGATGCCCTTGTTCGAACGGGCGATGCAGACGCCCTCGTAATTCTGGACGCGGGTGCGCTCGCCTTCGACGACGCGGACGCCGACGCGGAGCGTGTCGCCCGGACGGAATTCGGGGATGGCGCGCTTGGCGGTGAGCTCGTCGATCTGCTCGCGCTCGAGGGTCTGAATCAGGTTCACTTCGATCTACCTTCGTCTCGTTGCCGCGCACCAGAGGGCGACGCCTGCGAGACGCCCCCATGGCGCTCGTACAGGTCCGGCCGCCGTAGCCGTGTGTCCTCGATCGCCCTTGCCTTGCGCCAAGCGGCAATCTTCGCATGATCCCCCGATCGCAGCACTTCGGGGATCGTGCGCCCTTCCCATGTCTGAGGTCGGGTATAATGCGGATGTTCGAGCAGCCCCGTTTCGAAGCTCTCGTCCACACCGCTTGTGGGCGCGCCCATTACGCCGGGAAGCAGCCGAACGCAAGCATCGAGCAGGACCATCGCGCCAAGCTCGCCGCCGGAGAGGATGTAGTCGCCGATCGAGACGGGTTCCACGGCGCGGGCTTCGAAGATGCGCTCGTCGAAGCCCTCGAAGCGGCCGCATAGGATGATGGCGCCCTCGCCTGCCACGAGGTTGCGCACGCGGGCCTGGGTGAGCGGGGCGCCGCGCGGGCTCATGGCGAGGATCGGGCGGCCGTCAGCGACGCTGTCGATCGCGGCGGCGAGCACGTCGCAGCGCAGCACCATCCCCGCCCCGCCTCCGGCTGGAGTGTCGTCGACCGTCCGGTGCCTGTCGATGGCGAAGTCGCGGATGTTGGTGGCGTCGAGGCTCCAGATACCCTGCTCAAGCGCGCGACCGGCAAGGCTGGCGCCGAGCGGTCCCGGGAACATGTCGGGGTAGAGGGTGAGGACCGAGGCGCGGAAGGTCATGGGCGCCGCCCGGCCACTTCGACAAGCCCGGCCATGATCAGTCCAAGCACGAAGGCGACAAGCCCGAGCACGACTGCAAGCTGCACCATCGCAGCCGCGACGAGCGGACCCCAGTCATCCTCGCTTGGGGTAAGGCCGAGCACGGCAAGGATGCCGCCCACGACCAGGCACAGGGTCGGTCCTGGCAACGCAGCCGTCACCATCCGCCGCCGCACGGTCCAATCGGTCCGCCGCTGCTTCAACAACCAGCCGCCGAGCAACGCAGTGACTCCAAACACCAACAGCACGGTCAGCCATGCCCAGGGCGAAAGGACGGCGTAAGCAATCATCGAAGGGGCGTCTAATCACTCCACGGGGAACCGCCAAGCCGCGCCGCTCATTGCGCGGCAATGTCCACCGAAGAACCCATTGACGTGCTGATCGTCGGCGGCGGCCCCGCCGGCCTCACCGCCGCCATCTATCTATCCCGCTTTCACCTCGACATCGTCGTCGTCGACGAAGGCAAGAGCCGGGCAAGCTGGATCCCTTGCTCCCACAATCATGCCGGCTATCCCGACGGGATCAACGGCAAGGAATTGCTGGAGCTGATGCGGACCCAGGCGCAGAAATATGGCACCAAGATCGAAACCGGCCGGGTCCACCGCCTCGACAAGGACGAAGACGGGCTGTTCTCCGCCGACTGGGGCGCTGGCCCCCAGCGCGCCCGCGCCGTCCTGCTCGCGACCGGTCTCACCAACCGCAAGCCGCCGATGGACCCGGAGCTTCACGACGAGGCCATGGCGCGCGGGCTGATCCGCTACTGCCCGATCTGCGACGGCTATGAAGTGACCGACAAGCGCGTCGGGATTATCGGCTCGGGCAAGGGCGGGGTCGGCGAAGCGATCTTCCTGCGCTCCTACACCGCAGACGTGACGCTGATCGCTCCGGACAGCGCGCTCGACCTGCCGGAGGACGATCGCAGGCGGCTCGAAGAAGCGGGCGTTGCGCTTGTCGACGGCCCCGCCGAGGCGATCGGCTGCGTCGAGAATTGCATCACCATCGACACCGCCGACGGCCTGCTCAGCTTCGACAGCATCTATCCCGCGCTCGGGAGCGATACCCATACCGGGCTGGCGCAGATGGTGGGGGCCGAGATCAACGAGGAGGATTGCTGCCTCGTCTGCGACGAGAAGATGCGCACCAGCATCGATGGCCTCTACGCCGCCGGCGACGTCGTCCACGGCCTCGACCAGATCAGCCACGCCATGGGCGAAGGCGGACAGGCCGCCACCACCATCCGCAACGACCTTGCCGCCAAGCGCCCACTGAGGCGGCAACCGGTAGTGCTGCCGGAAGCGAACGAAACGAAACGCGAGCGGGTTGAAGCGGGCGACGCCTAGCGCTTCAGAATACCGCCCCGATCAGCAGCACCGGGCTCTCCGCCGGCGAAATCTGCAGCTTGCCGCCGCCTTCGGTGATGAGCGCATGGGCCAGCCACGCGCCGGCCGCCCGCGGCTCGACCTGGCCGACCGCGCCGCGCTCCAGCGTCGCCCGCAGGTTGGGGTCGAGCAGCAGCCGCGGCCCTTCGGCACGGATGACGATCTCGGTCCCGTTGGCGCCCTTCTCGGCACCGATGTCGAGCTGCCCGCCGCGGACCAGCGCGTCGCCCGCGACCAGCGCGAGGTTGAGCAGCACCTTGACGGCATCCTTGGGCAGCTTCTCGGCCGACACCATCCAGCCAAGCGTGATCTTCTTTTCCGCCCCGAACAGCCCTTCGAGTGCCGTCCGCGCCTCGCGCGTGTCGATCTCCGCACCGAAGCCGCCGCCGGCCCCGAACGCCAGGCGGAAGAACTTGAGCTTGGCGGCGCTCGCCCGCGCGCTTTCGGCAAGCAGCTCGAGGCAGCGCTCCCGCATCTCCGGGTCCTGCTCGTCGGCCATCAGCTCGATGCCGTTGTTGAGTGCGCCCACTGGCGACAGCAGGTCGTGACACAGCCGCGAGCAAAGCAGGCTGGCGAGTTCGATCGCGTTCATGGGCTCCTCAACTGGCCGAATGGCAAAGCGGGCGCAAGCGCCGCCCTTGCCAAGTAGGATTTCACATGATGTGCTCGGACGGTGTTCCTCCGCGACTTGTCCTTCCCTGCCGGCCTTTCTTCCAGCCTCCCTCCCGGGCGCCGCGACACCCCCGCCACCGGTGACCTTTGTGACCTTGTTCAGGTTCGCACCGCTTGAAATCGCCGTGCAGCGCACCATCTCGCTCGGCCATGGCGGGGGGGTCCGACATCATCGACGTTGCGCTTGAGGCTGGGCATGCGGGCTGGCGGCTGGACCGTGCCCTGGCGGATGCTCTTCCTACCCTCTCCCGCGAACGGCTGAAGAGCCTGATCAAGTCGGGCGCCCTCACCCGCGGCGAAGCCCTCGTCCGCGATCCCTCGCTCAAGGTCGCCGGCAGCGAAGCCTTCCGCCTCGAAGTGCCGTTTCCGACCGCGGCCGAGGCCGAGGCACAGGACATCCCGCTCGTCATCGTGCACGAGGACGAGCATCTGCTGATCGTCGACAAGCCCGCCGGGCTGGTCGTCCATCCCGCCGCGGGCAATCTCGACGGCACGCTCGTCAACGCCCTTCTCCACCATTGCGCCGGTCGCCTCAGCGGCATCGGCGGGGTGGCGCGGCCGGGCATCGTTCATCGCATCGACAAGGACACGTCGGGGCTGATGGTGGTCGCCAAGACCGACGTCGCGCATGAGGGCCTTGCCCGCCAGTTCAGCGCCCATACAATCGACCGGCGCTATATCGCGGCGGTGAACGGCATTCCCCGGATCGACAGCGGCACGGTCGATGCCCCGCTCGCCCGCTCCTCGGTCAATCGCAAGAAGATCGCGATCGTTGAGGAAGGCCGGGGCAAGAGGGCGGTGACGCACTGGAAGCGGCTATCGGTAGGACGCGACTCGGCCTTGGTCGAATGCCGGCTGGAAACCGGGCGGACCCACCAGGTACGGGTGCATATGGCCAGTCTCGGCCATTCCTTGGTCGGCGATCCAGTCTACGGCCGCAACAACAAGGCCGTGGCGGCCGTTGCCAAGGCATTGAATTTCCAGCGGCAGGCCCTGCATGCCGCGGTGCTCGGCTTCACTCATCCCGTGACGAAGCACCGTTTGTCGTTCGACAGCCCTGTCCCAAAGGACATGCAGGAACTGTTCAAGGCACTTGGTGTATAGGATTAGACATGGCAGGGCGTTTTCGTGCTCTGCCATTGAAGGACGCGACAGACAGATGGCACAGGCTAAGGCAGTATCGATCCCCGCGGGCGCCGGCGAAGCCGGACTCAACCGCTATCTGGCCGAGATCAAGAAGTTTCCCATACTCGCGCCGGAACAGGAATATATGCTGGCCAAGCGCTGGCGCGAGCATGGCGACACAGACGCCGCCGCGCAGCTGGTCAACTCGCACCTTCGCCTCGTGGCCAAGATCGCCATGGGCTATCGCGGCTACGGCCTGCCCGTCTCGGAGCTCATTTCCGAAGGCAACATCGGCCTGATGCAGGGCGTCAAGAAGTTCGAACCCGACCGGGGCTTCCGCCTCGCCACCTATGCCATGTGGTGGATCCGCGCGAGCATTCAGGAATTCATCCTGCGCTCGTGGAGCCTGGTGAAGATGGGCACCACCGCCGCCCAGAAGAAGCTGTTCTTCAACCTTCGCCGGATGAAGAACCAGATCGACGCCTTCGAGGAGGGCGATCTCAAGCCCGCGGACGTGACCAAGATCGCGACCGATCTCGGCGTGACCGAGGACGAGGTCATCTCGATGAACCGCCGCATGTCCATGGGCGGCGACACCAGCCTCAACGCGCCGCTCAAGGGGGATGAAGGCGCCGAAAGCCAGTGGCAGGACTTCCTCGTCGACAACGGCCCGCTGCAGGACGAGCTGGTCGCCGAAGAGGAGGAGAAGCGTGTCCGTCACGACCTCCTCACCCGTGCCATGGAGGCGCTCAACGACCGCGAGAAGCACATTCTTGCCGAGCGGCGCCTTGCCGACGATCCCAAGACGCTCGAGGAACTGAGCCAGGTCTATGGCGTCAGCCGCGAGCGTATCCGCCAGATCGAGGTGCGGGCCTTCGAGAAGCTGCAGGCGTCGCTGATGAAGATGGCGGGCGAGCAACGGCTGCTTCCCGCCGCTTAGTCACCTTCTGGTAGGTTTCCGCGGATATCGCTGACCCGCATGGGGGTGCACACCAGTCTGTTCCGGCTGCTCTACACGCTGGAGGTCCCGCGCCTAGGCGGGCGTCCGGCGCAGGCGGGTGCGCTCTGCTGGCGCCGCCGCGAGGGCCGGCTCGAAGTCCTGCTGGTCAAGACCCGCTCTTCCGGCCGCTGGGTGATCCCTGGCGGCTGGGCCCTGCGCGGTCGGCCGCTGGCGGTCACCGCCGAGCGGGAGGCGTGGGAGGAAGCCGGAGTGCGCGGCGCAATCGCCAACCGGCTCCTCGCCATCGTGCCCAAGCGCAAGCAATACCGCCTCGCCGGCCCGATCGAATGGCATGTCGCCGTCTACCCGCTCCGGGTGGAGGAAGTCGCCAATGACTATCCCGAAGCCGGCGAACGCCAACGCCAATGGTTCTCGCCAAAGGAGGCGGCCAAGCTCGTCCACCCGCCGGCCCTCGGCCCAATCATCCGCGAGGTCGCTGGCGACGCCTAGCGCCGCCTGAGCAACGCCAGCCCGGCGGCGGTGACCAGCAGGGCCGCCCCCGTCTTCTCGCTGCCGCGCTTCTTCAGGAAGCCGAGCCCGAGCGTCGCCAGCCCGCTGGACAGCATCGAGATCTTCCGCGCCCCCGCCAGCTGCCCGGTCCGCGACGCAATCCGGCTGGTGAGATAGGGATGACCCCCTCCCTCCCCTTCGCGGGGCGGGAGCTGCGGAGGAGCGGACGGGGCTTGGGCAATTCCCCTGGGGTGCTGCGGCCTGCCGCCGCCATCATCACCAGCCGCCACATGATCCGCGCTCCACGCCCCCCGCGCGCCGATCGGCTTCTCACCCGACGTCGCCGTCGTATCCCGCCCGGTCTGGTGCTCGACCTCGCTGTTCAGCTCCGCCCCGAAGATCAGCACGTAGCTCGACAGATAAAGCCAGGTGAGCAGCACCACCACGGCCGACAGGCTGCCATAGGTCGCGCCGTAACTGCCGAAGTTGCGCACGTAGAAGCCGAACCCGAGAGTCAGCAGCAGCCACAGGACGGCGAAGAAGATCGATCCTGGCGTCAGCCAGGTCCAGCGCGCCTTCTCGCGGCTCGGCGCATAGCGGTAGAGCGTCGCCGCCGCCGCTGCCGCGACCCCGCCGAGGAAGGCGTAAGTAACGAGGCCGACCAAGAAATGCCCGACCGGTCCGGCGGTCGGAAGCAGACTCTCCAGCGCCGACAATATGCCGATCGCCGCCCCGACCACTCCGGCCATCAGCACCGCGCCAAGCGTCATCGCCAGCGCCAGCAGGGTGGTCTTCACGAACCCGCGCTTCTCCTCTTCCTCATAGGCGATGTTGAGCGCGGTGATGATCGCGCTCGCCGCGTTGCGCGCGCCCCAGAAGGCCACGGCGATGGCAAGGAGCAGCCCGAAGCCCTTCTTGCCGCCAGAGGTCTGGACGACGTTCATCAGCTGCTCGCCGATCAGCCTTGCTGCCTCGCCGGGTAGAAAGGAGGTAAGGCTCTGCGCCTGCCGCGCCACCGTTTCCGGCTCTGCGAACAGGCCATAGGTCAGCACCGTCGCGCCCAGCAGCGGCACCAGCGCCAGGAAGAAGTAGAAAGCGACCCCAGCCGCGACGATTCCGACATTGTCCTTGCCGACCTCCTTCCACGTCCGCTTGGCGATCGCGATCCATCCTGGCGCGGGTATCTCTCGCGGAGTGTCGGCCGAGCGGCCTTGGTCGGTCGGGGATCGGGCAGCGGTGGCCATTGGGAACGCGTCACTTTCGAGAAGGTCGGGTGTGCGCGTCCAACTGATGCGGAAGCGCGCCCGTTCCCCTTGCCAAAGAGCGCGGACAGGCAGACCTTTCCCGTCCCCCAGGCGCGTGAGGCGCCCGCAGCGACTCGACGCGCCCCGAACCGGGCACGAAGGAGAGCTGCACCATGCAAAGTGCGAAACCCCGGCATGAGGCCGTGACGGGAACCAGAGCCATTGCGCTGGTCGGACCGGCGGGCGCCGGCAAGACCTGTCTTGCCGAAGCCATGCTGTTCGCCAGCGGCACCATTGACCGTCAGGGCGACACCGCCGCCGGCAGCAGTGTCGGCGACTTCAGCGCCGAAGCCCGCGCCCGCGGCGGTTCGACCGAACTCAACGTCATGAACTTCGAATGGCTTGGCGAGCGCTTCGCCCTACTCGACCTTCCTGGCGGTACCGGCTTCCAGGCGGACGGCGTCAAGGCGCTCAGCACCGCCGACCTCGCCATCGTCGTGGTCGATCCCGATCCCGCCCGCGCCCCGCTCGCCGCGCCGACCCTCAGGTTGCTGGACGAGCTCGGCATCCCCCACCTCATCTTCGTCAATCGCATCGATGCCGCGCGCGGTTCGATCGGCGAGCTGCTCCATGCGCTCCAGCCCTTGAGCGTCTCACCCCTGATCGCCCGCCAGGTGCCGATCCCGAGCGGCGACCGCATCACCGGCTTCGTCGACGTCGCGCTCGAACGCGCCTTCCACTATCGCCCGGGACAGCCATCCGAACCCATCGCCATGCCGGCCGAGCTGGACGCGATCGAGGCGCAGGCCCGCACCCGCCTGCTCGAACAGCTCGCCGACCACGACGACCGCCTGCTCGAGCAACTGCTGATGGACGAGACGCCGCCCCTCGACACGGTGCTGAGCGACCTTGCCCGTGAAACCGGCGAAAACCTAGCCGTCTCGGTCCTGTTCGGCTCGGCCTCCAACGGTTTCGGCGTGCGGCGGCTGATGAAGGCCATCCGCCATGAAGCGCCCGGCCCGCAAGCCACTGCCCGCCGCCTCGGCGTCGGCGATCCCTCGCTGTTCGCGTTCAAGGTCAGCCACGCCCATGCGCTCGGCCGGCTCGTGATCGGCCGCGTGCTCGGCGGATCGCTTCGCGAAGGCCAGGATCTCGGCGCAAGCGAGGGCCGCTCGATGAAGGCCAGCGCCCTCTTCGCGCTCCAGGGCGAGAAGACCACTCGGCTCGGCGAGGCGCCGGACGGCAGCGTGGTGGCGCTCGCCAAGGCGGACATGGTGAAGGCTGGCGAATGGCTCGGGCGCGGCACGCTGCCGCCGGCACCCGAGGTGCCCCTCCCCTCCCGCAATGTCCGGATCGCCATCCAGCCGGCCGACCGCAAGGATGACGTCAAGCTGTCGGGCGCGCTGCACAAGCTGGCCGAGGAAGATCCGGTGTTGCTGGTCGAGCATGACGGCGAGGACCACGCCGTCACCCTCTCGGGCGTCAACGAGGAGCAGTTGCAGGTCGTGCTCGCCCGGCTCCAGCGCCGGCATGGGGTCAAGGTCACCCAGCGTCGACCGCGCGTCGGCTATCGCGAATCGGTTCGCCGCTCCGTCACACAGCGCGGACGGCACAAGAAGCAGTCGGGCGGGCACGGTCAGTTCGGCGACGTCGTGATCGAGCTTGCTCCGCAGCAGCGTGGTGCCGGCTTCACCTTTGCCGAGCGCATCCACGGCGGCGCCATCCCGCGCCAGTATGTTCCGGCGGTCGAGCAGGGCGTCCGAGATGCCTGCTTCAAGGGGCCACTCGGATTTCCGGTGGTGGATGTGGCCGTGACGCTCACCGACGGCAGCTACCATAGCGTCGATTCAAGCGAGCTTGCCTTCCGCACCGCCGGCCGGATCGCCATGCAGGAGGCGCTTGCCGCGGCGCAGCCGCACCTGCTCGAGCCCGTCCACCGCGTCGTCGTGGTGACTCCATCGACCTCGACCAGCAAAGCCAGCTCGGCCCTCGCCGCCCGCCGCGGCCAGGTGCTCGGCCTCTTTCCCCGCGACGGCTGGAACGGTTGGGACCGGGTCGAGGCCCTGGTGCCAGAGGCCGAACTCCACGGGCTCGAGGGCGAACTCCGCTCCCTCAGCCATGGCCTCGCCACCTACGAGGCCAGTTTCGACCATCTCGCCGAACTGAACGGTGCCATGGCCGAGAAGGTCGTCAAGGCGCAGGAAGCCGAGCTGGCCTGAGCAAGAGGCCTCCGAGGACTTGTTATTGCGAGCGAAGCGAAGCAATCCACCGCCAGGCTGGATTGCTTCGTCGCTGCGCTCCTCGCATTGACGGTCACCAAGGGAGAGCGCTGGCGTGAGTATCGCGGAAGTCGAGAAGAAGGGCCTCGCGCTCCACTGGCAGATGCTGATCGGCTTCGTCGCCGGTCTGGCGCTCGGCCTCGCCGCTTATGCGGCGGGCGGTTCCGACCTCGCCTGGGTCCAGACCCTGACCGGCGTCACCAAGACCGTCGGCGATCTCTTCCTTCGCCTCATCTTCATGCTGATCATCCCGCTGCTCGTCAGCGCCCTCGTGGTCGGCATCGCCGAAATGGGCGACGTCGGTGCGCTCAAGCGGGTCGGCATCAAGACGCTCGTCTTCACCGTGCTGGTGACCGCGGTTGGTGTCGGCGTCGCACTCGCTTACACCAACATCGTCAAGCCGGGCTCGGGCTTCGACCGTGCGGTGGTGCAGGAGCAACTGGCGGCCGGCGGTGCCCGGGCGAGCGAGATCGTCGCTGGCCAGGCCGAGAAGCCGAGCGGGTTCGAGGCGCTGGTCGCGATGGTACCGCGCAACGTGGTCACCGCCATGAGCGAGAATGACATTCTTGCCGTCATGGTGTTCAGCCTCATCCTCGGCATCGGCCTCCTGCTCACCCGCACGCCGCAGGCGCGCAAGCTTCAGGAGGGCATCGAGGGGCTGTTTCATGTCGCGATGAAGCTGATGACCATGTTCATCCGGCTCGCGCCAATCGCCGTCTTCTGTTTCATGTTCAACCTGTCGGCAGCGTTCGGCTGGGACCTCGTGGTCCGCCTCGCCATCTACGTCGGCGTCGTGCTCGCCGCGCTCGGCACGCAGATGTTCATCGTCTACCCGCTGCTCCTGAAGCTCGTTGGTGGCTTTTCCCCGCGATGGTTCTTCCGCGGCAGCCAAGAAGCCATGCTGATGGCCTTCTCGACGGCGAGCTCCAACGCTACCTTGCCGACCGCGCTTCGGGTCGCCGAGACGGAACTCAAGCTACCACCGCGGGTCGCTCGCTTCGTGCTGACCATCGGTGCGACCGCCAACCAGAATGGCACCGCCATCTTCGAAGGTGTCACGGTGCTGTTCCTCGCCCAGGTCTTCGGGGTCGAACTGACCATTGCCCAACAGCTGCTGGTGCTGCTGATGTGCATCCTTGGAGGGATCGGCACTGCGGGCGTCCCGGCCGGAAGCCTTCCGGTAGTCGCTTTGATCCTCGCCCAGATCGGCGTGCCGCCCGAGGCGATCGGG
This sequence comes from Sphingomonas sp. LHG3406-1, assembly GCF_029637485.1. Classification (GTDB taxonomy): domain Bacteria; phylum Pseudomonadota; class Alphaproteobacteria; order Sphingomonadales; family Sphingomonadaceae; genus Sphingomicrobium. The sequence goes on along the minus strand of NZ_CP069128.1, from coordinate 288,044 downwards.
CTGGTGCTTGGTGTCGACCGCTTCCTCGACATGTGCCGGACGACGCTCAACGTCACCGGTGACCTGACCCTGGCGACCCTGGTCAGCAAGGGCGAGACCAGTGAAACGCCCGAGGACGAGCGGCCGGCGGCTCCACCCGTGATTGCCTGACGTGAACCTCTCGGCCCTGCCGGACCGCTACCGGCTGATCCTCTGCGACCTGTGGGGATGCGTCCATGACGGCTGGCGCATCTTCCCTGGCGTGCCGGAGACGCTTGCCGGCTGGAAGTCCGAGGGGCGGACCGTGCTGTTCGTCACCAATGCTCCGCGCAGTGCCGCCGCCATCCGCGGCCAGCTCGACCGCCTCGGTCTCGATCCGGCGCTCGACGACGGTATCGTCACCGCCGGCGCCGCTGGCCTCGCCGCGGTGCAGGGGCGCCCGGTCGGCTTCTGCGGCACGCCCGAGGACCGCCGCGACCTCGAAGCGGGCGGCCTGATCGTCGCCGACGCGGGCTTTTCCGAACTTGCCTGCGCCGGCCTCGCTGCGGGGGAGACAGTCGAAGACTATGCCAGCCGGCTGGCGGATTGGCGCGCTGCCGATGTCCTGGTGCACTGCCTCAACCCCGACCGCATCGTCCATCACCAAGGCCAGCTGATGATCTGCGCCGGCGCGCTGGCCGACGCCTATGAAGCGCTCGGCGGGCGGGTCATCTGGTACGGCAAGCCCTATCCCGCCATCTACGACCATGCGCTGGCGCTCGGCGGCGTGACGGACAGGAGCACCGTTCTCGCCATCGGCGACGGGCTCCAGACCGACATGGCAGGCGCAGGATCTTATGGCATCGACGCCATCTTCGTCAGCGGCGGCATCCATGCCGGCGAGCAGCCGCGCTTTCCCGATGGCTGGCGGCCGATTGGCATCGTGCCGGACCTTGGAACCCTCGCCCCCGCTCGGACGTAGGGACGCCTCCCCACCCCATGGTTTCCCTCAATCATCCTTCCGCCCTCGGGCATGGCCCGCGTCCCGGCGCGCGCGAGACGATCGCGCTGCTCGCCGCACTGATGGCGATGAACGCGGTCGCCATCGACGCGATGATCCCGGGGCTGGAGGAGATCGCCACCCACTTCAGCGTCGCCGAGGAGAATAGGCGTCAGCTGGTGCTGGTCGCCTACACCTTTGGTTTCGGCTTCGGGCAGCTGCTGTGGGGGCCCCTCGCCGACCGCTTCGGGCGCAAGCCGACGCTGGCGATCGGCATCGGCGCCTACGTGCTGTTCGCCTCCTTCTGCGCCTTTGCGCCAAGCTTCGAGGCGCTGATCGCCGGCCGTGCGCTGCAGGGCGCAGCCGCCGCCTCCAGCCGAGTGCTGGTGATGGCCATGGTCCGCGACCTGTTCGAAGGGGAGGCGATGGCCCGGGTGATGAGCCTCGTCGCCATGGTGTTCATGATCGTGCCCGTCGCCGCGCCGAGCCTCGGCCAGTTGATCCTCGCCTTCGGTCCCTGGCAGGCGGTGTTCTGGCTGTTCGCGCTCTATGGCCTCGTCATTGGCGTCTGGAGCATGCTGCGGCTGCCGGAGACCCTCCGACCTGAACATCGCAGGAGCCTCAACCCGGCTGAGCTGATCGAGGGTGCCAGAGCCGTCTTCAGCGATCCCCAGTCGCGCGGCTACACCTTGGCCCAGACCGCCCTGTTCGCCGGCCTCATCGCCTATCTGGCTTCGGTGCAGCAGATCGTGTTCGACGTCTTCCAGAAGCCGCAGCTGATTGGCCTCGCCTTTGCCGCCGTCGCAGCGCCCATGGCGCTCGCCAGTTTCATGAACAGCCGGCTCGTCGGCCGCTACGGTCTGCGGCGCGTCGGCCATCTCGGCGTGGTCGCCTTCGCCACCCTCGCCCTCACCCATGCGCTCATCGCCACCTTCATCGGCGAGGACCTGATCGGTTTCATCGCGCTGCAGGCCCTGGTGCTGGTCAGCTTTTCCTTCTGCTCGTCCAACCTCAACACGCTGGCGATGGAGAAGATGGCTTCGGTCGCCGGCATGGCCTCCTCGCTCCAGGGCGTGATCAGCACGATCCTTGCGGCGATCGGCGGCTTTGCCATTGGCCAGGCGTTCGACGGCACCCAGCTTCCCTATGTCTGGGGCCTGTCGCTCAGCGGCGGCATCGCGCTGGGCCTGATGCTGCTCACCGAGCCGCGCCGCCTGTTCGAGCGACTTGAGCACGCGCATGGCCAAGCAGCGACTGCCCGAGCAGGTCGAGCCGGCTGAGGTCGCGCGGCCGCCGGAGCCGGAACACCGGCACCGCCAGGGCCAGGGCTGTCGCTGAGCGGAAGTGGAGCGCCTGCCCGCCGGTCCGCGCAACATATTGCCCGCGATAGGTATGGTCGAACAGGGCCGCCACCGCCGCCGCCCCGCTCAGCCGGTTGATCGCGATCTCCGGCCCGTCCTCCAGCACATAGATGGCGGCGAGCGGCAGTCCTTCCGCCGCCAGCGCCTCGCCCGCGACCGGAACATCCCACTTGTCGAAGCCCTCGTCGACATAGGAGCGTTCAAAGCCTCCTCGCTCGAAACCCATGTGATCGAGCGCCTCGCCCCACAGCCTGAGGCGCGGCACGCCCGGGTGCACGATCGGCCCGTCCATTCCGTGGCGAACCACCACCACATCGTCCCCGACCAGCTTCTGGCCATGCGCCGTCAGCCAGGCGGCCAGGGTCGACTTGCCGGCTCCCGACGGTCCCGCCACCGCAATGCTCGCCCCGTCGAGCGCGACCGCATTGGCATGGAGCGGGAGCAGGCCGCGCTGGTGGAGCAGCATGCCCATGGCGCTGCCGAGGAGGTAAAGGCGCACGTTGCGCTCCGGCATCTCTTCCGCCGCATCGACCAGGATCTCGCAGCCGCCCCGTACCGCGAAAGCGCCCGCTTCCTCGACCACCAGATCGGCTTCGCCCGCCAGATGCGCACGCCGGATCGTCACGTCGACCGGCGCACCTTCAGGCGCCGGTACCAGTCCGGGCAGCGGGATCTCGCTGTCGATGGTGAGTCCGAACAGGCGAACCCTGCTCATCCCCAGCACCCGACTTCGGTGAACTCTTCCGCGGTTTCGCCGCCGTGGACGATCCTGCCATCGAGCGACACCCAGACGTGGGCGCGCATCCCGTCGGCGGGATCGATGCCGTAATGGAGCACCGCCGGCAGTCCGCGCCGGCGGAGCATGCGTTGCACCGTCAGCCCCTGCTCGAAGCACATGGCACGGAACGGCAAGCGGCGGGCGACTGCCGCAACGATTCTGCCAAGCAACGCGACATCTACCTCCCGTGCTGCGCCAATCGGCACCGCGCCAAAGCCGACCGTCGCCAGGAAGGGCCGCCGCTTGATCGACAGGGCCGCGCGCGGGAGCAGCGACAGCGCCTCGATCGCCAGCCGCCGCGCCGGCCACGGCAGGCGGGCGACGCTCGTCAGGCCGCCCATGACGCCAGCCTCCTTTTCCCTCGCACGCCAGTGCCGCTAAGGACGTCACGATGGAGCCCATGCTCAGCCTTGTCGCCGCCTGCTGCCGCCCGCGGCTGGATGCCGCCGATCTCGACCTGCTGCGTCCGCAGCTTTCCGCCGCTGATGGTGCGCACCTGCTGCTGGTCGCCCGCCGGCACCGGGTGGAGGGCCTCGTCTGGCGCACCCTCGAGCGGGCCGAAATCGTGCCCGTCGGCGCCGAACGGCTCGGCTGGGACGCCCGCAGGATCGCGATGGACGGGCTGCGGATGGCAGCGGAAAGCGGGCGCATCCACCGCGCCTTCGCGACATCCTCGCTGCCGCACCTGTTCATCAAGGGACAGACGCTCGGCACGCTCGCCTGGTGCGACCCGTTCCTCAAGCGGCAGCTCGACATCGACCTTCTGGTCATGCCCGAAGCGATCGCCAAGGCGGCCGCTCTGCTCGGCCGGCTCGGCTATGTGCAGGAGGTGCCCGAGCCGTCGGTCGATCCGGCCGACTGGCACCGCAGCCGCAAGGAAAGCCTGTGGCGCAGCGACGACGGCATCTTGCTCGATCTCCACAGCCGCGTCGCCGACAATCGCAAGCTGCTCCCGAGCGTCACCGCAGCGGTCAGCCCGCGCATGGTCGAGATCGCCAGCGGCATCGTTCTGCCTACCCTGCCCGAGCGGCTGCTCCTCCCCTATCTTGCGGTCCATGGCGCTTCGAGCGCGTGGTTCCGGCTCAAGTGGATCGCCGATTTCGCGGCACTGGCGGCCCGGACCGAACCCGAAAAGCTCGCCGCGCAGGTGGAGCAGGCGCCGCGGCTCGGCGCCGGTCGGACGATGGCGGCTGCGATGGTCCTTGGCAACCGCCTCCTCGGGCTGCCGCTCCCCGAATCGCTCGACGTCGATGGCGGAACGCGGCGCCTCGTGGCGCTGTCGATGCGGGCGCTTGCCGACGAAAGGGAGCCGACCGACCGGCCGCTCGGGACCCTGCCGATCCATTTCGCCCAGCTGGTGATGATCCCGGGCTCCCATTATCTGATGAGCGAAAGCCTGCGCCAGGTCGGCGGCCTGTTCATCCGCTGACCTCCGCCTCGTCGTCGAGCGTCAGGTGCCGGGGCGGTCGTTGTCCCCGCGTGCGCTCACCCGATCGCTGGGCATGGCTCCGCGGCTCGGCCATGAAGGCGAGGCAGAGGGCGAAGACCGCCTGGATCGCCGCATCGCGCAGCGGATAATCGACGAGGCTGTGGGCGAGGATAGCGGCCGACGCGACAGTCGCGGCCAGCGCTACGAGATCCCGCTGCTCGGCCCGCCACAGCCGCAGCGCCTGCACCGCCCACCAGCCCAGCAGCAGCACAAGCAGGATCCCGCCGATAAGTCCTGTCTCCAGCAACCACTCGAGCGGATCACTGTGCGCATGGTTGATGAACACCGACGTGACCGCCGCCGGATCCTCGTAGAGCCGGTAATAGCTCGCGAAGGCGCCGAGGCCGATGCCGACGGGGAAACTGTCGCCGATCGCCGCCAGCGTATGGCCGTAGATCTCCGACCGGCTGGCGATCGAGCTGTTGCTCCCGCCAGCGTCGGTGAAAGTCGCGAGCCCGAGCGCTCCGGCGGCCAGTAGCGCAAGACCTGCCCCCGCCGCGATCCGCGCACCCCGGCGCAGCTTGGGGAGCGCGATGCCTACGCTCGCCAGCAGCACCGGCGCCAGCAGCCCGAGCGCAGCAAGCGAACCATTCAGCGCCACGCCCAGCAGAACCAACACCAGCGTGCCGCCCGCGATCACTTTCAATGGCACGGCGCTCGAGCCCTTCTTGCGGCCGCGCCGCTCGCGCCCGATCAGCGCCGCAAGGAACGGAATGGACGCGAGCAGCAGGGTCGCCTGGTGGTTGCCGTTGGCGAACAGCCCCGTCGCGACGCCGGTGTTGCTATGCGGGTAGAGGTAGGGCCCGCCCTGGCTCAGCTGCAGCGCCCCGAGCAACACCGACAGCACGGTACCCAGCGCCAGCGCGACGATGCACCAGCGCGCCCGGTAGGCGCCCAGCAGCACGACGCCGACGACCATGCCGAGCGGGACGGCCATCATGGGCAGGATGTCGAGCGTGGTCGCAGGGGTCATCGACAGCGGCAGCCACGGCAGCGCCTCGCCCCTCAGAACGAAGCCCGACACCAGCGGCTCGCGGCCAGGCAGGCTGCTCCACAGTCCGGGCGGAAGTGGGACCAGCTGCACCAGCACCAGTCCGAACCAGAGCAGGCCGAGCCAAAGCAATTGCTTCGCCGCCAGCGTCGGATGGCTCTTCCGCGTCGAGACCAGCGCCCAGCCGATCAGCAGCAGGCCGCCGAGCTGGAGCGCGAAATAGCGCCAGAACCCCTGCGGACTACCGCCGAGGAGCAGGCAGCAGAAGAGGAAGGCAGGCACGATGGCGTGGCGGAGCTTCTGGCTCACGAGCCTCCCCCCACCGGCACCAGCGCAACCCGCTGCAGTTCCGCCGACACGGTGCCGGGGAAGTCTCCCATGCGTCCGTGAAGCTCGAGCCGCTGCGATGGGCAGTCGGGACCGACCGTGATCGACAGGCGCTGGGCGCCCGCATTCACCGGCTCGGTCGCGATAACGCGGCTCTCGGGATGGCAGATTAGCCGCCACTCGAATCGACCTGCCGGCGGGTTGCCGGCCATCGTCGAATCGAGGGCATATCGCCCTGGTGGCAGGAGCAACGGGTGAGCGGCCAACACGGTGTCCGCCCGGCCATAATAGATCAGCCGAAGCGGCCCGTTCAGCACCGGCTCCGCCGTCCCTTCCGCCCCGCTGACGAAGATCCAGCCGAACGGCGTCGTCGCCGCGCCCCCCGTCCAGGCCGCCAGCCGCTGTCCGCCGAGCGGCTGCCCGGCCGCGGTCATCAGCGCCCGAACGCCGGCGACGTCGCCGCTCGCCGCCCGCATCCGAACCGCGTCGACGAACCATTGCTCGGCAGCGTCCCCGCGGCGGACCAGAGCACGAAGCGCAGCCTCGCCTCCGGGATCGCTCGCGAGCCGCGAAAGCATGGCCCGCCTGAGCGAGGGCTGCGAACCGAGCACCGGTGCCAGCTGCGCCAAGGCGCCCGGCTGCTTGGCGAATTCGGCCAGCGCCCCGGCAAAGCCGTCGACCCCGCCCTTCAGCCGCCGCTGGAGCACCGTCACATGGACCAGCGCATCGCCCAGCCGCTGCTGCCGGATGGCAAGGTCGGCGAGCATGAAATGCGCCGCCGTCGAGCGAGGATCGCGCCGGAGTGCCGCTTCGAGCAGGCGCCGTCCGCCCGCCATGTCGCCCGCCGTCAGCCGCTCGGTCGCCGCGACCAGCAGCGGCTCGGCCGCCAGCGGCGCGCCATTTGCGGAGCGCTCGATCATCGCCAGGGTCGCCGGCGCCGGGGCCTGCCCGCGGGCGGCCGCCGTACCAATGTCGCGCAGCGCGATCGTCCGCAGCGGCACCGGATGGCCGGGCCAGGCCTTAAGCGCGAGCTCCGGCCGCCGCTCGCCTTCCGCCGCCACGAGGGCCGAGCGCGCGGCCTGCACCCCGATCAAGGCCAGCGCCGCAACAGCGACCCAGGCCAGCCAGGACCTCGACGCTCCCCCGCCCCCCTGCGCCTGCATCAGCCGTCCTGGCGGTAAGGGATCAGGGCAATCCGCTCACGCTTGTCGCGCAGCTCGCCATAACGGTAGCTGTAATAGCCATAATCGCCGGAGCTCTCGGTCGATTTGGTCAGCAGGCCGCCGAGCAGATGCGCGCCGGACGCTTCGAGATTGTTGAGGCTCTCGGCCGCCTGCCGGGTGCGGGTGCGGCCGCTCTCGATGACGAACAGCACGTTGCGGCAGGTATGGGCGATGAGCGGCGCATCGGCGAGGCCGAGCACGGGCGGCGCGTCGACGATCACCATCTGGAAGTGCAACAGCGCTTCCTCGATGATCATGCCGAGGCGCGTCGTCGCCAGCAGGTCGGCCGGGTTCGGCGGCAGCGGCCCGCACGGCAGCAGCGACAGGTTCTCGAACTGCGTCGGCGCGACGTGGTCGAGCACTTCCTCGTCGTTGGTGAGCAGCTTGGTCAGGCCGATCTCCTCGTCTGACGCTCGGAAGGCGGGCTTGCGAAGGTCGGAATCGATCAGCAGCACCGACAGGCCGCGCCGGGCGAAATTCTGCGCCAGCGCCAGCACCGATGAGGACTTGCCCTCGGACGGCGTGGTCGAGGTGACCATCATCACCCGCGGCGCGCCATGCTCGGTGGTGAAGCGAAGCGCCGCTGCCGCCGCACTATACGCCTCCGACACGGCGGACCCCGGATCCTTGAGGTCGTCGACGAAGTCGCCCTTGGTCTGCCGCTTGGGAATCTGGCCGATGCAGGCGAGTCCAAGCTTGGACCGGACGTCTTCGCGGGTCCTGATCGTATCGCGCAGAAGGTCGAGGCCGATCGCACCACCCACGCCGCCAAACAGGCCGAGCGCCAGGCCGGCAAGCAGGTTCATCGGCAGGTTGGGCTTGAACGGTGCCGTTGGCGGCTCGGCCCGGTCGACGATCGAGATGGGCGAATTGCCGACGCCACCGGCGACGCCAATCTCCTTGTAGCGGCCGAGCAGCGCATCGTAGAGGCTGCGATTGGTATCCACTTCGCGCTGCAGGATGGCGTAACGCACGCTGCGCCCGCGAAGGTCGAGCACCTGACCCTTCAGCGCCGACACGCGGCCCTGCAGCGCTCGTTCAGCCGCGACCGCGCCACGATATTCTTGCGCCAGCGTATTGGTCCGCCCGGCGGTGACCTGCGCACCTTCCCGCGCGATCTGCTGGCCGAGCGCATCGATCCGGGAGCGCAGGCTGATCATCTCGGGGTGCTCGGGCTGAAGGCTGGCGCGCTTTTCGCTATATTCCGCCTCGAGCTGGGCCCGCGTGGAGCGCAGCAACTGGGTCGAGGCGGTGACGTCCGCGGTCAGTCCCGACGACGAAGCCGCGCGGTAGGCACCTTCCGCCGACACGCGCCGCGCCGTCGCTTCGGCCAGTGCATTATTGAGCGCAGCCAGGCTTTCCCCCTGGAGCGAATTGCCCGCTTCCGGCGAACCCGACCCACCTGAGGCATTGCCGCCGCCGAGCGTGATGATGCCTTGCGCCTGCGCGTACTGGGCAAGGGACTGCTCGCTCCGCTCAAGGTCGCCGCGGGTCTTGTTGATCTGCCGCTCGAGGAATTGGCGCGCATAGGCCGAGCTCTCGAACCGGCGCTGAAGCCCGGCGTTGATGAAGCTGTCGGCGACACCGTTGGCGATCCGCGCGGCAAGCTGCGGGTCGGCCGAGGTATAGCTGTAGCGGATCAGGGTCCCGTCCTCGGGCGCCGTTACTTCGAGGCCGCCGGCTACCGTCGAGGTCGCGGCGCGAAGCCGGTCCTGCACCGATCCGCCGGTCCCGGCGACAGCCGGATTGGCAGCGAGATTGAGGTCCTGCGCGGTGCGCTCGGCCACCGCCCGGCTCTGCAGCAGCCCGACTTGAGTGGCGACGAAGTCCCACGAATTGACGCCCTGCGTCTCGCTTTCCTGGTTGGCGAGCACCTGGACGCGCGGCGGATTGACCTCGAGCGTGACGAAGGCGCGATAAAGCGGGGTCGTCAGCATGGTGGCGATGATCCCGCCGGCCAGGCCAAGCACCATTGCCGCGAGGATCAGCCAGCGCCACTCGCGAACGATCCGAAGCAGGCTGGCGAGATCGAGGTGCGCCGTCTGGTGCGCCGGACGCCCGCGCCCGACCGGCGGCAACGGCGTGACCGGAATGTCGCCCGGAGCGGCCGGAACATTCCCGGCAGGGCTGAAGGCGAGATCACGGTTCAACTTGGTCGGTCCTTTGCGGTTGCCCGGGCGTCAATGGCCGCAAACGCTCAAAAATCAATGGTCTAGAAGGGACGGAAGATCGACAGGATCGGAATGTTGTTGAGAATCTGCTTCTGCGTCTGCTTCACGCCCGAACCGTCGACGACGATGATGTCGCCGGGATAGACTGCCGGGTCGGGCGATTGCCCGCGGCGAATCTGCTGCAGATCGAAGGCGGCTGCCTGACGTTCGCCGTTGACCGTTCGGAACACCGCCACCCGGCGCAGGTTGGCATCCTCCGACGCCCCGCCCGACAAGGCGATCGCCTGCAGCAGGCTGAGCGGACCGTTGATCGGGAAGGAGCCACTCTGCTTCACCGCGCCGTCGACCGTCACGCTCCGGCGGGTCGACGCCTTTACGCCAACAGCGATGTCGGGATTGACCAGGTATTTCCGGCCATAGACTTCAGTCAGCTTCTGATCGAGCTGGGCGGGCGTCAGGTCGGCCGCCTCGACACTGCCGATCAGTGGCATGCTGATGTGGCCGGTCAGGTCGACCTCATAGTCGCCGGACAGATCCTTCTGCCGGAACACGTTGACGGTCAGCGTGTCGAGCGGCGCGATGCGGTAATTCTGCTCCAATGCCAGCGCCTTCGGCTGGTCGGGCGGAGCCAGTGCGACATTGTAGGGGATCGGGCCGCCGGGCTTGTCTGCGCAGCCAACCACCAGCAGGGCGCCGGCCGCGACGCTTGCCATCGACAGAATTTGGCTGCGATTCATCGTTCTGAAAACCTTCCCGCTCCCCCGAAAACCTTCCCGCGCCCCATGTTCATCCATAATCCAACAACCGGGTCATCAAAAGGCCATTCCGGTCATGCCCTGCCCCGAGAGAGATACCAGGGCAAGGCCTGGTTGATGCCGGTCACGACATCATGCGTCGGATCGTAGCCGAGCAGTTGGCGCGCCTTGGTGATGTCCGCCTCGCTGTGCCGGACATCCCCGGCCCGGAACTCGGCATGGACAGGCTCGGCGTCGCGCTCATGTCCATGCTCCGCCAGCCCGGCCTTGAGCAAGGCGAACAGCCGGTTGAGGCTGGTGCGATCGCCGACGGCGACATTGAACACCTCGCCCTGCACCTCATCAGGCGCGAGCGCGGCAAGCAGGTTCGCCTGCACCGCATTGGCGACGAAGCAGAAGTCGCGGCTGGTCTCGCCATCGCCGTTGATCGTGACGGCCTCCCCGGCGACCAGCGCGTCCAGCCATTTCGGAATCACCGCGGCATAGGGGCCGTTCGGGTCCTGCCGGGGGCCGAAGACGTTGAAGTAGCGAAGCCCTGTCGCGCGCAAGCCATAGCTGCGCGCATAGACGGCAGCATAGATTTCATTGACCAGTTTGGTCGCCGCGTAGGGCGAGAGCGGATTGCCGATCCTGTCCTCGCGCTTCGGAAGGTTGGGCTCGTCCCCATAGGTGCTGGACGAAGCGGCATAGACGAAGCGAGAGATGCCGGCCCGCCGTGCCGCGTCGAGCATGTTGATGAAGCCGGTGACGTTGACGTCATGGCTGGTGGCCGGGTCGGCGAGCGAACGCGGGACCGAACCGAGCGCCGCCTGGTGGAGCACGATGTCGGCCTGAGCGCAGGCGGCGGCACAGGTCTCTCGGTCCCGAATGTCGCCGACGATCAATCGGAACCGCGCCGCCTGCGCCGGCTCGACTGCCGCTAGCAGCTCGTCGATGTTGCGCTGGTGGCCGGTGGCGAAATTGTCGAGGCCGACCACCTGCTGGTCGAGGCGGAGCAGCGCCTCAACGATGTTGGAGCCGATGAAGCCGGCTGCACCGGTTACCAGCCAGCGTCGCGGTCGCGTGCGCAGCTCGTCAGTGTGCGCAGCCAATGCAGACACCGAAAGCAAGCGGTCAAACACGATTGAGATCTCCTTCATGCATGCCGTCGACCGTGTCGATCAGCCATTTGCGATCGCCTTCGATCGCCAGCGCGGTCAGCCGACCCGTCGCATAGGCACCCGTGTCGATTCCGATCCGCGACCCGACCGCTTCGACGCGATCGGCGATTGTATGGCCATGGACGATCGTCGCGCCATGGTCGCGCGTATCGGACAGGAACGGCTCGCGGATCCAGCGAAGGTCGGCCAGCACCTGCTGCTCGAGCGGCACGCCGGGCCTGATGCCCGCATGTACGATCAGATAATCGCCGAAGCGCAGGGTATCGCCGAGCTGCTCGAGAAAGGCTCGATGCTCGCCGGGAATGCCTCTGGCGATCTCCGCCTGCGCCTCTTTCGGCGCCAGCGCGGCCAGAGCGTCCGCGTCCACGCCATAGCTCGCCAGCGCCTCGGCCCCGCCGAAGCGCAGCCAACCCGTCACCTGCCGGTGGTCCCCGGCGAGGATCTGCAGCAGCACCTCTTCATGATTGCCAGCCAGCGCCACGATGCGGAAACCCGTCAGCTTGAGGGTGCGGATGCGCTCGATCACCCCGGCGCTGTCCGGTCCGCGATCGATGAGGTCGCCGACGAATGCCAGCAGGCCGTGCGCTGGCGGACGACCGCCATGGTCGGCGGCGATCCGCACCAGCAGATCGTCGAGCAGATCGAGGCGGCCGTGGACGTCGCCCACCACATAGGCGCGCCAACCGGTCTTGCCGCGAGCCGGCGCGCGGGCGGAGGAGAAGAAGCGGCGGAGCATCGCGCGCGCCTAACCCGCTTTTCCTGTCAACGCGATGAGCGCCTCGCGATAGGCGTCGACCACCAGCCGCTCGTCATACTCCCGCTCGGCAATGGACCGGGACGCCTTCGCCCAGATAGTCCGCTGCTCTGCCGATGCGCCAAGGAAATGCTCGATCGCTGCCGCCAGCGCCTCGACCGAGCGGACGTCGAACGACAGCCCGTTCACCCCGTCCCGAACGATCTCGCGGCATCCTGGCACGTCCGACGCCAGCAGGGGCCGGCCCATCGCCGCCGCCTCGAGCAGGGCCCGCGGCATGCCCTCCCGATAGGAAGGCAGGACGACGGCATCGGCCCTGGCGATGAACGGCCGCACGTCGCTCGTCTCGCCCGCATGGCTCAGCAGGCCCTCGCCGATCCAGCCCTGCAGTTCCTCGGCACCAACGGCCGTCCGGTTGGCGGCTCCTTGCGGCCCGAGCAAGGTCAGTTCGAGTTTGGGGAAGCGCGGCTTCAGCAGCCGCATCGCTCCGGCCAATTCCCGAACGCCCTTGTCGCCCAGCAGCCGCCCGACGAACAGCAGCTTCGCCTCTCCCTCGGCCCGCGAAGGCAAGGGCTGCGGGCGGAAGGCGTCGCAATCGACTCCCGAACCCGGAATCAACCGCACCTGCGCGGCGCGCACCAGTCCCATGCGCTCGAACAGCGCCGCATCGTCGCGGTTCTGGAAGAAGACGGTCGGCGCCGGCCGGAACGCCTCGCGGTAGAGTGCCGCCTGTACCTTGAGCAGAAGCCCGCCGCGAATGAAGCCGGTTCCGAGACCCGATACATTCGGCAGGAAGGGCGTCCCGGTCGCCCGCGCCGCCAGGCCGGCATAGATGTTGCCCTTGGGCGTGAAGCCGAGCACCGCCGCCGGACGCACCTGCCGCATGATCGCGATCAGCGCCGCCACGCTGCGCAGTTCGGCCAGTGGCGCGGTGCCGTCAGGCGACAGCGGAATGCGATAGGTCGGTAGCGCGCCGACCGGCACGTCTCCGTCCGGCACGACCGCCTCGAGCGACCATTCTCTGTGCTTCGTCAGACCCCGGATCAGACCGGCACGCTGGTGCGCCAGGTTCCAGCTGCTGTTGCCGACCAGGAGAAGCGGAGCCTTCGTCACGATGCGAGCGCTTAGAGGCGCCGCCGTGACTTTCAAGCCGCACTGGCGGCATGGATGCCACCTTGGCGACAATCAATCCGCATTGGTTGCAACTCTGGAGGCCTTCTGTGGTTAGAGCGTGGAGGACGGCCTTGTTCATTCAGCAGCCGTGAAGGGGGTATTCATGAATTTTCGTCGCTTCAGCCCGCTCGTGGGATTGAGCTGCGCCAGCCTGCTCGCCTCGGCACCTGCTGCGGCCGCCGCACGCGTCCCTCAGGCCGCCAGCTACAGCCCGTGGGCAGCGCTCAGCGCCTTTGCCTCCCCGGCATCGAGCCAGGCGCTGTGCGGGTCCTCTGCTGCCGGCGCCGCCGCCTCGATGGCCGCCAACGCCGCGCAGGGTGCGCCGGGCTGCGTGCTTCCGGCGACCGACGCTCCCGTTCCGCCGCCGCAGGCCGAAGCCGCCCCGCTCGGCGCGCCAGCCCCGATTGCAACCGGCAACGGTTTTGCAATCCTGCCGCTGCTCGCCGGCCTTGCAGTCGTCGGCGGCCTCGCCGCGCTTCTGCTTTCGAACGATGAGGACGAGGGCGACCTGATCGCCATCAGCCCGGCCTGAGCGTCCCTACGACCGGAAACAGCATACGAGAAGGGCCGGCTCCGCGATCTGCGAAGCCGGCCCCTTTGATATCTGCTCAGTCGTGGTCGGCGATGAAGCGCTCGACCACCGGCGCGATCTTCTCGCGCCACTTGCGGCCGTTGAAGATGCCGTAATGGCCGACGCCCTTGGCAAGATGATACTTCTTGTCTTCAGGGTTCAGCGCTGTCGCCACCTTGAGCGCCGCCTTGGTCTGGCCAACACCCGAGATATCATCCCGCTCGCCTTCGATCGCCAGCAGCGCCGTCTTGGTGATCGCGCCCGGATCGACCCGCCGCCCGCGATGCATCATCTCGCCTTTGGGCAAGAGGTGGCGCTGGAACACCACGTCCACCGTCTGGAGGTAGAATTCGGCCGTCATGTCGCAGACCGAACGATATTCGTCGTAGAAGGCGCGCGTCGCGTCGGCGCTCTCGTCGTCCCCCTCGACCAGATGCTTGAACATCTCCCAGTGGCTGATGAGGTGCGAGCCGAGGTTCATGGTCATGAAGCCGGCGAGTTGCAGGAAGCCCGGATAGACCCGCCGCCCCTGGCCCGGATACATGCTGGGCACGGTGCAGACGACATTCTGCTGGAACCAGGCGTGGGGCCGCTCGGTCGCCAGCGTGTTGACCGCCGTCGGCGCCTCGCGCGTGTCGACCGGCCCACCCATCATGGTCAGGCTCTTCGGGGTCGCCGGATGGTTGTCGGCGTTCATGATTGCCGTGGCGGCAAAGGCGGGCACGCTCGGCTGGCACACCGCCAGCATGTGCGCGCCCGGACCGATGCGGTCCAGCCAGCGGACGAGGTAGTCGATATAGTCGTCGAGGTCGAAGCCGCCCTCCTTCATCGACACCAGCTTGGCGTCGCGCCAGTCGGTGATGAAGACGTCATGGCCGGGCAGCAGCCGCTCGACCGTGCCGCGCAGCAGGGTCGCGAAATGACCCGACATCGGGGCCACGATCAGCAGCCGGGGCTGCCCCTCCGGCGCGCCTTCCTTCACGAAGTGCTTGAGCTGGCCGAACGGCAGCCGGTCGACAATCTCCTCGCGGACGGGAAGCTCGGCCCCGTCGAGGGTCACCCTCTCGATTCCGAACGCCGGCTTGCCGCGCGGCGCGGCGGCATGGGCAAAGACGTCGAGGCTCGCCGCCACGATCCCGCTCATCCCGTGATAGCTCAAGGGGTTGGCGGTGCTGTTCAGCCAGTTGGCGGAAAGGTTGGCGAGTTGGCTTGCACCGGCCAGCCAGGACCGCTGCACTTCATAGGCGTCGTAGAGCATCGACTTTGTAAGTTCCCTTCCCCGGGACAACCGGCATGGCTCGGAAAGGGTCCGCTTGCAAGAGGGCCGCGCCCTGCCCTTTATCCGCCTCACCTCCCCTGCTACCCGTCGCGCGCCATGGCGAGAGACAAGCGCAGCGACGACGACGACAAGCCGCAGGGCAAGAGCCTCGGCAACCTGGCGCTCGTCTATCGCGCCGCTGCCCGCTACCCCGGCCGGATCGTCGCCGCCCTCTTCTTCCTGGCGATCAGCTCGGCCGCGACCCTCGCCATCCCGCGCGGCTTCAAGGAGGTCATCGACCGCGGCTTCACCGACGGCTCGGTCAGCAGCGCCGCGGTCGGCGAGGCGTTCCAGTATCTGCTGATGATCGTGCTGGTGCTGGCGCTCGCCACCGGTTTTCGCTTCTACTTCGTCTCATGGCTCGGCGAGCGGACCGTCGCCGACCTCCGCCGGCAGGTGCAGCGCAACCTCCTCACGCTTCCGCCCCGCTTCTTCGAAGAGAACCGCCCGAGCGAGATCGCCTCGCGCCTGACCGCCGACACGGCCATCCTCGAGCAGGTGGTCGGAAGCTCCATCTCCTTCGCGCTGAGGAATTTCGTCACCGGCGTCGGTGGGGTCATCTACCTGTTCGTGCTGAGCCCCAAGCTCGCCGGACTGCTGCTCGTCGCCATTCCATTGCTGTTCGGCCCGATCATCCTGTTCGGCCGCCGCATCAGCAAGCTGTCGCGCGCCAGCCAGGATCGTGTCGCCGACGTCGGCTCCAACGTCAGCGAAGTGCTGGGCGCGATGAAGATCGTCCAGGCGTTCGGCCAGGAACAGCGCGAAGAGGCCCGCTTCTCCGACACGGTCGAGCGCGCCTTCGGTACCGCCCTTACCCGCATCCGCCTGCGCGCGGTGATGACCGTGCTCCTCATCGGCATGTTCACCAGCGCCATTGTGCTGGTCATCTGGGAAGGCGCGATCGACGTCGCTGCGGGACGCATGACCGGCGGCGACATCGCTGCCTTCGTCTTCACCGGCCTGCTGGTGGGCGGCGCCTTTGCGGCCTTGTCCGAAGTCTATGGCGACCTGCTGCGCGCGTCGGGCGCGGCCGGCCGCATCGCCGAGCTGATCGCGGCGAAGGCGGAGATCAGGGCCCCCGCCATTCCGGCCACACTGCCCGTCCCGCCGCGCGGGTCGCTCGCCTTCGACAATGTCGAGTTCCGCTATCCGACACGGCCGGATTCCAAGGCCCTCCACGGTCTCACCCTTGCCGTCGCCGCGGGGGAGACCGTCGCCGTGGTCGGCCCCTCGGGCGCGGGCAAGTCGACCCTCTTCCAGCTCGCGCTGCGCTTCTACGATCCGCAGGGCGGCGCGATTTCGTTCGATGGCGTCGACGTGCGCGACTGCGACCCCGCCGAGCTTCGCCGCCGGATCGCGCTGGTGCCGCAGGAGACGGTCATCTTCGCCGCCAGTGCCCGCGACAATCTCCGCTACGGCCGCTGGGAAGCGAGCGAGGACGAGATCCAGGCCGCCGCCCGCGCCGCCAACGCCCACGACTTCCTCGCCGCCATGCCGGACGGCTACGATACCTTCCTTGGAGAAGGCGGCGCCCGCCTGTCCGGCGGCCAGCGCCAGCGCATCGCCATCGCCCGTGCCCTGCTCCGGGACAGTCCCCTGCTTCTCCTTGACGAGGCCACCAGCGCCCTCGATGCGGAAAGCGAGGCATCGGTGCAGGAAGCGTTGGAACGACTGATGGAAAACCGCACCACCGTCGTCATCGCCCACCGTCTCGCGACCGTCCGCGCCGCCGACCGGATCATCGTCATGGACGAAGGCCGGATCGTCGAGGAAGGCACCCACGCAAGCCTCACAGCGCGGGGCGGACTTTACGCGCGCCTCGCCCGACTTCAGTTTGACGCCGCGGCCTGACACCGGACTTTCGTGCCATGACCCGCTTCCGCCATTCCCCCGATGCCCTGTCCGCCGACGTCGGCGAGGATGTGGTGGCGCTGCAGGCTGTTCGCGGCTTCGCCTTCGGCATGGAAGGGGTGAGCGCCAGCGTCTGGAAACTTCTCGACCGCGCCCGGAGCATCAGCGAGATTGTCGCCGACCTCCTCGAACGGTTCGACGTCGATCCTGAGGAGTGCGAAGCGGACGTGGCGGAGCTGCTCGGCCAGCTCGAGGCCGAAGGACTGATCGAGAAGGTCGAAGCATGAACGAACCCACCATTCTCGTCGACGAAGACGGCGGCGTCGCCCGGATCACGCTCAACCGGCCCGACCGGCTGAACAGCTTTACCGCCGCCATGCACGCCGAACTCCGCGAAGCGCTCGACCGGGTCGAAGGAAGCGCGCGCGTCGTCGTGCTGACCGGTGCCGGGCGCGGCTTCTGCGCCGGCCAGGACCTCAACGATCGCGCGGTCGCGCCAGGTCAGGCGGTCGACCTCGGCGAGACGGTTGAGCAGAGCTGGAACCCGCTCATCCGCCGTCTCGCCACCATGAGCCAGCCGGTCATCGCGCGTGTCAACGGCGTTGCCGCCGGTGCCGGCGCCAACGTCGCGCTCGCCTGCGACCTGGTTGTCGCGGGGCGATCAGCAAGGTTTATCCAGAGCTTCGCCAACCTGGGCCTGATCCCCGACAGTGGCGGAAGCTGGCACCTGCCCCGCCTCGTCGGCCAGGCCCGCGCCCTCGGCCTCGCCCTCACCGCCGAGCCGCTGCCGGCGGAGAAGGCCGCCGACTGGGGCTTAATCTGGAAATGCGTCGACGACGAAGCGCTAGACGCCGAAGTGGACGCCCTGGCGAGGAAGCTCGCGTCCCTGCCCCCGCTTGGCCTTGCCGCCATCAAACGGATCGTCCGCACCAGCGGCGAGCGCACCCTTGACCAGGAACTCGACCTTCAGCGGGACGAGATGCGCCGGCTGGGCTTCACCGAGGATTATCGGGAAGGCGTCGCGGCCTTCCTTGAGAAGAGACCGGCCACCTACAGAGGCTGTTGATTTCGTCCGGACCGCTCAGCACGAGCGACCGTCAGCTTAAGGAACGACGTTCCCGTCCCGGTTGCCCGGCGGCGAATAGCGGCAGATCAGGTAGCGCCAGCCCTTCTCGTCATGGATGGCGCAGCCGACATGGGTCGTGCCCTTCCAGATCATCTGCGTGTAATGGGCGACATCCTCCCAGCGCCCCGTCCGGGTCACCTCCGGGAAGGTGCCGGGCACGAACAGGCTCTTCTCGTCCACCCACATGGTTGCCATGCTCTCGGGCGTGCCGCGCCAGTCGAGGTCCATCGCCAGGTTCTCGCGCTGACCGGGCCGATCCTCGCGTGGGGAATGGACCAGCCGGCCGAGCGCGGCGAGGCGCGGTCCGTAGCTGGCGGCGCTCTGCGCTAGGCCCTCGTCCCACTGCAGCGGCGGCGCGCCCACTTCCGCCCTCGCCTGGTTGTGCACGACCAGCATTCGCCGGGCGAGATCGTCCGTCCGGCGCGGCGGCAAGGTCGGGGTCAGCGCATTGGCCGACGCGGCAAGAAGCAGTGCGAGGCTCATGGGGCGGAGCATCGTCGGCCCGGCTGAATGCCTCGCCACCATAGATGGTTAGCGACACGTCAACACATGACCGCGGCGCGGCGCTGCAAGGCTTGAACAATAGGCTTTCAGCCGTCATCGCCCAAGCGATGCCTGGCCCCGATACGACCCCCGTCCTCGCCCCTTTTCCTATGGTGAAATGGACAAGAAGGGCAAACTGGACGAAGTGGACGACTACCCGAATTTTCTTTTCTCTGCCCGGAGCAGCCCGATGAAGACCCAGCAGCTCCTCAACTTCGCACGCGGTGAATGGACGCCCGGCGACGCCGCCAGCCTGACCGAACTTCCGAGCGCCATCGACGGATCGGCCGTCGCCCTCACCGGCTCGGGCGGCCTCGACTTCGGAGCCATGGCCCGCTTCGCCCGCGACGTCGGCGGGCCGGCGCTGCGCGCCCTGACCTTCCACGAGCGCGCGCGCATGCTGAAGGCGCTCGGCCTCGCCATCCTCGCCCGCAAGGAGGAGCTGTACGCGCTCAACTATGCGACCGGGGCGACTCGCAAGGATGGCTGGATCGACATCGAAGGCGGCGCCGGCACCCTCCTCAGTTTCTCCAGCAAGGGCCGCCGCGAGCTGCCCGATGCTCATGTCCTGCTCGACGGCCAGCTCGAGCCGCTGAGCAAGAGCGGCCTGTTCCAGGGCCAGCACGTCTACACCTCGCTGCAGGGCGTCGCCGTCCACATCAACGCCTTCAACTTCCCAATCTGGGGAATGCTGGAGAAGCTCGCCCCCGCCCTGCTTGCGGGCGTTCCGGCCATCGTGAAGCCGGCCAGCGCCACCGCTTGGCTTGCCGAGGCGGCGTTCCGGGTGATGATCGAGGCCGGTATCCTTCCGCCCGGCGCCGCGCAGCTGGTGGTCGGCGGAGTTGGTGACCTGTTCGACCATCTGACCGGCCAGGATGTCGTCAGCTTCACCGGCTCGGCCCAGACCGCGCTCAAGCTGCGAAGCCATCCGGTCATCCAGCGCGAAAGCGTCAAGTTCATCGCCGAGCAGGACAGCCTCAATGCCTCGGTCCTCGGCCCCGACGCGGCCCCGGGGACGCCCGAGTTCGACCTGTTCGTCGCCGAAGTCGTCAACGAAATGACGGTTAAGGCGGGGCAGAAGTGCACCGCCATCCGCCGCGCCATGGTCCCTTCCGACTACCTCGACGACGCCGAACAGGCGATCGCGGCGAGACTCGCCAGTCTGTCGGTCGGCGACCCGCGCGCGAAGGAAACCGATATGGGCGCGCTCGTCAGTCAAGCGCAACGCGACAGCGTCCGGGAAGCCGTTGCCGCCATCACCGCCGCCGGTGCGCGCATCGCCGCCGGCGATCTCGATGGCGTCATCGGCCCTGGCGGCGGTGCCTTCATGTCGCCCGTCCTTCTGCGGACCGACGATCCCTGGGCCTGCGAGGCGGTCCACGATGTCGAGCCCTTCGGGCCGGTCGCCACGGTCATGCCCTATGCCGATCTCGGCGATGCGGTGAGGCTGGCGAACCGCGGTAAGGGCAGCCTCGCGCTGTCGCTCTTCACCCATTCGGGCGACGCCGCACGCGACTTCATCCTCGGTGCCGGTGCCTTCCACGGGCGGATGCTCGTCATCGACCGCGTGAGCGGCAAGGACTCGACTGGCCACGGCTCGCCCCTTCCCGTCCTCGTCCACGGCGGTCCAGGACGCGCGGGCGGCGGCGAGGAGATGGGCGGCATCCGCGGCGTCACCCACTACATGCAGCGCACCGCACTGCAGGGCTCGCCGGCGATGATTGCGGCGGTCACCAGCCAGTATATTCCCGGCGGCCCCAAGCACGTCATCGACTCCCATCCTTTCCGCAAGCGCATGAACGAGCTGTCGATCGGCGACACGCTTCGCACCGCCTCGCGCACGGTCTCCATCGAGGACATCGAACATTTCGCCCATTTCACCGGCGACACCTTCTACGCCCACATGGACGAGGAAGCGGCCAAGGCTTCGCCGATCTTCGAGGGCCGGGTGGCGCACGGCTACCTGATCCTGAGCTTCGCCGCCGGCCTGTTCGTCGATCCCGACCCGGGTCCCGTACTGGCCAACACTGGTCTCGAGAACCTCCGCTTCCTGACGCCGCTCTATCCGGGCGATTCGATGCGGGTGGAGCTGACGGTGCGGTCCAAGTCGCTGAAAAGCGAAGAAACGGGCGTCGTGCGCTGGGCGGTCGAGATCTTCAACCAAAAGGACGAGCTGGTCGCGACCTACGATCTTCTGACGGAGAACGTGCCCTGACGACGGCCTGCTTCCGACCAATTGCGGACAATCAGTGCAGCCCTATGCTCGCCAAGCATGACTATCGAAATCTGGGTATTGGGCGGCTTCGTTCTCGGGTTGGTCTTCGGTTTAGCGAAGCCGGAGTATGGCTGCGTGCTATTGCCTTCCATCCCGGTTACCATGTTCGCTTACATCTGGTGGTGGCAAAGCCAGAACCCAGATGCCCTCACCTCCACAAGTGCGCTCGACTTCCTCTTCGGACCGCTTTGGCCAACGCTTGGAGTTATCGGCGGGTGGTTCACTGGCGTGCTGCTCTATCGCCTACTTAGACGCAGAACCTAACGTCCGCTTTCCACCCGAAGCAGACATAGGCGTCCGCCTTGCAATGTAGGATTTCACCTTTTCAAATAACCGGATTGGTTGGCCGCCCAGCTCTTTGATCCTTCGGTTTTCCTGCTTGCTGCCGCCCCGCGGAAAGTCACGCCGTGGCAACTTCGCTTGCTCGTCCAAGCCCTTGGCGGAACACGGGAAATGCCGCGAAGGGACGCGAAGCCGGACCCGCCGACCATGGAAACTTCGTGACTCTGGCCTGGCCACGAAAAGGGCCGCCGGATCGCTCCAGCGGCCTGTTTTAGTTCCGAATGCGGAAGCTTAGCGGATGCCAGCGATCGCCTGGTCGATCAGCGCCTTGTCGGTCGCCGCGTCATGGCGGTCGGCGATGATCCGGGCCGCGGCCTTGGCGGCGGCGTCGGCGGCGGTGGCGCGGAGAGCGGAGAGCGCGGCGCGCTCCTCGGCCGCGATCTTGTCTTCGGCCATGCGGGTGCGACGCTCGACCAGAGCGGCGGCATCGGCCTCGGCCTTGGTGCGGATCGCCTCGGCCTCGTGGCGGGCCCGCTCGAGCATGGCCGCTGCCTCGCTTTCGCTGGCGGCGGATCGCGCCTCATATTCGGCCCTGATCTGTTCGGCCTCGGCGCGCAGGGCGGCGGCTTCATCGAGTTGAGCACGGATGCCGGCAATCTTGCCGTCGAGCGCCCTGCCGATCGCGGCCGGCACCTTCTTCCAGACCAGAAGGATGACGACGATCGCCATGGCGAGGCCGACCAGCATGGTGGCATCGAACCCGAGCGCCTTCGGATCGACGTTATGCTCGACGCCCGCCTGCACTTCGGTGTTCAGCTCGCGCTGCACTTCATCAGCCACGGACCAGCTCCTGCTTGACGGCGGCCCGCGCCGACCCCTCATCGATGGAGAGACCCGCGACGCGGCTCACCATCGCGGCAGCCGCATCGGCGGCAACCGCTTCGATTTCCGCTTCGGCCGAGACACGCGCTTCCGCGATGCGGCGCATCGCTTCGTCAACTCGCGTCTGGGCTGCGGCATCGGCCGCCTTGACCCGGGCTTCGCTCGCCTGGGCGGATGCGGCCTTGGCCTCGGCAGCGACCTTGGCAGCCTCGGCCCGGCTCTTCTCGAGCGCGGTCCGATGCTCCGCCTCCAGCCGGTCCGCGGTTTCGCGGGCGCTGGCGGCGGTGGCGAGGTCGGACGCGATCCGCTGATCACGAAGATCGACCGTCCCCTGGATCTTCGGCACCATACCGAGACCCACGACAAGGAAGATCAGGCCGAAGGTGATCGTCAGCCAGAACAGCTGCGATGCGAAAATTTCGGCGATCTGAGCGATCTGCGGCACGGCCGACCCCGGTCAGTAAGTGTTAGGCGACGAACAGCAGGATCATCGCGACGACGAACGCCAGCAGACCGAGAAGCTCGGCGGCGGCGAAGCCGATGAACAGACGGCCCTGCTGGCTGTCGGCGGCGGCCGGGTTGCGAAGCGCGCTCTCGAGAAACGAGCCGAAGACATTACCCACGCCGAGGGCGGCCATGCCGACGCCGATGGCGGCCAGACCGGCACCGAGCAGCTTTGCGGCTTCTGCGTCCATGTTCAAACTCCCTTTGGTATCTTGTTGAAAAGGTTAGTGAAGATTGATTGCGTCGTTGAGGTAGAGACTGGTCAACAGCGCGAAGACATAGGCCTGGATGGCGGCGACCAGCAGCTCGAGGGCGCTGATGCCGATCATCAGGATGAGGCTGGGCAGGCTCACCACCGGGGCGACCCACAGAGCCTCGGCATTGAGGCCGTTGATGACGAAGCCCGCAAGCACCTTCAGCAGGATGTGGCCGGCGGTCATCGCGACGAACAGTCGCAGCGCCAGGCTGAAGGGGCGAACCATGAACGAGACGAACTCGACCGGGATCAGGATCGGCAACATCCACCAGGGCGCGCCGTGCGGCACGAACAGGCTGAAGAAGTGGAAGCCGTGCTTGGCTAAGCCGACGATCAGCACGATCGAGAAGGACACCACGGCCAGCACTGCGGTAACGGTGAGATGGCTGGTCACGGTGAAGGGGTGCACGCCTGGGATGATCCCGACCGGCAGCAGGCCGAGCATGTTCGCGAACAGGATGAACATGAACAGCGAGAAGACGTAGGGAACGAATTTGCGGCCGGCGGGGCCGATGTTCGTTTCCATCATGTTGGTGATGAAGCCGGTGACGCCCTCGACCGCGACCTGCCAGCGGCCTGGGACGAGCTCGCGCTTCATCCCGCCCAGCATGAACAGCCAGATGGCGAGCAAGGTGAACAGCATCCACAGCGAGCTGTTGGTGAAGGCGATCGAGTGGCCCGCAATCTGCCAGTCCTGGCCGAACAGGGGTTCGACCTGGAACTGATGCATCGGATCGATCTTGCCCGATTCGGCGGCCACTAGCGGTCCCTTTTGCTCTTCGCGTTCGACAGTTTGATGATGCTCCAAAAACCGCTGGCGGTGCCAAGCACCATCAGCGTGATGAAGAGCATCGGCCACGTCCCCAGCAGCTGGTCCAACAGCCAGCCGATGAGCGTGCCGCCGAGCAGTCCGCCGATCAGGGTGGCGAGAACCTTCTGCCCCAGCTGCTCATTGGCATCCGGAGCCGGTCCCTTGCCGGTCCTGAGCGCTTCCTTCTTCTGCGCTTCGGCCAACCTCTCTTCGAGACGGTCGAGACGCGCGTCGGCAGGAAGCCTGTCGTTCTGCTGCGGGCCTTCTTCCGCCATGACCTTCACTCCTTCATGTGCGTGGCCGGGCGGCGGAAACGTCGCTCGAACATCGCGTAAGGCAAGGGACATGGCGGCGAGTAGCCCGCCAAGGCGCCGCCCCTTTAGCAGGGCCGGCTGCGAGGTCAACCGGCGTTCAGAACGGCCGCCCCTCCCGCAGGTAGCGATTTGCCCTCTAGTTCTTGCAATAGTCCGGCACGGGTGCCGGCTCCCCCGCCACGCGACGGCGCCACTGGCCGTCGGCGAGCATGTAGCTTTCCCCCACCGCGACTCGTGCCAGCAGGGTGCAGCCGGCAGTGATCCCGACTTCCTGCGGGCTGACGCCGCGCCGCTGCGCCAGGTCCGAATAGAGCGCGCGCCGGCGGATGTTGATGGTTTCGGTCTGGGTTCGCGCCGGTGCGTTGGGCTGGGCCACAGAATAGCCGAGATAGCCGTCGTAGCGCTCGCCCACCTGCCCCGCCGCCCGAGCCCCGAAATAGGCCGTCTGCGCGGCCGCCGCGCCGGCCACTGCGACGAGACCGAGAGCGACCCAGCGGATCATCGCTGCCCCTGCGGCGTCGCAGGCGCCGCCGGCTGCTGCGGGAAGGCCTCGGGGTTCTGGTTGATCAACGAGTCAACGTCGCGCTGCATGCGCACCAGTACTTCCTGCCGGATGGCGACGTTGAGGTTGATCTCGATCGGTTTCTCGGGGGTCCGCACGTTCACGCAGCCGGAAAGCGCCGCGGCAAGTGGAATCGCGATCAGCAGTGGCCTTATGTTCATCATCTACCTCGCGGGCTCGGTCTGTTCCTGGACGGGGGTCTGGGTCTGGCTGCTCTCTTCCTCGCGGCGGCGGACCTCGGTGACGAGACCGGGGATGCTGCCAAGGGGACGGTCGAGCGTGGTGTCGATCAGGGCGCGCGGATCGCGCAGCGACTTGGCGGTGCCGATCAGGGCACGGAAGGGCCCGCGGATCGACACGTTGAACTTGAGCGGCAAGCGGCGGACGAAGCGGCTGATCAGCCGCTGGGTGCCGTTGGTCCCGGCAAGGGCGACGCCGTCAATCACCAGGGTCGTGCCGAACTCGCCCGCAAGGTCGCCGTCGAGTCGGATGATCATCGACTGGAAGCGCAGGTCGCGAAGGGCGTTGAAGGCAAGATTGCCGGCGGTGCCGAGATTGGCGCGGTTGACGGCGCCGTCATAGGACAGCCTGCCGCCCGGCGCCCGGCTGTCGAGCCGCCCACCGACGATCCGCCCGCCATTGTCGTCGAATATCATCGGCAGCACGCCGTCGAACCTGCCTTCGGCCTTGATGTCGGCGAAGCCAAAGCTGCTGACGAACATGTTGGCGTCGAGCCCGCGCACCTCAAAGGTCAGGCGCTTAGGGCTGGGGCGGCCGAGGTTGAGCACGGTCTCGCGCAGGATCAGCTCGCCGCCCATGAATGGCCAACGTCCCGATTGGATGCGCACCAGCTGACCGGGCAGAAGTTGGTAGGTGATGACGCCATTCTCGACGAGGATGCCGGGATTGACCGTCGCCACCCGCAGGGTCTGGCCGGGCGCCGTGGTGAGGCCGAGGAGGTCGGTGAAGCGGATCGTGCCCGCCAAGTCGGTCACCGGACCGAAGGCAGCAGCAAGGTCCATGCCGCTGGTCGAGAACTCGCCGGTCGAGCTGACCTCGCCCTCCCCGTTCCAGGCGATCCGGCCCTGCCCGGTCACGGTGCCGTTGACGAGCGCGATAACTCCCTCGGTAAGGCGCGTGATCATCTCCGGCTGAAGGCCGTTCTGGTTGAAGGCGAGCCCCGGCACGTCGAGCGTCGCATTGCCGGTTCCGTTGCCGAGATTGTGCCGTATGGCGACGTTGGTCACCAGCGCGCCGCTTGCCGGGTGCCGGAGCGAGCCGCCGGCGCTGATGTCATTGCCGGCGAGGCTGAAGCTCAGGTCGGTCGAGCGAAGGGGATAGAAGCGGGGTTCGGGTGAGCCGATGTCGGTGACGGTGGCGGCGCCGTTGACCATCAATCGACTCCGGAAGAAGAGCCAGCGGCCGTCCGCCTCGCTCAGCTTGACGGGTACGCGGCCGATCACCGCGTCGGCGCCGGCGAACCGCCCATTGATGCCACTGCCTTGGAAGGTGCCGGTAAGGTCGCGCGCATTGATCAGGATGGGTGCCTCGGGATTGCCCATCCGCGCCGCAACTCCGTCAAGATCGAAGCCTCGCGATCCGACCAGTGCCGCGCGGTTCACCCGCAGCCCGAGTGGCGACGAACCGAGCCGCCCGTTGAGCGCCAGGTTTCGGGTGAAGGCGCGAACGGCGATGTCGCCGTCCGCCTGGCGGAAGACGACGGCCTGTCCGACCGCGCAGACGGGTATCCTGCTCTGCCCGAGCTGGAGCGCACCGATTCGCAATGAAGCGAAGGACAAGGGGACGCAGCCACGGCCGAAGGCGAGCGAGCTTCCCGGCCCGATGCTTCCGTTGACCGGCACGCGAAGACCGGTGACGGTTCCGCCCGATAGGGGCCCGTCGACCAAGGCGACGGTATCGATGCGGGTGCCGCCTCCCGACGTCGTCGCGAAGCGCACGGGGGCGAGCGCCAGCCGGGCGCCGCCGGCGGCATAGGGCTGCATGACGAGCGTTCCGCTCATCGGCCCGCCGCCGCGTGGCATGGACAGGGCAAGGTCGGCGGTCGGGAGTCCGCCACCCTGGGTGCGGACGCGCCCGTCGATGCGCAGTTCGTTGGTCGGCCAGTAGAAGGTGATCCCGTCGCCTCCAGCGACCTGGATGCGCGCACCGGACGCGCTGGCGACGTTGGCGGTTTCCACCCGGACGGCCCCGCCCCCGGCGACATTGATGAGGCGCAGCGACCCGCGGGCGCGCATCGTCCTAGTCGCCCGTTCGATGCCAGATCCCAAAGCGGCCGCGATCGGCTCAAGCGGGGTCCCCCCGGCCCCGCCGAGCGCTGCCGTCAGCGGACGGGTCAGGCCCGAATCGAGGTCGACGCCGTCCGCGGCATAGTCGGCGACGAGGGTGATGTGCCCCTTGGCGGCACTGAGCAGGTATTTGCCGTCGAGGAACGTGCGGTCGGCCGTGAGCTGCGCCATGCGGGCGCCGGCCGCGCTCAGCCTGACCGCTCCGAGCGCCCTTGTCGGATTTCCCGAGAACGTGAGGTCCGCATTGAAGCGGTCGAGCCGGTTCACGCCGGCCGCCAGCGCCGCCGCGCTCATCCGACCCTTGCCGGTGAAGCGGTCGAAACCTTCCGAGAAGCGGCTGTCGATGTCGAATCGGGGTGTCGCGATGGCGATGTTGCTGGCCGGACACGCGAATGAGGCTGCGCTGAGGGGACCGCTGACCCGGGGTCGGCGTGCAGCCACCGCGACTCCGAAGGCGGCGCGCATGCCGGTTAGTGTGCAGCGTCCCGCATCGAGCGTCGGCGAGGCGGCGGCCAGGCGCCCTCGAAAACCACCCGTCAGGTTGCCGACGCCTTCCAGGGCCACGCCGATGGGACCGAAGGGTGTCGAGAGCGCAATCGACGTGTCGGCGACGTCGACGCTGATGTCGGGCAGAGTGAACGGCTTACCCGATGGCGGCGGAAGTAGGCGATCGAGTTCGCCCCAGCTCACCCTGCTGCCCACGACTCGCCCGTGGAGGCGCACGCCCCGGGCAACCACGCGATAGAATTCGACCTGCCCGTTCCACCTGATCCGCATCTGGATCTGGGCCACCCGCGCGGTGAGGTCGGGCCGGCGCGGATCGCCGATCACCAGGTTCGATACCTGCTGGGTGCGAAGGCCGACCCGGTCCAGCTTGAAGGTGGCGCGGACGCCGCGGCGCTCCAGCTCCCTATCGAGGATGTTCGTCGCAATTGGTCGGCGCTGCGTCCAGAGCACGACGGCGGCGATGCTGACGAAGACCAGCAGCGCGATCAGCACGAGGCCGATCAGCCGAGGCATGCGGCGACGGCGGCGGCCCGCTACCGGTGCCGCTCCGCCGTCGTCGCCATGAGCCGTCGGTTCTTCTGTCACTAACCTCGCTCAACCTTTCGTGCCAATGACCGTTCCGCGACCGACATGTTGCGCTTGGCGCCCGGAAGGCATAGCCTGTCCGGCATGGGCGACAAGCCGAATGGCGCCGATGGGCATCGCGCGCGCCTTCGGCATCGGCTGCTGGACGGCGGTGGCGACGCATTGCTCGATCATGAGCTGGTCGAATATCTGCTCGCGCTCGCCATTCCGCGCCGCGACACCAAGCCACTGGCGAAACAGCTCATCTCCTCCTTCGGCGGGCTCGGCCCCTTGCTCGAGGCGCCGCCCGAAGTTCTTCGCCGGGAGGGCCTCAGCGACGGCGTCATCGGTGCGCTCGCCATTGCCCGCGCGACCGCGTTGCGACTGCTCGAAACCCGCACCGAGGGCCGACCCATGTTGTCGAGCTGGGATGCGCTCGGCGACTATCTGCAGGCGGCGATGGGGCACATGAAGGTGGAGGAGGTGCGCGTGCTCTTCCTCAACGCCAAGAATGTGCTGATCGCCAATGAGGCCATGTGGCGCGGGTCGGTCGACGAGGCGGCGGTCCATGTCCGCGAGGTGATCGCCCGCGCCATCGCGCTCGGCGCCACCGCGCTCATCCTCGTCCACAATCATCCGAGCGGCGATCCGACCCCGTCCAAGCAGGACATCCGCCTCACCCGCGAGATCGTCGATGCAGGACGTCACATGAAGATCACTGTCCACGACCATGTCATCGTCGGCGCCAGTGGTCGGAGCAGCATGCGCGCGATGGGGCTCATGTAGCCCGACGAAAAATCGTGTGAACGCGGCAGCTTGATCCGCGTTGAAGGGCAGACCACCCACAGTGCGGTCCTCCCCATGTCCAACGATTGTCATCCCACCCGCCGGACGGTGCTTGCCGGAGCCGGCGCCGCCGGAGCGATCGGCTGCCTGCCAACAACCGACATGGCGCTCGCCGCAGCCCCGCTCGCCACGCCCCAGAAAGGAGCGCCCGTGCCCCCCACCGACCCCCGCAACAAGTATCGCAGCGAGCCCTTTCCCGAACAGCGCCAGCCGTGGCCGGGGCTGGCCTCGCAGATGAACCCGCCACCCGACCATGGCGAGCGTAGCTACAAGGGATCGGGGCGTCTCACCGGTCGCAAGGCGCTGATCACAGGCGGCGACAGCGGGATCGGGCGCGCGGCGGCCATCGCCTATGCCCGCGAGGGCGCGGACGTCGCCATCAACTATTTCCCGACGGAGGAGCCGGATGCCCGGCAGGTCGTCGACCTCATTCGTCAGGCTGGGCGCAAGGCCGTGGCCATCCCGGGTGACCTGCGTTCCCGCGAGTTCTGCGAAGGCCTTCCCGGCCGCGCGGCGCAGGGCCTCGGCGGGCTCGATATCCTGGTCAACAATGCCGCCTACCAGCAGAGCAAGGAGAGCATCCTCGACATCACCGATGAGCAGTTCGACCAGACCTTCAAGACGAACGTCTATGCCACGTTCCGGATCAGCAAGGCGGCCGTGCCGCTGATGAAGCCGGGGTCGGTCATCATCAATACGATCTCGGTCAACAGCTACAATCCGGGCGAGGAGCTGCTCGATTATGCGTCGACCAAGGGCGCGCTGCTGATCTTCACCAAGGGCCTTGCCAAGCAGCTGGTGAAACGTGGCATCCGGGTCAATGCGGTCGCGCCCGGTCCCTTCTGGACCCCGCTGCAGGTCGTCGGCGGGCAGCTGCCGGGCAAGCTTGGCGAATTCGGCCAGGATACGCCGCTGGGCCGCGCCGGACAGCCAGCCGAACTTGCCGGTCATTTCGTACTGCTCGCCTCCGAGGAAAGCAGCTACACCACCGGCGGGGTCGTCGGTGCCCACGGCGGCGAGGGGAATCCCTGAGGGCTGACTTGCTCCGCCCTCCTCCGCCCGCAAAGATGCGGCGTGGACGTCAAGCGGATCATGATCGTCGGCCAGCCAGGCTCCGGCAAGAGCAGTCTTGCCACCCGCCTCGGCGAGGTGAGCGGCCTTCCCGTGATCCACATCGACCGCATCCACTGGCAGCCTGGGTGGACGGAACGGAGCAAGGTCGAGAAGACCCGCCTGTGCCTCGAGGCGGAAGCCGGCGAGCGCTGGGTGTTCGAGGGCGGGCACAGCATCACATGGCCGAGCCGGCTGGCGCGAGCCGAGCTGCTGGTCTGGCTGGACCGGCCCGTCGTTTTGAGGCTGTGGCGCGTGGTGCGCCGAGCGGTGACACAGCTCGGGCGGACCCGGCCCGACATGGCGGACGGCTGTCCGGAGCGGCTACGCTCGCTTCCGGAGTTCGCTACCTACATCCTGACGACCCGGAATTCCCAACGTGCCAGGATAAGGCGGCTGGCTGGCACGGCGACCTGTCCCGTCCGCACGATCACGTCCGATGAAGAGGCCGACGCCTTCGTCGAGGAGGTCCGCCTTCAGTTCGCCACGAAAGCCGTGTAGGCGCGCTCCCCATGCTGACCATCAACGGAATCACGGTGCGCCTCGGTGGGCGGACGATCCTCGACCGCGCCACGGCCACGATCCGGCCCAAGAGCCGTGTCGGGCTGATCGGCCGCAACGGCGCCGGCAAGTCGACCTTGATGAAGGTCATGATCGGCCAGCTCGAGGCGGACGAGGGCGAGATCGAGATGCCCAAGCGCACCCGCCTCGGCTACATCGCGCAGGAGGCGCCGAGCGGCGATGCGACGCCGTTCGACACGGTGCTCGCGGCCGACACCGAACGGGCCGAGCTGATGCTGGCGGCCGAGGATTACAGCGACATGGACCGGCTCGGCGAGGTGCACGAGCGGCTTCTGGCGATCGACGCCTATGGCGCGCCGTCCCGGGCCGCGCGCATCCTGCTTGGCCTCGGCTTCGACGAGGAGATGCAGCAAAGGCCGCTCGACAGCTTCTCTGGTGGCTGGAAGATGCGCGTGGCGCTGGCGGCCCTGCTCTTCTCCGAGCCCGACGTGCTGCTGCTCGACGAGCCGTCGAACCACCTCGATCTCGAAGCGACGCTCTGGCTTGAAAACTTCCTCAAGGATTACAGCGGCACGCTGGTGGTGATCAGCCATGAGCGCGACCTCCTCAACAATGTCGTCGACACGATCCTCCACGTCGAGCGCGGCAAGCTTTCGCAATATGCCGGCGGCTATGACGATTTCGAGCGGCAGCGGGCCGAGCGGGCGGCGCAGCTGGCGGCGGCCAAGGCCAGCCAGGATGCGCAGCGCGCCCGGCTGCAGGACTATATCGCCCGCAACAGCGCCCGAGCCTCGACCGCCAAGCAGGCCCAGAGCCGCGCCAAGATGCTGGCCAAGATGCAGCCGATCGCGGCCGTGGCCGAGGATCCGTCGCTGAGCTTCGCCTTCCCCTCGCCATCCGAGCTGAAGCCGCCGCTCATCACCCTGGAGATGGCAAGCGTCGGCTATGGCGAACGGCCGATCCTCAACCGTCTGAACCTCCGGATCGATCCCGACGACCGCATCGCGCTGCTTGGCCGCAACGGCAACGGCAAGACGACGCTCGCCCGCCTGCTGGCGGCGCAGCTCGCGCCGATGGACGGCGGCATGGTCGCGACGGGCAAGATGCGGGTCGGCTATTTCACCCAGTATCAGGTGGAGGAGCTGCACGGGGACGACACGCCGCTCCAGCACATGAGCCGGGCGATGGAGGGCCATTCGCCCGCCGCGGTCCGTGCGCAGCTCGGCCGGTTCGGCTTTTCGGGCGACAAGGCGACGACCGTCACCAACAAGCTGTCGGGCGGGGAGCGGGCGCGGCTGGCGCTGGCGCTGATCACCCGCGAGGCGCCGCACCTACTCATCCTCGACGAGCCGACCAACCACCTCGACGTCGATGCCCGCGAGGCGCTGGTGCAGGCGCTGAACGACTATGACGGCGCGGTCATCCTCATCAGCCACGACCGCCACATGGTCGAGCTGACGGCGGACCGGCTGGTGCTGGTCGATGCCGGCCGGGCCATCGATTATGCAGGCAGCATCGAAGACTACATCGATTTTGTCCTCGGCCGGAACCAGCCCAAGGCCGAGGCCAAGCCCAAGGCGGCCAAGGGCGGCAAGGCGCGCGAAGATACCAAGGCGCTGAAGAAGGCGGCGGTCGAGGCCGAAAAGGAGAGCCTGAGACTGGCGGAGCAGCGCAGCGCGCTCGACCGTGCGATGTTCGATCCGTCTGGCGCCGATCCGCAGCTCACCAGGCTTTCGATGAGCGAATTGTCGCAGCGCCGCGCCAAGGTCGCAGCGGCGCTGGAGGCAGCCGAGGCCAAGTGGCTGGAGCTCAGCGAGCAGCTGGAGCGCGAAGCAGCCTGATTGCCGCAATGGCCCTCCGCCGCTAGAGGGCGGCCCCATGGTACCCCGCTATTCCCGCCCCGCCATGACCGCCATCTGGGCGGCCGAGAATCGCTTCCGCATCTGGTGGGACATCGAAGTCTTCGCCGCCGAGGCGATGGGCGAGATCGGCATGATCCCGCAGGAGGATGCGGCGACCATCGTTGCGGCGCATGGTCGCGGCATCATCGAGCCCATCGACGTGCCTGCGATCGACGCCATCGAGGCGGTCACCAAGCATGACGTGATCGCCTTCCTGACCTGGGCCGGCGAGAAGCTCGGGCCCGAGAAGCGCTGGCTCCACCAGGGCATGACCAGCAGCGACGTGCTCGACACGGCGCTGGCGGTACAGCTGGCACAGGCGTCGGACATCCTGATCGACGACCTCAAGCAGCTTCTGGCGGTGCTTGAGCGGCGGGCCTTCGAGCACAAGCTCACCCCGACCATCGGCCGAAGCCACGGCATCCATGCCGAGCCGGTGACCTTCGGCCTCAAGCTTGCGCAGGCGCATGCCGAGTTCGCGCGCAACTTGAAGCGCCTCGAGGCCGCCCGCGAGGAGATCGCGACGTGCGCGATCAGCGGTGCGGTCGGCACCTTTGCCAACATCGATCCGCGCGTCGAGGAGCATGTCGCTAAGAAGCTCGGCCTCTCGCCGGAGCCGACGTCGACGCAGGTCATCCCGCGCGACCGTCACGCCATGTTCTTCGCGACGCTCGGCGTGATCGCGAGCAGCATCGAGCGGCTGGCGACCGAAATCCGCCACCTGCAGCGGACCGAGGTGCTGGAGGCCGAGGAATATTTCTCGCCGGGCCAGAAGGGCTCCAGCGCCATGCCGCACAAGCGCAATCCGGTGCTGACCGAGAACCTCACCGGCCTGGCGCGAATGGTGCGGTCGGCGGTCACCCCGGCGCTGGAGAATGTCGCGCTGTGGCACGAGCGGGACATCAGCCATTCGTCGGTCGAGCGCTACATTGGCCCCGACGCGACCATCACCCTCGACTTTGCGCTGACGCGGCTGACGGGCGTCATCGACAAGCTCCTCGTCTACCCGGAGCGGATGCAGAAGAACCTCGACCGGATGGGCGGGCTGGTCCACTCGCAGCGGGTGCTGCTGGCGCTGACCCAGGCCGGGCTGAGCCGCGAGGACGCCTACGCCAAGGTCCAGCGCAACGCGATGAAGGTGTGGGAATCGGACGGCGCGTTATCGCTCCTCGATCTGCTCAAGAGCGATCCGGAAGTCATCGCCGCGCTGCCGCCTCAGAAGCTCGAGGAAAGCTTCGACCTCGGCTACCACTTCGCCCGGGTCGACACGATCTTCAGCCGAGTGTTCGGGCGGGCATCATAGGTGAACCGCGGACGCCGAGCGGCGAACATGGCATTGGCAGTTGCGCGCATGGTGCCGGCCCCTCCACCACTTCGCTGCGCGGAGCGGTCCCCCTCCCCATTGCTGCGCAACGGGTAGGTTCCGGATCGGCACCGCCGCACCCTGACGTCTGGCGGCTATGTCCGCAACGGGGCGACTGCGGAGACCTGCCTCCGTGCCGATCCGACTCGTTCGGGCTTAGCCCAGCGCGTCCTTGATCCGGGCGAAGAAGCTCTTGGCGTTGGGGCATTCCTCGCCGGTTTCGGTCTCCCGGAACTGGCAGAGAATTTCCTTCTGCTTGGCGGTCAGGCGGGTCGGTGTCTCGACCAGGACGCGGGTGACCAGGTCGCCGCGGCCCCGGGCGTTGAGCACGGCCATGCCCTTGCCGCGCAGCCGAAGGGTTTCGCCCGACTGGATGCCGGCCGGAATCTTCACCTCGATCGCCTCGCCGTCAATGCCGGGCACGGTGATCGATCCGCCGAGAGCGGCGGTGGTGAAGCTGACCGGGCATTCGGCGATTAGGGTCGTGCCCTCGCGGCTGTAGATCGGATGGCGCTTCAGGTGCACGAACAGGTAGAGGTCGCCGCCCGGCGCTCCGCGAACACCTGACTCGCCCTCGCCCGCAACGCGGATCCGGGTGCCTTCGTCAACGCCCGCAGGCACCTGGATGGTGAGGGTGCGGCGCTTGAGCGCCCTGCCCTCGCCCTGGCATTCGGGACAGGGGTCGGCGATGGTGACGCCGTGGCCGTAGCAGGCCGGGCAGCCGCGCTCGACGACGAAGAAGCCCTGCTGGGCGCGGACCTTGCCGGCGCCGCCGCAGGTGCGGCAGGTCTCCGGAACCGAGGTCCCACGCGCGCCGTCGCCTTCGCAGGGCTCGCACGGCGCCATGGTCTCGATGTCGATGGTCGCCGACTTGCCGGCGAAGCTCTCCTCGAGGGTCAGTTCGAGATCGTAGCGGAGGTCCGCGCCGCGCGCCGCATTCTGCCGTGCGCCGCGCGGGTCCATGAACTCGCCGAAGATCGACGAGAAGATGTCGGAAAAGTCCGGCCCGGCGCCGCCGCCGAACCCGCCCGGACCGCCGCCGCCCTGCTGGAAGGCAGCATGGCCGAAGCGGTCGTAGGCGGCGCGCTTCTGCGGGTCCTTGAGGCAGTCATAGGCCTCGTTCAACTGCTTGAACTTGGCGGTGCGCTCGGGACAGCCGCCGTGGCGGTCGGGATGGCATTCCATCGCCGCCTTGCGGAAGGCCGCCTTGATGGCCCGCTCGTCGGCCGAGCGTTCAACCCCGAGCAGTTCGTAATAGTCGATGTGGACACTCATGGCGTAATCTCTTCAAGCATCGTCCCCGCGCCGGCCGGGACCCCAGGCGATGCTCCTGCACCGCGCGAAGCCCCTGCCGTCGCAGGGACGACGAACCTCACTTACGCCTTCTTCTCGTCGTCGACCTCGGAATATTCCGCGTCGACCACTTCCTCCTCGGAAGCCTGGGCGTTCTCCGCCGTATCGGCCTGAGTCTGGTTTGCACCGCCGCCCTGCTGGCTCTCATAGATAGCCTGGCCGAGCTTCATTGCCGACTGCGCCAGCGCGTTCGACTTGGTGGTCATCGCCTCAGCATCGCCGCTTTCGATCGCGCTCTTGGTTTCGGCAAGCGCGGTCTCGATCTCGGTCTTGACCTCGGGACTGACCTTGTCGCCATGCTCGGCAAGCTGCTTCTCGGTCGAGTGGACGAGGCTTTCGGCCTGGTTCTTCGCCTCGGCCGAAGCGCGGCGCTTCTTGTCCTCCTCGGCGAACTGCTCGGCCTGCTTGACCATGTTCTCGATGTCAGCGTCGTTGAGACCGCCCGACGCCTGAATACGGATCTGCTGCTCCTTGCCGGTGCCCTTGTCCTTGGCGGACACGTTGACGATGCCGTTGGCGTCGATGTCGAAGGTGACCTCGATCTGCGGCACGCCGCGCGGCGCAGGCGGAATCCCGACGAGATCGAACTGGCCGAGGATCTTGTTGTCCGCGGCCATCTCGCGCTCACCCTGGAAGACCCGGATGGTGACGGCATTCTGGTTGTCGTCGGCGGTCGAGAAGACCTGGCTCTTCTTGGTCGGAATGGTCGTGTTGCGATCGATCATCCGGGTGAAGACGCCGCCAAGGGTCTCGATGCCGAGCGACAGCGGGGTGACGTCCAGCAGCAGCACGTCCTTGACGTCGCCCTGCAGCACGCCGGCCTGGATGGCGGCGCCGATGGCGACCACCTCGTCCGGGTTGACGCCGGTGTGCGGCTCCTTGCCGAAGAACTCCTTCACCACCTCACGGACGCGCGGCATGCGGGTCATGCCGCCGACGAGCACGACCTCGTCGATCGCCGACGCATCGAGGCCCGCGTCCTTGAGCGCCTTCTTGCAGGGCTCGAGCGTACGGTTGATGAGGTCCGCGACCAGCTTCTCGAGGTCGGCGCGGGTGATCGTCTCGACCAGGTGAAGCGGAGTGGTCGCGCCGCCCTCCATGCGGGCGGTGATGAAGGGCTGGTTGATCTCGGTCGTCGCGGCGGACGACAGTTCGATCTTGGCCTTCTCAGCGGCTTCCTTGAGGCGCTGGAGGGCGAGCCGGTCCTTGCGCAGGTCGATGCCTTCCTTGGCCTGGAACTTGGCCGCGAGATGCTCGACGATCTTGGCGTCAAAATCCTCGCCGCCGAGGAAGGTGTCGCCGTTGGTCGACTTCACCTCGAACACGCCATCGCCGATCTCGAGGACCGAAACGTCGAACGTGCCGCCCCCAAGGTCATAGACGGCGATGGTCTTGCCGTCGTTCTTCTCGAGACCATAAGCGAGCGCGGCCGCGGTCGGCTCGTTGATGATGCGCAGCACTTCGAGGCCGGCGATCTGGCCGGCGTCCTTGGTCGCCTGACGCTGCGCATCGTTGAAGTAGGCGGGAACGGTGATCACCGCCTGGGTGACCGTCTCGCCAAGGTAAGCCTCGGCGGCTTCCTTCATCTTCTGGAGGATGAAGGCCGAGATCTGCGACGGGCTATAGTCCTGGCCGCCGGCATTGACCCAGGCGTCGCCGTTCGAGCCCTTGACGATCTTGTAGGGGACCAGTTCGGTGTCCTTCTTGGTCACCGGATCGTCGAAGCGGCGGCCGATCAGGCGCTTCACCGCAAAAATGGTATTGTCGGGATTGGTGACCGCCTGGCGCTTGGCCGGCTGGCCGATCAGGCGCTCGCCATCCTTGGTGAAGGCAACCACCGACGGCGTGGTGCGCGCGCCTTCCGCATTCTCGATGACCTTGGGCTTGCCGCCCTCCATTACCGCAACGCAGCTGTTGGTCGTGCCGAGATCGATCCCGATCACTTTCGCCATTGTTCTTCTACCCTTTCACTCGCCCCTCGGACGGCCGTTACGCGGCGCGCCCGTGTTTGATGTTTCGGCGGCGATATAGGGAGGGTAAAACCGGCGACAAGGAGTCGGTGTTGCAGATATGCAATACGGGCGAAGGACGTCGCCTAGATCATCGTCATGCCGCTTGTCGGGTGGCGTCAGATCATCGCCATGCCGCTTGTCGGTTGGCGTCAGATCATCGCCATGCCGCCGTTGACGTGCAGCGTCTGGCCGGTGACGTAACCGGCCTCACGGCTGGCGAGGAAGATGACCGCGGCGGCGACGTCCTCGCCGGTGCCCATCGCGCCCGACGGGATCTTGGCGAGGATGGCGGCGCGCTGCGCATCGTTCAGCGCGTCGGTCATCGCCGAGGTCATGAAGCCTGGCGCGACGCAATTGACGGTGATGTTGCGGCTGGCGAGCTCCTGCGCGACCGCCTTGCTCATGCCGACGAGGCCGGCCTTGGAGGCGACGTAATTGGCCTGCCCGGGATTGCCGGTCTGGCCGACCACCGAGGTGACCGAGACGATGCGGCCGAAGCGCGCCTTCATCATCGGCTTCGCGGCTGCGCGCATCAGGCGGAAGGCGGCTTCGAGGTTGATCGCGATCACGCTCTCGAACTCCTCGTCCTTCATCCGCATGAGGAGATTGTCGCGGGTGACGCCGGCATTGTTGACGAGGATGTCGAGCTTGCCTCCGAGCGCTTCCACCGCTTGGGGAACCAGCTGATCGACCGCGGCGCCGTCCGACAGGTTGCAGGGCAGCGCGACATGGTCGCCGCCCAGGCCCGCACGGAAGGCTTCGAGCTTGTCGGCATTGCTGCCGCTGACCGCCAGCCGGGCGCCCTGGGCCGCGAGCGCCTTCGCGATGGCACTGCCGAGGCCGCCGCTAGCACCGGTCACGAGGGCGGTCATTCCGGTAAGGTCGAACATCGTCATGCCTTTGCTTCGAAAATCATGATGGGTAGTGCGCCGACGTGCTTCACGTCCTCGGCTTTGTCGAGCCTGATCAGCACTTCGCGCATCGTCGCTGACTGGAAATCCGCGAGGACCTCGGTCGCGATACAGGAGTATTCCTCGATCTCGTCTTCGCCGGCTCTGTCAAGCACGACGAGTTGCCACAGAAGCTCGTCTGTCTTCTCGTCATAGGAAGCCGACAAGCGCACGAGATTGGACCTCTGCTCAGGCGCCAGCTCATCAAGCCATTCCAGGGCTCGCGACCGGATCGACTGCGCAGCGGCCGTCAAAATTCCTTCGCCACCGCTTCGATATCTTCCATCGTGACAACGCTCGTGATCCGGGCGTCCGGCGCGATGCGCTTGACCATCGGGCCGAGCACCTTGCCGCCGATCTCGACGAACTCCTCGACGCCGGCAGCCGCCATTTCGGCGATGCTCTCGCGCCAGCGGACCATGCCGGTCACCTGCTCGACCAATAGTTCGCGGATTCGGTCGGGATCGCTCACCGGCGCGGCGATGACATTGGCATAGACGGGCACCGCCGGCGCCTTGATCTCGGTCGATCCGAGCGCATCGGCCATGGCGTCCGCCGCCGGCTGCATCAGCGGGCAGTGGAAGGGCGCGGACACCGGCAGCAGGACGGCCCGCTTGGCACCATGCTCCTTGGCGATGGCGATTGCCCGCTCGATCGCGGCACGGTGGCCGGAGATGACGACCTGGCTCGGGTCATTGTCGTTGGCGACGGTGCAGACCTGCCCTTCCGCGGCGGCGGCGGCGATCGCCTGCGCCTTGTCGAGGTCGGCGCCGAGCAGGGCGGCCATCGCCCCCTCGCCCACCGGCACGGCCGCCTGCATCGCCTGGCCGCGCCGCTTGAGGAGACGCGCGGTGGTGGCGAGGTCGAGGCTGCCGGCGGCGCAGAGCGCGCTATATTCGCCGAGGCTGTGACCGGCGACAAAGTGGCCCTTGGACGCAAGATCGATCCCGAGCGTCCGGAGCACCGCGATGCTGTGCGCCATGATCGCCGGCTGGGCATTCTCGGTCAGCGTGAGATCGGCCTCCGGCCCCTCGCGCATGATGCGGGAGAGGTGTGCCCCAAGCGCCTCGTCGACTTCCGCGAACACGTCCTTCGCCGCCCGGCTCGCCTCGGCGACCGCGACGCCCATGCCGACCGACTGGCTGCCCTGACCCGGAAAGATGAATGCCCGCACGTGCCGATTACCCCTGCCAATTGATCGAGGGGCGGTTAGGCGCGTGGGGCGCGATTGCCAAGCCGCCGCGGCCATGGAAAGCTGCTCGTCCATGATCGAACCCAATATCGCCGCGCCTCCCCCGCCACCGCCTTCCAAGCGTCTCGGCGGCTTCATGAGCCTCGCCATGGTGGTCGGGACGATGATCGGCAGCGGCATCTACCTGCTGCCTGCGACACTTGCGCCGTTCGGGCCCAACATCGTCCTCGCCTTCGCGGTGACCATCGCCGGGACCATGCTGCTTGCGATCACCTTCGCCCGGCTGGCCCGGCGAATGCCCGGCGGCCCCTTCGTCTATGTCCGCTCGGCCTTCGGCGACGGCGCGGCCTTCCTCACCTTGTGGAGCTACATGGTCTCGCAATGGACGGGCGTGGCGGCGGTGGCGGTGGCGGTGGCCGGCGCGCTCGGTTTTGTCGTGCCGGCGGCGAGCGGCGGGATCGGCCTCACCATCGTCGCGCTTGGCACCATCCTCATCCTGACCTTGGTCAACCTGACCGGCGCACGGTCGGCGGGCTGGGTGCAGGTGACAGCCACGCTGATCAAGGTCGTCCCGCTGTTCGCGGTCGTGCTGCTGCTGGCGATACGCTTCGGCGGCGGGCAGCCGGCCGAGCCGCTGGCGGCGGTCCCCATCTCGCTTGCCGGCGTTGCCGGTGCGGCCGCGCTGATGCTCTTCTCGCTGACCGGCTTCGAGGCGGCGACGGTCACCACCAACGTCACGGAGAACGCCGACCGCATCGTCCCGCGCGCCACCATCTTGGGGACCGGGCTGACCGGAGCCATCTATTTTGGTGCGACGCTGGCGACCCTGCTGATCCTGCCGAACGCGCTGGCCGCCTCGAGCAGCGCCCCGTTCGCCGACGCCATCGCGCCCCTGCTCGGACCGGGCGCCGGCGCGGTCGTCGCCGTGATCGCGGCGATCAGCGCCTTCGGCACCTGCAATGCGCTGCTCCTGCTGTCGGCGGAGGTGGGCCAGTCGCTTGCCGTGCCGGGCGACCTGCCGCGGCTGTTCGCGAGCACCAACCAGGCCGGCGTTCCGGTCGGATCCTTGCTCGTCGGGGCAGGCATGGCGACGCTGCTGGTGATCGCGAGCACGTCCGACAGCTTCATCGCCGTCTATGCCTTCATTGCCCTGGTCTCGACCGTCTCGGCGCTGGTGCTCTACGCCGCCTGCGCTGGTGCCGCGCTCAAGCTGAAGATCGGCAGCGGTCTTGCGGTCGTGGCGCTGATCTATGCGCTGGCCATGTTCGTCGGTGCGGGGCTGGAAGCGACCCTGTGGGGCCTGGCGCTAGCCGTTGCCGGCCTGCCGATCCGCTGGCTCAGCCGCCGTTCCAGCCGGGCGGCGGCGCCGGTAGCCTAGCCTCCGGCACCAGCCGCCTGAGCTTCTGCGCGAAGCTGCGCAGCGACACTTCCGACGTGCCCAGCGGCCCTGGCTCGTAGGACGGCGAGCGCATGCCTTCCTGCACCCGGCCGATCAGCTCGGTGTCCTCGGCATTGACGCGCCGGTTGATGCGCCAGTTGAGGTAGCGCACCGCCTTCATCTCGCGGCGGTCATCGGGCAGCGCATAGCTGATCTCGCGGATCACGGTTTCGGTCGCGGAGACCGGCAGGAACTGCATGAAATCGACCTGGTCGGGATAGATATCGAAGGCGACGTTCGGCCACAATTTGTAGTAGAGCCACTTGCGGCGGTGGCTCGGCGGCAGATGATCGGCCTCGGGCAGATACTTCTGATAGGCACGCTCCGACGGATTGGCCGAGGGCTGCTCGACGAGGTCGCCCTCCATCCGGTCGACATGGTTATTCGCCTCGACCCTGTAGCCGCGCCCGAACAGGCGGGTGAGGCCGGGATGGCCGACGGGGATGTGCAGCGCATCGGAATAATTGTCGGCGATGGTCTTCCAGTTGAGGTCGCGGGGCCGCAGCGTCACGCGGCCGATCGCGCGCAGTTCCTCGAAACGGTAAGGAGCGACCTCATGCTCGTAGGGTGCCATCATCTCGGCGACCGACGGTGCGCCCGGCTCCAGGGTGACGAACAGGAAGCCGTGCCAGCGCTCCAGCGCCACCGGCTTCAGGCCCAGCTTCGACTTGTCGAGGTTCGGATATTCCGACGCATGGGGAACGCCCACCAGCCGTCCGTCCCGTGCGTAGCTCCATGCGTGATAGGGACAGGTCAGCAGCCGGGCGCAGCCACCGGTGCCGTCGAGCAGCCGCGACCCGCGATGGCGACAGACGTTGGTGAAGGCACGCACCTCGCCATCGTCGCCGCGGATGACGACCACGCTTTCGCCAAGATAGTCGAGGCTGCGCCACTCGCCGGCCTTGGCGATCTCGCTCTCGTGACAGACCACCTGCGGCGCAGCACGAAGGAAGGCCTGCTTTTCGGCGGCGAAGAAGCCTTCGTGCCAGTAGAGCCAGCCGGGCAGGCTGAGGTCGTCGAGCGGGTCCGGAACGGAGCGGAGCTGGGTGGCCATGACCATTCATCTGCCACGCGGGTCCGGTCCCCGCAATCGGACCGTCATTTACCTGGTCCGCCGGAGAAGGCGGGGCTCGGCTTCGTTGACACACCATGATCGAGAAGCGGAACATCCCGATGGCGACCCTGCTACTGGGTGGTGCCGCGCTTGTCCTGTTCGCAGCGGAAAAACTGCGCCCGCTCCGACGACAAACTCAGGATGAGCCCAGCAGAACTTTCCGCAATGCCGCCATGGGGGCGTTGTCGCTGACCACCGTGTCGATGCTGGAGAAGCCGGTGCTTGCGCGCCTGACCCGGCTTGTCGAGGAACGCCGGCTCGGTATTGCGCAGCAGCTACCCGTTCCGGCCTTGGCCCGGGACGCCCTCGCCTTTCTGCTGCTCGACTACGGAATTTATGTATGGCACGTGCTTACCCACAAGCTGCCCGCATTGTGGCGACTCCACCTTGTCCACCACGTGGACCTGGACCTTGACACCACCACGGCGCTTCGATTCCACTTCGTCGACATGGCGGTGTCGGTGCCATGGCGCGCCTTGCAGGTGGCGCTTGCCGGCGCATCGCCCCGCGCGGTGCAGGCGTGGCAGACCTTCTTCTTCCTCAGCGTCCTCTTCCACCACAGCAACCTGCGTCTTCCCGAGCAGCTTGAGCGGCGACTTGCGTGGCTGCTGACGACCCCGCGCATGCACGGCATCCACCATTCTGCGGCGCGCGGCGAGACGAATAGCAATTGGTCGAGCGGGATCAGCTGGTGGGACCGCCTTCACCGCACCTTCCGCCTCGACGTCCCGCAACAGCGAATTGCGATCGGCGTTCCCGGCTATCGGGACCCGAACGAGTTGCGGCTTGGTCCATCGCTGGCATTGCCGTTCGGGAGGCAGCGTAGTGCTTGGGACGCGCCGATGGTGATCCGCGCCGATTAGCCCTTGCCCATCAGCGAGAGCACTTCCTTGCGGCTGCGCTCGTCGGCGCGGAAGGTGCCCATCATCCGGCTGGTGGTCATCATCACGCCGGGCGTGTTGACGCCGCGCGCGGTCATGCAGGCGTGGCTCGCCTCGATCACCACCGCCACGCCCTTGGGCTGAAGATGCTCCCAGATGCAGTCGGCGACTTCGGCCGTCAGCCGCTCCTGCACCTGCAGTCGGCGGGCGAAGCCGTGCAGCACGCGGGCGAGCTTGGAAATGCCGACGACGCGCGTGCCCGGCAAATAGGCGATGTGCGCCTTGCCGATGATCGGCGCCATATGGTGCTCGCAATGCGACTGGAAGGGAATGTCCTTCAGCAGCACGATCTCGTCATAGCCGCCGACCTCCTTGAAGGTGCGGTAGAGGTGCGCGGCGGGATCCTCTTGATAGCCCCGCGCATACTCCCTCCACGCACGGGCGACGCGCTTCGGGGTGTCGAGCAGGCCTTCGCGCTCGGGATCGTCGCCGGCCCAGCGGATCAGGGTGCGAACTGCCTCGGCGACCTCAGCCGGCACGGGGATCTTGGGTGACGGGGCGACGAGGTCGCCGTCATCGGGCGTTTCAGCCATGGGCTGCTAGTTCCTTCGAGATGGCCAAGGCGACGCGCTCGGCCTGGTGGCGAATATCGGGAACGGCGACCATCTCCCAATACATGCCTTTGGTCAGCGGGCCGACCGCCCACATATGCTCGCCGACGCGGTCTTGCTCATCGGCCTGCAGGCCGAGGTTGAGCGGATCGGGCCCGGCCA
Organism: Sphingomonas sp. LHG3406-1; assembly: GCF_029637485.1. Taxonomy (GTDB): domain Bacteria; phylum Pseudomonadota; class Alphaproteobacteria; order Sphingomonadales; family Sphingomonadaceae; genus Sphingomicrobium. The sequence goes on along the minus strand of NZ_CP069128.1, from coordinate 244,777 downwards.
AGCCGTCGGCGAGGAGTTGTCGGAGCAAGGGATTGGCGCTCGCCCGGACGTCGCCGAGCGGGCCGGTGCAGTTGACCGCAAGCATGGGAGCGATCCGCCGCTCGCCCCCGCCTCGCTTCGACACGAGAAGTTCGCCGCCATCAGCCCTGGCGAGGCGTCCGGCGATGATCTCCAGCCGTCCCGCCGCGATCAGGTCGCGGAGCTGCGCCGAGACCTGAGGCGCGATGCGATGGCGATGGACGTCCCACCATGGCCTCGCATGACAGAGGAAGCGGCGGCGCTGCTCGAGGGAAAGCGACTGCCACAGCGTGCCCGTGTGCGGACGGAGCGAATCGACGGCGGCGCGATAGTCAACTTCGGCGCTGCGCCTGCGCAGCCAGCGCCACAGCGCCATCAGGTCGCGTTGGGGCACGTCCTCCAGCAAGACCGGCGCCGGCTCGGCCGGGCCGTGGGCGCGGGGGAGCAGGCCGCGCCGGCTGACGGCGATCATCCGGCCTTCGAAGCCGAGGCCAGTGAGGCTCAGCACCAGATCGACCATGGTGAGGCCGGTGCCGATCAGCAGGATGTCGCCATTGCCGGCGGCCGCCTCGCGTAGCCGCGCCGCCGCGTCGGGGCTCCAGGGGTTGGCGAGGAGGTCGATGCCTTCCCATCCGCGCGGGATGGCCGGAGCCTCGTTGCCGAGCGCCAGCACCACGCCGGCCGCTTCAACACTGCCGCCATCGGCAAGATGCATAAGGTAGCCATCGCCCGCTCGCTCGATCGCGGCGACGGACATAGGCTCGAGCGTCACGCCCGGATGCTCGGCGCGGATATCGTCGAGATAGCGGCCATAGTCGCAGCGTCGCGCGAACTCGCCCGCGTCCAGCTCGCCCCAGGCACGGAAATGATCGGGATCGTGCGGAAAGGCGCTCATCTTCGCTGCCGGGACATTCAGCAGGTGATGCTCGTCGCGCGTGCCATAGGCGACCCCGCGGCCGGGCCGCTCGCCACCGTCGAACAGGCGCACCGGCACGCCGTGACGGGCGAGCTGGACCGCGGTCATCACGCCCGAGAAACCCCCGCCGACCACCGCCACCGGAACGGCGGCGTCAGATCTCATAATCGGGCCAGGCCTGGGGATCGGGCGCGCCGGCGCGCCGCTTGAGCATATGGTCGTGGAGATCAGAGACGGTACGACCGGCGGTCTCGGTGAACAGGCCGGGGACGGCGGCATGGACCAGGCAGGCGGCCCCGGCGCCGATCATCCGGCACCCGATCAGGACCGCGCCGGCCCCGTGCTGCGCATAGCTCATGCCGAGGCTGGTGGGATGCTCGGTAAACAGTCGTCGCATCACGGCCCCTTCGTCGCCCGGTGCAAATGGTGACCCCGACTGGATTCGAACCAGTGGCCTACAGATTAGGAATCTGCCGCTCTATCCTGCTGAGCTACGGGGCCTTGGCGCATGCCTCTACACAAGGCGGATGCGGGAAGGCAACGCGCGCTCGCGTCAGCACCGCTCGACGGGCGGGATCGGACGGCGGTGGTCAAGCGCCGGGACTCGGCCGCGGACGCGCCTGATCTCCTCCAGCTCGACGTCGGCAAAGGCAAGGCCCGGCGCACCGTCCATCTCCAGCAGCAGCTTGCCCCAGGGATCGGCGACGAGGCTGTGGCCATAGGTTTCGCGCCCGTCCTCGTGCCGACCTGCCTGCGCCGCCGCGACGACGAACAGGCCGGCCTCGATTGCCCGGGCCCGGAGCAGCACCTGCCAATGGGCTTGGCCGGTCGGGACGGTAAAGGCGGCGGGAACGGCGATCGTCTCCGCCCCCGCTTCCGCCAGCGCCGCGAACAGGGCGGGAAAACGCAGGTCGTAGCAGATGGCGAGGCCGAGATTGCCGACCGGAGTGCCCTCGACCACCACCGCGCGCTCGCCGGGCGCATAGCTGGCCGATTCCCGCCAGCTTTCGCCGGTCGGCAGGTCGACATCGAACAGGTGGAGCTTGTCGTAGGTCGCGCGGATGCCGCCGGCGGGATCGATGACGAAGGCGCGGTTGGCGAGCTTGCCACCATCGCTTCTGACCGCGAGGCTGCCGACATGCACCCACAGCCCTTCGCGCGCCGCCGCATCGCGAACGGCGGCGAGGACCGGATCATCCTCCTGGCTGCGGTAATGGCCCGAAGCCCGCTCGCGGTCGCGATCGAGGAGACCGCTCATTTCGGGCGTGAACAGCATGGCCGCGCCGCCGGCCCTGGCCTGACCTGCGGCATCCACAAGCGCCGCGGCGTTGCGGGCCGGATCGACGCCCGTCTGCGCCTGGAGGAGCGCGATCCGGCTCATGCGGCGAGCAGCGGGTCCAGCCGGCCTTCGCGCTCGAGCGCGAACAGATCGTCACAGCCGCCGACGTGACGCCCGTCGATGAAGATCTGCGGCACGGTCATGCGACCGCAACGCTCGATCATTTCGTCGCGCTTGGGTCCGCCGGCGTCGAGATTGTAGGTGGTCGGCGTAATGCCCTTGCCGCGCAGCAGCTCGCTCGCGCGAATGCAATAGGGGCAGGTGGTCTTCAGGTACATTTCGACGGTCGCCACGGGCGTCCCTCCTTTCGATCGAGGTTTCAGCCCTAGATAGATGGCGCGGCGCGTAACGCCAGTGTCAGCGGACCACGCGGGCGAAGGCGAGCAGCTCGACCCTCCGGGCACCGGCCTTGCGGAGCAACCTCGCGCAGGCCTCGGCGGTGGCGCCGGTGGTCATGACATCGTCGACGAGGATCACGTCCCGAGCCTTCACCGACGCCCCGTTGCGGAGGGCGAAGACGCCCTTCACCGTTCGCCGCCGTTCGGCAGGGCTCATCCCCTTGAGTCGGGGGGTGGCGCGAGTGCGTCGGAGGAGGTCGGGATCGAGCGGCCGGCCAAGGGCCCTCGCGATCAGCAGCGACTGGTTGAAGCCGCGGCTCCACAGCCGCCAGCGATGCAGCGGCACCGGCACCAGCAGGGCGTCTTGCGACAAGTCGGCAAGCGGCCGCTTCATCAAGCCGGCCATGGTTCGCGCCAGCGCGATCTTGCGGCCATATTTGAGATGCGTGGCGATGGTACGCGGCACGTCACCATAGATGAGCGCGGCGCGCACCCGGTCGAGCGGTCCCGGGCTGACTTCGCAGGAGGTGCAGACCTGCAACTCGCCCGGCTTCAGCGGAAGTCCGCAGCGATCACAGCCGCCGGTCGCGAACTCGAGCTTGCCCCAGCAGGCAGTGCAGAAAAGGTCGACGGCCTCGGTGATCTCGCCGCAACCAGGGCAGCGCGGCGGAAGCGCGAAGTCGAGCAGCCAGCGAATGCCAGCGAGTCCCACGGCACTAACGCCGCCTGGGGCAATCGCACTCATCCCCCCTTGTCCCTCCAGCGGGGCGTAACCACAAGGGGGCATGGCCGATCCCTTGTTCGATGCCGCCGCGCGGGAGCAGCGTCGCCGCCGCGCCCTTTCCCGAACGCCGCGCCCGTTCCTCGCCGAGCGGATCGTCGAGGACTGGCTCGAGCGGCTGGCACCGGTGCAGCGGCGATTCGTGCAAGCGCTGGTCACCGGCTGTCCGCCGGCGCTTCATGCGCGACTGTCAGGCGTGGCCGGGGACGTGCGCTACGCCGATACGGTCGACGGCCTTGCTGCCGAGGAGGAAGGCTCGCTCGACCTCATCCTGGTGATGGGAGAGCTGGACGCGCGCGACGAACTTCCGCTGCTGCTGCGGATCATCGCCTCACGCCTTGCCCCGGGGGGGCTGCTGGCGGGCGCGATCGTCGGGGGCCAGAGCCTGCCGGCGCTGCGGGCGGCCATCCATGCGGCGGGCGAAGCGGAAGGTGTCTTCGCGGCGCGGGCGCATCCGATGGTCGAGCCCGGCGCCTTTGCCGGGCTGCTCGGCGCCGCGGGGCTTGCCGATCCGGTCGTCGACATCGAGCGGCTGCGGCTGCGCTATCGGTCGTTCGGCAAGCTTGTGGCCGACCTGAGGGACCATGCCGGGACCAACATGCTCGCCGCCCGCCCGCGCGCCGGGCTCAAGCGGGCGCAGCTTGCCGCGGCAACGGCAGCCTTCGCTGCACTGGCCGACAAGGGAGCGACCGAGGAACGGATCGAACTGCTCCACTATGGTGCGTGGAGCCCGGTCGGGAATAATCGTCCTTAACCGCGTCGAAAGCTTTTGCGGCGAAAGGTTCGTTAACTGTGCGTAATTACCAGTGTCGGCGTGGACGTGGACCAGAGGAGGGTGGCGTGACGGCTATCCGAACGATGTTGCGCATGTTGCGCGCCGACGAACGGGGCGCAACGGCGATCGAATATGGACTCATCGCGGCGCTTATCTCCGTCGCCTGCATCAGTGGCTTCAGCGCCATGGGTGGCGGCAGCAACGGCATGTGGGGCGGGATCGGCAACAAGGTCGAAAAGGCGATGAACAAGTAAGGCCGGCGCTCCTGGCGGAACGCCGACCCTATTGTAGCCCGTGACCGAAGCCGGAATGGACGCCGGCGCTCGGCTAGCGGCGCTGGCCGTAGACGACCAGCTTCACCCGCTGTCCGGGCACCAGCCGCGCATTGGCGGCAAGGCCGTTCAGCGACAGGAAGCGATCGGCCTGGAAGTTCGAATAAGCCATCCTGCTCGCCAGGCTCTGAACAGTATCACCGGGCCGGACCGTGTAGATGTCGATCACCCGCGGCCGAATCGAGGTGGCTTCCTGCGCGCTGATGCGGCGCAGCGAGTTGACCATCGAGCCGAATGGGCCAACTCCCTGCCCACCCCGCGTCAGCATGGTGAAGTCGTAGGCGGTGTTCTGGTCGAAGGCGTAGGCAAAGACGCTGACGTCGACGATGCCGCTGGAGGTCTGCGCTCGCGCGACGACATATTCGACCGGAAGGCCGTTGATCTGGGTCCGGTTGTTCTCGATCACCTGGATCTGGGTGCGGCCGCCGGTCAGCTGCTGGATCCGCTGCTGGATGTACGTCTGGAGGCTGCCTGAAAACCGGCCGCCACGGAACTGCGCCTGGCCGGCCGATCCCTGGATGGACACGGCGTCGGTGCTGTTCTGCATCAGGTAGCCGGTCGGCACGGTGAAGGCGAGCCGCAGGTCGGGGTGGACGAAGGTGCGCCCCTCGATCACGCCCTGCGCAGGATCGTCGTCGACGAACACGCCATCGAGCTGGTTGAGGAACTGGTCGCGGTTGCGAAGGCCGGTGCCGGCGCGTCCGGTCTGGCGCGCCATTTGCGATGCCTGAGCGACGCGATTGGCGCTGTTGGGGTGCGTGGTCGCCCATTCCGGCGTCGAGCGACTGTCGCGGCCCTGCACTCGCGCCTGGAGGGCCGTCGCCCGGCCGAGCGCCGCGAGCATGGTGGAGGAGGCTGCCGGATCGTACCCGGCCCGCGCCAGATAGCTGATGCCGAGCCGGTCGGCATCATATTCCTGGTTGCGGCTGAAGCTCAGCGTGTTGAGCTGCGAACCGGTCTGGGCGAGCTGACCGATGACATTGCCGAAGCCGCCGCCGATCACCGAGCCGAGAATCGTGCCGAGAATGCCGCCGATGGCGTTGCGCTGTGAAGCCGCCTGGCGTGCCTGCGCATGGTTGGCGGCGATATGGCCGGTCTCGTGGCCGAGCACGAAGGCAAGCTCCGCCTCGTCGTTCATCAGGCCCATCAGCTGCCGGGTGATGTAGATGTAGCCGCCGGGAACGGCGAAGGCATTCTCCACCGCCGAGTTCAGCGTGGTGAAGCGGTAGGCGCCCGGATTGACGCCGGAGTAAGTGGCAACCCGGCGGCCGATGCTTTCGACATAGGCGCCGCGCGCACCGGTCTCGGCACCGCCGAACTCCTCGATTACCTGGGGGTGCTGACGCTGCGCTTCCTGCACGTAGCGGCTGCTGAGGTTGCGGTAGCCCGACTGGGCGGAAAGCGCGGCAGGGGTCGCGACGACCGCGGCGGCGCTCATAAGAAGAAGGGTCTTGCGCATGATGGATGTCCGTAAGGATGGTTGCTTATCGCCATCCTGAACGGAACGGGTGCGGTATGGGTTCCGGCATGCAGGGGCCGCCTAAAGCCGCCCGTGTGCGTCCTCGGTCTGGAACATCCGGTCGACTTCGGCGACCAGATCCTTGAGGTGGAACGGCTTGCTCAGCATCTTGGCTTCCGGTGCCGCACGGCCACTCTGCAGCGCCACGGCGGCGAAGCCGGTAATGAACATGACCCGGATCGAAGGATCGATCACGCCGGCCTTCTGAGCCAGTTCGATCCCGTCCATTTCCGGCATGACGATGTCGGTCAGCAGCAGGTCGAAGCTCTCGGCTTCGAGCAGGGGCATGGCCTCCGTTCCGCAGCCGACGGCCTTGACCGAATAGCCGACGCGTTCCAGTGCCCGCGCGAGGTATTCGCGCATCGAGCTATCATCTTCGGCCAGGAGGATCTTGATCATGAGCGGACGTCCTTATGCGCCGAAGCTTTAAGATATTCTAGGCGGAACGGGCTTTCTCTGCTCCACGTTGAACCGAAACGATACACAGCTGGCAGTCAGTCCCTTGCCCTTTCGCTCGTCCGACGTCGGTTCACTGCCTCCGCCACGCCTGGTTCCAGGCAGTGGACGACTCCCCATCCTGCTGTCGGTTCCGCATGCCGGGCGCAATTATCCCGACTGGCTGCTGCGCCTCAGCCGGCGCGGACAGGCGAGCCTCCATCCGCTTGAGGACCCGCTGGTCGACCGACTGGTGTGGCGGGCGCAGGCACTCGGCCTGACCTGCGTCATCGCCGACGCACCACGCGCCGCCATCGACTGCAACCGCGCTGAGGACGAACTCGATCCCAGTGTCATCGCCCTGCCGCCTGGCGCCGGCCATGACGGCTGGCGGGTTCGTGCCGGGCTTGGCCTGGTGCCGGGGCGGCTGGCGGGGAGCGGCGAACTGTGGCGGCGGCGGATCGGGCCGGCGGAGCTTGAAGCCCGCTTGGCTGGCGTCTGGCGGCCCTACCACCAGCTTCTCGCAGACCAGCTGGCCGAACTTCAGAAGCGCCACGCCGAGGTACTGCTGCTCGATTGCCATTCCATGCCGTGGCGGGCGGGTCAGGCCGAGCTGGTCCTCGGCGATCGCCATGGCCGGAGCGCGGCGCCCTTTGTCACCGACGTCGCGCGGCGGACGGCGGAAGAAGCGGGCTTCCGGGCAGCCGCCAACGACCCCTATGCAGGCGGCCATATCGTCGCTGCTCATGGCGCTCCCGATCGCGGCATCCATGCGCTGCAGCTGGAGCTCGACCGCCGCTGCTATCTCGATGCTGGCGGCATGGCGCCCGGCGAGGGCTTCGACCGGTCGGCCCGGCTGGTCGAGGCGATCGCCCGGACGCTCGGCGAGGCCCTGCTCGACCGAAGTGGTCTGCCGCTCGCCGCCGAATAGAAAAAACCCCCGGCGAGCAATCGCCAGGGGTCAGTTCAAGGGGAACGCATCCAGGCCGAACGGGCCCGGTGCCTTTACAAGGTGGGAGGTAAAGGACCGCGCGGCAAGCGAGGAGAGCCCTCGATCCGCCGCGCCGGGATCACGCCTCGACCGGCTGCGGCGCGGCGCCGTTCGGAGCCGGGAGCGGCCCCTTGCCCTGGGCGACCTGCCGAGCAAAGATCTCGCGGGTCTGCGACAGGCTGAACAGGTGGGCATAGATGAGCGGCAGGAGACCGTTCTGGTTCATCTTGCGCAGCTCGTCGCCGCGAAGCTCGCGCAGCTTCTCCTCGTCGACCATCTGGAAGCCACGATAAACGAAGGGCTGATCGGCGCCTTCCGGCTGGATGGCGACTTCGCCGTCCATCAGCAGGCCGGTCTTCTTGAGCTCGGCCATGAACATGCCGGTGCGTTGGCCGGCTTCCTCGAACTGCTCGCAGAACTGCAGCACGGCCTTGGTCGCCTCGCTCGGCTGGCCGTCCTCGAACAGGGGCTGACCGTCCTCATACTCACCGATCGCGCCGGCGGTCGGGTCGACGCACAGCGACAGCTCGTCGCTGCCCTCGACAAGCCGGGCCAGCAGGAACGGATAGCGGCGGAGATAGGCCGGCATGTAGACATTGTTCTCGATCGGCTTGCCTTCGGCGTCGACGAAGGTGTTCACGCCCTCGTTCAGGCCCATCAGCGCCAGCGGCACCGACTCCTCGCCGGCCGAGAAGATGATCGGGTAATGGCGCTGCGCCAGCGCAAACTCGTCAACCGTCAGCGGAACGGCATGGACGCTGGCCAGCGCCGGCAGGGACTGCAGCCCGCGGACCTTCAGCGAACCATGCTGCTGGCTGCTGATCGGCTCCAGCTGGTTGTAGAGCATCGGAAGGCCGTTGTTCGGCGCCGCGGAAGCCATGAAAAGTCTCTCCTGGAAAAACGGGCTCGGCGCCCAGCCGACCCCCGCAGATGGTTCTGCGCCGCGCCTCTATGCGGGCTTGGGCCGGCTTGCAAGACTGGCACCCGACGTTGCAAGACGTGGCGCACCGAGGTTCAGGTGAAGTTCAACGCGGCGCCCACAGATCAAGGCAACCACCCCCTCCCTTCCCCGCTCCAGCGAAGGCCGCTCCCACCCGCATGATCCTGTCCCTTCCCATCTTGACGTGGATTGCCAGCCTGGCCGGCTGGCAGGGTACCGGCCCCGTGGCGGTAAGCCGGCTGGTGGTGCGACAGGAGGTGATCCTGCGTGTGCCGGTTGTCCGGCCGAGGGTCGCCCGGCCGCTTCGCTGGGAGGAGAAGAAGGGGCCCAAGTGCATCGAGTCCGACGCTATCGTCGCGGCCGCGCTGGCGAACGAGCGCTCCATCGACTTCCTCCTCCGCGACCGCTCCCGGATCCGGGCGCGGATGGACGACGACTGTCCGACGCTCGATTTCTATGGCAACTTCTACATCCAGCCGAGCGACGATCGCATCTGCGCCAAGCGGGACGAGATCCGCAGCCGCATCGGCGGCTCATGCCGCATTGAGAAGTTCCGGCGGATGGTTTCGAAACCGCTCTAGCTTTGCGCTGGCGTTGCGCTTTCCTTGACTTGCGCGAGCGTCTGGCGCACGGCGCGAAGCGCCTGGCGGGCCATGAATTGGGCCGGCCGCTCCTCTTCTGACCGGACTATTTGATGCCATTTGCCGATCTCGGCCTTTCCGACGACCTGCTGCGCGCCATCGGCGACAGCGGCTACACCGAACCGACCCCGATTCAGGCCGGCGCCATTCCGCCCGTGCTGATGGGCAAGGACCTGATCGGGATCGCCCAGACCGGCACCGGCAAGACCGCCGCCTTCGTGCTGCCGATGATCGACATCCTCGGCGAGGGTCGCAGCCGGGCGCGCATGCCGCGCAGCCTGATCCTCGAACCAACCCGCGAATTGGCCGCCCAGGTCGCCGAGAATTTCGAGAAGTACGGCAAGTATCACAAGCTCTCGATGGCCCTGCTGATCGGCGGCGTGCAGATGGGCGATCAGGTCAAGGCGCTGGAAAAGGGCGTTGACGTTCTAATCGCGACGCCAGGCCGGCTGATGGACTTGTTCGGCCGCGGCAAGATCCTGCTCACCGGCTGCGACCTGCTGGTCATCGACGAGGCGGACCGGATGCTCGACATGGGCTTCATCCCCGACATCGAGGAGATCTGCACCAAGCTTCCCAAGCAGCGGCAGACCCTGCTCTTCTCGGCGACCATGCCCGCGCCGATCCAGAAGCTGGCGGCCAAGTTCCTGACCGACCCGCGCCGGATTGAGGTGGCGCGGCCGGCCAGTGCCAATCTCAACATCGACGCGCAGCTGGTCGAGACACGCTCGGACAAGAAACGCGAGGTGCTTCGCGACCTGCTCCGCGCCGAGGACGTCACCACCGCCATCATCTTCTGCAATCGCAAGACCACGGTGCGCGAACTGTCCACCAGCCTCAAGCGCTCGGGTTTTGCGGTCGGTCAGATCCATGGCGACATGGAGCAGGCGGCGCGGATCGCCGAGCTCGACCGCTTCAAGGGCGGCGAGATAAACATCCTGGTCGCCTCCGACGTCGCCGCCCGCGGGCTCGACATCAAGGGCGTGAGCCACGTCTTCAACTTCGACGTGCCGTGGCAGCCGGACGATTATGTTCACCGGATCGGCCGCACCGGTCGCGCCGGCGCCAAGGGCAAAGCCTTCACTCTCGCCACCCGTGAAGACAGCGAAGCCGTGTCGCAGATCGAGAAGCTGACCGGCGGCAAGATTCCCCGTGCGGGCAAGGTCGACGCCGAAGGGCCGGGTACGATCGAGGCCGAGACGCCGATCGCCGAAGCCAAGCCCCGCCGCCGCTCCAGGTCGACCTCCCGGCCTGCGGACGAAGAATCCCAGCCCCGCCGCGAGAAGGCAGCGAAGCCGGCTTCGGCTTCGGCTTCGGCTTCGGTTCCGGCTCCGGCTCCGGCTCCGGCGCCCGCCAGGGAGACGCGCCCCGCCCCGGCAGCGCCGGCCGACGAGGATGGTTGGAACGGGCCGCTGCCGAGCTTCCTTTCGGTGTCGCTCGGCTGACGCGAGGCGGGTGGACGCGCCACGGGCGATTGCCTAGGCTGCCCTCCTCACCACCAGGGGGGTAAGCGTATGATCATCGCGGCGACATTGCTCTTGAGCCTTCAGGCTGCGGCGACGCCGCCGGCAACGGCCGACGTGAAGCCCAAGAAGGTCTGCCGGACGATCGAGGATACGGGCACGCGGATGAGCCGCACCCGGGTCTGCAAGTATCCGGAAGACTGGGCCCGCGACAAGCAGCAGGCCGAGGATTTCGCCACTTCGCGCCAGCTCGACGTGAACCGCCCGATCGAGCCGTCGCGCCCGCCGTCCTGATCCGCCCCGGCGCGTCATCGACCCGTCACGGCTGACGCGCTAAGCGCGTGCCCATGGACGCGATCATTTACCACAACCCCGCCTGCGGCACCTCCCGCAACGTGCTCGCCTTCCTGCGCGAGCACGGGATCGAGCCGCGGGTGATCGAATATCTGAAGACGCCGCCGACCCGCGACGAGGTTCGCGACCTTGCCCGCATGGCCGGCGTTCCGCTGCGCGACCTGCTGCGCGAGAAGGGCACGCCATTTGCGGAGCTTGGACTCGGCGATCCGGCGAAGGATGACGACGCCCTGCTCGACGCGGTCGCCAAGCATCCGATCCTGCTTAATCGCCCGATCGTCGTCGTCGGCGATCGTGCGCGCCTCTGCCGCCCGAGCGAGACGGTTCACGCCTTCCTCGACGAAGTTAAGGGTTAACCGGACCATCAACGCCGCGCCGACTCGCTGGCACGACGAGACGAACTCACCCTCTGCCCGTTCATGGGCTAAGCTACTCGCTTGCAAGGAGTAGCCCATGACGTGGAAGATCGCCCGCTCCGAGGCTCTCGCCGATCCGCAGGCCGCCAGGATCAAGGTTCTTCAGAAGCTGCAGCGGCTGGGCGAACTGGAGGACGCGGAGAGCGACGTGGTGCGCGTCCTACTTGACGCAATCCTGATGGTGGAAAGCTACCGTGGCGCCCGCCATCAGATCACCTTCCTGCCGGAAATGACTCGCAGCGTCGATCACCTGCTGCGCGAGCTCGACATCCTCGACAAGGCGGACGAATTGGCGTCGGCCTGAGGCTGCGGCCTTGAACGAAGGAAGGGCTGATCCGCGGACCAGCCCTTCCCTCTTGGAGACTTACTTCGAGCCGATCTGATTGCCGGCCTGGCCCTTGGCGTAGAGACCCTGCTTCTCGAGGCCCTTCAGCACGTCATCGGCGACCTTGGCATTGTACGCAGCCACGGTGCTGATTTCCTTGCCGTTCTTGTCGAGCAGCATCGGCTCGCCAGTCGAGCCTTCCGGAACCAGGCGCACGAACACCGGATTGGGATAGAGGTGGTTCGACGCACCGTTCGAACCGTCGACAACCGCACCGATGACTCCGCCGGCGAGAATGTTGCCAAAGGTCGACCCGCCCATGCGGCTCTGGATGTAGACTTCAACGGGCTTGTAGCCGGCCCGGCTGTAGGTCGCCATCGAGTCCGAACCGCGCTTCATGTCGAACTTGCACGGCGTGGTGCAGGAAGGACCGGTCACCAGCTTGATCACGGCGCCGTCCGGATCCGAGCGGAACGAGACGGGCTGGCTGGTGCCGTTCATGACGGTGGCGCAGCCGGTCACGCCGAAAGAGGCCGCTGCAGCAGCGGCAAGAATAATGGAGCGCTTCACGAAATTTCCCCCGGTTAAGACTGGCAAGGCCCCTGCCTTGCATCGCGCAATTAATCGCCGGAACCTCAAGACAGCAAGTCAAAGGCTCTAAAAATTGGCAAGAATGGCACGCTGTTGATTTACCGCCACAATCGTCACTCTAGATCGGCGGCTCATCTATCAGGCCAGAGAGCGGAATGCCGGGACTGCAGCTGTTTACAGCCTCTTTCTGCAGCTTCTGCGCGAAGGCGCCTCAAGCCGGCATGGCTCACATGCGATGGTGCAGCGTGTCGAACGGTTCCTCCGCCCTGCCCAAGAGCATCTCTTCGCTCACCACCGCGTGGAAGATGCAAGAGGGCGTGTCCTCGTCATCGTCGTCGATCACGAAGTAGACCTTCGCCTTGTCGTGCTGGTCAAGCGTCAGCCCTTCGATCTTGCCCTCGAAGGGTCCCCCATGTTCGTCGGTCAGGTGGGTCCATCGTGCCTCACCGTCCGCCTCGATGATGCCGAGCACCGACCCCTTGATCTCGCCCGAGGACGAATCTTCGGCGGATGCGGAGAAGAGAACCCGGCCGGCGCCGAGATGTTCGGCGTCCGAGAAGGTCAGCCGGACGCCGCCGAGCCTCCCGAGATCGTAGCTGCGGACATTCTGCAGCGCTGGCGGCGAAGTCCGGTCGGGTCCGCTCAAATGCTCGCACAGCGCCTGCCAGGAGAAATCGGCCGTGGCGTCGACCGGATCGAGGCCGTCGCACGGGTCGGCATTGCCACGCTGGAACAGGCGGATGCGATCGTGGTCGAGTGACAGTGCACCCTCGATATTGAGCCCGGCGCCGCTGAACGCCTTGTGCTCGCGCATGGCGGCATAGAAGCCTGGTGCGGGCACGAACTCGGCGTTCAGCTCGCCGCCCTGCTCTTGCTCGCGCACCCGCAGCACCCATTCGCGCTCTGCGCGCGACCCCGAGGAGAAGCCGACCAGCTCGCACTCGTCGCCGCTCGTGACGGTGACACAGGCTTCGAGGTCGTATTTATCGTCCTTGTTGCCGCGCGTCTCGCTGAACACGCGGTCGCCGGCCGGGCTCGGCGGCAGGGGAACGGCGGTGATCTGCTGGTCGGCATCGATCAGGGCCAGCCAGTTGGCGTCATCCTGGATGACGGCAAGGCATTCGCGAAACGGGCTGAGGCCGGACGCGGCGCGGACATGCGGCGGCCGGTCGTCCTCGTCCGACGGCCCGTCACGGTAAGTCATCTTGTGCCGCGCAATCACCCGTGCGTTCCAGCGGGGTTCCTCGACGGCGCGAACATGATTGGCCATGGCTAAGCAACGGAAGGAGGCCGGCGCAGGTTCCTCGCGCCGCCCGTGCGTCAGTGGCCGTAAAGCGCCCCGAGCAGCCCGATGTTGAAGACGGGGATCATCGATACCCAGGACGACACCAAAATGGCGAAGAGGAACAACAGGCCCTTGCCCAGCCCACCCGGCCAGCGATCGAACCAGATGCCGCGGCCCGTTCGGAGGAAAGCGACGATCAGGGCCACGTACATGACGAGGCTGGCAATGAGCTTGAGGCTATCCATCATCGGCAGCGGTCCCAGGAACAGGATCGGCACCGTCCAGGCGCACAGCAGGACGAGCGTGGCGCGCATCGAGCGACGCCAGTCGAGGCCGCTCCACCAGCGGATCAGCGGCGCTCCGAAGGCGACGTAGAACACCGACATCAGCGGCACGGCGACCAGGCCCATCCAGCCGTCGGCATCGTCGATGAACAGCTCGCGGCTCTTGCCCGATGCCTTGATCCAGCGTTCGAGAGTCTCGGCGGGCTGTTGTTCGATGATCCCCTTGAGGCCGCCCATCAGGAACATGTAGAACATGAGCACGCCGCACAGCGCCAGGTAGAAGCCGAACGGCCGGGCATAGCGACCGCCCGCCGTCGGCCCGCGCTCGAGATAGGCGATCAGCACGTCGCGGGGTCGCACCAGGAGATCGCGAAAGGTGCGATACTCGAGCTCGCCGAATCCGGTGGTCTCCTCGGCCAGATCGGCGAAGCGGAGGCGGCCCTCGCTGGAGGTGCCCGCCGGCGGCGGGGTCATTGCTGGCGTTCCCCTGCCTGCTTGCGGGCTGCGGCGATTCCGCCCGCGAAGAAGCCGAAGATCAGGCCGAGCGCCAGATTGTCGAACACGACCCAGACGAAGCCCGCCACCAGCAGGAACGCACCGACGCTGAATGCTGCCTTCTTCTGCATGTCGTCCCCCTCGACTGCCCGAACTTGGAGGCAGATCGGAGGACGGGTCAAGCCTTCTTGGAACGCCGACGGTAGCGGTCGAGGAACGCCCGCGCATGGTCCGCGAGGCGCCCCTCGCCGATCGCCTCGCGCAAGCCCTGCATCATGCGCTGGTAGAACCAGAGGTTGTGCTCGGTCATCAGCATCGCACCGAGGATCTCGCCCGAGCGGACAAGGTGGTGGAGATAGGCGCGGCTGTAGCGCGAGCAAGCCGGACACGGACAACCGGGCTCGATCGCCTCCTTGTCCTCGGCATGGGACGCGTTGCGGATGTTGATGGGGCCGTCGGCGGTGAAGGCCTGGCCGGTGCGACCGGAGCGTGTCGGAAGCACGCAGTCGAACATGTCGATCCCGCGCACCACTGCCTCGACGATGTCGTCGGGCTTGCCGACGCCCATCAGATAGCGGGGCTTGTGTTCGGGCAGTTGACCAGGCGCGAAGTCGAGGCAGCCGAGCATCGCCTCCTGCCCCTCGCCCACCGCCAGGCCGCCGACCGCATAGCCGTCGAAGCCGATCTCGATCAGCCCATCCGCCGAGCGCTTGCGCAAGCCCTCGTCGAGCACGCCCTGCTGGATGCCGAACAGCGCCGCCCCCTCGGCATGCGCGCCGCCGCGGTCGAACGCGTCGCGGCTGCGCCTGGCCCAGCGGAGCGAGCGCTCCATCGCCTCGACCTGCTTTCTGGCCGGCGCGTCGGCGGGGACGAGCTGGTCGAATTGCATGACGATGTCGGAGCCCAACAGCCGCTGCACCTCGATCGACCGCTCCGGCGAGAGCATGTTGCGGCTGCCATCGAGGTGGCTCTTGAAGCTCACCCCTTCTTCCGTGACCTTGGTCAGGTCGCTGAGGCTCATCACCTGATAGCCGCCGCTGTCGGTCAGGATCGGCCGTTCCCAGCCCATGAAGTGGTGCAGCCCGCCGAGCCGCGCCACCCGCTCGGCGCCGGGTCGGAGCATCAGGTGATAGGTGTTGCCAAGGATGATGTCTGCGCCCGCCGCGCGCACCCCCTCGGGCTTCACCGCCTTGACCGTCGCGGCGGTGCCGACCGGCATGAAGGCCGGCGTGCGTATCTCGCCCCGGCGCATGGCGATGGTACCGAGCCGCGCGCGGCCGTCGGTGGCATGAATGGTGAAGGCGAAGCGGGGAGGCATAAGGCGTTCGCCCCTAACCCCTAGCCCCGAGCCAAGTCGAGGGGCGGTCCTCGACTTCGCCTCGACCGAGCGGCTAGCAGGCGGATGTGATCGAACCCTGGCTCTACCCGGCCCTTACCGCCGTCGCTCTCCTCACCGGCTTCATCGACGCCATTGCCGGCGGCGGCGGGCTGATCATGATGCCGGCGCTGCTAGTCAGCGGGATCCCGCCGATCCAGGCGCTCGGCACCAACAAGCTCCAGTCCATGTGCGGTACCTTCGTCGCCATGCTCAACTATGGCCGCAAGGGGTTGATCGACTGGCGGGCGAACCTCGGCACGGCGGTCGTGGTGTTTGCCGGGGCCTGCGCGGGCGTGATGCTGGTGCGACGCGTCGCGGCAGAGACGCTGGCGCTGATCATCCCGCTCTTTCTGCTGGCCAATGCCGCCTACATCCTCTTCTCGCCGCGCATGACGGACGAGGATGCGCACCAGCGACTGTCGGCTCGCGGCTATGCACCGGTGGGCGGCGCGATCGGGCTGTATGACGGCTTCTTCGGGCCGGGAACGGGCAGCTTCTTCACCTCAAGCCTGGTGGCGCTGCGCGGCCTCGGCCTGACCCGCGCCACCGCGCTGACCAAGTTCTTCAACTGGACCAGCAATGTCGCTTCGGTGCTGCTGTTCGCACTCGGCGGCGACATCCTGTGGCTGCTGGGCGCCTGCATGGCGGCGGGTGCGATGGCCGGCGGCTGGCTCGGCAGCCATACGGCAATGCGCTTTGGCGCGCGGCTGATCCGTCCCCTGCTGGTGGTCGCCAGCCTTGCTCTCACCGCCCGACTGCTTTGGGCCTGGTTCGCCTGAGCACGCGAAGCTGAACGAAAGACAACAAGCCGTTCAGTTTCAGACAACGCTTGTTCACTTAGCCGTTCGTTACGCGACGTGAATGAGTGGGGAAGCGATGCAGGGGAAAGCATGCGCCATTGTCCTGATGGCCGCCGTTCTGGCGGGCTGCACGGACGCGCCTTCCCGGCAGGCCGAAACGCCAGCCGCCCGGGAGAAGGCGGCGGCGGCCTGGGTGCAAGGTGGAGCGCAGGCAAAGGCAAGTGTGGCCGCGGCGCCCTTGCCACGACGTGCCGAGGCCTCGAAGGGCAAGGCTCAACCCAAGTCCGGGCGCGCCGAGCGCTCGTCCGACGATCTCGTCTACGTGACCGTCACCACCACCATCTCCGACGCGCCGGAGCGCACCGCCGACAATGGCGGGTCGAACGCGCTTCCCGTGCGCCGTCCGGGTCAGCGGGAGGGCGTGTTCGCCGTCCCGCTGGCCGTGTCAGGGCTCGAGGATCCGACCGTCTTCTAGCGCCGAAGCGAGTCGCGAATCTCGCGGAGCAGCAGCACTTCCTCGGGCGGGGCCGCCGCCTCTTCCTCGCGCATCACCTTCGCGGCGGTGCGGACGATCAGGAAGACGATGAAGGCGAGCAGCAGGAAGCTGACAACCGTGGTCAGGAACTTGCCCCAGCCGAGCATCGGCACCCCGGCCTTCTTCAGCGCCGCATAGTCGGTCGGCGAGCCGGCGTAGGTGGCGGGTATGTCGCCCAAAAGAACGAACTTGCTCGAGAAGTCGAGGCCCCCGGTGGCCGCACCGATCAGCGGCATGATGATGTCGTCGGTCAGGCTGCTGACGATCGTGCCGAAGGCCGCGCCGATGATGACGCCGACCGCAAGGCCGAGGACGTTGCCGCGATTGATGAACGAACGGAATTCTCCGAGCATGCAGTTCTTCCCCCAGAAGCTTCAGGCATGACGCAGGCACCGGCCGGCGGGCAGTCTTTGGTCCGCCCTGGCCCGACAAGCGTGGCACGAAGCGCCCGCCATGGCTATATCGCCGTCATGGCAGGCGAAATCGAGCGGCGGCGGCAGACGATGGTGGGGCTCGGCCTTGCCACGGGCATCATCGCGGCCTTCCTCGTCCTGCACATCGGGGCCGTCTTCTTCCTACCCTTGGAAGGCGCGTGGCTGACCACTGCACCGCTGCTGGTGGCCGTGCTGAGCTGGCTGAGCGTCGGCCTGTTCATCGTCGCGCACGACGCCATGCACGGCAGCCTGGCGCCGGGACGGCCGGGGGTGAACCTCTTCTTCGGGCGGCTGACCCTGCTGCTCTACGCCGGCTTCTGGATGGACCGGCTCCGGCCCAAGCATTTCGACCACCACAAGCATGTCGGGACCGAGCATGATCCGGACTTCGCGGCCGATCATCCGACGCGCTTCTGGCCCTGGTACCTGACTTTCATGAAACGCTACTTCGGGCTTCGTGAATATCTGATCCTCAATATCCTCGTGCTCGCCTATGTGCTGGTGCTGAAGGCGCCGATCGCCAATCTCCTGCTGTTCTGGGCGCTTCCGGCCATCCTCTCCTCGGTGCAGCTCTTCTACTTCGGCACCTATCTGCCGCACCGGCACGAGGAAGCGGAGTTCGCCGACGAGCATCGCGCGCGCAGCAACGATTTCCCGGCCTGGCTGTCGCTGCTCACCTGCTTCCACTTCGGCTATCACCGCGAGCATCATCTGAGCCCCGGCACGCCCTGGTGGGCGCTTCCGTCCAAGCGGCGCGAGCTGCAGCTTCCCGCCTGACCCCTTGGCCCGAATCGCGCTCATCTGCCCGCCGTTCGCGGCGCATGTCGCCAGCTTCCGCGCGCTCGGCGAGGAGCTGGCGCGGCGCGGCCACGAGCCTCTCTTCCTGTTCAACGCGGGCGGCGGCGGCGCAACGGGCGACATCCCCGTCCGCCACGTGCCCGCGAGGCCCGGCGATCCGGTCGTCGCCGAGGTCCTGGCCCGCTCGCAAAAGCCCGGCGGCCTGGTCGCGACCCTCCGCACCATCGCCGACAGCGCTGCACTGACTGACCAGCTCTGCAATGGCGGTCGTGCGGCGCTGGAGAAGGAGGGCGCCGCCGCCGTGATCGGCGACCAGATGGAGCCGGCCGCCTATCTCCTCGCCCGCGGCCTCGGCCTCCCCTTCGTCGGGCTCGCCTGCGCACTGCCGATCGATGCGGCACCGGGCATTCCCCTGCCCTTCCTCGACTGGCCGTTCGAGCCGGAGGCCGAGGGCAAGCTGCGGCGTACGGCGGCGATCGGCGATGCCTTGAGCGGACGCCAGAACAAGGTGATCGCCGGCTGGGCCGAGCGCTTCGGCCTGACGCGCCATCGCCGGCTGCAGGATTGTCTCGGGCAAACGCAGCTGGCGCAGGTCGTGCCCGCCTATGACTTCCCCCGGCCCGACCCCCTGCCCTTCGTGCCCGTCGGCCCGCTCCGCCGACCGGAGGAGCTGGCCGACCAGCCCCTGCCCTTCGACCCGCCCGCCGGCCAGCCGCTGGTGTTCGCCACCATGGGAACGCTGCTTGGCGGCGATCTAAAGCTGTGGCGGGCACTGGCCGAAGCGTGCAGGCAAGCCGGCGCGGCGCTGGTGCTGGCCCATGGCGGCCTGCTGCGCGACAAGGAGGCAGCCAGCCTCGGCGCGCACCATGCCGCCGCTTTCCTGCCCTACCGTTCGGTCATGCGGAAGGCCGCCCTCGTCATCACTCATGGCGGGAGCAACACCGTGCTCGATGCGCTCGGCTGCGGCGTGCCCCTGCTGGTGCGCCCGGTCGCTTTCGACCAGCCCGGCAACCTCGCCCGAATCCGCCACCATGGCCTCGGCGAGGAGCTTGCGAGCATGCGGCGCCCGGCACGGATCGCTCAGCAGATCAGGCGGCTGGTCGGCGACGAGGGGGTTCGGGAGCGCTGCGCGGCCGTGGCAAGAGCGCTGGATGCGGCCGGTGGCGCCAGCCGGGCTGCCGACGTCGTCGAGACCGTGCTGCGCTGACTAGCGCGCTGGCAACAGCAGGCTTGAATCCCCATAGCTGTAGAAGCGGTACCCCGATGCGATCGCATGGGCGTAGGCGCGCCGCATCGTGTCAATTCCCATCAGCGCGCTGACCAGCATGAACAGGGTCGACTTGGGCAGGTGGAAGTTGGTCATCAGCCCGCCGACCGCTTTCCACTGGTATCCCGGCGTGATGAAGATGTCGGTGTCGCCCTCGAACGGCCGGATGGTGCCGTCATCGGCCGCCGCGCTTTCGAGCAGGCGGAGGACGGTGGTGCCGACCGCGATGATTCGCCCGCCCCTTGCCCGAACCGCGTTGAGGCGCTCGGCCGTGGCGGCGTCGATGCGGCCCCACTCGGCGTGCATCTTGTGCTCGGCGGTATCGTCCGCCTTGATTGGCAGGAAGGTGCCGGCCCCGACATGCAGGGTCAGGGTCTCGCGGGCGATCCTGGCAGCATCCACTTCGGCAATCAGGCGCGGCGTGAAATGGAGCGAAGCCGTCGGCGCAGCGACCGCCCCTTCCCTCGCCGCGAACATGGTTTGGTAATCCTCCGCGTCATCCTCGTCGATCGGCCGCTTGGACGCGATGTACGGCGGTAGCGGCATGGTGCCGGCGCGGGTCAGCAGGAGTTCGACCGCCTCGTCGCCGAGGAAGCGCAGCAGCAGCGCTCCATCCGCACCCTTCTCCTCGCACACGGCCTCGACCCCGCCGCCGAAGGTGACGGTCTCGCCTACCTTCACCCGGCGCGCATTGCGGACGAAGGCCCACCAGGCGCGCAGGTCATGGCGCTTGTGCAGCGTCGCCCCGATCCGCGCCCCCGGCCCGCTGTGGGGCCCGTCCACGAAGGCCCGAACCCGGCCCTCCAGCTGTGCGGGGATGACCTTGGTGTCGTTGAAGACCAGCACGTCGCCCGGCGAAAGCAGCTTCGGCAGATCGCGCACGCCTCTGTCGTCGAGCAGGTCGCCGTCGACCAGCAGCATGCGCGCACTGTCCCGCGGCCGCGCCGGGCGCAGCGCGATATTCCCCTCGGGGAGGGTAAAGTCGAACAGGTCCACCTTCATGCGGCGGCTGCTTACGACCGCGGCACGAGAATGGAAGAGGGCCGATCAGCCGCCGAGGGTCGCCCGCACGATTCGGGTCGGCTCGGCCGGCGGCTCGCCGGGCGCGATCTGGTCGACGAAGTTCATGCCCGACACGATCCGGCCGAAGACGGTATATTTGCCATCGAGCGACACGCGGGGCACGAACATGATGTAGAACTGGCTGTTGGCACTGTCCGGCGCGCTCGAGCGGGCGGCGGCGACGGTGCCGCGCAGGTGCGGCAGGCTGTTGAACTCCGCCTTGACGTCCGGAAGCTCGCTGCCGCCGGTGCCGTCGCCCTTGGGATCGCCGCCCTGCGCCATGAAGGTCGGGATGACGCGGTGGAAGGTCAGGCCATTGTAGAAGCCCTGACGGGTCAGCGTCTTGATCCGCTCGACCGCCAGCGGCGCGGCGTCGGGGCGAAGCTGGATGGTCACCTGGCCGCCATTCGACAGATCGAGGATCCAGCGGTTCGACGGGTCGGCGGCGATCTCGGCCGGCGCGTTGATCGGCAGCGGCGCGGCGGTGGCCGCGACCTGGGCCGAAGCCGGGGAAAGGGCTGCCGCCAGCCCGAGCAGCGGCAACGCGAACTTCAGAATCATAGTCTCTTAGCCCCTCTGGCCCTTTTGCCCGATCCGCTCGGCCACCTGGCCGGCCACGGCGGGCGTGACGAACTTGTGGATGTCGCCGCCGTAGCGGGCGATTTCTTTCACCAGCCTTGACGCGATCGGCTGCAGGCAGACGTCCGCCATCAGGAAGACGGTCTCGATCCGGTCGTTCAGCTGCTGGTTCATGCCCGCCATCTGATACTCATATTCGAAGTCGGCGACGGCGCGCAGGCCGCGCAGGATCATCGACGCGCCCTGGCTCTCGGCGAAGTCCATCAGCAAGCTGTCGAAGCCGACCACCTCGATGTTGCCGATATCGGCGGTTTCCTGCCGGACCATGGCGATCCGCTCCTCGGTCGAGAACATCGGCGTCTTGGACGGATTGGTAGTGACCCCGATCACCAGCCGGTCAGCCAGCCGGCTCCCACGCCGGATGATGTCGAGATGGCCGAGCGTGAGGGGATCGAAGGTCCCAGGATAGACTGCAGTGCGGGTCATCGGTCGCGCTCCACGGCATAGCGGGCGATCGCCCTTAGCAGGTCCGCCTCCTCACCATGGCCATGGAGGTGCTCCATCGCCTGCGTCACCAGCATCTGCGCCTGCGTCCGCGCGCGGTCGGGGCCGAGAAGGGAGACGAAGGTCGCCTTGCCGGCCTCGGCATCCTTGTGGAGCTTCTTGCCGGCCGCTTCCTCGTCGCCGTCATGATCGAGCAGGTCGTCGGCGATCTGGAAGGCAAGGCCGACATTGCGGGCATAGCCGCGATAGCGGGCACGGCCCTCGTGCGGCACGCGACCCATGATCACCGCGGCCTCGACCGAATATTCGATCAGCGCGCCGGTCTTGAGCTGCTGCAGCCGGGTGATGGCATTGAGATCGAGCTCCTGGCCCTCGGCCGCGAGGTCCATCGCCTGCCCCCCGCCCATGCCGTCGATACCGCTCGCCCTCGCCAGCTCAAGCACCAGCTCGGAGCGGACGAATGGGTCCTCGTGGGTCGCTTCATCGGCCAGCAGTTCGAAGGCGAGCGCGTGGAAGCAGTCGCCGGCGAGCACGGCGGTCGCGTCGTCGAACGCCTTGTGGACGGTCGGCTTGCCGCGGCGGAGATCGTCGTCGTCCATGCAGGGAAGATCGTCGTGGATCAGGCTGTAGACGTGCACCGCCTCGATCGCAGCCCCGGCCCGGAGCGCCCGATCCTCGTCGATCCCGAACAGGCGCGCGGCAGCGACAGTCATCAGCGGGCGCAGCCGCTTCCCGCCGCCGATCCCGGCATGGCGCATCGCCTGGCAGAGCCGGTCGCGGCCGTCGCAGCGATCGGCCAGCGCATCCTCGAACAGACGGTCGACACCGGCGGCGATGCGCTTCGCTTCACCGAGCAGGTCGGCCACCACCGCCGTTGCCATCAGTCGGCCTCGAACGGGCGGGTGCCGGCGGGCTTGCCGTCGGGGCCAAGCGCAATGGCGTCGATCCGCGCCTGGGCGGATTTCAGCCGCTCCTCACACAGGCGCTTCAGCTTGTCGCCCTCCTGGTAGAGGTCGATCGACTGGTCGAGCGGCGCTTCGCCGCGCTCCAGCAGGCGGACGATTTCCTCGAGCCGCTGGAGAGCGGCTTCGAAGGAGAGGGTGTCGGGGGCGGAAGCCATGAGGAGGGATTAGCTTGGCGCGAGGGAGAAGCAAGAACCTCTTCCCACGTCCCCCGGGCCTGACCCGGGATCCGCCTGCCCTTGATCGATCAACCTCAATCAGAAGAAGACAGGCCCCTGGTCCGGTCCGGGGTGACGAAGACGATCAGGCCTTGCGGAACGGGTCGGCGATTCCGGGCATGATCTCGCCCGGGGCCAGGCCATGCTCGTCGCGCTGAGCGTCGAGGGCAGCGGCTTCGGCGTCGCGGACATGCTGCTCGCGCTCGGCACGGAGCTGCTCGATCAGGCTGGCGCGGTCAGTGTCGAGGCGGCCGTCGTCGGTCCGCTCGATGCCGGCGGCCTTCTGTGCCTTGGCGACCGCCGCATCCAGTTCGCGCTGCGTGGTCAGGCCGAGGGTCACCGGATCCTTGGGCTGGATGTTGGCGATGTTCCAGTGGCTGCGGTCGCGGATGGCGGCGATGGTGGTGCGGGTGGTGCCGATCAGCTTGCCGATCATGCCGTCCGACACTTCCGGATGGTTCTTGATGATCCAGGCGATACCGTCCGGCTTGTCCTGGCGCTTGGACACCGGCGTGTAGCGCGGGCCCTTGGTGCGCGTGACCTGCTCGGGCGCCTTGAACATCTTGAGGCGATAGTCGGGATCGGCCTGGCCGCGCTGGATCTCCTCGTGGGTCAGCTCGCCCGAGCGGAGGGGATCACGGCCGGTCAGCTTGGTTGCCGCCGTATCGTCGGCGATCGCCTGCACCTCGAGGATGTGAAGGCCGCAGAAATCCGCGATCTGCGAGAAGGTCAGGGCCGTATTGTCGACCAGCCAGGCGGCGGTTGCATGAGGCATGAGCGGCGTTGCCTGCTGCTGCGGGGCTTGGGCCATCAATCGTCTCCGGACACAAAAAGGGCCGCCCCATCGCGGAGCGGCCATTACCGGCGCACCGTTACTCTTCCTCCGGTGCAGGGGCAAGATATTTGCTTCGCATCGGAATGGTACAAAGCGCGATGGGCGACATCGCGCATGCCCATGACGAAATGGCCGGCCTCATGAGGACGTCATCGGTGGCTGGCGAGCCGGGCCTAGGCAGTCACCAGCACGATCTTTCCGACATGATCACCAGCTTCCATGCGGGCATGAGCGGCGGCAGCGTCCCTCAGCGGAAAGGTGCGGTCCATGACTGGGCGCAGCTGGCCACTCTCGACGAATGGCCAGACATTCGCCCTGAGCTCTTCGGCGACGAGGGTCTTGAACGCGAGGCTGCGTGGGCGAAGGGTCGAGCCGGTGAGCGTCAGCCGCCGCCGCATGACGTCGAGGAAGCTCACTTCCGCCGAGACTCCACGCTGCGTGGCGATGGAGACGTGGCGGCCATCCTCCGCCAGCGCCGAAAGGTTGCGCGGAATATAGTCCCCGCCGACCATGTCGAGCACGACGTTGACGCCCTTGCCGCCTGTCAGCGCCAAAGCTTCGGCAACGAAATCCTGCTTGCCGTAGTTGATCGCGGCGGCCGCTCCGAGCCTTCGCGCCACCTCGCACTTCTCATCGCTGCCGCAGGTGACGATCGCCTTGACCCCGAACAGCCCGCAGAGCGCGATCGCCATGGTGCCGATGCCGCTGGTGCCGCCGTGAATCAGCGCCCACTCGCCCTCGGTGGCGAAGCCGCGCTCGAACAGATTGATCCAGACCGTAAACAGGGTCTCCGGCAGGGCCGCCGCCGCCGCAAGGTCGAGGCTTTGGGGCACGGGCAGGCAGGTGCCGACCGGCGCCAGCGCATATTCGGCGTAGCCACCCCCTGCGACGAGGGCGCAGACGCGGCTGCCGATCAGGTGGGTCGCGCCCTGGCCTGCCGCGACCACCTCGCCGGCCACTTCGAGCCCCGGAATGTCGGAAGCGCCCGGCGGCGGCGGATAGACACCGCGGCGCTGCAGCACGTCGGGGCGGTTCACCCCCGCGGCGGCGACCCTGATCAGCAGTTCGCCGGCGCCCGGCCGCGGCACCGGCCGCTCGGCCGGCACCAGCACTTCCGGTCCGCCCGGCTGGCTGACCAGGATCGCCGTCATGACGTCAGGAAGGTCCATCACACTCGCTTCCCCACCCTTTTCCTTCTCCCCCGCATAGTCGCTGATCCGCACCGGCAAAGCGAAAAGTTGGGGATGAAGCGGTCAAGGCCGATTGACTTGAAGGAAACGGAGTCCGACCTTGGCCGCTATGGACGATGAATTCTTCTCGTCACGCCCCGACGATCCGCTGGTCCTGCTGGCCAGGCAGGACCTCGACCCGTTGAGCCAGGACGAGCTCGATGCCCGGATCGCGGTGCTGGAGGCGGAGATCGCGCGGGTACGCGCCCACCAGGAAGCGGTGTCGAAGCATCGTTCCGCGGCCGATGCCCTGTTCAAGCGATAGATATCACCATCCTCGCTCTTTCGCCGCCCTTGCAGCGGCCGCAACGCCTCACGAGATAAGAAGTTAAGAACACCGGGAGCCTTCCCGCTCCCGGTCAAGGAGTCCCCGAATGCCCAGTTTCGCCCGCGAGCTCGAACAGACCCTGCACAATGCGCTGGGGGAGGCGAGCCGCCGCCGTCACGAATATGCGACCCTTGAGCATCTGCTCATGGCGCTGATCGACGACAGCCATGCCTCCAAGGTGATGACCGCCTGTGGCGTCAACCGCGATGAGCTGAAGGCGACGGTCAAGCAGTATCTCGACGGCGAACTTGGCGCGCTCGTCGCCGACAGCGGCACCGACCCGACACCGACCAGCGGTTTCCAGCGGGTGGTCCAGCGCGCGATCCTGCACGTCCAGTCTTCCGGCCGCGACGAGGTGACCGGCGCCAACGTGCTGGTCGCCCTCTTCTCCGAGCGCGAAAGCTATGCCGTCTATTTCCTGCAGCAGCAGGACATGAGCCGCCTGGATGCCGTCACCTACATCAGCCACGGCGTCGGCAAGGGCGAGACGGCGGAAGGCGCGAGCCCGCCGGCCGGTCCCGATGCGCCGGAGACCAAGTCCGACAAGCCGGGTGCGGACAAGAAGGAGTCGGCGCTGAAGCAGTTCACCGTTGACCTCAACGAGAAGGCCAAGATCGGCAAGGTCGATCCGCTGATCGGCCGCATGGCCGAGGTCGACCGGACGGTGCAGATCCTGTGCCGCCGTTCCAAGAACAACCCGCTCTACGTGGGCGACCCCGGCGTCGGAAAGACCGCGATTGCCGAAGGCTTGGCGCGCAAGATCGTCGAGGGCGACGTGCCCGAAGTGTTGAAGCCGGCCGTCATCTACTCGCTCGACATGGGCTCGCTACTGGCTGGCACCCGCTACCGCGGCGACTTTGAGGAGCGGCTGAAGAGCGTCGTCAGCGAGCTCGAGAAGCTGCCTCACGCCATCCTCTTCATCGATGAGATCCACACAGTGATCGGCGCCGGCGCCACCAGCGGCGGGGCGATGGACGCGTCCAACCTCCTCAAGCCTGCCCTGTCGGGGGGCACGATCCGCTGCATCGGCTCGACCACCTACAAGGAATTCCGCAACCACTTCGAAAAGGACCGGGCGCTGCTCCGGCGTTTCCAGAAGATCGACGTCAACGAGCCGACGGTCGAGGACACGATCAAGATCATCGCCGGCCTGCGCAGCAGCTTCGAGCAGCACCATCAGGTCCGCTACACGCCCGACGCGATCAAGTCGGCGGTGGAGCTGTCGGCACGCTACATTCACGACCGCAAGCTGCCGGACAAGGCAATCGACGTGATCGACGAGGTCGGCGCGATGCAGATGCTGGTGCCGCCCTCCAAGCGGAAGAAGGTGATCACGCCCAAGGAGGTGGAACAGGTCGTCGCGACCATGGCGCGCATTCCCCCGAAGAGCGTATCGACCGACGACAAGAAGACGCTCCAGAACCTCGAAGCCGACCTCAAGCGCGTCGTGTTCGGGCAGGATCTGGCGGTCGAACGGCTGGCCTCGGCCATCAAGCTCAGCCGGGCCGGCCTGCGCGACCCCGACAAGCCGATCGGCAACTACCTCTTCTCGGGACCGACCGGCGTCGGCAAGACCGAGGTGGCGCGCCAGCTGGCATCGATCCTCGGCATCCCGCTGCAGCGCTTCGACATGTCCGAATATATGGAGCGCCACTCGGTCAGCCGGCTGATCGGCGCGCCTCCGGGCTATGTCGGCTACGACCAGGGCGGCCTGCTGACCGATGCCGTCGACCAGCAGCCGCACAGCGTGCTGCTGCTCGACGAGATTGAGAAGGCGCACCCGGACCTGTTCAACATCCTTCTGCAGGTGATGGACAACGGGAAGCTTACCGACCACCACGGCAAGACGGTCGATTTCCGCAACACCATCCTGATCATGACCACCAATGCCGGCGCGTCCGACATGGCGCGAGAGAGCATCGGCTTCGGTGCAGCCTCCCGCGAGGACGTGCAGGAGGACGCGATCAAGAAGATGTTCACGCCGGAATTCCGCAACCGGCTCGATGCGGTCGTACCGTTCGGCTACCTCCCGCCCGCCGTGGTCGCCCGCGTCGTCGACAAGTTCATCCTGCAACTGGAGCTTCAGCTCGCCGACCGCGGAGTCCACATCGAGCTGGACGACGAGGCGCGCGAGTGGCTGACCGCCAAGGGCTATGACAAGCTCTACGGTGCCCGACCAATGGGCCGCCTGGTGCAGGAGAAGATCAAGCAGCCGCTCGCCGAGGAGCTTCTCTTTGGCAAGCTGGTCCACGGCGGCGAGGTCAAGGTTCGCCTCAAGGACAATGTGCCGGTGTTCGAAATTACCCCGGCCGCTCCGGCGAAGGCGACCAAGCCGAAGGGTGCCAAGGGCCGAAAGGGCCGCCCTGCGACGGAGCAGGAGTCGCAGGGGGGCGAACAGCCCGAGAGCCCTGCGGCGGAGTGATCGTCGCTCCCCCGCGAGGTGGAGACGACAGCCCTACGGCGGATAGTTGAAAGGGGTCTGGGCGCCAATGCTCAGGCCCCTTTCCCTTTTCGGCGGCCTTATCCTTTCCGGGAGAAGCCTCGCTGAGAAGGCACCCTTCCCCTTCCGTCGCGTTCACCCCCCCGTGGGCGACCAGCAAGAAGCATCAAAGACCGACCTCGCCGAGGACCGCACGCTGCTTGCCAGCGAGCGGACCTTCGCCGGCTGGATGCGGACAAGCCTCGGCTGCGTCGGCATCGCTGTCGCCTTCCAGGCGCTGTTCGGCGAGGTCCGCCCGGCATGGGTCCCGCGCCTGATCGCCAGCCTGTTCCTGGCACTGTCGATCGTCATCGCCGTGGCGGCGGAGCGCCGGGGGGCAGCCATGCGGAACCGCCTGAGCCCGCACGTGGCCAAGGCTGCCGATCCCATCAACCTCCGGCTGATCGCCGCAATCGTTTCGGTCGGCGCGCTGGGCCTCGGCCTCACCTTCTGGTTCCTCCCGGTCGGCTAGGCGATGCTTCCGCTCGATCCCCAGCTTATCACCCTGCTCGTCCTCGGAGCGGTCATCGCCGCGCTGATCTGGGACAAGGGCCGCTCGGACGTGGTGGCGCTGGCCGGTGCGGCCGTGCTGCTGCTGACCGGCGTGGTCCGCCCGATCCAGGTCCAGAGCGCCTTCGCAAGCCCGGCGGTCATCACCCTCGCGAGCCTGTTCGTCATCGCCTATGCGATGGAGATGTCGGGCCTGCTCGACAGCAGCATGCGCGGCCTCGTCGCCATCTGCCGCCGGATCGGCAAGGCCGGCCTGTGGATCATCGTGGGCCTGTGCGGCGCGGCCTCATCCTTCCTCAACAACACACCGATCGTCGTGCTTGCGGCACCGGTGGTGCGCGATGCCGCAACGTCCATCGGATTGTCGGCCAAGCGCTTTCTCATCCCGCTTTCCTACGCCTCCATCCTCGGCGGCGGCTGCACGTTGATCGGCACGTCGACCAACCTCCTCGTCAACGACATGGCGGGTGCCGCCGGGCAGGAGAAGTTCGGGATCTTCGAGATCACGCCGGTCGGCCTCGTCGTGGCGATCGCGGGCGGGCTCTACCTGCTCTTCTTCAGCGGCAAGCTGATCGACCAGCGGGAAGATGGCGCCGACCCGGTAGCGGACAGCAAGGAACGCGGTGCGACGCAGGCCGGCGGTCAGATCGGCGACCCAGCCGCGTTCGCGGTCGAGCGGCCGCTGAGTCCCTTGCGGGCGCTGGTGTCCTTCGCTGTCTTCGTCGGGGTGATCACGCTCGCGGCACTCGGCCTGGCACCCATCGCCGCCAGTGCCTTCGCCGGTGCGGTGCTCCTGATCCTGCTGCGGGTCATCACCGCGGACGAGGCTTATGCGGGGTTGAGGCCCGACGTGCTGATGCTCGTCGCAGGTATGCTGGTGCTCGGCATCGCGCTGCGGGTATCGGGAGTGGCCAACGTCGTCACCGACCTGCTGGTCGGAAGCGTCGACGGGATGACACCGTTGCTCGCCCTCATCCTCGTCTATGGCGTGGTGCTATTCGCGACCGAGTTCCTGTCCAACGCCACCGTCGCAGTGCTGTTCACGCCTGTCGCGGTCAGCATCGCCGAAGCGATGTCGGTCAGCCCCCGTCCCTTTCTCGTGGCCGTCATGGTCGCCGGGAGCGCCGCCTTCGCGACCCCGTTCGGCTACCAGACCAACGTCATCGTCTACCAGATGGGACGCTACCGCTACATGGACTTCATCAAGGTCGGCATGCCGCTCAACCTCGTCACCTGGGTGACGGCGGTGGCGGCGATCCGGGTCTTCTTCCCCTTCTGACCATCACCCGCAAAGCGGATCAGGACTGGGAGTCGATCCGGATGCTTCCCGAGGTCCCGCTTCCTTGCGGCACGAAGGTCATCAGGAACTTGTCCCCTTCCTTCGACACGCCGGAAAGTCCCTCTGCCGTTTCCTTGAGTTCCATTTCCTTGGCCCTGAACTGCTCGACGAAATAGGCCTTCACCGCTTCGGGCGAGGTCGGCGCGGCAAAGGTCAGGTTGACCCTCGCCGGCTGGTTCTTATCGGCATCAAGGTTGAAGCCAGTGATCGTCCCGCCCGGGACCATCTTCACGCCATCGATGTTGAAGTCGGTCTCCGCCAGCATCTTGGCCGGAAGCTTGATCTCGCCTTTTGCGAAAGGCATGTCGAAGGAGACGCGGCCGTCGGCGTCGGCGGCCATCTTTACCTTCTCGTCGCCTTCGGCGGGCGTCGTCATCTCGGCGTCGCAGGAGGCCAGCACCAGCAGCGCGCCACAAGCCAGAATCATCCTCATCGCCATCCCTCCGCTGTATTATTAGATCAATACAGCGGAGCCGTTCGAGCCGTCAACTGCGCATCTGCCCCCTTTTCTCTGGCTTCGCGCAGGCGCATGAACAGCACGCTTCTGATCACCTTGGAGTTACGACCTTGGTCCGTCCTTTCATCCTGCTTGCCGCTACTGCCCTCGCGACCGGTCCGGTCGCTGCCCAGACCTTCTCGATCCCGCGCATCACGCAGGACATCAAGACGCTTTCCGACGACAGCCTCACCGGCCGCGGACCGGCGACCGAGGGCGAGACAAAGACCGTCGCCTATCTCGTCCAGCAGCTGAAAGCGGCGGGGGTCCAGCCGGGCGGCGAGGTGGTCAACGGCCAGCGCCAGTGGACCCAGCGCGTGCCCTTGCTCCAGTCGGATTGGACCGGCAGCCCCATCTTCACCCTCCAGGGCGGCAGCGCCGCCGGGCGCCTCGAGCAGGGCACCGACATTGCTGTCCGCGCCCCGCTGACCGGCGCCAGCCAGCTCCGGCTCGACAATGTCCCGCTCGTCTTCGCCGGCTACGGCGTGCAGGCGCCGGAGCGTCAGTGGGATGACTTCAAGGGGGTCGACGTTCGCGGCAAGATCCTGGTCGTGTTCATCAACGATCCCGATTTTGCCGGCCCGATCGCCGACGGTGGTCCGGACTTCGGTGGCAAGGCGATGACCTATTACGGCCGCTGGACCTACAAATATGAGCAGGCCGCAAAGCTCGGCGCCGCCGGAGTCATGATCGTCCATGAGGATGCGCCCGCCTCCTACGGCTGGGCGACGGTTAAGAACAGCAACACCAACACGATGTTCGACGTGGTTCGCGCCGATCCGTCGGCGGCGCATCCGCTGATGGAAAGCTGGATCAGCAAGGCCACCGCCGACAAGCTGTTCGCTGCCGCCGGCATGACCCTTGACCAGGCCCATGCCGCCGCCCGCCGCCGCGACTTCCGCCCGGTCGAGCTTCCGGTCCGTTTCAGCGCCACCGGCAACGCCACCGCCAAGACCATCACCAGCTACAATGTCGCCGGGATCCTGCCCGGCAGGTCGCGGCCCGACGAGACGGTGATCTACACCGCCCACCACGATCATCTCGGAATCGGCCTGCCCGATGCCAATGGCGACCGCATCTACAATGGCGCGCTCGACAATGGCGTCGGCACCGCCCACGTGCTCGAGCAGGCGCGCGCCTTCGCCAAGGCGCCGCGGACCGATCGTTCGGTCGTCTTCCTGTTCGTCGCGGCCGAGGAGAAGGGCCTGCTCGGCAGCGAATATTATGTCTCCAACCCGCTTTATCCGCTGGGCAAGACCGCCGGGGTCCTCAACACCGACGGCGGGAGCATCTACGGCCCGGCGCGCGATTTCTCCATCTCAGGTTCGGCCAAGCTCGGCCTGCTCGACATGCTGATCGCCGAAGGCCGCAAACAGGGTCGTACCTATTCGCCCGACGAGCGGGTTGAGGCAGGCTATTTCTTCCGCTCCGACCATTTCCCCTTCGCCAAGCGCGGCGTGCCGGCGATCAGCTGGCGCTCGGGCGTCGACCTCGTCGATGGCGGCAAGGAACGGGGCAAGGCGCTCAACGACGCTTATACCGCCAAGCGCTACCACCAGCCGGACGACGAATATGATCCGAGCTGGAACCTGAACGGCCTCGTCCAGGACGCGCAGCTGCTGCACCGCGTCGGCCGCGACCTCGCCAACTCGGCCGCCTGGCCGAACTGGAGCGAGGACAGCGAGTTCCGCGGCGCGCGGGATACGACGGCGGCCGAGCGCGGCGGATCGACGCCGACCCGGACCGCGGGCGAGCGGGGCTGAGGAATGAACCGCCGCCGGTGGATGGTCGCAGGCTTGGTCCTGCTGCTTGCCGCCGGCGGTCTCTTCCACCTCAGCCGGCAGCGCTGTTTTTCGCTGATCCTGCCCAGTTTCTGCCGTGTCGAGACAGCGGAGAAGATCGTTGCGCTGAGTTTCGACGACGGGCCGACCGAAGCGGGCGTCGCGGCGACCCTCCCGGTGCTGAGGGCGGCCGGGGCGAAGGCAACCTATTTCGTCGTCGGCCAGGAAGCCGAGCGGCGGCCCGAACTGCTGCGCCTCCTGCTTGCCGAAGGCATGGAGCTTGGCAACCACAGCTGGAGCCATGTCCGGATGGCCGGGGTGACGCCGGGCTTGCGGCCGAGGAGGTCGACCGGACCGCGGCCCTGATCCGCACCGCTGGCGGCAATGACAATCGCCTGTTCCGAGCGCCCTATGGCAAGAAGCTGCTCACCCTTCCCTACGTCCTCCGGCAGCGCGGCTACAGGCTGGTCATGGCGGACGTCATCGATCCGACCGGCACCGCCGGACCAAAGGCCTTCGCCGCCGCCATGCTGGCCGAGGTGAAGCCCGGCTCGATCCTTCTCATCCACCCCATGTATTCGGCCAATGCGCAGGGACGCGAGGCCTTGCCGCTGGTCGTGGCCGGGCTGAAGGCCAGCGGCTATCGCATCGTGACCATCAGCGAGCTGCTTGCGCTGGGGCGGCCGGCCAGCTAGCCTGTTCTTCTTTCGTTCTGGCAAGGGGAAGCGCCATGACCGACCTAATCTTCTACACCAACCCTCAGTCGCGCGGGCAGATGGTCCGCTGGATGCTGGAGGAGGTCGGCGTGCCCTACACGGCGGAATTTCTCAGCTACGGCGGGACGACGAAGGCCGAGCCCTATCTGTCAATTAATCCGATGGGCAAGGTCCCGGCGATCCGCCACGGCGAGAAGGTTGTGACCGAGGTGGCGGCGATCTGCGCTTATCTCGCCGACGCCTTCCCTGCGGCGGGCCTCGCGCCGGCGCTCGCCGATCGTGCCGACTATTACCGTTTCCTGTTCTTCGCCGCGGGACCGCTCGAGCAGGCGTTCAGCCTAAAGGCAGTCAACTTCGAAGTGCCGAAGGACAAGCAGGGCATGTTCGGCTTCGGCAATCACGAGACCACCTTCGCCGCGCTGACCAGGATGCTGGAGGGCCGCGACTATGTGACCGGCCGGTTCAGCGCCGCCGACCTCTACCTCGCCTCCGAACTCGGGTTCATAATGATGTTCGGCCAACTGGAGCCGCGTGAGCCCTTTGCTTCCTACGTCGCGCGCTGCACCGACCGCGATGCCTATCGCCGGGCCAAGACGCTCGATGCCGAAGCCGCGGAAGCGCTGAAGGCGCAGGCCTAGCAGCGTCTGTTCGTCACCCGGGCTTTGGGCCGGGTCCCGCTTGCCGTTTGCGCGTTTAGAGATCGAATGAGCGGGACGCCGGGTCAGCCACGGCATCGACGAAAGGAGTGCGCACCATGACCGAAGACCTCAAGGCCCAGGCCATCGCCCTTTACGACCGCTTCACTCATGAAGGCATGCCACGCCGGGACTTCATGGCGCGCATGGTTGCGCTGGCCGGCAGCGCCGCCGCCGCCGAGGCGCTGATCGGCAGCATCGCCGCCTCGCCGGCTGCCGCCGCCATCGTTCCGGCCGACGACCGCCGCCTGACCACCGCCGACCGCACGATCGCCGGCACCAGGGCCTATGTCGCCGAGCCGCGCAGCCGCAGCCTCAAGCCGACGGTCATCGTCATCCACGAGAATCGCGGGCTCAACGAACATACCCGCGACGTCGCTCGCCGCGCCGCTCTTGCCGGCTATCGCGCCGTTGCGCCCGACTTCCTGACGCCCGTCGGCGGCACCCCCTCCAACGAGGACCAGGCGCGCGAGATGATCGGCAAGCTCGACCTCGCCGCGGCCAGTGCTGCGGGCGTCGCCATGCTGCGCGAGCTTGCGGGTTCCAGTCGCGGTGGGAAGGTCGGGGCAGTCGGCTTCTGCTGGGGCGGTGCCTACGTCAACCGCCTGGCGGTCGATGCCGGCGCGGACCTCGACGCCGGGGTCGTCTATTATGGCACCGCGCCCGACCCCAGCCAGGCGGAACGCGTCCAGGCGCCGCTGCTCATCCACCTCGCCGGCCTCGACGAGCGGGTGAATCGCACCGGCTTTCCCTGGGTCGAGGCGCTCCGCGCCGCCGGCAAGCCGGTAACCTTCCAGCTCTACGACGGCGTCAACCACGCCTTCCACAACGACACCAGCGCCGAGCGCTACGACAAGGCCGCCGCCGAGCTGAGCTGGCAGCGGACCCTGCGTTTCTTCAAGCGCCACCTCGGCTGAGCAGTCACTCGGCGGGCAGCGCGCCGCCCATGCTCGGCCGCCTGCCGGCGATCCAGCCTGCGGCGGCTATGCCGACCCCGACCACGCCCGCCAGGACGATGAACGGCATGCTGGGCAGCGGCGCGATGCGGGCATAGATGCCTTCCCACGCCGCGGTTCCGCCCGGAAATTCGAACAGCAAGGCGGCGGCGAGCGTTGCCAGGCCTGCCAGCGCGAAGGGCTTGCCGGCCTTCTTCTGCCGCATCGCGATCATGAGCGCGATTCCCGCGACCAGCACGTTGGCCGACTGGAAGCCGACATGCAGGCGGGCAAAATCCTCCGGCCCGCGAATGCCCAGCGGAATTCCCGTCAGCCGGCCAAAGATGGGCGGCAGCAATGCGATGCTGGTCGCCAGCATGTAACCGGAGTGAAGCCGGACATCGCGCCGATGCTTCAGCCCCTGGTAGACGAAGAAGGCCACCATTCCGACACCGGCGAAGTCGAGCCAGGCGAGTTCCGGACCCCACATGGCCTGGAAGGGCGCCCCGGCGGCATAGCGGTCGGCCATGCCGAAGAAGATCCCCGCGCCGCCCGCCATGAACAGCGGGAAGAGGATCAGGATCGCCGGCCCCACCGCCCGGTGAGTCGCCCGACGGTTGTTGTGGATCGACCAGCTCTGCGCCGCCAGCAGCGCCAGCCAGGCCGAAGCGGTCATGCCATGGGCATGATATTCCCACGGCGCGCTCGAGAATGTCGAGACATAGGATGGCCAGAAGGCCAGCGCCGCCAGCGGAAATAGCGCGAGAATATACCAGTGCGCGTGACGATAAGGCATTGCTTCCCCCTGCCTGTTTCTGGCCCATCCCCATGGGCCCTCACGGCGCGGGATGATGCTCCACCCTTAGCCCGAGCGCAAGAAAAAGGGCCCGGCGGTCGCCCGCCGAGCCCTCTTCGTCGCAACTCTCGCCAGCGCTTATTCGCGGTTGCCGAGGAAGCTCAGGAGGAACTGGAACATGTTGATGAAGTCGAGATAGAGCGTCAGCGCGCCCATGATCACGACCTTGCCCATCATGTCGGTGCCGGCGACATGGGCGTACATGCTCTTGATCTTCTGCGTGTCGTAAGCAGTGAGGCCAGCGAACAGCAGCACGCCGATGGCGCTGATCGCCATACTGAGCGCCGTCGACTGGATGAACCAGTTGGCGATCATCACCACGATGAGGCCGACCACGCCCATGATCAGGAACGTACCAAGGCCGCTGAGGTCCTTCTTAGTCGTGTAGCCGTAGAGACTCAGCGACAGGAAGGCGATGGCGGTCGCGAAGAAGGTCGTCGCGATGCTGCTGCCGCTGTAGATCAGCGGGATGACCGACATCGACACGCCCATGATGGTGGCGAACGCCCAGAAGAAGGCCTGCATGCCGGCCGTCGACATCTTCTGGAAACGGAAGCCCATAACCATGACCATGATCAGCGGTGCGAAGATGATGGCGTAGCGAAGAATTCCACCGCCACTCCAGATCGCTTGGGCAACGCCAGTTGCGGCGAGGCTGTAAGCGACAATGCCGGTAAGCAGCACGCCCGAGGCCATGTAGTTGTAAACGCTAAGCATGTAGGACCGCAGGCCCGCATCGCGGGCGGCGCGCGGAACGCCGACCGAGACGGCCGGGTTGGCGGCGGTCGTCGTGCGCGGGTCAGACCAGTTCTGCATTTTATGCTCCATTGTCGGCGGACCAAGATGGCCCGTCCACGTGACCATATATCGGAGAGGCACACAAAGGTTTCAAGGAATTTTCGTCCACGAAACGACCTACTTACATGTGAGTAGAAGCTACCACTCTCGAGCGGCTTGCCTGCCTACATCGGCCCTTGCAGCGAACGGCAGCCTCATTACGAAGAAGCGCGAACAACTGCAGGGGGCTAGACGGGCAGTGGACGGGACCATCGGCTATTTCACCGGAGTGCTGCCGCACTTCTTCGCTTACTTCGGCGCGGCGCTGCTGCTCGCGGGCATCTTCCTCGCCATCTACGTGCGCCTGACCCCGCACCGCGAGCTGGAGCTGATCGGCCAAGGCAACAATGCCGCGGCCCTCCAGCTGACCGGCACCTTCCTCGGCTTCGCCTTGCCGGTCGCGATGGTCATCGCCAACAGCGTCTCCATTCCCGACATGCTGCTGTGGGGCGCGGTCGCGGCCATCGTCCAGCTGCTCGTGTTCGTCGTCATCGCCCGCCTCCTGTTCCGCGGCATCTCCAGCAGGATCGAGGAAGGCTGCACCTCGAGCGGCATCTTCGTCGGCGGCATCGGCGTCGGCATCGGCGTGCTCCAAGCCGCCTGCATGGTCCCCTGACCCATGCCGCGCAAGCTCACCATCACCGCCAGCCTCGCCGCCACGCTGACCGGCCTTTCGGGCTGCGACAGCCGCTCCAACGACATGCTCGCCCAGCAGAACACGCGCATCTGCGTCGACGATGACGGCGACCGCATCGCCGACCAATATTGCAGCAACGGGCGGAGCGGCGGCGGCGGCTTCGCCTTCCTCTACCTGCGCCGGGGAAGCCCCATCCCTTATTATTACGATAATGTCCGGGACCCGAAATATGCGAAGTTCGTCAGCCGCTCGCCGCTGTCGGGCTACACCTCGGCGCCGCCGAGCAGCAACATGACCCGCTCCAGCGCCGTCTCGCGCGGCGGCCTCGGCAGCAGCTCGCGCAGTTTCGGCCGCGGCGGCTGATGGAGCGCAGGTCACTTCGCCCTCGCGAAGGCTGGCAACGCATCGTCGAGGAACAGGGGCTGGTCTGGCACACGCAGGACGGCAAGCCCTATTGGGACGAAAGCGCCGCCTACGTCTTCACGCTCAAGCAAATCGAGACCCTCGAAGCCGCTGCCGAGCGCTGCCACGAGCTGTTCCTCAAGGCCGGCGACCATCTTGCCCGCCACCCGGAGAAACTGGCCCGCTTCGGCCTTCCGGATTGGGCGATCGACCCGATCCTCGCCGAATGGAAGCGCGACCGGCCGGCGCTCGACTATGGCCGCTTCGACTTCGGCTGGACCGGCGAGGGCGAGCCCAAGCTGTTCGAATACAACTGCGACACGCCGACCTCGATGCTCGAATGCGGGGTGGTGCAATGGCAGTGGAAGGAAGAGGTCTTTCCGGAAGACGACCAGTTCACCTCGCTCCACGACAAATTGATCGACCGCTGGCGCTACATGGCCCGCGACCTCGGGGGGCGTTTGTGGGTCACCCACCATGCTGACGACCTTCACGAGGACACGGTTACCGCCACCTACATGCGCGACCTCGCCGAACAGGCGGGTCTCGAGACCCGCGGAGTCTTGATCGAGCGGATCGGGATCGACGGCGAAGGGCGGATCGTCGACGAGGAAGATTATCTCATCACGGCCATCTTCAAGCTCTACCCGTGGGAGTGGATTCTCGCCGAGGATTACGGTCGCGACATCGTCCGCCGGCTGGATGCTACCCTGTGGATCGAGCCCATCTGGAAGGCGCTCTGGTCGAACAAGGCCATCCTGCCCCTGCTGTGGGAGCTGGAGCCCAGGCACCCCAACCTCCTCCCCGCAGGCTGGAGCCCGGAAGCCGCCGGCCCTCGCCATGTTGAGAAGCCGATCCTCGCCCGCGAAGGCGCCAACGTCACGATTGTCGAAGACGACCGCGAGACCCTGCGCTCGGACGGGCCCTACGACAGCTTCGGCAAAGTGTATCAGGCGCTTTACGACCTGCCCGCCTTCGGCGGCGCCTATCCCGTCCTCGGCGTGTGGACCGTGGGCGGCGAGGCGGCCGGACTCGGCATTCGCGAAGGCAGCCGGATCACCGGCGACGAAGCGCGCTTCGTGCCCCACATCATCGAAGGCTGACGCGCATGGCCTTGCACAAGCTGCGCTCCGCCACCGACACGCTGAAGGAAGTGGCCGCCATCTACCTCGGCCTCCTGCTGCTCGCCGCCGGCGCCTTCGCCGTCTTCGAGCAGCAGCCATTCCTCGACAGCCTCTACTGGGCGGCGACGACCGCGACGTCGGTCGGCTATGGCGACCTCAGTCCCAAGACGGTGCCCGGCAAGATCGTCGCCGTCTCGCTGATGCACCTGTCCTTGTTCGTCATCGCGCCGCTTATCGTGGTTCGGCTCATCGAGCGGGTTACGAGCAACCAGCATGAGTTCACCCACGAGGAGCAGGAGCGCATCATCGCCGCGCTTTCCCGCTTGGAAGAGCGGCTGGAGCGCCTCGAGAGGCGTTAGACGCCCATGCACCGCCTGTTCGTCGCTCTGCCCATCCCCGAGGACGTCGCCGACCTCCTGCTCGACTGCATGGACGAGCCGGCGAGCTTGCGCTGGGTCCATGCCGACAGCCTGCACCTGACCCTGCGCTTCATCGGCGAGGTGGATGGCGGGACCGCGGATGACGTGGCGGCGGCGATCGCCAGCCTGTCCGCCGCGGCCTTCGACCTCAGGCTCCATGGCGTCGGCTGCTTCTCGCACCGTCGCCATGGGGCCTTATGGGCGGGCGTCGAGCCGAAGGCGCCCCTCTCCGCTCTCGCCCAGCGGGTCGAGCGCGCGGTGCAGTCGGCTGGCCTGCCGGCGGAGACCCGCGCCTACCATCCGCACATCACCCTCGCCCGCTGGAGCGGCCCGGAGCCCGCGCTGCGCTCCTGGCTCCAGCGCCATGGCGAGCTATCGAGCGCGCCCTGGCGGGTGGACCGGCTGGTCCTCTTCGAAAGCCGGCTCGGCAAGGCCGGGCCGAATTACGACGAGGTGCTGGAGGTCGCGCTGCAATAGCCGTCAGCTCAGAACGCCGCTTCGTCGAGCGCCATCAAAGTATCGCCGCCGGCCTCGATC
Organism: Sphingomonas sp. LHG3406-1; assembly: GCF_029637485.1. Classification (GTDB taxonomy): domain Bacteria; phylum Pseudomonadota; class Alphaproteobacteria; order Sphingomonadales; family Sphingomonadaceae; genus Sphingomicrobium. Next base: position 205,847 of record NZ_CP069128.1, on the reverse strand, counting down.
TGGCCGCGATAGGCGCTCGCCTTGGGCAGTTCGCGCTGGGCGTAGAAGCGGGCGGTCGCCAGCTTGGTCTGGTGGAAGCCGGCATCCTCGCCCGCCTCATTCTCCAGCCGCGCCGAGACGTCGGCCATCTTGAGCCACATCCAGCCGAGCGTCACCAGACCCATCAGGTGCATGTAGGGCACCGCGCCGGCGCCGGCGTGATTGGGGTCCTGCATGCCATTCTGCGCCAGCCACATGGTCGACGCCTGGAGCTCGCCGAGCGCCTTCTCGAGCGGCCCCGCGACGCCCGCCGGATCGCCGTTCTTGCGCGCTTCGGCGATGTCGCCGGCAATGGTCTCGAACATCAGCCGCACCGCGCGGCCGCCGTTCTGGGCGAGCTTGCGGCCGACCAGGTCCATCGCCTGGATACCGTTGGTGCCTTCGTAGATCTGCGCGATGCGGGCGTCGCGGACGAACTGCTCCATCCCCCATTCGCGGATGTAGCCGTGGCCGCCGAATACCTGCTGCATGTTCACCGTGGCCTCGAAGCCCTTGTCGGTGAGATAGCCCTTGATGACCGGGGTGAGCAGGCTGATGATGTCGTCCGCCTTCTGCCTTTCCTCCTCGGTCGCGCCCTTGCGGGACAGGTCGACCTGGAGCGAGCCCCACAGGATCAGCGCCCGCGCCGCCTCGTTGAAGGCCTTGGCCTCCAGCAGCATCCGGCGGACGTCCGGGTGGACAAACAGATTGTCGGCCTTGGCGTCGGGGTCGCGCATGGCGGGGTTGATCGCCCGGCCCTGGCGGCGGTCCTTCGCATAGGCGACGGCGTTCTGATAGGCGATCTCGCCCTGCGCCAGGCCCTGCAGGCCGACGCCGAGGCGCGCCGCGTTCATCATGATGAACATGGCGGCCAGCCCCTTCTCCGGCTCGCCGACCAGGTAACCGGTCGCCCCGTCATAGTTCATGACGCAGGTCGAATTGCCGTGAATGCCCATCTTGTGCTCGATCGAGCCGCAGGCGAGGCTGTTGCGCTCGCCGACCGAACCGTCCTCGTTGACCATATACTTGGGCACCACGAACAGGCTGATGCCCTTCACGTTGTCCGGAGCGCCGGTGATCTTGGCCAGCACCAGGTGGATGATGTTCTCGGACATGTCATGCTCGCCCGAGGAGATAAAGATCTTGGTGCCCGAGATCTTGTAGCTGCCGTCAGCCTGCGGCTCGGCCTTGGTCTTGATGAGGCCAAGGTCGGTGCCGCAATGCGGCTCCGTCAGGTTCATCGTGCCGGTCCATTCACCCGACACCATCTTCGGCACATAGGTCTGCTGCTGCTCGGGCGTGCCCTTGACCAGCAGCGACGCGATCGCGCCGGCGGTCAGGCCGTGGTACATCTCGAAGCTCTGGTTGGCCGACAGCACATATTCGCTGAGCGCGGTCGCAAGCACGTGCGGAAGCCCCTGCCCGCCATATTCCTGCGGCGCCGCGAGGCTGGTGAAGCCGAGTTCGCAGAACTGCCTGTAGGCCTCCTTGAAGCCCTTGGGCGTCGTCACCGACCCGTCCTCGTGCCGGGTGCAGCCTTCCTCGTCGCCGATCCGGTTCAGCGGCAGCAGCACTTCCTGGGTGAAGCGCGCGCCTTCGTTCAGGATCGCCTCGACGAGGTCCGGAGTCGCGTCGGCGAAGCCCGGCAGATTCCCGAAATTCTGCATCTGCACGATGTGATCGAGGACGTAGCGCGTGTCGCGAACCGGGGCGGTATAGACGGGCATGAACGATACTCCGTGGCGAATGGGTCTGGCCTGCTCTAGGTGGGCAGGCCGCTCGTAATCAACAACATTGTCAGCAAAGCGGATCGCCGGCGAGATCGGTTACCGGTTCCGGCCTGTCCATGCGGACGAAGGTCTTGCCCTCGAGGCTGGCGCCAGGACCGCAATAATAAGCGCAACCCGCACTCGGCCTTCCAAGCGTCAGCCTGTCGGTGCCGTCGCGGCGCAGCTCGATGCGGCACGCGCCATCGTCCTGCGGCAGGAAGAAGAGCTTGCCCTGCTCCTCCTCGACCCGGCCGCGCGCCGAGCAATTGGCCTGGCTGCCGGCGGCATAGGTGATTACGGCGGCCGGCGAGCTGCTGCCGCCGATGCAAAGCCGGTCCTTGCCCGCGCCGGCGAACACCTGGCGGCCGCCTCCAAGCGGCGATTCAGCCGCCGCTGCCGCGTCATTGCCCTGGACGTTCGAAGGCGCCTCTTGCTCTCCGCTGCAGGAAGCGAGGGCAAGGAGCGCGGCGGCTGGGAAAAAGAAAATCTGCCTCAAAGTACAGTTCGTCCACTTCGTCCTGATTGTCCGCTTCGCCGGCCAAGGGCGGACTGGCGGTGCGGGAGGGTAACGGGCATGGCGGCTCGACGGTGCCAGCCGCAATCCTATTGTTCAAGCAAGCACAGGGGGCGACAAACCCCCACCTCTTCCCTATATGCGCGGCCTCGGCAGCCGGGCGGGACAGGCATGATCACCACCAATCCCTTTGACGACGACAAGCTCCGCGAGGAATGCGGCGTGTTCGGCGTGTGGAACGCCGACAATGCCGCCAGCTTCGTCGCGCTCGGCCTTCACGCGCTCCAGCATCGCGGCCAGGAAGCGGCGGGAATCAGCTCGTTCGACCAGAGCGGCTTCCACTCCCACCGCGCGCAGGGCCATGTCGCCGGCAATTTCGACCGTGACGAGGTCATCCGCGCCCTCCCCGGCCGTACCGCCCTCGGTCACGTCCGCTATTCGACCACCGGCTCTTCGGCGCTGCGCAACGTCCAGCCCCTCTTCGCCGAGCTTGCCGACGGCGGGTTCGCGGTCGCCCACAACGGCAATTTCTCGAACGCGATGAAGCTTCGCCGCACGCTCAACCGCCGCGGCTCGATCTTCCAGTCGACCTCGGATACCGAAGTCATCATCCACCTCGTCGCGACGTCGGCCCACACCGCCCTGCTCGACCGCATCGTCGACGCGCTCGGCCAGGTGGAAGGCGCCTATTCCCTGCTCATGCTGACCGAGCAGGGACTGGTCGCCTGCCGCGATCCGCTCGGCATCCGCCCGCTGGTCATGGGCCGCATCGGCGACACCGTCATCTTCGCCTCCGAGACGGTCGCCCTCGACGTGATCGGCGCCCGCTACGAGCGCGAGGTCGGCCCGGGCGAAATGATCGTCGTCAACAACGAGGGCCTGCGCAGCTTCCGTCCCTTCGCCGCGGCGAGCCCCCGCCCCTGCATCTTCGAGCATGTCTATTTCTCGCGGCCCGACAGCGTCGTCGACGGCACCTCCGTCTACGAATCGCGCAAGGGCATCGGTGCCGAGCTGGCGCGCGAGGCCGGCATCGACGCCGACATCGTCGTCCCCGTTCCCGACAGCGGCGTTCCGGCGGCGATCGGCTATGCGCAGGAAAGCGGAATCCCGTTCGAGCTGGGCATCATCCGCTCGCACTATGTCGGCCGGACGTTCATCCAGCCGAGCCAGGAGGTCCGCCACCTCGGCGTCAAGCTCAAGCACAACGCCAACAGCGCCCTGATCAAGGGCAAAAGGATCATCCTCATCGACGATTCGATCGTGCGCGGCACCACCAGCGTGAAGATCGTCCAGATGATGCGCGACGCCGGCGCGCGGGAGGTGCACATGCGCATCGCTTCGCCACCGACCCGCCACAGCTGCTTCTATGGCGTCGACACGCCCGAGCGCGCCAAGCTGCTGGCGGCCCAGATGGATGTCGAGGCCATGGCCAAGTACATCAACGCGGATTCGCTGGCCTTCATCAGCATCGAAGGGCTCTACCGCGCCCTTGGCGACCAGCGGAGCCCGGACCGCCCGCAGCGCTGCGACGCCTGCTTCACCGGCGACTATCCGACCCGGTTGACGGACCTCACCGAGAAGAAGGCCGAAGAGGCCGGGCTCAAGCTGGCGGCGGTAGGCTGACGTAACTGTACCCCGGCGCAGCCCGGGGCCCGCAGCGGTGCGAAGCAGCGCTTGCGCGCTCCTGTGTCCCGGCCTGCGCCGGGCAACAATCAGGCCGCGATCGTGCCGTCCTTGCGGCCCTTGGCGAGCTTCTTCAGCAGCATCTCGCGCTTCAGCCGGCTCAGGTGATCGATGAACAGCACGCCGTTCAGATGGTCGATCTCATGCTGCAGGCACACCGCCAGCAGTCCGTCGATCTCCTCCTCCTGCCAGCCGCCATCGGCATCCTGCCACCTGGTCCGTACCCGGTCGGGACGCATCACGTCGGCATATTGGTCGGGGATCGACAGGCAGCCCTCCTTGTAGGGGACGAACGTGTCGCTCTCCTCGAGGATCTCCGGATTGATGAAGACCCGCGGGTCCTTGACCGGCTTGCCCTCCTCATCCTCCCCGTCCTGGAGGTCGATCACCAGCAGCCGCTTCGGCACCCCCACCTGCACCGCCGCAAGCCCGATGCCGGGCGCGTCGTACATCGTCTCGAACATGTCGGCGATGAGCGTCTTCAGTTCCGCGTCGAACGTCTCGACCGGGGTCGAGGTCTCACGGAGGATCGGGTCGGGTATGCAGACGATGGGGAGAATGGCCATGGCGGCCACTTAAGCCCGCATCGCTTTCCCTTCAATCATCCGCGGTAGGTCACCTTCTTCACCGCCGCGACCACGTCCGCCGCCTTGATCAGCGCCGCCTTCTCGAGGTTCGCCGCATAGGGCAGCGGCACGTCGGCATTGGTCACCCGCAGCACTGGCGCGTCGAGGTCGTCGAAGCCTTCTTCCATGCAGATGGCGATGATCTCGCTGGAGATGGAGCAGGTCGGCCAGCCTTCCTCCACCACCACCAGGCGGTTGGTCTTCTTGAGGCTGTCCAGCACCGCCGCCTTGTCGAGCGGGCGGAGCGTGCGCAGGTCGATGACCTCGGCCTCGATGCCCTCCTGCGACAGCGTCTGGGCCGCCTCGAGCGCGACTCCGACGCCGATCGAATAGCTGACGATGGTGACGTCCCTGCCTTCACGCATCGTCCGGGCCTTGCCGATCGGCAGCACCCAATCCTCGACCTGCGGCAGCTCGAAGCTTTGCCCGTAGAGCAGTTCGTTCTCGAGGAAGACGACCGGATCCTCGGACCGGATCGCCGCCTTCAAGAGCCCCTTGGCGTCGGCCGCGTCGTACGGGGCGATCACGATCAGGCCCGGCACGCTGGCGTACCAGGGGCCGTAATTCTGGCTGTGCTGCGCCGCCACCCGGCTCGCCGCGCCGTTCGGGCCGCGGAAGACGATCGGGCAGCGCATCTGGCCACCCGACATGTAGTTGGTCTTGGCGGCCGAATTGATGATGTGGTCGATCGCCTGCATGGCGAAGTTGAAGGTCATGAACTCGATGACCGGCCGCAGCCCGCCCATCGCCGCGCCCGAGCCGAGGCCGGCGAAGCCATGTTCGGTGATCGGCGTATCGACGACGCGGCGCGGCCCGAACTCGTCGAGCAACCCCTGGGTCACCTTGTAGGCGCCCTGATACTGCGCGACTTCCTCGCCCATCACGAACACGCGCTCGTCGCGGCGCATTTCTTCCGCCATCGCGTCGCGCAGCGCCTCGCGGAGGGTGAGCTTCTGCATGGCGGTGCCGGCGGGCACTTCCGGTTCGATCGCCTGCGGCTTCGCCAGCTGGGTTGTCCCGGTATCGGCCTTCTGGCTTTGCGAAGCGGTTTCGGTCTGCTGGTCGCTCGGGTTCTGCGTCGTGCCGGCAGAGGCCGGAGCCTCAGTCGAGGGAGCGCGCTCGCCGCTCGAAGTCGCGGGTTCGGCCGGAGCAGCCGCTTCGCCGCCTTCCCCGCCCATCAGCGCGATTGCGGTGCCGACCTTCACCCCGTCGGTACCCTCGGGCACCAGGATCTTGGAGATGACTCCCTCGTCGACCGCCTCGAACTCCATGGTCGCCTTGTCGGTCTCGATCTCGGCGAGGATGTCGCCCGCGTTGACCTGGTCGCCTTCCTTGACCAGCCACTTGGCGAGCGTCCCCTCCTCCATCGTCGGGGACAGCGCCGGCATCTTCAGTTCGACGCCCATCAGTAGCGCTCCACCAGCACGTCGGTGAACAGCTCGCCCGCGTCGGGCTCCGGCGCCTCTTCGGCGAACTTCGCAGCTTCGACCACGATGTCCTTGATCTCCTTGTCGATCTTCTTGAGCTCTTCCTCAGGAACGCCCATCCCGATCAGCTCCTTCTCGGCGCGCTGGATCGGGTCCTGGTTCTCGCGGTAGCTCTGCACTTCCTCACGGGTGCGATATTTGGCGGGGTCGCTCATCGAATGGCCCCGGTAGCGGTAGGTCTTCAATTCGAGGATGATCGGGCCCTTGCCGCTGCGCGTCCACTCCAGCGCCACCTGCGCCGCGCCGCGCACCGCCAGCACGTCCATGCCGTCGACCTGGATGCCCGGGATCTGGAAGCTCTCGCCGCGCTTGTAGAAATCGGGCTCGGACGCCGACCGCTCGACGCTGGTGCCCATGGCGTAATGGTTGTTCTCGATGGCGTAGATGATCGGCAGCTTCCACAGCTGCGCCATGTTGAAGCTCTCGTAGACCTGGCCCTGGTTGGCCGCGCCGTCGCCGAAGTAAGCGAGGTTGACCCCGCCGTCGCCGCTATACTGGTGCTTGAAGGCAAGGCCGGTGCCGAGGCTCACCTGCGCGCCGACGATGCCATGCCCGCCGTAGAAGCCATGTTCGACCGAGAACATGTGCATCGAGCCGCCCTTGCCCTTGCTGATCCCGGCGGCGCGGCCGGTCAGCTCGGCCATGATCACCTTGGGATCGATGCCATAGGCGAGCATGTGACCATGGTCGCGATAGCCGGTGATCACGCTGTCCTTGCCGACCGTCATCGCGCTCTGCAGGCCGACGGCAACCGCTTCCTGGCCGATGTAGAGGTGGCAGAAGCCGCCGATCAGGCCGAGCCCGTAAAGCTGCCCCGCCCGTTCCTCGAAGCGACGGATGAGCAGCATCTGGTGGTAGAAGGAAAGCAGCTCCTCCTTCGACGCCTGATAGCGCTCCGGCTGCGGCGGGCGCTCTCTGTTGGGGGTCAGGGGGACGGCCTGAGCCGCGGCCTTGGGCGAACGCGCCACTATCACAACCTCTTCATCTGCTGATTGCGGTTTCTATAGGAGCCGGTCCGGGCCTTGGGCAACCGCTGCCGCCAAGGATTACGTATGCGGCACGATAGCCGGAACGGCCGTGGGCTCAATCCTCGAGCGTGACGATGACCTCGTCCGGCCGCACCAGGCCGAGGTCCTTGCGGACCAGTTCGTCGGCCATGTCGGGATCGGCCTTGCGCGGGTCGAGCAGCGCCGACCGATGCTTGAGCGCCTGCCGCTCGGCTTCGAGCTTGGCGAGCTCCTGCCGCTTCTCGGTGAGGTCGCGGTGATAGCCGCCCCAGGCGAGCAAGCCGTTCGGACCCGCCACGGCATGACCGCCGAACGTGCCGATGATGAGCAGCGACACCGCCGGCCACATCGCCCGGCGGATGAGGCTCTGCGCCTGGCTGACCGCTCCCCTTCCCATAGAGAGACAGAATCAGACTTGAGTCATGGGCGCAAGGGGTTCGGCACGGACAAGCAACAAAAAAGTGACGAAGCGAGCGTTTCGTCGTTCTGCGCTTGACCCGGGACCTGCTGCCTTTGTGTCGTCCGGCGCCTGACCGACGGAGGCATTCAGACCCCGGATCAAGTCCGGGGTGACGTTGAGATCAGCCGCGATAGGCCTTGAGCGCTGCTCGCCCCAAATAGCGCGCCACGTCGCCCAGTTCCTCCTCGATGCGGAGGAGCTGGTTGTACTTGGCGGTGCGGTCGCTCCGCGCCAGGCTGCCGGTCTTGATCTGCCCGCAGGCGAGCGCGACGGCGAGGTCGGCAATGGTCGAGTCTTCCGTCTCGCCCGACCGGTGGCTCATCACCGCGGTGTAGCCGCTGGTCTGCGCCAGCCGCACGGCGTCGATCGTCTCGGTGAGCGTCCCGATCTGGTTGACCTTGATCAGGATCGAATTGGCGAGGCCGCTCTCGATCCCCTGCCGAAGCCGGTCCTCGTTGGTGACGAACAGGTCGTCGCCGACCAGCTGGCAGCGGTCGCCGACGAGATCGGTCAGCGCCTTCCACCCGGCCATGTCGTCCTCGCCCATGCCGTCCTCGATGGAGGCGATCGGGTAATCGTTGACGAGGCCTTCGAGGAAGCGTGCCATCTCCTCGTGACCAAGCGTCTGCCCTTCGCCGACCATGGCGTAGCGCCCGTCCTTGAAGAACTCGGTCGCGGCGCAGTCGAGCGCGATCAGCACGTCCTCGCCAAGCTTGTACCCGGCTGAGTTCACCGCCTCGCCGATAAAATCGAGCGCCGCCCGCGCGCTGGCGATGTCGGGCGCGAAGCCGCCCTCGTCGCCGACCGCCGTCGACAGGCCGGCCGCGTGCAGCTTGCCCTTCAGCGCGTGGAAAATCTCCGTCCCGCAGCGGAGCCCCTCGGCGAAGCTTTCCGCGCCGACCGGCATGATCATGAATTCCTGGAAGTCGATCGGATTGTCGGCATGAGCGCCGCCGTTCAGGATGTTCATCATCGGTACCGGCAGCGTGTCCGCCGCGACCCCGCCGACATAGCGATAGAGCGGGAGGCCGCGGGCATCGGCCGCCGCGCGCGCCGTCGCCAGGCTGACGCCGAGAATGGCATTGGCACCGAGCCGGCTCTTGTTCTCGGTTCCGTCGAGCGCGATCATTTCGGCGTCGATCTCGGCCTGGTCCTCGGCTTCGAAGCCGACCAGCGCCTCGGCGATTTCCCCGTTCACCGCCTCGACCGCCTTGCCGACGCCCTTGCCCCCCCACCGTCCCTTGTCGCCGTCGCGCAGCTCGACCGCCTCATGCGCACCGGTCGAGGCGCCTGACGGTACCGCCGCCCGGCCCATGCTCCCGTCCTCGAGGGTGACGTCGACCTCGACCGTGGGGTTCCCCCGGCTGTCGAGGATCTGACGGGCATGGATGTCGAGGATGGCGGTCATGGGACATGCACTCCGGCAAGAATTTCGTTACGGTGGCGTTGCGGACTTGAATGTCCACTTACCGTGCCAATCTCGGTCCGAGTGACCGGAACGGCGGCTTAGTCGGCTCGTTATCCGGGCAAGCAAGAGTTTTCCAGCGTCTCGAAAAGGAGTGGCTTTGATGGCCGACACGACGAACAAGCTGCCCGAGGGCACCGACACGGTGATCGAGGCCGGTGGTACCGGCGGAAGCGGCGGCGGCGCAGGCCGCAGCGGCACCGGCATGCAGGGCGGAAGCCCCTCCACCGCCGGCAACTCGACCGGCGCCCGCACCAGCACCACGGCGAGCGACAGCCAGACCGACGCGCTGATCACCGGCGGCAGCACGGGTACGGGCTCCGGCACCCGCTCGACCGGCTCGACCGGTGACGACACAAGCGGAAGCAACCCCGGCGGCATTCGCGGCATGGTCGGCAACGTCACCACCAAGGCGCGCGACGAAGCGACCGGCCGTGCTCGCGGTCTGGTCGGCGACGGCCTCAAGAGCGGTTCGGCGACGCTCGGCAACATCTCGACCCTGATCGGCGACACCGTCGAGCAGATCGAGGAGAAGCTGGGGCCGCAATATGCCGGATACGCCCGCACCGCGAGCGAGACCATCCAGCGCTACGCCAGCACGCTCGAGAACAAGGATCCGGACGAGCTGGTCGACGATGCCCGCGAACTGATCCGCAAGAGCCCGGGGGTGGCCATTTCCGCGGCCGCTGTCCTCGGCTTCGGCCTGGTCCGCCTGCTCAAGGCCGGCATGCCGGACGATGCTGCGGCCGAGCGCCGCGCCGGCGCCAGACGCTCGGACTCGACGGTCTGAAGCGATGCTTCAGCCCGCCAGCAATCCGCCGCCGCAAGGCGCCGCTGAGGAGGGGATCGGCGATCTCCTCCATCGGCTGGTCGAAGACGGCAAGGCTTATGCCAGGTCCGAAGTCGCCTATGTGAAGACCCTCGGCACCGAGAAGGTGGCGGAGCTGAAAGCGCCCGTCGCCTTCGGGATCGGGGCACTGCTGTTCGCCCACGCCACCTTCCTCGCCTTCTGCGCCCTCATCTGGGTGGCGTTGGCGCAGGCGATGAATGCGGCGCTGGCGGGGCTGCTGACGGTGGTGATCCTCGGCGCCGTCGCCGGCCTCCTCGGCTATCTCGCTTATTCCAAGCTTCCCAAGTCCGACCCGAAGGGAGCCGCGAAATGAGCGACGTGCATGAGGTGCGGATCGCCCGTGCCCGCGGCGACGCCGATGTCGCCAAGGCGCGGCTGATGGCGACGCTCGACGAGGTGAAGACCAGGCTGGCGCCGGGCAAGCTGGCGTCGGACGCGGTCCAGACGGCCAAGAACAAGGGCATCGTCGTCGCCGACGACACCGTCACCGCGGTCAAGGACAAGCCCTTGATGGCGGCCGGGATCGCGGCGGCTGCGGCGGCCTACATCGCCCGCAAGCCGCTGATCGCGGCGGTTGGGCGCTGGGTCAGCGGCGAGGACGAAAACAAAGCGAACAATCGCGCGGCCGTCGAGGCCGCGTTCAAGGAGTGAACTCATGGCGAAGAACGACGCGTATCAGAACGACTTCGACACCCAGGACAATGCCGGCTCGGGCATCGGCCAGCGCTTCTCGGGGCTCGGCGACAGTGCCACCTCGACCATCGACAATTCGCCGCTGATCGCGCTCGGCGCCGGGCTGGCGCTCGGCGCGGTGCTCGGTGCGGTGCTGCCGGCGAGCCAGAAGGAGAAGGAACTGCTCGGCCCGCTTGGCAAGAAGCTCAACGACGCCGGCACCGGCGCCATCGACCGCGGCCGCGGCATGGCCAAGCAGAAGTTCGACGAAATGGCCGGCGACAAGGTGCGCGAGTTCCTCGGCAGCAGCAGCAGCAGCAGCTCGACGGGCAGCTCGGCCGGCGCCTGACCTGAATGACGTCGTCCCGGCGGAGGCCGGGACCTCGGGAGGCCAGGTGCCGATTGCCCGAGGTCCCGGCCTTTCGCCGGGACGATGCTATTTATTGCCGACCTCCCCCATGCTACCGGCGCGGCCATGAGCAAGCTCCATCTCGTCTTCGGCGGCCGCGTGCAGGATCCGCAGGGCACCGACTTTACCGACCTCAACGCGATCCACATTGTCGGCCTGTTCGACAATTATGCCGACGCCGAGGAAGCCTGGCGCGCCAATGCCCAGCGCACGGTCGACGATGCCGAGATGAAATATGTGGTGGTGCACCTCCACCGGCTGCTCGAACCGGAGGCGTAGGCTCGACCTCCTCCCGCTCGCGGGAAGAGAGTTCAGTTCACGCTTTCCGGTACCGCCAAAGCAGTAATGGCCGCTGCAGCAGCAGCCCGGCCACGAACCCGCCGATATGGGCCGGGGTCGCAAGCATGGTGCCCTGCTGTCCGGCCGACCAGCCGATCAACATCTGCAGCAGGGTGAAGGCCGCAGCCAGCCAGGCGACGTAGATCCAGCGATTGAGCCTCATGTTGTTCGTGACGAGCTTGGGCCGTCCGAAGCTCAGCGCATAGGCGCCGAGCAGCCCGCTGATCGCCCCGCTGGCGCCGATCACCGGCGACAGGTCCTGCGGCCCTGCCGCCCATTGCGCCGCCATGGAGACATAGGCGCTGACGACATAAAGGAAGACCAGGGCACCGCGGCCCAGCACGCGCTCCACCGCCAGCCCGCACCAGACCAGCAGCAGCAGGTTGAAACCGAGATGGAAGCCGCCGCCATGCACCAGGGTGGCGGTCAGCGGGGTAAGGAACACCGGCACGGCGTCGAACGGAAAATTCACCCCGCTCGCGCGTGCCGCCACGAAGCCGAGCGACAATGGCGCATGCACCCCGATCGAACCGAGGCCGGTGAAGATGCTGACCACGAAGGTCAGCACCGCGATCCAGAAGGTGGCGGTGCGGGTGATGCCGCTCACTTCAGCCTCCCCGATGCAACGGCAGAGGGAGCGGAACCGCTAGCCGTTGGCGAATGATACCTCTCCCCATTGCCAGGCAATGGGAAGGTCGAAGGACGCATCAAACGAACTCGATCCCCGCAATCTCGTAATAGCGGTCGCCCGACGGGGTCGACACTTCGACCTCGTCACCGACCTGGCGACCGATGAGCGCGCGGCCGAGCGGCGAATTGTAGCTGATCCGGCCCACCTTGGCGTCCGCCTCCTGCTGCCCGACCAACTGGTAGCGGATCGGCTTGTCGTCCTCGTCGACCAGGTTCACCGTCGCGCCGAACACGACCTTGTCGCCGCTCAGCGTCGTCGGGTCGATGACCAGCGCACGCGCCAGCCGATCCTCGATGTCGGCAAGCTGCGCCTCGACCTGGCCCTGCCGCTCCTTGGCAGCATGATATTCTGCATTTTCCGAAAGGTCGCCGTGGGCGCGCGCTTCCTCGATCGCGTCCACGATCTGCGGGCGCTCGGCCTTCAGGCGCTTCGCTTCCTCTTCGAGCTGACGATAGCCTTCGGCCAGCATCGGCACCTTGTCACTCGCCATTTACGCCCCTTGTCCTTTCAAAAGCATTCTCCCCCCGCAAGACGCGGGCCCTCAACACGGGTTCCGGGGGAGCTCTATACGCGGGCGGAATAATAGGACTGAAGGGACCTGACTTCAAGCGAGCGGCCCCGCGCGGCCCGGATCGCGCGCGCCATCGCCTGCGCCGCGGCGACCGTCGTCACATAGGGGACCTTGCGGTTCAGCGCCGTCGCGCGGATCGACTGGCTGTCCTTCAGACTCTGCCAGCCTTCGGTCGTGTTGAAGATGATCTGAACCCCGCCGTCGACGATGCGGTCCACGATGTGCGGCCGTCCCTGTGCCACCTTGTTGACCCTGGTGACGGCGAGCCCGCGCGCGGCGAGATGGTCATGCGTGCCGCCGGTCGCGATCACCTCAAAGCCGAGCGAGAGCATGGCCTCGACCGCAGGAATGATGCCCTGCTTGTCGCTGTCCTTGACCGACACGAACAAGGTGCCCGACTGCGGCATGACGGTGCCCGCGCCGATCTGGCTCTTGGCGAAAGCCATTTCGAAATCGTCGGCGATTCCCATGACTTCGCCGGTGCTCTTCATCTCCGGTCCAAGCACGGGATCGGTGCCGGGGAAGCGGGCGAAGGGGAAGACGCTCTCCTTCACCGCGACATGGCCGATGGCGCGGTCGATCACCGGCAGGCTCGCCAGGCCCTCGCCCGCCATCACCCGCGCCGCGATCTTAGCCACCGGAATGCCGATCGCCTTGGCGGTGAAGGGCACGGTCCGGCTGGCGCGCGGATTGACCTCGATCAGGTAGAGCTGGCCGTCCTTCACCGCATATTGGACGTTCATCAGCCCCTTGACCTTGAGCGCGAGGGCAAGTGCCCTGGTCTGCCGTTCGATCTCGGCGATCATCTCGGCTGACAGGCTGTGCGGCGGGATGGAACAGGCGCTGTCGCCCGAATGCACCCCGGCTTCCTCGATATGCTCGAGCACCCCGGCGACCACCACGTCCGTGCCGTCGCAGATCGCGTCCACGTCGACCTCCGTCGCGTCGCGCAGGTAGCGGTCGACCAGCACCGGGCTGTCCCCCGACACCTGCACCGCCGTCGCGATATAATGTTCGAGCTGCGCCGGGCCGTCGACGATCTCCATCGCCCGTCCGCCCAGCACGTAGCTCGGCCGCAGAAGCACCGGATAGCCGATGCGATCGGCGACCTTCAGCGCCTCCTCCCGGCTTCGGGCGATGCCGTTCTCGGGCTGCATCAGGTCGAGGCGATGCACCAGCGCCGAGAAGCGCTCGCGGTCCTCGGCAAGGTCGATGCTGTCGGGCGAGGTGCCGAGGATCGGGATGCCCGCCTTCTGCAGGCCCGCCGCAAGCTTCAGCGGGGTCTGCCCGCCAAGCTGCACGATCACGCCAACCAGCTCGCCCTTCTCCGCCTCGCGGCTGACGATCTCCAGCACGTCCTCGCCCGTCAGCGGCTCGAAATAGAGGCGGTCCGACGTGTCCGGGTCGGTCGACACCGTCTCCGGATTGCAGTTGACCATCACCGTCTCGAAACCGGCGTCGCGCAGCGCGAAGGCGGCGTGGCAACAGCAATAGTCGAACTCGATCCCCTGCCCGATCCGGTTCGGCCCGCCGCCGAGGATCACCACCTTGCGCCGGTCAGAAACCTCCGCCTCGTCCTCGGGTTCGCCGAACAGCGGCGCCTCGTAGGTCGAATAGAGATAGGGCGTCGAGGCATCGAACTCGGCCGCGCAGCTGTCGATGCGCTTGTAGACCGGCCTGACCCCAAGCTTCAGCCGGTGGCTGAGCACTTCCGCCTCGGTCACCCCGCCGGTCATCGCCCGCATCGCGCTGTGGACAATGCCCCCGCCGCGCGCCTGGAGCTCGCTCATCTCGCGGCTCATGCCGGTCGAGCGAAGGCTCAGCTGCGCCAGCCGCGAATCCGAGAAGCCCATCGCCTTCAGGCGCCGCATCCCGGCCGCATCGTTAGGCAGGCCATAGGCGCGCACCTGCCCCTCGGCGCGCACGATCTCCGCCAGCCGCTCGAGGAACCAGGGGTCGAACCCGGCAATCTGGTTGATCCGTTCGACCGAAATTCCGTGCCGAAGCGCCTCGGCCGCGACCAGCAGCCGGTCGGGCGTCGGCACCGCCAGCGCCGCCTCGATCTCGTCGGTCGCTGCCGTTTCGAGGTGCCGCACCCGGTCGAGCCCGCACAGACCGATCTCGAGGCCGCGAAGCGCCTTCTGCAGCGATTCCGCGAACGACCGCCCGATCGCCATCACCTCGCCGACCGACTTCATCGCGGTCGACAGCTCGGCCGGGCTCCCCGCGAACTTCTCGAAGGTGAAGCGCGGGATCTTGGTCACGACATAGTCGATCGTCGGCTCGAAGCTCGCCGGGGTCGCGCCGCCGGTGATGTCGTTGGCAATCTCGTCGAGCGTGTAGCCGACCGCCAGCTTGGCCGCGACCTTGGCAATGGGAAAGCCGGTCGCCTTGGACGCCAGTGCCGAACTCCGCGACACGCGCGGGTTCATCTCGATCACGATCATTCGCCCGGTCTTCGGATCGACCGCGAACTGGACGTTGGAACCACCTGTTTCGACACCGATTTCGCGTAGCACGGCAATGCTCGCCGAGCGCATTCGCTGATATTCCTTGTCGGTCAGCGTCAGCGCCGGGGCGACCGTGATCGAATCGCCCGTATGCACCCCCATCGGGTCCACATTCTCGATCGAGCAGATGATGATGGCGTTGTCCGCGCTGTCGCGGACCACCTCCATCTCATATTCCTTCCACCCGACCAGGCTCTCGTCGATCAGCACCTCGGTGGTCGGCGAGGCCTCCAGCCCGGTGCGCACGAAGTGCAGATATTCGTCACGATTGTAGGCGATGCCGCCGCCGGTCCCGCCGAGGGTGAAGCTCGGCCGGATGACGACCGGAAGCCCGATCGTCTCGAGCACGCCCAGCGCTTCCTCGACCGTGTGGATGACGGCGGACTTGGGCGATTCCAGCCCGATCCGGTCCATCGCATCGCGGAACTTCTGCCGGTCCTCGGCCTTCTCGATCGCCTCGGCATTGGCGCCGATCAGCTCGACCCCGAGCCGGTCGAGCGTGCCGTCCTTGTAGAGCGCCAGCGCGGTGTTCAGCGCCGTCTGCCCGCCCATGGTCGGCAACAGCGCGTCGGGCTTCTCCGCCTCGATGATCTTGGCGACCACCTCGGGCGTGATCGGCTCGATATAGGTCGCATCGCACAGCTCCGGATCGGTCATGATCGTCGCCGGGTTCGAGTTGACCACGATGACGCGATAGCCCTCGGCTTTCAGCGCCTTGACCGCCTGGGAGCCCGAATAATCGAACTCCGCCGCCTGCCCGATGACGATCGGGCCGGCGCCGATGATGAGGATGGAGGTGATGTCCGTGCGCTTGGGCATTAGTAGTCGATTGCTCCTTCGCGGCCCCGGTTGCCGATGAACCGACGCCTGAGTTCGGGGGTCGCGTCCACGACCCGTTTGACGCAGTCGAACGACGCCAGGGCGCGTCCCTGCTGGTCCACCGCGGCGAGGTCGACCATGGCATGCTGATAATCGACCCAATTGCCGTCGATCAGGCGGAACGCCTGTCCGCGCTCATAGCCGCACCAGGCCTCGAGTTGGGGCGCGAAGGCGCTCACCGCCATGCCCTTCTCGTAGCGCGGATAGCTGTCCAGCTGTCCCCGCGCCTTCAATTCGCGAAGCGCCGTCGCCTGTTCCCGCACATGCAGTTCCGCGCCTTGGTGATGCGCCGCGATCCGCGCCTGCTCCGGATCGACGAACTCGAAGCGGTAGCGGCTGTCGAGAACCAGCTTCGCCAGGGCGCGATGGTCCAATGTCGCGAATTCAGCG
This sequence comes from Sphingomonas sp. LHG3406-1, assembly GCF_029637485.1. Classification (GTDB taxonomy): domain Bacteria; phylum Pseudomonadota; class Alphaproteobacteria; order Sphingomonadales; family Sphingomonadaceae; genus Sphingomicrobium. The sequence goes on along the minus strand of NZ_CP069128.1, from coordinate 189,507 downwards.
TCCGGTACACGGAGCTCCAGGATAGCGACCCCATTGTCCTCGGTCGCCGGAGTCATCCAGTTTTCCCTGATTCCAAGCCGCTTCAGCGCCGCACGAAGCTCCGCCCCCTTGATGTCGGACGTCGCCTCGAATTCGGCCGCCTGCCGTTTCATCCGCTGCTCGATCGTCTCGACATGCCCGCGAATGCCCGCAGCCTCCGACTCGCATCCGCCAAGCGCCGGCAACAGCGCAATAACAGCCCCGAGGTGCCTCACCGCCGGCACCCCATGCCCCGCCCATCTGCCGCCCGACCGATGACGATCGGCCCGGCACCGATGATGCGAATGGAGGAGATGTCGCTGCGGCGGGGCATCTTAGGCTGTTCTCACTTCCACATTCTCTTCGGTGACGATCGTTGCTTCGCACTTGGGACAGTGACTGGAGATGCGTTTCAACATGCCAGCCGTGTCCGGCTCTCCAGTCCAACTATCGCCATGCTCAATCGAGCTTGAACCGCGATACCTCCGAAGCAGATTGTAGTTGCACCGCCAGCACCCGAGGCCAGCCACTGGGATGATGAATGGCGCAACCACAACCATGCACGCCACGAGGATCACAGGCCTCTGGAGAAACAAGGCTGCAACGAATGCTCCAACCAGGAGAATCTGGAGGGCGAGCATGAGCCAGCTTCCAAGGAAACGGGCGGCGTAGCGGTAACGCCAATGGTCAGGGCCAGTGAGCTTGAAGCTCACCGCATCATCCCCACGAACCGCTCGAATAGATAGAAACTATCCTGCGGCCCCGGGCTCGCCTCGGGATGATATTGCACGCTGAAGGCCGGCCGGTCCGCCAGCTCGATCCCGCAATTCGACCCGTCGAACAGCGACACATGCGTCTCGCGCACATTGTTGGGCAGGCCTTCGCGCTCGACCGCGAAGCCGTGGTTCATGCTGGTGATCTCGACCTGCCCGTCGGCGAGGCGCTTGACCGGATGGTTGGCGCCGCGGTGGCCCTGGAACATCTTGCTCGTCCGGCCGCCGACCGCGAGCGCGAGCAACTGGTGGCCGAGGCAGATGCCGAACAGGGGCTTGCCCGTGTCCAGCATCTGCCGGATCACCGGAATGGCATATTCCCCCGTCGCCGCCGGATCGCCCGGCCCGTTCGACAGGAAGAAGCCGTCGGGGTCATGCGCCATCACCTCCTCGAAGGAGGCAGTCGCCGGCAGGATCGTCACCCGCGCGCCGGCCTCGACCAGATTGCGGAAGATGTTGCGCTTGGAGCCATAGTCGATGGCGACGACGTGGGGCCGCTCCGCTTCCTGCCCCTTGTCGGCATAGCCGATCTCGATCTCCCATTTGCCGCCGCTCCACACGCGAAGCTGCTCGCAGGATACCTCCTTCGCGAGGTCCATCCCCTCCAACCCCGGCCATTCCCGCGCCATGCGCTGCAGCTCGGGAAGATCGAACTTCCCCTCGGCATCATGGGCGATGACCACCGTCGGCGGCCCCTCGCGGCGCACCAGCCGGGTCAGCGCCCGCGTGTCCACCCCGGCCAGCCCGATCCGCCCATGCCGCTTCATCCACTCGGGAAAATCGACCGTCGAGCGGAAGTTGGACGGCGATGTCACCGGCTCGCGCACGATCGCGCCCACCGCATGGGGATCGTCCGCCTCGACGTCCTCGTCGTTCGCGCCGACATTGCCGATGTGCGGGAAGGTGAAGCAGACGACCTGCCGGGCGAAGCTCGGATCGGTCATCACCTCCTGGTAGCCGGTCATGGCGGTGTGGAAGCAAAGCTCCGCCACCTCCGCGCCCTCGGCTCCGAATCCCCTGCCCCACACCACGCGCCCATCGGCGAAAACGAGAGCGCCGGTGGCTCCCATGGGCGCAGCAGTGGGCGCAGGATTGGCCATCGGGGCGAGGGCTCCTTTGTAGGGTCGGGACAACGATGTCGCTAAGCCGCCGCCGCTAAGGAAAAGCGCGGCGCTGGTCAACCGGACGACAAGGATTTAACAGCCGCCCCATGATCCGCGACACCATCAAGACCGCCCTCGTCACCGCCATGAAGGGCGGGGACAAGGCTGCCACCGCCACCATCCGACTCATCCAGAGCGCCATCAAGAACCGCGACATCGAACTGCGCACCGCCTCGGCCTCGGCTGACGACGATGCCGTGGTCACCGAAGTCCTCCAGAAGATGATCAAGCAGCGCCGCGAATCGGTCACGCTCTATCGCCAGGGCGGCCGCGAGGAACTGGCCGCGCAGGAGGAAAGCGAGATCGCCGTCATCGAACGCTTCCTCCCCGCCCAGCTGTCGGACGAGGAAGCCTCGGCCAAGGTGAGGGAGATCATCGCCGAGCTGGGCGCGTCGAGCATGAAGGACATGGGCCGCGTGATGGCCGCGGTGAAGGAGCGGCTGGGCACAAGCATCGAACCGGCGCGGGCGAGCGGGCTGGTGAAGGGGGCGCTCGCGGGCTAGCCTTCGCTCGCCCGATGACCCTTTCCCCCGCCTTCCTCGACGAACTGCGCGCCCGCACCACGCTCAGCGCGGTAATTTCGCCGCACGTGAAGCTCCTCCGCGCTGGCCGGGAGTGGAAGGCCTGCTGCCCGTTCCACAACGAGAAGACTCCCAGCTTCACCGTCAACGACGAGAAGCATTTCTACCATTGCTTCGGCTGCGGCGCGCATGGGGATGCGATCCGCTTCCTCACCGACAATCGTGGCCTGCCCTTCATGGACGCGGTGAAGGAACTGGCCGCCGCGGCCGGCATGGAAGTGCCCGCCGCCGACCCGCGCAGCCGCGAGCGGGCGGAGCGGCAGGCCACCCTCCACGACGTCATGGCCGACGCGCAGACCTGGTTCGCCGAACAACTGGACGGGATCGAGGGCGCCGAGGCCCGCGCCTATTGCCAGCGCCGCGGCATCGGCGCCGGAGCGATCAAGCGCTTCGGCATCGGCTTCGCCCCCGATCGGCGCAACGGCCTGCGCAAGGCGCTGGAACGGCATGGCGACGACAAGCTGGTCGATTGCGGCCTTCTCATCCGCGTCGAGGACGAGCCGAAGAAGGAGCCCTACGACCGCTTCCGCGGCCGGCTGATGATCCCCATCCGCGACCAGCGCGGACGGGTGATCGGCTTCGGCGGGCGCATCCTGGGCCAGGGCGAACCCAAATATCTCAACAGCCCCGAGACCGTCCTCTTCGACAAGGGCTCATCGCTCTACAACATCGACCGCGCCGGCCCGGCATCGCGCCAGGCCAAGCGCCTGATCGTCGTCGAAGGCTATATGGACGTGGTCGGCCTGGATCGCGGCGGCATCACTGAAGCGGTCGCGCCCAACGGCACCGCCCTGACCGAACGCCAGCTCGAACTGCTCTGGCGGCTCGATCCTTCGCCCATCCTCTGCTTCGACGGCGATTCGGCAGGCTCAAAGGCCGCTATCCGCGCCGCCACCCGCGCCCTTCCGATGCTTGGCCCCGAGCGAACCCTTTCCTTCGTGACTCTGCCCGACGGCCAGGATCCGGACGATCTCGTCAACAGCGGCGGCCGGGATGCGGTCGAGGCCCTGCTGCAAACTCCCGAACCCCTCGTCGACCGTCTCTGGAGGCACGAGCGCGACTCGACGCCCCTCGCTACCCCCGAACAGCGCGCCGGCCTCAAGCAGCGACTGATCGACCATGCGGCGGCGATCGCCGACCGCAGCCTCAGCCAGCTCTACCGGGACGAGTGGATGGAGCGCTTCTATGCGCTCAATCGCCGCGAGCGCCCTGCTTTCGAGCCGCGCGGCCAGCAGCAGTCGTTTCAGCGCCGCGGCACCTGGGTCAGGGGCAAGGGCTTCGTTCCGCCCGAGAAGCCGCTCGAGGAAGCGACCCGCACCATCGCCCGCGACAGCGTCGGCCCGATCGAGGCCCGCGCCATCGCCGCCGGTCTGGCCACCTTCCCCGATCTCATCGCCGAGGAAGCCGAGCTGCTCGCCGCCCTGCCCTTCGCCGATCCGGCCGCCGAAGCACTGAAGCAACGACTGCTCGACGCCGCCCTTCATCAACCAAGTCTTGATTCGCAGGCGGTAAAGCCCATCTTGGCCGAAGCCAGAACCGCCTCGCTCCTTTCCGAGGTGCAGCGCGGGACGGGCGTGGTCTTTTCCTTCAACCGTGGCGGGGCCGATCCGGCGAAGAGCCGGGCCGACCTCAAGGCCGTGATCGAACTCCTTGGTGCAAAGCGGGAAATTGCTTCCGCCATGCTCGAGGCGCAGCGGCGGATGGGCGAAGGTGACGAGGCGGCGGTGGCCGAACAGCACCGTTTGCGCCTCGCCGCAGAAGACCTCACCAAGAGACTGGCAGATTTCAGCATTTCCGATTAAGCGCGCAGGCAACCATGGCCAAAGTCGAACCCCAAGACACCGACGATCAGGACGGCGGAGACGCTCCCCTCATCGATCTCAACGACGCTTCGGTGAAGAAGCTGATCGCCCGTGCCAAGAAGCGCGGGACGATCACCATCGATGAACTGAACGAAGCCCTGCCTCAGGACCAGATGAGTTCCGAGCAGATCGAGGACATCATGTCGGCGCTGAACGACATGGGTGTCCAGATCGTCGAGAAGGAGGAAGGCTCCGACGACGAGGAGGAAGGCGAAGCCGAAACCGCCTCCGACGACGACGTCGATCCGCTCGACGACGGCGGTCCCCGCCCGGCCGCCGCGGTCAAGAAAGAGACGGTCGATCGCACCGACGATCCCGTCCGCATGTACCTGCGCGAGATGGGTGCGGTCGAGCTCCTGTCCCGCGAGGGCGAGATCGCCATCGCCAAGCGCATCGAGGCCGGCCGCGACACGATGATCTGGGGCCTGTGCGAAAGCCCGATCACGTTCAACGCCATCATCGAATGGTCGACGGCCCTCAACGAAGGCCGGATGCAGCTGCGCGAGATCCTCGATCTCGAGGCCATGCTGTCCAAGGACCCCAGCGCCGAGCAGTTGAACGCCGCCGAGAATGACGAGGACGGCGAGGGCGAGGTCACCGCCGCCGCCGCCGGCCCGACCATCAAGGAAGAGGAAGAGCCGGAGGAATCCGCCCCCGCCGACGACGACGAGGACGACCTCACCGAGCGCCGTGCTCCCAAGCCGGCCGAGGAGGAGGAAGAGGACAACACCCTTTCCCTCGCCCAGATGGAGGAAACCCTCAAGCCGCAGGCGCTCGAGCGGTTCGCGGCCATCACCGACCATTACAAGAAGTTCGCCAAGCTTCAGGACGCCCGGCTCGCCTGCATGTCCGCCGGCACGCCCTTCTCGCCGCAAAAGGAGAAGGAGTATCAGAAGCTCCGCGAGCAGCTCACCGCCGAGGTCGAGAGCGTCCAGTTCCACAACGCCAAGATCGAATATCTGGTCGAGCAGCTTTACGCCTACAACCGGCGCCTGACGGCGCTCGGCGGCCAGATGCTGCGCCTGGCGGAGCGCCACAAGGTGCCGCGCAAGGCCTTCCTCGACAGCTACATGGGCCATGAGCTGGACGACAGCTGGCTCGACCGCGTTGCCAAGATCGACAAGAAGTTCGCCGCCTTCGCCGCGGCCGAGCGCGACACGGTCGACCGCATCCGCGGCGAGATCGGCGAGATCGCCCAGGCCACCGGCATGGCACTCGGCGAGTTCCGCCGGATCGTCAACCAGGTCCAGAAGGCCGAGCGCGAAGCCCGCATCGCCAAGAAGGAGATGGTCGAAGCGAACCTCCGCCTCGTCATCTCCATCGCCAAGAAGTACACCAACCGCGGCCTGCAGTTCCTGGACCTCATTCAGGAAGGCAACATCGGCCTGATGAAGGCGGTCGACAAGTTCGAGTATCGCCGCGGCTACAAGTTCTCGACCTACGCCACCTGGTGGATCCGGCAGGCCATTACCCGCTCGATCGCCGACCAGGCGCGGACCATCCGCATCCCGGTCCACATGATCGAGACGATCAACAAGCTGGTCCGCACCAGCCGCCAGTTCCTCCACGAGACCGGCCGCGAGCCGACCCCGGAAGAGCTGGCCGAGCGCCTCTCCATGCCGCTGGAGAAGGTCCGCAAGGTGATGAAGATCGCCAAGGAGCCGATCAGCCTCGAAACGCCGATCGGCGACGAGGAAGACAGCCACCTCGGCGACTTCATCGAGGACAAGAATGCCGTCATCCCGGTCGACGCGGCGATCCAGGCCAACCTCAAGGAAACGGTCACCCGCGTCCTTGCCAGCCTGACCCCGCGAGAGGAACGCGTGCTGCGCATGCGCTTCGGCATCGGCATGAACACCGACCATACCCTCGAGGAAGTCGGCCAGCAGTTCTCGGTCACCCGCGAACGCATCCGCCAGATCGAGGCCAAGGCGCTGCGCAAGCTCAAGCACCCGAGCCGCAGCCGCAAGATGCGCAGCTTCCTCGACCAGTAAGGCTCGTGGCCGGGTCCGGCGGGTAACCCCTTCCGGACTCGGCCCAAGCTGCCCGCCTGCCCGTTCCACTCTTTCGGAAAACCGAGGGAGTGAGATCATGCAGGACACGCTCGAACGCACAGCATCCGAAGACGCCTTCGACTCGGTCGGACCCGCTGGCAAGGCGCTGATCGGGGCGGCCGCCGGAGCAGTCGGCACCTGGGCCCTCGACCGCGCCGACTGGCGCATGTGGAACAGCGAAAGCGCCGAGGCACGCGGGCAGACGAGCGAAGCTCGCCCGGGGGGTGAGCCGCCCGCGCAGGTGCTCGCCACCAGGGTCGGACGGGCCTCGGCCTCGAGCCCTCGCCCGACCAGCATGAGCGTGCCGGCGACGTCATCCATGATGGCATCGGAATCGCGCCCGCCGTCGCCTACGCCCTGTTCCGGGATCGCCTTCCCGGCAGCGGCCCCGGTCGCGGCGCGCTGTTCGGGCTCCGCCTGTTCCTCGTCCAGGACGAAGCCTTCAACACGGTGACGGGGCTCGGCGCGGAGCCGGGCCGCTATCCGTGGCAGGCCCATGCACGGGGGCTCGTCGCCCACATTGTCTACGGCCTTGCGACCGAGCTTGCGCTCAACCTTGCCGGCAAAGCGCTGGCAAAGAACCAGGGCAGGCCCGGACGGCAGCGCTCACAGGCCTGATCGCAATGGCGCCGGCCCGCGAACCATGCGCAAGCCGGCGCCTTGCTATCATCACCGTTGCGGCAGGGGGCTAGGCCTCCCGCCCGCCCGGCCTAGCGGACGCTCCGCAGCAGCTGCTGGGCCTGGGTCAGGTGCGACTGGATGATCGGCACCGCACCCTGCGCGGTCTGGCGCAGCGCCGGCGTGTCGCCGCTGCGGGCATAGCCAGTCTGAAGCGTCAGCGCCTGCTGGTGAGCCGGCACCTGCTGCTGCAGGTAAAGCCGGTCGATCGCGGCCGGCGCGGCGGCATGCAGCTGGCCGATCATGCCCTTCTGCATCGCCGACATCTCGGGCGGCGGCGGCATGACCCCGGCGGTCCTGGCATTGGCCAGCGCGAGGTTGGTCGTGCGGGTGTGATGGTCGATCAGCATCGACGCATAGGCGCGTACCTGCGGGTTCTGGCTCTTGTTCAGGAGGATCATGCTGCTCGTGATCTCGAACACGTCGCCGGCGCCGGCGTAGAAGAGGAAGGGCTGCGCCTGGCTGGTGGCTGCCGATTGCGGCGGCGTCGGCAAGGTCGCGGCCGCCGGCGAAGCGACGATCGCGGCCGTCGCGAGGGCGGCCAATCCGACAAGGTTATGCTTCAGCGTCACGGCTCTCTCCTGCTGATTTTGTTAGGAAACTCGGAAATCTCTCGTTCTGGAACCGACCTCGATCAGCCTTCGTTCCGAGCCATCATTCATTTTATGTTTAGGAAGATGGCGGCGATGAAGAGCAACTGGACCGGCAAGCGCACCCTTACCCTCACCGGGGCCTTGCTGGCCGCCATCAGCACGCAGGCGCTTTCGCAAACGCCGGCTGACCAGGCTCCGGCGCCGCAGGGCCAGCCCGGCATCCCGTTCAGCGGCGCGCCGCTCGACGCCGACAATCAGGCGGTGGTGGACGCGCTGACGAAGCAACTGATGCTGCGCCCCTATCACTCGCTTGACCCCGTCGCCGCGCGCCAGCAGCCGACCTTCACCGATGGCGTGAATGCGGTGCTTCGCGCGCAGGGTCGCCCGACTACGCCGCCGCCGGGCACGACCGAGCGCGAGATCTCCATTCCGGGCGCGGCAGGCAACCTGCCCGCGACCGTCTTCACGCCGACCGGCGCCCAGGGGCCGCTGCCGGTCGTGCTCTACTTCCACGGCGGCGGCTGGGTGATCGCCGATCGCAAGGTCTATGCCGGGGGCGCCCGCGGCATCGCTCGCAATGCGCAGGCGATCGTCGTCTCGGTCGATTACCGGCGCGCGCCGGAAGCCCCCTTCCCTGCCCAGCATGACGATGCGCTCGCCGCGTACCGCTGGCTGCTGAGCAACGCCGCTTCGGTCGGCGGAGACGCCAGTCGCATCGCCTTCGCCGGCGAAAGCGCGGGCGGCAACCTTGCGGTGTCGACGGCCATGCTGGCGCGCGATGCCGGCCTTCCGCTGCCGCGCCACATCCTTTCCGTTTATCCGATCGCCGGCAACGACCTCAACACGGCCTCCTACCAGGACACGTCCAACGGCCCGACGCTCAACCGCGCATTGATGGCCTGGTTCTTCCGCTACGTGCCTCGCACGCCGGCGGACCTGATGGACCCGCGCATCAACCTCGTTGGCGCCAACCTCCAGGGCCTGCCGCCAGTGACCATCGTCGCAGCGCAGGTTGATCCGCTGCGTTCGGAAGGCGAGCTTCTGGCGCAGCGCCTCGCCGCCGCCGGCGTACCGGTCCAGCGCCGCGAATGGGAGGGCGCCAGCCACGAATTCTTCGGGGCCGACGCCGTCATCCGTGATGCGGGCGAGGCTCAGCAATGGTCCGGCGGGCGCCTGCGCGAGGCACTTTACGGCACGGCAGCGCCTGGCGCAGCACCCGGCGCTGCGCCCCAGCCGCAGCCTCTGCCGCCGCCCACCGGGGCCAGGGCCGGCGAACGCGGCTAAGCATGGCTTGGGAGGTTCAGCGAACCTCCCACCTTCTTCGCGTTCCCGCTTCGCGCCCATGGTTCGCCCGCGGCCCATCCCGGGGATAAACTAGGAGCTGCGCTTGGACGGGGGCGCCGCAAGGTCTGGCCAGAAGAGGGTCAGGCGCTCCCCGTCCTGCGCCCGCACGCTCGGCTCCTCCCGCCCCCCTTGCCTTGCGCCGCAAAGGCCTCGATGACTGACGGGCTTTACTAAGTGGGGGTATATTGATGCGTTTTGTGTTTCTGGCTGCTGCCGTGCTTTCGGTGGGGGGTCCCGCCTTGGCGACGGGATCGGAGAGCCTTTACTCGGCCTGCGTCTACCAGGACCCGCAGACCGGGGTGAACCCATTCACCCAGCTGTTCGTGATCAAGCCCGATGCCCTCGAGAACAGTTATGGCGATTACACCCGGGCCAAGAACTCTGCCTGGGAACAGGCCATGGCCGCGGACGAACCGCAGGCGGTTCGCAACGTCACCTCTTATTATCCGAGCAGCCTCGTCGGCCAGTTCATGAAGTTCGCCGAAGCCAAGGGCGACAGCCACGCCAACTGCTTCGTCACCACCGACAAGGACCGCGCCTTCACCTGGTATCGCGCCCGCCTCGCCGACCGCCGCAAATATGAGGCGACTTCGATCAAAGACTGGCGCCCGACCAGGGACGCCTTCCTCTCGATCGAACCCTGGCCGCCGCAATAAGGCGCCGGCCGGCAGTCCCTCGCCCATGGCTGGATCGCCGGACATGACTGTCGCGCCCCTTCCCTGCCTCCTCCGCTTGGGGGCTGTCGCGCCACTCTCTTGGCCTCCACAGCCGAAACAACCGGAACGCACGCTCTTACCTGCCGTTTGGCGACACTATGGTCATGAACATCCCCAGGGAAGTGCTCGTCGTCGAGGATGAGCCGCTGATCCGCATGGTCGCGGCCGATGCGCTGGCCGATCACGGGATCATGGCGTGGGAGGCGGGGGATGCGGCCGAGGCGCTGCATGTTCTGGACGAGCATCCCTCGATCGGCCTCGTCTTCACCGACGTGAGCATGCCGGGCGAGATGAACGGCCTCGGCCTCGCCCACGAGATCCACCTGCGCCGCCCCGATGTGGAACTGATCGTCACTTCGGGCGCGGTTTCGGTAAAGGAAGAGGAACTTCCGGACGCCGGCACCTTCCTGCCCAAGCCATACCAGGCCCAGCGGCTCGTCAGCCTGGTCACCGAGAAGCTCGACTCGCCCGGCGACGCCTGACCTTCTGGGCGGCTGAGCAGCCGGCGCCAACTCGGCCGCGACCGCCTTGCAATGTAGGATTTCGGCTGATCTACTCTGGGGCTTGGCCACTCATCGCCCATTAGCCGCAGGCCGCCCGGAATGCGCCCGGACGCAGGCTCCAGCCAGGCTGCGGAAAGCGGGCAGCCTCCACCCATCCATACCGACGTCCCGTATGCAGGAAGATCGTCGATTTCTCTCGTCGACCGGCGATGGACGAAGGCGAGCTAACCCCCGTCACCGGTGACCTTTGTGACCTTGTTCAGCTTCGCGCGGCTTCTCAGCGGCAGTGGGCGGCTTCCGTACGGCACGACCCGTCGACGCTGCCGGGCGCCAGGGGCAGGCCGACCCAGCTCGCCAGCGTGGGCAATATGTCGACCGTGTCGGCGCTGGTGGCGGGCGTGGCGGGCTTCAGGCCTTTGGCCATGAAGATGACCGGCACGCGGCGGTCATAGTCCCAGGGCGTTCCGTGACTGGCGGCATAGCCCGGCCCCGGCTTCGCCACCGTGCTGACATGCTCCTTCAGCACGACATAGAAGTCGCCGGAACGGCTGGGGTCGAAGGCGGCACGGACCCGGCTGATCAGGCTCCAGCCTCTCGGGTCGCCTGACGGAAGCGGGGTGGCGGAAAGCTCGGCCGCGGTGAAGACGGTCTCGACCTGCGGGTGCGCCTTGTAGCGGGCGACCGCCGCGGCAAGAACCTTCGGCCGGTCGGCGGCCGAGATGGCGCGGTCGAGCCAGACGTCGCCGCCGACACCGTCACCGAACAGGACCGGCGCCGGGCGGCCGACCTGCGGGGCGAGGAGCTTGCCCATCTCGCCCGCGGCGAGGCCCGGATCGGCCCGCACGGCCTTGAGGTTGCCGGCCGCGCGCAGCCGCTCGACCGCATCCTGCCCGCCGTGGTCGGCGGAGAGGACGACCGCATAGTCGACCGCCTGGGTGTCGAGCCAGCCGAGGAAGCGGCCGAGCGACTGGTCGAGGCTGAGCAACTGCAGGCACATCTCCTGCCCGCCCCAGCCATAGCTGTGCCCGACATAGTCGGTGGCGCTGAGGCCGATCGACAGCACGTCGGTCGCCGGTCCCTTGCCAAGCTTCATCTGCGCGGTGACCAGCGCCGCCAGCGTCAGGGTGACGTCATCAAGCTCGGGCGAGGCGCGAAAGCCCCGGTTGTCCCCCGCCGCCCGTCCGAAGCGCCCATTGCCGATCGTCATGGCCGGGGTGATCTGGAAGGGCGTTGCGCGGGCCTGGCACAGCGCTGGCGGATCGAGCGGCTCCACCGCTTGCGCGAACCGCGCGGCCCAACTCGCCTTGAACTGCGCAATTCCGGGAAGCTCGGCCGCTTGCCTGACATCGCTCGCCCACGCCTTGCCGTCCCAGTACCAGCGCTGGTCTAGCGCGCGCCCGCCCATCATCACCGCCGCCCGATCCTTGCCGGCGACGGCGACGTTGCGGCTGCGCGGGTCGGCGGCCTTGAGGCGATCGCCCAGCGTCGAGACGCGCAGATGCTCGGGGCTGACGGTGTAGGTGCTGCTGGTCGATCCCGCGACCCGCTCGTCCTCGGCGCAGTAGATGCTCTTGTCCGCCCGGGCGGCGCCCTGGTCGGTCCAGTTGTTCGCTATGATCCCCGTCGCCGCGGGGTGGCGTCCCGTGAGCAGCGTCGAGTGGCCGGGACAGGTCTCCGTCGCCGCATGGGACTGGTAGCCGTTGACGAACGTCACGCCCCCGTCCGCCAGCCGCTTGAGACCGCCGGTCAGGTGCGGGCGATAGGCCTCGAACAGGTCGGACGACAGCTGGTCGACCGAGATGGCGACGATCAGCTTGGGCGGCGTGGCCGGCTGCGCCGCGGCGGGACTGGCGGCAGCGGCGGCGACCGCGGCGGCGAGGAGGAAGTTACGCATCGCACGTCGCATAGCAGCGCCGATGTTGCGCGGCCATGACTAGCCGAGCTTGGCCTTCAGCCGCTCGTTGACGACGCCCGGATTGGCCTTGCCGGCCATGGCCTTCATCGTCTGGCCGACGAAGAAGCCGAACAGCTGGACCTTGCCGGCCTTGTACTGCTCGACCTTGTCGCCGTTCGCCGCGAGGATCTTGTCGATCTCGGCATCGATCGCACCGGTGTCGCTGGTCTGCTTGAGGCCACGCTCCTCGACGATCTTGCCCGGCGCGTCGCCGGTCTCGAGCATGATCTCGAACACCTGCTTGGCGAGCGTGCCACTGAGCGTACCCTCGTCGACCAGCTTCAGCAGTTCCGCCGCTTCCTGCGGGGAAATGCCGGTGGTGGTGATTGTCTCGCCGCGACGGTTGAGCGCACCGAACAGCTCGGCCACCGTCCAGTTGGCGGCCCGCGCAGGCTCCGCGCCGGCTTCGAGCAGGGCATCGAACCAGCGGGCGGTCTCGACCTCGGCGGTCAGCACGCTGGCGTTGTAGGCGGTGATGCCCGCGGTCTCGTAGCGCTTGCGCTTGGCGTCGGGCAGCTCGGGCAGCGAGGCGCGGCAATCCTCGATGAAGGCGTCGTCGATTTCCAGCGGCAGCAGATCGGGATCGGGGAAGTAGCGATAATCGTGCGCATCTTCCTTCGACCGGAGCGACCGCGTCTCGCCCTTGTCCGGATCGTAGAGACGGGTCTCCTGCACCACCGTTCCGCCGCTCTCGAGCAGCTCGATCTGGCGCCGCGCCTCATGCTCGATCACCTGCTGCACGAAGCGCACCGAATTGACGTTCTTGGTCTCGGTGCGGGTGCCGAACTGCTCGCCCGGCCGGCGCACGGAGACGTTGACGTCGGCGCGCATGGAGCCTTCCTCCATGTTGCCGTCGCACGAGCCCACGTACCGCAGGATGGCGCGCAGCTTGCGCAGGTAGGCCCCCGCTTCCGCGGGCGAGCGCAGGTCGGGCTTGGAGACGATCTCCATCAGCGCGACGCCCGAGCGGTTGAGGTCGACGTAAGACATGGTCGGATGCTGGTCGTGCATCAGCTTGCCAGCGTCCTGTTCGACGTGGATGCGCTCGACGCCGATGGTGCGCGCGCTCGCTTCGTCCTTCTCGTCGAGAAGGACCGTCACCGACCCTTCGCCGACCAAAGGATGGTAGAGCTGGCTGATCTGGTAGCCCTGCGGCAGGTCCGCATAGAAGTAGTTCTTGCGGTCGAACCGGCTCCACTTGTTGATCTTGGCATCGATGGCGAGGCCGGTGCGAACCGCCTGGCGGATGCACTCGCGGTTGGGAACCGGAAGCATACCGGGCATGGCGGCGTCGACCAGACTGACCTGGGTGTTGGGCTCGGCGCCAAAAGCCGTGGCGGCGCCGCTGAACAGCTTGGCGTTGGAGACCACCTGCGCGTGGACCTCAAGGCCGACCACGACCTCCCACTCGCCGGTTTCGCCCTTGATGCGATAGGGTGCGTTCACGTCAGCCATTACCACCACTTCTCCGGACGGGCGCTGAAGCCCGCGCGTTCTTCGATCGCAAGGCCTGCATTGAGCACGCCCTGTTCGTCCATCTCGCGCCCGATCAGGTGCAAGCCAAGCGGCAGGCCTTGGCCGTCAAGCCCGCCGGGAACGCTCATCGCCGGCAGGCCGGCGAGGCTAGCCGGGACGGCGAAGACGTCGTTCAGGTACATGGCGAGCGGATCGCTCATCTTCTCGCCAATGCCGAAGGCGGCGCTGGGCGCGGTCGGGGTGAGGATCAGGTCGCAACGCTCGAAGGCGGCGCGGAAATCCTGCTTGATCAGCGCCCGCACCCGCTGGGCCTTGGTGAAATAGGCGTCGTAGAAGCCGGCCGACAGCACGTAGGTGCCGATCATGATCCGGCGCTTGACCTCGGCGCCGAAGCCGGCGGCGCGGGTTGCGGCGTACATCGCATCGAGATTGCCGCCGCCGGGCGCTTCGCGAAGGCCGTAGCGGACGCCGTCATAGCGGGCGAGATTGGATGAGGCCTCGGCCGGAGCGATGATGTAGTAGGTCGGCAGCGCGTACTTCGTATGCGGCAGGCTGATCTCGACGATCTCCGCCCCGGCATCCTTGAGCCACGCGATGCCCTGGTCCCACAGGGCGTTGATTTCGCCCGGCACGCCGTCGATGCGATATTCCCTGGGAATACCGACCCGCTTGCCCCTGAGATCGCTGGAAAGCCCCTGCTCCCACGCGGGCACCGGCGCATCGATCGACGTCGCATCCTTGGAGTCGAAGCCGCTCATGGCTTCGAGCAGGATGGCGCAGTCGCGCACGGTGCGAGACATCGGACCCGCCTGATCGAGCGAGGAGGCAAAGGAGACGATGCCCCAGCGCGAGCAGCGGCCGTAGGTCGGCTTGATGCCGGTGATTCCGGTGAAGGCCGCAGGCTGGCGGATCGAGCCGCCGGTGTCGGTGCCGGTCACGCCCGGCGCCAGGCCCGCCGCGACCGCCGCTGCCGAGCCGCCCGAGCTTCCGCCGGGGGTGAGCGCTGCATTGCCGCCGTCATTGCGCTTCCAGGGGGAGATGACGGGACCGTAGGCGCTGGTCTCGTTCGACGAGCCCATGGCGAACTCGTCCATGTTCAGTTTGCCGAGCATGCCGGCGCCCGCCGCGCGGAGCCTGGCGGTGACCGTGCTCTCATAAGGGGGCTTGAAGCCGGTCAGGATGCGGCTGCCGCTGGTCGTGTCGACGCCGACGGTCGCGAACAGGTCCTTGATTCCGAGCGGAATGCCGGACAGCGGCTTGAGGTCGCCCGACTGGCGCGCGGCATCGGCCGTTTCGGCGCAGGCGAGCGCATCCTCGGGAGTTTCGACCGTATAGGCGTTGAGCGCCTTGGCCGCAGCGACGGCGGCGTTGAAGCTGTCGGCGATCTCCCGCGCGGAGAAGTCGCCAGCGCGAAAGCCGTCGCGGAGCTGCGTCAGCGTAAGGGTGGTGAGCTCGACCACTATTCGATCACCTTCGGAACGGCGAAAAAGCCATGCTGCGCGTCGGGCGCGTTCAGCAGGACCTTGTCGCGGACGTTGCCGCCGGTCAGCGGATCGGCATCGATGACGTCGTCGCGCAGGCGCAGCTTCTGGTCGATGACGGTGGCGAGCGGCTCGACGCCGGACGTATCGACCTCGCCCAGCTGCTCGACCCAGCCGAGGATGTTGTTGAGTTCGGGCACCAGCGCTTCGACTTCCGCGTCGCTCATCTGGAGACGCGCAAGCTTGGCGATGTGCCGCACGGTGGCGGTATCGACGGACATGGCCCGGCGTTAGCGAGGGGGCGCGAAGCCTTCAACTCCCCCTTGGCCGGCGCCGGGCCTGACGAGCGGCCTAGTCGGGGCGGCGCTTACGGTCCCTGCGGTTATCGCGGCGGAGATCGCGGCGGTCCTCACGCTGGTCGCGACGATATTCCCGGCGGTCGTCGCGCCGGTCCGCGCGATATTCCTGGCGGGTCACCTGACCGCGGCGAAGCTCGCCCCGGTCCTCGCGGCGTTCGACCCGATAGACGCGGCGATCGTCGCGTCGCTCGGACCGATAGGCGCGGACATTCTGCTGAACCGCCGGGCTGCGGCGTTCAAGGGCACGCTGCTGCTCGAAGCGGCGGCGAAGCGCATCGGTAATCGGCGAAGGGCGGCGCTGGCGATCGTAGACGTAGCGTCCGGTGCCCGGATAATAATAGCCGTTGTACCAGCCGTAGGGCGAGCCGTAGCCGCCGTAGCCACCATAAGGCGAATAGCTGCCATATCCGCCGTAGGGCGAGTAGCCGCCGTAATTGCCGTAGTTACCATAACCGCCGTAGCCGGCACTGTAATAGGGGTCGTAATAGCCCGACCCGACGCCAACTCCGACACCGCCATACTGGCCGTAGGTGGAGCAGCCGGCGAGCCCGAAGGCGCCAATTGCGGCAAGGGTGAGATTGCGAACGAGGGACATGGAAACGCTCCTACTGCCCCCCGGCCTATGGCCTTTCCATCGGCCCAAGTGCTTGAACGGCAGGTGAACTTGCCTGTTCCTATGACTTGCCTCGAAGCCGCCGACTGGGCTGGACCTGCGCGCGGACATGAGCACGCCTGGCTGTACACCGAGGGCCGGGCCAGAGGGCCGGGTTGCCGCTGGCGACACGCGCGCCTAGTTCCGCCGCCATGTGCGCCCGCCGCTTCCTCATCATCATCTTCGTCCTGACCCTGCTGGTCGTTGCCGGTGGCTTTGCCATGTTCCAGTTCGGCGGCTCGGTGCTTCGCAAACAGGCGCTGCCAACCGTGCCGTTCGAGGCGCCGCCGGCACAGAGCGGCCCCGATTACGTGCAGGCCGAAAATTGGCTGAATCTGCCCGACACGATCCCGCCGGGTCCGGCCGAATGGCGGCCGAGAGACGTTGCGCCGCCGCTGCTCAACGGTTCGCGTCCGGCGACCTTCTTCATCCACCCGACGACCTATTTGCAGCGAGACCGCTGGAACGCGCCGCTGGGCGACAAGGACAGTCAGGACCGCGCAGCCCTGTTCGTGCGCAGCCAGGCCAGCGCCCTCAACGAGACCCGCGTCTACGCGCCGAAATACCGGCAGGCCGCCTTCGGCGCCTTCCTCGACAGCAGCGAGAATGCCACCAAGGCGCTCGACCTCGCTTACTCGGACGTGGCGCGGGCGTTCGACCGGTTCCTGGTGCAGGAGCCGGCCGGCCCCATCATCCTTGCCGGCCACAGTCAGGGCGCGTTGCACCTCACCCGCCTGCTGCGCGACCGGATCGCGAAGGATCCCGCCCTCGCCCGCCGCATCGTCGCCGCTTATGTGGTCGGCTGGCCGGTGAGCACGGCGGCGGACATCCCGGCGATGGGCCTGCCCGCCTGCACGAGGGCGGACCAGCCGGGCTGCATCCTGTCCTGGCAAAGCTTTGCCGAGCCCGCCAACACGAGCCTGATCACCGACGTCTATGAGGGCTCGACCGGCTTCAACGGGCAGAAAAGGCGGCAACAGGACATGCTGTGCGTCAATCCGGTCACGGGCACGTCGGCGGCAAGCACGCCGGGGCAAAGTCTCGGAACCCTGGTGCCGACCAACGACACGTTGACCGATGCGACGATCGTTCCCGGAGCGGTCGGAGCGCGCTGCGAGAACGGCTTCCTGCTGATCACCGGCCGCGACAATGAACTGCCGGAGGTCGGGCGCTATGCGCTGCCGGGCAACAACTATCACGTCTACGACTATATCCTGTTCTGGCCGGACATCAGGCGGGACGCGGATCGGCGGATCAGGGCCTTCCAGCGGTGATCACTGCCGTCGCCGCGGAGTTTGCCCATGCCTTGCCGGGAGGCGGGGTGCTGGCGGGGCTCGATGTCGGCACGAAGACGGTCGGCTTGGCGCTGTGCGATGCCGGATGGAGCTTTGCAGGACCAGCCGAGACGCTGCGACGAACGAAGTTCACTGCCGACCTGGAAGCGCTTCGTGCCTTCATCACCCGCCATTCGGTGCGCGGTCTGGTCGTTGGCCTGCCGCTCAACATGGACGGCAGCGATTCGCCGCGCACCCAGTCAGTCCGCGCCTTCGCCCGCAATCTCACGCCGCTTTCCCTGCCGGTCCTGCTCTGGGACGAGCGCTGGTCGACCCAGGCGGTCGAGCGGGCAATGATCGCGGCCGACGTCAGCAGGGCGAAACGTGCGGAGGCGATCGACAAGCTTGCCGCGGCCCACATCCTCCAGGGCGCGCTCGACGCCCTTTGCATGTTGCCGCGGGCGGGCTAGCAGCAGCCCTCGTGCATCTTCTCTCCATCCAGTCGCTGAGCGACGAACAGATCGCCGGGCTCCTCGAACGAGGTGCCGAGTTCGCCGCCGACCGACGTGCCGGCGCCGGGCGCCTTGCCGACCGTACCGTCTTCAACTGCTTCTACGAGAACAGCACCCGAACGGCGATGAGCTTCGCCCAGGCGGCGGCGCGACTCGGCGCGCAGGCGATCACGCTGTCGGTCGAACATTCGAGCGTGAAGAAGGGCGAAACGCTGGCGGACACGGCGCGGACGCTCGGAGCCATGGGACCGGACGCGCTCGTCCTCCGCCACCGCGACAATGGCGCGGCCGAGCAAGTGTCACTTCTGGCTGGCTGCCCGGTCATCAACGCCGGCGACGGCACCAACGAGCACCCGACCCAGGCCTTGCTCGACGCGCTCACCCTCATCCAGCATTTCGGAAGCCTCGAAGGCCGAACCATCGCCATCGTCGGTGACGTCCGGCACAGCCGGGTCGCCCGCTCCAATGCCTTGCTGCTGCCTAGGCTGGGCGCCCGGGTCCGGCTTGCCGGTCCCCCTGCCCTCATGCCGGATGGCGCCGAGACCATCGCCATCGATGAGGCGATCGCAGGTGCCGATGCGGTGATGATGCTGCGCGTCCAGCGCGAACGAATGGAGCGGGAACTGGGTGACGCGCCCGGCGAGTATCTGCGGCTCTACGGCCTGACACGCGAGCGGCTCGCATTGGCCGCGCCGGACGCGGTCGTGCTGCATCCCGGTCCGATGAACCGCGGAGTGGAGATTGCCGACGAAGCCGCCGACCTCGCAGGCCGTTCGCTCATCCTTCGTCAGGTGGCGAACGGCGTGGCGATTCGAATGGCCGTGCTCGAGATGCTGGTCCGCCAGCCCTAGCGGCTGGCGAAGCGCACCGGCGAGTCGCCCGCGGCGCTGCGGACGAAGCAGCTGGCGCCGCCAGCCTTCAGCTGCATGCACAGCTGGCGGGCTTCGGAGTCGCTGGCGAAGCCCTTGAGGCTCAGCCGGTAAACGGTGCCGCGCGGACCGTTGAAGCGCGCGCTCGCCGGGACATAGCTACGAACGCCCTTGTGGCGCTTGGCGACGACCGACCAGCCCATCTTCAAACCGGCTTCGGTCGCATAGGCGCCGAGCTGGACCACCGCCTGGCTCCTGCCGAAGCGGCGCACCGCAGCACGGCGAAGTTCGGCGACCTTCGGAAGGCGACCGTCGGCCTGGACCCGCTCAGCCCGCAGGCTGTCCACCATCTCGGCAACATCCGGAGCGGTTGCGACCTCGGCGGCCGGCTCGGAGGCAGCGGCAACCTCGATGGGCATCGGCTCGGCGATCGGCGATGGCAGACTAGGTGCAGGAGCGACGATGGCGACAGCCGGCGCAGCAGCGGCGGAGGCCATCACCGGCTCGGCGGCGGCCACCGGCGCCGGCACTTCAGCCTCGGCGGTACGGACGTCATTTCGTTCCCGGCGAAGAGCGAGACGGACTGGTTGGCCCGGGTCGGCGGCGACCGGTGCGGTGACCCCAATCAGCGACGCCACCTGGCTGCCGGACGCGCCGGGACGGGCGAAGGAGGCCCAGTCGCTCATGCGCTTTTCGAGCTGGTCGCCGGCAAGATCCTGCGCCGCGACGGTGCGCGCACGGACCCAGTCACCCGCAAGGGCATGTGCGAGCGCGAGATTCTGGCGGACGCGAGCGTCGGCGCCCGGCGCTCGGGCGGCCTGGTCGAGCAGTTCGACAGCGGCCCCCGGACGTCCGGCAAGCGCCATGGCGAGGCCAGCGTCGGCCGGATCGATTGCCTGGGAGTAGGCCTCGAGGGTCGTCACCGCGGCATCGCCCTTGCCCTGCCCTGCCTGGGTCAGCGCCAGCTTGAGCGGCACGCCCGGGAGCGACGGGATCAGCGACAGCGCATCGGCATAGGCTGCTTCGGCCGAGCGGAAGCGTCCGGACGACATATAGGCGTTGCCGAGCAGGGCACGGAAGCCGGCGTCGGTCGGGCTGTTGTCGACGGCGCGTTCGGCGAAGCGAATGGCATTTGCCGAGTCGCCCTGTTCAAGCGCCGCTTGGGCGCGGAGCGCGACACCAATGTTGCTGTTCTCGGAGACGCCGCCGAACGAACTGCGCTTTTCCCCCATGGCGCAGCCGGTGACGGCCACCGCGAGGAGGATGGTGGAGGCGGCGAGAAGTGCGGACTTGGTCTTGCGCATCGTCTTCTTACCTCTTGCTGGCGTGACGCTCCGGCGCCCGGCTGGCCATGGCGTCGAGTTCGGGCATGGTCGCCAGCAGCTCGTCGAGCGCGCGGGTGACCAGCTGCTGAGCCGACGTGCCGGTGACGGCACAGGCAAGCCGGAGCTTGAGATGGCGGTCGTGATCGAGCCGCAGCGTGAAGGCGGCCTTCGGCTTGCCGCTGTTGGCGCGGCTGCGCGGGGTCGGTTCCGCGGCAACCGGCCGACGAGCGGGGACGGCGACCGCGGCGACCGGCGCCACGGACGCTTCGACCTTTGCCGTCAGCACCTCGGCCAGCGGCGGAACGTCGGCCGCGACCGGTTCGGCCGTCTCGTCCATTTCCTCGTCCGGGCTGTCGGTGACGAGGCGCTGGACGATCTCGTCCTGGACGGCATGCACCGGGCTGGCCGGCGTGAGGCCGGTGACCGGATTGGGCCGCGCAACGACCGCTTCTTCAGCGACCGGAACCGGCGCGAGCACCGGCCGAGGCGGCTCGAAGCCCATGTCGTTCCAGCCGAGATCCTCGAGACCGCTGCCGCCCTGGCCAAAGCCCTGCGGACGCATGGCGGGACGGGCGGCACCCTTGCGGGCGAGAAGCCCGGAGGAGAGGGAGGCGAAAGGCCTCGGTTCGCTCTTCATCATGGGAAATACGCCCCTTTAGCCGACCACGCGGCGGCCGAAGCCACCGACGGGACGCGGACTGACGGCACCGACGCCCGGTGCCGCACCCGGCGCCGCGAACACGGTCCGGCGAAAATTCTTCTCGAGCCGATCGGAGATATATTCCCACAGCTCGACCACTTCAGCGGCCGACTTGCCCTTGGGATCGACCTCCATCACGGTCCGTCCGTCGATCATCGACGCCGCGAAATCGGTGCGATGATGAAGGGTGACCGGGGCCACCGTGCCATGCTGCGAAAGGGCGACCGCCGCCTCGTAGGTGATCTTGGCCTTCGGAGTCGCCGCGTTGACGACGAAGATGAGCGGCTTTCCGGCGCGCTCGCAAAGATCGACCGTGGCGCCGACGGCGCGAAGGTCATGCGGGCTCGGGCGGGTCGGAATGACGATCAGCTCGGCGACCGCGATCACGCTCTGGATGGCCATGGTGATGGCCGGCGGCGTGTCGATCACCGCAAGGCGGAAGCCCTGCTGGCGGAGCACTTCAAGGTCGCTGGCGAGGCGAGCGACCGTCGTCTGCGCGAAGGCGGGCATCTCCGTCTCGCGCTCGTTCCACCAGTCGGCGAGCGACCCCTGCGGGTCGATGTCGATCAGACAGACCGGGCCGGCTCCCGCCAGTTGTGCCTGCACCGCGAGATGGCCGGAGAGAGTCGTCTTGCCCGACCCCCCCTTCTGCGATGCCAAAGCCAGAACGCGCATTCCGATCCCCTCGGGTAAGGTGCAATTTGTCAACTACGGATGGGAATGCAGGCGGCGGCCTAAAATCAGGTTAACGGAGCCGCGACGCTGTTCTAGACTGCAAGGCGAAGCGGGAGGGGTGCATGCGTTTTTTTGGGCTCTTGGCGTTGGCGGCGATCGCCGCGGCTCCGGCGGCGGCGCAGAACGTGCGCGCGGGCATCGATGCCTGGGCGGCCGGCAAGCCCGAACAGGCGGTCGCCATCTGGAAGCCGCTCGCTGCGCGCGGCCAGGCGGATGCCGCTTATAACCTCGGGCAGGCCTACAAGCTCGGGCGCGGCGTGCCGGCCGACCTCGTCACGGCCCAGCGCTATTACGAGCAGGCGGCGCGGGCCGGCCATCTGGAAGCCAAGACCAGCCTTGGCCTGCTTCTCTTCCAGAACGGCAATCGAAGCGGGGCGATGCGCTGGCTGCGCGAGGCGGCCGACGCAGGCGAACCGCGCGCCATGCTGGTGTTCGGCACCGCCCTCTTCAACGGTGACGGCGTGCCGGAGGATCGCGTGCGTGCCTATGCCATGGTCAGCCGGGCCGCGGCGCAGGGCCTCGCCCCGGCGCAGGCGACCTTGAGCGAGATGGACCAGATCATCCCTCTGGAGGAACGCAGGAAGGGCGTCATCCTTGCCCAGCAGATGGTGGCGAGTGCCTCCCCTGCCCCGCCCAAGGTGGCGGAGGCGGTCAGGCAGCCTTCGAAGTCAAAGGCCGCTTCATCATTGCCCAGGCCGGTACCCACTCCCGCCGTCGCGCCGAGCTTGATGACTCCCACGTCCAAGGCCAGCGCGGGCGCCTTCCGAATCCAGCTCGGCGCCTTTCGCGACCGAGCGGCCGCACAGAAGCTCTACGCCAGTCTTTCGCCCCGGCTCGGCGGCGCGGGCATCAACCTGGTGCCGTCGGGAACGATGACGAGGCTGCAGGTCGGCCCCTATGCCACCCGCGCCGCCGCCTCTGCGGCTTGTGCGGCGCTGAAGCCGCAGCCCTGCTTCCCGGTGCCGGCGCGCTGACACGCACGCCCCCGATTCAATCCTCGAGCCACTCCGCCTTCGGAATACCCTGCGCCCACAACAGGGCTGTGAGGTCATTGTTGCGAAGGCGCGCGTCGGCCACGGCGTCGAGCTTTGGCTTGCCGCGATAGGCAACGCCGAGGCCCGCTTCCTCGATCATCGGCGCGTCGTTGGCCCCATCTCCGACCGCCAGCACGGCCGCCTTCGGGAGCTTCAGCTCTTCGCGTAGCTCGATCAGCGCGCGTGCCTTGGCGGCCGCATCGACGATCTCGCCGGCCACCCGTCCCGTCAGATGACCGAAGATGCTCTCGAGGTAATTGGCGCGGACCTCAACGAAACCTAATTCAGACGCCAGCGGATCGGCGAAGTCGTGGAAGCCGCCGGTGACGAGCAAGGTCTTGGCGCCACGGGCGCGCATGGTGCGGACCAGCGTCCTGGCGCCGGCATTGGGAGTCACCCGCTCGGTCCGGCAGCGCTCGATGCAGCCGACGCCCAACCCGTTGAGCGCCGCGACGCGGTGATGCAGCGCTTCGGCAAAGTCGAGCTCACCCTGCATGGCGCGCTCCGTAACAGCGGCAATCTCCGCCTTCTTGCCGGCGAAGTCGGCCAATTCGTCGATACATTCCTGGCCGACCATGGTCGAATCCATGTCGGCAACGAACAGGCGCTTCTCGCGCTCTTCGGCGGGCTGGACGATGACGTCGACGCCGGGCAGTCCTGCCTCAAGGCGGTCGCGAAGGTCCCGCCAGTCGTCCACCGGACCAAGGAGAAGGTCGGCTGCATCGCCGGCATCAATCCACCGTAGCTCGCCGCCGCCCGCGATCTCACTTGCGCGGGCAAGATCGTCGTCTCTCAGCCGTCCTGCTGCTATCAGTGTGGCAATGAACAAGGGCGCTCCTCCTCTGTGCGTCATCGCAGGACCGACCGCGAGCGGCAAGTCGGCGCTTGCCGTTGCGCTGGCACAACGCACGAACGGCGTGATCGTCAACGCCGACAGTGCGCAGGTCTATGCCGATCTTCGCATCCTCACCGCTCGTCCGAGCGACGCGGAGATGGTGGGGATCGAGCATCGCCTCTTCGGGCACCGCGACGGGGCGAGCGCCTGCAGCGCGGCGGACTGGGCAGCGGACGCCAGGGCGGTCATCGCCGAGGTTCACGGCCGAGGACAGCTTCCGATCCTGGTCGGCGGCACGGGCCTCTATCTGCGGACCCTGCTCGACGGGATCGCCGACGTGCCGACGGTGTGCAACGATGTCCGCGCGCAAGTTCGCGCGGCGAGTGTCGGCGACAATCATCGGCGGCTCGGCATGCTCGATCCTGAAGCCGCGGCCCGGCTCCACCCGAACGACACTCAGCGCGTCGCCCGTGCGCTCGAGGTCGTGCTGTCGACCGGCGTTCCGCTGAGACGGTGGCAGGACGCACCCGCTGGCGGCATCAGGAACGACGTCGCACTGATCGGAGCGCTCCTGCTCGGCGACGACGCCCTCGCCGGCGAGCGGATCGACCGGCGCTTCCTCGCCATGATCGAGGACGGCGCATTGCGGGAGGTCGCAGCGCTGATCGCCCGCAAGCTCGACCCGGCCCTTCCCGTCATGCGCGCGATCGGGGTGCCGGAGCTTGCCGGCTTCCTCGAGGGGCAATCATCACGTGATCAGGCGATCGCGGCCGGGCAGCTCGCCACCCGCCAATATGCCAAGCGCCAGCGCACCTGGTTCCGCAACCAGCGCCTCGGTGATCTCCAGCCGGTGAGCCTTGCGGGCGGGGATCTCGCCTCCGCCTTGCCGCCGCTCCTCGACGCCGCCAAGGAAGCGGGATGCTCCACGACCTCGATCTCGATCCCGGCCCTCTGACGGGTCGGGCTGTCGCCGTCATCGGCTTCGGCAACCAGGGTTGTGCCCAGGCGCTCAACCTCAGGGATAGCGGCATCGCGGTTCGCGTGGGACTACGGCCTGGAAGCGCCAGCATGGCTCTGGCAGAGGCCGAGGGCCTAGTCGTGCGGCCTCCAGAGGAGGCGGTCAGCGGGGCGGACCTCATCCTCTTCCTCGCCCCGGACGAGCAACTTCCGAGCATCTACCGAGGAGTCGAGGCAGCGATCCGCCCGGGCGCCGCAATCGGCTTCGCGCATGGCCTCTGCATCCACTACGGCCTGATCGCCCCGCGCGACGATCTCGACGTCATCATGGTCGCACCCAAGGGTCCGGGAGCGGCGCTGCGCCGGCTCTATACCGAGAGCAAGGGGATGGTGGGCCTCGCGGCAGTGTGGCGGGACTCGACCGGCAACGCCTGGCCGATGGCATTGGCGCTGGCGCGGGCGCTCGGATGCGGCAGGCCGGACGCGGGAGTCCTCCGCTCGACCTTCGAACAGGAGACCCTGTCCGACCTGTTCAACGAGGCGGCGGTCGTTTGGGGTTCGGTCCCGGCCATTCTCGAAATGGGCTTCGAGACGTTGGTCGAGGCGGGAATTGACACCGGCCTCGCCTATCTCGAGTGCGTCTCGGAGCTGAAGCTGCTCGCCGACCTCGTCGAGCAGAAGGGCATCGCCGGCATGCGCGAGGCCATCAGCAACACCGCCGAACTCGGCGCGATGCAGGGATCGAGGCAGATGGTCGATGAGGGTGTGCGCAGCCGGATGCGCGCCATTCTCGCCGATCTTCGGACCGACCGCTTCGCCAATGCGCTGAGGACAGAAGCCGCAGCGGGCTATCCGGCCCTTGATGAGGAACGGCGGCGGGCAAGGGCCTCGGCCATCGAGCAGGCGCGCCTGCGGCTGCTTGGCGGCTAGCCGACCATGTCGCGGTCGATCCAGCGCTCGCCGACGCTTGCCCGTTCGACATAGACGCGCTGGAGTTGGCGGTGGACCCTCGCCGCGACGGGGTCGCGCGCCTTCTCGGCCCGTTCCTGCTCCTCGGCTGCACGCCGCGCGAAATAGATGCGGCTTTCTTCTTCCATGGCCGCCCTCCCAAGCTTCGAAGTGACCACATTAGCACAGAAGGCCTGAACAGGGAAAAGGGGCGCCCGGACCAGCCGGACGCCCCTTCCCCTGGACCCGAAGGCCGGTCCGCTTAGAAGCGGGTACCGATGGTCGCCGCGAGCTGGTGACGCTCGAGACCGCCCTCGTAGTTGCTGTAGCGATACTCGCCGCCGACATAGGCCTTGCCGCGGACAGCGAACTGGGCACCGCCGCCGAGACGATAGCCGTCGACATTGTCGGTGGCCGAGATGGTGCCGTCACTCGCCGAGAAGCGGGCATTGGTGTAGCCACCCTTGACGTAGACGTTGCTGCCATCGGCGCCGAGCGGGAAGCTGACGCGGCCACCGGCGTAAAGGTCGCGCTTGGCCTTCAGCGTGCCGCCGATGTTGCTTTCCTTGGCGGTCGAGTCGCTGGCCTCGAGATCGGCGCCGAGCGAAACGCCATTGCCGAGCGCAAAGTCGTAGCCGACGCCGACACCGTAGAGGACGCCCTCGTCCTTGAACTTGTCGTCGATGCCGACGTCCGACAGGTCGACGCGAACGGCGTCATACCCGACGAGACCCTCGACACGCGGGCCCTGCGGTGCCTGCGCGAGCGCCGGGGTGGCAGCCAAAGCGGCCGTGGCGACGGCGGTCAGCGCGAGAAGCTTGTTCACTGATATTCTCCTGGTTTCGTTGGAACGGCAACGTCACGTTGCTGTTCGCAGCGGCACTTGGTTGTGCCACTCGACGATGCCAAGGGAGCAGGCGAACAAACGCCTCCATTCTTCGACAAACGGAGTGAGTTGAGCCTAGAAGAGCATCAACCCTGTCAGTTCGTTCATCTAGCGCTGTTCTAATATGAATGCGCGTTCAGGCATGTGGCAATTACAAGGCCGCACTCAACTTCCGTTCAGCGCCCGCGTTTCTTGCGATGACTGTCGAAATCAAGGACGGCATTCTCGCCCTCCTGGCCTTCGAGCAGACCGAGGCGGCGCGCGACCTCCTGATAGGCTTCGGCCTCGCCGCCGAGGTTCTGACGGAAGCGGTCCTTGTCGAGCTTCTCGCCCGACCGCATATCCCACAGACGGCAGCCGTCGGGGCTGATCTCGTCGGCGAGGATGATGCGGCTGTAATCATTCTCCCAGACCCGGCCGAACTCGAGCTTGAAGTCGACCAGGCGTATCCCGATGGCCGCGAACAGGCCGGCCATGAAGTCGTTCACGCGGATCGCCATGTCGGCGATGTCGTTCATCTCGTCCTGCGTGGCCCACCCGAAGCAAGCGATGTGCTCGTCGGCGACCATCGGATCGCCGAGCGCATCGTCCTTGAGGTAATATTCGATGATGGTGCGGGGAAGCTGAGTCCCTTCCTCGATTCCGAGGCGCTTCGAGAGCGACCCGGCGGCGACGTTCCGCACCACCACCTCGATCGGCACGATTTCGCACTGCCGGATCAGCTGCTCGCGCATGTTGACGCGGCGGATGAAGTGAGTCGGGACGCCGATCGTCGCGAGCGAGGTGAAGATATGCTCGGAGATGCGGTTGTTGATGACGCCCTTGCCACTGATCGTGCCGCGCTTCTGCGCGTTGAAGGCCGTCGCGTCGTCCTTGAAGTACTGGATCAGGGTGCCTGGCTCCGGACCCTCGTAGAGAATCTTGGCCTTGCCTTCGTAGATCTGGCGGCGGCGAGCCATGGGCTGGGTGCCTTTAAAAAGAGGAGAACAGGATCGGCATCGCCATAGAAGCCCCCTGCCCGCGAAGCAACGAAACTGCCGTTACACGAAGATGGCGACGGTCTGCCTGCCGGCAAGCAGGCGGCGACCGCGCTCGTCCCACACGTCCATCGACTGGCGGGAATAGCCGTCGGCGGTGCTCTCGGCGGCGGCCCGGCACAGGTACCAGGCGCCTGCATTGCTCGGCAGGGCGTCAAGGTCGAAGCTCCAGCTAAGGGTGCTGATGAGTCCGAATTCGGGGAAGACCGGCATGGACGCCGGCGGCAGGACGTCGGCGAGAGCGATGAGCGATACGAGCGCATCCGCTCCCTCATGCGCCGCGAGCCGTGCCCACATGACGAATTCCGGCTCCCCGCCGGCGAATGGCAGCCCGCCGGAGACGTGCCGGATGTCGTAATTGGCGGCGAAAGTCGGCCCCTGCCCTGACCCGAGCACTTTCGGCAGATCGCCCGGCGCCGGTGCTTGCGGCGGGGCAATCCGCTCGTGCGCCACCTTGCTCTCGCGAGGGCTGCCGCAGAAGAAGGTCAGACGCGCGGCAAGGCCCGCATCGCCGCGGACGTCCACGCCCACCGTGGTCGCCGACTTGCCCCTCCGCAGCACCTCGGGTTTGAGGGTGAGGCGACCAGACGCCGGACCGACGAACGCCGCCTGCACCGACCGAAGCGGCGGCAGGTCAGGCAGGATCCGATCGGCGGCCGCCCAGGCCAGGGCAGCAGTCATGCCACCGTAGAGGGTTCTCCCCTGGCTCCAGCTTGGCGGGGCGTCGAGCCCGAAAGGTTCGCCTTCCAGTGAGGCAATGACCTGTGCGAGTGTGGGCATGTCCATGCCGCGCCTAGTCGCCGAAGCCGCGAAACTCCGCAATCTCTTCCAGCGCCGCCCGCTCGCGCACCATCGACGCGCTGGCATGGCCTGGATCCGGCCAGCCCAGCGCCATGCCGCAATAGAGGAGCTCGTGCTCTTCAAGGCCGAGCTGACCGTGCAAAGTCTCGCGAACGCGCGCCCACGCCTCCTGCAAGCAGGTTCCCAGGCCCTCCGCTTCGGCTGCGAGCGCAACCGACTGCATGAACATGCCGAGCTGTGCCCATTGGCCGTGCCCCATGCGGCGGTCGATGATGAAGAAGAGCCCGATCGGCGCGCCGAAGAAGCGGAAGTTCTCGGCCACCCAGCGATAGCGCGCCGCCTTGTCCTCCCGCGAAACGCCAAGCGCAGCATAGAGCGCCTCGGCATTGGCGAAACGGCGGGTTCGATAGGGCTCCCACAGATCGGGCGGGTAGATGAAGTGCTCGCCTTCTTCGCTTGCCCCGGAGAAGAGCGCCTCGCCGGCGATTCGGACGACCTCGTCACGCTCGCTGCCCGTGACCGCGATCACGCGCCAGGGCTGCAGATTGCCTCCGGACGGCGCCCAGCGGGCCGCATCCAGTATCGCTTCGATCACCTGCCGTGACACGGGGTCGGGCAGGAAGGCGCGGCAGGAGCGGCGCCGGCAGAGGGCAGTCAGTATGTCCCCTGCCAAGCGGCCCTACTCGCCCTGGAACTTGTTGCTGCGGGGAAAGCCAAGCGGCGCCATCCGACCGCTCGCGCCGCGGATCGCCCGCCAGGGCGTGAGGTCGGATTCGCTGCGCGTACGCCCGCTGTCGCCGCCCATGCTCCAGCTGAGCCCGTCGGTCATGGTGAGCACCGTCACGTCGGCGAGCCCGCCGTCGCGGTAGCGCTGCAACTGGATACCGGAGCCGCGACCCATTTCGGGCAGTTCGGCCAGGTTAAAGACCAGGAGCTTGCGATTGTCACCGATGACCGCCACCGCGTCCGCGCCTTCCGGAATCAGCCGAAGCACCTGCAACTTGGCGTCGGGACGAAGGTTCATCAGCTGCTTGCCCTTGCGGGTCTCGGCCAGCACCGCTTCGCCGCTGGTCACGAAGCCGCGCCCATCGCTGCTGGCCGCAAGCAGACGGGAGGCGGGCTTCACCACCAGCATGGCAGCGATTTCCACCTCTGCGGGCAGGTCGAGCGACAGCCGTACCGGCTCGCCGAAGCCGCGGCCGCCCGGCAGCTTGTCACCGGTGAGCGTGTAGACTCGGCCATTTTCGCCGGCGATGAGGATCCTGTCGGTCGTCTGCGCATGGATCGGCCGTCCCCACAGCTCATCGCCCTCGCGGAACTTGAGGGTGGCGAACTCCTCGGCTGCGAGATGTCCCTTCATCGCCCGTATCCAGCCGCGAGCGGAAAGGATGACCGTGATCGGCTCCTTCTCGATCATCGCCGACCAGTCGATCTCCGCCCGCGCGGCCAGCGGCTTCTCCTCGATGGTGGTTCGCCGCGCATCGGCGAACTTCGCCTTGACGCCCTCGAGGTCCTTCTTGAGCCGATTGCGCTGCTTGCGCGGGCTTTCGACCAGCGCCAGCAGCTCCTCACGCTCCTTCGCCAGCGAGCTGCGCTCCTTGGCGATCTCCATCTCCTCCAGCTTGCGCAAGGAGCGCAGGCGCATGTTGAGGATCGCCTCCGCCTGCCGGTCGGTAAGGCCGAACTCGGCCATCATCACGGCCTTGGGCTCGTCCTCGGTGCGGATGATCTCGATGACGCGGTCGAGGTTCAGATAGGCGATGAGGAAGCCGTCGAGCAGCTCCAGCCGGTCCTCGATCTTGGCAATCCGCGTGCGCGAGCGGTTGAGCAGCACTTCGATCTGGAACGACAGCCAGGCCGTCAGGCAGCTCTTCAGCCCCATCACCCCAGGCGTGCGATGCTGGTCGAGCACATTGAGGTTCAGAGGGAAGCGGATTTCCAGATCGGTCAGCCGGTATAGGCTCTCCAGCAGCAGCGCCGGATCGACCGTCCGGCTGCGCGGCTCGAGCACGATACGCAAATCCTCGGCGCTCTCGTCGCGAACGTCGGCGAGGATCGGCAGCTTCTTGTTGCCGATCAGCTCGGCGATCTGCTCGATCAGCTTGGCCTTCTGCACGCCGTAAGGAATCTCGGTAACAACCAGATCCCAGCCGCCGCCCTTTTCCTTCTCCTGCGTCGCCCGCGCTCGGAGGCGGAAGCTGCCGCGGCCGCTTTCATAGGCCGCGAGGATGGTTTCGCGCGCATCGACGACGAGGCCGCCGGTCGGGAAATCCGGACCGGCGACGAAGTCCATCAGGTCGCGCGTTTCTGCACCCGGATTGTCGATCAGGTGCATCGCTGCATCAATCAGCTCGCCGACATTGTGCGGCGGAATGCTGGTCGCCATTCCGACCGCAATGCCGCTCGCGCCATTGGCGAGCAGGTTGGGGAACAGGCCGGGAAAGACCTCGGGCTCTTCTTCCTCACCGTTGTAGGTCGGCTTGAAGTCGACCGTGCCCTCGTCGAGCCCGGCCATTAGCTGGGTTGCGATCGCCGTCAGCCGGGCTTCGGTGTAGCGGTAGGCGGCGGCATTATCGCCGTCGATGTTGCCGAAATTGCCCTGTCCATCGACGAGCGGATAGCGAAGGGCGAAGCTCTGCGCGAGGCGGACCATTGCGTCGTAGACCGACTGGTCGCCATGCGGGTGGTATTTGCCGATGACGTCGCCGACGACGCGAGCCGACTTCTTGTAGGCGCCGGTCGGATCGAGCCGCAACAGCCGCATCGCCCACAGCAGGCGACGGTGCACCGGTTTCAGCCCGTCGCGCACGTCCGGAAGCGAACGGGCGGTGATCGTCGACAGGGCATAGACGAGGTAGCGCTCGGACAGAGCGGCGTCGAACGGGACCTCGATCTCGGTTTCGGAAGGCTGCATGCACAAGGATTAGCGGGCAACTAGCCGTCGGGGAAGTTCACGGCGACCCAATCGGCGACCGCGAGGGCGCCAAGCAACTGGTTGCGATGAAGGTCGATGACCGATCCTGTCCTCAAGGCATCAACGTCGGTCGGTCTCTGCGGAACGGCACGAAGAATGAAGTTCCGGTCGAAAAGCTGCTGGTTGAGCGGATGGTCGAACAGGGTCCGGAAGCGGGACTCCACATCGGCAACGGGGAATTGGGCATCCCAGTCCGCACCCTGATATCCCCTGATGGTCGAGCGCGCCACGCGACGCGGCAATGAGCGACCAAAGGCTTCGGTGAACAGCGGCTTTGGATCGTCCGGCCGGGGCAGCAGATATTCCGGCGGCATGGAAAGGATGAGCTGGATGACGCGCGGATCGCGGGTCGGATCGCGCTCGTCGAACCCGACCAGGGCGGCCGACAGGTTGGCGGCGCTGTCCATCTCCGCCAGCATGGCTTGGCGCCATCCGAATGCCGTCAGCGACGACTGGTCCGGCCAGCCGTCCGCATAGTCGCGCTCCGCTTGGGCGCGGAGGTCCGGATGGATGACGGGGGCTTCCATGCTGACATGACGGTCGCGGCCACTGGCACGGAGGATCGCCTCCACCGCTCGCCGCGGAAGATGGGGACGGAGCAGCACATGCGCGGCGTTCAGCCAGGCGGTCCCCTGCCTGCCGGCCGAGCTCGGCAACCAGCGTAGTGCCGCCGCAATTCCTTGTTCGGCGGCGATATCAGTGAGGAATTCGCGTGATCCGGTGCTGATCGTCAGATTTCCCATGCCTCCCGACAGCATCACCTCGACACCGGAACCG
Source organism: Sphingomonas sp. LHG3406-1 (assembly GCF_029637485.1). Classification (GTDB taxonomy): domain Bacteria; phylum Pseudomonadota; class Alphaproteobacteria; order Sphingomonadales; family Sphingomonadaceae; genus Sphingomicrobium. The sequence continues at coordinate 157,636 of NZ_CP069128.1, read as the reverse complement.
CGCGCCTGCTCGAGGCAGGCCCAGTACCAGGGCCAGTTGCCGAGATTGCCGACCGGTTGCAGCGATGTGCGATGAATCTTAGGCAGGATTTCCAGGAAGCTTCCGGGCTCCGGCCGGCAGATGTGGTGCACGACATCGGGGAAACGTGCGACCGTCTCGGCCGCCGCCTCGCCCTCGTCGGCAACACAGCCCGGCATCGCCCGTGCCGACACGCCAAGGGCCGGCGCGCCGGTGAAGGCGTGCAGCGCCCGTCCCCGTTCGGCAAGATGCGCCGATGCCATCGCAAGCACCGCACTCGAGTCTCGTCCGCCACTGAGAAGGAGGCCAACTTGGTCACGCTCGCCAATGGTGTCCGCGACCGCGCGACCGATAGTCGCATGGAGTTCTTCACCCGCTTCCCGGAGGGACCGGAATGACTGCGGGATGCGCCGGGGCCGCCAGCGCGCGACCTCTTTCGGCTGGACCCCGGGCGCAACGGCCAGGACCTGACCCGGACGGACGCGACGAACGCTCTGGTACATGCTGCGCGAGCCGATCGTCGGCACCTGGGCTGCCCAGGCAGCGGCAGCCTCGAAATCGAGTTCCTTAGGTACCAATGCGTTCGCGAAGATGCATTCCGGCCTGCTGGCGGCGACCGTCAGCCCCGGAGGCGCCGCGACGAACAGGCTGTGCTCGCATCCGTTGCTGCGCCATGCGTGCAAGGAGCGCGATCGCCGGTCGAAGATTAGCGCTGAAACCGAACCGCAAATTCCGTGCAGCGCTTCAAGACCGCTGCGCTGCACGAGGTGCAGCAAAAGCCTGGCCGCGTCCGCCCCGCGGACAGGAGCCTGGCCAGGCCATCCAAGCTCTGCGCCATTGGTGATGGCGCCTTTCACCGCCGCGGAAAGATCGCCGAGGCTCGCGATGCCGCAATCGCCGCCACCGCCGGCTAGTTCGGCTCCTTCCCAGGGAGCAGATGCTGCGATGTCCACCGGCCTGGCTCCCGCCCCAGCAAGAGCGGTGACGCAGTGGCCCGGCCGCCGCGTCGCCGCTGCGACCCAGATGGCGGCAATATCAGACAAGTGCCCCCATTGGGGGTCCGAGCCGCCCTCAGCTCCGCTGATTGTTCGGACCGTCCGAGCGGAAGTTGCTGGGACCATTCTCCGCCGCGCCGGCGACCATGCGCTTCAGTTCGGGTTTCTTCCAAGTCTTCTTCATCGCGCACGCCTTCTGAGCCAAGGCTGCTGCTCCAGCAGCCATCATGGAGAAGATCGCTACCAGTTCGGTTTTATTAAATGCAAGGTAAATGCGCGCGATTGCACCGGATTGTATCAGGGCTGGCCGATTCGCCACGGTGGGAAGCGGCGCGCTTCCCCCGCCTGGTAGAGGAAGACGATGTTCCCGGCTGGGTCGCGGAGCCGTGCTTCGTGCCACATCCACGGCTGCTTGCGCGGACCATGTTCAAAGACGATGCCGCCGCGGGCAAGCGTCTCGACGCGATCGTCCAGGTCGTCGCACTCGAAATAAACGGCGCTGGTGGCCGCAATCTCCTCCTCGGGGTCGATCTGGACAGAGAAGGTGGCGCCGCCCCAGGTCTCGAAGCGGGCATAGCCATTGTCCGGGCTGTCGACGATCTGCTGGAGCCCGAGCTTGCGATAGAAGGCCACCTGCGCCGCATAATCCCGGCCCGTGACAGTGACCTGATTGAGGCGCGGACTGCCGCCGGTATCGAGCCGGACCCGGCCATGACCCATCGGTCCGTTCCCGCCACCGATGCCTGGTGCTTCCAGCAGAGCCATGCGGACGAACACCCGCGCCTGCGCGACCGATTCGGCAAGCGAGCGGCCTTCGGCCAGGCCCACCGCAATGGCGCTGGCGAGGGTGCAACCGGTGCCGTGGCTGTGCGGCGTATCGATCCGCGTGCCCTGCCAGCTGGTCATATTGTCTTCTTCGATCAGCGCATCGGCGACGGCTTCGCCCTCATCATGGCCGCCCTTCACCAGCACCGCGCAACGATGGCCGGAGACGAGGCCCAGCGCGCCTTCGATCGGGTCTTCCTTGCCGGTCAGCCGATGGAGTTCGGGAAGATTGGGCGTGACGATGGTGGCGAGGTCCATCAGCGCGCCGAACGCCGCGACGGTCGCCTCGTCAGCCAGCGTCGCGCCGCTGGTCGCGACCATGACGGGATCGAACACCAGTGGCACCCGCTGCTCGAGCGCGGCCAGCCGCTCTGCCACTACCCGTGCGGTGAAGGCCGAGCCGATCATCCCGATCTTGATCGCATCGACGCCAAAGTCGGCGATCACCGAATCGATTTGCGCGAGCACCGTTTCGGCCGGGACCGGATGGACGGCATCGACTCCGAGACTGTTCTGCGCGGTGACGGCGGTGATTGCGGTCATGGCATGGCCACCGAGCATGGTGACGGTCTTGATGTCGGCCTGGATTCCAGCACCGCCCCCGCTGTCGGAGCCGGCGATGATCAGGATCCGGGGAATGGTCTTGCGCGTCATCGTCCCCTGCCCTGCCGCAGCCGACCTTAAGATTTTGCTTTGGCTGCGGCTTTCGAACGCGTCGGACGGTCGAGCAGTTCACCACGGCAATTGGGACAACGCTCGTCCAGCTGTTCGGCGCATGGGCTGCAGAAGGTGCATTCGAAGCTGCAGATGAAGGCGCCGGGCAGATGCGCCGGGAGCGCTTCACCGCAGCGCTCGCAGTGTTCTTTCATTGCCAGCATCAGGCGGCCGCCTGCTCGACCGCAGCGCAGATGCGCGCGACTACCGCATCCACTTCGGCGGCATCGTCCCCTTCGGCCATGACCCGGATGAGCGGCTCGGTTCCGCTCTTGCGGATGACCAGCCGCCCGCGGCCGTCCAGCTGCCGCTCGGCATCGGCGATCGAGGCCCGGACCGCCGGCTCGTCAAGCGGCGCGCCACCCTGGAAACGGACGTTGCGCAGAAGCTGGGGCACCGGTTCGAACTGGTTGAGGAGCATGCTGGCGGCCTTTTCCTGGGCGACCAGCGCAGCAAGGATCTGCAGGCCCGCCACCAGCCCGTCGCCGGTGGTCGCATGATCGGCAAGAATGATGTGTCCCGACTGCTCGCCGCCGACATTGCAGCCGGTCTCCCGCATGCCTTCCAAGACATAGCGGTCGCCGACTTTGGTGCGGTGAAGCTTGAGACCTGCTTCGGAAAGCCGCCGCTCGAGCCCGAGGTTGCTCATGACCGTTGCGACCACGCCGTCGCCGCGGAGCAGGCCTTGGCGCTGCTGGTCGAGCGCGATCAAGGCCATCAACTGGTCGCCGTCGATCACTTTGCCGGTCTCGTCCACGACGATCAGCCGATCGGCGTCACCATCAAGGGCGAGGCCGATGTCCGCGCCGCTGGCGACCACTGTCTCCTGGAGTAGCTCCGGATGCGTCGAACCGCATTCGTCATTGATGTTGGTGCCGTTCGGCTGAACCCCGAGAGAGATGACCTCGGCGCCAAGCTCCCACAAGGCGTCGGGAGCGACATGGTAGGCAGCGCCATTGGCGCAATCGACGACGATCTTGAGCCCGTCCAGACGGAGGCGCTCCGGAAAGGTCGACTTGGCGAAGTGGACGTAGCGGCCCCGAGCGTCGTCGATGCGCTTGGCGCGGCCGATCCGTCCCGCCTCGACCAGCTCGACCTCCCTTTCCAGCAAGGCCTCGATCGCCAGCTCATCCTCGTCGCTGAGCTTGTAGCCGTCGGGGCCGAACAGCTTGATGCCATTGTCCGCGAAGGGATTGTGGCTTGCCGAGATCATCACCCCTAGGTCTGCGCGCATCGAGCGGGTGAGCATGGCGACGGCGGGCGTCGGCATCGGTCCGAGCAGCACGACGTCCATGCCGACGCTGGTGAAGCCAGCGACCAGCGCGCTTTCGACCATGTAGCCGGACAGGCGCGTGTCCTTGCCGATGACCACGCGGTGGCGGTGCGATCCGCGAAGGAAATGCGCGCCCGCGGCCTGGCCGACCTTGAGCGCGATCGCTGCCGTCATCGGCTCGGTGTTGGTGAGGCCGCGGATACCGTCGGTGCCGAAGAATTTGCGAGGCATTTGCCGCCCTTAGCGCGCGGTCAGGACAGAGCCCAGACCCCGACAGGAATTGGATGAAGCCAGGTCGCGCCGAACCACAGCAAAGTGCCGCCGACCGACGCGAAAGTGCCGGGCGCATGGATGCCGCGGCCGAAGGGGACGAAGCTGGTGCGCGAGACCCATTGCTCCCATGCCGGGCCGAGATGGCGGCGCTTCTTGACGTCCTGACCGGCCGATCCGGCCAGCGCCATGACCAGCACCACGGCGGCGAGGACCAAAGCGGACGGCTCCGGCTGCACCATCATGTGGCTGACCGCCCACAAGGCGAAGCTCCACATCATCGGGTGCCGCGTCAGGCGAAAAACCCCTCGGGCTGACCGATCCTGACTTCGCTGCCGGGGCCGAAGGTGACCATCGCCGGATTGCGCCGGAACGAGCCGACGAGAAGGACGGAGGCGAACCAGGTCAGCAAGGCGGCCGCGATCCACATCGGCGGCGACGGCTGCCACAGCCACGCCTCGGTGCCGGCCCCCTTGCGCGCCCAAATCATGCCTCCGAACAATGCCAGGGCGATGACCGAATAGAGCGCCTGGAAGCCGGCCCCGCCGAGCCGCTTCGACAGCGGCTGGCGAAGCGGATGGGACATGAGCAGGTGAGTCGCGATGAAGGCCGCGCCGAAGCCGGCCACCACGCCCACCGCGCTCACCGCCGGTAGGCCTCCGGAAGCGCGCCGCGCTCGAGCGTGCGATAGCGGTCGCGGAGCTTGGTCTGGCGGGTGTCGAGCGGCTGCTGGACGCCGTCGATGAACACCGCTTCCGCCGCGCTCATGTTGTCGAGCGGATCGCTGTTCCAAATGACAAGGTCGCCGCGACGGCCGGGTGCGAGGCTACCGACCTCGTCACCGATGCCGAGCGCTTCGGCGGGTGCCGAGGTAATCGCCCGTAACGCTTCGCCCCAGCTGAGGCCGGACGCGCCGGGCAATTTGGTCAGGGCGACCAGATTTCCAGCATACCAGCGAGCACGAAAGGCCATGCGGGTGTCGTCGTCGTTGATGGTGCCGATCGCCACGCGGACGCCGGCGGCACGCATGCGGCCGATGTTGCTCTGGGTCGCGGCGAGGGTCTCGAACTGGCTCGGCAGGTCACTCAATGCCGAGGCGATGACCGGGATGTTCGCGGCCGCCAGTTCGCGGGCCACGGTCCAGCCCTCGTCCGCGCCGACGATGACCAGCCGGAGCGATGGGAATTCGCGCTTGAGGGCGATCACCTGGCGAAGGTCGGACGCCCGCTCGACATGGACGAGCAGAATCTGGCGCCCGCGGATGACCGGCACCAGCGCCACCGCGTCATAGCGGGTGAGCAGCACGTCCTGGTTGCGCCGCGCCTCGTAGGAGCGGGACTCGTTGGGGTTGGCGACGACCGGGTCGTTGCGGGGATCGTCGACCGTCCGGCCGCTCTGGTCACGGCCCGAGGGCGCAGCGCCGCCGGAGATCTGCTGCGCTTCGCGAAGGGCGTTGCGGAGGAGCGCGTGAGCGGCCGCCCGGCTTCCGCCCGCCTGGTCGGAGCCCTGCTCGCCAAGCTCGACGAACTGGAACAGCCGCGCGCGGGTGACCGCCTCCTCGTCGGCGCCGGTGTCGATCAGGGCGCCCTGCCCGGCGAAGATCGACTTGCCGACTGACGGCGCGACGATGGCGCGGGTGACGCCCTCGGCGCGGTTGATGGCGACCGGCGCGGCCTTGGGGTTGATTGCCCGGCTCATGTCGAGCGCGGCGCTGAACGGGCCATCGGCGCTGACGTCATTGGCCTGCGCGACCGCATCGACATCGGTGAGGCCGAGGCGGGAAAAGCCGGCGATGATGCCGGGCGTTACCCACTTGCCGGTAGCGTCGATGGTGCGGGCGCCGGCAGGAATGGCAATGTTGGCGCCCGCGGCGACCACCCGGCCGTCGCGGATCACCACGGTGCCGCCCGGGATGGGCGCGGAGCCATCGCCGAGTGCCACGGTGCCGCCGGTAACGGCGATGGTCTGGGCAGTGGCCGGCGCGGCGAGGAGCGCAAGACCGGCGAGAAACGCCGCCCGGCTCGGACGGACCTTGGTCGAGCGCGTCACTTCACATCTCCTTCGCCCGGCTGGCCGAGCTCGAAGTCGCTGACCGGCCGGAGCCGCGGATTGTTGGCGTCGTACATGAGGGCGCCGTCGACCCACACGCGCTCGGGGCGGGTGTAGGTGCTGAAGGGGTTGCCGTTCCACAGCACGACATCGGCGTTCTTGCCGGCCTTGAGGCTGCCAGTCTGGTCGAACACGCCGATCGCCTTGGCCGGGTTCATGCTGAGCCAGCGCCAGGCATATTCCTCGGTGATGGCGAGCCCGGCGCGGCGGCCGGCGGCCATCGCCTTGGCGGCTTCCTGATTGAGGCGCTGAATACCGTTCGCGTCGTCGGAATGGACGATGGCGCAGGCGCCGGCGCGGTCGACGAACGGGATGTTCTCGCGGATTCCGTCATAGGCTTCCATCTTGAAGCCGTACCAGTCGGCCCACATCGCCGAGCAGATGCCCTCGCGGGCGAGCAGGTCGGCGATCTTGTAGCTCTCCACCGCGTGGTGGAAGGTGCCGATCCGGTAGCCGGCCTCCTTCGAGAGGTCGATCATGATCGCCATCTCGTCGGCGCGGTAGCAATGGTTGTGGACAAGGATCTTGCCGTCGAGCACGCCCCGCAGCGTGTCCATGGCGAGGTCCTGGTCGGGCGCCTCGCCGCCTTCGGCTTCATAATTGTCCCACTTGGCCTTGTAGGCCTTGGCCTGGATCCAGGTCTGGCGGGTGACGGCGATATTGCCCATGCGGGTGGCAGGGCCGCCCTTGTCCCCATAGACGCGCTTGGGATTCTCGCCGCAGGCCATCTTGAGGCCGTAGGGCGCGCCGGGGAACTTCATGCCCTGGACGGTGCGGGCGGGCACGTTCTTGAGCGTGACCGAACGGCCGCCGAACAGGTTTGCCGAACCCGGCAGAATCTGCAGCGCGGTCACGCCGCCATTGGCAAGCGCGCGGGAGAAACCGGGGTCCTGCGGCCAGACGCTATGTTCGGCCCAGACCTCGGGACGCGACGGGCCGGTCGCCTCATTGCCGTCGTCGTGCGCCTGGACACCCGGCGAGGGATAGTCGCCAAGATGGCTGTGGACGTCGATGATGCCGGGGGTGACATATTTCCCGGTGCCATCGATCGTCGCGGTGCCCGCCGGCGCCGAGACGGTCGGCCCGAGGGCCCGGACCTTGCCGTCGGCAAGATAGACCTGGCCATTGTCGATCCGCCCGCCCTCGCCGTCGAGGATGGTGACGCCGGTGATCAGCACCGGCGCGCCGGGATAGCGCTGGTAAGTGGAGGGGAAGGGATCGGAGGCGATCGCGACCCTTTCGCCCGAGTCCTTTTCCGCCGAGCCGGTGGTCGCGCAGCCGGCGAGTGCCAGTGCCGCGACCGATGCTCCGATCAATGCCCCCCGCATGTGCTTCAGCCCTTCCGCGTGTTGGGGGCCGTTTCGCCCTGCGGGAACATGCCCGCGTCCTGTCCGCGGTCGCCGCCCATCTCCGCGCGGCCGGCAAGGTCCTCGTCGTCGCGCAGCGTGTCGAGGTGCATGAGCTTCTTGATCAGCGGCGAGATGACCAGCACGGCCACGCCGACGCCGATCGCGATCCAGCCGATCTGGCTGTAGACGGCAAGCACCGTCTCCTTGCCCGCGCCTTCGCCCGAGGCCGCTTCCGACCCCGTTGCCGCGGCGATCAGGCCGGCGACGAAATTGCCGGTGGCCGAGGCGAAGAACCAGGTGCCCATGATGAGGCTCGCCATGTGCGCCGGGGCCAGGCGGTTCATCGCCGACAGGCCAACCGGCGACAGGCAGAGCTCGCCCGTGGTGTGGAGGAGGTAGATGAGGAAGATGAACAGCACCGGGGTGAGATCACCCGTTGCCGCGCCCCACACCAGCACCAGGAAGCCGAGGCCGAGCTGCATCAGCGCAAGGCCGAACTTGGCCGGGGCCGAAGGCTCCAGCCCGCGGCGACCGAGCCAGGTCCAAAGCGCGGCGAAGAACGGCGCCAAGAGCACGATGTAGATGGCATTGATCGACTGAAACATCGACGCCGGAACGCCGGCGCGATCGACGTATCGGTCGGTGTACAGGTTCAGCGACGACCCTGCCTGCTCGAACAGGGCCCAGAACAGGATCGAGCCGATGATCAGGAACATGGCGGCGAAGATACGATCGCGCGCTTCGCGGTCGAGCTTGGCGACCGCCGAGTAGAGTACGTACGACACCAGGATCAGGCCGGCGACACCAAGGAAGGTGCCCACGATCGCCTGATTCTGCACCATCCACCAGCAGATGCCAACGGCGAGGATTCCGACGAGGTACAGCAGCCACTCGAACTTGATGCCCATGACCCGGCGGTTCAGCCGTTCCGCGTCGGGAGCTTCACCGCGGCCGATCAACAGGCCCTTGAAGGCGACGAACACGATGAGGCCGAGCAGCATGCCGATGCCGGCAAGGCCGAAGCCGTAAGCCCAGCCGTAAGTCTGGCCGACGTAGCCGCAGAGCAGCGAGCCGAGCGCGGCGCCGAGATTAATTCCCATGTAGAAGATGGTGTAGGCACCGTCGCGGCGAACGTCTGTACGCGGGTAGAGCTGTCCGACGATGACCGAGATGTTGGCCTTGAGGAAGCCCGAGCCGACGATGATGAAGGCCAGCGCCAGCCAGAAGATGTTGAGGCTGGCGGCATCCTGTCCGCCATCGCCTTCGAACCCCATCAGGAAGTGGCCGAAGGTCAGCAGCACGGCCCCGTATGTGACCGCCTTTCGCTGCCCCAGATAGCGGTCGGCCAGATAACCGCCGAGCACCGGCGTGATGTACACCAGGGCGGTATAGGCGCCGTAGATCAGGCCGGCCTGAGAGTCCGAAAAGAGCCAGTGCTGCGTCAGGTAGAAGATCAGCAGCGCGCGCATGCCATAGTAGGAAAAGCGCTCCCACATTTCGGCGAAGAACAGCACGAAGAGACCCTTGGGATGGCCAAGGAAGGTTCCCCGGCTGTCCCCATGATCGAGTGTGGTGGTGGCCATGTCTCGAAGCACCTTTGACGCAAATAGATGGTTACGGGCCCTTGGGCCCTGGCGTGGCGCGGCACCTTAGACACGAAAATGGCGCTGCCAAGCGCATTGTGACGAACGCATGGCGTGCCTATGTCGCCGGCGCCCATGTTCAACGACCTCTCCTCCCCGCTTCGCTACCTTGCGACCCGCCGCTCGGGACGGGCACGCGAGATGGTCGGGCCAGGTCCGACGGACGAGCAACTGGACGCCATCCTGCAGCTTGCCGCGCGAACGCCGGATCATGGCAAGCTCTTCCCGTGGCGATTCGTGATCGTCGCCGCGGACCAGCGGGAGGAGTTCGCCGCCTTGCTCGACCGCGCGCTCGATGCGCAGGAGCCGCCGCCCGGCGCGGCGCACCGGCAGAAGGCTGCCGATTTCGCGCGGTCCGGCGAGGCACTGGTGGTGATGCTCTCGGCACCGATCGCCGGCCACAAGATTCCGGTGTGGGAGCAGGAATTGTCGGTTGGCGCGGCGGCGATGAACCTGCTCCACGCCGTCCATGCGCATGGCTTCGTCGGCAGCTGGCTGACCGGCTGGGCCGCCTACGATCCACTGGTGCGCGAAGCGTTCGCTGTCGGTCCCGACGAGCGGATCGCCGGCTTTTTCTTCGTCGGCTCGCCGGGACGGGAACTGGAAGAACGGCCTCGTCCCGCGCCGGCGCAGGTCATCCGCCGCTGGGCTGCGCCGCTCTAACGTCGCGCTTGCAACTTTTCGCGCCGCACCGTATTAGGACAGCATGACGCTACGCGGCCGTTCCGACGCCAAGCCGGTCTATGTCCGGCTTCGCGACATCATTTCCGAAGCCATATTGTCCGGCCGCTACCGCGACGGCGATCCCCTCCCCTCGGTTCGCGCCTTCGCCGCCGAGCAGGGTGCCAACCCGCTGACCGTCGCCAAAGCCTATCAGGGCTTCCAGGACGAGGGCCTGATCATCGTCCGCCGCGGCATCGGCATGTTCGTCGCCGACGGCGCGCGCGAGCGGCTGTCGACCAGCGAGCGCGACATCTTCATCCGCGAGGAATGGCCGGCGGTGCGGGCCAAGATGGACCGGCTGGGGATCGATCCGGCGGAACTGCTCGAGCGCAGCTAGGCCAGCGCTTCCGCTTCGACCGCGTAAAGCAGGGCCGCACCGGCCTCGGCACCAGCCGCCAGCCCGAGCGCTTCGGGCACTACAACGCTGCTGAAATAACCCGCAGCCGCACGCTTCGCCCGCGCAAACGGCGATTCGCCGGTCGCCGCCCTCGCCTGCCGCTCGAGCAGCCAGCCGGCTGTCAGCACCGAGCACATGGTGAGGAAAGGATAGCTTCCGGCGAGCTTGTCGTCATGGCCGGCGGCACGGAGGCTCGTCGCGGCGATCTCGACCGCATCGGCCAGTGCGACCAGCGCTGGTTCCTCGATCTCGGCGCGGATGTCGGCGATCAGGCCGTCGAAGGCGAGGCCGCCGTCGAGGCCAAGCTTGCGCCCGACGAGGTCCGCCGCCTGGATGCCGTTGGTGCCCTCGTAGATGGGGGCGATGCGCGCGTCGCGGAAATACTGGGCGGCGCCCGTCTCCTCGACATAGCCCATGCCGCCATGGACCTGGATGCCGATGCTGGCGACCTCACAGCCGACGTCAGTACCCCAGGCCTTGACGAGGGGCGTCAGCACGTCGCCGCGCATCGCCGCCTGGGCGTCGCCGCGGTGGCCACGGTCGATCTGACCGAAGGCGTAGTAGGCAAGCGCCCTCGCCCCCATGGTCAGCGCCCGCATCCGCAGCAGCATGCGGCGGACGTCGGGATGTTCGTGGATGGCGACCGCATCCTTGCTGACCCCGCCCGCGCGGGCTGACTGGACCCGCCCGAGCGCATAGGCGACGGCGCGCTGCGTCGCCGCCTCGGCGATCCCCACTCCCTGCAGGCCGACGTTGAGGCGGGCATTGTTCATCATCGTGAACATGGCCCGCATGCCGCCATGCTCCGGCCCGATCAGCCACCCGGTCGCCCCGCCATTGTCGCCATAAGCCATGGTGCAGGTCGGGCTCGCGTGGATGCCGAGCTTGTGCTCGACCGAGGCGCAGCGAAGATCGTTGCGGCTGCCGTCGGGCAGGATCTTGGGGACCAGGAAGAGCGAGATTCCGCGAGTCCCCACGGGCGCGTCGGGGGTACGAGCGAGCACGAGGTGGATGATGTTGTCGGCAAGGTCATGCTCGCCATAGGTGATGTAGATCTTCGAACCCGCGATCCTCCACGAGCCGTCGCCGACCGGCACCGCTCTGGTCCTGAGCGCACCGACGTCGGACCCGGCCTGCGGCTCGGTCAGGTTCATGGTCGCCGGCCATTCGCCGCTGACAATCTTCGGCAGATAATCGCGCTTCTGCTCGGGGCTGCCGTGCGCCTCGATTGCTTCGATGGCGCCCATCGTCAGCATCGGGCAGAGAGCGAACGCGAGGTTGGCGGCGTTCAGGTCCTCCATCACCGCAGCGCCAAGCGACAGCGGCAGGCCCTGCCCGCCGGCATCCTCGGGCGCGCTGATGGTGCCCCAGCCGCCGTCGACGAACTGGCGATAGGCTTCGTGGAAGCCCTTCGGCATCGCGACGCCATCCGGCGACCAGCGCGCACCCACAGTGTCGCCGACGCGGTTCAGCGGCTCGACGGCGCCTTCCGCATACTGGGCCGCACCCTCCAGCACCGCCTCGACAATGTCAGAATCGTTGGTGAGCTCCGAAATCCGCACCACATGCTCGAGCACGAAGCGCTGTTCCTCGACCGGGCAGCGAAGCGCCATAGGTTCGTCCATTCCCTTGTGATGACTTCCGCTTTGCCATAGCGGCGGCGGCATGACGGGCAAGAGGACCGAGCTACGGCCATTCGGCCCGGAGGCGATTGCCGAAGCCACAGCGCTGATCCGCGACGGCCTTCCGGTCGCGGTGCCGACCGAGACCGTCTACGGCCTCGCCGCGGATGCCACGAACGCGGAAGCGGTCGCGCGCATCTACAAGGCCAAGGGGAGGCCGAGCTTTAATCCGCTGATCGTCCATGTGCCGGACCTCGATGCCGCTCGGAGGCTGGGCCGGCTCGGCGCCGCGGCGGAAGCGCTGGCAGGGGCGTACTGGCCGGGTCCGCTCACGCTCGTCGTGCCGCTGGCGGAGAACAGCCCGGTGGCGAGCCTGGTCACCGCGGGCCTACCGACCATCGCGCTGCGCGTTCCTGCCCATCCCGCCATGCGCGCCTTGCTTCAAGCGAGCGGCCGTCCGCTGGCCGCACCAAGCGCCAATGCCAGCGGACGCATCAGCCCGACGCGTGCTGCCCATGTGCTGGCGTCGCTCGACGGGCGCATTCCGCTGGTAATCGACGGCGGTGCCACCGCGCATGGTCTTGAAAGCACGATTATCGCCGCCACGGATGGTCCGCTTCGGCTGCTCCGTCCGGGTCCGATCGTGGTGCCTGACGCCACGGCGGTTACCGGCAACGCCGTCGAGGCGCCGGGCATGCTCGCCAGCCATTATGCGCCGGCCAAGCCGCTCCGCCTGGATGCGGTCTCGGCCGAGGCGGACGAATGGTGGATCGGCTTCGGAGCGCAGGGCGGCGACTCCAGCCTCAGCCGATCGGGCGATCTGGTGGAGGCCGCAGCGCGTCTGTTCGACCTGCTGCATGAGGCCGACGCTTCATCGCGCCCGCGCATTGCGGTTGCTCCGGTGCCGAGCGAAGGCCTCGGCCTCGCCATCAACGATCGCCTTGCCCGAGCCGCCGCGCCGCGCGGCTGATCAGCGGGCGGCTGTCCGCAACCGGCTTTTCCAATGGGTGAGTGCTTCGCCTGCTTCGAGCGGCTTGGCAAAGAAGTAGCCCTGGCCCGACGCGCAGCCGAGGGTCGCGAGGGTCGTCGCCAGCTCACGGCTCTCAATGCCCTCGGCGGTGGTGGTCATGCCAAGCGCGTCGGCAAGGCCGAGCACCGCGCGAACGATCGCCACGCTGTCGGGGTCGACCATCATGCCGGTGACGAAGCTGCGGTCGATCTTGAGCACGTCGATCGGCAGGCGCTGAAGATAGGCGAGGCTTGAATAGCCGGTGCCGAAGTCGTCCATGGCGACGGTAGTATCGAGCGCCTTCAGCGCATCGAACACACGGGTCGCGCGGCGCGGATCCTGGACAATCGCGCTTTCGGTAAGTTCAAGCGTCAAGCGGTCGCCGGTCAGGCCTGTCGTGCGGAGGGTACCTTCGACCATCGACGCGATATCGTCGCGGGCGACCTGGATGGCGGACAGGTTCACGCCGACCGATATGGGGAGCCTTTTGCCAAGCTCGCGATCCCAGCCCACCAGGGTCGTCGCAGCTCGATTCATCGCCCAGCGGCCGAGGTGGAGGATGAGGCCGCTCTCCTCCGCCACGGGAATGAATTCGGTCGGGCTGATCTCGCCGCGGTCTTCATGATGCCAGCGGGCGAGCGCTTCGAAGCCGGACACTTCGCCGGTACGCAGGTCGATCAACGGCTGGTAGAAGAGCTCGAGCAGGTCGCGATCGAGCGCACGGCGGAGCTCCGTCTCGATCGAGAAGCGACGGCGGGCGAGGCTCGCTTCCTTGGGCTTGTAGACCTCGGGCTTGCCGCTTGCCTTGGCCTGCTTGACCGCGAACTGGGCGTTACGGAACAGCTCCTCCGGATCCTGCCCCGACTGCATCATGGCAAGGCCGATGGCGCATTCCACCTTGATCTCCAGCTCGCTCAGCCGGAACGGCGCATTCATCGCTTCCTGGATTCGTGACGCGGCCTTGAGCGCGTCGCCAGTGCCGCGGCGGAGCGCGACGACGATCCCGAATTCATTGCCGCCGGTCCGTGCCAGGGTGTCGCCGGCTCGCAGCGCCGAGATGAGCCGACGGGCGAAGGTGATCAGCAGTTCGTCGCCGGCGAGGCTGCCCATGCTCTCGTTGATGCGACTGAAGCGGAGCATGTCGACGACCAGCACCGCATGGCCCGTGAAGGCGGGATCCTCCTTGCGCGCCGCCGCCTCGACCATTTCGGTGAAGGCCAAGCGATTGGGAAGACCGGTCAGGCTGTCGCGCAGCATCTCGGCGCGCAGGGTGCGTTCCGCTTGCACCTCGGCGGTGCGATCGACGACCGACAACAGGGCGCGGCGGCTGTTCCGCTGCGATGGAAGTGGCGCAAGCTTGAACCGATAGAAGCGGGCGGAAAGGCCGTCGCCGTCGCGGAAGTCGAGATCGGCCTTGGCGCCGACGTCGAGGAACCAAGCGGCGAGATGGGTTGCGATGATCCCCTCGCCGTCAAGGCATTGTTCGGTGACCGCTTCCAGCGTTCCGGCTGTCGACAGTGCAACGGCCTCGGCGAAGCGCTCATTATAGGCGGTGATTCGCGGGCTGCCGCAGCCATCCTGTTCGACGATCGCGGCGGCGATCGGCAGCGCGTCCAGCAGTGCCGATCCGTCCGCCCAGAGGAGCGGCGCGGCAATTGGTGCGGTGCGCGAGCGGGCCGACATGCCATCGCTATGGCAGCCGAGGCGTTAAACTTCTGTTTCCTTGCGCCGCCACGCTGGCATTTGGGCGGGCTGGCTTGCGAATGGGGGCGCACCCGGCGACAAGGCGCCAACGATTTGTCGTTCAGGAGACCAACGATCATGCGCTCAATCGCTCTTCTCCTTGCCGGTGCGGGCCTCGCCACCGCCGCGGCGGCGACTGCCGCCGTGCAGATGCGCGTTCCGACGCTCGCCCGGGCCGAGAACCAGGCGCTTGCCGCGGCGGTCGCCACCCCCGCGCGGAGCGACGCCAATCGCGCCCGCGATCGCTACCGCAACCCACAGGCCACCCTCGCCTTCTTCGGCGTGCGGCCCAAGCAGACGGTGGTCGAGATCTTCCCGGGCGGCGGCTGGTACAGCGAGATCCTCGCGCCCTACGTTCTGAACGGCGGCGGCACCTATTATGTCGCGGCGCCCAACGAGCGCGGGCTCGGCGGCTTCAAGCGGCTCGTCGAGAAGGATGCTGCCCTATACGGCCGCGCCAAGCAGGTGACCTTTCCGATCCGCGAGACGGGGCAGGCCGGCGTTCCGGACGGCAGCGCCGACGTCGTCCTGACCTTTCGCAACGTCCACAACTGGGCGATGGGCGACCAGCCCTACGCGGACCTCGCGTTCAAGCAGATGTATGCCATGCTGAAGCCGGGCGGCGTACTCGGGATCGAGGAGCACCGCCTGCCCGAGAGCGCGGACAGCGCACGCGAGAAGAGCAGCGGCTATCTCAAGGTGTCGACCGTCCGCAGGCTCGCCGAGCAGGCGGGCTTCCGTTATGCCGGATCAAGCGAGATCAACGCCAATCCCAAGGACACGGCTGACTGGGCGCAAGGCGTCTGGACGCTCCCGCCGACGCTGCGCCTCGGTGACCAGGACCGAGCGAAATATGTCGCGATCGGCGAGAGCGACCGGATGACGCTGCGGTTCGTCAAGCCCCGCCGTTGATCCGCTTGCCGGCGGGCACCTTCGGGTTGCCCGCCAGCCAGGCCTCTAGCGCGTCGAGGTCGGGGCCGCCGTCGACCGCGTCGCGGCCCTGTGCCAGCACGCTGTAGCCGTCGCCGCCGCTGGCGAGAAAGTTGTTGACGGTCACGCGGTAGGTGCGCGCGGGGTCGATCGGGCGGCCGTTCAGAGTCATGGCGGTGATGCGCCGCCCGTCCCCGCGCGAAACGTCGAAGCGATAGGCGAAGCCCTCGGACGGGATCAGCAGCGAGCTTGCGACGATCTTGCCGCCCGCCTCGCGAAAGCCCTGTTCGAGCAGGGCCTTGAGCTGGGCGCCGGTCAGGCTCTTCACCACCAGATTGTTGCCGAACGGCTGGGTCGCGAAGATCTGGCCGAAGGTGACGCTGCCGTCCGCCCGCGGGACGAGGTCGGTGCGGACTCCGCCCGAGTTGATGAAGGCGATCTCCGCCCCACCCTTGTCGGCGGCGCGGGTGGCGGCGAGCTGGGCGTCGGCGATGAGCTTCCCGGCCGAGCTGTCGCCATCGTCCGGATCCTTGAGGGCGGGACGGGAAAGCCGGCCGACCACCCGCTCCGCCGCCGGGCGGGCAGCGGCGAGATAGCGATCGACCAGCGCCTGCACCTGCGAATCGGGCTCGGCGAGGACGGGCACGTTGCTGGCCTTCGCGTTCGTCAGCCGGCGGGTGGCGGGATCGAAGGTCAGGCGGATGTCGCTGACGAGGTAGCCGTTCTTGCCGGCGCTGGTCAGCAGGCGCGGCGCGCCGCCCGCCTCGACGTCGCAGGCATAGGCATGATGCGTGTGGCCGCTGACCACCACGCGAATGGCCGGATCGAGCTTGTCGAGGATCGGCACGATCCCCCCCGACAGCCCGTCGCAGCCGAGCGCGTCGTAGACGGGCGGAACGCGGCCGCCCTGGTGGAGGAGGAGGACGATCGTGTCGGCCCCTTCGGCCTTGAGCCTGGGTACCCGCGCATTGGCAGTGCCGGCCTCGTCGGCGAAGTCGAGCCCGGCGACCCCCGCTGGGGTGACCAGGGTCGCAGTTTCCTTCAGGGTCATGCCGATGAAGCCGACCTTGACCGGTCCGATCTGGCGGACGGCGGTGCCGGGGAAGAAGGTCGAGCCGCCCGCGGTGATGACGTTGGCCGCAAGATAGGTGAAGCCGGCGGGCTGGTGGGGCTCGACCGCGCAGGGCGTGCGGCTGGTGTGCTTGTCGCAGCCGCCCTGCTGCATCCGGCGAAGCTCCGCGCCACCCTTGTCGAATTCGTGGTTGCCGACCGCGGCGAGGTCGAGGCCGGCGAGGCTCAGCGCCCGGATCGTTGGCTCGTCGAGGAAGTAGGCGGAAACGAGCGGAGTCGCGCCGATCAGGTCACCGGCGGCGACAGTGACGCTCTGCTGTCCAGCACGCAGGCGCTTCAGAGTCGCCGCTAGCTGGGCGGCGCCGCCGGCGCGGATCTTCGACGTCGTGCCGTCGGCATTGCGCAGCGGCACCGGGTCCTGCGGCGTCTCCAGATTGCCGTGGAAGTCGTTCAGGCCGAGGATCTGCACCTCGACCGGAACAGGCGCGGCGGCGACCGACATCGTCGGCCGCCCCGTGGTCGCGCAGGCGCCGAGCGCGAGGCTAGACGCGAGCAGCGAAAGGCGTGAAATCCGTACGTTCGTCATAGACATCCATTCCTTCGCGCCGCTTCAGGGCACCCACTACCGCATAGGTGACCGGGGTCAGAAGCGCTTCCCACGCGACCTTCAGCGCCCATTGCGTCAACAGCACCTTGATGACGAGGTCATTACTCCACCCCGCGGCGCCCCAGAAAGCGAGCGGATAGAAGATCAAGCTGTCCACACCCTGACCGGCGATGGTGCTGCCGATGGTGCGGGTCCACAGATATCTGCCTTGGGTCCAGACTTTCATCCGGGCAAGCACCACCGAATTGACGAACTCGCCCGCCCAGAAGGCGACGATCGAGGCAAGGACGATGCGCGGGACCTGGCCGAACACCTGTTCGTAGGCCCCCTGCCCGCCCCAGTCGGGGCTCGGCGGCAGCTTGACCACGACCCATGACATGAAGGCCATGAACAGGAGGGCGGCGGTGCCGACCCAGATGCAGCGGCGGGCCCGGGCATAGCCATAGACCTCGGTCAGCACGTCGCCGATCACGTAGGACAGCGGGAAGAAGAGGATGCCCGCGCCGAACGGCCACAGGCCGATCAGCGGCAAGTCGACCTGAGCGACCTTCCCGGCACCTAGGATGTTCGAGAGCAGGAGGATGGTGACGAACGCCGCCATCACCAGGTCGAAATAGCGCAAGGGGCGGCCGTGGAGGGCGGCAGCTTCGACCTTCTGGACTTCCCTGCTCATGCGACCCCCGTCACCCGTTGCTGCTTGCCTCACAAGAAGAAGGCGGACCCCGGGTCAAGCCCGGGGTGACGAAGGGCGGGGTCGGGGTTAGGGAGCGCCCATGACCGACGCCGACCTGATCACCGCCGCCCGCAACGCCGCGCTCAAGGCCTATGCACCTTATTCCGGTTTCTCGGTCGGCTGCGCCATCCTTTCGGACGAGGGGCAGCTCGTCACCGGTGCCAACATGGAAAATGCCTGTTACCGCCTCGGCATCTGCGCCGAGCAGAGCGGCCTCACCGCGGCCCAGCATGCGTTCGGACTCAGCCATATCGCCGCCATCGCGGTAGCCGGCGGCGACGGGTCGGGCGAGGCGCTGGAAGGCGAGCAGGTCTGCACCCCCTGCGGCGGCTGCCGCCAGGCGCTGCTCGAGGCAAGCCACCTCGCCGGCCGCGACTTCACCATCCTGTGCGCCAGCGGCGACGGAGAAAAGGTCGAGCGCCTCACCCTCTCCACCCTCATCCCCCACGGGTTCGGCCCGGCGAACCTCACCGACGCGCGTTAACGAAGCTGAACAAGGTCACAAAGGTCACCGGTGGCGGGGTATCCGTAGCGATCCCGACCTGACGTCTGGAATGATTGCATCGCTGAGAAAGAGCAGCGTCGAAACGCTGCGGTCAGTTGAGCAGGCGGAATCCTACATCGCAAGTGGCGAGGCTGAGCGCACAAAAGCCCGCAATCGCTCGCAGGCAGTCGTGAGGCCCATTTCAGAGCTTCGCCGTCTTGAAGCCGACGACCTTGCGATCGAAGCGGCATTCGAACGAGCGGCGTTCGGTCGAGCCGGTGGCGGTGCCCCAGACGGTGGCCTTGGTCGGGCTGCGCTGTTCGATGTCGATAATGGCGACGGTGCCATAGGGCGCGGCCTGGGCTCGGCAGGCGGTTGCGGCGGCGAGCTTCACCGCTTCGTCATTGTAGTAGACGTTGCGCCCTTGCTGGCTACCCCGCGCGGCGGCACCGATCGCGCCGGCGGCGATGCTGGCGACGCAGCCGCTCAGGGCAAGGGCGCTGGCGACCACCGCGAGCAGATAGTTGGTGCGCATGCTGGCGATCCTTTCGGCCGGTCGAGCAATGTTGCTCTCCCGTACCGAACGCGCGTCGGGGCCTCGGGTCGCATCGTGTCCGCAGGTTCCCGGCCAGGTCAGGCGAGCTTGATCTCGCGCAGGCGCTCCAGGAGATAGTCGTGGCTGCTAATCGGCGGCCATTTGGGCTCCTCCCCCGCCGGCACGGTGCCGGGCAGCGCCTCGATCATGTAGTCGGGGCGGAAGTGGAGGAAGAAGGGCATGGAATAGCGGGCGTTGGACGCGCGGTCGGGGGCCGGGTTGACCACCCGGTGCGGGGTCGAGCGGAGCTTGCCGTTGGTCAGGCGCTGCAGCATGTCGCCGATGTTGATGACCAGTTCGCCGGGCTTGGGGCTGACCGGGATCCAGCGGCCGTCCCTGGTCTGGAGCTCCAGCCCCGCTTCCTCGGCGCCGAGCAGCAGAGTGATGGTGTTGATGTCCTCATGCGCGCCGGCACGGATATGCTCGCCGGTGGCTTCCTTCTGCGGCGGATAGTGAAGCAGGCGCAGGACCGAATTGCCGTCGCGCACGGTGTCGGTGAAATAATCCTCGTCGATGCCGAGGTAGCGGGCAATCGCCTTCAGCACGGTGATCCCCGTGCGGTCGAAGGTGTCGAACAGCTCGAGGAAGGTTTCCTTGAAGCCCGGAACCTCGTCCGGCCAGACATTGTCGGCCATGACGTCGCGGAACTTGTGGCCAGCGGCGAGTTCGCGTCCGACGTGCCAGAATTCCTTAAGGTCGTGCGCCTTGGCGCCCTTGGCGGTTTCGATCCCGAACGGCGTGTAGCCGCGCGCGCCGCCGGCCCCGAGCGCGTATTTGCGCTTCGTTTCCTCCGGCAGCGCGAAGAAGTCCTTGGCCTTCTCCTCGGCCCGCGCAATCAGGTCATCGGGAATGCCATGATCGGCGAGGACGGCGAAGCCATATTCCTCGAAGCTCTGCCCGATATGCTGGGCGAAGGCGTCGGCGTCGGCGGCCGCTTCCTTCAGCGAGACGGAGGCGATCTTGTCGGGGGTGAGGAGGTCGGTGCTCATGCGGGCGCTTTAGTGCGTCGCGCGGGCTGCCGCAAATGATTGAGATCAAGCTTCCGCCAGCCCGCGCCGCACCGCAGCGGGGCTGTCGCCAGTCAGGGCAGCATGATCCCGGCGAGTGCGGCGCTCATCAGGTTGGCGAGGCTGCCCGCCAGCAGGGCCTTGAGGCCGAGGCGGGCAATGACCGGGCGCTGGTTCGGCGCCAGGCCCCCCGTCACCGCCATCTGGATGGCGATGGACGAGAAATTGGCGAAGCCGCACAGCGCGAAGGTGACGATGGCGCGGCTGCGCTCGGTCAGGGCGGCGGCGGCGCCGGTCGCATTGCCGAGCTCGATGAAGGCGACAAACTCGTTGAGGACGATCTTGGTCCCGAACAGGCCTCCGGCAACCCCTGCCTCGGTCCACGGCACCCCGATCAGGAACATGATTGGCTGGAAGACATAGCCGACCAGCTGCTGGAAGCTCAGCCCGTCGAGGCCAACGCGGCTACCGATCCCGCCGAGGATGCCGTTGGCGAGCGCGACAAGCGCAACGAAGGCCAGCACCATGGCACCAACAGCGACCGCCAGCTTGACGCCGGTTTGTGCACCCTGGGCGGCGGCCATGATGATGTTGGCGGGCTTCTCGCCTTCCTCGAAGGTCTCGGCGATCTCGACCGTCTCGGCGGGCGGACCGGCGGCGGCCACGGCTTCGCCTTCGGTTGGCGCGGCGACGGGTTCACGTGGGTCGGGCATCATGATCTTGGCCATGAGGATGCCGCCCGGCGCGCTCATGAAGGCGGCGGCGAGGATGAACGGGAGGATGGTCGGCCGAAGGGCTTCGGGGAAGAGGGAGACGTAGGCGGCGAGGATGGTACCGGCGACCCCGGCCATGCCGACCACCATCAGCGTGAACAGCTGCTGCGGCGTCAGCCCGGCAAGATAGGGCCGGACCACGAGCGGGCTTTCCGATTGGCCGACGAAGATGTTGGCGGCGCTTCCCAGCGCTTCGACCTTGCTCACCCCGGTGATCCAGCCGATCGCTCCGCCGAGCCAGCGGACCAGCCGCTGCATGATGCCGACATAATAGAGGATGGAGACCAACGCGGCGAAGAAGATGATGACCGGCAGCGCGCCGATCACGAAGGTATTGGCGAACGGGTTCCTGTCCTTGGGTCCGAACAGGAAGGCGGTGCCCTCGTCGGCATAGCCGAGGAGGAGCACGACGCCGCGCGCCATGCCCTCGATCCCGGCCCGGCCCCAGGGAGTCCACAGGACAAGGAACGCGATTCCCGCCTGAAGAGCGAAGGCGGCGAGGATCACGCGCGGGCGGATCGCCTTTTTGTCGCTGGAAAAGAGAAAGGCGACGAGCAGGATGGCGGCGACGCCGAACAGACCGAACCAGTGATTCATGGCTAACTTCTTCCCCGCCCCCCGGCGTTCACCAGACCATGCCCTGCGTAGCGTTTCGCGCTGCTTCGTCCAGCCTGTCGATGGCTTCGGCCGGGGTAGCGGCCATCAGCAACTGGTCGCGGCGCGCCTGGCTGAGGAAGCCGCTGGCGGACACATGGTCCATGAAGGTGGCGAGTCCGTCCCAGAAGCCGTCGACGTTGAGCAGGCAGAAGGGCTGGGCGTGATAGCCGAGCGCGTTCCATGTCCAGGCTTCAAACATTTCGTCCAGGGTGCCGATACCGCCCGGCAGGCAGACGAAGGCGTCGCACAGCTCGGTCATCTTCGCCTTGCGCTCGTGCATGCCGGCGACCTGGTGCAGTTCGGTGAGACCGAGGTGCGCCACTTCCTTGTCGACGAGGGCGGCGGGGATGACCCCGAGGACCTTGCCGCCGCGCTCGAGCATCGTGTCGGCGATCAGGCCCATCAGGCCGAGCTTGCCGCCGCCATAGACGAGGTCGATACCGCGGCTCGCCATCTCCTCGATCAGCGCGACGGCCGCCTCGGCGAAGCGGGGATCATTGCCGGGTGCGCTTCCGCAATAGACGGCGATCCGGCGGATCGGCCGGGCGCCCGGCTGCGGGACGAGGTCGGCCGGGAGCGGGCCCGGCCTGTCGGTATAGGGGCCGCCGCCGCTCACAGCTTCACCAGTTCGGCGAGGTCGGCGACCGGGCGGGCGCCGAAGTGGCTGATGATCTCGGCCGCCGCGATTCCGCCGGTCATCAGCTGGCGGTCAATCGGGTGACCCTTGCAGCGGGCGGCGAGGAAGCCGGCGGCAAACAGGTCGCCGGCGCCAGTGGTGTCGACCACCTGGCCGACGCCGATGGCCGGGACTTCGGTCATGACGCCGCCCTCGAAGGCGAGCGCGCCGGCGGGGCCGCGAGTGAAGACAAGGGTCTTCACCTGTTGCGACAGGCGGCGGATCGCCTCGTCGAGGTCGGCCGCGCCGGCGAGCTGCAGCGCCTCGCTCTCGTTGGCGAAGATGAGATCGATTCCGCCGCCGGCGATCAATTGCTGGAGCGGCTCCTTGCGGCCTGGGAGGCAGACGCTTTCGGAAAGAGTAAAGGCGACGGTCCGGTCGGCGGCGTGGGCGATGTCGATCGCCTTGAACATTGCGGCGCGGGGCAGCTCGGGGCCGAACAGATAGCCTTCGAGATAGAGGATGGAGGCGGCGCGAACGGCCGCTTCGTCGACCGCCGAGGGCGGCAGGCAGTGGGCCGCGCCGGGACAGGTGTTCATCGTCCGCTCGCCGTCCGCGGTGACGAGGATCAGGCAGCGGCCGGTTGGCGGACCGTCGGTCAGCGGCGGCGTGTCGAACTTGACACCCAGTGCACGCATGTCGTGGGTGAAGATGGTGCCGAGCTGGTCGGTGGCGATCTGGCCGAGGAAGGCGACGTCCGCTCCCATCGCCGCCGCGCCGGCCATGCTGTTGGCGGCCGATCCGCCGCTCGTCTCGCGGGCCGTGCCCATCGCGTCGTAGAGCGCCAGCGCCTGTGCGGCGTCGAGCAATTGCATCGCGCCCTTGGGCAGGTCGAAGCGGGTCAGGAAGTCGTCGTCGCAGGTGGCGATGACGTCGACCAGCGCGTCGCCCATGGCGAGGATGTCGGTGGCATGGGGCGCGGAACTCACGAGGGCGGGCGGTTAGGGACGGCGCGGGGGTTGGTCAACCTTCGCCCGCCCGCTCCGCGCCCCATCAGGGCAATGTCGAGAGGGTTTCGCGCGCCCGCTCGCTGAGCATGGCGAAGGCATCCTCGAACTTTCCGTCGCGCTCGGCGTGGCGGAAGCCCTGCACGTTCCTGACCAGTATCTCCTCGGGGGTGGGCTGCCGTGCGAACAGGGCCATGACCTCATCGGCGAAATCGTCCAGCGGCTGGTAGCCAGGACGCGTCGACTGGCCCGGCGTGAGGTCCGTCTGGACTCCGGGCGGCGCCAGCTCGATCACCTCGATTCGGCCGCGCAGGGCCTCGCGGAGCGAGACCGTGTAGCTGTGGATGGCGGCCTTGGTGGCGCTGTAGGTCGGGGTCGACATCAGCGGAACGAAGGCGAGGCCGGAAGTGACGTTGACGATGGCCGCCTCGGGCTGGGCCGACAGATGCTCGACCAGGGCGTCGGTGAGCCGGATCGGCCCAAGCAGGTTGGTGGCGATCGTCGCCTCGGCATCGGCGAGGTCGCGCGCACGGTCCAGTCGCTCGAAGCGCATGATTCCGGCATTGTTCACCAGCACGTTGATGGTCGGGTGACGGCGGAGGATGGCAGCGACATTGGCGCGGAGGCCGTCGACATCGTCGACGTCGAGCCGCTCGACATGGATGCCGGGACGCCCCGCCGCCGTTTCTTCCAACGCATCCGTTCGCCGGCCGGCAACCACCACCCGATTGCCGGCATCGTGCCATCGCCGCGCGAGCGCCTGGCCGATGCCCGAGCCACCGCCGGTAAGGAGAATGGTGTTGCCGCTGGTCTTCATGCTTGGCTCCTCGCCGCCGGGGAAAAGGCAGGAGGTGGCCATGGCACCCTGCCCCGACAAGTGCGGCCGGTTGCACTTTGCCTCCGAACCGTTACCCCTCCCGCTCCATGAGCAACGACACCGTGGCGACAAGCCGCCTCATCGCCCCGTCCCTGTTCGGCTTCGGCATCTTCTACGGCGGCATGGTCTGCATCGCCGGGGTGCTGGGCAACAAGCAGGTGGCGCTTGGGCCGCTGGCGGTGGAGGCGGGCATCTTCGCCTTCCTGCTGCTGGTCGTGACGTCGAGCGCGATCGCCGAGCTCCACGGGCGCTCGATCGCCAACAAGCTGGTGGTCTGGGGCTTCGTGCCGCTGCTGATGTCCGCGGCGCTGACGCTGCTGGTCCTTGCCCTGCCCGCCTCGGCCAAGATGGAGCCGGAGCGGCTTGGCGCATTCGAGACGATCATGGCGTCGAACATCCGCATCTGGCTGGCCGGCATCGTCGCCTATGGCACCAGCCAGGTGCTGAACGTCACCATCTTCACCGCGCTGAAGGGCCGCGAAGGGTCGAAGCTGCTGTGGGTGCGCTCGGCCGTCGCCTCTGTGCTGAGCCAGATCGTCGACACGCTCATCTTCATCACCGTCGCCTTCTACGGTGTCTTCCCGATCGCCGCGCTGCTCGGCGGCCAGATGCTGTCGAAGGTCGTGCTGTCGATTGTGTTCGTCCCGCCACTCATCCTCCTGTTCGTGCGGCTCGGACGGCGGATGGACGGGAAGGTCACTTGAAAATGACACGTTAAACTGCTGTGAGGCCGCCCGAGTCGCGGGGGTGGCGACCGGCACATGTTGCATCGCAACAACAGAGCTTGAGCGAAAGGTGATGTCCGGGATCGGGCGTCACTTTCCTGTCTTAATCTCGCCCTAGCGGCCCCGGTGAACTGCACGAACACGCGTCAGTCACTCACACCATCATCGGGGACACCCACGTGAAGAAGCTATTCCTGCTCTGCACCTCGGCTGCCATCTTTGCGCCGACGACAGCCTTTGCCCAGTCGACCGGTTCGGTCGACTTCGAAGAAGAAGCCATCATCGTCACCGGCACGCGCACCCAGGAAGTGGGCGGCGTCCAGACCCCCGATACCAGCAAGCCGAAGGTTGCGCTCACCCAAGAAGCGATCAGCCGCTCCAATCCGGGCCAGACCATCCTCGACACCATCAATCTGGTGCCGGGCGTCAGCTTCCAGAACAACGACGCCTACGGTTCGTCGGGCGGAACGCTCAACATCCGCGGCTTCGACTCCAGCCGCATCAGCCTGACCTTCGACGGCATCCCGCTCAACGACAGCGGCAACTATGCCATCTACTCGAACCAGCAGCTCGACCCCGAGCTGATCGAGCAGGTCAACGTCAACCTCGGCACCACCGACGTCGACTCGCCGACCGCTTCGGCCGTCGGCGGCACCGTCAACTATCGCACCCGCCTGCCCAGCCGCACCTTCAGCGCGCAGGGCGTGGCTTCGGTCGGCGAATACAGCTTCCGTCGCTTCTTCGGCGTCGTCGACACCGGCGAGATCGGGCCGTTCGGAACCCGCGCCTTCATCTCGGCGTCGACCGCCAAGAACGACAATCCGTTCAACAACTACGGCCGCGTCGACAAGCAGCAGTACAACGCCCGCATCTACCAGCCGATCGGCAACAACGGCGATTTCGTCAGCATCTCGGGCCACTACAACGAGAACCGCAACAACTTCTTCGGTTCGGTCCAGCTGCGTGAAGATGCCGGCCGCGTCGTTCCCAACCGCTTCCCGGCGGGCAGTGACGACCGTCAATACAACATCAACTTCCCGTGCACGACCGACACCCCGCAGGCCGGCGTGGCTGACACCACCAACAGCTGCGGCACCGAATTCGACCGCCGTTACAATCCGTCGAACACGGGCAACATCCGCGGCGCTTCGCGCTTCACGCTGACCGAGAGCCTGACCCTCACCGTCGACCCGAGCTTCCAGTATGTGAAGGCCAACGGCGGCGGCACCGCCACTGCGCGCGAGTTCGGCTACGACCTCAATCCGGCTACCGCTGGCGGCACCGAGCCGTCGCGTGCGAACTGCTCGACTGCGGCAAACAGCGCGACCGTGACCTGCGCGTTCGGCTACTTCGGCGGCAACCCCTTCTTCGGCCGCGACCTCAACGGTGACGGCGATCTGCTCGACCAGGTCACCGTGGTCGCCCCGAGCCAGACCCGCACGCGTCGCTATGGCGTGATCTCGGGCCTGCGCTGGGACATCAACCAAGCGCATACGCTCCGCCTCAGCTACACCTACGACCGTGCCAACCACCGCCAGACCGGCGAAGTCGGCTTCGTGGGCGTGGACGGCGAGCCGAATGACGTGTTCCCGGTCAACGATCCGGTGGCGGGCGCGGGCGGCCTCGTGCTCCAGAAGCGCGATCGCCAGTCCTATGCCACGCTCAACCAGATCGCGGGTGAGTATCGTGGCGAATTCGGGCAGCTGACGGTCAATGCCGGCGTCCGTGCTCCCTTCTTCGAGCGCGACCTCCAGCAGAACTGCCTGACCAGCTCGGCCAGCGGTTTCGTCGAATGCTCGAGCGCGGCGACCCTCACCACCGCCGCCACGTTGAACCCGAACTGGCAGCCGGCCCAGCGCCGCGTCCTCAAGTACAGCAAGGTCCTCCCGAACGTCGGCCTGCTGTATGACCTGACGCCGCGTCTCAGCACGTTCGTCAGCTACGCCAAGGGCATCTCGGTTCCGGGCACGGACAACCTCTACAACGCCTTCTTCTTCCCGGTGGGGACGGATGGCGCCAAGCCGCGGCCCGAGCTGACCGACACCTTCGATGCCGGTGTTCGCTATCGCAGCCGGCAGGTGCAGGCGCAGCTCGGCGTGTGGTATACGCGCTTCACGGATCGCCTGGCCTCGGCCTATGATCCGGAACTGAACGCGACGGTCTACCGGAACCTCGGCCGCGTGAACAAGTGGGGCATCGACGGCTCCGTCGCCTTCTCGCCCATCTCGCAGCTGACGCTCTACACCTTCGGGTCGTGGAACAAGTCGGAGATCCAGGACGATCTGCAGCTCGGCGGCGGTTCGACCTTCGACTGCGGCAGCCCGCCGACCGGCACCACCAACGCCACCCTGCTGCGCAATTGCGCGTTCACGGCCGGCAAGCGCGAGGCCGGCACGCCGACCTACACTTATGGCGCGTCGGCGGTCGGTCAGCTCGGCATCGTGCAGCTCGGCGTCACCGCCAAGCGCACCGGACCGCGCTACGTCTATGACAACAACCTACCGATCTTCAGCGGCGACGTGGACGTTCCTTCGGGCGTGACGCAGATCTACGGTGCCAAGGCTCCCGCATACTGGCTCGTCAATGCGGACGCCCGCATCGACATGGGCAAGTTCATCGGGCCGAAGACCTATGTCCAGCTGAACATCTACAACCTGTTCGACGAGACCTACGTCGGTGGGTTCGGCGGCAACCTCAGCCAGACGGTCAACGCCACCTCGGGTGTCTACGGCAACCCGCCGTTCGTCCAGATCGGTGCGCCGCGGACCTTCTCGGCCACGCTGAGCATCGGCTTCTAAGCGCAGGCTTCGGGCCAGACGAAGGGCGTCGCTCCGCATCCGCGGAGCGGCGCCTTTCTTCTTTCTGGCTTGATGGGGTGGCGGCCCTGTGGCAATCGCCCTCCCGCACCGCGACGCGGGTATGATGTAATGGTAGCCTGTCAGCTTCCCAAGCTGAACGCGCGGGTTCGATTCCCGCTACCCGCTCCACTTTCGGCCAAGATCAGCAGAAATCCGCCTTTGCTGCGTCCCGGTGCACCCCCGCGGGGTGCCGGACTGTAGCACCAGACTGTCGCATCAAAGTGGCAGTTTGACTCGGGCCGGCGCCATTCGTCCGCCGCAGCATGGATCATCGGGACGGCAGCCGAAAGGCCGACCCATGTCCCATGCCTCCTACCTGCGCCGCCGCGGCGCCCGTTACTCCTACCGCCGCCGACTGCCTGTGCCGTTTCGGCAATCTCAACCTATAACCATCAGTCTGGGGACCTCGGACCCGCTGACCGCCCGGCGACGGGCGGCGCAGCTGTCCGTCGCATGGGAGGGGTTGGTGCTAGTATATAAGGGCCGAACGGATCTGACCGCCAGCGAAGCGCGGCTGATCTTCCAGGATGCGCTCGAGCGCGAGCTGGTTCGTGCGATCGAGCCCTACCAGCAGCGTGACGTCGACCGAGCCGCCCTGGTGCCCGCAAGCCGTTTCTGGGCGGGCGTCTACTGGCAGGCGCATCGGTCGACTGAGGAGCTTCGTGAGGTGCAGGAGACCGGCTTCACCGCGCCCGAGGGGACGGACCCGCGGCGACTTGAGGCCGCGGTTGAGGCCTACAAGCTGGTTGAGATGATGCGGCGCGAGGTCGAGGAAGAATGTCCCTCGGCACTTCAGCGGGTTGGTGTGCCGATGAATGCCGGAACCCTGGAGCAGGCTCTCATCCAGCGCCTTCGTGGCCGCGCGGCCGCTCACGACCGTGCTCAGCTAGCCGCCGACCCGAGAATAAGCTCACGCGACGACCTCTTTGGTGCTCTTCTGGATGAGACACTGATTGCCACCGTTCGCGACGGCGCTCCTTTGCTTGCTACCTCGGTAGCCGAGAAGCACCTGCCAGCAGGCGGCATCTATCTCGAGCAGGACACACGTCGGTTCACCTACCAGGCTCAATCAGGACGTCAGGACTGAATGAGAGCAACAAACCGCGTCCTGCCGACAGGCAGGAGCGAAAGGGCGAAGCCCGCCACGGGCCATGACAATGGACCGCCCGGGGAATTTCATTCCGCGGAACCCCCGCTCCAGCGGGCTCTGATTTCCGAACGGAAATCCGCAAGCAGAAACAATCGCCCTGCGTTGTTTCTGCGGTATTGCGCCTCACCCGACCAGATCCGCCCGGGTGAAGATTAGCTATCCAGTACTTTCTCTGGCGCCGATCCTCGCGCAGCAGATCGCCCTACCGGGCAGCGAACATCTCATCCTATACACTGGGAAGTTTTGCCAGGAGAGTTCGAGATGGATGCCTTTGATGTGGTCGAGAACGCTTTCGCGGAATTCAAATCACAATTGAAAGCTGTCGAGTTGATGATGCAAGCGGCCAGCGCTGATACGGTGGATGAAGAGACTCGGGCGACGGCCGTCAATCGGCAGCTTCATCCATTGGACAGTTCGACGCCGCTCCTCACCGCTGAAAGAGCCGCCAATAAGGCGGTCGCAAAATTGGAGAAAAAGTATGGCCCTCTAATTGCGGAAGCCATGACCGGCCTTCTTGCCATTCAACAAGCCAAGATTTTCGCAAGTCGCATCGAGGAGGCGAGATGCGCATCGAGGACAGCCAAGGCAGAAAAGGACGTCACCGGAGTGTTCCCTGAAACTCTCCGCGCGATTGAGATCCTTCACGAGTTTGGAGCGAGTAAGTGGCATTGGGATCAACAGTCGCGGTCCCAATTGGAGATCCATGCCGACCTTTTGAGGTGGCATGCCAAGGACCCGCGCCGCGAGATGGCCGACAATCCTTGGCGCCTCCTTGACCCGATCTATGCAGAACGCTGTCTGGCCGAAGGGAAACTCTCTCGCCCCATCCAGTCCGCTTTCCTCATCGACGTGTCCACACCCCTCGTGGTTGAGCCACCTGCTCTCAAGGCGCCGTCCCGAGCGGAGCTGAAAGCTTTCCTCGCTGACGAAGTGCTAATGGCGCCAGACGAATTCAATAGCACGATGGGGGGAGTCATTAGCCTTGCGGCACCGGGCGTCGAACATCTGCCGATGTGGGAACGCGAAAGTCGTTCCACCGATGGCGTAACAGCAACAACAATGGATTGGTATCGCATCGAAGTTCCGCGCGGGCCCTACGTCCTTCTCCAGCGACCAGGTGAGGGCAGCATCTTCTCAAGACCGAAGCCAGAGTGGCTACCACCATACAAAAAGCTTCGGCATCTTGGGGTGGAAGCATGCATGACGCCTGCCGAGGTCGATCGACTTCAGGACCTCAGCGAGACAGGAAAGGGTTCAGTGGAGCTGGCGCTGAAGGCCATCCGGCACTTTACAACCAAGGTCGGACTGGGAGAAGTTCCGCAGGAGCATCTCACGAGGTTCTGGCTCTATCTGTTGGTTGGCCGACACCATCCGGCTGAAATTGAGAGCCTCGGCCCGAGCGGTTATTTCCAGGGTATTCATGGCCCTGATCCAGCAAACCATGACGGACTTAGGGGCTCATTGATGATCGTTCGCGGCACTGCCTCCGACGATAATTCTCGACAGATCTGGCCTCATCTTCAAACACCCTGGGTCCGTGGCTGGAGACCTTGTTACAGCTGAATCGTTAGGACCTTAGGCCAACTTCCCCGCCACCGACCGAAACATCTGCAGCGCGGTCTCAAGGCTGTCGACAATCTCCGCCGCCAGCTCAGCCGGCGGTGGGAGGCTGTCCGGGTCGGTGGCGCTGGCGTCCTTTAGCCAGAAGATATCGAGGTTCAGCTTGTCCCGCTTCGCCAGCTCTTCGTATTCGAACCGGCGGAAGCGATCGGTCTCCTGACGCTCGAGCCGCTTCCGCTTGTCGCCATAGCAGGCGACGAATTCGTCCAGATCCGACCGCTTCAGCGGCCGCTCGCGCAGGGTGAAGCGCTGGTTTGTGCGCAGGTCGTAGACCCATAGCTCGCGGGTGCCGATCCCGCTGCCGGGCGCCACCCGATCAAAGAACAGGACGTTGGCCTTCACGCCCTGGCTGTAGAAGATGCCGGTCGGCAGCCGCAGCAGGGTGTGGAAGTCAAACTCCTCCAGCAGCCGCTTGCGAAGGGCCTCGCCAGCGCCGCCCTCGAACAGAACGTTGTCCGGCATGACCACGGCCGCGCTGCCGCCGACCTTCAGGATCGACATAATGTGCTGTAGAAAATTCAGCTGCTTGTTGCCCGTGGTGACGGTGAAGTCGTCACGGACATAGTCCTGCCGCTCGCTGTCGATCCCACCATCCTCGCGGACGATGCGGAAGGACTGGCGCTTGCCGAACGGCGGGTTGGTCAAGATGACGTCGAAAGACTGGTCGCCCCGGTCCAGCAGCGCATCCGCCTGACGCACTGGCGAGACCGCGCCGCCGATACCGTGCAGGTAGAGGTTCATGGCACAGAGGCGGACGACTTCGGCGACAATATCGGTGCCCGAAAGTTTCTCCTCGCGGAGAGCCTTGGCGACCTTCCGGTCTCGTGCCGCAGGCTTGGCCTTCATGTGCTCGTAAGCCGCGAGCAGGAAGCCGCCGGTTCCTACCGCCGGATCATGCACCGTGTGCTCGGGCTCTGGGTCCACCAGCTGGGTGATAACCTCGATCAGCGGCCGCGGAGTAAAATACTGGCCGGCGCCGGACTTCACCTCGCCGGCGTTCCGCTCAAGCAGGCCCTCGTAGATGGTGCCCTTCACGTCGACGTTGAGGCCCATCCAGGTCTCGGCCCCGATCAGCGTCACCAGCCGCTGCAGCTTGGCCGGGTCGCCGATCTTGTTCTCGGCCTTCAGAAACAGAGTGCCGACGATGTCCGTGCGCCGGGACAGGGTTTCGAGAATGCGGCGGTAGGTCCGTTCCAGCTCCTCGCCCGCCTTGCCAGCGAGCGCGTCCCAGTTGGCGTCGGCCGGCAAGGCCGAGGCCTCGCCCAAAGCCTCGGTCCGCTCCTTGTCCATCTTCAGGAAAAGCAGGAAGCTGATCTGCCCGAGGTAATCGCCATAGGACACGCCATCGTCCCGGAGGACATGGGCGTAGTTCCAAACCTTGGCGACGAGCGCCTGCTCGTTCATGCGGTGAGTTCTCCACGGAAGGCGGCGGACAGAATGGATTGGCGGAGCTTGGCCGGCGTGGGCTCAAGGTGCTGAAGATCATCGGCACCGGCCTCCGCCTCGGCTAGTTGCCCTTGGACTAGCGCGACGATGAGGTCGATCTCGGATGTCGGCGGGATCGGCAAGGGCACACTCGCAATGTCAGCCTGCGAGACCTTCAGAATCCCTGCCGTGGTTTTCGCCCGTTTCAAGAGGCGAGCTCGCGTCTGAGGCGCAGACCACACGATCGTCGCCCATGCTTGCAAACGAGCGTCGCCAACCAAGGGATATCTGATCGCCGTGTCGGGGAAGATCGTGTCGTCAGTGTCCCGATCGACAAGGGTGCATCGCCCGACAAGATGCTGTGACCCGTTAGCGCGAGAGATCAGGAGGTCACCTCGGCGGAGCAGATACGGTCGGGCGTCCTCCAGCTCAATTGGAAGGAACCGGAACCGAGACCAATCCACCTGGTCGCCTTGGAGGGCGTCTAGCCGAAGTCCCTTTACCGGCGAGGGGCTGGCCGTCTCTTTCAAGGAGAGGCCGTTTCGAATGCCGCCGGTGGTCAGCTGCTCGATGCTGGCCCAGGTCCAGCCTTCCGGTAAGGCTGGTGTTCCGAACAGATCAGGCTGAGTGGGTTGCGCGTAACGCTTGCCCGCATTCCTGTGATCGGCTGTCCATCGCTGGGTTCGCTGTTCTAGCAGTCGGCCGATTAGCTGTGCACCGCTCTCCCCTGCGCTGATCGTGCGTCGCCACTCGGCGGTGAGTTCGCCGGTGACAGCGGCCTTCAGCAGCGCCTTGCGCCAAGTCGTCAGATCCTCCCGCGCCCGCGCCAGCGCTGCCTCGCCATCGTCGATCTCGGCGAAGAGTTCGTCGATGCGGGCAACGATGCGCCGCTGCACCTCAAGCGGGGGCACCGGGAGCGGGAATTCGGCCATGACAGCGAAGTCGAGGCGAGGTCGGTCCCCGGTAACGGCATGGGAGGCATAATGGACGAAGTGGTGGGCGTGCAGGGCGTAAGCTAAGTAATCGGAGTCGAGCTCATGTCCGGCCCGCAATACCAACAACTCACCCGAGCAGGCCCCATGCCGATCCGCTCGCCAGACCTTGTTGAGATACGGTCTTAGGCGTCCGTAGAGCACATCAGCAGGCCGGAATTTGTTGCCCGCGCTTCGAAGGCTCGCAAAGGGCACTGTCTGGGTTACCCGCATCTCGCCGGACGGGATGCTGTCCATGCCTACGAAAGGCAGATCGCCGCCAGCAGAGGGAAGGACCTTTTCGGGACAACGTTCAACTAGGTCGCCCAGCCGCTCCCATCGCCAGCCGCCCGGCAGCGTCCACGGACCTTCAATCGGCCCACTCGCCGCCAAACGCTTCGCCTTCACCCGTCCCCCGCTTACGCCACCAATGCGTCCTGAAGCTCGTCGAGTAGCGGCTCGAGGCGCTGGCCGAAAGCCCGCCGTGCGCCGATGATACCGCCCCTGCCCTCGAATTGGTCCTGGAGGTCGGCGGTGGTCACCTCGATGTTGGCGGCGAGATAGTCGCGGATGGCTTCCAGCCAGCCGAGCTGCTCCTGCGTGTAGTGCCGCCCCGCCCGCTGCTCGCGGCCGAGCCACAGATTGAAGCGGCCGGCCATGTCGGACGAGAGCGGCGCCAGCGTCTCCGCCTTGCCGATGGCAAACCGCACCAGCGCGACGATGTCGGTCAGGGTTTTTGCCGGATTGGCCCGCACCTTGTCGCCCTGCAGCCGGCGATAGGCGCTCCAAATGGCGAGCGGCTCCAGGAGCCATGGCGGCTGGAGCATGGCGTCGCGCAGCTCCTCAAGACTGGCGTAGGTCAAACGCTTGGTCGCCGCCGGCAAGCCGTAGAGGATGCGCAGGGCTGTGAGCTGGTCACGATGCTCGTCCAGGAAGCGGGCGAAGTCCGCCGTCATGGTCGTGGCATGTCCCTCGTCCCACGCCGAGGAGGTGGTCACGTCCCGGCTGATGTCGTCGATGATGACCTCCGACGCCTTCTTCACCTCGATCAGCACGCGTCGGAGGTCGGGGTTGTTGTAGGCCGACAGCGCCGCTTCCCGGCGTTCGGCGGCGACGGCCTCGATTTGCTCGGCGGTTGGCCGCGGGCCGTTGCGGGTTTCGGCCTCGGAGATGATCGCGTCGGCGTCCATGGCTTCGACCAGCTCACCGGCGAGTGCGCTGAGCGGCTTGCCCGCGACCGCTTCCACCTTGGCGCGGGCGGCCGGGTCGAGCTTGCGGTCCAGTCGAGCAAGGCGCCCGGCCAGAGTGGCGACGGCATCCTCGTCGCTGCGGCCGCTGGCGATCTGCTCCAGCAGTTTCTCGAACGCCACGCCATGTTCGCGGTCGAGCGGCACGGCCTGAACCTTCAGGCTGTCCGTCACGCCGACGGCGTCGACCAGCACGAAGCGGTCCTTCACCCCGGCACCTGGCGTGATGGTCGCAAGCGTTGCCGGGTCGATCGTCCGCACGCCGCGGCCCCGCATCTGCTCGAAGTAGACGGCCGAGCGGACATCCCGGAGGAAGATCAGCGCCTCGATGGCCTTCACGTCGGTGCCGGTGGCGATCATGTCGACCGTGACGGCGATGCGGGGATTGTAGGAATTCCGGAACGCGTTGATCAGCTGCTCCGCATAACCCGCCCCAACCCGGTAGGTGATTTTCTTGGCGAAGTCGTTCCCCTGGTCGAACACCTCGCGGGCGATCTCGACAATCTCTTCGGCATGGTGGTCGTCCTTGGCGAAGATCAAGGTCTTCGGCACCTCTGTGCGCCCGGGAAAAAGCTCAGTGAACAGCGTGTCGCGATAGGTCTCGAGCACCGTCCGGATCTGATTGCGGGCAATGACGCTTCGGTCGAGGTCCTGGGGCGCATAGACCAGGTCGTCGTCGAGCAGCCGGAACTCCTGCGCCCGGGTGTGGCGATCGCGGACGGGGACGGTATAGCCGGCCTCGACCCGCCCGCCATGCTCGCCAATCTGGGTGCGAATGCGGAAGATCTCGAAGGGCACGTTCACCCCGTCAGCGACCGACCGCTCGTATGGGTAGTCGGCGACGATGTTCTCGTTGAAGAAGGCCGCTGTCTGGACCGTCGGCGTAGCGGTCAGGCCGACGATCTGGGCATCGAAATAGTCCAGGAGCTGGCGCCAGTTGCCGTAAATGGAGCGATGGCATTCGTCGACTATGACGATGTCGAAGGCTTCCGGCGGGATAGAAAAATTGTACTCAATTCGTTGAGGCCGCGGATTCCATCCGCGCTCAAAATCGCTGGCCTCTTCTTCCTCCTCCGACAGCTCTGTGCCGGTGAGCTGAGCAAACAGGCGCTGGATGGTGGAGATGACCACCTTTGCTGGCGGATCTAGGCCGGCTGAGCCGAGCCGCTGAACGTTGTAGAGTTCGGTAAACAGACGGCCGGTCTCTGGGGGACGGTAAGTCTGGAACTCCTTCAGAGTCTGCCGGCCGAGGTTATTCCGGTCGACCAGGAACAGGATGCGCTTTGCATCGGCATGGGCGAGCAAACGGTAGGACAGCGTCGCAGCTGTGAAGGTCTTGCCGGCGCCGGTGGCCATGCGGACAAAGGCGCGTGGCCGGTCGGCAGCCAGCGATTCCTCGATGCCGGTAATCGCCTCCACCTGGCAGTCGCGGAGCCCGTCCATGATCAGCTGCGGCAGGTTCGCGAGCCGGGCCCGCAGCGACGAGCCCGACTTCAGCCACTCATGGAGGGTCTCGGGCTGGTGAAATGAGAAGACTCGGCGGGATCGGTGCAGCGGATCGACACGGTCGGAAAACAGGATCTCGGTGCTGGACGCTTCATAGTCGAAGCGAAATGGATCGCTCCACCTAGTCAATGGCTGCTCCGGTGAGGCTTGATACCCCCGGGCCTGCTCCGCCACTCCCGACAGGGTGGCTCCAGCAGCCTTTGCTTCGATGACCCCACAAGCTTTGCCAGCCACGAATAGGAGGTAATCGCAGGGGCCGCTCGACAGCGGATACTCGCGAACTGCCACTCCCAAAGCGGCGGTCCGGTTCATGGCCGCCCTATCCTGCACCAACCATCCGGCGGCTGCCAGTTGCTGATCGATGACGCGACGGGCAAGTGCTTCGGGGGTGACGCTCACTAGCGACACTATGCGGTCTGTATGCCTTAAGTGGCAAGTCGAGGTTGCATCAGCGCTCTTAAAGTCGCTTCCGGCATATCTGAGCGCTGCGCAGCAACATACTGCGACGACTTCGCTTGCTAACGCCGCCGGGATCGCAGATTGTAGCAACCGACGTCCCAAAGGGTATTCACCTGCGATCGTCATCGTCGGAGGCATGCGCAGCAAAGGGCGGCGCCAAGACCAGCGAGCGGAGTGAGATTTGGACCTTCTCGGGCCCAATTATGCCGGGGCAGGGCCACAAAATATCGATATGCCTGAAGAGCCGAGGAAGCCGGGGAACAAGAAGAAGCGCATGGCTCGAAGCGATTTGATCGTTGCCTTGGTTAAAGCTGGTGCGACTGGTGACCGTCATCTGGCGCGCACTTCCGCTGAGGCGTTAATCGCTGACGAGCGCTCCAAGCGGCACACCATTCTGGCTGATCGGCTGACTGCAGCCCTCCGCACACACTCAAACGGCACTACCCCGACCTCAAGCTCGCCGATGGAACCGACGCAGCGAGGACCATCAACACGCGACCTTTTCGTTGATCGGGTTCCGCAGCGTCGTCTCTCTGACCTGCTGCTCCCGACCGTGACTCGCGACGCGTGCGAACAGCTCATAGAGGAGCAGCGACGCGCCGATGTTCTTAGGTCGCATGGTCTGGAGCCACGCCATCGCATTCTTCTCGCCGGACCGCCCGGAAACGGGAAGACGTCGTTGGCGGAAGCGATCGCTGAAGCGCTGAGCGTTCCACTTTTGACTGTTCGTTACGAGGCTGTGATCGGCAGCTTCCTCGGTGAAACGGCAAGCAGACTTCGTCGTGTATTCGATTTCGCGCGCACGACACCAAGCGTCCTATTCTTCGACGAGTTCGATGTCGTTGGAAAAGAGCGGGGCGACATACATGAGACGGGCGAAATCAAGCGTGTTGTCAGCTCGCTTCTTTTGCAGATGGATGATCTGCCGAGCTGGACAATCATCGCGGCGGCTACGAACCACGCCGAGTTGCTCGACCGTGCAGCGTGGCGACGCTTTCAGCTGCGGCTTGATTTACCGGCCCCAGATGAGCGCCAGATCGCAAATTTCATCAGCATGTATTTTCAGGCCCGTCCTTTGCCGGGCAATCTCGGACGGTCGCCGGATCAGCTGGCGCGTGCCCTGCGTGGATCCAGCCTCGCGGAAGTCGAGGACTTCTGCACCAACATCCTTCGTCGCTTCATCTTGTCATTGGGGGAAGGTCGCCCGAACGAGATCGTCGAGCACGAGCTGAGGGTTTGGAGATCCCGCGTAAGCGCACCGGGCAAGAAGAAGAGCGAGAAACGTGGCGGAGAGACCCCTCCTTCAGATACCTGAGGCGACCCGTAATGAGCGCGAGAAGCGTGCTCCTGTCCCGGTAGACCCGAACGCAAAGATCGCGAAGCCGGGCTTCGGTCGTCAGTCGCAACGGCTCGGCCCGCGATTCGATCGCCTGAGGAACGTCGCAACGCAGAGCGCAGCGCAGGCGAGTATGACTTTGCGCGCTGATCCCGATGGAATCGCGCCGGAGCGGGCGCTCGTCTTCGAGGTCGCCGGCTCCCTTGGCGATTTCTACAGCCAGGTCGGTCGCATCGCAGGGCTCGAGTTCCTGCTCGAGGACGATGCAGACATTCCGCCGTCCGACGACTTCCACACGCTTGCGACCAAGCAGGGCGAGCAGGTCCGCACCGACAAGCCGGTCGGCGGGCGCCTTTACATGGCGATGCCAGACATGCAGGCGCTGCGGCAAATCCTGCGACTATGGGACCGTTACCGGCAGGGTCAGGACATGCCCTACGGCTTCGCGCCTTGGCGCACGCTGTTCGATATGCTCAGCGATCTGCGCGCCTGGGGTCCGCAGGACCGAGTCCTGCCGGAGACCCTGGCCTACTGGAAGGATCGCATCGCCGATCGACCGGACGATCCAGTTCGATTTGAGGTCGAAGTGTGGTTCCACGAACGAGCCGAGCGGCGGGCCAGCGCGGTCGCAAACATCGAGAGACAGCTCGCCGAGCTGGACGGGAAGGTCGTGACGGCCGCGGTAATTGAGCCTATCCGCTATCACGGCATCTTGGTCGATCTCCCGCCTCAGCGCGTGCAGGAGTTGATCAACAACCCTCACGTTACGCTCGCTCGCATCGACGACATCATGTATCTGCGGCCGCAGTCCGTTGCCGCCATCGCCGAGCCGGAGCAGGACGGCGAAGTTTCGGAGGCTGAAGGCGCCCCTGCGCCCTCGGGCGACCCCATTGCGGCGTTGCTCGATGGCGTGCCGGTCGCCAATCATCAACGTTTGGCCGGCCGCCTAATGCTGGATGATCCCGACGATTATGCGGCTCGCACGCCTGCGGCGAAGCGATCGCACGGGACAAGCATGGCGTCCCTCATCATTCATGGCGATCTGCAGGCAGGAGAGCCGCCGCTCGGACGGCCGCTCTACGTTCGCCCCATCATGATCTTTGACGCCGCGAGCAACGCTGAGACGACGCCGCCCGACCGGCTGCCGCTCGATGTGGTTTATCTCGCTGTTCGCCGACTGCTCGAGGGCGACGGAGGTGAGCCTGCTTCCGCGCCAAGCGTCAGCGTGATTAACTTGTCCCTGGGTGATCTGAACCGTCCATTCTCGGGAAGAATAAGTCCATGGGCGCGACTGATGGACTGGCTTTCCTTTCGCTACCGCGTGTTGTTCCTCATCAGCGCCGGAAACGTGCGAGGCTGGTTGCCCATTCGAGAGATCGCGACAACGGCGGAGTGGGCGGCAGCTACGCCTGAGGCGCGCGAAGCAACTATAATCAAGGCCCTCAATTCTGAGAAGTCCGCGAGAACGCTCCTCTCGCCAGCAGAAGGATTGAACGCGATTGCTGTTGGCGCATGGCACGCCGACGAATTCGCGGCGGCCGCGGATCCCTTCCACCTAAAGGACCCATTTCCAAATGGTGGCCTTCCCAATGTAAGTTCAGGGGTTGGGCTGGGTTTCCGGCAGACAGTGAAGCCGGATTTGCTGTTCGATGGCGGGCGCGAACTCGTTCGAGCGTCGGAAGATGAAGGCCATGTCTGGCTCGCGGTGGATGGGGGTGGCGCCTTCGCCGGGCAATTATCGGCGGCGCCAGACACCGGCGCGACAGGTAGGCTCGATATGCAGCGTCGCACGGTCGGGACGAGCAACGCTACCGCGCTCCTGACCCGGTCGGCAGCGCGAATTTATGACTCGCTGCTTGAGGCCGGCTATGACATCCCTCGCAGCCATGCGGCGGTGCTCCTCAAAGCGCTACTGGTTCATGGCGCGACCTGGGGCGAAGCTGGAGAAAAGCTGGATGGCGCGTTTGGTCCTGCTGGCCGAGACTGGCAACGACACCGCGACAACATCTCACGATTCTTAGGCTACGGCCGGCCGGAGATTGACCGCGTCTTGGATTGTGCTGCGGAGCGCGCAACCCTCTTCACTTACGGCGACCTCGAGCAAGACACTCAAGACGAGTTCGATATCCCGCTCCCGCCATCAATCGAGGGGTCGACCGAGCTTCGTCGACTGACCATGACCTTGGCTTGGCTGACCCCTGTACATGCGCGCCACCAGCAGTATCGCTCGGCGACCTTGGAGTTACTACCGGCGGGCGACAAGGCGTTCTCGCTGGCAGTCGAACGGCTTTCGGGTCAGCCAACGCATTTCGCGGTCAATCGTGGAACGCTGTCACACGGAATCTACGAGGGAGAGAGTGCGGTGGCTTTCCTGGACGGAGGGATGTTGAAGCTTCGCGTTGCGTGCCGCGCGCAGGCTGGAGCCCTTGACGATCGAGTGCCCTTCGCGGTGGCGATCAGCATCGAAGCCGGGATTGGTTCTGGCATTGCAGTCTACGACGAAGTTAGAGCCGCAGTGCAGCCAGCCGTCCGTGCTGCTGCTGCTCCCTCAAGATAGCACAGTCAGGCAGCCCATCGGTTTTCTGCGGTCAGCCAAGCGCTCGTATAAATTCGCCACACTTGATTGTCACATCTGGCTGTCGCACAGTTACTTACGGACGCATCCTGAACTGCGGAAATCTAACGTTCTCAGCCGATCGTGGAAATAGAGCAGATTCCCGCTGAGCTGTTCTGGCCAGTGACGCCTTGCCCTTCCGAACTGCGCAGCTAAGCCATAAGCAGCTTCTTCACCATGTCCGTTTGTGGCCGGATGCAGAAGGGCTGCTTTCGGACGATATGTTGCAAATGCAGGCGCCGGTTTCGCCCGTCGCGGCGTGCACAGATGCCGTCAGGCACGAAACTGCCGGTGGGTTGGTCGATCCACTCCCTTTCCCTTGTCGCTCAGATAGACCGTCAGAGATCTTCCCCATCTTCGCATCGAGAGATGTTCTCAACCAACATGTCGTATCGCGCCGATGTCGCCGTTCCCGACGCGAATGGACGAAGGTAGGCAAGGCGCTCGCGCTCCAGGTCGCGGTAGATGGCCTCGCGATCCATGCCAAGCCTGCGACCCTGTTTCAGCGCCACGTTCAATTCGCTAAGGGCCTGGCTCTGCAAGACACTCGCATCCCCCCTGATGTGGGTGCGACTGCGAGAATCACCTCGCACCTGCACGCCAGCCTCGTATGCGATATGGCATTGCTTCGACCTGTTGTAGGTTGCCTGTTCCACGCATCGGTCCGTGTCGCAACCATATGGGCGGCAGCCGCAGAGAAGAGTGGCGCAAGCGGAGATCGCGAGGGCAGTTCGTCGCGGGGCGAGCATGGCGAGTGACCCTTGTCGTTGAAGCGACGGCTCTGAAGTCAGCGGGCAGGGCCACCGTTGATGAGGCTGCGCAACTCGGCGGCCCGGTCCGGGGAGGCGGTAGCAATCAGCTTCTCGAGCGCTATGCGCCGAGCAGATTCCAGCGCAGTAACCGGGTTGACGGCAACATCGGGCTGAACGCCCTTGCCTTCCCAACTTGTCTTGGAGATCGGGTTCACCGCTGCGCCCGTGGGCACGAATATGGCGAAGTGCTGATCGATCGGAAAGATGTCGCCGGGGTTGGCGCCGCCCCAGGTCGGTTCTCCGACGATCGTCGCGCGCTTCAACTGCTGCAGGTCGTAGGCGAATTCTTCCGCCCCGGAGCCTGTTCGCTTGCTCGTCAGGACGTAGACCGGCTTGTCGATGCTCCAGCGTCCGCCGGGGACATAGGGCAGGGTCCAGATCTGATCGACCTGGGCCTGCCCGCGCCGACGAAAGCCGTTGATCTTCGTGTCGGGCGGGACGAAGTAGCTGACCGCCAGGGCGACCATGCCGGGGTCGCCGCCGCCATTGTCCCGAAGGTCGACGATCATCGCGTCCGTATGCTGCAGGAAGGCCATGGCTGCCGTGAGGGTCGGCCCGCCAAACTGCGCCGGCGCGAACATGTTCATCTTCAGGTAGCCGATGTTGCCGCCGAGCACCTCCGCCTTGGGTATCTCGTAGTTGTTGCGCGCGAACAGCGCCAACTCGCGTGCGAGGAGAGCGGGATCGGGACGCTCCGGCCCGGCCATCGGTGGGAGCGGCTCCGGAGACCAGATCAGGCGGAGATGCGCGTCGTTCGCCTCGGCCCTGATCACGGCATTGATGGCGGTGGCAAAGGCCTCGGGGTCAGTGATCGCGGCAAACTCGCGGGACGCACCCTTACGCCGAAGAGCCTTGGCGAGGGCCGACGCCTTCTCCTCGAATACGTAATTGGTGGTGATCCGCTCGATGACTCCGTCAAGCACGACCTTGCGACTGCTCGCGGTCATCGGGGCTGCCGAGGCTGCTGGAACCGGGGCCTGCGCCCGCGTTGGCGAGCCATGCGCAGCCAGGATGAGCAGGGGGACAATAGACAGTGCCAAGACGTTACGCGGCATCTTCTTACTCCAGCAGTTGTGAGAGCCTGACGCTGAGTGGTTGGGCAGTGAGCGCGGCATCGAGTTGGTTCAGGATCTCGATCAGGTCGCAGCCAAGTTCAGCGAACAATTGGTCGAAAGCGGTCGCCAGCTTGCTGTTGAGGTCGCGAAGAACCGTGGCCTCGGTCTGGCCCCGACCGGTCACAATGAGCTGCTTGCGCCGACCGTCGCCCGGGTCCTTTGTGACCTCAATCAGGTCGGCTTCGACAAAGGCCTGCGCCATGCGGACGATCAGGGGATGTGACAGGCGCAATCGCCTCGCGATCTCCGCAACTCCGATGGGTCCTGCTTCATCAATGAGAAGAAGCATTGAAGCGCCGCGAGGAGGCACATTCAGCCGCTTGCTTCGCAATTCAGCGCCACTTTGCTGCAGGATCAGCTCGGATGACCTGCGCAGCCGGTGCGCGAGAAAGGCCTTGCCTAGTGACTGGATAAAGTCATCACTCACCAACACACCAGAGTATGTAACAGGTTACGTGTCAAGTCACATAGTCTGAATGAATCGGCATTCTGCCTTTGACATGACTGTCTCGCTTGCACCGTTGATGGCTGGGCTCGGACCAAGTCCGTTTTCGGGTGAGAGCAAGACCGACCTGAACGTCCGATAAGGGCGCAAAGCAGACCGCGGCCGGATGTCCGCGATTGGCCGCAAGCGGAAGGTCTGGTTCAAGGGCTCAATTCTCGCGAGCGGACATTCAGCGAGCACCGAGCTTATGCCTGGAAGCGAGTCACTCCGGGCATAAGCTCAGTCATCGTCTTGCGACCTCTTCGGACGCTAGCGTAGTTTACATCGGATCGCTCACATCGCGCATAGAAGCACCTTCGTGTCGGGTCTTCCAAAGCGAGTAAGCAATGCCACCAAAAAGGATGGCGAAGGTGATCCCGAGGCTCCAGTTGGCTGGGAACTTGCCGCCTTCCATGCCAAGCAGGTCGGCGAGGAAGATCTTGGAGCCAATGAACACCAGCAGCAGGGCCAGCGCGTATTTCAGATAATGGAATCGGTGCACCAGCGCCGCCAGCGCGAAATACAACGCGCGAAGGCCAAGGATGGCAAAGATGTTCGACGTGTAGACGATGAACGGGTCAGTGGTGATCGCAAAGATCGCCGGCACCGAGTCGACCGCAAACACGACGTCGACGATCTCGACCATGATCAGAGCCAGGAACAGCGGGGTCATGAACCAGGCCAGCTTGCCGGTCTTGGGATCCGGC
The DNA here is from genome assembly GCF_029637485.1 of Sphingomonas sp. LHG3406-1. Classification (GTDB taxonomy): domain Bacteria; phylum Pseudomonadota; class Alphaproteobacteria; order Sphingomonadales; family Sphingomonadaceae; genus Sphingomicrobium. The sequence continues at coordinate 114,560 of NZ_CP069128.1, read as the reverse complement.
TTCTTCACCCAGAACTTCTCGCCGTGAAGCTCGTCCGTGACGTTGAAGCGGCGGCGGATGAACTTCAGCACCGGACTGGAGGATACGTCATACTCCTGCTCGGCCGTCATCCACATCTTGATGCCCGTCAGGATCAGGAACACCGCAAAGATATAGAGCACCCAGCCATATTGGCTGATCAGAGTCGCGCCGAGGCCGATCATGATGCCGCGCAGCACGATCACGCCAAGGATGCCCCAGAAGAGCACGCGGTGCTGATACATGCGCGGCACCGCGAAATAGGTGAAGATCATCGCGATGACGAAGACGTTGTCCATCGCCAAACTCTTCTCCACGACGAAGCCGGTGAGGTAGAGCTTGGCCGCTTCCCAGCCGCTCAGCATGGTAGCCGCTTCGGCCGCGCTCGCCCCCGCGCGCTCGCCTTCAAAGGCCCACCAGACGAAGCCCGAGAAAAGCACTCCGAGGCCGATGTAGAGCGCCGACAGGATCAGGCTCTCGCGAACCTCGATCTCCTTGGTCTTGCGGTGCAGCACGCCAAGGTCAAACGCCAGCAGCACTATCACGATGGCAAGGAAGCTGAACCATAGCCACAAGGGCTTGGTCAGCCATTCATACATCAGAAATTCGGGCATCGTTCATCCATCCCTGTTGGCAAGAAGAAGGGGCTGAGGGCGGTGCCCCCGGCCCCTTCCCGTGTTTATTCTTAGGTCAGACCTGCGCGCTGGTCCGGGTCATCCGGTAGAGAATGTCCTTGACCCGCAGCTTCAGCTTCTTGAGTTGGCTGGTCCGGGTAGGATCGGGCCGGCGGCGACGCTGCTCCTCGCGCAGGGCCTGGTCGATCCGCTGGTGCGTTTCCAGAAGGCGGGACATTCGTGCTGTCATTGGTCAGTTCCTCCTCGTTCAGCTGATGAACCGATCGGAAGAGCCGAGGGAGCCGCCACGCACGGGTTCGAGGGGTCACGCGAGGGGCCACACATCGGATATTCCGATGCGGTCCGACATCACGCAGGCGCCGCCTGGCTTCATCTCGCCAGAGGAGCGCCACGCCAGAGGGGCCCGGTCCGCCTGCTCCTCTTAAAACTGTGAGTGCCGAAGATCAAGATCGAGTCGTTCTTCCAGATAGGAATCACGGTCCATGGCTTGGCAACTCCGTTGTGCAAGCCGCACCCGCTTTAACTTCTTTGAAGGTCGCGCCTCTGCGAGATAGCTCCGGCCGTCAGGTGCCGATCTGACTTGACCCTCAGCAGCTTGCGCCGGAAGCAATCCGCCAAGGTCGAGATTAAGATTGGGACCTCAGCTGAACAAGCGGCTGCTTTCGGGTTGCGCAGAATCGACCCAGAGCGACTGGAATGGGCGCAAAGCAGACCTTCCAAACTGACGCACTTGCTTGTCGCACCAAGCTGTCGCACAATCCACTTCGGACGCTTGTTGAACCGCGGAAATCTGCCGTTCTCAGCCGATAGTGGAAATGGAGCAGATTCCCGCTACCCGCTCCAGCTTCGGTGCCGCTCTTCCGACAGGGTTAAAAAGCGCTCCACCTTGCCCTGTCACAAAGTTTCGCTACACGGCGCCATGCCTGATATCGAGACCATCCTCGACCAGCTCGAGACCATCTTCGACGGGTCGGTTCAGAATCTGCGCCGTGCTCTCATGGCGTATGTGCGGGACGGCGTTCGTCCCGAAGCACAGGCGCGGGCCGACGGCTGCTTCGCCTACCCCGAGCTTCGCATCGACTATGATCCGGCGACTCCACCCCCGCTTCCGGCACGGGCCTTCGCGCGGCTGAACCAGCCCGGCATCTATGTCGCCAGCATCGCTCGGCCGAAGCTGTTCCGCGAGTATCTGCGCACCCAGCTCGAGCATCTGTGCCGCGATTATGACGTGGAGATCAGCGTCGGCCGGTCGGCGAGCGAGATCCCCTACCCCTATGTCCTCGACGGCGGCGAGGATCTGCAACTGGGCGGTATCCAGTCGGCCGAGCTGGCGCGCTGGTTTCCGACCACCGAACTGGTCCACATCGGCGACGAGATTGCCGATGGCGAATGGGATTCGACCCGTCATTCAACGCGGCCGCTCGCGCTGTTCGACGGGCCGCGCACCGACTTCAGCCTGGCCCGGCTGCGCCATTACACGGGCACTCCAACCGAGCATTTCCAGCGCTTCATCCTGTTCACCAACTATGTCCGCTATGTCGATGAGTTCGTGCGCTTTGCGGCCGATGCACTGCGCGAGGAAGGGTCGCCCTACCAGGCGCTGAGCGTGCCGGGCGGCCGCTACGACCGGGGCATGCTGGAGAATGCCGAGGCGGAGATCGCGGCGGGCTCGTGGCGGCGCTACCAAATGCCGGCCTACCACCTGGTCGGGCCGAACGGCGACGACGGCATCAGCCTGGTCAACATCGGCGTCGGGCCGAGCAACGCCAAGACCATCTGCGACCATATCGCGGTACTCCGGCCGGAAGTCTGGCTCATGATCGGCCATTGCGGGGGGTTGAGGCCAAGCCAGACGATCGGCGACTATGTGCTCGCCCACGCCTATCTGCGCGACGATCACGTGCTCGACGACATCCTTCCGGTCGAGATCCCGATCCCGCCCATCGCCGAGGTGCAGACGGCCCTGTTCAACGCAGCAGCGACGGTCACCGGCGAGGACGAGGACATGCTGAAGAAGCGGTTGCGCACCGGCACGGTGGTCACCACCGACGATCGCAACTGGGAGCTCCGCTACACGGCGAGCGCACGGCGCTTCAACCAGAGCAGGGCGGTCGGGATCGACATGGAAAGCGCGACGGTCGCGGCGCAGGGCTATCGCTTCCGCGTGCCCTACGGGACCCTGCTGTGCGTGTCGGACAAGCCGCTCCACGGCGAACTGAAGCTGCCCGGTCAGGCCAATGCCTTCTACGAGCGGGCGATCAGCCAGCACCTCAGGATCGGGATCGAGACGCTGAACCTGCTGCGCGAGGAAGGCGACGCGCTGCACAGCCGGAAGCTGAGGAGCTTCGACGAGCCGCCGTTCCGGTGATTGAAGCAGCCCTCCTCAGGAGGGCAATGACGAAGTGCCGGGAGGTCCGGAGCGCAGCGCTCCGGACCTCCCGGCACTTCGCCGACACCTCGCCTGGAGAGAGGTGCGAGGATCAGCCCCGTTCGCCGAGCGAGCGGGCCGCCGGCTGGGCGGGCTGGTTGGTGGCGTTGGCAAGCCAGCGGCTGGTGGCGCCGCAGCTGGAGGTGGCGGTCACCGACTGGCCGGCCTGGAAGGGCTGGCTGTAGGGGAAGCATTCCGACGCCGTGCCGCTGCGCAGGCAGAGCTGGCCGGCGTTGGCGGTCCAGCTTGCCGGGATGACGTTGCCGCTGGGCGTGGTGATGGTGGCCGCGCCGCCCGGCTGGAAGCTGATGTTGTTGACGACGCCGTTGGTTTCGACCTGCACGGTCTGGCCGGCGATCTCCGAGCCCGGCACCCACTGGGCCGAGGCCCCGCTGGCGAGCAAGGCGAAGGTGGCGATTCCGGCGATGGTGGTGAACTTGGACATGGCGGCACTCCCCTGTTTCACGGATGAAGGTATCGGCAGTCCCTCCCCCGAGAGAAAAAGGTGGCCGCCTCCCTTCACCGCAAAACTCTCCAGCGTGCAGCGGGTTGCAGATAAACGTATCTGACCCGGAACAAGGCCGTTGCGGGTCCGGAAGCGGCCTCTATGGAGCACTCCGTCAAGAGTGAAGCGGAACGGGGTAGACGTGCAGGAACAGAAGATCGTGGTCGTTGGGCTGGGCTATGTGGGACTGCCGCTGGCGGTCGCGCTGGCCGAGCATGGGCCGGTCATCGGCTTCGACATCGACGCCCAGCGGATCGCGGAACTGCGCGACGGGCACGACCGGACGCGTGAGCTGTCCGGGGATCGGCTTGGGGCGTCGTCGCTGGTACTGACCGACGATCCTTCGGCTGTGCGCGGGGCGGACGTCTATGTCGTGACCGTGCCGACCCCGGTCGACGCGTCCAACCAGCCGGACCTCTCCCCGCTCCTTTCGGCCACCCGCAGCGTCGCCGGAATGATCGATCCGGCGCGGCCGGCGGTCGTGGTCTACGAGAGCACCGTCTATCCCGGCGTGACCGAGGACATCTGCGGGCCGGAGCTGGAGCGCGTGTCGGGCCTCAGGCGCGGCACGCACTTCAGGCTCGGCTACAGCCCCGAGCGGATCAATCCGGGCGACCGCGAGCATACGGTCGACAAGATCACCAAGGTGGTGGCGGGCGAGGATGAAGCGACCAGCGCCCTGCTTGCCGACCTCTACGGCCGGATGAATGACGGCCGCATCTTCCGCGCAGCGTCGATCAAGGCGGCCGAAGCGGCCAAGGTGATCGAGAATGCGCAGCGTGACATCAACATCGCCTTCATCAACGAGATCACGCAGATCTTCGCCAAGCTCGACCTCAGCATCTGGGACGTGCTGGCGGCGGCGCGGACCAAGTGGAACTTCCTGCCGTTCGAGCCGGGCCTTGTCGGCGGCCATTGCATCGGCGTCGACCCTTATTACCTCGCCCACCGTGCCCGCGAGCTGGGGCATGAGCCGAATGTCATCCTGGCGGGCCGGCAGATCAACGACGGCATGGGCGCCTGGGTCGCCGACCGACTTCACGAGAAGATGGGGAACCGCGCCGGGCGGGTTCTGGTGCTCGGCCTGACCTTCAAGGAGAATGTGCCAGACCTGCGCAACAGCCGGGTGATCGACGTCGTCCGGCGGCTGCAGTGGCTGGGTCACGAGGTCGGGGTCGCCGACCCGCTCGCCGACCCGGCCGAGGCGGAGCACGAATATGGGCTGACCCTGGTCGATCCGGCCACGCTCGGCGAAAAGGTGGACCTCGTCGTCGGCGCGGTTGCGCATGACGATTATCGCGGCTGGACCGAGGAGCAACTGCTCGCACTGGTCCGGGACAATGGGCAGGTAGCGGACCTCAAGCGGCTGTGGGGCTGGGCAAGCGGGTCGACAGCGAAGGTCTGGAGCCTGTAAGTACCGGGTCGGCGCGTAAGGCCGGGGGTCCATGTTCCAATCATCACCCATTTCCCACGTCCGCAGGACGAACTGGCTCGGCCGCAGGCGTGTGCAGCTGCTCGGCGCCATGCTGGTTGCGGCGGTGGTTCCGCTCGCCTGGCGACTGTTCTTCACGCCTGAAGCGCTGTGGGTGTCGACCTTCAACGCCTTCTGGGCGAACGTGGTCGCAGTGGTGGTGGCCTTCTGGCTCCGCCTCAGCGTCGAGCCTTATCCAGGCATCCGGTCGAGCCTGGTCATCCTGCCGACCTGCGCGGTCGCCCACGGCCTGGTCCTGGCCTTCTTCTTCTTCACCCGCCTGCCCTATGATCGAAGCGCCTTCATCGCGGGCTTCGTCCTGCACGTGGCCTGGTTCTACCTCGTCTATTTCCTAGTCCAGCGACGGACGATCCTGCAGATCGGCGTGGTGCCGCTCGGCGACTGGCAGAAGCTCGAGACGCTGGAAATGATCAACTGGATCCGGCTGGACGGTCCATCGATCGAACTTGCCCGCCGCTGCGACGCGATCGTCGCGGACTTCTCGGCCGACCTATCACCCGAATGGGAGGGCTTTCTCGCGGACGCCGCGCTGACCGGGCTGATCGTCTACCAGGTGAAGCCGCTGGCGGAATCGCTGACCGGCCGGGTCGAGATCGACCATCTTTCGGAAAACAGCTTCGGCTCACTGGTGCCGGCGCGCGGCTATTTTCACCTCAAGACGGTGATCGATTTTTTCGTGGCGCTGGCGGCGCTGCCGGTGTTGCTGCCGGTGATGCTGGGTGCGGCAATCGCCATCCTGCTCGACGATGGCGGCCCCGTCTTCTTCCGGCAGCGCCGGATCGGCCATCGCGGCACGCCCTTCCATGTCCTCAAGTTCCGCACGATGCGGGTCGATCCCGGGCTCAGCACGGGTGACGCGCGGCAGGCCGCCATGACCGGCGACCTCGATCCGCGCATCACTCGGGTGGGCGCCTTCCTGCGCAAGAGCCGCATCGACGAGCTGCCGCAGGCGTGGAACATCCTGAAGGGCGAAATGAGCTGGATCGGGCCGCGGCCGGAGGCGGAAGTGCTCAGTCTCTGGTATGTCGGGGAGATCCCCTTCTATCGCTACCGTCACGTGGTGAAGCCCGGCATCACCGGCTGGGCGCAGACCAACCAGGGCCATGTCGCCGAGGTCGAGCAGATCCACCACAAGCTGCAGTACGACTTCTATTACATCAAGTATTTCTCGCCGTTCCTCGACCTGCTGATCGTGTTCAAGACGCTGAAGACGATGCTGACGGGGTTCGGGGCGCGATAAGGCCGAACGCTCTCTTTTGAGGGGAGCGAACGGTCAATCCACCGTCAGCAGCCGGTAGCTCCAGGGCGCGAGGGTCATGGCGGTCGCGGCGTCGACCCTGACCGCCTGACCGCTGTCGAAGTCGCGGTAGCTGCCGTCGGCGAGGCGTTCGGTGAATCTCACCGTCTGCGCTTCGGCGGAGAAATTGAAGATGCCGAACACGCGGGCCCTGCCGGCCTGGCGGTGGAAGGAAAAGACCTTCTGCGGCTTGTCGTTCACCACGCCGACCATGCGCCCGCCCCAGGGCGCGTTCCACATCGCCCGGTTGCGGGTCTTGAGCGCGGCGAGCCTGGTGAACAATGCGCGGTTCGGATGCTCGCGCCAGGCGATTGGGTCCTTCTCGAAGAACTCAAGGCGCTTCGGATTGCCGGCTTCCTCGCCATTGTAGATGAGCGGGATGCCCTCGCCCGCGAAGGCGAGCACATGGACGTTCCGGAGAGCCGGGCCGAAGGTCTCCGTGCCGGTGCCGTGCCAGGCGTTCTGGTCGTGGTTCTCGGCATAGACCATGCGCATGGCGCCCTTCGGCCATGCGCTCTCATTCTCACTGAAGTAACCGAACAAGGCGGTGGCGTCGGCCTTGCCCTTGGCGATGTCGGCGAGCGCATTGTACCAGCCCCAGCCGTAGGTGGCGTCGAAGGCGCGGTAGTGGAGATCGCGCATCTGCGCCTCGCCAAGCATGAAAACCGGCTTGATCCTGTCGGCTTCGGACCGGACCTTCTCCCAGAAGTCGAGGGGCACGTAGGCAGCGACGTCGGCGCGGAAACCGTCGATGTCGGCCTCACGCACCCAGTAGAGCATCGATTCCGCCATATACTGGCGAAGCGGCTCCTTGCTGAAGTCGAAGTCGATGATGTCCGACCAGTCCCACCACGGCGTCGGGCGGAAGTTGCCCTTCCAGTCGCGGTCGTACCAGTCGGGGTGCTGCGTCACGAGGTCATTGTCCCAGGCGCTATGATTGGCGACCCAGTCGATGATCACTTTCATGCCCTGACCGTGGGCAGCGCGGACGAAGCTCTTGAAGTCGGCGAGCGTGCCGAATTCCGGATTGACCGCGCGATAGTCGCGCACGCTGTAGGGCGAGCCGAGCGTCCCCTTGCGGTTCTTCTCGCCGATCGGGTGGATGGGCATGATCCAGAGGATGTCGACGCCCATCGCCTTGAGGCGCGGAAGCTGCTGCTCGGCCGCCTTGAACGTCCCTTGCGGCGTGAACTGGCGGGTGTTGATCTGGTAGATGACCGCATCTTTCGACCAGTCGGGATGCTTCACGCCGCTCATGTCCCTCGGTGCGTATGGGCCGGCGAGCGCGGTTGAAGGGAAGGCGGCGGTCGCCAGGGCGGCGGCAAGGAACAGACGCTTCATGAGTGCAAGTGAAGCATGGTGGCGGCGGGGTGGCCAGCCATTGCACACGTATTCACGGCGACTTGTCTTCGGATATTTCTGTTGATACAGAAATGTCTGTCATGAGAATCGTCGATCATCCGGACGCCAAGGCCTTCATCCTCCACTGGGGGGAGATGGGAACGCAATGGGGAGTGAACCGGTCGGTCGCGCAGCTTCACGCGCTGCTCTATTTGTCGGACCGGCCGCTCCATGCGGAGGAGATCGTCGACCAGCTTGGCCTCGCCCGTTCCAACGTGTCGACCGGTGTCCGCGAACTGCAGGGCTATGGTATCGTTCGGAGGGTGCATGTCGAGGGTGATCGCCGCGACCATTTCGTCGCCGAGACCGACCTGTGGGACATGCTGATGAAGATCGCCGCCGAGCGGAAGCGGCGCGAGATCGACCCGACGCTCCGCCTGCTCGAGGAACTGGCCGGCCGGCTCAAGGATGATCCCACCTCTCCGGCTCAAGTGCGTGAGCGGGTGACCCGCATGCACGAGTTCATCGGCACGCTCGGCAACTGGTACGAGCAGGTCCGCAAGCTTCCCAAGCCGACGCTGATCACCCTGATGAAGCTCGGCGCCAAGGTCGCCCGCTTCATTCCGGGCGGCGGGAAGGAGCCGCCGCAAGGCTGAGCTTGGCCAACCCATTGCAGGTTCGCTTACCAATTGATTTCGGTTCTTACAGAAACGTTGGAAGAGAAGGAAACAGATCATGGTCGAGATTGCCTACATCCTCTACCTCGCGATCAGTCTTGGGATCACCGTCTGGGTCGCACGCACCCTGTCGAAGAACGGCAAGGTGTTCCTGGTCCAATGCTTCGGCCACAATGAGGAGCTGGCCAATTCGACCAACCACCTGCTGGTGGTCGGCTTCTATCTGGTGAACATCGGCTTCATCACCCTGACGCTGAGCCTCGGCAGCGAGCCGACCAGCTGGCCGGAGATGATCCGCTTCCTGTCGAGCAAGGTCGGCCTCGCCGTCCTCGTCCTTGGCGGCATGCACTTCTTCAACATGAGCGCGATCGCCCGGTTCGGCCGGAAGGTGAACCAGTGGCTGGGCATCGAGGCGGTACCCGCCTGAACCCTGCCGACCGCGGGTGGGTGGTAGGGATCACCCGCCCGCCCCGGACATCGAGGAGACGGACGCGATGTATCCTCACGCCCGATCGATGTTTCTTGCCGCCCTCCTGGCGGGACCCGCAGTGCTTTTCTTCATCGGTGTCGCAGCCATGGTGGAGAGCATTCCCGACCCCATAAGGGCGGACGCGGACATCCTGCTCATGGTGCCTGTCTTCGTCGCGCTCGCCGCCTTGGTCGGCTTCTTGCCGGGACTTGCCGGAGTTGGCATCGGCACACTCATCCTGTCGGCGCTGTGCGAACGGCTGCCCGCGGCCAGGAGCTTGCTCGCCTGGATGGTCGCCGGAGCCCTGCTCGGCGGCGCGCTGCCGCTTTTGGCGGGAGCCCCACCGGCATTGCTGTTCGCCTTTTCCGCCGGTGGAGCGGTCAGCGCGCTCATCTGCCGCCTCGACCTTCGCAGTGGCACCAGAGACGGCTACAGGCCCTCGCCATGACTCACGACATTCACATCATCGGCGGCGGGCTCGCCGGGTCGGAAGCCGCGTGGCAACTCGCCGAAGCGGGGCTGAAGGTGCGCATTAGCGAGATGCGCGGCGGTGGGGACATGACCCCGGCGCACGAGAGCGACCGGCTGGCCGAGATGGTCTGCTCCAACAGCTTCCGCTCGGACGATGCGGAGAATAATTGCGTCGGGCTGCTGCACCAGGAAATGCGGCGGATGGGATCGCTGGTCATGCGTTGCGCCGACGCGACGCGGGTCCCGGCAGGATCGGCGCTGGCGGTAGACCGCGAGGGTTTCGCCGCGCGGGTGACCGAAGCGCTCGAGAGCCACCCCAACATCAGCATCGTGCGCGAGCGGGTGGATGCGCTGCCCGACCATCCGGCGATCATCGCGACCGGACCGCTGACCGGTTCGGCGCTGGCGGAGTCGATCGCCGCCGAGACCGGCAGGGACGCCCTTGCCTTCTTCGACGCCATCGCGCCGATCGTCCACGGCGACAGCATCGACATGGATGTCGCCTGGAAGGCTGCACGCTGGGGCAAGGGGGGCGACGATTACATAAACTGCCCGCTCAGCCGCGAGCAGTACGAAGCCTTCGTCGCCGCGCTGAATGCGGGCGAGAAGACCGAGTTCAAGGAGTGGGAGAAGGATACGCCTTACTTCGAGGGCTGCATGCCGATCGAGGTGATGGCGGAGCGTGGGCCGGAGACGCTCCGCTTCGGGCCGCTGAAAGGCGTCGGGCTCGACGATCCCAGGACCGGGCGGTGGCCCCATGCCTGCGTGCAGCTGCGGCAGGACAATGCGAGCGGCACCTTGTGGAACATGGTCGGCTTCCAGACCAAGCTCCGCCACGGGGCGCAGGTCGAAATCTTCCGCACCATTCCGGGGCTGGAGAAGGCCGAGTTCGCGCGGCTGGGCGGCATCCACCGCAACAGCTTCATCCGCAGTCCCGAGCTGCTCGACCGCTCGCTCCGGCTGAAGAGCCGGCCGAACATCCGCTTCGCCGGTCAGATCACCGGCTGCGAGGGCTATGTCGAGAGCGCAGCCATCGGCCTCATCGCGGCCCGGTTCGCCGCGGCCGAAGCACGCGGGGAGAGCCTTCCTGCGCCGCCGAACACGACGGCGCTCGGCGCCTTGCTCGGCCACATCACGGGCGACGCCAATCCCGAGACGTTTCAACCGATGAACGTCAATTTCGGGCTGATGCCGCCGCTTGCCGAGCGGTTCAGGAAGGCCGATCGCAAGAAGGCCTACACCGACCGCGCGCGCGACGCCTTCGGTGCGTGGCTGGCGGAGACGGGGCAAGCGGCGGAAGCGGTCGCCGCCTAAAGGCTCAGACCTCGACCGAGATGAGTTCGACCATTCCGGCAATCCGCTCGCGGATGGAGTCCGGAAGTCCAGCGGGAAGCGCTTGGAGCACGTCGTCATGGGCGTGGATAAGCTCGGAACGAACGCGGACGAGCTTCATCGACCAGTCCGGGAACAGCCGGTCGTTCGCCAGCTGCGTCTCGCGCACCTCGACAGCGCTGTGCCTCTGGTCGCGGCGCAGGCGCTCCATCAGCTCGTCGACCGTCTCCGGCGCGCCTTCGACCCACTGGAGGAAGTGCGTGCCGTTGAACAGCAGCAGCCCCGTCACACCATCGAGCGCGTTCAAGTCACGGGCGGTCTGCCCGATGTCGAACAACTGGTCGACACTGAGATCGAGCGCGGCGAGGCTGGTGTAGGCGAGACGCTTGTACTGCAAAGGGCGGCCTTTCCGGACCGGAAAAAAGGCCCGTAGCCGATAATACACAACAGCTAAGTCATTCGCAAATCAGCAGGAACACACCGCCTTGCGCTTGACTGGCGGGGGTGCGGTCGAGGCATATTCGGCCGGCGTCAGCCAGCCGGAGCGGTCGCCGTCGGCGCTGGCGAACTTGTCGACGGTCTTCGCCGCCCATTCCTCGAAGCTGAGCGCGCCGTTGCCGTCCTTGTCGAGCTTGGCGAACGCCTTCCGGCGCGGCTCGAACAGTTCGGCCGCGGTGATCCGCCCGTCATCGTCCCGATCGGCACGGGCGAAGCGCTTCTCCTCGCGGCTCTTGGGACTGGCAAGCGGCGGGGCTCGATAATCGGTCCTAGGGAGCGCTGCGGGAACCAGCGGCGCGGCCCTTGCGATGGGCGGCGCGGTCGCGGCCGGTTCGGCGGCCTTGCTGGTAAAGAAGAGAACGGCGCCCGACGATAGCAGAAGGGCAGCGACGGAGCCGGCAATAAGGCGGGTCATGACGACCTCCTGGTGTCATGCGATCCGGCTGCGGTAAGTGTCTGCCAGTTTATGTCCGCCGTCAACGCCCGGTCAGGCGATGGCGGATGAGGGTCCAGCTTCTTCCCGGCGTTGCTTCGGGCTCGGGCGGCCAGAAGCGGGCGGCGTCGCGGCGACCGAGAGCGTCGAGCAGGGTAATGGGCCGGGCCGGGCGCGGCGACGGCACGGGCGGGAGCTTCGCCAGCCAGGCCGGGTCGCCGGTGCGGCGCGCGAGGTCGGCGCGGGAGAAGGCCTCGCCGCCGCTCGCCTCATGGCCGAGCAGCCGGCCAAGCAAGGCGAAGAGCGCAGTCCCGCGCGGCGCCGGGTCGGCCTCTTCCGCGACTGCGGCCATCCAGCCCTCCGCGAGGGCGGCGCAGTCGGCACCGGCTAATCCCGCCGGCATCAGCTCGGACGCGACCTTGAGGAGCACCGGCTCGGGCGGCGGCGGCTGGGTATCGAGGACGGCAAGCTGGTCGCGCCACCAGGCGAGCTTGATCGCGGCAAGCGCCGGCTGGGCGGCGCCGAGCGCCACGTCGGCCAGCCGATCGTCGAGCCCGAAGAGCGCGTCGAAAGCGGGTCGGAGCGATTCCGGCCAGTGCAGGCGGACAAGGTCGCGGTCGCGCATGCCGCTCGTCAGGCGACCGGGCGCCGCGCCCGGAGCGCCTGCGCCAGCGTGCCTTCGTCGAGATAGTCGAGCTCACCGCCGACCGGCAGGCCATGGGCGAGCTGGGTCAGGCGAACCGGGAACTTCTCCAGCCGCTCGGCGAGATAATGGGCGGTGGTCTGGCCTTCGAGCGTCGCGTTCATCGCCAGCACCACCTCGTCGATCCCGCCGGCCGCGACTCGCCGAAGCAGGCCGTCGATGGCGAGATCCTCGGGCCGGACGCCTTCGAGCGCGCTCAGCCGGCCGCCGAGCACGTGGAATCGACCGGGGAAGAGGCGCGAGCGGTCGAGCGCCCACAGGTCTGAGACTTCCTCCACCACGCACAGGCTCTTCTCGTCTCGGCGCGGATCGGCGCAGATGGAGCAGGGATCGTGCGTGTCGACATTGCCGCAGGTCGAGCAGGTGGCGAGCTTCTCCGCCACCGTCTGCAGCGCGCCGAGCAGGGGCATGAGCGCGCCTTCACGCCGCTTCATCAGGTGAAGCACGGCGCGGCGGGCCGACCGGGGGCCGAGCCCGGGCAGCCGGGCCAGTGCGTTCGCCAGCGCTTCGATTTCCTGGGAGGCCATTCCCCAAGCAGATAGGAAAAGCGGGAGCTTTCCGCCATAGCGCAGCGCCATGCGGCTTATCTTCATGGGATCACCGGCTTTCGCGGTGCCGACGCTCGATGCCCTAGTCGAGGCCGGGCACGAGATAGCGGCGGTTTATTGCCAGCCACCCCGCCCCGCACAGAGAGGCAAGAAGCTGCAGCCGACCGCGGTCCAGCTGCGTGCGGAAGCGCTTGGGCTGGAGGTGCGTTCGCCCGAGCGGCTTCGGAGTGCGGAAGAGCAGGAGAGGTTCGCGGCGGTGAAGGCAGATGCGGCGGTGGTCGCGGCCTATGGGCTGCTACTGCCGCAGCCGATCCTTGATGCACCGGCGCGCGGCTGCCTCAACGTTCATGCAAGCCTGCTGCCCCGCTGGCGGGGCGCGGCACCCATCCACCGCGCCATCCTTGCCGGCGACGAGGAGACGGGGGTCACCATCATGCAGATGGAGGCCGGACTCGATACCGGCCCGATGCTGCGGGTCGGGCGGACGCCGGTCGGGACCAAGGATGTCGGTCGGCTGACCGCGGAGCTCGCCCATATGGGCGCCCGGCTGATGGTGGAGGAGCTGGCCTCCCCTTCCCCGCCGCGCGTTCAGCCGAAAGATGGCGTCACGCTGGCGCCGAAGATCGCCAAGGCCGAGGCGCGGATCGACTGGAGCCGCGCGGCGACGTGCACCGAGCGCCAGGTCCGCGCCTTCGCCCCGGCGCCGGGCGCCTGGTTCAAAGCGGGTGGCGAGCGGGTCAAGCTGCTCGAGGCCGAGCTGGTCCATGGTATTTCGGCACCGCCCGGCACGGTCATGGACGACGCGCTGACCATCGCGTGCGGAAGCGGCGGGCTGCGGCCGTCGCTGGTCCAGCGGGCCGGTGGCCGGGCGATGCCGACGGACGAGTTGCTGCGCGGTTTCGCCATTCCGGCCGGCACCATCCTCTCGTGACCCGCTGGAAGCTGATCCTCGAATGGGACGGCGCGCCGTTCATGGGCTGGCAGCGCCAGGACCATGGGCCATCGGTGCAGGGCGCGCTAGAGCAAGCGGCGCACAAGATGACCGGAGAGCAGGTCACCGCCCACGCCGCCGGCCGGACCGACGCGGGAGTCCATGCGCTGGCGATGCCGGTGCATGTCGAGCTCGCAAAGGAGCTCGCGCCCGTCCGGCTGATGGAAGGGCTGAACGCGCTGCTCCGCCCGGCGCCGGTCGCGGTGCTGTCGGCCGAGCCCGTGGCGGACGACTGGCATGCGCGTTTTTCTTGCCTCGGGCGGCGCTATCTCTACCGGATTGCCAATCGACGCGCACCGTTGACGCTGGACAAGGGCCGAGCATGGCGAATTGCCAAGCCGCTCGATCTGGCAGCGATGCAGGCTGCTGCCGTCCACCTCGTCGGCCGGCATGATTTCACCACCTTCCGCTCGGTCCATTGCCAGTCGGACAGTCCGGTGAAGACGCTCGACCGGCTGACGCTGGAGCGGGTCGGCGACGAGATCCACGTTCATGCCGCGGCGCGAAGCTTCCTCCATCACCAGGTGCGCTCGATGGTCGGCTGCCTCGGGCTCGTCGGTATGGGCCAGTGGTCGCCGGACGAGATGAAGCAGGCGCTCGACGCCAGGGACCGCGCCGCCCTCGGGCTCAATGCGCCGGCCGAGGGGCTTTACTTTGCCGGGGCAGTTTACGAGAGCCCGGACGCTTGAGCATGTCCCCAACCTCTCCGCTGCAGATCCGCGACTTCCGCCTCTATTGGTGCGCGCGCTTCTTCGCGGTGCTGGCGACCATGGGGATGGTCGTGATCATCGGCTACCAGGTCTACGACGTCGCGCGCGCCGATTACGGCATGAGCATCCGCGACGGCGCGCTGATGCTGGGACTGCTGGGCGCGGTGCAGTTCGTGCCGCTGGCCTTGCTCACCCCCGTCGCCGGCTGGACCGCGGACCGGTTTGAGCGGCGGACGGTGGCGCGGATCGCCAACGGCATTGACATGCTGGTCGCCCTCTGCCTCGGCCTTGCGACCTGGAACGAGGTGCTGAACCTGCCCCTGCTGTTCACCCTCGCCGCCATGCACGGTGTTGCGCGGGTGTTCGTCGGACCGAGCATGTCGGCGATCGCGCCCAACATCGTCCCGCCCGATCTGCTGCCCAAGGCAATCGCACTCTCGTCCATTGCGTGGCAGTCGGCGTCCGTCGCCGGGCCTGCGCTGGGCGGCTTCCTCTATGCTGTCGGCGCGCCCCTTCCCTATTGGGCAGCGGCCGTCCTCCTGGCCCTGGCGGCGCTGCTGCTCACCCCGATCCGGCGCATCGTGCCACCGCCGATGCAGGGGCATCCCCATCCCATCCGGCAGATGGTCGAAGGCCTGACCTTCGTCCGCCGCCGCCGCTTCCTGCTGGGCGCCATCACGCTCGATCTGTTCGCGGTGCTGCTGGGCGGCGCCACGGCAATGCTTCCGGTGTTCGCCCGCGACATCCTCCAGGTGGGGACGGAAGGGCTCGGTCTGATGCGCGGCGCGCCGGCGGTCGGGGCCGCGCTGGTCGCCGGCTGGTTTGCCTGGCAGCCGCTGAAGCATAATGTCGGGGTCAAGATGCTGTTGAGCGTCGCCGCCTTCGGCGCGCTGACGATCTTCTTCGGCCTGTCCACCTCCTTGCCGCTCAGCCTTCTCATCCTTGCGCTGCTCGGCGCGGCCGACATGCTGAGCGTCTACGTCCGCTCGAGCCTGGTTCAGCTGCACACGCCCGACATGATGCGCGGGCGGGTATCGGCGGTGAGCGGACTGGCCATCAGCGCCTCGAACGAGCTTGGCGAACTGCAGTCCGGCCTTGCCGCCGCGCTGCTCGGTCCGGTCGGCGCGGTGGTCGCCGGCGGCGCCGCAGCCATTGGTATTGCCGGGGCGTGGTCCTATCTGTTTCCCGAACTCAGGCGGGCGAAGACCTTCGACCCGCCGCCAGAAGTGCTCGCCCAAGCAGTCCAAGAGGAGAAACCTGCGTGAAGGCCGACAATATTCTCACCACCATCGGAAACACCCCGCACATCCGGATCAACCGGCTGTTCGGCTCGGCGGCCGAAGTGTGGATCAAGTCCGAACGGTCCAATCCGGCAGGTTCGATCAAGGATCGCATCGCGGTGTCGATGATCGAGGCGGCGGAGCGCGACGGCAAGCTCAAGCCCGGCGGCGTCATCGTCGAGCCGACCAGCGGCAACACCGGCGTGGGCCTGGCGATGGTCGCGGCGGTCAAGGGCTACAAGCTGATCCTCGTTATGCCGGAGAGCATGAGCATCGAGCGGCGGCGGCTGATGCTCGCCTTCGGCGCCACCTTCGATCTCACCCCGCGCGAGAAGGGCATGAAGGGCGCCATCGCGCGCGCCGAGGAGATCGTCGCCGAGACGCCCGGCGCCTGGATGCCGCAGCAGTTCGACAATCCGGCCAATATCGAGGTCCATCTCGCCACCACCGTGCCCGAGATCCTTGCCGACTTCGGTGACGACGATCGCGGCTTCGACGCGCTGGTCACTGGTGTCGGCACCGGCGGCCACATCACTGCCGTCGGCCGCGAGCTCAAGAAGCGCTGGCCGAACCTCAAGGTGTTCGCGGTCGAGCCGACGCTGTCGCCGGTCATTTCCGGCGGCCAGCCCGCGCCCCACCCGATCCAGGGCATCGGTGCCGGATTCATCCCGACCAACCTCGATACCGAGGTCCTGGATGGCGTGATCCAGGTCGCGCCGGAGGATGCCAAGGAAATGGCCCGTCGCGCCGCTCGCGAGGAAGGAATGCTGGTCGGCATCAGTTCGGGCGCGACCCTGTCGGCCGTCGCCCAGAAGCTGCCGGAGCTCGGCCCCAATCCGCGGGTGCTCGGGTTCAACTATGACACGGGCGAGCGCTACCTGTCGGTGCCGGACTTCCTTCCCGAACAGGGTTGATGGCAAGTTAAGCGCGCGGATGTGACAATCCGTTAACGCGTTTGCGCATAACTGGTCCTGCTCGGGGGGATCGAGCACAGGACCAGTCATGCGCCGCACCAGAGTGGACATCCAGCCAGCCGACGGTCGTCGGCCCGTCCGCGTATCCGTTCGCGAGGCGATGACGTTCGACGTCCTTCCGCCGGAAACGGACGACGACTTCACGCTGCAGAGCAAGCGCATCGCGATGTGGGCCTACGCGCCATGGCTGCTCGCGGCGACGCATTTCATCGTCGGCATCATCCTGCTGATGCGAGGCGGCGCCGAAGGCGGCCAGAACCTGCTTCTTGCGCTGCTGCCGGTAGCCATCGCCATCGCTCTCGACCTTGCTGCGGGAACCATGCTGTTGATGCGCCGGAAGCTCAGCATCAGCCCGGTCACGACCTCCCGCCTGGTCATGCTATGGTTCGCGGCGACCGGAGTCCTGTGGATGATGTTCGGCAGAGTCACCGATCCCGGGCTCATCGATTCAAGCTTCCTGCCCCTGGCGCTCGGCGCGGGGCTCGCTGTCAAGGCGATGCTCAGCATCGGTTCGCCGTCGGCGGCGATCATCAATGCCCTGCTCGCAACCATTGGCGTTCACCTCTTTTCCGACGATCCCTTGATCAAGTCGGCGATCCCGCTGCTCGGCATGGCCTGCGCCTTCTATTCGATCGTCATCACGCGCATGATGCTGGCAAGCTCGCGCCGCCGCCTTGCGCTGGACTGGCAGGCGAAGAAGGCGCTCAACTTCGTCGAGGAATTCGAGAATAGCGGTCGCGGCTGGTTCTGGGAGACCAATCCGGCCGGCACCCTTTCCTATGTCAGCCAGCAGCTTGCCGACGACTTCAAGACAACGCCCGATGCACTGCTCGGCCGCCAGTTCAACGACCTTCTGAGCGTCGACACGGGCAGCGGCGATGCACTGCGCGAGGAGCGCACCCTCGGCTTCCACCTGTCGGCCCGATTCCCCTTCTCGGACGTGGTGGTGCGCCCAGCGAGCGACCAGGACGTGCACTGGTCGCTGTCGGGCAATCCCATCTTCGACGACAACGGGCGCTTCCTCGGCTTCCGCGGCATCGGCACCGATCTTACCGAACAGCGCCGAAGCGAGCAGGAGATCAGCCGCCTTGCCCGCTTTGACTCGCTGACCGGATTGCCGAACCGCGCAATGATGCGCCAGACGCTCGACGAGGGGCTACGCAACGCCAAGCACCGGCAGAAGGGTTGCGCGCTTTTCCTGATCGACCTCGACCGGTTCAAGAACGTCAACGACACGCTCGGCCACCCGGCTGGTGACGCCTTGCTAAAGCAGGTGGCGCAGCGGCTGACGAGTGTGATGGGCGAGCATGGCCAGATCGGGCGGCTCGGTGGCGACGAGTTCAAGGCGGTGCTGCCCGGCACGGTCGACATCGGCCTGCTCGAGAGCCTCGCCAAGACGCTCATCGAACAGGTGTCGCGCCCTTACATGCTGGACGGGCACCGCGTGACCATCGGCGCGTCGGTCGGCATCGCGATTGGCGACCCTGGACGGTCCTGCGCGGATTCGATGATCCGCAATGCCGACCTTGCCCTTTACGCCGCCAAGGCGGACGGGCGCGGACGCCATCGCTTCTACGAGCATTCGATGCACTCGGAGGCCACCAACCGCCAGATGCTGGAGAACGACCTGCGCGGCGCCATCGAGCGCGACGAGCTGTGCGTCGTGTACCAGCCGATCGTCCGCGCCGCTGGCGAGGAACTGGCCGGCTTCGAGGCGCTGGTCCGCTGGAACCATCCGAAGCAGGGACCAATCTCACCGGCGAAGTTCATCCCGCTGGCCGAGGAATGCGGGCTGATCAATCCGATTGGCGAGTGGGTGCTGAACCAGGCCCTTGCCGCGGCCCGGGCGTGGCCGGAGAACATCCGCGTCGCGGTCAACCTTTCGCCGATTCAGTTCAATGATCCGAAGATCGTCGACGTAATTAGCGCCGCGCTCCAGGCAAGCATGGTCAAGCCGGCGCGCCTTGAGCTGGAGATCACCGAAGGCGTGTTCCTCGCCGACAGCGACGTCACCGACGTGACCTTCGCCCGCCTGAAGGAGCTCGGCGTCAGGCTTGCGCTCGACGATTTCGGTACCGGCTACTCCTCGCTCGGCTATCTGAAGAAAGCGCCGTTCGACAAGATCAAGATCGACCAGAGCTTCGTCCGCGGCGCGGCTTCCCGATCGAACCGCAACGCCGCCATCATCCGCGCCATCGTCACGCTCGCCGAGAGCCTCAACATGGACACGGTGGCCGAAGGCGTCGAGACACACGACGATCTCCAGCTGATGCGCGACCTCGGAGTCAGCCAGATCCAGGGCTACATCTTCGGCCGGCCGGCCGACTTCGAGACGTCGAGCAAGCTCGCGCGCGCAAGCGTCGTCGAGGCCGACGGACACCAATATGTCCGCGAGCCGCGCCAGCGGCTGATGCGGCGGGCGCTGATCGCCATCGACGGGAACATCGTCGAAGTGCGCCTGCGCAACATTTCGGCAATGGGCGCGCTCGTGGAGTGTGTCCAGCCGGTCACACCGGGCAACTCGATGACCATCGATATCGTCGGGGTCGGTCCGGTCACCGGTTCGATCCGCTGGGCCCAGCGCAACCGCTTCGGTGTCCGTTTCGACGAGCAGTTCGACCTCGGTCGCCTCGCCGCCCGGCCGCTGTCGGCCCCAGCGGTGCAGATGCTGAAGCCTTGGTACGTCGATCGAAAGACCGGCTGAGCGGGTCAAGGGACTTGGCAAGTGATCAGTTTTTCGCCATCTGCGGTTCGAACTCGGGAGTAATGCATCCAATGAACAGTTTCACGTCACGACTGTCGGCGATCGCCGGCGCCGCCACCATGATGGTGAGCGCGCCCGCTGCCGCTGCCGTGCAGGCGCGTACCGCCGCCTACAGCCCGTGGGCGGCCCTGTCCGCCTTCGCTTCGCCGGCCTCGAGCCAGGCCCTTTGCGGCGCTGCGGCTGCGACTGCGGCTGGCACGGCTGCGACGCAGAGCGCCAGCGGCTGTGTCCTTCCGGCCACTGATGCGGCGCCTGCGGCAGCGCCCGAGAGCGCTGCGCCGGCAGTGGTGGGTACGGCCGGAGCCAACAGCTTCAGCATCCTCCCGCTGCTGTTCGGCCTTGCCGTTCTGGGTGGCGCGGCGGCGCTGGCCTTCGGCAGCGACGAGGATGGCGGCGACGTCATTGCAATCAGCCCTGCCTGACCTCGGCTCAGCCTAAAGCGTTCCAGCCCTCATCGCCCCGGCCCCTGCGCCGGGGCTTTTTTTGTGAGTCTTGCGCCCCTCGCCTTCTCCGCGCCGCTTGGCTAAGGCGGCCTAGCCATGGGGGAAGTTTCGAGCGTCGAACGCGAACTGGTGGAGCGGGCGGCCGAGGCGTGCAGGCTCGATCAGGTGATCGCCTGGGCCGAGGTCAACAGTGGCTCGAACAATCTCCCTGGCCTTGCCACCATGGCCGGTCTGCTGGGCGATGCGCTGAGCGTGCTTCCCGGTGACGTGCGGCTGGTCGATCCGGCGCCAGTCACCGCAATGGATGGCTCCGGCCGCGAGATTGCGCTCCAGCGAGGTCAGCATCTCCATCTGGTCGTCCGGCCCGAAGCGCCGCGCCAGCTGCTGCTGACCGGGCACATGGACACCGTCTACGGCACCGATCATCCCTTCCAGTCGGTGCACTTGCTGGACGATGGCACGGTCAACGGCCCCGGGGTCGCCGACATGAAGGGCGGGATAGCGGTGATGATCGCCGCTTTGTCCGCGCTCGAGCGACACCCGGAGGCGAACACCACGGGCTATGAGGTGGTGATCAATTCCGACGAGGAAGTGGGCTCGGCCTCGTCCGCTGCCCTGCTCGCCGCCGCCGCCCGGGGCAAGCGGGCGGCGCTCACCTACGAGCCGTCGGCACTGCCCGACGGCACGCTGGCCGGAGCCCGGCCGGGATCGGGCAATTTCTCCTTCCGGATCCGTGGCCGCGCCGCCCACGCCGGGCGCAATCCGGAACAGGGCCGCAACGCCATCATCGCCGCCGCCGAGCTGGCGCTGGCGCTGGAAGCGCTCCGCCGCGACGGGCTCACGGTCAATGTCGCGAAGATCGACGGCGGATCGCCCAACAATGTCGTGCCGGATCTCGCCATTCTGCGCGTGAACCTGCGCCCGCGCGATCCTCCGCTCGAGCGGTTCGCGGCCGGCGAGATCGCCCGGCTGGTCGTCGCCGTCGCTGCCGCGCGAGAGGTCGAGATCCACGCCCATGGCGGCTTTGGCCGTCCGCCCAAGCCCCTCGACGCTGCCGCCGAGCGCCTGTTTGCGATGGTCGAGCAGGCCGCCGGCGATCTCGGCCAGAGGATCGGACGCAAGGCATCTGGGGGGGTGTGCGACGGCAACAATATCGCAGCCTGCGGCGTGCCCGTGGTGGACACCATGGGCGTGCGCGGCGGCGCCATCCACTCCGAGGAGGAATATCTGATCCCGCAATCCCTTGGCGAGCGCGCTGCCCTGTCGGCGCTGGTGCTCGCACGCCTGGCGAGCGAGGCCGAATGAGCTTCCGCATCCGCCCTGCCCGTCCAGACGATTTCGATGCCATCTACGAGATGGCCAAGCTTACCGGCGGTGGCTTCACCAATCTGCCCGCGGACAAGGGCACGCTGGTCGCGAAGCTCTCCAAGTCGGAGGCCGCCTTTGACAAGACCGAGGAGGTGCAGGGCAACGACTGCTTCATCTTCGTCCTCGAGGACCCTGCGGCCGGGATCATCCGCGGAACCTGCCAAGTGTTCGGGCAGGTCGGTTCGACCCAGGCCTTCTATTCTTACCACCTCTCCACCCTGACCCAGTGGAGCCCGGAACTCGGCA
This sequence comes from Sphingomonas sp. LHG3406-1, assembly GCF_029637485.1. Taxonomy (GTDB): domain Bacteria; phylum Pseudomonadota; class Alphaproteobacteria; order Sphingomonadales; family Sphingomonadaceae; genus Sphingomicrobium. Next base: position 92,937 of record NZ_CP069128.1, on the reverse strand, counting down.
AGACCTTCCGCAACCAGATGCTGACGCTCACCACCGACCTCGAAGGGTCGAGCGAGGTCGGCGGTCTGTTCCTCCATCCGCAGCTTCGCGCGGGCGGCTGGGGCATGCTGCTGGCGCGCAGCCGCTATCTGTTCATCAAGGCGCACCGCCAGCGCTTTGGCGACCGACTGCTGGCCGAGCTTCGCGGTGTCATGGACGAGGCCGGCAATTCCCCCTTCTGGGACGCGCTCGCCGGCCGCTTCTTCGACATGAGCTTCCCCGAGGCTGACGGCTTCAATGCGGTCAACGGCACCCAGTTCATCGCCGACCTGATGCCGAAGACGCCCATCTACGTCTCGCTGCTGCCAGAGAGCGCGCGGGCGGTGATGGGCCATCCGCACCCCTCCGGGCGGGCGGCACTGCGCATGTTGCAGGAAGAAGGGCTGACCTTCGACCGCTACATCGACATCTTCGATGGCGGCCCGACGGTGACCGCGTCGACCGACAACGTCCGCACCATCCGCGAATCGGTTGAAGAGACGGTGGTCGAGATTGGCGGCGAGCCGGGCAAGACCAAGATGCTGCTCGCCACCGGGCGCCTGCGCAACTTCCGCGCCGCGCGCGCCGAAGTGCGAAAGGTCGGCCGCAAGGGGATTGCGATCAGCCGCGAGACCGCCGACCTCCTCGAGATCGGCGAGGACGCCAGGGTCTGGGCCGTCGCCCGATGAGCGCGCGGGAGATCAACTTCGACGGAATCGTCGGCCCAAGCCACAATTACGGCGGGCTCAGCCTCGGCAATCTCGCTTCGGCCCGCAACCTTGGACAGGTCAGCCACCCGCGTGCCGCCGCCCTGCAGGGGCTGGAGAAGATGCGGGCTAACATCCGCCTTGGCCTGGTGCAGGGCATCTTCCTTCCCCAGCCGCGGCCGGCGCGGGCATGGCTCACGGATCTCGGCACCAGCCCGGAGGAAGCGAGCCCCGCCCTCCTCGCCAACGCGATGAGCGCCAGCGCGATGTGGGCGGCCAATGCGGCGACCGTCAGCCCGGCCTTCGACACGGCCGACGGGCGCACCCACCTGACCGTCGCCAACCTCCGCACCATGGTCCATCGCAGCCACGAATGGGTGGCGACGCTGGCGCAGCTTCGCCTGGCCTTCGCCAACAACGTCTTCGCGGTGCACAGGCCGGTTCCCCCTACCTTCGGTGACGAGGGCGCGGCCAACCACATGCGACTGTGCGCGCGTCACGACCAGCCAGGCGTGGAAGTATTCGTCTATGGCGTGTCGGGCGGCCCCTACCCCGCCCGCCAGCATGTCGAGGCATGCCGGGCCATCGCCCGCCGCCACGGCCTCGATCCCGAGCGGACCCTGTTCGTCCAGCAGTCGGAGGAAGCGATCGCCGCCGGCGCCTTCCACAATGACGTGGTGGCGGTCGCCAACGAGCGGGTGCTGTTCGCCCACGAGCAGGCGTTCGCCGACAAGGACGCCTTCCTCGGCAGCCTGGGTGAGCGCTTTCCGGAGCTCGACTATGTCGAGGTGCCGGCGGCCGAGGTCAGCCTCGACGATGCGATCCGCTCCTATCTCTTCAATGCCCAGCTGGTGACGCCGCCCGATGGCCGTACCACGCTGATCGTGCCCGAGGAGGCGCGCGAGACTCCGTCGGTGTGGGGCTGGCTGCAGCGGCACCTCGCTGGCAATGGCGCGATCCGCGACGTGCGCGTGGTCGATGTGCGCCAGTCGATGGCCAATGGTGGCGGGCCCGCGTGCCTGCGGTTGCGGGTGGTTTGCGAGCCAGAGACGGTCGACCCGCGCTTCCTGGTCGAGGAGGGGAAACTCGACCGGCTGGCTGAGGTGATCGCCCGCTACTGGCCGGAGGAGATTGCGGTCGAGGCGCTGGGCTCGCCGGCCCTCATCCGCGACGTCGAGCAGGCCCGGACGGCGCTGCTGGGCGAATGTGGCCTTGGAGAGCTGGCCTAGGCCAGACCCGCCGCTTCCAGCGCCTCGTCGATCACCTTCCTCGCCGAGTCGCTCGGCGGAGTCAGCGGCAGGCGGAGCTCCTGCGGAAAGCCCTTGCGCACCCGGCCGAGCGCATATTTGGCGGGACCCGGCGAGGCATCGGCGAACATGGCGGTGTGGAGCAGGAACAACTGATCCTGAAGGCGGAGGGCTTCATCCCACTTGCCCGCGAGGGTCGCCGCCTGGAACTGCGCACACAGGCCCGGCGCGACGTTGGCGGTAACCGAGATGCAGCCGACCCCGCCCATGGCGTTGAAGCCGAGCGCCATGTCGTCGTTGCCGGAGAGCTGGCAGAAGTCGTTGCCGCAGGCGAGCCGCTGGGCAGTCACGCGGGCGAGATTGCCGGTCGCATCCTTGATGCCGACCACGGTGGGAAGCTTCGCCACTTCGGCTAATGTCTCGACCGAGATGTCCGCCACGGTGCGACCGGGCACGTTGTAGACGACGATCGGGAGGTCGCAGCCTTCGGCGAGCGCGCGGAAATGAGCGGCGATTCCGGCCTGGCTCGGCTTGTTGTAATAGGGCACGACGACCAAGGCTGCGTCGGCGCCGACGTCCTTGGCCACCTTCATCTTCCGGAGGCTCTCGGCGGTCGAATAGCTGCCGCAGCCGGCGATGACAGGCACCCGGCCGCGCGACGTCTCGACCGTCGCCCGCACGACCGCGGCATGCTCGTCGCTGCTGAGGGTCGCCACTTCGCCGGTCGTCCCGCACGGCACAAGGCCACTCGACCCTTCGGCGATCTGCCATTGGACGAGGTCGCGGAAGGCGGGGAGATCGACCTCGCCTGCGGTGAACGGTGTCACGAGAGCGGGGATCGACCCGGAAAACATCGGCGCTTCCTTTTTTTCGGCGGCGCCCTGCGGCTAGACTGTCAGCGAGCGCGTTCAGCGGCTGATAAGGACTTTGCGGCGAATATGTCCAGCATGCGACGAGTGGCTTACCTTCTTCCCCTTGCCTTGATCGCCCCGACGTCGGGGTCGGCCCAGCTCGTGCCGCTGACGGGCGTGCAGGGCACCCAGCTCGCGCCGGTCAACGACGTCGGCTATGCGCTGAACGACTGGCGCCGGCTGCGGCAGCCCGGCAACTGGGCGTTCGCCGATTATGCCCGCTTCCTCATCGCCTATCCGGGCTGGCCGGGCGAGACGGCGATGCGCCGCTCCGCCGAGCGGGCGATGCGTCCGGGCGAGAATGCGGCCACCGTCATTGCCTTCTTCCGGAACGATCCGCCGGCAACGGCGACGGGTCATGCCCGGCTGGCGGAGGCTTTCGCCGAAGGCCGGCAGACCGAGGCGATCGCCGCGGCCCGCAGGGCGTGGAGCGCCTCCGGGCTTGCCGCGATGGACGAGATCGCCCTCTACCAGCGGTTCGGCGCCAGCTTCACCAGCGCCGACCATGACGCCCGGGTCGACCGGCTGCTGATCGATCGTGATCCGGACGATGCAGCGCGCATGCTGCCGTCGACCAGTGCCGCCCGCCGCGCCGTCTTTGCCGCGCGCATCGCCATGCAGAAGCGCTCGCCCGACACCGAGGCGCTCTACAATGCGGTGATCGGGCAGGTGACGATCGATGCCGGGCTGATGCAGGACCGGGTGCGTTACCTGCGCGAGGCCAACTGGCAGTCGGCCGCGCGTCAGCTGATGGCCCGTCCGCACCGCTTCACCTACCTGCCCGTCGACCCCGGCAAATGGTATGAGCTCAAGCGGATCGTCGCGCAGGATGCGGCCAACGACCGGCAGTTCGCCCAGGCCTATGAGATTGCGAGGCAGGTCGACGATGCGCTTCCGGCCGGCACGGCGCTGACCAGCCAGTCGCTGCAGGTGCGCGACGAATATACCAACCTCACCTGGCTTGCCGGGACGTTGGCGATGCGCGCGTTGAACCGGCCGGCCGAGGCGGTCGTCCTGTTCGACAAATACAGCCAGGGCGGCCGCTCGCTGCAGGTGCTGACCAAGGGCGCTTACTGGGCGGGCCGGGCAGCGGCGCAGGCCGGCCAGTTGCAGAACGCCACGACGCATTTCGCGCGCGCGGCCGCCTATCCCGACCTCTTCTACGGGCAGCTCGCCCACGAGCGGCTCGGACGGGCCATTCCAGTGCCGCTCGGTCAGCCGCAGCTGCTGCCCACACCTGCCCAGCGCACCGCCTTTGCGAACAAGCCGCTGGTCCGCGCGGTCCGGCTGCTTGGGAGCCAGGGCCGGCGGGACGAGCAGGCGCTGTTCGTCCGCTCCTTGTCGGAAGCGCTCGACAATGATGGCGACCGGCTGATCGCCACCGAGCTGTCGCGGCAGATCGGCCGGCAGGACCTTGCCGTCTGGACCGCGCGCAGTTCGCGCAACGACGGCAGTCCTTTCTACTTCCAGGCCGCCTACCCGACCATTTCGGGCGCCGGGATCAGCGAGGAATATCTCTGGAGCATCTCGCACGGCATTACCCGGCAGGAGTCGAGCTTCGACCGCACCGCGGTCAGCCATGCCGGCGCCCGGGGGATGATGCAGCTGATGCCGGGGACGGCCCGGGAGCAGTCGGGCAAGCTCGGCACGGGCTACGATCTTGGCCGGCTGACGTCGGATCCGGCCTATAACGTGATGCTCGGTTCTTCCTACTTCCGGCGGCTGTTGGACCAGTGGGGTGGCAATTACGTGCTGGCGGTGGCGAGCTACAATGCGGGCGCCGGCAACGTCCGCAAGTGGGTGAACCGCAACGGCGATCCGCGCCGTCCGGGGACCGACGTCATCGCCTGGATCGAGGACATCCCCTTTTCCGAAACGCGCGGCTATGTGCAGCGCGTGCTCGAGAATACGGTGGTCTACGACCGGATGAACCCGCGTTCGAGCAGCCCGCGGCAGCTCAGCCACTTCCTGGGCAAGTCGCGCCTCGGCTAAGGGCCGGGAATGAACGACCGACCGCGCTTCATCACGCCCGAAGGCCTCGCCCGCATCCGCGCGGAATATGAGCAATTGTTCGGGCAGGAGCGGCCGAAGCTGGTCGAGACGATCAGCTGGGCGGCGGGCAACGGCGACCGCAGCGAGAATGGCGACTACATCTACGGCCGCAAGCGCCTGCGGGAGATCGACCGGCGGCTGGGCTATCTGTCCAAGGTGATGAAGAACGCCAAGGTGGTCGATCCGGCCAACCAGACGGACCGGTCGGTGGTCCGCTTCGGCGCGACTGTCGAACTCGCCGACGAGGACGACAATCGCCGCACCCTGACGCTGGTGGGAGACGATGAAGCGGACGCGGGCGCCGGCCGGATCGCCTGGGGCAGTCCATTTGCAAGAGCGCTGGTCGGCGCGCGCGTCGGCGACGAACGGACGGTTCGGCTTCCGGCCGGCGAGAAGAGCTGGGAAGTGATGACGATCCTCTATCCCGAGGTCACGAACGTCTCATAGGGACGACATCCGATCGTGACCGCACCTCACTTGGGAAGAGGGTCACAATGAGGGTCACAGGCTGTGACCCTGTTTCGCGCCGGGGTTAGCAGGAAGGTGCAGCAAGGAGAAAGAGCCCAGCGGCGAACCGCTACGGTTAGTTGACCAGATGTAATCCTACATGGCAAGCGGTCCGGACTGGGCGGAAAGAAGACATTAGCGCCACGCCTGTTCAGCCGGCATTGTCAAACGTCCTGACCTCGACGGCGCTTTCATCAAAGTCATCGAGCAGGCGGGCATTGATGCCCATCTTTCCGAAGTCTTCGCCGAGAGATTGCCAGTGTGTGCCGCAGCCGCAGACCGGGCAATGGTGAATGCCGATCATCTTATCGCCCCAAACATAGGCCGTCGTTTCGCCGGAAACGCGGACCTGGTCCGGCGGGAAATAAGCCACCCGCCATGCAAGCCGACGGCAGAGCGAGCAGTTACAATCGGCAACCCATTCGGGCTTGCTCGGCAGCTCGATGTGCACCTTGCCGCAGTGGCAGCTTCCCTGAACGCTCATGGACTTTTGTAATCGCCGATCAGGAGTGCCCGCAATGGGTGAAGAAGCGGACATCCCAGGAGGCCGGCACGGCACCGCGCCGTCCCCGCCCTCGGAAGATCGACGTCAATGTGCTCGAACGAGGATGGAGACGGAACGTAGACCGGCACTGATCGTCTCGGGGTCAGTCGCAAGGGGATGAATTGCCATGATGTGGGCGAAGCGGGTGGTCTGGGCGCTGGGCCTGCTTCTTGCGGTAGCAACCTTTCTGCCGATCGCGTCGACCAACGAGTGGTGGGTTCGCATCTTCGACTTCCCGCGCGTGCAGATCGCAGCGCTGATCGCGATCGTGCTTGTCACACTCGTCGGCTTGAGAGCATGGCGAACCACCCGAAGCCTGCTTCTTGGCATCGCGCTGCTGGTCGCGCTGGCTTACCAGGTCGTGCGCATCTGGCCTTACACCCGCTTTGCCGAAGAGGAGGTGGCGACTGCGCCGGCATGCCCTTCGGCGGACCGCCTGCGATTGCTCGAGGCGAACGTGCTGCAGAGCAATCGCGACTCGGCCGCTCTTCTGTCTCTTGTTCGTGAGCAGCGGCCCGATGTGCTGCTGCTTACCGAGACGGACGACTGGTGGGCCCGGCAGACGCAGCCACTGCGTGCCGACCTTCCCCACGTCATCAGCGAGCCGCGCGGCAATACCTACGGAATGCTGCTGTTCTCGAGGCTGCCGCTTTCCGGCACGCAGGTGCGCTACCTCTTCAACCCCGATGTGCCCTCCATCCGAACCGAACTTGTGCTGTCCTCCGGCAAACGGATCGACCTTTATGCCATCCATCCCAAGCCGCCGCTTCCCGGACGCGACACCGGTGAGCGGGATGCCGAGATCGTCATCGTCGGCCGTGAGGTGCGCAGGCGAGCCCGCCCGGCAATCGTGGCCGGCGACCTCAACGATGTCGCCTGGTCGGACACGACGAGCCTGTTCCAGGAAGTGAGCGGATTGCTCGATCCGCGCGTCGGGCGGACCTTGATGCCGACCTACCCTGCCGACTTCCCGCTGCTGCGTTGGCCGCTCGACTACGTCTTCGTCTCGCCCGGTTTCCGCCTGACTCGCATGGAGCGGCTCGGTGATTTCGGGTCCGACCACCTGCCGGTACTGGTGGAGCTGTGCTCCGCCGGGGTCGAGGCTGGCAAGATCGAGCCACCCAGACTGGAAGCGGAGGTGCGTAGCCAGGTGCGGGAAACGATCGACGAGGCGCGCGAGGAGCGTGATTGAGGCCCGAACTCGGGGGCAAGGCGTGGCTCAGGCTTCCTCTACTCAGAACTATTGCGACGCAGCATCGTTCGTGAGTGGAGAGGATAAACCATGTTGAAATGGGCATTGCTTTTCGCTGTCGGCGCGCTGGTGCTGGCGGTACTGGGTTTTGGCGGTCTGGCGGGAGCCTTCATCGACATCGCACAGATACTCTTCTGGCTGGCTGTCGTGATCGCCGTGGTGCTCTTCGTGCTGGGCTTCACCGTCTACAAGAAGGTGACCTGAGCGCCAGCGGCCGTTGAACCGACGACGCTTGGCCCGGTTGCGCAGGCACCGGCGCCATCCCGAACCTTGAGTTTCCCCCGGTCCGTCCGGGGGAAAGGAGATTGAAATGGCAAACCTGCTCGGCGCCCTCATCGGGTCGGCCATTGACCGGCAGGACGGCGACAGCGGCATCAAGGGGATGATCATCGGCACCGTTGCTGAGACCGCCATCCGTGCCCTGGCGCCGGTCGTCGCCACCTATGCGCTCGGCTGGGCAGTCCAATATGGCATTCGCAAGGGCTGGCAGGCGCTGGTCGGCGACGATCCCGTCGATCGCGACACTGGACGGCTTCGCCCGCGCGAGGCCTGATCGTGGCCGGCGGGTCCGCCTCAGCGAAGACGTGGCCGGGCCCGTCGCTCGCCTTTCACTGCCGCCATCCTGCTACCGCGGCGAAAGCCCGCCGCGCAGAACTCGCCGCGGGGCAGCTTGGCAGCCGGATCTGCGCCACCGAGGCCTCGGTGGGCTTGTCGTAGTGAGCGCCTACCTGTCGGTGCTTGCACTGGCGCTGCTGCCGGTGCTGGGCAATCTGATCGGCACGGCAGCGGCCGAACTGTCGAGGACGCCGCGCTGGGTCATCGGGGCGGCCCTCCACGCCGCTGCAGGCGTGGCGGTGGCATTGGTGAGTGTCGACCTGATGCCCCGCATTCTCGCCACGACGGGAACGCTGCTGTTCCTGCTCATGTTCGTGCTTGGCGCGGCCCTGGCCTATCTTCTTGCGCAAGCCGCCTGCTGGGTGTCGCGCCGGGTCGAAGGCGGTAGCGCCGGGGCCTGGGTCGTTTACATGGCGACCGCTGCCGACCTGCTGAGCGACGGCCTGATGACCGGCGTCAGCAGCGCCGTCTCGCCGCAACTGGGCCTCCTGCTCGCCCTCAGCCAGGTCGTCGCCAACATCCCCGCCGGCTTCGCCGCGCTCAGCAACTTCCGCGCCCAGGAAGTTCCGCGACGCACCCGCCTGCTGTCCGCCGCGTCGTTTGTCATTCCGGTAATTGTCGGCGTAACCGTCGGCTTCACGCTCCTCAGGGGAGCCAGCGAAACCGCGCAGGACGCAGCCCTTGGAGTCATCGTCGGGATCCTGCTCGTCACTACGATCGAGGACCTGGTGCCGGAAGCCGACAAGCCCGGGACGAAGCGCCTGGTTTCCACTGCCGCGTTCGTCGGGGGTTTCATCTTCTTTGCGGTCCTAGCCTCCTACCTGGAATAGGCCGAGGGTGGATGGCTGTTGGAAAGTTGCGAGCGGGCGCGGCACTGCTGATGCCTTCGGGTCGATAGCAGTCAGTCGGACGAAGGCAGGACATGCCGCCGGTCGCGCTCGGTTGCCGTTGGCAGAGCACTGGTTGCGACTTCCCCGCGGTGCGGATCATAAGGGGGGATGATCAGAGCGGCGCAGCAGCTCATCCTTGTCGGGCTCCTCGTGGGGCTGGGCCTGTCCGGGGGGAGCCTTCCGGCCAAGGCCGCGCCGCCCCGCCTGCCGCTCGCCGAGATCGACGACTCGCTCGAGATCGAGGGTGAGGCGACCAAGGGCAATCTGCGCAACACGCGGATGCGACTGCCGGTGGAGGTCGAGGGCGCGGGGCCGTTCCGGTTCGTGATCGACAGCGGCGCCGACAAGTCGGTCGTCTCCACCCGGCTGGCGGAGCGGCTGCAACTGCCGGCGGCGGGTCATGCCATCCTGCTTGGCGTGACCGGGACCGAGCGGGTGCCGATGGTGAGCGTGTCGAGCCTCAGGATCGGGAGCAACGAGAAAGTCGCGCTTCGGCTTCCGGCGCTGAAGGCCGAGGACATCGGTGCGCACGGCCTGATCGGGATCGACGCGTTGCAGGGGCGCCGGCTGCAGCTCGACTTCGAAAAGGTGACGGCGACGCTGCAGAGTTCGCGGGCGCCGCAGCCGCGTGCCGCGCCCGACGAGATCATCGTCACCGCACGGCGCCGCTACGGCCAGCTGATTCTTGCTCGGATCAGAGTCGAGGGCATTCCCGTGCTGGCGGTCATCGACACCGGCACCGAGGTCACCATCGGCAACCTTGCGCTGCTGCAGCGGCTGAGCCGGCAAAGCGAGCGGACGGTCGTCATCAAGGGCGTCACCGGCACGTTGCGCGAGGCGAACATGGTCACCGTCAGCCGGTTCCGCATCGCCGACGTCGAGCTGACCCCGGTGGAGATGGCATTTCTCGACGTGGCGCCGTTCAAGCACCTCCAGCTCGATGGTCAGCCGGCGGTGCTGCTGGGCAATGACGTGCTGCAGGCGTTCGGCAAGGTGACGATGGACTTCGGCCGGCGGAAGGTCCGGTTCCAGAAGCGCTCGCGCCAGGCCGGCAATCGGGACTGATCGCCATCAGGTCGAAGGCCGGTCACGGATCGAGCCCGGGGTGGCCCCCTGGTGTGCGTGGCTCCGATCAGCCGATCGGCTGGGCGGCGTGTTCGCCGACGACCTTGATCGACAGCTCCTTGAGCTGCTTGGCGGTGACCGCGGCGGGCGCGTTCATCATCAGATCCTCGGCCTTCTGGTTCATCGGGAAGACCACCACCTCGCGGATGTTGGGCTCGCCCGCGAGCAGCATGACGATGCGGTCGATGCCCGGGGCCGACCCGCCATGCGGCGGCGCGCCATATTTGAAGGCGTTGATCATGCCCGAGAAGTTCGTATCCACCTGCTCCTGGGTGTAGCCGGCGATCTCGAACGCCTTGTACATGATGTCCGGACGGTGGTTCCGGATCGCGCCCGACGACAGCTCCACGCCGTTGCAGACGATGTCATACTGCCAGGCGAGGATGTCCAGGGGGTCCTTGGTTTCCAGCGCTTCCAGCTCGCCCTGCGGCATGGAGAAGGGGTTGTGCGAGAAGTCGATCTTCTTCGCATCCTCGTCATATTCGAACATCGGGAAGTCGACGATCCAGCAGAAGTCGAAGCGGTTCTCGTCGATGAGACCGAGGCTCTGACCGACGCGCGTGCGGGCGGCGCCGGCAAGCTTGGCGGCTTCGGTTTCCTTGGCGCTAGCGGCGAAGAACAGGCCGTCGTCGGGGCCGAGGCCGAGCTCGGCGGCCAGCCGGTCCATGCCGTCGGTGCCATGGTTCTTGGCGATGGGGCCGCCCCACTCCCCGCCCTTGCGGGTGGCGTAGCCGAGGCCGGCGAACCCTTCGCCGCGGGCCCATTCGTTCATGTCGTCGAAGAATTTGCGGCTCTTGTCGGCGGTGTTCGGGGCGGGGATGGCGCGGACGAAGCCGCCCTTGCCGACGATGGTCGAGAAGAGGCCGAAGCCCGAGCCCTCGAAATGCGCTCCGACGTCGCTGATCAGGATCGGGTTGCGCAGGTCCGGCTTGTCCGAGCCATATTTCAGCAGCGCTTCCCTGTAGGGGATGCGCGGGAAGGTGCCGGCCGGCGTGACGCTGCGGCCCTCGGCGAATTCCTCGAAGACGCCGGCGAGCACCGGCTCGATCGCGTTGAAGACGTCGTCCTGGGTGACGAAGCTCATCTCGAAGTCGAGCTGGTAGAATTCGCCTGGGGACCGGTCGGCGCGGGCGTCCTCGTCGCGGAAGCAGGGCGCGATCTGGAAATAGCGGTCGAAGCCGGCGACCATCAGCAGCTGCTTGAACATCTGCGGCGCCTGCGGGAGGGCGTAGAACTTGCCGGGGTGGACTCGGCTGGGGACGAGATAGTCGCGTGCGCCTTCGGGGCTCGACGCGGTCAGGATCGGGGTCTGGAACTCGGTGAATCCCTGCGCGACCATGCGGCGGCGGATGCTGGCGATGACGTTTGAGCGCAGCATGATGTTGGCGTGGAGCCGCTCGCGGCGAAGGTCGAGATAGCGATACTTGAGCCGGATCTCCTCGGGATATTCCTGCTCGCCAGCGACCGGCATCGGTAGTTCGGCCGCCTGGCTCTGGATCGTCACGCCGCGCGCGAAGACCTCGATGTCGCCGGTCGGCAGGTTGGCGTTGGTGGTGCCTTCCGCGCGCGCCTTGACGCTGCCGTCGATGGTGACGACGCTCTCGACCTTCAGCTTATCGAGGATCGGCAGGGCCGGGCTGTCGCTGTCGGCGACGACCTGGGTGATGCCGTAATGGTCACGAAGGTCGACGAACAGCACGCCGCCATGGTCGCGCTTGCGATGGATCCAGCCGGAGATGCGGACGTCGCTTCCGACGTCAGTGCCGCGAAGCTGGCCGCAATGATGGGTGCGATAGGCGTGCATATCTAGGTCTCGCTCAACCGTCATCCCGGGCTCGACCCGGGATCCCGCTTCCTTCTGACCGGCAGAAGGGAATATGCGGGACCCCGGATCAAGTCCGGGGTGACGAGATTTGGAAAGTTGCCGCGCCCCTCTCCCACCCCTCCCCTTTTGTCAACTTGGAGACAGGCCGCTACAGCGCTCCCCACATGAAGATTCATCCCCTGATTACCGATAGCGCCGAGCTTGCCGCGCTGGTCGAGCGCCTGTCCGCCCACGACTTCGTCGCCGTGGACACGGAGTTCATGCGCGAGAGCACCTACTGGCCCGAGCTGTGCCTGATCCAGATCGCCTCGCCCGACGAGGCGGCGGCGGTCGACCCGATGGCCGACGGGATTGACCTCAAGCCCCTGTGGGACCTGCTCGTCCACAATGAGGACGTACTCAAGGTCTTCCATGCCGGCGGCCAGGATCTCGAGATCGTCCACAACATGACGGGCAAGACGCCCCAGCCCCTGTTCGACACGCAGATCGCCGCCATGGCGCTCGGCTATGGCGAGCAGGTCGGTTATTCGAACCTGATCGAGTCCATGCTCGGCCATGCGCTCGACAAGGGCGCGCGCTTCACCGACTGGAGCCGGCGGCCGCTCGACAAGCGCCAGATCGACTATGCGATCGGCGACGTCACGCACCTCGCGACCATCTTCCCGCGCATGGTGTCCAAGCTGAAGAAGACCGGCCGTGGCATCTGGCTGGACGAGGAGATGGAGCGGCTGGCCGATCCGTCGAGCTTCGCCTTCGATCCCGAGGATGCGTGGAAGCGGCTGAAGCTGCCGAGCCGCAATCCGGCGGTGCTTGGGCGCCTCAAGGTGCTTGCCGCGTGGCGCGAGAAGGAAGCGCGGGGCAAGAACCTCCCGCGAGGCCGGATCGTCAAGGACGACACTTTGGCCGACCTCGCCGGCCATCCGCCCAAGACCCAGGACGACCTTGGCAAGGTGCGCGGCCTGTCGGCGGGCTGGAAGAACAACGAGATCGGCGCGCGGCTGATGGCGGCGCTGGAAGGCGCGCAGCCGCTCGGGCCCGAGGAACTACCGGAGCGCGGGCCGAGCCGGCCGGGGCTGACCAAGGATGGCGCGCTGGTCGCCGACCTCCTCAAGCTGCTGCTCAAGATCAAGGCCAAGGAGACCGGAGTCGCCGCCCGCCTGATCGCCCGCTCGGACGAACTGGAGGCGCTGGCGGCCGGCGTTCGCAAGGACCTCGCCATCCTGTCGGGCTGGCGGTTCGAGGAATTCGGACGCGACGCGCTGGACCTGGTCGAGGGGCGGCTCGCCTTTGCGACCCGCAACGGCAAGCTCAAGATGACCCGCAGCCTGGAGGAAGCCGAATGATCCGCCTGTCCATCCCCGCCCTGCTCGGCGCAAGCCTCACCGCCTGCGCGACCGCCCAGCCGGGGTCGGCCTACCCCGGCGGCAACAGCGCCGACCGCTACGTCTGCCGCAACACCATGCTGGAGCAGTTCGTCGGCCAGCCGGCAACCGCCGACCTTGGCCTGCAGATCATCCGCGCGTCGGGCTCCAAGACCCTGCAGTGGGTCGCGGCCGGCATGATGGTCACGATGGAATTCCGCGCGGACCGCGTTCGCATCTACCTCGACGAGCAGAACAAGGTGCAGCGGGTCAGCTGCGGCTGATCCTCAGCCGACTTCCAGCCGCGCGCCGCAGCCCATCAGCGAGGCCAGCTGCCGGTGGCGGCGGGCGGCGATATCGCTGTAGAGGGCACGGTCCTTGGCCTTGAGCCGAAGCACCACCTCCCCCTCTTCGAGGGCGATGGAGCAGCGTGAGAGCAGTCGCTCGGTGCCGCCCGACAGGCGCTGGGCAAGGCGGATGGCGGCGCCCCACCGGCCGGCGTGATCGAGCACCCGCTGCTCGACCAGTTGCGCAAGCGCCGGATTGAACGGCCCGTCGCCGCCGAACGCGGCCCAGAGGGTGCGGCCGATGATCGTCCGGCCCAGGGCGTCGATCCCGACCCAATTGCCATGGACGCCCATGTCGACCGCCCACAAGGCGCGGAAGTCCGGATGCGCTTCCCAGGCGACGTCGGCGAGCAGGCAGGCAGCAAGGCGCAGGCGGCTGGCCGATGGGTCGTCGTCGGGGAAGATCGGCGCGATCCAGGCGTCCAGCTCCGCGCCATGGTCGCCGAAACGGCCGAGCTTCTCGCCCGCTTCGAGCGCGGCGACGAGCAAGGGGTCCTCGGCCCTGCGATCGGCGGCGAGATGATCGTAGAGCAGGCCTTCGCGAAGGCCATAGGCGCTGGCGACGGCGCGCGCCGGCTCGAGCACGCGGAACAGGGCTTCCAGCACCGCCGCCGCGGCGCCGAGCGTCTGCGAACGCGTGGTCGACAGGCCGAAGCGGGATTTGAGTTGCTCCGGCTCGGTGCCGCGAACCAGCTGCCGCACCTCCCGCGCACGGATGGCGTCGAGGGCATGGCCGTGAACGATGTGAAGCGGATAGTCGGACGATTGCTGGTCGAGCTGGACGAAGGCGCGAAAGGAGCCGCCGACGAGGTAGAGCGTGCGCTCGGCGGCGGCGGCGAGGATCGCCGGCGGCACCGATTTCTTGAGGATCGTCGCGATCTGCTTGGCGCTGGCATCGGGCCCGACCCGAAGCACGCCGAGCGGAAGCGAGATGCCGGGGCCAGGCTTGCCGTCAGCGACCGGGGTGAGCTCGAGGCTTCCGCCGCCGAGATCGGCGACCACGCCGCGGGCGGTCGGGATGGCAGAGATGACGCCGAGCGCCGCCAGCCGGGCCTCCTCCTCGCCGCTGATGACGCTGGGCTCGATTCCGGCCTTGCGGGCTCGGGCGAGGAATTCGTCGCCATTGTCGGCGTCGCGCACGGCTGCGGTCGCGACCACGTCAAGGCGCTTCAGCTTCATCTCGCGGGCGAGCAGGCGGAAGCGGGCAAGCGCGGCCAGAGCCTGGTCCATCGCCTTGTCCGGAAGCCGCCCTGTCGACGCCAGTTCGCGCCCGAGGCCGGCGGAGACCTTCTCGTTGAAGAGGGTCGAGGGCACGCGCTCCGTTCCGGCGTAGGCGACGAAGCGGATCGAGTTGGAGCCGATGTCGATGATCCCGACCGGGCCGAAGGAGCCCCGCTTCACCCGCCCTGCTCCAGCTTCAACTTGGGCACCTTCTTCCCCTCCAGCGCCTGGCCGCGCCCGGAGAGCGACGGATTGGTCATGAAATAGGTATGCAGGTTGAAGGGCTTCTTGCCCGGGTCGACCCGCGTGTAGTGGCCCTCGCCGTCGAGGGTCCAGCTCTGCTCATTGTCGATGAGGTTGGCGACCATCACCTGGTCGAGCACCTGCGCGTGGACGGTCGGGTTCTCCAGCGGAACGGCGACCTCGACCCGGCGGTCGAGGTTGCGCGGCATCCAGTCGGCCGAGGAAATGAACAGCCGCGCCTTGGCATTGGGCATGCGGGCGCCATTGGCGAAGCACCAGACCCTGCTGTGCTCGAGGAAACGGCCGACGATCGACTTGACCCTGATGTTGGACGACAGGCCGGGAATGCCCGGGCGGAGACAGCAGATGCCGCGCACCACGAGGTCGATCTTCACCCCCGCCTCGCTCGCCTCGTAGAGCTTGTCGATGATCGCCGGATCGACGAGGCTGTTCATCTTGGCCCAGACGGCGGCGGGCTTGCCGGCGCGGGCGTTGGCGATCTCCGAGTCGATCCAGCCGGACAGCTTCTCGCGCAGGTTGACCGGGCTCATCGTCAGCAGTTCCAGCCCCTTGGGTGGAACGTAGCCGGAAATGAAGTTGAACAGCTTGGCCGCATCGCGCGCGGCGCGCTTGGAGGCGGTGAAGAAGCTGAGGTCGGTGTAGAAGCGCGCCGTCGTCGGGTGATAGTTGCCGGTCCCGAAGTGGCAGTAGGTGCGATAGGTGCCGCCTTCGCGGCGCACGACCATCGACACCTTGGCATGGGTCTTCCACTGGGTGAAACCATAGACGACCTGGACTCCGGCCCGCTCCAGACGCGAAGCCCAGAGCAGGTTCTGCTCCTCGTCGAAACGGGCCTTGAGCTCGACCACCGCGGTCACCGACTTGCCGGCTTCGGCGGCAGCGACCAGCGCGTCGATGATCGCCGACTGCTTGCCCGCGCGGTAAAGCGTCTGCTTGATCGCCAGCACATCGGGATCGCTGGCGGCCTGGCGAAGGAAGGCGACCACCACGTCGAAGCTTTCGTAAGGGTGGTGGACGACGATGTCCTTGCCGCGGATCGCGGCGAAACAGTCGCCGCCATGCTCCTTGATCCGCTCGGGAAAGCGCGGCGTGTAGGGTTTGAAGCGAAGCTCGGGATGACCTTCGTCCTCGACCAGCTGGCCAAGGTCGGTGATGCCGATGAAGCCGGAGCTTTCGGCGATCAGCGCGTGTTCCGCGCCGAGACCTTCGCGCACCAGCAGCTCGAGGTCGGACGGAGTCCCGCTCGAGAATTCGAGCCGGATGACCCGGCCGCGGCGGCGCTGCTTGATGGCCGAGCGGAAGTGGCGGACCAGATCCTCGGCATCCTCCTCGATCTCGATGTCGGTGTCGCGCAGGACACGAAAGGCGCCGGCGCCGATCAATTCGAAGCCGGGGAAGAGCAGATCGAGATTGGCGGTGATCGCATCGTCGATCGCGATGAAGCGGCTTTGCTGCCCGGGCAGTCGAAGGAAGCGCGGCACCGACGCGGGGATCATCAGCACTTCGCTGACCGCTTCGCCGTCGGCAGTGTCGACCATCGAAAAGACCAGCGCGAAGCCGAGGTTGGGCACGAAGGGGAAGGGATGCGACGGGTCGACCGCCTGCGGCGTCAGCACCGGCAGGATCTGCTCGGAAAGCTGGGTCCGGAGCCAATCCCGTTCCTTGGCGTGGAGGCCGGAGGGCGCGACCACCTCGACCCCGGCCTTGCCGAGCAGGTCGGACAGCTCGAGCCAGGTCCGCTGCTGCTCGGCGATCAGCACATCGGCATCCTCGCTTATCCGCTCGAGCTGCTGGGTCGGGGTGCGGCCGTCGTAGCTGCGATGCTCGGTCGCTTCGAGCTGATGCTCCTTGAGTCCGGCGACGCGTACCGAGAAGAACTCGTCGAGGTTGGAGCCGCTGATCGACAGGAAGCGGAGCCGTTCGAGCAGAGGATGCGCAGGATTGGCCGCCTCTTCCAGCACGCGCCGGTTGAAGGCCAGCCAGGATACCTCGCGGTTGAAGTAGCGGCTCTCGCCTTCCTGGAGGCCGCTGCCCCTGATGTCGGCCGGCGCATTCACTCGTCGGATCCCCCGTCGATCAGCCCGCCGGCGATGAGCGCGCGGCGGACGGTGGGCAGGGTCAGCCGCGCATTGCTGGCGATGGCGAAACGGTCGATCGCATCGACCACGCGCTCGGCGGTCCAGTAATCGCGGGTGACCCGGCTGACGACATAACGCAGCGCTTCGTCGGGAAGGTGCAGACCGCGGTCCGCGAACAGGCGGCGGATGAGCGAGGCGAACAGCGCGTCGTCGGGCTGCTCGATGGTGACTACCGGAGTCACCGCCAGCCGGGTACGGAGATCGGGCAGAGTCACTTGCCAGGCAGGCGGCGCGCGGTCGGCGACCAGCACCAGCGGCTTGCCCGTTTCCTGCGCCTGGTTCCAGGCATGGAACAGCGCTTCCTCTTCATGCGCGTCGGCGGGGTCGAACAGGCGCCCGCCGACCCGCGCGACGAAGTTGCGGGCGAGGAGCGATCGGCCGGAGCGCCTCGGGCCGGTGAGGATTGTCGCCCTGACCGGCCAGCTCGCCCAGCGGCGAAAATGGTCGAACGCCGCCTCGTTGGCAGTGCTGACGATGAACCGGCTGTCGTCGCTACCCTGCGGCCAGTCGAGCGGAAGCGCGATCTGGTCGGGCGGCCGCACCTTATTGCTCCTCGCGATTCGTGGCGGTCGGGACGAGCGGCTCGGCCGGTGCGGGCTGCGGCGCGGGCGCCGGCTGGGCCGGAGGCGCGGCGGGCCTTGGCGGCGCGTAACCGGTGATGGTGAAGACGCCGCTGGCATTGCTGGTCTGCCAGCCGCGGGCGTTGAGCGCGCCGGCGAGCTGGCCGGCGGATCCGCGATAGCGGACCACCAGCACCTGGCTGCCGATCTCCTGAACCGAGGCGACGCCGGGAATGGAGCGCAGCCAGCCGACCGGCGAATAAGGCGAGGTGACGGCGATCTGGATCACCTGTTCGCGCGATTCTTCCTCTTCCTCTTCCTCCTCGACGACTGGCGGCGGCGGCGGGGGCAGCAGGCTCGGGTCGGGCTGGAGCGCGCCGGCGGCGAGCCAGCGCGTGTAGAGGGCGTCCATCTGGCGGACGCCTTCGGCCATCATGCGCGGCAGGTCGGCGCTGCTTTCGGCGCGCAGGGTGAAGCTGCCGAGCAGTTCCTGGTCGGGTCCGAAGCTGCCGGAGAAGGTCGCGACGGTGGGACCGCCGGGGTAGAGGCGGCGGACGTGGGCGGTGGCCACCAGCACGTCGGCGGCGCCGTAGAAATCGACGAGGTTCCTCCACATCGCCCGCCCCGGCCGCCGCACCTGCGCGGCCGTCACCAGCAGCGGATCGATGCCCTGGCCCGAGATGCGGACGTAATCGATGGCGCTGTTAGCCGTGCGATATTCCGCCCAGGCCCGCTGCCAGGGATTGCGCAGTTCCACGGTGGTGGCGGTGCCGCCGCTGATCATGACCGGGATCAGCAGCAACGGCGCCGACCGCCGCACCGGGCCCGATGCACCGAGTAGCGCGGCCGAGCGGGAGCGGTCGAACAGGATGGTGAGGTTGGCCAGGTAGCGGCCGGGCGCAATCTGCTCGTCCTCGATGGCGATCGAACTGACGATGCCGTCGAGCGTCGAATCCGGCACCTTGGGCGCCTGCGCCTCAGGCTGCTTGTGGATCTGCGCCCACAATTTGGCGAATCCGCGCCGCTGGGCAAGGCGCCAGCCGGCCAGGCGTGCCGTCTCCGCATCCTTGCCGGCGACGTCGACCCTGATGCCGCCAATCTCTAGCGTGCTCGCACTGTCGATCGGCGGAATTCCGCGCTCACCACTTTCGAGCTGAGCCAGCGACATGCCGCCGCCACCCAGCGCCAGCAGGATTAGCAGCGAGAGGAAAAGGCCGAAGCGGCGGCTCGTCATGCGGGCCCTCAAAGCAGCTTGGGGCTCGATTTCCAAGGCTCTTGTGGGCTAGGCGGTGCGGCCATGGGGCTGACATACGAACAAGCCGGCGTGAACATCGCCGCGGGCAATGCCTTGGTGAAGGCGATCGCGCCGCTGGCGCGGGCGACACGGAGGCCCGGCGCGGATGCCGATCTCGGCGGCTTCGGGGGTTTCTTCGACCTCAGGGCAGCGGGCTTCACCGACCCGATCCTGGTTGCCGCCAACGACGGCGTTGGCACCAAGCTCAAGCTTGCGATCGATCTTGGACGCCACGACGGCGTCGGGATCGATCTTGTCGCCATGTGCGTCAACGACCTCGTGGTGCAGGGCGCCGAACCCTTGTTCTTCCTCGACTATTTCGCGACCGGCAAGCTCGACAACGGAGTTGCCGAGGCAGTGGTCGCGAGCATCGCCGCTGGCTGCATCCAGGCGGGCTGCGCGCTGATCGGCGGTGAGACAGCCGAGATGCCGGGCATGTATGCGGCCGGCGACTACGATCTCGCCGGCTTTTGCGTCGGCGCCGTCGAGCGCGGGCAGCAACTGACCGGTGGCGCAATCCAGCCGGGCGACGTGCTGCTCGGCCTGGCGAGCTCGGGCGTCCACTCCAACGGCTTCAGCCTCGTTCGCAAGCTGATCGAAGTGAATGGCTGGAAGCTGGATCGCCCTGCCCGCTTCGACTCCGAACGGCTGCTCGGGGATATTCTACTCGAGCCGACCCGAATTTATGTGAAGAGCCTGCTCCCCGAAATCCGGGTCGGGCGAATCCGCGGGCTTGCCCACATTACCGGCGGCGGCCTGCTCGAGAATATACCCCGGGTTCTGCCCGACGGCTGCCATGCCAAGGTCGACGCCGACGCCTGGCCGCTCCCGCCCCTCTTCTCCTGGCTGCAGGCCGGCGGAAACATCGAGCCGGAAGAACTCGCCCGCACGTTCAACTGCGGCATCGGCATGGTCGTCGCGGTGGCGGAGAGCGACGCGGAGGCGGTGGCGGCGGCGCTGACGGATGCGGGCGAGACGGTCCACCGCATCGGCATGGTCGAGGCGGGTCAGCGCGGCTGCACCGTGCGGGGATCGGACGAGACGTGGAGCGGCCGCGGCTGCTGGAGCGCCACGCACCATCATGGCTGAGCCGGCGTGACCAGGGCCCGAGTCGCCGTCGTGATCTCGGGCGAGGGCAGCAACATGGCGGCTTTGCTCTACGCCAGCTGCCTGCCCGGCAGCCCTTTTGAAGTGGTGCTGGTCGCTTCGAACAATCCTGACGCGCCGGGGCTGACGCTGGCGCAAGGGGAAGGTGTCGCCACCTGGTCCCTCTCCCACAAGGGCCTGTCGCGGGAGGCGTTCGACGAGGCGCTGCATCAGGCGATAGCAAGCGCCCGGCCCGACGCGGTGGCGCTGGCCGGCTATATGCGACTGCTGACGCCAGGCTTCGTTCAGCGCTGGCGAGGTCGGCTACTCAACATCCATCCGAGCCTGCTGCCCAGGTATCGCGGCCTCGACACGCACCAGCGGGCGCTCGAGGCGGGCGATGCCGAAGGCGGCTGTTCGGTCCACCTCGTGACCGAGGAAGTGGATGCCGGCGAGGTGCTCGGCCAGATTGCGGTCGCGATCCAGTCCGACGACACGCCAGAGAGCCTTGCCGCGCGAGTCCGCCTTGCCGAGCACCAGCTCTATCCGGCCACGCTCGCCGCCTATGTCTCGCGGCATCAGGATGCCGGCTGGATCGAGGCGCGCGTCGACGAGATCGCGCGCGAGCTTCCCGAGGTCTCCCGCAAGACCAGCCATGGCGCGCCCGGCTGGGCAGTCGGCACGGAGAAGACGGCCAAGCTGTTCGCGATCATCGCCGACCGGCACCATGGTGAAGAAGCGATCGGCCTGCTGGTCAAGGCGAGCGGCGCGGACGAGATGAACGGCCTGATCGAGGCCGATCCCGGGCTCTACTACTGGCCCAAATATTATGGCGCGAGCGGTTGGCTCGGGCTGAAGCTCAACCGGCCCGACACGGACTGGACGCAGGTGCGAGACTGGCTCGAGCGTAGTTGGCAGGCGGCCGCCCCGCCACGCCTTACGAAACTGATGCGGGCCGCGGAGGAGTTCTAGCGAATGGTCCCGAGCCGTTTGCCGCGGGCGATGGCCTTTACCACTTCGACCCGGGCGCGCAGTTCGGCTTCTTCTGCCGCGGTCAGGCCGCCGGCCGCATAGCGTTCCTCGAGCCGGCCGATCTCGCGCGCCTCGCGCTTCAGTTCGCGAGCCTCGCGCCGGCTGAGTTCGCCGCGCTGCCTGCCTTCCTCCACCTCGCGGCGAAGGGCGCGGAGGTCGGGCGCGGTGGTCGGATGCCAGCCTGGAAGTACACGCACCGGCGGCGCGGGAGGACCGGCAATGCCGGTGCTTGCTGGATAGAGCGCCGCGGCGGCAAGCAGGGCGAGCAGGCTCATGAACAATCCCCGTCTTCTGTGACGGGAGCGAAACTAGCGGCGCGCACGCTGAACCTGGAATGAAAGAGGCCCGCCGGATTGGGTCCGACGGGCCTCCGATGACTTCGCCTTGGGAAGAGGCTTAGCCGACGATCTCGTCGGCCGAGAAGAAGAAGTCGATCTCGATCGCCGCATTCTCTTCCGAGTCCGAACCATGGACCGAGTTGGCCTCGATCGATTCGGCGAGTTCCTTGCGGATAGTGCCAGCTTCCGCGTTGGCGGGGTTGGTCGCGCCCATGACGTCGCGGTTGCGCTTCACGGCGTCTTCGCCCTCGAGCACCTGAACCACGACCGGGCCCGAGGTCATGAAGGCGACCAGGTCGTTGAAGAAGGGACGCTCGCGATGGACGCCATAGAAGCCCTCGGCCTGCTCGCGCGTCATCTGGATGCGCTTGGACGCGACGACGCGCAGGCCGGCTTCCTCCAGCATCTTGGTGACGGCGCCGGTCAGGTTGCGGCGGGTGGCGTCGGGCTTGATGATCGAGAAGGTGCGCGTCACGGCCACGGGGGAAGCTCCGTTGTTATGGTTGATGGTCTTTGAGAATTGGCCGCGCCCCTAGCGGGCACGGCCGGAACAGGCAAGCTCAGGCCTTCCGCATCCAGCGCCCGTCCTCGCGCGCCCAGTAGCGCCGCTCCACCCCATCGCGGCCGGCGAGCAGCTTCCAGGCGAGCCGGGCCCCTTCCAGATGCGCTTCGTCGAACAGGTGGAAGGCACGGTCGAAGGTCAGCGCGGCCTCCCGCCATTCGCCGTCGGCGATCAGCAGGTTGCGGGCCTGGTTCGCGGGGTCGGGCGTGGTCGACAGCAGGATGGGCTGGCGCGTCTCGTCCGCGCCGCCGGCGATGCCGTGAGGGAGGAAGCTCAACGGGCCCGCATCCCACAGCAGCCGGTCGAGCCGGTGGAGCGCACCCTCGTCCTCCATCACCACCAGCAGCCGCCCGCCCTCGTCCAGCAGGCGCTGGGCGATGGCGGCGATCACCTCGTCGAGCGGGCTTCCGGCGAGCTGGTAGAAGTCGACTTTCAAAGGCCGCTCTCCTGCGAAGGCAGGAACCCAGTTCCTTCAACCCCAGCGCCGAAGAGCACTGGGTCCCTGCTTTCGCAGGGGAACATCACTCCGCCACCAACTCCACGAAGCGGTCGAGCAGGCGCACGCCGAAGCCAGTGGCGCCCTTGTCGAAGGTGGTGCCGGGCTTGTCCGACCAGACCGTGCCGGCGATGTCGAGATGGGCCCATTCGGTGCCCTCCTCGACGAAGCGGGCAAGGAACTGGGCGGCGGTGATCGAGCCGGCTTCGCGCGGACCGACGTTCTTGATGTCGGCGATCGGGCTGTCGATCAGCCGGTCGTAGGCCTCTCCGAGCGGCATCCGCCACAGCTTGTCGCCAGTCTCCTTGGCCGCGACCAGCAGCTCGCCCGCAAGCGTGTCGTTGTTCGAAAAGAGGCCGGCATGCTCGTGGCCGAGCGCGACCAGCATGGCGCCGGTGAGGGTGGCGAGGTCGACCAGCCGCCTGGCGCCGATCTCGCGCTGGGCATAGGTAATGACATCGGCGAGGACGAGGCGGCCTTCGGCGTCGGTGTTGATGACTTCGATCGTCTGGCCGTTCATGGAGGTGACCACGTCGCCCGGGCGCGTCGCGCTGCCCGACGGCATGTTCTCGACCAGCCCGCACAGGCCGACCACATTGGCCCTGGCCTTGCGTTTAGCGATGGCGAGCATGGCACCGGCGACCGCGCCCGCGCCGCCCATGTCCCACTTCATCGCTTCCATGCCGGCCGCCGGCTTGATCGAGATGCCGCCGGTGTCGAAGGTCACGCCCTTGCCGATCAGGGCCAGCGGCTTGTCGCCCTCGGCCCCGCCGTTCCAGCGCATGATCAGCAGCCGCGGCTCGCGCACCGTGCCCTGGTTGACGCAAAGGAGCGAGCCCATGCCGAGCTTCTCCATCTCGGCCTGACCGAGCGCTTCGACCACCAGCCCGCTGCCCTCCGCCGCCTTGCGCACGCGCTCGACGAAGGTTTCGGCATAGATGATGTTGGCCGGCTCGGTGACCAGTTCGCGAGTGAGCTTGAGGCCGTCGAGCACGGCTGAATAGCGCTCGTTCCACCGTTCTTCCGAACCCTTGGGGGCGCCGACGATGATCAGCTCCTCGAGGCTGACCTTCTGCTTTTCCTTGAGCCGGGTGCGATAGCGGTCATGCCGCCAGCCGCGGGCAGCGGCGCCGAGCGCGAGGCGGGCGGCCGCATCGGCGTCGAAGGCGGCGCCGGTGAGGTCGATGGCGACGGTGCGCTCGCCGGAGGTCAGGAGCCGGCCGACCGCCGCGCCGCCAAGCTTCTCGGCCGCGGCGCCGTCCTTGGCCGATCCGGTGCCGACGAGCAGCAACCGGCGGACCGGGCTGCTGCCATCACCGCCAACGAAGGTCTCGGCGACCGCTCCGCTCTCGCCCTCGAAGCGCTGGGCGCGAGCAGCGGCCTCGACCACCGCGCGCGCGTCGCCGAGGGACGCGAGATTGCCCCGGTCCGCGCCCGCGACCGGCAGGACAAGTGCATGATTGCTGGAGGGAAGCTGGTCGGCGAAACGGATCTGCATGGGAATGGTCACCTGCATGAGCGGGAAGCGCGGGGATGGATGCGGCATCTAAGGAGGCGGCAGGGCGCTGCCAAGCCCGTTGCCCCTGCCCGCCCAAGCTGCAATAGGCGGCGCTTCGGTCACGATCATCAGCGGATTCAAGGCGGCTACACGGTGCGACATGGCGTAACGGCTTGGACAGCGCTGCCGCTGGTCCTGGCGCTGGGCACGCCGGCGCTGGCACAGTCGTCCGAGCCGCTGCAAGGTCCGCCAGCGTCGCCGCCGGCCGCCGTTCCTGCCGCCCCTCCCCCTCCCGCCGACAGCACCAGCCTCGCGGTGCCCGAGGACCAGATCGCCTTCACCGCCGACGTCGTCGCCTACGACAGCGACGCGGAAGTGGTTACCGCGACCGGCCAGGTGCGGGTCAATCGGCAGGGCACCTTCCTTGCCGCCGACCAGGTGCGCTGGGACCGGCGCAGCGGCGAAGTGGTGGCGACCGGCAATGTCGTCGTCGTCCAGCCGCAGGGCGACCGGCTGATCTCCGAGCGGGTGGTGCTCGACGACGCGCTGCGTGACGCCACGGTCGAAAATCTGCTGGTGGTGCTGGAAAGCGGCGGTCGGCTCGCGGCCGACCGGGCGACCCGGCAGGGGGACGTCACCACGCTGGAGAATGCCGTCTATTCGCCTTGTCAGGTGACCAGCACGACCGGCTGTCCGCGGCGGCCGAGCTGGCGCATCCTCGCCGCGCGGGTCCGCTACGACGAGCGGGCGGAGCGGGTGCGCTTCGAGCGCGGGCGGCTCGAGATCTTCGGCGTCGCTCTGCCGTTGCTGCCCATCTTCAGCCTCGGCACCGGAAGCGGCGGCGAAGGCTATACCGGCTTCCTCTTCCCCGAGCTCCGCTACAGCCGGCGGCGCGGGCTGGAAGTCTCCGTGCCCTATCATGTCAACTTCGGGTCGAACCGCGACCTGACGGTGACGCCGCACCTCTACACCAGCATCAGGCCGGGCGTTGAGGCGCGCTACCGCGAACTGAACAAGCTCGGCGCCTTTTCGCTTGGCGCGTTCGTCACCTACGGCGATACGACCAGCTACGACGACACGCGGGACGACAAGGACTTTCGCGCCTATGTCGAAGGCAATGGCAAGCTCCAGTTCGATCCCTACTGGAGCCTGACCGGGCAGGTCCGCGCGGCAACCGACAAGACGGTCGCGCGCTTCTACGACATCAATCGCGACGATCGCTTCCGCAACTTCCTCGACCTCGAGCGGATCGACACCGACAGCTACGTCAGCCTGGCCGGCTGGGCCTTCCAGGGGCTCCGCCAGAATGACGTGCAGCGGACCATCCCTATCGCCCTGCCCGCCTTCGACGCGCGGGTCCGCCTTGGCCAGCCGGTGCTCGGGGGCCGCGTTGAGCTTCAGGCCAACAGCCTCGCCGTGCTCCGCCGAGAGGGACAGGACAGCCAGCGCGCCTTCGCCTCGGCGCGGTGGGACATGCGCCGGCTGACCCGCTTCGGCCAGGAGCTGCTGCTGACCGGCTATGCCCGCGGCGACGTGTACCACAGCGACGAGAATGAGCTTACCTCGACGGTCTTCTATCGCGGCGAGAAGGGCTGGCGGGGGCGCGGTATCGCCGCCGCCGCCGCCGAGCTGCGCTGGCCGCTGATGGGCAATCTCCTCGGCGGGGTGCAGCGGCTTACTCCGCGCGTGCAACTGGTGGTCACCCCGCCGACCGCCAACATCAGCCTGCCCAACGAGGACAGCCGGTCGGTCGATCTCGAGGACAGCAACCTGTTCGCCCTCAACCGCTTTCCCGGTTATGACCGGTGGGAAGACGGAAGCCGAATTACCTACGGGCTCGACTGGAACCTCGATCGTCCGGGCTGGGCGGTGTCGAGCAACGTCGGCCAGTCCTATCGCTTGAACCGCGACGCCCAGATCTTCCCCAACGGCACGGGGCTGACCGATCGTTGGTCCGACTTCGTCGGCCGGACGCGCCTCAAGGTCGGTCGCTTCATCGATCTCACCCACCGCTTCCGCCTCGACAAGGACAGTTTCGCCGTCCGCAGGAACGAACTCGACCTCACCGTCGGGACCACCGAGACCTACGCGCGGATCGACTATCTTCGGCTCAACCGGAACATCGAGGCGGCGGTTGAGGATCTTCGCGACAAGGAAGAGCTGCGCCTTGCCGGGCGCTGGAAGTTCCACCGCTTCTGGTCGGTGTTCGGGGCGAGCGTTCTCGACCTCACCAACGGCGACGAGGATCCGCTCAGCCTTGCGGACGGCATCAATTCGGTACGCCACCGGCTGAGCCTCGATTATGAGGACGATTGCCTGTCGTTCGGCATCAGCTGGCGCCGCGACTATGAGCGGCTCGGCGACCGGGCCGAGGGGAGCACCTTCAGTTTCCGCCTGTCGCTCAAGGGGCTGAGCCGCTAAGACACGCTCATCGCCGGTTCAGCGCGCCTTTGGCATCTGCGGCGAACTGCTTTGATAACAAGGGATTGATCGTTCCTCATGGCCACTGCCAAGACGCTTTTCACGACGGCTCTGCTGGTCGGCATGGCGGGAGTCGCCACGGCCCAGGTTGCAACGGCGCCGCGGACGCCGAACAGCAGCGCGACGCTGAACCTTCCGGAGACCGTCACCGTTTACGGCCGCCCGATCCCGGCGATCGTCAAGGCCAGCGCCATCGTCAACGGCGAGGTCATCACCCAGACCGACATCGATCAGCGCCTGGCGCTGCTCGCCATCGCCAACAACCAGCCGATCCCGAAGGAAGAGGAAGAGCGGCTGCGGGTGCAGGTGCTGCGCAACCTGATTGACGAGACGCTCCAGATCCAGGCCGCCAAGCAGGCGGAGATCACGGTCACGCAGGCGGATATCGATCGCACCGTCGCGCGTGTTGCCGAAGGCGTGAAGCGCAATCCGTCGCAGCTGGCCGACTATCTCAAGCAGAACGGAAGCTCGATCCGTTCGATCCGCCGCCAGATCGAGGGCGAGATCGCCTGGTCGCGGCTGCAGCGGCAGAAGATCGAGAGCCAGGTCAGCGTCGGTGACGACGAGGTGAAGGCGGTGATCGATCGCCTGAACGCCTCGAAGGGCACGCAGGAATATCGCGTTGGCGAGATCTTTCTGGCCGCGACTCCGGCCAATCAGGCCGAAGTCGCCGCCAATGCGCAGCGCATCGTCGCCGCGCTGCGGCAGGGGGCGAGCTTCGCCGGCTATGCCCGCCAGTTCTCCGAAGCGTCGACGGCGGCGGTGGGCGGAGATCTTGGCTGGGTCCGCCCCGAGCAGCTTCCCGACCAGCTTTCCGCTACCCTCCGCGCGATGGGCCCGGGCCAGCTCAGCCAGCCGATCGCCATTCCCGGCGGCTTCTCCATCCTTGCCGTGCAGGACGCGCGCAAGGTGCTGACCGCCGATCCGCGCAACGCCGTGCTGTCGCTGAAGCAGGTGTCGATCACCTTCCCAGCCGGCACCAATGCCGCGTCGGCCGATCCGCTGCTGCAGCGCTTCGCCGCATCGGCGCAGAACATCGGCGGCTGCGGCGGAGCCGACAAGGTCGCGGCCGACTTCAAGGGTGACGTCGTCCAGTCCGACAACGTCCGCCTGCGCGACCTACCGCCAGCCCTCCAGGAGATGATGCTGCCGATGCAGGTGGGGCAGGCTACTCGGCCGTTTGGGTCTATCGAGGAAGGCGTTCGAGTTCTGGTGATCTGCGGGCGGGACGAGGACCAGGGCGCCAATGCCCCGAACCCGGACGCGGTGTTCGCGCAGCTGCAGGAGGAGCGCGTCAACCTGCGCTCGCGCCGCTACCTGCGCGACCTTCGCCGCGACGCGATCATCGACTATCGCTGAGGTGACAGCGACCGAGCCGAGGGACTAGAGGCGGGGCGATGAACCCGCCCCTTCCCCCGCTTGCCGTGTCGCTCGGCGATCCGGCCGGCATCGGCCCCGAGGTCGTCGCCAAGAGCTGGGACAACCGCCGCGCCCTCCAGCTGCCGCCATTCGTCGCGGTGGGCGACCCGCGCAGCCTGACGGGCGTCTGGGACGGCCCGATCGCCATTGTCTCCAACCCGCGCGAAGCCGAGGACGTTTTCCCGCACGGCCTGCCCCTGCTCGCCGTCCCCGCCGCCGAGGCCGGGATTGCCGGGCAGCCGACGGTCGCCGGCGCGCATTGCAGCCTCGACAGCCTCGAGCTGGCGGTCGGCCTCGCCCGCTCCGGATCCTGCTCGGCGGTGGTGACCGGACCGGTGTCCAAGCACCAGCTCTACGCGATCGGCTTCACCCACCCCGGCCAGACCGAGTTCGTCGCCGAGCGCTGCGGCGTGTCGTCGAACAATGTGGCGATGATGCTGGCCGGGCCGACGCTGCGGACGGTGCCGCTCACCACCCACCTGCCGCTGCGCGAGGTGGCCGACCTGCTCAGCACCGCGCTGATCGAAGCGCGCGCGCGGGTCACGCTGCGCGGCCTGCAGCGGAACTTCGGGATCGCCGAGCCGCGGCTTGCGGTCGCCGGCTTCAACCCGCATGCCGGCGAAGGCGGGTCGCTCGGCCGCGAGGAGATCGACATCATCATTCCGGCGATCGAAGCCCTGCGAGCCGAAGGTTGGGACGTGGTCGGGCCCCTGCCTGCGGACACCATGTTCCACACCGCCGCGCGCGGCCGCTTCGACGCCGCGCTGTGCATGTACCACGACCAGGCGCTCATTCCCCTGAAGGCGCTGCATTTCGAGGAAGGGGTGAACCTCACCCTGGGGCTGCCGATCATCCGCACCGCGCCCGACCATGGCACCGCCTTCGACATCGCCGGTGAGGACAGGGCCGATCCGCGGGCGATGGCGGCGGCGATCCGCATGGCCGCCGACTGCGCCCGTTACCGCACCCTCAACGGCTGAGGTGACCGCCCTTCCCCCCTTGCGCGAGGTGATCGCCCGCCATGGCCTCAGCGCGACCAAGGCGCTCGGCCAGAATTTCCTGCTCGACCGCCAGCTTCTCTCCCGCATCGCCGCCATTCCGGGCGACCTGGACGGCCAGTCGGTCTACGAGGTCGGGCCGGGCCCGGGCGGCCTCACCGGCGCGCTGCTTAATGCCGGCGCGCGGGTCACCGCGGTCGAGCGCGACCGCCGCTGCATCCCTGCGCTGGCCGAACTGCAGGCGCTGTTTCCCGGCAGGCTGGAAGTGCTGGAAGAGGATGCGCTGAAGGTCGACGAGGCGCCGCTGGTCGGCCGGGGGGCGCATGTCGTCGCCAACCTCCCCTACAATGTCGGCACGGCGCTGCTGCTGCGCTGGCTGGCGGCGGAGTGGAAGCCGTGGTGGGCGAGCCTGACGCTGATGTTCCAGAAGGAAGTGGCCGAGCGGATCGTCGCCGATGCGGGAGACGAGGCCTATGGCCGGCTCGCCGTCGCCGCCCAATGGCGGGCAGCGCCCCGCATCGCCCTGCCGGTCCATCGCTCGGCCTTCGTGCCGCCGCCCAAGGTCGCCTCGGCGGTGGTCCACATCGTGCCCAAGGACGCCCCCGACGGGGTCGATGCAGCGGTGCTGGAGCGGCTTACTGCCGCCGCCTTCGGCCAGCGCCGCAAGATGCTGCGCCAGAGCCTGAAGTCGGTCCCGAACGCGCTCGACGCGCTTCAGGGTTTGGGTATTGCGGCCGAGCGGCGGGCGGAAACGGTCAGCGTGGCCGAATGGGTCGCCGTGGCGCGCGCGCTCAGTTCTTCTTAGGAGCGGCCGGCGTGTCGCTGCGGGCCATCGCCGGCCCGCGCTGGATCAGCGCGGCGAGCGAGGTAGCCGGGGCACAGGGCTTGTTGCCGCACAGGGTTCGGATCTTGGCGAGATTCTGCTGCGCCCGGGCGACCGCGCCCAGTTCGACCATCGCCTCGCCCTGAACGCCGAGCGCCACAGGGTCGTTGGGTTCGAGCGTCAGCGCCTTGTTGGTGAAGCGGATCGCCTGGCCGTAGAGCTTCTGCTTCTGCGCGACGCGGGCGAGCGCGATGAACGCACCGCGGTTGCGCGGATCGATGATCAGCGCCGATTCGAGCGCATCGTCGGCGGCCTGGAAGTTGCCGGCAGCAAGCGCGGCTTCGCCCGCCCTCTGCCATTGCAGCGACTGGGCGTTGATCTGCGCGTCGGGCACCTGCGTCCCGCCGGACGTGCTCATCGTCGCGCCGACGATCCCGAGGGCAATGGCAATCGGAAGCACGCGCATCATCATCTCCCAGGCGGCAACCCTGCTCATGTGGCACGGAACCGCGCAATGAAAAAGCCGTCGGTACCGTCGTGTCCCGGGGTGAGAAGCCGGCCGACATGGTCGGAACGCCCGATGGCCATGCCTGTATCCTCGGCCACGAAGCCTGAATGGCGGCTGAGGAAAGCGGCGGCCTGTTCGGCTCCCTCGCGGGCGAGCAGCGAGCAGACGGCGTAGACCAGTGTTCCGTCGGACCTGACGAGGGGCGCGGCAAGATCGAGGACCCGGGCCTGGAGCGCTTCCAGGCGCGTCAGGCGGTCCGGGGTGAGCCGCCAGCGCCCTTCGGGATTGCGCCGCCAGGTGCCCGAGCCCGAACAGGGCGCATCGACCAGCACGAGGTCGGCCTGGCCGTGCAGGTCCGCCAGCCCTTCCGCCTCGCGCGGGAGGTCGAGCAGGCGGGTCTCGATGGTGGCGCCGGCACGTTCGGCACGAGGTGCCAGCCTGGACAGGCGCGCGCGGTTGGTGTCGCAGGCAAGGATTCGGGCGGAAGGATTGGCGGCGGCCAGCGCCAGTGCCTTGCCGCCGGCGCCGGCGCACAGGTCGACCATCAGCGCCTGACGCTCTGGCGCGCAGGCGAGCGCGATGAGCTGGCTTCCTTCGTCCTGCACCTCGACCAGCCCGTCGGCGAAGGCCGGGTCGGCGCTGACCGCGCTGTCCGCGGGGAGGCGGAGGCCCCACGGGCTGAGCGGAGTCGGCTCGGCGCCGAAGTGAGCGAGCATGGCCGCGCGGTCGGAGCGGGCGAGGTTGACGCGGAGGTCGACGGGAGCGCGGTCGATCAGGGCGGGCCATTCGGCCGGCGCGACGAGGGGCGACAGCAGCGGCTGCAGCCAGCCGGGCACGACGCCTTCGACCGCGCGCGCCTCGTCAGGGGACACGGGCGCGGGTCCGTGCGTGCTTCCGTCGAACTGGTCGGCGGCGAGCGGCAGCAGGGCGGCGCGTCCGCTTGCCGGTACATCGGCCGAGTGGCGGATGGCACGGAAAACCAGTTCGCGCACCGCCCGCCGATCCTTGGAGCCCGCATAGCGGCGCGTCTTGAAGTAGGCGGAGACGAGCGCGTCGGCCGGGGGGCCGTCATCGCGGGCGGAGGCGATCACCTGGTCGAGGATGTCGATGGCGGCCTGGGCGCGGGCGGCAGGGGTCACCCCTCCCCTCCCGCTTGCGGCAGGGGCCGGGAGAGGGCCTGTAGGAGAACGGAAGACACCATGCCGACATGCCCTCCCCTTGCCCCTCCCGCAAGCGGGAGGGGAATGAGGCTATCGTGTCGGGTAATTGGGGGCTTCCCGGGTGATCGACACGTCGTGGACGTGGCTTTCGCTAAGACCCGCATTGGTGATGCGGACGAAGCGGGCGCGGGCCTGCAGTTCCTCGATGGAGCGCGAGCCGGTGTAGCCCATCGCCGCCTTCACGCCGCCGACCAGCTGGTGGACGACGTCGCGGACCGGGCCCTTGTAGGGGACCTGGCCTTCGATGCCTTCGGGCACGAGCTTCATCGTGTCCTTGATGTCCTGCTGGAAATAGCGGTCGGCCGAGCCACGGCTCATCGCGCCGAGCGACCCCATGCCGCGGTACGACTTGTAGGCGCGGCCATGGTAGAGGAAGGTCTCGCCCGGGGTCTCGTCGGTGCCCGCGAGGAGCGAGCCGACCATCACGCTGGACGCGCCGGCGGCGAGCGCCTTGGCCATGTCGCCCGAGGTCCGGACTCCGCCGTCGGCGATGACCGGGATGCCCGAGGCCCTGGCCGCCGCGCTTGCCGCCATGATCGCGGTCAGCTGCGGCACGCCGACACCGGCGACGATGCGGGTGGTGCAGATGGAGCCGGGCCCGATGCCGACCTTGATCGCGTCCGCACCGGCATCGGCCAGCGCCCTGGCGGCTTCGGCGGTGGCGACGTTGCCGGCGATCACCTGGACGCTGTTCGAGGCGGACTTCACCCGCTCCACCGCGCGGCCGACGTCGATGTTGTGGCCGTGGGCGGTGTCGATGACGATGCAGTCGACCCCGGCGTCGATCAGCGCGGCCGACCGCTCCCAGCCCTTGTCACCGACCGTCGAAGCGGCGGCGACGCGCAGGCGGCCCTCGCCGTCCTTGGTGGCGTTGGGCGAGGCGACCGCCTTTTCGATGTCCTTGACGGTGATCAGGCCGACGCAGCGCCCGGCCTCGTCGACCACGATCAATTTCTCGATCCGCCGCTGGTGGAGCAATCTTTGCGCCTCCTGCCGGCTGGTGCCGGGCGAGACGGTCGCGAGATTGTCGCGGGTCATCAGCTCGCTGACCGGCTGGTGCGGGTTCTCGGCGAAGCGGACGTCGCGATTAGTGAGGATGCCGCACAACCGGCCGGAGCGCTCGACCACGGGCACGCCGCTGATCTTGTGGCGCTTCATCAGTTCGAGTGCGTCGGCGAGGGTCTGGTCGGGCGCGAGGGTGAAGGGGTTCACCACCATGCCGCTTTCGAAGCGCTTCACGCTGCGGACCGCATCGGCCTGCTGCTCGACCGTCAGGTTGCGGTGGAGGACGCCGATGCCGCCCAATTGCGCCATGGCGATGGCCATGTCGGCCTCGGTCACCGTGTCCATCGCGGAGGAGAGCAAGGGAATGCGAAGCTCGATCCCGCGCGTGAGGCGCGTGGTCGTGTCCGCTTCGGAAGGGAGGACGCTCGATTCCAGCGGCTGGAGGAGCACGTCGTCGAAGGTGAGGCCCAGGGGGATGTCGGGGGCGTTCAGAAGGTCGGCCATGCGCGCACTTGGCCGCTAAGGCACGATTCGGCAAGGGGGGCTAGCGTCCGAGCAGCCGCTCCGCCGCTTCGACATGCATGCGCTCGATCATCTCGCCCTCGAAACGCTGGGCACCGCCCTGCGCCGCCGCGACCAGCCGCTGGGCCCGGGCGAGCTCCTCCGGCGTGGGCGCGAAGGCCGCCTTGCAGGGGGCGATCTGGTCGGGGTGGATGAGGGTCTTGCCGTCGAAGCCGAACGAGCGCCCCTCCGCCGCCTCGGCCGCGAAGCCGTCCGCATCGTCGAGCTTGTTGAACACGCCGTCGAAGCAGGCCGTTCCTGCGGCGCGCGCGGCGAGCACGATGGTCTGGAGCGCGGTCCGAAGCGGCGGCCTCCCCGCCCCTGCCGGGAGCCGGAGGGTCGCCGACAGGTCGTTGGTGCCGGCGATCAGCGCGGCTGCCTCTTCGGCGATCTCCCAGCAGCGGCGGACGCCGAGCGGGGTCTCGATCATCGCGGCCACCGGCTTGCCGGTGCGGTCGGCGACCAAGCGGATCGTGTCGGCGCTTTCGACCCGCGGGACAATGACGAGGTCGGCGCGGCTCGCCGCCACCGCTTCGCAGTCGGCTTCGAACCACTCACTTGCCGTGCCGTTGACGCGGATCGCGGTGGGGGCGGCGAAGCCCTCGACGACGGCGGCGACGGCGGCAGCGCGCGCCTCCTCCTTCGCTTCCGGGGCGACGGCATCCTCGAGGTCGAGGAAGATGACGTCCGCCGCGCTCTCCCGCGCCCGCCTGACCGCGCCGGCGCGATTGGCGGGGAGGAACAGTACCGCCGGACGGCCGAACAGGCTGAGGGTCATGTCCGATTTCACTTCCGGTGCGCGGCCGGCTCGGCCATGATGGGAAGCGTTTTCGCGGGGGAAATCATGATCGAGGCACTAACCTTCGTCGTCATCCTGGTCCTGCTCTTCGTCATGATGAGCATCAAGATCGTCAACCAGGGCTATCGCTACACGGTCGAGCATTTCGGCCGCTTCGTCCGCGTGGCCGACCCCGGCTTCAATTTCGTCCCCGCCTTCTTCTACCGGGTCGGCCGCAAGATCAACATGATGGAGCAGGTCCTCGACATTCCGGGGCAGGAGATCATCACCAAGGACAATGCCATGGTGGCGGTCGACGGGGTGGTGTTCTTCCAGGTGCTGGACCCGGCCAAGGCGGCGTATGAGGTTTCCGACCTTTATACCGCCATCCTCGCGCTTTCGACCACCAACCTGCGCACGGTCATGGGGTCGATGGACCTCGACGAAACCTTGTCCAAGCGCGACGAGATCAATGCGCGGCTGCTGAGCGTGGTCGATCATGCGACCGAGGCATGGGGCGTCAAGATCACCCGCGTCGAGCTGAAGGACATCCGGCCGCCAGCCGACATCGTCAACGCCATGACCCGCCAGATGAAGGCCGAGCGCGAGAAGCGTGCCGCCATCCTCGAGAGCGAAGGCATGCGCGCTTCCGAAATCCTCCGCGCCGAGGGCGAGAAGCAGGCCAAGATCCTGTCGGCCGAGGGCATGAAGGAAGCCGCCTTCCGCGAGGCCGAGGCGCGCGAGCGCGCCGCCCAGGCGGAGGCTGCCGCAACCAAGGCGGTCAGCGACGCCATCGCCGGCGGCAACACCCAGGCGATCAACTATTTCATCGCGCAGAAATATGTCGAGGCACTCAGCCAGTTCGCCACTTCGCCCAACGCCAAGACCATCCTGTTCCCGGTCGAGGCGACCCAGCTGATCGGAAGCCTCGGCGGGATCGGCGAACTGGCCAAAGCGGCGTTCAGCGACGGGCCCGACAAGCCGGCGGCCCCGGCCAAGCCGCGTGTCGTTCCCGGCATTCCGCAGGCCTGAGCGATGGACGGACTTGCCCATGGCTGGTGGTGGCTGATCGGGGGCCTGCTGCTGCTGATCGCCGAACTGCTCGCGCCCGGCTTCTTCCTGCTGTTCGTCGGCGTGGCGGCGATCGTCACCGGCCTGTTCGTGCTGTTGTTCGACTTCAGCCTGGCGCCGGCGCTCGCCCTGTTCGCCATCTACACCGCGCTTGCCGTCTATCTTGGCCGCAAGGTCTACGCGAACCGGCCGGTCGCCGCCTCGGTCAAGCACCTCAACGATCGCTCCAGCGCCCTCATCGGCAAGAGCGCGGTGGTGGTGACGGCGATCGACGAGCATGGCGGGCGGGTGAAGCTCGGCGACAGCGAGTGGAGCGCGCGCGGCGGACCGGCGGGCGTGGGCGAACGGGTCGAGATCATTGGTGTCGAAGGCAATTGCCTGATGGTGGAGGCCACGCCTAAGCTGCCGGGATGACCGTCCTTACCCGCCGCCAGGCCCTCGCCGCCGCCGCTTCTTGCGTCCCCCTCGCCGCCTGCGCCACCCGGCCCGCGGCTGCCCCGCTGGCGTCGGCGCCGCCGCCCGTGCCTGTCCAGCCGGTCGCGGCAAGGGAGGCAGAGGCCGCCCAACTGCTCGATGCCATCGCCGAGAACCTGCTCCGGCTGCAGCCCGAGAGCGCCACCAGCCTCGGCATCGACAAGGATGCGCGGGCGGCCATGCGCAGCCGCCTGTCCGACCGGTCCGCGTCCGGTCAGCGCATGATCGAGGCGACGCTCCGCTACGACCTCGCTCGCGCCGAAAGCTTCCCGCAGGACGGCCTGTCCTACTCCACCCGCACCAGCTTCGAGGTGGTGAAGAGCGCTTACCGGACTGCGCTCGCGGGCTTTGCCCTGCCTTATGGCGATGTTCCGGTCGGCGGCTGGCGCAACAGCCCTTATGTCGTGATCCAGAATGTCGGCGCCTATCTCGACATTCCGCGCTTCCTCGACAGCGAGCATCAGGTGAAGAGCCGCGAGGATGCGCAGAGCTGGCTTGCCCGACTCGGCCAGTATCGCGCGGCGCTCGACGGCGAGCTCGAGCGGATGCGCGCGGCCCGGGCCGTCGGCCTGATCCCGCCCTCCTTCCTGCTCGACAAGGCGCTTCCGCAGATCGAGACCAGCGCCACGGGCGTGTCGCTCACGCGGCTCGCCATGGAGCGGCTCAAGGAGCTGCCCGGCGGCGCGAAGGAGGCCGCCCGGATCATCGCCGAGGAGGTCCGTCCCGCGCTCCTTCGCCAGATCGAGGAACTGAAGGCCCAGCGTGCCGTCGCCAGCGATGCGCCGGGCATGTCGGCACGGCCCGGCGGCGCCGAATATTATCGCTGGGCGCTGAAGGCTTCGACCACCACCGACCTTTCTCCCGAGGAGATCCACCAGATCGGCCTTACCGAGCTTCGCGAGCTGCAGGGGCGGATGGATCCGATCCTCCGCTCGCTCGGCTTCACGCAGGGCTCGGTCGGCGAGCGGATGCAGGCGCTCGGCCGCGATCCGCGCTACAGGTTTTCGGATGGCGACAAGGGTCGGGCCGAGATCCTCGCCTTCATCGACGAGCGCGTCCGGCTGGTCAGGGCCAAGCTGCCGCAGATGTTCAACACCCTCGTTCGCGGGAATCTCGAGGTTCGTCGCCTTCCGCCCGAAGAGGAGCCGGGGGCGCCCGGGGCCTATGGCGGCGCCGGCTCGATCGACGGCACCATTCCCGGCAAGTTCTGGATCAACCTGCGCACGACCGAGCTCCACACCAAGTTCGACCTTCCGGACCTCACCCATCACGAGGCGATCCCCGGTCATGTCTGGCAGGGCGAATATGCCAACAAGCTGCCGCTGATCCGGACCATGCTCGCCTTTGGTGCCTATTCGGAAGGCTGGGCCCTTTACGCGCAGCAACTGGCCGACGAGTTCGGCCTTTACGAAGACTTCGCTGCCGGGCGGCTCGGCTATCTGCAGGGCATCGCCTTCCGTGCCTGCCGGCTGGTCATCGACACCGGGCTTCACGCCAAGAACTGGTCGCGCGAACAGGCGGTCCGCTTCTTCATGGACGAGAACGGCACCAAGGAGCCGGAAGCCCGCAGCGAGGTCGATCGCTATTGCAGCTGGCCGGGCCAGGCGTGCGGCTACAAGATCGGGCATACCGCCATCAACCGCCAGCGCTCGCGGGCGCAGCAGGCGATGGGGCCGGCCTACGACATCCGCACGTTCAACGATGCGGTGCTGCTCGGCGGGAACGTGCCGATGGACGTTCTGGCGCTGAACGTCGGCGAGTATATCCGCCAGAAGGGCACGCCTGCCTGATCGGTTCGGCCCTGGTCCCGAACGGGTCGTACGGACTTTCGACCAGTCTTCTTAGAGGACGGAGCCTTGTGGCGTCCGGGCTGTTACCGCTCCAGCCGAAGGCCGTGTTGCGGGACTGAACGACGACGATGATAATGAAGGCGCTTCGGCTGCCCCCGGGCAAGCCCGCTCCGGCGATGATCCTGGCGAGCGTCGTACTGACGTTGATGGCGAGCGGTTGCAGCGGCGCATCCGACGCGCAGGAGAAGGGCGCCGGCCGAGGCGGGCCGACGCAGGTCGGCTTCGTCACGGTCACGGCGACGTCCGTCCCCGTGGTCAGCGAGCTTGGCGGGCGGGCGGTCGCCTATGAGACGTCCGAGGTCCGCCCGCAGGTGAGCGGCCTCGTGCAGCGGCGGCTGTTCACCGAGGGCAGCGTCGTCCGGCAGGGACAGCCGCTCTACGAGGTCGACCCAAGCCTCTATCGGGCGGCGGTCAACCAGGCGACTGCCAACGTCGCCAGCGCCCGGGCAGCGGCGCAGGCGGCGCAGGCGCGGGCCAATCGCTATCGCCCGCTCGCCGAGATCGAAGCCGTCAGCCAGCAGGAATATACCGACGCGGCGGCCCAGGCGCGGCAGGCGAGCGCGTCGGTGGCGCAGAACAATGCCGCACTGGAGACGGCTCGGATCAACCTGCGCTTCACCACCATCCGCGCTCCGATCAGCGGGCGGATCGGGCGTTCGCTGTTCACCCAGGGCGCCTTGGTCAACCAGAACCAGACCGAACCGCTGGCGGTGATCCAGCGGACCGATCCCATCTATGTCGACATCCAGCAGTCGGCGGCCGACCTGACGGCGCTCCGGCGCGCGTTGGCGAGCGGCGGGGTCGCACCGGGCAGCACGCAGGTGAGGCTGCGGCTGGACGACGGCAGTGACTATGGCTTCACCGGGACGGTCCAGTTCAGCGAAGTGGTGGTCAACGAGAGCACGGGCACGGTGACCCTGCGCGCCAGCTTTCCCAATCCGCAGGGCACCCTTCTTCCGGGCTCCTTCGTCAAGGCGATCTTCACCCAGGCGGTTACGCCCAATGCCATCCTGGTGTCGCAAAGCGCGGTGCAGCGGGACATCAGCGGCGAGGCCTTCGTCTTCGTCGTCGGCGCGCAGAACAAGGCCGAGCGGCGCAAGGTTCAGGCCGAGCGGACCTATGGCACCGACTGGGTGATCACCGGCGGGCTGAGGGCGGGTGACCGCGTCATTACGCAAGGGCTCGCCAACCTGCGCGACGGCGCGCCGATCCGGCCGGTGTCCGCCACCACGCCGCAGCGCATCGCGCCGCGTCCGGCGGGTGAACAGGGTGGCCAGGCGAAGGGCGGCGGCCGCTAGCGCATGTCGCAACTGTTCATCAACCGGCCGATCTTCGCCTGGGTGCTGGCGATCATCGTCATGCTGGCGGGCGTCGGCGCCATCACCCAGTTGCCGGTCGAGCAATATCCGGACGTCGCACCGCCGCAGGTCAATGTCCGCGCCACCTATCCCGGCGCCTCGGCGGAGACGGTCGAAAACAGCGTCACGCAGATCCTCGAGCAGCAGCTTACCGGGATCGACGGGCTGCTCTATTTCTCCTCCACCTCCTCGTCGCGCGGAAGCGTCAGCATCTCGGCGGTCTTCGCCAAGAGCACCGACCCCGACACGGCGCAGGTGCAGGTCCAGAATCAGGTCCAGCAGGCGATTTCGCGACTTCCGCAGCAGGTGCAGCAGCAGGGCATCAGGGTCACCAAGTCGAACCCCGACTTCCTGCTGATCGTCGCCGTCTACGACGAGACGGACCAGCGTTCGAACATCGACGTGTCGGACTATCTGACGTCCAACATCCAGGACCCTTTGTCGCGCGTCGAGGGGGTTGGCGACGTCAACGTATTCGGCTCGTCGCGGGCGATGCGCATCTGGCTCAACCCGCAGCGGCTGGCGGCGGTCGGGCTGATGCCCGGCGATGTCATCACCGCCATCCAGAACCAGAATACCGAAGTGGCGGCGGGCGAGGTCGGCAGCCTGCCGCAGGCGTCCGACCAACTGCTCAACGCCACCGTCACCACCCAGTCGCGGCTGCGCACGCCCGAGCAGTTCGAGAATATCGTGCTGAAGACCGAGGCGAGCGGCGCCACCGTGCTGGTCAGGGACGTCGCCCGGGTCGAGCTCGGCGCGGAGAGCTACAATGCGATCAGCCGCGTCAACGGTCATCCGGGTGCCGGCATGGCGATCAGCCTGGCGCCGGGCGCCGATGCGCTGCGCACCGCCGATCTCATCAAGGAGCGCGTGGGCGCCCTGTCCGGCTCCTTCCCGGAAGGGCTGAAGGTCGCCTATGCCAACGACACCACGGCATTCATCCGCCTTTCGGTCGAGGAAGTGGTGAAGACCCTGCTCGAGGCGGTGGTCCTCGTCGTCATCGTCATGTTCGTCTTCCTGCAGAGCTGGCGCGCGACCCTGGTGCCGGCGATCGCGGTTCCGGTCGTGCTGCTCGGGACCTTCGCCATCTTCTATCTCGCCGGTTTCTCGATCAACACGCTGACCTTGTTCGGGCTGGTGCTGGCGATCGGCCTGCTGGTCGACGACGCCATCGTGGTGGTCGAGAATGTCGAGCGCCTGATGGAAGAGAATCCGGGCATGACCCCGCGCGAGGCGACCGAGATCTCGATGAAGGAGATCCAGGTCGCGCTGGTGGCGATCGCGGTCGTGCTGTCCGCCGTCTTCCTGCCGATGGCCTTCTTCGGCGGATCGACCGGGGTCATCTACCAGCAATTCTCGCTGACCATCATCAGCTGCATGATCCTGT
Organism: Sphingomonas sp. LHG3406-1; assembly: GCF_029637485.1. GTDB lineage: Bacteria > Pseudomonadota > Alphaproteobacteria > Sphingomonadales > Sphingomonadaceae > Sphingomicrobium. The sequence continues at coordinate 53,114 of NZ_CP069128.1, read as the reverse complement.
CGGTGCTGGTGGCGCTGATCCTCAGCCCGGCGATTACCGCGACGCTGCTGAAGGCGCGCAAGTCGCCGGAAGAGGAAGCGGCGACGCGGCAGGACCGCAACGTCTTCGAGCGGTCCGCCCACCGCTTCCAGGACTGGTTCAACCGCAATTTCGAGCGGGGCGTGGACCGCTATACCGGCGCGGTCACCAGGGTGATCGACCGCAAGTGGCTGTTCCTCGCCATTTACGGGGTCACCTGCCTGATCCTCGTCCTCATGTTCCAGCGGCTTCCGACCAGCTTTCTTCCGACCGAGGACCAGGGCGCGGCGAGCGTCCAGTTCCGGCTGCCGCCGGGCGCCACCCAGCAGCGCACGCTCGAGGTGCAGCGGCAGCTCGAGCAATATCTGCAGCGCTACGAGCAGAAGAACCTCGCCACCGTCTTCACCGTCGCGGGCGGCGGCGGCGGCGGCGCGACCGGGCAGAACACCGGCCAGGGCTTCATCAACCTCGCGCCATGGGACGAGCGGTCCGCCAAGGAGGATAGCGCCGACGCGATCGTCGAGCGGGCGTCGGGTGCCTTCCGTGGTTTCCGCGACGCGCAGGTGTTCGCGCTGGTGCCCGGCGCCATCCGCGGCCTCGGCCAGACCAGCGGCTTCAACATGCAGCTGCAGAATTCGAGCGGCCTGAGCCGCGAACAGTTCCAGGCCGCCCGCGACCGGCTGCTCGCGCTGGCGGCGGAAGACCCGCGGCTCGCCTCCGTTCGGCTGAGCGACCTGCCCGACGTCGCCAACCTGAAGGTCGACGTCGACACCCAGCGGCTGACCGCCTTCGGCCTCAACCCGGCGGACGTGAACGCCACCCTGTCGACCGCCTGGGGCGGGCGCTACGTCAACGACTTCATCGACAATGGCCGGGTGAAGCGCGTCTACGTGCAGGGCGACGCGCCCTACCGCTCCGACCCGGCCGACCTCAGCCAATGGTATGTGCGCAGCGACGACGGGCAGATGACGCCCTTCTCCGCCTTCGCCCAGACCGGCTGGAGCACCGGCCCGAGCAGCCTGTCGCGCTTCCAGGGCGTGCCTTCGTTCGAGCTTCAGGGGACCCCCGCGCCGGGCGTCAGCTCGGGCGAGGCGATGATGCGCATGGAGGAACTCGCCGCGCAGGTCAGCGGCACCAGCGTCGCCTGGTCGGGCGCGAGCTTCCAGGAGCGGCTGTCGTCGGGCCAGGCGCCCCTGCTCTACGCGCTGTCGCTGCTGGTCGTCTTCCTCTGCCTGGCGGCACTCTACGAGAGCTGGTCGATTCCCGTCGCCGTGCTGCTGGTCATCCCGCTCGGCCTGATTGGCGCGGTGTTCGCGGTGACGCTCCGCGGGCTCGAGAATGACGTTTATCTGCAGATCGGCCTGCTCACGACCATGGGCCTGGCGGCCAAGAACGCCATCCTGATGATCGAGTTCGCCGAGCAGGCGGAGCGCGCCGGCAAGCCGGTGATGGAAGCCGCGCTCGACGCGGCCCGGATTCGCCTACGGCCGATCCTCATGACGAGTTTCGCCTTCATCTTCGGCGTGCTTCCGCTGGCGCTCTCGACCGGCGCCGGCGCAAACAGCCGCATCGCCATCGGCACGGCGGTGATCGGCGGCATGACCACCGCCACCCTGCTCGCCCTCTTCTACATCCCGCTGTTCTTCGTGCTCGTCCGTCTCGGCGCCAAGCGCGGGGTCGCCGTGATCCGCGAGCGGATGACCCGCCGCCGGCCGCCGCCGCCGGCCACGAGCGAGGCGACCGCCTGATGCGTTCCACCCTGCCCCTTGCCGCCGCCCTTCTGCTCGCCGGCTGCACGTCGCTCGACCCCGCCTACGTGCGCCCGGCAGCGCCCGTGCCGGTCAGCTGGCCGGTCGGCGATCCCTATCGCGCCGAAGCGCCGGCGCTGCCCGACTTCACCCATCGCGACGTATTCCGCGACGTGCGCCTGCAGACACTGATCGCGCAGGCGCTGCAGAACAACCGCGACCTGCGCATCGCCGCGGCCAACATCGCGGCCGCCCGCGCGCAGGTCAGGATCAGCCGCGGCGCGCAACTGCCCCAGCTGGACGCGAGCGGCGGCATCGACGTCACGCCGAGGCGCGATGGCGACGGCGACATCAACGGAGCAAGGGTCGGCGGGTCACTTGGAGTCCTCCCATCATTCGAGCTGGATCTGTTCGGCCGGCTCGCCTCGCTGACCCGGGCCGACCAGGCCCGGCTGCTCGCGACCGGCGCGGCCGAGCGCGGCGTCCGGGTCGCGCTGATCGGCGACATCGCCGAGGCCTGGCTGAGCTATGCGGCGGACAGCAGCCTGCTCGCCATCGCCGAGAACACCGTCCGCTCGGCCGAGCGCACGGGGGCCCTGACCGAAGCGCGGCTGAGGGGCGGGATCGCGCCGCGGACCGACCTCCTCCAAGCGCAGCAGGTGCTGGAGACCGCCCGCGCCGACCTTGCCCAGCAGCGGGCGCTTCGGGCGCAGGATCTGAACCTGCTGCAACTGCTGGTCGGCGCGCCGGTCGATCCGAGCCTGCTGCCGGCCTCGCTCGACCAGGCGGCGGCGAGCGTCGCGGCGCTTCCGGCCGGGCTCGACAGCCGCATCCTGCTCCGCCGGCCGGACATCATCGAGGCGGAATATCAGCTGCGCGCCGCCAATGCCGAGATCGGTGCGGCCCGCGCGGCACTCTTCCCCAGCATCTCGCTGACCGGCCTGCTCGGGCTGGCGAGCGACACGTTGACCGGCCTGTTCAGCGGCGGTGCCTTCGCCTTCTCGGGTGGCGCATCGGTGGGCCAGTCCATCTTCTCCGGCGGCTCCCGGCGCGCCACCGTCAGCCTGCGCGAGGCCGAGCGCAATGCCGCCGTCGCCAGCTACGAGCGCGCCATCCAGATCGCTTTTCGCGAAGTCGCCGACGCACTGGCGGACAAAGGCACGCTGGGCGACCGGGTCGCGGCCAACCAGCGCAACGTGGCGGCAAGCACGCAAGCGCTGAGCCTGGTCCAGGCGCGCTATCGCGAGGGCATCGACCCGTTCCTCACCACGCTCGACGCCCAGCGTTCCGCCTATGCCGCCCAGCGCAACCTCGCCGCCGCCCGGCTGGCCCAGGCGCGCAACGCCGTCATCCTCTATCGCGTCCTCGGTGGGGACGGACGCTAGGCCGGGTTCGAGGGCAGCAGGGCATCATAACCCGCCCCGCTGAATTCGATCAGGCAGAAGCCGTGGCCGAACGGGTCGGCGAACATGGCGAGCTTGCCATAAGGCTCCTGGCGAGTGTCGCCCTCCTGCACGGCGCCGGCGGCCGTCACCCGACGGATTGCCGCCGCCATGTCATCGACCAGGAAGTCGGCGTGAATGGGCGTCCAGTGGCGCTGGTAGCGACGCTGGTCGCCACCCGCCGGTCCGATGCTGGTCCCGGCGGCCTTCCGAAGCAGGTAGATGCGGGCCTGCGCGCCGACCAGTTCGATGAAATCATCATCGAAGCGGCGTCCGACCTCCAGTCCGAAGGCTGCCGAATAGAAGGTCACACCGGCTGCCATGTCGGGCACGTCGATGTTGAGGACGAGGCTTGCCATGCCTCCGACAACGGCTTGGGCACCGTGAAGGACGCATGGCATCGGTCATTCGGCGAACGGCTAGGCTGCGGACGAGACCGGAGCCCCGGTCACGTCAGGCCGCTTCCGCCACCACCTTGGGCGCGCACTGGCGGACGCCTTCCTCGACATGCTCGGCGAACTGCTCGAAATTGTCACAGAACAGGTCGACCAGCTTGGCCGCGGTACGGTCGAATTCGTCCTTGTCGGCCCAGGTCGAGCGCGGATCGAGGATGGCGCTGTCGACGCCCGGCACCGATACCGGCACCTCGAACCCGAAATACGGGTCCTTGCGGAACTCGGCATTGTTGAGGCTGCCGTCCAGGGCGGCGTTAAGCAGGGCGCGGGTGGCCTTGATCGGCATGCGCTTGCCGGTGCCATATTTGCCGCCGGTCCAGCCGGTGTTGACCAGCCAGCAGCTGACCCCTCCGCGCGCGATCCGCTCCTTGAGGAGGTTGCCGTAGACGCTCGGGTGGCGCGGCATGAAGGGTGCGCCGAAGCAGGTCGAGAAGGTCGCTTCCGGTTCGGTCACGCCGATCTCGGTCCCGGCCACCTTGGCGGTGTAGCCCGAAAGGAAGTGGAACATCGCCTGGTCGGCGGTGAGGCGGGCAATCGGGGGCAGCACGCCGAAGGCATCGGCGGTCAGCATGATGATCGTCTGCGGCACCGGCCCCATGTTCGCGTCGGACGAATTGGGGATGAAGTCGATCGGATAGGCACCGCGGCTGTTCTCGGCGAGGCTGTTGTCGTCGAGATCGAGCTCGCGCGTGACCTCGTCCATGACGACATTTTCGAGCACCGTGCCGAAGCGGCGGGTGGTGGCGTAGATCTCCGGCTCGGCCTCTTCGGCAAGGCGGATCATCTTGGCGTAGCAGCCGCCTTCGAAGTTGAAGACGGCCGTGTCCGACCAGCCATGCTCGTCGTCGCCGATGAGCGTGCGGTTGGGATCGGCCGACAGGGTCGTCTTGCCGGTACCCGACAGGCCGAAGAAGACCGCCGTGTCGCCGTCCGGACCGATGTTCGCCGAGCAGTGCATCGGCATGATGCCGTCCTGCGGGAGCAGATAGTTGAGCAGGCCGAAGACGCTCTTCTTCATCTCGCCGCCATATTGCGTGCCGCCGATGAGGATCAGCTTCTTGGTCAGGTTGATGGCGATGACCGTTTCCGAGCGGCAGCCGTGCCGTTCCGGGTCCGCCCTGAAGCTCGGGAGGTCGATGATGGTGTAGTCAGGCACGAAGCCGGTCAGCTCCTCGCTCTCCGGCCGCACTAGCATCGTGCGGATGAAGAGGTTGTGCCAGGCAAGCTCGTTGATCACCCGAACCTTAACCCGGTGTTCCGGCTGCGAGCCGCCGAACAGGTCGGCGACGAACAATTCGTCCTTCTGGCCGAGGGCGGCGAGGAAATCCTCGTGAAGCCGGTCGAAGGCGGCCGGGTCCATCGGCTTGTTCGACTTGCCCCACCAGATGTTCGCTTCCGTGGTGTCGTCGCGAACGATGAAGCGGTCCTGGGCGCTGCGGCCGGTATGACGACCGGTCTTGACCACCAGCGGTCCGTCCTTGGCGATCATGCCCTCGCCGCGGCGCACCGCGGCTTCGTAAAGGGGCGCAGTGACGAGGTTCCAGTGAAGCGTGGCCGGAGTCGCAATCTGCTGCGCGTCCAGACCGTAGGAAGGAACCCTTTTCGTCACTCGAATTTCCCTTTCACTCATGGGCGAACGGCGGCGCGCTCCGGAAGTGGTGCCGCCGCCGCATACGTATGCGGTGAGTGAAAGCGCCTATGCCCGCAAAAGGTTGCGCCGGTCAAACGAGGGAGGTGCCTTGTAGGGCCGGCGTCGCATGCGCTAGAGCCGCCGGACCATGACGAGCCCGGTGATCGCGCTGGTCGACGACGACCGGAACATCCTGACCTCGGTTTCGATCGCCCTACAGTCCGAGGGGTTCGTGACCCGTCTCTATCCGGACGGGTCGGGCGCGCTGAAGGCGCTGAGCGACAATCCGGCGGACCTCGGCGTATTCGACATCAAGATGCCGGGCATGGACGGGCTCGCCCTGCTTTCCGCGCTGCGTTCGGCCGGTGGCGCCGCCGCCGCCATGCCGGTCATCTTCCTAACCTCCAAGGACGAGGAACAGGATGAGGCGCATGGCCTGGCCGCCGGCGCCGACGATTATATCGCCAAGCCCTTCAGCCAGCGTCTGCTGATCGCCCGCATCCGCGCCATCCTGCGCCGGGCGGACATGGCGCGCAATGTGGCCTCCCCGTCCGACGAGGCGCCTCCGCCCGTGATCGAACGGGGTCGGCTGGTGATGGATCCGGCGCGCCACCAGGTCAGCTGGGACGGTCGCAACGTCACCCTCACCGTGACCGAATTCCTGATCCTCGAAGCGCTCGCCCAGCGCCCGGGCGTGGTGAAGAGCCGCAACCAGCTGCTCGACGTCGCCTACCAGGAGGATGTGTTCGTCGACGATCGCACCATCGACAGCCACATCAAGCGCATCCGGCGGAAATTCCGGGCGGCCGACAACAGCTTCGATGCGATCGAGACGCTGTACGGGGTCGGCTACCGGTTCAGCGATGGCTGACCCTTCTTCCCGCGCCCGGCGGGTCAAGGCCCTGCCGTGGCGGCTGTCGCACCGCATCCTGGGCGTCAATGTCATCATCCTGCTGGTGCTGGCGCTGGCGCTCCTGTTCCTCGACAGCTTCCGCAATCAGCTTCGCGACGAGCGGCAGATGCAGACCCGCCACCTGGCCGACCTCGCCGCGTCGGCCGTTGCGAGGATACCGGCGGAGGACGTTCCGCTCCTGCTTGCGGAAACGGGTTCGACCAGCCGCTCCCGGGTCCGCCTCTACGGGCCCGACGGCGGACTCATCCACGACAGCTGGCGCGGGAGCGAGCCGACCTACCGGCTGCGCGATCCCGCGACCCAGGCCTGGACCAAGGAAATTGCGCGGACGCTGGACCGCGCCTTCAACTTCGCCGTCGGCGAGCGAAGCCCACCCGATTTCGCCGAGCCCGCGGTCGATCGCCGCCAGTCCTGGCCCGAGGCAGAGGCGGCCTTTGGCAGCGGCCGGACCCAGGTCGAGGTCCGCAACGCGCCCGACCTCACGCCCGTGCTGTCCGCCGCAAGTCGGACCTCTGACGGCCGGGTGGTGCTGGTCACGGCGAACGACCGCAACTTCACCCGCACCATCCGCCAGGAGCGAAGCAAGCTGGCGCTCGGACTGCTCGCCGCCGCCCTTCTCTCGCTGCTTCTGTCCCTGTTTCTCGCCCGGACCATCGCGCGGCCGCTTCACCGGCTTGCACTTGCGGCCCACCGGGTGCGCCTTGGCCGCTCGCGCGAGGTGCGGGTGCCGCGCTTCGCCAAGCGGAAGGACGAGATCGGACTGCTCGCCCGAGCCGTCAGCGACATGAGCCAGGCACTTCGCCTGCGCATCGACAATATCGAGGCCTTCGCCGCCGACGTCACCCATGAGCTCAAGAACCCGCTCGCCTCGCTGCGCAGCGCGGTCGATGGACTTGAGCGGATCGAGGATCCCAAGCTTCGCGCCCAGCTGCTCGACGTGGTCCGGCGGGACGTGCTCCGGCTCGACCGGCTGATCGGCGACATCGGCGAGGCGGCACGGACCGATGCCGAGCTTGCCCGCGCCGCCTTCGAGCCGGTCGACCTCGGCCTGCTCGTAGGACAGATCTGCGAAGGCTGGGAGCAGCGCCGCCTGACCGGCGACGTCCGAATCGCCTTCGCCCGGCCACGCGCCGCCTCGGCAATCGTGATGGGCGAACCGGCCCGTCTCGCCCGCGCCATCGACAATATCATCGATAATGCGATCAGCTTTTCTCCCGCCGGCGCGCTCGTCGAAGTGGCGGTGGCGCTGGTCGGGAACAAGGTGCTGATCCGAATCGACGACGAAGGCCCGGGTGTTCCGTCGCACGTCCGTGAAGCCATCTTTAACCGCTTCGTTTCAGTAAGGCCCGAGGGGGGCGATTTCGGTCGCCACTCGGGACTCGGCCTTGCGATCGCGCGTGCGATCGTGAAGGGCCATGACGGGGAGATTGACGTGGCCGACCGCGACGACGCGCCTTCGGGCGCCCGCTTCACCATCCGCCTGCCGGCAGCGCCGGTCGAGGGAGAAGCGGAATGACCATCCGGCTTTCCAGCGAGACGCTGCACGCGAGTGCGGTTGCCATCGAGGGCCGGGCCGTGCTGATCGCCGGCATCTCGGGGTCGGGCAAATCCGACCTTGCGCTGCGATTGATCGATCGCGGCTTCACCCTCGTCGCCGACGACCAGACGATCGTCCAGAAGCGCGGCGAACGCCTGTTCGCGAGCGCACCCGCCTCCATCCGCGGCAAGCTCGAGATCCGCGGGCTCGGAATCGTCGACATGCCGGTAACCGAGGACGTTCCGGTGGCGCTGGTGGTCGAACTCACCAGCGACATCCAGCGCCTGCCGGACGATTCGCGCGAGCGCTTCATCTGCGGACTTCCCGTGCCGCTGATCAGCGTCGATGCGCTGACCGCGTCTGCGCCGTCGAAGGTCGCACTCGCGCTCGATCGCTTCGGCCTCAAGTGAGCGGATCGCGGCACCCGAAGCGCACACGGGTGCCGCGCCTGCTGCTGGTGACCGGCATGTCGGGGGCCGGCAAGTCGTCCGTCCTCGACGCGCTGGAGGACATGGGCTGGGACACGGTCGACAACCTTCCGACCAGCCTGCTCCACGACTTCGTCCACGGCGCGGATCGCGCCCGGCGCCAGGCCCATGTCGCGGTGGGCATGGATGCACGCAGCCGCGGCTTCGATCCCCAGGCACTCCCTTCCTTGCTGCGCTCGATTCCCGGCGTCAGGCCGGAGATCCTCTACCTCGACGCCACCGGCGCGGAGCTGATCCGCCGCTATGGCGAAACGCGGCGGCGACATCCGCTCAGCCCGGACCGGCCGGCCGAGGACGGGATTGCGCGCGAGCGGGACCTCACCGTCGCGCTTCGCCTTGCGGCAGATTCGGTTCTCGACACGACCGACCTCAAGCCCGCCGACCTGCGCGACGAGCTTCGCCGCCGCTATGGCGACGAGGGCGACGAACTGGTCGTGACCATCGCCAGCTTCGGCTTCGCCCGCGGGATCAGCCGGACCGCCGACCTGGTCTTCGACCTGCGCTTCCTGCCCAATCCGCACTGGGTCGACGAGCTTCGGCCGCTGACCGGGGCCGATGCGCCCGTTGCCGACTTCGTCGCCCGGCAGGATGGCTGGGACGAGTTCATGGGGCGCACCGAAGAGCTGCTCGCCTTCCTGCTTCCGCGCTACTGGGAAGCCGGCAAGGCCTATGTCGGCATCGCCTTCGGCTGCACCGGCGGGCGGCACCGTTCGGTGGCCGCGGCGATCGCCATGGGCGAGCGGTTGCGTCACCGCGGCTTTTCGCCGAATATCCGTCATCGAGACCTTGCGCTCGGCCCCGACGATTCCCTCGAGCAGGGCGTGGAGCGCAACGAAGGACCAAGAGACCGCTAGAATGATCGGATTAGTGCTGGTGACCCACGGCCGCCTTGCGGCCGAGTTCATCGTCGCCATGGAGCATGTCGTCGGGCCGCAGGAGGCGATAGCCGGCATCTGCATCGGGCCGGACGACGACATGGAGGCGCGCCGCAAGGACATTGCCGAGGCGATCGCCCGCGTCGATTCGGGCGAGGGTGTCATCATCCTGACCGACCTGTTCGGCGGCACGCCCTCCAACCTCGCCATCAGTCTGATGAAGTCGGGCGACATCGAGGTGATCGCGGGCGTCAACCTGCCGATGCTGATCCGCCTCGAAGGCGCCCGCAAGTCGATGAACGTGCGCGCCGCCGTCGCCGCGGCGCGGGAGGCCGGGCGGAAGTATATCTCGGTCGCCTCCGAAATCCTCGGCGAGGCGGCCGCTTGAACGCCGCTGTCACGCGCACCGTCCGGATCGAGAACAAGCGGGGGCTGCATGCCCGCGCCAGCGCCAAGTTCGTGACGCTCGCCAGCCAGCTGTCCATTCCGGTCGAGGTCGCCAAGGATGGCAACCGCGTGTGCGGGACATCGATCATGGGGCTGATGATGCTCGGCGCCGCCCGCGGCGATTCGATCGAGATCAGCGCGTCGGGCGACGGGGCCGACGACGCGGTGGCGCAGCTCAGCCGGCTGGTCGAGGACAAGTTCGGGGAGGAGTGACCCTCCTTCGCCTCTTAGAAATTAGTTGCTAGGCGGCTCCCATGCCCCGCCACATCACCTCCTTTTCCAACGATACCGTCAAGCGCCTGCGCTCGCTGCGCGAGAAGAAGGCGCGGCGGGTGGAAGGCCTGTTCCTGGCCGAGGGACTGAGGATCATGGCCGAGGCGCGGGACGCGGGCGTGCTGCCCGAGATCGTCGCCTGCGCCGAGGGTGACATCCACCCGCTGGCGGCCGAGATCGTGGCGCAGGCAGAGGCCGCGGGGGCCGAGGCGATCACGGTGCCGGACGAGATCCTCGCCAAGATGAGCGGCAAGGACAATCCGCCCCTGCTGCTCGGTGCCTACCGCCAGCCGCGGCTGGGGCTGGCCGACCTCGACCGCACGTCGGCGCCGCTGTGGTTCGTCGCCGAGCGGCTGCGCGATCCGGGCAATATCGGGACGATCCTCAGGACGGGCGACGCGGTCGGGGCCGGCGGGCTTATCCTGGTCGACGACAGCGCCGATCCCTTCAGTGTCGAGGCGGCGCGGGCGTCGATGGGGGCGATCTTCACCCAGAGGATAGTGCAGGTGCCGTGGGCGACCTTTCTGCCCTGGCTGCGGGAAGGGCCGGGACAATTGGTCGGGACCAGCCTGCAGACGACCCACGACTATATCGGTCCGGCCTACGAGCAGCCCTGCTTCCTGCTGATCGGCAACGAGCAGGCGGGGCTTCCCGAAGCCTATGAGGCCGAGTGCGACCTCCTCGTGAAGATCCCGATGCACGGCAAGGCGGACAGCCTCAATGCGGCGATCGCGGCCGCGGTCATGGCCTTCCAGGTCCGGGCGAGCTGGCGCTAGGCGGCGTTCATCTTGGTGGCGTTACACCGCCGTCATGACCCGTCCGATGCTCCTCCTGCCATTGCTGCTCGCCGCCTGCGCAAGCGGTCCCGTGCCCCTGCCCCCGCCCGATGCCGACGTGCGGCCGGTCGTCCAGAAGGACAATCTCGATGGCCGCTGGACCATCGCCGCGCTGAACGGGCGGGCGATAAGTGGCATGTCGGTGGAGTTCACGGGGCCGAGCATGCGGGTCGCCCTCGCCTGCAACGGCGGCGCGGCAACGATCACTCGCAACGGCGACAAGCTGTTCCTGCAGCAGCTGGCGCTGACCGAACGGGGCTGCGAGCCCGAGCGGATGCAGGTCGACGAGCAGGCGGCCGCGGTGCTGCGCCAGCCGATGACGATGGAATTGACCCCACCCGATCGCTTGCGGCTGATCAACGCAGGCGGCATCATCGATCTCGTCCGCAACGAGGGAGCGAAATGATGCGCCTGATGCCTCTTGCCGCGCTGGCCCTGCTCGCCGGCTGTGCCACCGTTCCGCCGGCGGGTCCGCCGGCCATGCCCGGTTCGACCTACAAGGCGGTCGGGACCGAGCCTTTCTGGGCGCTCGAGCTCAATGGCCGCGACATGGTGTTCAGCGAAGCCAATGCGCCGGGCATGCGGATCGTCGAGCCGCAGCCGCAGCCGATCCACGGTTTCGCCGGCGACATCTACCAGGGGCGGCGGATCAACCTCAACATCGTCCGCGGGCAACGCTGCAGCGACGGGATGAGCGACCGGGTCTACGCGGACAAGGTGCAGGTGCGGGTGGACGGGCGGAGTTTCGAGGGCTGCGGCGGGGAGACTCCGGCGATGGGAAGCATCGAAGGTGACTGGTCGGTGCTGGCGGTGTCGCGTCAGATCGTTTCCAGCGACAGTCATCGACTGAGCTTCGGCGGGGGACGGCTGAGCGGTCAGTTCGGTTGCAACCGGATGAGCGGCCCCTACCGGGTCGAGGGCCAGACCCTGATCGCCGGCCCTGTTGTCGCGACTCGGATGGCCTGCCCGGACATGCGGGCCGAGACGGCCGCCAGCCAGATCCTGGCAATGCCGATGCGCATGGCCTGGACGGAGCGCGGCGATCTCGTGCTGGAGAACGAGGCCGGGGAGATCAGGCTTTCGCGCTGACGATTGGCGCAGGCTGGCCGCTCCACCACGTCGCTGCGCGGAGCGGTCGCCCTCGCCATCGGTGTTGCCGCGGGGAAGGTCGCGGGAGTCATTCGGCCGCGATTGCGGGTGACTCGTCGTCGCTGTTGTAGCGCGGCAGAGCCTCCACCGGCGGGATTACTTCGATCTCGCGGGCGCCCGGCTCGATGTTGAGGTCGCGGAACTTGCGTGCCGTGACCAGCGAGCGGCTCTCAAAGCTTGAGACGAAGCTGTTGTAATTGTTGACGGCGCTGGTGAGCCCGGAGCCGACCTTCTTGAGGTCCTGCGCGGCCTTGGCCAGCCGATCGTAGAGTTCTTTGCCGAGCTCGCCGATCTGGCGGGCCTCCTTGGCGAGCTTCTCTTGCCGCCACACGGCCGCCACCGTGCGGGCGATGGCGATGAGGTTGGTCGGAGTGGCGAGCAACACTCTCTTTTCGAAGGCGAAGTCCCAGAGGGCCGGCTCCTGCTCCAGCGCGGCGGTGAGGAAATGCTCACCGGGGATGAACATCACGACATAGTCAGGGGCGTCAGCGAACTGCGCCCAATAGGCCTTGTTGCCAAGCGCGTTCACATGGTTGCGGATGGCGGCCGCATGAGCAGCGAGATGGAGCGAACGGTCGCTCTCATCCACGGCCCCGAACGCATCCTGGTAGCTGTTGAGCGACACCTTGGCATCGATGACGAGGCTCTGCCCACCGGGAACGCGGACGATGGCGTCGGGCCGAAGCCGGGCACCTTCCTCGGTTTCGACGCTGACCTCTGTGGCGAAGTCGCAATGCTCCGAAAGGCCGCAGCTCTCGAGCACGTTGCGAAGCTGCTGCTCGCCCCACCGTCCGCGCGCCTTGGGTGCGTTGCGCAGGGCGTTGACCAGCTTGGCGGCCTCGGCCGACACGCGCTCCGTTCCAGTGCGCATGGCATCGATCTGGCCGGCAAGGAGACCGAAGGCATCGCGCCGCTCGGCCTCCACCTTCTGGACGGTGGTCTCATAGCGTTCGAGCCGCTCGTGGACGGGCTGGAGCAGCGCCTTGAGGCTCTGCCCGCTCTGCTCCTGCGACTGGCGGAAGCGCTGGTCTGCCCGGTCCAGGAACTGCTTCTGGGCTTCGGTGAGGAGCTTGTTGCCAATCTCGCTGAACTGGGCCGAAAGGGCCTCCTTGGCCTCGCGAAGTTCGGTCAGACGAGCTTCGAAGTTGCGGGCTTCGGCCTCGAGCTTCTCACGCAACAGCAGCGCCTCGTCGCGCTCTTTCGTGATGGTGGCGAGCTGGTCCTCGACAAGGAGGAGACGCTGCGCCTCAGGCTCCAGCCGAGCGATAGACTGGCGGGCGACGTCGCGCTGCTCGGTGACTTCGCGAAGGCTCTCCTCCGTCTGCGGAAGGCGGCGGGCCTGCTCGGACGCCACCGCCAGCGCGCGTTCGCTTTCCTGTACCTGAGCGCGCAGCCCATCGACTTCTCCGCGCAGGCCGGCCGCCGGGCGCGAGCCGAGGAACCAGCCGAGCAGGACCGCGGCGACCGCCACCACGCCCACCAGCAATGCCACCATCAACGCATCCACGACTCGTCACCCCACGCAAAAGAGAACGAAAACAGAACTACCCGCTTCGCGCCCCCGGCACAATCACTTGGCCGCACGACCGGCAGCCGCTAGGGGCGCGGCCATGAGCAAGTTGCAAGGCCGCCTCGCCCTCGTCACCGGAGCCAGCCGCGGGATCGGTGCCGCCATCGCCGAGGCGCTGGCGCGCGAGGGGGCGCATGTGATCCTCACGGCGCGGACGGCAGCCGGGCTGGAGCAGGTCGAGGAGCGCATCCACGCCGCCGGCGGGACCGCGACCATCGCTCCCATCGACCTCACCAAGGCCGAGGACATCGGCAAGCTGGCGTCGGCCATCGCAGGCCGGTGGGAGAAGCTGGACCTGCTGGTGCTGAACGCTGCGACGCTCGGCACGCTGACGCCGGTCGAGCATATCGACGTCAAGGAATATGCGCGGTTGATCAACCTCAACCTGCTTGCGCCGCAGGCCCTGCTGGCGGCGTTCGATCCGATGCTGCGCGCGTCGGACAGGGCCGAGGTGGTGGCGCTGACCAGCAGCGTCGGGGCGACCCCGCGGGCCTTCTGGGGCGCCTATGGCTCGTCCAAGGCGGCGCTGGAGACCTTGCTTGGCGCCTATGCGGACGAGACGGCGCATACGGACCGGCTTCGCGTCACCATCCTCGATCCGGGCGCGACGCGGACGCAGATGCGGGCCAAGGCCTTCCCGGGCGAGGATCCGGCCGAGGTGAAGGCGCCGGAGGCGGTCGCCGAGCGGCTGGTCGCGCTGCTCGGCGAGGAACGGGCGAGCGGGGCGAAGGTGCGGGTGGAGGCCTAGCCCTTCACCAGGGTGACCTGCGCGACATCGATCCCGCGCCCGCGGAATCCGCCTTCACAATACATGAGATAATAGCGCCACAAGTTGTGGAATTGCGGGCTGAACCCCGACAGCCGGCCAGCTTCGACGGCGGCGTCGTAGCGTGACCGCCAGAGCTTGAGCGTGGTCGCATAATCCTCGCCGAAGGCATGGGGATCGTTCCAGGCGAGGCCCCTTTCTTCGGCCAGGGCGCGGAAGCGGGGTTCGTTCAGCAGCAGGCCGCCGGGAAAGATATAGGTCTGGATGAAGTCGGCGCTCGCCGCATAGGCGTCGAACAGCTCGGGGCGGATCGAGATATACTGGAGCGCGGCGCGGCCGCCGGGCTTCAGCGCGCTGGCGATGGCGGCCAGATAGGCAGGCCACCAGCGCTGGCCGACGGCTTCGACCATCTCGACCGAGGCGACCGCGTCATAGGTGCCGCGGTGGTCGCGATAGTCCTCGAGAAGGATGGTGATGCGCTCGGCGAGGCCTTCCTCAGCGATGCGGCGCTCGGCCCAGGCCTTCTGTTCGGTCGAGAGGGTAAGGCCGGTGACGGTCGCGCCGCGGCGGGCGGCGGCGAGGGCCAGGCTGCCCCAGCCGCAGCCGATCTCCAGCAGCCGGTCGCCGGGGGCGAGCGCAAGCCGGTCGAGGATGGCGTCGATCTTGGCGGATTGGGCGGCAGCAAGGTCCCCTTCCCGCTCGCGGGAGGGGAAGGCCGAGGGAATGTCGCGGTGGATGGTCGGGATGGGCCCTCCCCCAACCTCTCCCGCAGGCGAAAGTGGAGAGAAGAGCGCCGAACTGTAGTTCATCCCCTCGTCGAGCCAGGCCGAGTAGAAGTCGTTGCCAAGATCGTAGTGGGCGGCGATGTTGCGGCGGGCCTGGTGGGGCGCGTTGTCGCGCCACTGGTGGGCCAGCCAGTTGAGCAAGCGGAACGGCCCCTTGGCGCGGGCGGTGCCGGCGAGGCTAATGGCGTTGCGCATGAAGAGGTCAAACAGGGGGACGGGATCGGGCGAGGACCATTCGCCTTTCGCCCAGGCCTTGTACCAGCCGACGCTGCCGCTGGTCGCGAGACGGACGAGGGCAAGCCAGCTGTTGAGTTGAACGACCGGTTCGGGGCCCGGCGCATGGAAGCCGATTGCCCGGTGGGAGCCGTCGGGCAGCGTGGCGTGGATGCCGCCTTCGCGCAGGCGCTCGTGCAACTGGTCGAGCAGGTGCGCGAAGGCGGGGGCGGCGAGGCGGCCGGGAAGGCCGGCGCCGGTCATGAAGCTGCGGTCGGCTTTGAGGAGATGATCGCCGCGAGAGGCCATGGCTCCGCCTAGAGCCGAAGCCGCGCCGAGTTCAACCGGTTAGGTCGCCACGCGCGCCTTGAATGCCGCCAGCGCCCGCTCCCGGCCCTCGCGATGCTCAACCAACGGCCTGGCATAGTCGGCCGGCGCGACGCCCCTGCCCCATGGATCGTGGATGTCGGCGTCCGAGAGATGCGCAAGTTCCGGCACCCAGCTGCGGATGTAGGCGGCGGCGGCGAATTTCTCGCTCTGCGCGAGCGGCGCCATGATGCGGTAGTAGGGCTGGCTGTCGAAGCCGGTGCCGGCGATCCACTGCCAGTTCTGGCTGTTGTTGGCGTAATCGGCGTCGGTCAGCGTGTCCCAGAACCATCGGGCGCCGCGGCGCCAGTCGACCAGCAGATGCTTGACCAGGAAGCTGGCGGTGACGAGCCGGGCGCGATTGTGCATCCAGCCGGTCTCCCACAACTGGCGCATGCCGGCATCGACGAGGGGAAAGCCGGTGTGCCCCCTAGACCAGGCGGTGAAGTCGCGGTCGGCGGCCGGGCCGGAGCGATAGGCGAGGCCGAGCGGGCGCTGCTCCGCCTCTCCGACCCTGGAATCGGCGAGGATGACGTGGCGGCTGAAGTCGCGCCATGCGAGTTCGCGCCGGAACTTGTCGCCCCCTGCCCCGCCGACCCCGTACCAGACCTGGCGCGGGCTGATCTCGCCGAAGTGGAGGTGGGTGGAGAGCTGGCTGGTGCCGACCTCGGCCAGAAGGTCGCGACGGGCGGCATAATGTTCGGCCTCCGCGGCGAAGCGCTGGAGGTGCTTGTTCGCGCCGGCAGCGCCGGGCTCCCAGATGTCGAATCCGGTCGCCCAGTTGGGGCGGGTCGGAAGGAGGTGCAGGTCCTCCAGTCGGTCACTGGCGGGGAAACGTTCGGGCGCATCGACCTTGCTCGGTGCCGGCAGCGGCTCCTGCGGCGGGAGGCGCTGTTCGAGAGCGCGGTAAAAGGGGCCGAAGATCTTGAACGGGCTGCCGCTGCCGGTGCGGATGGTGCGCGGCTCGGCCAGCACGTCGCCTTCGTGGAGGATGACGAAATCGCCCGCCTCGCACTCCGCCTCGCGCCACCATGGCTCGTAGTGGCGGGTGGCGTGGATGCCGCACGCACCCATCTCCCTGGCGACCTCGCGAACCACCCTGGATGAGCGGCCGCGGCGGAGGATGAGGCGGGTGCCGAGCGCCTCGAGGTCGCGGGCGAGCGCGGCGAGGCTGTGGTGGAGCCACCAGCGCGAGGCGCCGCCGAGCTTCCACGGGCCCGGAGTCTCGTCGTCGAGGACATAGAGGCCGACGACCGGACCACGCTCCGCCGCGGCACGGAGGGCGGGCTGGTCGGCGATGCGCAGGTCCTGACGGAACCAGACGAGTTGCGGGCGGCTCATGCCTCCCTTGAACGCGCCTTTGCGCGCGACTTCACTATGGCCGTGAGGTCAGGGGGACGAGGAACTGACCCCGGGTCAGCTCCGAATTGAAACGCTGGTCGGCGAGGTAAGTGACGCCGTCGCGCTCGATCACGATCGGCATTCGCGACCAGAAGAGGAAGGCTTCGACGTCTGGGCGGCCACGGGCGGCGGCGAGGGCGGGATGGTCGAGACGAGTCTCGTCAATGCTTGCCGAAACATTGATCGGCCCGAACACGCTCCAATCAATCGTGCCGTCCGAGGAGTGCGGGCCATAGACCTGCTGGCGGTCGTCGCGCCAAAGGATCGAGCGCTGCCAGAAGATCGCCGGGACGGGGTTCGCCACGACCTCCGCGGAAGTAGGAAGGCCTGCCGCCGCGCGATAGCCAGCTTCGGCTCGGCCAGTGATCCAGCCGTTGCCGAAGATGTAGGCGCCGATCACCGCGAACCCGATCCAGGCGGGGCGCTGCCAGTCGCCTCCCCTCTTCTCGGCCCGGCGGCTCCACCACCAGCAGCCGACGAGCGTGATCCAGATCCACAGGTCGATGATGAACAGGGTGTCGCCGGCGTACCAGGTGGAGCTGAACGGCTCGAGCAGTCGGACACCGTAGCTGTTGAGCCAGTCGAGTGCCGGGTGGCTCAAGGTGCCGATGTAGGCGCAGAGGAGGAGTGGCCAGAAACGCACCGGCTCCTTGGCCGGTCGCCATCGGTTCCACGCCAGCACGAGAGCGGTCAGGATCAGCGGCAGGAGGGCCAGCGCGATCGGGCCGTGGGTTAGGCCGCGGCGCATGGCAAGGCTTTCGGTGCCGAAGACGGTCGCGACCGCGTCGATGTCCGGAATGTTGGCCGCGATGACGAGGGTGGCGGTGGCCCGGGCGGTGAGCTTCTTCAGGCCCATCTGCGCAAGCAGGGCGCCGGCGAAGCTGTGGGTGAGATTGTCCATCGCTCAGCGCACCCCCGCGAACCAGATGACGTGCCGCGGCCCCTTGCCGTTCTGGCGGGCCCTGACGACCTGCTCGTCGACCTGGAAGCCAGCGGCGTGCAGCGCCTTGGTGAAGCGCGGATCGGCACCGGCGGACCAGATGGCCAGGAGGCCAGCCCGGCGGAGCGCGGCCTTCGCCCTGGCAAGGCCGACGGGGCCGTAGAGGCCGTCGTTGGCGGCACGCACCAGGGCGTCCGGGCCATTGTCGACGTCCAGCAGGATCGCGTCCCAGCCACCTTCCGCGATGCGGTCGGCGACGTCGCCGACGACGATCTTCACGCGCTTGTGATTGAGGCAATTGCCGGTGAGGTCGGCCATCGGCCCCTTCGCCCAGTCGATGATCTCGGGGACCAGTTCGGCCACCGTCACCTCGGCGTCGGGCGGAAGGACCTTGAGCGCCGCGCGCAGGGTGAATCCCATGCCATAGCCGCCGATCAGCCAGCGCTGCTTCGGACGGTTGCCGAGGCGCTCGGCGGTCATCAGCGCGAGGGCCTCCTCCGAGCCGCTCATGCGGGTGGACATGAGCTCCTCGCGCTCGACCAGGATCATGTGGTCGGCACCGCGGGAGTAGAGGTGCATCTCGGGACCGCCAGGGATGCGGGCGGTGGCGAGGTGGGTGCGGGGAATCATCGAACCACTTCCTCCCCGTTGCGCAGCAAAGGGAAGGTGGCAGCGCGAAGCGCTGACGGAGGGGCCGAGGGCGCAACCGAAGGCCCCTCCACCACTCCGCTTGGCGAAGCGGTCCCCCTCCCCATTCCGCTTTGCAGAACGGGGAGGATGCAGCTCTTACTCAGCCCTCGGCTCCTTCTCGACCATCCAGCTCTGGCCCTTCGAAACGAGGGCCTGGAGGTCGGCGGTCTTGCCGGCGCTGGCGCTTTCGTTCTGCTCGAGCACGGCGGCTTCGAAGGTCGGCGCCGGGTCGTCGTAGAGGACTCCGAGCGCGACCGGGAAGCCAACCGCCGGCATCTCGACCAGCATATGGGCGAGGCCGCGGTTCTTCACATTGTGGGTGAGGACCGACGGATCGTCGCCAGGGACGACCTTGAGGGTCAGCGTATCGACATCGAGCGCAATGCCCTTGGCCCCATTCGCGAACAGCATCTTTTCGCCGTCGCGAAGCCAGAGCTGCATGTCGGCGGCATGTTCCTTCGCGGTGAAGGGCGCGAAGACATCGTCATTGTAGACGACGCAGTTCTGGAAGATCTCGACGAAGGCAGCGCCCTGGTGGGCGTGGGCGGCCTTGAGCACGTCGGGAAGGTTCTTGTTCACGTCGATCGCCCGGGCGACGAAGCGGGCACCGGCGCCCAGTGCGAAGGCACAGGGACGGGTCGGACGGTCGACCGAGCCGAACGGGGTCGACGGGCTGCGGGTGCCGATCCGGCTGGTGGGCGAATATTGACCCTTGGTCAGGCCGTAGATCTCGTTGTTGAACAGCAGGACCTGGCAATTGAGGTTGCGGCGCAGCAGATGCATCGTGTGGTTGCCGCCGATGCTGAGCGCATCGCCGTCGCCGGTGATGATCCACACGTCGAGGTCCGGATTGGCGAGCTTGATGCCGGTCGCGAAGGCCGGCGCACGGCCGTGGATGGTGTGGAAGCCGTAGGTCTCCATGTAATAGGGAAAGCGGCTGGAGCAGCCGATGCCGGACACGAACACGGTCTTCTCCCGCGCGACGCCGAGATCGGGCATGGTGCGCTGCACGGCCTTCAGCACCGCATAGTCGCCGCAGCCCGGGCACCAGCGCACTTCCTGGTCGCTCGCCCAGTCCTTGGCGGTGGTCTTCTCGATGGTGGTCAGCTCGTTCATGTCAAAGTCCTGCTCGCGCCCAATATTTCCAGGCCATGTAGGTCAGCGCCATGGCCATTCCGGACATGACCGCGGCGCCGGTCATGCCTGATGTGAGATCACCTTCCAGGCGCAGGGCCCAGGTGATTACGGAGAGGAGAAGCGCAAGACTTCCCATGAAGGCCGTCGCGATCCAGCCGAGAAAGCGCGAAACGGCCGCGCCGGTGGACGCGGGATCCATCGGTTGCTGGTCCCGCTCCTCGGCCAGCAATTCGGCGAGGGAGCCATTCCTCCCGCGTCCCATGGCCATGAACAGCTCCGGGTGACGGGAGCCGATCCGGAAGGTCAGCACGATGTAGCCGATGCCGAACATCTCTCCGAGAAAGGCGCTGCGCGGCCCGAAGGCGATGAACAGGATGAGGCCAGCCAACCACAATCCCAGGAACGTCAGTAAGGCAAGGAGCAAGAGACATCCTCGCCCCATCAACGCCAGAGGAAGTAGAGAAGCGCCAGCACGAGGATGAGCATGGCGATCAGCGGGAAGGGGTTGATCGGCTTCATCAGCGCACCTCCGCCGCGTGCGGCTTGCCCGGGTCATGGCCGCTGTCACCCTCGGGCAGCTGGGTCGCGTCGGGGGCGAGCGCGCCGCCGCAGGCGGTCCGGGCGGCGGCTTCGATCTCGGCGATCTTGAAGGGCTGGCCGCTGACCTTGGTCAGGCTCTGGACGTCGACGAGATACTGGTCGCGCAGCAGGGTCTTGAACTGGCCTGAGTTCATCTCGGGCACGATGACGGTGCCAAACCCGCGCAGCAGCTCGCCGAGGTTGGCGGGGAGCGGCCAGATGTGGCGGACGTGGACGTGGGCGACGTCGTGGCCGTGCGCCAGCAGGCGCTTCACCGCCTGGTGGATCGGCCCGAAGGTCGAGCCCCAGCCGACCACGGCGACTTTCGCGCCCGCACGGCCAAGACAGACCTCCTGCGCCGGGATGTCGCTGGCGATGCCGAGCACCTTTTCCTGGCGGATTCGGGTCATTTCGGAATGGGCGCCGGGCGAATAGTCGAGGTCGCCGGTGCCGGGGCGCTTCTCGATGCCGCCGATGCGGTGGAGGAGGCCAGGCGTGCCGGGCTTGATCCACGGACGGGCGAGCTTCTCGTCGCGAGCATAGGGCAGCAGCTTGCCATTGGCGTCGCGAGGCGCGTCATTTTCGTTGGCGTAGGTGACCGGGAAGGGCTGGTAGCCGCTCATGTCGGGCACCTTCCACGGCTCGGCGGCATTGGCGATGTAGCCGTCCGTGAGCAGCATGACCGGGGTCATGTAGCGGACGGCGAGGCGGCAGGCCTCGATTGCGCAGTCGAAGGCGTCAGCGGGCGAGCGGGCGGCGATCACCGGCATGGGCGCATCGCCATTGCGGCCGTAGACCGCCTGGTAAAGGTCGCTCTGCTCGGTCTTGGTCGGAAGACCGGTCGAAGGACCGCCGCGCTGCGAGTTGACAATGACCAGCGGGAGCTCGGTCATGATCGCCAGGCCCATCGCCTCGGTCTTGAGCGCGATGCCCGGACCCGAGGAGGAAGTGACGCCGAGGCTTCCGGCATAGCTGGCGCCGATGGCAGCACAGATGGCCGCGATCTCGTCCTCCGCCTGGAAGGTGGTGATCCCATATTCCTTGAGGCGGCTGAGGTGGTGCAGCAGCGCGGAAGCCGGGGTGATGGGATAGCCGCCGAAGAACATCGGCAGGCCGGCAAGCTGGGTTCCGGCGACGAGGCCGAGGCCAAGCGCCTCGGCGCCGGTGACGGTCCGGTAGAGGCCTGGTTCCGCGGGGGCGGCCTCGATGTGGTGGGGGCGGAAGGCCGCGCCCATCTCGATCGTGTCGCCATAGGCGTGGCCGGCGTTCAGCGCGGCGATATTGGCTTCGGCAAGCGTCGGAGCCTTGGCGAACTTGGTCGTGAGCCAGTCGGTGATCGGCCCACGGTCACGGTCGAACATCCACAGCGCAAGGCCAAGCGTCCACATGTTCTTGCAGCGCAGCGCCTCCTTATTGCCGAGGCCGAAGGGCTTCACGGCATCGAGAGTGAGCTGCGAGATGTTGAACTTGATCAGCTGCCAGCGGGCGAGGCTACCGTCTTCGAGCGGGTTCTGCTCGTAGCCGGCCTTGGCGAGGTTGCGGGCCGTGAACTCGCCCTCGTCGGCGATGATCATTCCGCCGTCGCGCAACGCTTCGACGTTCACCTTGAGCGCAGCCGGATTCATCGCGACGAGCACGTCCGGCTGGTCGCCCGCCGTCTCAATCGCGGCCGAGCCGAAGTTGATCTGGAAGGCCGAGACTCCGAAGGTGGTGCCCTGCGGCGCGCGGATCTCGGCCGGGAAGTCGGGGAAGGTCGCGAGGTCATTGCCCGCGAGCGCGGTCGACAGGGTGAACTGGCCGCCGGTCAGCTGCATGCCGTCACCGGAGTCTCCGGCGAAACGGACCACGACATTCTCGAGCGGAGAATCCTGACGGGCTTCTTCGGGGGTGAGCAAATGGGCGGCCGTGGCCATGAAAGGTCCTGCGAGATTAGGGGTTAACGCCCATGTAGCGCGTGGAATTGCGAACGTCACCACGTTAGGGACGCAAGAATGACCACGCCTTTCATCCGCCCCGACGTCGCCGCCCTGCTCGAAGTCGCCAATCGGCCGGGCGCCAAGCGCGCCGTCGACGTTGGGCTCGAGGAGGCGCGGGGGATGCTTCATGCGAGCAGGCATCTGTTCGACGCACCGGTCGGCGACCTGGCGGTCCTTCGCGCGGTGGAAGGCGGCCCCTGCCCCATGCGTCTTTATGACGCACGGGAGGAACGCCGCGCCGGTGCGGTGATCGTCTTTTACCATGGTGGCGGCTTCGTGCTGGGCGATCTCGACACGCACGAGCCGCTCTGCGCCGAGATCGCGCGGCTGACCGACCTGCCGGTGGTGAGCGTCGACTATGCGCTGGCGCCCGAGCGACCCTTTCCGGCGGGCCCGGAGGATGCGATCGCCGCGGCCCGATGGGTTGCCGGCAACCCGGAAGCGCTCGGGCTGCAGGTGGACGGCCTGGTCCTCAGCGGCGACAGCGCTGGCGGCAACTTTGCCATCGTCACCGCGCTGGCGCTTCGCGGCGAGCGCGCGGCGGTGCCGGTGAAGGCTTTGTGGCCGCTCTATCCGGCCGGCAATCCGACCCGACATTATCCGAGCCTCGATGCGTTCGGCGAAGGCTATCTCCTCAGCCGCGCCTCGATGGAATGGTTCGACCAATGCTATCGGCCCGACCCGAAGGACTGGCGCTACGATCCGCTGGCCAAGCCGCTGGAAGGTCTGCCGCCAACCCTGGTGATTACCGCCGGGCTCGACCCGATCCGCGATCAGGGCCGCGCCTTTGCCGCCGCCTGCATCGCCGCCGGGGTCGAGACGGTCTATCAGGAGTGCCCAGGCACCATCCACGGCTTCCTCAATCTGCGAAGGGCCCTGCCAAGCGCACAGGAGGACCTGGAACGCAGCGTCGCGTTGCTGAAGCCGCTGCTCGGGCGAGCGGCCAGTCGCCCCTGAGCAGCGCTGCTCAGAGGCGAAACGGTCGGAACAAGCCCGGCGGCGCTTCGCTCACTCCCTGCCGGCCTGTCCCCTTCCGCCGGCCAAGGGAGATTCATCCATGCAAGGCAACAACGTCATTTCCGCCGTCTTTGACAACCGCTCCGAAGCCGAGCGCGCGATCCAGGAACTGCGCAGCGCCGGCGTCGATAACAGCGCCATCTCGGTCATCGGCAGGCAGGACGGCAACGTCAGCGAGCATGACGGCAGCGGCGAACAGCATGGTGACGGCAAGGAGCCGACCAGCTTCATCGCCAAGGCGGCCGCGGGTTCCGGCGTCGGCGCCCTGCTCGGCGTCGCCGCGCTTGCCATCCCGGGCGTCGGCCCGCTCGCCGCGGCCGGTGCGATCGCCGAGGCCGCCGTCGGCGGCGCAGCGCTGACCGGGACCGCCGTCGGTGCCGCAGCCGGTGGTCTCAGCGACATTCTCGGCAAGCATGGCGTCAACGACGAGGACAGCCGCTACTACGGCGACCGCATCAACCAGGGCGGCATCTTCGTCTCGGTCGACACGCGCCGCGGCAATATCGATCCGAGCCGGATCGAGGACGTTCTCCACCGCGCCGGCGGGCATAGCTCCAGCCGCCAGCGGATGAGCATGGACCAGGGCGCCAGCACTTCGACCTACTAGGGCCGAAAGGTCGGGTGGGGGGCTTCGGCCTTCCGCCCGTCACCCAGACTGCGCGGGATTGCGTCGTTCGGGCCGCCCGCGCATTGGTCCTTCATGACCGAGAACAAAGCCTATCGCCGCGGGGTCGGCGTCATGCTCCTCAATGCCGACCGCAAGGTGTGGGTCGGGCGGCGGATCGATCGCACCGACGAAGCCTGGCAGATGCCGCAGGGCGGGATCGACGAAGGCGAGCAGCCGTGGGTCACGGCGCAGCGCGAGCTCGAGGAGGAGACCGGGATCAAGCCGCACCTGGTCGAGCGCCTGTCCGAATGCCCCGAGCGGCTGCGCTACGAGCTTCCCGAGGAGCTGCAGGGCAGATTGTGGGGTGGCAAGTGGCGGGGCCAGGAGCATGACTGGTTCCTGTGCCGCTTCCTCGGCCGTGAGAGCGACATCGACATCGCGACGGCCCATCCCGAATTCGACGCCTGGAAGTGGGTCGAGCCGTCGTCGCTCCCCGACCTCATCGTGCCGTTCAAGCGCGACCTCTATCGCCAGCTGATCGACCAGTTTCGCGAGCATCTCGGGCTGCCCTGAGGACGCGGTGGCGCGAGGAACAGGGATAGCGGGCAAGTGGTTCGATTCGCACCCTTTCCCAACTGATCGGAATGACCATGACCGCTTCCGCCGCCAAGCAGACCGGCCTCGGCCTCGGCGTTTTCAGCCTTGCCCTGGGTGCCGCGGAAATCTTCGCACCGGAGCGGATCGCGCGCGCGCTCGGGCTTGACGAGCATGGCACCGCCAAGACCGTCATCCGCGCCTTTGGTTTTCGCGAGGTCGCTGCCGGCGTGATGCTGCTGCGTGGGCCGGCGGTGTCGTTCAACGCCTGGAACCGGGTGCTTGGCGACACGATGGATACGGCGGCGCTGCTGGCGGGCCTGCGCATGAGCAAGCGCCCCGGCGCGATCCTTGGCTCCCTCGCCTTGGTCGGTGCGTGCGCGGCGCTCGATCGCTGGACGGCGAGCGCGCTGGACGAGGAAACCGGCGAAGTCCTTCCGCTCGACAAGGGTCAGTCGGACATCAGCGGCCGTTAGGCAGGAGAAAAGGGGCGGGTCGCCCCGCCCCTCCCCTGTATCTACCTAAGGCTTTACGCCGTCTGCTTGGCGCCCATCGCTTCGGCGAGCTTCCTCACCTTCTCGGCGACCTTCGGATCCTCCGCCCGGTCGGCGGCCTTGGCGGTGTCCTGGCCGATTTTCTCGAGCAGGGTCTTCAACTTGTCGCCGTCGGGCTCGTCCTCGTTGAGCAACTTCTCGAGCCGCTCCAGTTCCGAGGCGAGGCCCTTGGAGCCGGTGAAGTCGGCCTTGCGGATCTCCTCAACCCACTCGCCCGCGAGTTTGGCACCCTGCTTGGCGCTGGTCTTCTCGATCCCCTTGTCGAACGCATTTTCGGTCGCCGTGAAACGCTGCGGCATGACTGACTCCTACTGGTAGACGGCGACCACATGCCGCCTGCCTTCCCAACGAAGCGCGTCATCCTTCGCCGCTACGGTCCATCGGGCAGGGAGGGCGAAGGAACCTCCTGCGGAGGCAACCATCAGGCCGCGGGGCTGAGCACCGCACAGGCGATCCGGTCGCCG
Organism: Sphingomonas sp. LHG3406-1; assembly: GCF_029637485.1. Classification (GTDB taxonomy): domain Bacteria; phylum Pseudomonadota; class Alphaproteobacteria; order Sphingomonadales; family Sphingomonadaceae; genus Sphingomicrobium. The sequence continues at coordinate 27,644 of NZ_CP069128.1, read as the reverse complement.
CTGTTGCCGCTGGGATCGGTGACATTGTCGTCCTCTCCGGCGTGGATGACGATCGCCGAGCCGTCCGTGTCGCGAAGCTGCGCGAGGCTGGCGCCGCTCAACACGACCGTTTCGCGCAAGGAGCCGTTGGCGGCGACCGGCACGTTGGGAAGGTCGCCGGCATGGGGACCCGCCGGATTGGACAGGCCATGCTTGCGGCTGGCCGGATTCCAGTGCGAACCGGCAGTGGTGAAGCCCGGCGGGTCGCAGCGGCCGACGGCGTGGACGTGAAGGCCCTTACGGCCGACCGTCAGGCCATCCGCCTCGACGCGAAAGCTGACGGCGCCTGGTGTCTCCCACATGCGCACGGTCCCGATGGACTGTCCGCTAGTCCCGACCAAGGGAAGCGCGATTGCGCTGGCGGGCGCGTCGGAGGGCGTGGCGCAGCCGTGGAGCAGGGCCGCTCCGGCCAGGGCGGTGGCGGCGGCAAGGAAGCTCTTCCTCTTCAACTCTTCTCTCCTCTGCGGACGTGGACTGTCCTGCCACAAACGCCCGGCAAACGAAAAAGGGCGACCTTCCCACGAAAGGAAGGCCGCCCAGGATCATTCGGGATGGTCGCCCGAATTGATGGGGTCGCGTCAGAAGGCCTTGGCGTAGGCCTCGTTGCCGACGAACCCGAACTTCGACACGCTGGCCTGCTTCACCGACACCAGCACCTCGTCAACCAGCTCGTAGCGGGCGTTGGGCTCCGGCTGCAGGTGAAGTTCCGGAACCGGGTTCAACTGCTGCGAGATGTCGAGATACTGGCGAAGCTGCACCTGGTTCACCGGAAGGCCATTCCAAAGAATGGCGTTGTTGGTGGTGACCACGATCTTGTTCTTGACCGGGTCTACCAGCTGCTGCTGGGGATTGTCACCCTGCGGCAGGTCGAGCTTCACCGCGTGGGTCTGGATCGGAATGGTGATGATCAGCATGATGATCAGCACCAGCATGACGTCGATCAACGGAGTGGTGTTGATCTCCATCATCGGTTCGCCTTCGGAGTTATTCGAAGTCGTCTGCATCGCCATGAGGCGTAATCCTTCTCTTACATCCGGGTCACGGTCGAGCCGGGCGGCGGCTCGGACACGAAGCCGACCCGCGCAAAACCGGCGCGTTGCATCGTGAAAATGGTCCCGCCGATGCACTTGTAAGGCGTGCCGACGTCGCCGCGGATATGAACTTCGGGCATGGTCTCATCAGTGAGATTGTCCGCACCGCCGACATCCGCAATCGCCTTCTCGAGCCGCGCAACCGCCGTGTCGAGCAGCGCCGTGCTGTCGATCGGAGTCATGCCGAGGTAGACTTCACAGGTATCGCCAGGGCCGCCGCGAACGGTCAGCTCGACGTTCTCGGGCTTGGTCTCGCGCACTTCATAGGCAGTCTTCGGAAGCGCGATCGGAACCGTCTCCACCACCACCGGAATGGCAATCAGGAAGATGATGAGGAGCACCAGCATCACGTCCACGAGGGGCGTGGTGTTGATGTCGGACATCGGGACGTCGTCGCCGTCTTCCTTGCCGACACTCATTGCCATGGGATCTGTATTCCCTCTTCGAAATCAAAGCGCAGTGCCCGGGGACGCGGGGCCGGCACCATCAGGCGACCGGCCCCGTGAACCTGAGCTTAGCGGCGGTCGACCGTGGTCGTGCCAGTGCCGCCGGCCTGCTGGCCGGTCGAGGTCTGGCCGGTGGTCAGCGGCTGCGAACCGGCGGGGGTCGGAGCGGCGCCCGAGCGGGTCTGCGCACCCTTGGCGACCGAAGCCGAACCGGCGTTGGCGGCACCAGCCGAAGCCATGGCCGGCTTCACCTTGCCCTCGGACATGATGTAGCCGTGCAGGTCGTTGGTGAAGGCCGCGAGGTCTTCCATGATCGACTTGTTGCGACGGATCAGCCAGTTGTAGGCGAGCACGGCCGGAACCGCGACGACCAGGCCGAGCGCGGTCATGATGAGCGCCTCACCGACCGGGCCGGCGACGACTGAGATCGAGGCCTGACCCGACGCACCGATCTTGATCAGCGCGCGGTAGATGCCGACGACGGTACCGAACAGACCGATGAACGGCGAGGTCGAACCGACGGTCGCAAGGAAGGCCAGACCTTCACCGAGACGCGCGCCGATGCCGCCCTGCGAACGAGCGAGGCTGTTGGCCATCCAGTCATGCTGGTCGATCGGGTTGGTCAGCTTGCCGTGCTGCTCCTGAGCGACCAGCGTGTCGTCGACGATTGCGCGATAGGCGCTCTTGGCGTCGAGCTTGCTGGCAGCTTCACGCAGGTTCGGCGAGTTCCAGAAGCTGGCCCGGACCTTGTTGCCCTGGCTGATGATCTTCTGCTGCTCGAAGAACTTGGTGAAGAGAATGTAGAAGGTGCCGATCGACATGCCGACCAGGATGGCGAAGGTGCCCCAAGCAATGAGACCACCCTCGTTCAGAGCCTGCATCAGGCCGTAGGGGTTATCGCCCGCGGGGGCTGCGGCTGCGGCCATCAGAGAGACGAAAGTCATAGTGCGTATCCTTGGACTAGAAACCGGTTGGGCTTGGAAGTGTAGGCGCTAATCAGTCGGCGGGCAGACGCCAGACGATCCTTGTCGTCGTGGTGTCAGTCGTCCTGCCACCGCTGCTGTCCGTCGCCGGCGTGAACCGGGCTCGGCTGCGCAGAAGGCGGCAAGTCGTGTTGTCGAGCGAACTCGAACCCGACGAACTGGTCACCGTGCAGTTGGTCACCCGTCCGTCCGGCCCGATGTCGAGACGAACGCCGGTCGTGCCCTGCTGCTCGTTACGGATCGCGTCCTGCGGATAATCGTCATCCGAAAAGTAAGAAGCGAGGTTCGCACGGGCCTTAGCCGGCTGCACCTTGACGGGCGCGGGCGGCGGGGGCGGTGGCGCCGGCGGCGCGGGAGGCGCCGGCGGAGCCGTGTAGGTGATCGGCGGGTTAGGCGGCGCCACGTTGACCGTCGTAACCGGCGGCGGCGGCGTGTTGGTCCGCACCAGCGGCGGCGGCGAAACCACCGGCGGTGGAATCTCCTGCTGCGGCTGCTCCGGCGGTGGGGGCGGTGGCTCCTCCGGCGGGGGCGGCGGCTCCTCCTCCACGTCGAAGGTCTTCAGATCCTCAGCAGCCTTCTTCACGACGTTGTAGGCGAGGCCGGTGATGATCGCATATCCGAGCAGCACATGCAGCAAGGCGACAATGACGATCGAAACCGTCCTGTTCCCGCTCATCTGCCTGCGATTGGCGTAAGACATCCTGCCGCAATTCTCCTCAGGGGTGACCTCTGCACCAGGTTCGGAACCGCTGAGCAAGTCGCGGATCCGAGCTGGCGAGCCGACGTATCAACATATCATCGGCTGGGTCGGCGCGCTTCCTTAATGTGGCCTCAATGGCGGCGCAATCATATTGTTCCGCTTGCTCAACCGCGCCCCGGGAACGTTACGGTGCCGTGCCGGAAAAACTGGCAATCTCAACACCCACGCCACGTGCATTCGGATAGACGTCAGGCTTGGCCGTGACGACCCTGAGTGCCTTCACTCCGGCGCGCGCAGCAATCCAGTCATAGACTTCCCGGGCCAAAGTCTCCTGGAGATTGAACCTTTTCGACATAGCGATTCGCTCGATCTCGACGCGCACGTGGTCGTAGTTCCAGGCATTCTCGGCGGAGTCGCCCGGCGGCGGCGCGAGTTCCTCCAGCCAGACCTCGACACTGACCAGCAGCCGCTGAGGGGAGCCGATCTCGAATTCATGGAAGCCGATGTCGGTCATCACCTCGAGCGAATCGAGGTGGATCTTTGCCGATCGCACCGCGAGGCTGGCCGGAACGAGCCCGTCGAGGCGCGGGGTGAAGCTCAGTATTTCGGTCATTCTTGGTCCGCTTCAAGGAATTGCACGTCGCGTGGCAGGCGCCAGAAGCGCTGCCCGCCGTCAAGGGTGAGCGTCTCGCCGGTGACGACGGGAGAGTCCACCAGGAAACGAAGGGAGCGGAGCACGTCCGCGGGTTCGACCCCGCGCTTCAGGGGGTTGAAGGCGTGGGTGGCGGCGAAGTTCTGCTCGCTCTGCCCTTCGGACAGCAGCATCAGCGCCGGTGCGATGGCGTTCACCCGGACGCCCTGCCCCGCGAGCTGCCGAGCACTGAGCTGCGTCAGTGCCGCCAGGGCAGCCTTGGACAATGTGTAGCTGAGGAAGTCGGGGTTCGGAGCCGCGAGCTTGGCGTCGAGAATGTTGACGATCAGCCGATCGCCAAACCCGCCCGCTGCAGCGAAGGCCGAAGTCAGCAAGGCCGGCGCGGCGACGTTCACCGCCATGTGGGCCGCAAGTTCCTCGGCCGAGAAGGTTTCGAGCCGGTCGGCAACGAAGCGCGAGGCATTGTTGACGAGCAACCCCGGCGGATGCGGACAGGCATCGATGATCGCCTCGGCGGCGGCCTTGCCGTCAGCGAGATCGGCGACGACGCGGATGGCGCCGGAGGGGACCTCGTCCGAAGCGCTTCGGACATGCGCGACCAGTTGCCAGCCATCGTCGAGCAGGCCCTCTGCGAGGACCCGGCCTACCCTCTTGCCCGCACCGGTGACGATCGCGACCCTGGTCATCGGCAACAAGCGTGTAGCGCCCGCTCTTGCGGAAACAAGGCGCTGGCCTCATCTCCCTTCCCGCTCATGCCCGAGACCCAGCCTCCTCTCGACATCGCTCGCCTGTCTCTCGCCGAGATCGAAGCGGCCGCCGCCGGCCGGCGCCGCCCGCCGGTAGAGCGCTGGGACCCGCCCCACTGCGGCCATAGCGGAATGAAAATCGATGCCGAGGGACGCTGGTGGCATGACGGCAGGAGGATCCAGCGCGACGCCCTCGTCCGCCTGTTCGCCTCCGTCCTTCGTCGTGAGCCCGACGGACGCCACCTGCTGGTCACTCCGGTCGAAAAGCTGGACATCGACGTCGAGCTGGCCGCGCTGCGGGTGATCGCCATGACCGCCGAGGGCGACGGCCGTGGTGCTACCCTCGCGGTGCAGCTCAACAATGGCGAGTTGCTGGTGGTCGGAAAGGATCACCCGATCCGGATGGAACAGGGGCTGCCGCTCCTCGCGGTTCGCGGCGGGCTCGAGGCCAGTTTCGAGCGGCCGGTCTATTACGAGCTTGCCGAGCGTGCGCTGGCCGAGCGCCCCGCAGGCATCTGGAGCGAAGGCTGCTTCTTCCCGCTCGAGGAGGCATGAACCTCGCCGAGCGGCTGCGCCGGGCTCTCGACGCACCAGCGCCTGAGGACCTTCTAGCCGGCGACCTCATCGAGGGGGCTTCGGTGACCGACGGGATCGTCCCCGCCGCGGTGCTGGTGGCGATCACCCGCAGGGCCGAGCCTGGAGTCCTGCTGACCGTCCGCCGCGAGCATCTGCGCACCCATGCCGGCCAGGTGGCGTTTCCCGGTGGGCGGATCGATCCCGAGGACCAGCATGCCGCCGCCGCGGCACTGCGCGAGGCGGAGGAGGAGATCGGGCTGCCGGCATCCGCCGTCACGCTATGGGGCAGCGCCGATCCCTATCGCACCGTCACCGGCTATGAGGTGACCCCGGTCCTTGGCGCGGTCGATCCCGACCTGCCGCTCAGCCCGCATGAGGCAGAAGTGGCCGACTGGTTCGAAGCGCCGCTTGCCTTCCTCCTCGATCCCGCCAACCAGCGCGCCATCGAAGCGGAGTTCCGAGGCAGGATGCGGACCTACTATCAGATCGACTGGGAAGGTCGCCGCATCTGGGGCGCGACCGCTGCCATGCTGGTCAATCTCTCGCGGCGGCTGAACGCGTGGAGTTGAGCCGTCTCGAAGCAATGGCCGAGCGTCCCGGCATCGCCGCGCTACTTGCGGCGCTGGGAGAGGGGCAGGTGCGGCTGGTGGGCGGCGCGGTGCGCGACAGCCTGCTCGGCCACGAGGTCGCCGATGTCGATGTCGCCACCAGCCTGAGCCCCTATGAAGTGATGCGCCGCTGCGGGGCGGCCGGAATCAGGACCGTTCCGACCGGAATTACCCACGGCACCGTCACTGCGCTCGCCCAGGGCGAAACGATCGAGGTCACCACTCTGCGCGCCGATCTCGCCACCGACGGGCGGCATGCGACCGTGGCCTTCACCGACGACTGGCGGGAGGATGCGGCGAGACGGGATTTCACCGTCAACGCGCTTTACTTCGATCCAGGCGAAGGACGGGTGTTCGACTATTTCGGCGGGCTCGACGACCTTGCCGAGGGCCGGGTGCGGTTTATCGGCGAGCCGCTCCAGCGCATCGCTGAGGATCACTTGCGCATCCTCCGCTTCTTCCGTTTCACCGCCCGCTTCGGGTCGGGCGTGGATGAGGCCGGCCTTGCCGCCTGCGAAGCCAGGGCCAACGACCTGATGGCCCTGTCGCGTGAGCGGATCGCCGACGAGTGGCTGAAGCTGCTCGCCTTGCCCAACCCCGCCGCGACCGTGCGGCTGATGCTGGAGCATGGCCTGCTTCGGCCGGTCCTGCCCGAGATCGGCACAGAGGCCCTACCCGCGCTTGAGCAGCTGATCGCGGCCGAGCAGGCGGCGGGGATCGCGCCGGAGCCGCTCCGCCGCTTCGCCGCCCTCCTGCCCCGCGACCCGCTCGTCGCCGAGAAGGTCGCGGCGCGGCTGAAGCTCAGCAACAAGGCCCGCAAGCGGCTGGCCTCGGCGGCGACCGAGGAGACCCCGGGCGTTCCCCGGGCGCTCGCCTATCGGATCGGAACCGACGAAGCGCGGGACCGGCTTCTGCTCGCCGGTCAAGCCGAAGCCGCGGCATCGCTGGAGGGCTGGGTTCCGCCGCGCCTGCCGGTCGGCGGCGGCGACCTCATCAGGCGCGGGCTGGTGGCCGGACCGGCGGTGGCGCGCACGCTGAAGGCGATCGAGGCACGCTGGGTCGAGGAAGGCTTTCCCGACGGAGAGCGGCTCGAGCAACTGGTCGACGAAGAGCTTGCCGCTACGGGCGCCAGATGAGTGCGGCGTTGTGGAAGGAAGGCGTGCCGACCGCAGGCGGGCATGCGGCCGGCACGGAGTTTCCGAGCAGCGGGGAAGCTCGGCTCGGAGCATCCGGTCGGCACTCAAGGGGGAAGTGTGCCGCACGAATGGTGATGATGCGGATGTGCCTCTCGCGCAGCCTCGCGCAAAGATAGGCTTAGGCCGGTATGCGACCTGAGTGGGGCTAGAGGCCCGCTTCGACCGCAAGCCGGATCAGGTCGGCGCTGGTCGGGACGCCAAGCCGCTCCATCAGCAGGGCGCGGTGCATCTTCACGGTCTTCTCGCTGATCTTGAGCTCCCAGGCGATCTGCTTGTTGAGCAGACCCTTGGCAATCAGTTCCAGCACCTGGCGCTGGCGCGGCGGGAGGCCATTGACGGCGAGGATGGCCTTCTCGCGGCGACCGCTGAATACCGCCGTGCTCTCGCTGCCGAGTTCGACCTGGCTGCCGAGGAACCAGGACAGTTCCCCACTGGCATCGAAGAGCGGGGTCACCAGCACCGCATTGCGGAAGGGCGTGCCGTCCTTCTTGTAGTTGAGGATGTCGACCAGCACCGACTTGTGGGTGCGCACGCCCTCACGGATCCGTTCGGTGAGCCAGGGTTCGGTCGCGGCACCGGACAGGAAGCGGCAATTGCGGCCGATTATCTCGTCCTCGGCATAGCCGGTAAGATCGCAGAAGGCCTGGTTAGCGACTTCCAAGGGATTGTCGGGCTTGCGAGGATTGCTGAGCACGGTCGCGATGGGGCTGTACCCCACCGTTTCGACCAGGCGTTCTTCATCGACCGAAGCCAGCACAGGCTCCTCCGCGCTTCCCCTGCGCCGATGGTCCTACACCGCGATGCAGGCCGACGCGAGGGCTATTTGGACCGGGGTTCGGACGCCGTCGCAGCAACCGGGGATTGCCGCTTTTCGGAGCCCGCACCCGGGCGACGCTGGCCGCGCTGCAGCAGTTTCTTGTTTCACCGCCGTATCTTAGGCCGTTTCCTGCCCCTCTTTCGCACTCCTCGACTGTTGCGCTCAAGACACAATCTCATACCGGTGCTTGTTCAGCTTTCGCTTGAGCGAAACTTATCGGCTGCTCTACAAGTTCGGGGCGCCATCAACACTAACTCTGAGCGAGAAGGGGAAAGCATGCGCAAATACCTACTGGCCGCCGTCGCTGCGGCTGCCATCACCTCGCCGGCAATGGCCCGCGACAAGGCGGGTTATGTCGGCATTGATCTTGGGGCGATGATCGTCGAAGATCTGAAGGTCGACGTCACCGACGGGACGACCACCGCTTCCGATCTCATCATCGGCGACCACAAGATCGGCTACGACGTCGGCGTGAACGCCGGCTACGACTTCGGTGCCATCCGCGCCGAGGCCGAGGTCGCCTACAAGCGCGCTGCCCATGACGAATATCTGATCGATGGCGTCAATTTCGACGGTGACGGTCGTTCGACCAGCCTGTCGCTGATGGGCAACCTGCTGCTGGACTTCGGTTCGGACGACAGCTGGCAGGGCTTCGTCGGCGGCGGTGCCGGTATCGCCCGCACCCGCGTGTCGGCCTTCGGTGACCGTCTCATCAGCGACAGCGGCTTTGCCTGGCAGGTGCTCGCGGGCGTTCGCTATCCGGTCAGCGACAACATCGACTTCGGCCTGAAGTATCGCTTCTACAACCACGACATCGAGGACAGCGTCAATCTGTCGGACTTCGATCTGGCCGACGCCGACCTCGACACGCGGTTCCGGTCGCACTCGCTGCTCGCGAGCCTGACCTTCAACTTCGGTGGTGCGGCCCCGCCGCCTCCGCCGCCGCCCCCGCCGCCGCCGCCCCCGCCGCCCCCGCCGCCGCCTGCCACGCAGACGTGCCCGGACGGCTCGGTGATCCTGGCGACCGACGCGTGCCCGGTTCCGCCGCCGCCGCCGCCGCCGCCGCCGCCGGCGCCGGAGCGCGGCTAAGGGGTCCTGGCCGGTCCTTCGGGACCGGCCGGCCACTGGCCACAGACAGACGGGGTGGAGCTTCGGCTCCGCCCCGTTTTTCTTTGCCTAACAATAGTGATGAGTGCCTGCGGGTGCGAACAACGAAAAGGCCGGCAGGGTCGCCCCTGCCGGCCTGATCTTGTTCACGCTTTCGGGGTCCTTATGGTGCCGGACGCGCCACGCTGGAGTACATGGTGGCAGCTGCCAGCTGGAGGTCCGGGCGGCCGTCCCAGCCATAGGGATCCTTGCGCATCGCCAGCTTGCCGTCGGCGCCCGCCTCAACCGTCAAATAGGTGAGGTAAACCGGAACACCCTTCGGAATCTGGACGAACTGCTCGGGATCCTTGCCACTCATCGCCGGTTCCGAACCCATCAGCCAGCGGGCGAGCCGCTTGGCGTCCTCAAGACGGATGCAGCCGTTCGACTGCTGGCGGTTCGCGAGCTGGAACTTGTCCTTGGACGGCGTGTCGTGAAGGAAGATGTCCTGCCCGCTTGGGAACGGCACCTTGAGACGACCCATGCTGTTGAGGGCGCTGGGCTTCTGGCGGACCCGGACCGACTCCGGATTGGCGAGCACCTTGTTCCAGTCCACATCCTTTGCAGGCACGACGGTGGCGTCCGGACCCCAGCCGCTCATCACCTCATAGCCCGTGCGCTTGAGATAGGCGTCGCCGCCCTTGATCGCACTCGGCGCGATGGTCTTCTTGATGAGGTTGGGTGGCACGTTCCAGTAGGGATTGAGCGTGATCCAGTGAATGACGCTGGCGATCATCGGCGTCGGCGTCTCTTCCGTGCCGACGATAACCTTCATCCGGTCCACGGGCTGTCCATTTTCATACATGGTCAGCATGGCATTCCCGCTATCGACCAGGATGAAGCGGCCGGTCGACGGAAGCACGCGGGCGCGCTCCAAATTGGAAAGCAGCCGCGCATCGGCCGCCGTCATTCCGCTCGCCAGCGCCGCTTCGCGCAAGCCGCGATAGGTAGGATTGACGTCGGCCATGCGATCAAGCGTGGCGGCAAGGTCGGGCGCTGCGGCGGTCGTCAGCAGGATCTGGTCAGGCCGTGAATGAGGGGCGAGTTGCTGATAGCCGTAGATCATCCCCTTCGGCGCCGTGCGCATGTGCTGCATGTAGGCGACCCAGGCCTTGCTCAACGCCAGCTCGGCCGACTTCTGCGCCTGCGCATTACCGGGCACCGCCGAGGCAATGGCCGCGTCTACCTGCGCAGCAAGCGCCGGGCCGGCGGCAAAGCCGTCGATGGGCGCCCGGCGGAGGATGGCTCCGAGACGCGACGCCGCCGCGCGGCTGGCGTCGTTGCGAAACCAGATGGGGGCGTCGCCGTGCGTGTAGTAGTAAAGCTCCACCGGATCGGTGGGCACGACCCGGACCACCGGCGCGGGTGCCGGTGGCGGCGCCTTCTTCTTGCGCGCCTCCGCTACGTCCGGGGAAGCCAGCAAGGCCATCATTGTCGTCGCAAGCAGATACTTGTTCACCGGTTAACCCCGTCCAACATCAAGTTGCGGGTGTTTTACCGAGTGGGGAATGACGGGCAAGTGAACCGTCAACCGAATGCGACGAACGGTCCCTAGGCGGACGCCTCGTCGATGACCGGTGCGATGCGGTCAATCGTATAGGGCTTCTCGAGCAACGGAGCATTGGCGAAGGCGGCCGGGGGCGGCTCGACGTGCCCACCGCTGGCGATGATGAAGGGCACGTTGCGCTGGCGCAGGGCCTCGGCGACCGGCCAGACCAGCTCGCCCTTGAGGTTGACGTCGAGGATCGCAAGATCGAAACCGCCGGCCTGCGCCTGCTCGAGCGCCTGTTCGACCGTGTCGCAGCTGGCGAAAATACGATGTCCGAGAGTCTCGAGGAAATCCTCGAGCATCATCGCGATCAGCGGTTCGTCTTCGACGACGAGGATGTCACGGCCGTTACTCACCGCTGTTCCTGTCGCAAACCCGGACCGCTAGCGCAACAGCTTTCAGCGCGATGCCAGAACCTTACGCGCCGCTTCGGAGAGCTGTTGTACCGAGAAGGGCTTGGGAAGAAAGGCGACATTGTCGATGTCGATCGACCGCCGGAGCTGCTCTTCGGCATAGCCGGACATGAAGAGGATGGGCAGGTCGGGCCGAGTCTTGCGCGCTTCGCGTACCATCGTCGGCCCGTCCATCACCGGCATGACCACGTCGGAGATGAGCAGATCGATCGGCTCGCCGCGTGCAACGATCTCCAGCGCCTCCTCGCCATTGTCGGCAGTCAGCACGGTATAGCCCTGCCGGGTGAGGGCGCGCTCGGCAACGGTACGGACCATCGGCTCGTCCTCGACGAGCAGGACGACGCCCGTTCCCCACGTTTCTTCGGCCCTGGCCGCCGGCAGGGCCGGCCTGGCTGCCTCCGCGACATCGCCTTTCTCTTCCTGGTGGACAGGCAAGTAGATGACGAAGGTCGTCCCCTCCCCGACCTTGCTGGCGGCGAAGATGAAGCCGCCCGACTGCTTGACGATGCCGTAGACAGTGGAAAGGCCGAGGCCCGTCCCCTTGCCCACTTCCTTGGTGGTGAAGAAGGGCTCGAAGATCTTGCCGAGAACCGAGGCGGGGATTCCGCACCCGGTGTCGGAGATGCTGAGTGCCGTATAGTCGGCGATCGGCAGGATGTCGGAGCCGAGTTCGGCAACTTGCTCGGCCTTGACCGCATAGGTCTGGATGGTGAGCCGGCCGCCGCCCATTCCGGCCATGGCGTCACGCGCATTGACCGCGAGGTTGACGATCACCTGTTCGAGCTGGCCCGGGTCCGCCCGCACCGCGCCCAGGCCGCGGCCATGCTTGAGCTGGAGCGTCACGGTTTCGCCCAGCAGGCGCTTGAGCAGGTGGCTGACCTCGCTGACCACGTCGGGCAGCTGGAGCACCTGCGGTCGCAGCGTCTGCTGGCGGGAGAAGGCCAGCAACTGGCGGGTCAGGCCGGCGGCGCGGTTGGAGTTGGACTTGATCTGCTGGATGTCGTCGTAATCGCTGTCACCGGGCGTGTGCCGCATCAGCATCAGGTCGCAATGGCCGATGATGGCGGTGAGGATATTGTTGAAGTCGTGCGCGACGCCGCCCGCAAGCTGGCCGACGGCCTGCATCTTGGTCGCCTGGGCGACCTGCCGCTTGAGCTTGGCTTCCTCGCTGTTGTCCTTGAGGAGGAGCAGGACGCTGGCTTCGCCGAGGTTGCGCAGGCCGGCGATGGTCAGAGCGACCGGCTCGGCCGGCTGGTGCGACAGGCGGACGGCGAGATCGCCCGACATGGCGGGCCCGCGGCTGTTGCGACGGACGGCGTCGGCGACAGCGGCCTTGTCCTCCTTGACGACGAGGTCGCTGGGGAAGGCCGGCAATGGGCCTTCTTCCAGTGCGGCGGCACGGCGGAACGCCTTGTTGCTGGTGAGGAAGCGACCGTCCCGATCGACCAGGGCGAGGCCGAGAGGAAGCAGGTCGAGCAGCGCCTGGAGGCTGGCGGGCTCGGACAGGCTGGGCGCCTCGCCGGTCGCGAACAGCAATGTCAGGCCGGCGGCGCGGCCGGAGCCGGGTTCGGCGGGGATGTGGAGCAAGCGGAGGACCGCAGATTCCGGACCCGCAGCGGTGAGGCGGACCCTCCCCTCGCCGGCGACCTGGAGCACATCGTCGAGATTGGTGCCCGCTTCGCCGAGTGCCGCACGGCGCGCGAACAGGCCGTTGGCGGCGACCACCTGCCCGGTCTCGTCAACGGCCGCGGCGAGCAGGCCGGCTTCGCCCAGCACCTCGCCTTCGAGGCCCTGCAAGCGCTTGATGAGGATGTCGAGCGGCGATCGCCGGGGGCGCAGGAAGCGCCACAGAAGCAGGCCGCCGGAATGACCGGCGCGGGCCACCGTCACGGCCAGGATCGTGCCCTTCTCACCGCTGAGCGTGGCACTGGCCTGGCCGTCCTGAAGGGCCTGCATTCGCGCCTGCTCGATCGCCTGGCGGCCTTCCGGGTCGGCGACCAGCTGCGCAGGCGGTGCCAGCGCGGGGAAACGCTCCCGATAGGCGCGATTGAGGCCGAGCAAGCGGCCCTCGTCATCAGTCAGCGCTGCCGCGTCCGCGCAGAGGTCGAGGCTGGAAGAGACCAAGGCATAGTCAGGAGCAATGACGGCCGCGCTTTCGGCGATCTCGGCGCCCGAACCGCGGCGCCAGCCGGCGACGGCCGCAACCACCACCCCGAGGGCGAGCGGAAGCGCGACCGCTGGATGGCCGGCTGCGATCGCCAGCGCAACGAGGCTGGCGAGCGCAAGCGCAAGGAGAGTGGGCACCAGCCACGGCTCGCCCCGAGGGACGGGCTCGGCGTCGATCGCGGCGAGCCGGGCGTGGAGCATCAGGCTACCAAATCCGGACCCGCTGCTCGGGCGTCAGATACATCGCCTGGCCGGGCTGGACGTTGAACGCCTTGTACCAGGGATCGAGGTTGCGCGACACGTAGGGGCGGTAGTTGCCCGGGCTGTGCGGTCCGGTCACCAGCTGCTGGCGCATCGCATTCTCGCGGTACTTGGTCCGCCAGATCTGTGCATGCGCGAGGAAGAAGCGCTGGTCGCCGGAAAAACCGTCGAGCACGGGCGCTTCCTTGCCGCCGAGCGACAGTCGGTAGGCGTCATAGGCGACCAGCATGCCGGCGAGGTCGGCGATATTCTCGCCAAGAGCCAGGCGGCCGTTGATCTTGGCGCCAGGCAGCGGCTCGTAGGCGCTGTACTGGTCGGCGAGCTGGGTCGCATAGACTTCGAACTTCTTGACGTCTTCCGCGGTCCACCAGTCGGTGAGGCGCCCGTTCGGATCATACTTGCGGCCTTGGTCGTCGAAGTGGTGGCTGATCTCGTGGCCGATGACCGCGCCGATCGCGCCATAGTTGATGGCGTCGTCGGCATTCGGATCGAAGAAGGGCGGCTGGAGGATGGCGGCCGGAAAGACGATCTCGTTCATCGTCGGATTGGCGTAGGCGTTGACCGTCATCGGGGTCATGAACCATTCGTCGCGGTCGACCGGCTTGCCCAGCTTGTCGAGCTGGCGGCGGTAATCGAAGGCCGTCGCACGCTCGGCATTGCCGTAGGCGTCACCCGGCCGGATGGTCAGCGCCGAATAGTCGATCCACTTGTCGGGATAGCCGATCTTCGAGCGGAAGCTGGCCAGCTTGGCGCGCGCCTTGGCGCGGGTCTCGGGCACCATCCACGGCAGGTTGGCGAGCCGGTTGTCCATCGACGCGATGATGTTCTTGACCAGTTCGTCCATCTTGGCCTTGGTCGCCGGCGGGAAGTAGCGGGCGACGTAAAGCTCGCCGACCGCCTCGCCGATGGTGCCGTTGACGGCGTTGACGCCCCGCTTCCAGCGCGGCTCCATCTGCGGCGTGCCCTGAAGCGTGCGGTTGGAGAAGTCGAAGCGCTCTTCGGTGAAGGCCTTGGGGAGCACTCCGGCGGCGTCACGTGCGGTGTGCAGGACGGCCCAGTCCTTGAGCGTCTGCAGCGGTGTCCCGGCGACCGCCTTCGCCATGCCGGTGAAGGCCGAGGGCTGGCTGACGATGAACTCGTTCTGCGCACCGAGGCCGGCGGCGGTCAGATAGGCGTTCCAGTCGAACCCCGGCGCGCGGCGAGCGAAGTCAGCGCGGGTCCACTTGTTGTAGGTCTTGTCGTCATCGCGGCTCTCGACCCGGGTCCAGTGGACCTCGGCCAGCTTCTTCTCGAAGGCGAGGATGTTCTGCGCCGCCTGGGTGGCGCGAGCCGCCGGAATGCCCGACATGGTCAGCATCTTCGCGATGTGCGGGACATATTTGTCGCGCGCGGCCGCCAGCTTGGCGTCGCTCGAGAGATAATAATCCCGGTCGGGCATGCCGAGGCCACCCTGCGCGAAGATCGGGACGTAACGGTCCGGCGCCTTGGCGTCCTGGTTGATATAGAAGGGGAAGAGGCTGGGGCCAAAGCCCGCCAGGCTGGTGCCGAGCGCACGGGCGAAGTCGGCCTTGGAGCGTGCATCCATGAACGGCTTCAGGTCTTCGCCGAGCGGCGCCGCGCCGCGCGCCTCGATCGCAGCCTCATCCATGAAGCTGTTGTAATAGTCACCGACCTTCTGAGCATTCGTGCCGGCGGCGGCGTTGCTCTTGGCGGCCTCCTCGATGATTCCGCGGGTGCGGGTGCGGGACAGCTCGTCGAGCACGTTGAAGGCGCCGAAGCTGGCGCGGTCAGCCGGGATCTCGAGAGTGCGGAGGTAGTTGCCGTTGGCGAACTCGACCCAGTCGTGGCCGGGCTGCACGTTGCGGTCCATGCCGGCGGCGTCGAAGCCGAAGGTGCCGAGCTCGGGCTTGGGCGCGGCCGGGGTGGCGGCGACCGGGGCCGGCTCCGCGGCCGGGGTGACGGCGGCGGTCTCGGCCGGAGTGTCGGTAGTGGCGCAGCCCGCGAGAGCGGTGGTTGCGGCAAGGCAGATCAGCAGTCGCTTCATGGGGCTACGGTCTTTCCTTCATGGATGGCGATGAAACAATTCCGGTCGTGTACGCCTGCGCCACTTGCGATGCACCCACCAGCGCCAGACGACGATCGACACGCCATAGCCGACGAACGCACTGACGAGGGCGATCAGGAGTAGGCCTGTGATCATGGCGGGAGCAGCGTCACTCAGCAACCATTGGCTCCAACGTCCAATTCCGGCGCCGCTGGAGTAAAGTGCCTCGAAGGCTGCGAGGTCGGCATGGAAGCCGAGCTTGTTGCCAAGCGCGATGGCGGCGATCAGGAAGAAGGGGGTGGTCGCCGGATTGCTGAGGAAGGTCATGGCCGCCGCGATCGGAATGTTGCCGCGGATCGGCATGCACAGCAGCGCCGCGCCGACGATCTGCAGGCCAGGGATCATCAGGAATATACCGACGAACAGGCCGGCGGCGACCCCGCGCGGAACCGAGCGGCGGGTAAAGCGCCAAAGGTCGGACTGCCGGACACGCGTCCCGAACGGCTTCAGCCAGCGGCTTTCGAGCACTTCCTCGCGGCTGGGCGTCGCCTTGTCGGCGAGGCGCCGGAAGAAGCCGGGCCGCTCAGCCACGATCGCGCAGCAGGCGCTGCTGCTCCCGCTTCCAGTCGCGCTCCTTGATCGTCTCGCGCTTGTCGTGGACCTTCTTGCCGCGAGCAAGCGCCAGTTCGACCTTCGCCTTGCCCTTGCCGTTGAAGTAGATGGACAATGGCACGAGGGTCAGACCCTGGCGGTTGATGGCGCCCATCAAACGGCCGATCTCGCGCTTCTTGAGGAGCAGCCGGCGCTTGCGGCGTGGCTCATGGTTCATCCAGCTGCCGTGGGAATATTCGGGGATGTGGCTGTTGATCAGCACCACTTCCTCGTCTTCGACGGTGGCGTAGCTCTCCGCGATCGAACCTTCGCCCGCCCGCAGCGCCTTCACTTCGGTACCCTGGAGCGAGATGCCCGCCTCGAAGCGATCCTCGACGAAATAGTCGTACCGCGCCCGCCGGTTCTCGGCGACGATCTTCTTCTTGTCGAACGGGGCAACGGGAGGCTTGGACATGCGTGGCTGAGGCACTTAGGCGCTGCCGGCGCGTCGTGAAAGGGAGGATGGCGGCGTAGAGTCGGGTAAATTGACAGATAACGACAATGGTTAACGCCAAAATGGCGGAACTCTGCCAATGGCACGCCCGTTGCTTAACCATATGTCGATGCGCACGTCCTCATTCCTGCGGTCCGTCGGCCGCCTGTTCACGGTGAAAACACGGTGGGAGGCGTGGGCGGTGACCTGGGCAATCGCGCTCGGCGCGGCGGAGCGCGGCAAGCATTATCTCGCTCTCTATCCAGGGACCCTGGGCTGGATCTTCTTCGCCATCTGCTGTGCGGTGGTATTCCTCGCCGGCGGCAAGCTGCTCGATGCGACCAGAACGCAAGCGCCAGCCCTGCCCGCTCCGGCTCCGGCTCGGATGCCGCTGCGCCGGCTTCGCCCGCTCAGTCGTAATCGACCCAGAGGGTTCCGTCGGATCGTCGGTTCAGGGTCACGACCTTTACATCGCAAAGATTGATCGACGACCAGGTGACCATCGTCCCTCCGACCTTGGCACGAATGTCGAAAGCGCAGAGCTGACCGCCGGGTGAAGGCATCGCCGTGCGGCCACCGGAAGCAAGCGCGCCGGGCGTCATGCTGCGCCAGCTGCCGCTTCCATCGGAGGGACGAATGGCGAGGTCGCTGAGAATGCCACCGCTCGCATTGGCGAGCACGAACGGCCCGGGTTCGCTCAGGAAGGCCGCAAGGAGAACGGACACGAGCATGGGAGCTTCATAGCAGAAGTCCGCCCTGCCCGCGAGCGTTCAGGCGGCGCGGTCGAGCCGGTTGCTGCCGTGCCGGAACATCGGCGCAGCAGCACTGCGCGAATAGCTCTCGGAAAGCGGCAGCGCGGTTCCGCAGAAGCCGCATTCCGCGAGCAGCCGGCCGATCAGCCAGTGCGTGCGTCCGCAACCCGGGCAATGATTAACGGCATTCTCGCGGTAAACCGCGTGATAGCCGCGCAGGGCGGGGTTGAAATGGTCTCTGTTCAAATGGCTCGAAGTCAGCATCGCTGTCCCCTCGCTTCCCTGGTGGAAGATGATGTTCGGACGTGTAACGAGCGGCGAGTCGTTCGGTTTCAGCGATAATCCGCTTTTGCCATGCTGCTGTCACCAACGTGCCACGGCTTGTGCCGAGGCGGGACGCCTGTGGATATTAACTCTTCCTCCATCTTTGCGGCCCAGACCTCTTCGGACGGACATATTTCGTTGCGTGGAGCCGTGGGATGGAATCGAACCAGCGCTATTACGCCCGCCGCGCCGCCGAAGAGCGGACCGCCGCGCAGCGCGCCATGACCGCAGCCGCGCGCGAATGGCACGCCAAGCTCGCCAGCCAGTTTGCCGCCCGCGCCGCTGCCGCCTGCGAGGAGGCCGCGAGCGCCGCCTGACCAGGCACAGCTCGCAATTCATTACGCTTCTGGCATTAATACCGGTTATCTGGCATAAATGCTCCTGCCGCCGTGACCCCGAGGGGCTCAGCGGGACAAATGGGGAGCAGACGACCATCATGCGCAAACTTCTTATCGGCGGTGCCGCAGCGGCGCTGCTTGCCACGCCCGCCGCCGCCCGCGACAAGAGCGGTTATTTCGGCGCCGAAGGCGGTGCCCTCTGGGCCAAGGACCTCAACCACGACCTGACCATCGTCCGGGCTCCGCCCTCGACCGTGGTGGGCAGCGTCGTCGTCGAAGACGGCGCGCTGATGGACTTCAAGAAGCCCGGTCTCGATCTCGACCTGATCCTTGGCTATGACTTCGGCATCGTTCGGCTCGAAGGTGAGCTCGGCTACAAGCGCGCCAGCCTCGACTCGGTCGGCCTCCGCAGCGCTTCCGCTGGTCCGGTGGTGACCAGCGGTTCCGGTGGCAACGTGGGTGTCACCTCGGCGATGGCCAATCTGCTGCTCGACTTCGGCAACGATGACGGCCTGAGCTTCTATGCCGGTCCGGGCGCCGGCTGGGCGCGCGTCAAGATGAACAACATCGCCCCCGCCAATGCCGCCTTCGACATCGAAGGCAAGGACAGCGGCCTTGCGCTGCAGGGCATCGCCGGTATCCGCTACGCCATCACCCCGCAGCTCGATATCGGCCTGAAGTATCGCTACTTCCGTTCAAGCAAGCTCGATTTCGACAACATCATCGGCGAGTTGAACAGCTCCGGCGTGACCTATGACGCCCGCAGCCGCTTCAAGTCGCACTCGGTGCTGTTCAGCATCATCTACAACTTCGCCGAGCCGGCCGCCCCGCCGCCGCCGCCGCCGCCGCCGATGCCGCCGGCCCCGCCGCCGCCGCCGCCGCCGCCGGCCACCCAGACCTGCCCGGACGGGTCGGTCGTGCTGGCGACCGACAGCTGCCCGGTGCCCCCCCCGCCGCCCCCCCCGCCCCCGCCGGCACCCGAGCGCGGCTGAGGCCAGTCCTTTCACTTAGCAACGGCCGGGAAGCCCAGCGCTTCCCGGCCGTTTTCTTGTTCGCGGCACGGCGCTAGGATGCGGCCATGGTGATCACCTTCCTCGCCGCCGCAGCCGCCCAGGCGACCGCTCCCTCGCCGGCCCCGCTGATGATCTTCTTCGACAGCGGCAAGGAGGAGATCCGGCGCGACTGGGAGCCGGTGCTCGACCAGGCGGCCGAGGCGGCAAGGGGCGGCGCAAGGCTCCGCCTCACCGGCCACACGGATCGTGAAGGTCCCGCCATCGTCAATAGGCGCATTTCGCTCCAGCGCGCGCGGATGGTGGCGCAGGCTCTGGTGAAACGGGGCGTGCCTGCGGGGTCGATCACGACGATTGGCCAGGGGGAGGAAGCACTGCTGGTCCCCACGGACGACGGCGTCCGCGAGATCCAGAACCGGCGCGTCGACATCGGCGTCGAGCGCTAGGCCGGCAGGGCGACTTTACGCTTGTCAGTGCATCACCGCCGCGCGCAGCATCGCCCGACCATGGAACAAGTCAGCACAGCCGCCATGATCGACCTCGATGTACTGATCGTCGGCGCCGGTCTTTCCGGCATCGGCACGGCATGGCACCTCCAGACCTATTGTCCGGGCCGAAGCTACGCGATCCTCGAGGCGCGCGGCGCGATTGGCGGAACCTGGGACCTGTTCCGCTATCCCGGCATCCGCTCCGACAGCGACATGTATACGCTCGGCTACAGCTTCGAGCCGTGGACCGAGGCACAGGCGATCGCCGACGGCGCAACCATCCTCGCTTACGTCAACCAGGTTGCGGACAAGTACGGCATTCGCCCCAAAATCCGCTTCGACAGCAGGGTCAAGGCGGCGGCATTCGACAGCCGGACCGGTCGGTGGACGGTGACCGCGACGACTCCGCAGGGCGAGGTCCGGCTCTCCTGCCGCTGGCTCCATTTCGGCACCGGCTATTATGATTACGAGCAGGCCTATCTGCCCGACTTTGCCGGTCGGGAGAACTTCGCCGGGCGCTTCTTTCATGCGCAATTCTGGCCCGAGGGCCTCGATATGAAGGGCAAGAATTTCGTCGTGATCGGCAGCGGCGCCACGGCCGTCACCATCGTTCCCGAGCTGGCCAAGGCCGGCGCGGCGCATGTCACCATGCTGCAGCGCTCGCCGACCTATATGGTCAGTCGGCCGGCGGTCGACAAAGTGGCGAACCTGCTGCGCGGCCTGCTCGGGCCGAAGCTCAGCTATAGCTTGGTGCGGGCCCGCAACGTGCTGATGCAGCAGGCCTTCTTCCAGCTCGCCCGGCGGCGGCCCGAGCTGATGAAGAAGCTGATCCGCAAGGGACTGATGAAGGAGCTCCCACCCGATTACGAGATCGAGACGCACTTCAACCCGGCTTATAATCCGTGGGACCAGCGCCTCTGCCTGGTGCCGGACGCCGACCTCTTCGCCGGCATCCGCGCGGGCAAGGTGGAAGTGGTCACCGACCATGTCGACCGCTTCGTGCCGGAAGGCATTAGGCTGAAGTCCGGACGCCTGCTCGAAGCCGACGTCATCGTCGCCGCCACCGGTCTCAAGCTCAAGCTGCTCGACGACGTCGCGATCTTCATCGACGGCGCGGAGCAACGGCTGCAGGGAACGATGACCTACAAGGGGATGATGTTCGGCGGCGTGCCCAACCTCAGCTACAGCTTCGGCTACACCAATGCATCGTGGACGCTGAAGGCCGACCTCACCTCCTATTATCTGTGCCGTCTGCTCAACCATCTGGAAAAGTGCCGACGGACGATCGCCGTGCCCGAGGTCCAGCCGGACGTGCGCCCTGTCGAGTTCATCGACTTCAATTCGGGCTATGTGCAGCGCGCCAGGGACATCCTCCCCAAACAGGGCGACAGGGCGCCTTGGAAGCTCCACCAGAATTATGCGCTCGACCTTGCCGCGCTCAGATATGGGAAGGTTGAAGATGGGGTGATGCGTTTTTCCGGATCGCCGCAGCGAACGCCGCCAGCGCCGAGCCTGACGGGAGCGGAGGCGTGAGGCTTGGCGGCCGCGTGGCGGTCATCACCGGCGCGGGCGGCGGCATCGGGCGCGGCCTGGCGGTGGCGCTGGCGAGTCGCGGCTGCGCCCTGGCGCTGGTCGACCGCAATGCCGCCGGCCTGGCGGAGAGTGCCGCGCTTGCGGCCGGCGTCCAGATATCTAGCCACAAGCTTGACGTCACCGACCGCGCGGCCTGCCTCGCCCTGCCCGACGCAGTGTTGGCCGAGCATGGCCGCATCGACCTCCTCGTCAACAATGCCGGCGTCGCCATCGGCGGCACCTTCGAGCAGGTGGACGAGAGCGACTTCGACTGGCTGATGGAGGTCAATTTTCACGCCGTCGTGCGCCTCACCCGTGCCTTCCTGCCGCACCTGAAGGCGAGCGATGTGGGCAGGATCGTCAACATCTCCAGCCTGTTCGGCCTCATCGCCCCGCCCGGCCAGACGGCCTATTCCGCCGCCAAGTTCGCGGTGCGCGGCTTTTCGGAGTCGCTCCGCCGCGAGCTCGGGGAGGCGGGCTCGACCGTCGGGGTCACGGTGGTCCATCCCGGCGGGGTCAGGACCGACATCGCCCGCAATGCGCGGCCACCTCGTCACGCCAGCAATGAGGAAGCGATGCTGATGGCGAGCGAGCGGGAGCGCTTCCAGAAGTTCCTGCGCATGGATCCGGCGCAGGCCGGCGAGATCATCGCGCGCGCCATCGAAGGGGAGAAGCCGCGCGTTCTGGTCGGTGGCGATGCGAAGTTCGCGGCCCTGATCGAGCGCCTCGCGCCGGTCGGCTACTGGAATATCCTCAAGCGGAGCATGGCATGAGAAACTGGGCGATCGCCGGCGTTTCGCTGGCCGGAGGGCTGCTTGGCGCAGGCCTGTACAGCGCCAGGGCCGCGCGCCGGGCGGAAGAACTGGTGCCGATGGACGGGCGGCTGGTGAAGGCCGGGCCCCATCGCCTGCACGTCACCGAGCAGGGCGAAGGGCGGCCGCTGCTCCTCATCCACGGCCTCGGCGCCCAATTGCGAAGCTTTGCGCAGGCCATGGTCGACGATCTCGCCCGCGACTTCCGGGTGATCCGGGTCGATCGGCCGGGCTCCGGCTACTCCCCTCGCCTCGCCAGCGGCTCCCAGCACCTGACCGACCAAGCGGAGGCAATTGCAGCGCTGATCGATGTCCTTGGGCTCGAGAAACCCATCTTGGTCGGCCACTCGCTTGGCGGGGCGCTCAGCCTTCAGGTGGCGGAACGCTACCCCGACAAGGTCGGCGGCCTCGCACTGGTCGCTCCGGCGACCCGACCGGTGCACAATGTGCCGGAGGTGTTCCGCGGACTGATGGTGCCGCTGCCTCTGGCGGGCCTCGTCTCGCGCACGATTGCGGTGCCGCTCGGGCAGGCTGCGCAGGACAAGGTGCTGGAGCAGGTGTTCAGGCCCGAGCCGGTACCGACCGACTATCTGACGGCGGGCGGCGGCGCGCTGGCGCTTCGACCGGGCAACATCGAGGCGGCCTGCGGCGACCTCCAGCTTGCGCGGAGCGACGCGGACGAGATGGTCGCGCGCTATCCCGGCATGAAGATCCCGACCGCCATCCTCTACGGTCGCGGCGACAATCTGCTCGACTGGCGTGAGCATGGCGAGAAGACGGCGAGCGAGATACCGGGAGCGAGACTGACCCTGGTAGAAGGGGGGCACATGCTGCCCTACACGCAGCCGCTGGAAACGGCGGCATGGGTGCGAAAGTCTGCCGAAGCGATGTGAACGCAGCGCCGTGCGGCGTTGCGACCGTAGCTAGACTGCTTCGACCGTTTCCACCTCCGGCACATAATGCCGGATGAGATTCTCTACCCCGCGCTTGAGGGTCACGGCCGAACTCGGGCAGCCGGCACAGGCGCCCTGCATGGCAAGGTAGAGCGTGCCATCGCGATAACCGCGATAGACGATGTCACCTCCGTCCTGCGCGACCGCCGGACGGACCCGGGTCTCGAGCAGCTCCCTGATCTGCGCGACGATCTCGGCATCGGCGGGATCTTCGTCAAAGCTTTGCCCATCGTCGCCATCGACGAGAATTCCCGCGGCCGAACCCGGAACGAACAGCGGTGCACCCGAAACGAAATGATCGAGCAGGATCTGGACGACGTCGATCTCCAGCCCAGCCCAATCGACGTCCGGATTGGCAGTGACCGAGACGAAGTCACGGCCGAAGAAGACGCCCTCCACTTCGCCGGTGTCGAACAGCGCCGAGGCGAGCGGCGAAGCATTTGCGCTTTCCGCATCGGGAAAGTCGCGGCTGCCCGCTTCCATGACGGTCTGGCCCGGCAGGAACTTGCGGGTCGAAGGATTGGGCGTGCGCTCGGTCGTGATCAGCATGGCGTCCATGTGGCTTCGGCAGCAGGACTTTGCAACGCGTGTCCGGCCGCGTTCTATCTGGAGCGTGCCGGACGCCAGCCTGCCGGTCCGCTGTCCCGAACGGGCCTTTGTCGATCCAGGTGAGACACGAATAACGCTTTTGCCCGAACGGAGAACCTGGCTAGTGCTGGGAAAACTTGTCGGACGAGGTCGCAGATGCCCGAAGCCTATATCGTCGCCGCTGCCCGCACCGCCGGAGGGAAGAAGGGCGGCTCGCTAAAGGACTGGCACCCGGCGGACCTTGGCGCCAAGGTGCTGGACTCGCTGGTCGAGCGCTCCGGCATCGACCCCAAGGCGGTCGACGATGTCATCGCCGGCTGTGTCGGGCAGGTCGGAGAACAAAGCTTCCACATCGGCCGCAACATGGTGATGGCCTCGAGCCTGCCGGACAGTGTTCCGGCGGTGTCCATCGACCGGCAGTGCGGCTCCTCGCAGCAGTCGGTTCATTTCGCAGCTCAAGCGGTGATGAGCGGGACCCAGGACGTGGTCATCGCCTGCGGGGTCGAGAGCATGACGCGGGTGCCGATGGGCCTTGCGGTGATGCTGCCGATGCAGGCGGGGATCGGTACCGGGCCGTGGCCGCAGTCGATCAAGGATCGCTACGGCGTCACCGAGTTCAGCCAGTTCACCGGTGCCGAGATGATCGCGCGCAACTATCAGATGAGCCGCGAGGAGCTGGACGCCTTCGCACTCGAGAGCCATCGGCGGGGGGCGGCGGCGACCGAGCGGGGCGACTTCGAGGCTGAGATCGTGCCGCTTACCATCGTCGATGCGGACGGGAACGAGCACAGCCACGCGCGCGACGAGGGCATCCGCTTCGATGCCTCGATGGAGGGGCTCGGCAGCCTCAAGACCCTCAAGCCTGATGGCGTGATCACCGCCGGCAACGCCAGCCAGATCTGCGACGGCGCGTCGGGCGTGATGGTGGTCAGCGAGCGGGCGCTGAAGGAACATGGCCTGACGCCGCTGGCGCGGATCGACCATCTGACCGTCACCGGCGGCGATCCGGTCATCATGCTGATGGAGCCGATCCCCGCCACCCGGCGGGCGCTGGAGCGGTCTGGGCGGCGGATCGAGGATATCGATCTGTACGAGGTGAACGAGGCCTTTGCCCCGGTTCCGCTGGCATGGCTGCACGAGATCGGCGGAGATCCGGAGCGGCTGAACGTCAATGGTGGGGCGATCAGCCTCGGCCATCCGCTCGGCGCCAGCGGCACCAAGCTCATGACCACCCTCGTCCACGCTCTGCGCAAGCGCGGCAAGCGCTTCGGGCTCCAGACCATGTGCGAGGGCGGCGGGATCGCCAATGTGACGATCATCGAGGCGCTCCACTGAGCCGGTTCGACGTCCTCATAATCGGGACCGGCCATGCGGGGGTCTCGGCTGCGCTTCACCTCCGCCAGGCGGGCTTCACCGGAAGCATTGGGCTGCTCGGCGAGGAGACCGAACTGCCCTACGAGCGGCCGCCGCTCAGCAAGGAATATCTGACCGGGACCAGGGGGCGGGAGGACTTCCGCTTCCGCCCCGCCGCCCTCTGGGCCGAGAAGGCGGTGACGCTGAATCAAGGCGAGCGGGTCGAGGCTGTTGACCCAGCCGCTCGAACGGCGACCTGCGTCTCGGGTCGGACCTTCTCGTATGGCGAACTGGTCTGGACGGCCGGCGGCCGTGCGCGGCGGGTGCCGGGGGCGCATGCGATCCGGACGCTCGCCGATGTGGATGCGCTGAAGGCGGGGCTGGAGACGGCGCACCGGGTGCTGGTGATCGGCGGCGGGTGGATCGGGCTCGAGGCAGCGGCGGCCACGGCCAAGCTCGGCAAGGAGGTCGTGCTGCACGAGCGCGAGCCGCGGCTGCTGGCGCGCTGTTCGGGCAAGGCGCTGTCGGACTTCCTGGTTGCCGAGCATCGGCGGCAGGGTGTCGAGGTGCGGCTCGGTGCCGAGGCGCCGAACGCGGCGGAATTCGACCTGGTGGTGGCCGGGATCGGGATTGATCCCGAAGCGGGGCCGCTGCTGGCCGCCGGGGCCGAGGGCGGCGACGGGGTGCTGGTCGACGAGTGCGGGCGGACGAGCCTGCCGAATATCTGGGCGGCCGGCGATGTGGCGCTGCACTGGAACCGGTTCGTGCCGGAGCGGCCGATCCGGATCGAGTCGGTGCAGCATGCCAATGACCAGGCAGCGAGTGTGGCGAAGGCGATTGCCGGAGAGCCGAAGCCCTATGCCGCCATGCCGTGGTTCTGGTCCAACCAGTATGACCTGAAGCTGCAGACGGTCGGGCTCAGTCACGACCATGACGAGGAACTGGTGCGCGGCGAACCGGGGTCAGGGCGGTTCAGCGTGCTGTACCGCCGAAGAGGCAGGCTGATCGCCATCGATTGCGTGAACATGGTGCGCGACTATGTGCAGGGACGGGCGCTGATCGAGCGAGGGGGCGTTGTCGACGCTGCCCGCCTGACCGATCCCGACGTGCCGCTGAAGAGCCTGGTGGAGTGACCGACTTGATCATCAACGTGACGACCCGAGACGGACATGCCCGCGCCATCCAGGGGCAGGAAGGCCGCTCGCTGATGGAGACCCTTCGCGCTGGCGGGATCGAGGAAATCCTGGCCCTGTGCGGCGGCTGCTGTTCGTGCGCGACCTGCCATGTCTATGTCGACGAGGAATGGGCGTCCGCGCTTCCGCCGCTCAGCGAGGACGAGGACGATCTGCTGGCGACCAGCGGCGCTCGGGAGGCGAACAGCCGCCTTTCCTGCCAGATCCCGTTCGGCCCCGCGCTGGACGGAATCGCTGTGACCGTCGCACCGGAGGATTGAGGGTCACAAAGGTCACAAAGGTCACCGGTGGCGGGGGTATAATTTGGAGCTGTGTCCTTCTGGAAGAAAGAAGAAGCGGTATCCCGGATCGCGTCCGCGATGACAGTGGAAAGAAGTCGCGCGAACCGCATTGGTTCATTTCAACAGCCTTTGTCCTACATTGCAAGCCGTGCGCCCCAACCCTAGATGCGCGGCCATGAAACTTCGTCACGTCGCGGGTGCCGCGCTCGTCCTTGCCGCCCCGGCCACGGCCAAGGCCCCGGACATCCACGTCAGCGGCTGGGCCCGCGCGGGTGCCACCAGCAGCGCGGCCTATGTCAGCGTTCATAATGGCGGCCGCGGTGCCGACCGGCTAATCGCGGCGAGCAGCCCGGCAGCGGCGCGCGTGTCGATCCACGATAGCCGGAATGTCGGCGGCGTGATGCGGATGCGGGCGGCCGGCCCGCTGGCCGTCGCTCCCAATGGCATGATCACGATGAAGCCGGGCGGGCTGCACGTCATGCTGATGGGGTTGAAGGCACCGCTCAAGGTCGGCGCCAGGCTGCCGCTGACCTTGCGCTTTGAGAAGGCGGGCGCGGTAAAGGTCAGCCTGCCGGTGATGGCGCCGGGGTCAAGCGGACCGGCCGGGGGGCATGATGGACACTGAGGCGGCTGCCGCGCCCAAGGGGCTGAAGATTGTGCGGCTGATCCTCTGGGGGCTGGTGCTGGTGGCAGTGGCGGTGTTCGCCATCCTGCTGCTGCGGCCTGCCGATCCGACGACAACGAGCCGGGCGGACCCGGGCATGCCGGGCTTCACCCTTGGCGGACCGTTCACGCTGACGGGCGCCGACGGCAAGCCTTTCTCGAGCGCGCAGGCGCTGAAGGGCCGGCCCTATGCGATGTTCTTCGGCTTCACCAACTGCCCGGACGTCTGTCCGAATACGCTCGGCCGCCTGGCGAAGCTGCGCAAGGAACTCGGCAAGGGCGACCAGGCGTTCGACATCGTCTTCGTCTCGGTTGATCCCGAGCGCGACACGCCGGCGGTGGTGAAGGAGTATGTCGGCCTGTTCGGGACCCCGATCATCGGCCTGACGGGCTCGGAGGCCAAGGTCGCCGCAGTGGCGAAGAGCCATGCCATCTACCAGCGACGGGTGGACGATGCCCAGGCCCCAGACGGCTATACGGTCGACCATGGCAGCCATGTCCTGCTGTTCGGCCGCGACGGCAAGTTCGTCGCGACCATCGCGCAGGAGGAGGGCGACCAGCCGGCGCTCGACAAGCTGCGGCGGATTAGCGCTTAAGAGTCGTTCTTTTCGTACGCGACCTGCTCCGGAGACCGGATTGCTCAAGCGTGTCTGAATGTCTGCTTTGGGTGGGAAGCGGACATTCGCAGAACCTCCCCGTTGCGCAGCAATGGGGAGGGGGACCGCTCAGCCTTCAGGCTGAGTGGTGGAGGGGCCAGCGCGGCGCTCGCACCGTCGCATCAGGGCGTCGGCGACCGCTTC